>NZ_JBPNXV010000001.1:0-2035185 GCF_051235805.1 Pseudothermotoga sp. U03pept | reverse complement strand
CAGCCTTCTCTACTACATTCACCGTCTCGTTCGTCGCTACACTCGCCTGCTGTGCCCCTTGTTGTATCTGATTCAAGATCTGCCCTATCTTGTCTGTTGCCTTTTTACTCTCCTCTGCAAGCTTTCTTATCTCGTCTGCTACTACAGCAAAGCCTCTTCCTGCTTCTCCTGCTCTCGCTGCCTCTATCGCCGCGTTCAACGCCAATAGATTCGTCTGCTCTGCTATAGAGTTTATCGTCTGTACTATCTCTCCTATGTTCTTTGCCCTCTCACTCAGTTCTTTGACTGCCTTCTCTGTCTGCTGTGACTTTTCCTTCGTCTGTGCGATTATCTGTACTATCGACTGTACTGCCTTTTCCCCTTCTTTCGCTGCGTTGTTCACCTGTGAAGCTTTCTCTGTCAATTCTTGTGCAGACTTTGATACATTCTGTGCACTGGCTGCAACTTCTTCTATACCACTGGTTACCTCTTGTATCGATGCAGATGCGTTCTGTGCAGATTTGTTCACCTCTTCCATCTGTGAGGCAAGTTCTTCACTCGTAGCGCTGACTTCTTCTGCTGTGCTTGCAAGATTTTCTGCAGAAGCGTGTATCTGGTTTGAACCTTCTGTTATTGCCTTCATTGACTCTTTCAATGACTCAGCCATCTGTTCGAGTGCCTGCGCCATCTGGGCTACTTCGTCTTTGCCTTTCGCTTCGAACTTCACAGTCAAATCTCCTTTGCCAAATTCTACTGCACTTTTCGCAAGTGCCTTGATCGATCTAGAAATCGAAGAACTGAAGAAAAAGATCAAAATCGAGAGACCAATAAAGGCTGGAATAGTAACTAAAAGGTAGTTTAAGAACTCTTTTACAAAAGATCGTTGAATGTCATCGATATAGACACCACTTCCTATGATCCAGCCCCAGGGCTTAAACTTCTTGACAAAGGACAATTTTGGATAGAGCTCTTTTGACACCGTACCGTCTTTCAAAACCTTTGTCCACAAGTACAGTACATAACCACCATTTGGATCTGCGTTTGCAACCTCTACGAAAGCCTGGAACAGGTTCTTCTTTCCATCGGTCTTAGTAATCTTTCGATCGCTCACAGTTTCCATGGATGTTGCACAGTTGTACTTGGGATCATCCAGTACCTTTCCCTCTAAGGTAGGTGTGGTGGCATGCATTATCATCTTTGGATAAGGCAGAGTATCATCGTTGATCCAGAAGTACTCTGTGCCTTCGTAACGTAAGAACCTGATGATCTCCTTGACAGTGTCTTTCGCTTGCTCCTCTGTCATGGCTCCTTGCTGAGAGAGTTTGTAGTATCTTTCAATAACAGAATATGCCGTCTCTACAACATGCTTCTGTTTCAGTTTTCTTTCTTCATCAATAGTTGTTCTAACGAGAGTTGAGCCGTAAAAAACCAAGAAGGCAAGCACGACAAATATTGGCAGAGCTACAAGAAGCAACAATTTGCTTCGCACTGTCTTCACAGTAGCACCCCCGCAGAAGCAGATTTACTTATGAGTTTACACAAAAGTCTCGATATTGTCAAATCGGAAGTAATTTTCATCTTTAGTTTTCAATTCTCTTTTAGGATTAAAAATATCTCTAATATATTTTCATCTGAATGACAAAGTATCGATTAACTATCCAGAAAGTCATTAATAAGATGCAGTTTCTCTGATTCTTGTGCATTAGATAAATGTAAACTAATCATCGTTTTGAACTTGAGAACAAGACAAAGACAATGGTATCGGCAGTGCGCAGAAAATTATGAGTTTTTTCACCGACAATGATTAAATCCCGTAACTCAGAAAGGCTGTGTGGAATATTGTTATCCTGATGGAAAAATAAAGTTGAAAATGAACCTATCCAATGGAGTTAGAAAAAGTGAGAAGAGTAGAGACGCAACAGATCTCTACTCTTTGAAACTAAGAGGTTAGACACTGAGGTATTTTCTAATCTCCCAATCTGTCACAGATATGCTGAAATCTCTGTACTCTCTTCTTTTGAGCTCTATGAATTTTCTAAAGACGTGTTCACCAAGGACTTCTTTAACGAGATCTGATTTTCTCGCTTCATCGAGAGCTTCTTTGAGTGAACCTGGAAGAGATTCGATCTTAAATTCTGCACGTTTTTCTTCAGACATAGAGTAGATGTTTTCTTCGATAGGTAGTGGAGGTTCGATCTTCTTTTCAATTCCATCCAAGCCAGCTGCTAATACTGCCGCAAAGGCAAGATAGGCATTGCATGAAGGATCTGGTGCACGATATTCAATTCTTGTCGATTTACCACGAGCCGCAGGAACTCTTATTAAAGCAGACCTGTTTGCCTTTGACCAAGCGATGTTTACAGGTGCTTCATAACCTGGCACGAGCCTTTTGTAACTGTTCACCGTTGGATTAGTCACTGCCGTTATCTCGCGTGCATGAGACAATACTCCAGCCACAAAACAACGCAGAACATTCGAAAGACCATCAGGTGAAGCGGCATCGTAAAAGGCATTTTCGCCGTTCTTGAAAAGACTCATGTGCGTGTGCATACCAGAACCATTTATACCGAAAAATGGCTTAGGCATGAAAGTCACATGGAGTTTGTGTTTCACGGCGATGGTTTTAAGAACAAGCTTTACAGTTTGAGTGTTGTCTGCTGCTTTGAGAATATCAGCGTAGCGGAAATCTACCTCGTGTTGCGAAGGTGCCACTTCATGATGAGATGCTTCGACATCTATACCCATAGTTTTCAAAGCCACAGCAACTTCACTTCTGAGAGACTCAACTTCGTCAAGAGGTAAAAGATCAAAGTAACTTCCGAAATCTAAGAGTTCAGGTTTCGGGAAGCCTTTTTCATCCTTTGGAAGAACGAAAAACTCAATCTCAGGACCAGCAAAGGCTTCGAATCCCATTTTCTTTGCTTTCTCAACAACAAGTTTCAGACGGTAACGTGGATCTCCCTCAAAAGGAGTTCCGTCTGGTTTGTAGACATCGCATATTATTCTGGCACTCTTTGTTCCATTTGTCGACCATGGAAGGATCGCAAAGGTGGAAAGATCTGGCTTCAAGTACATATCAGACTCTTCGATTCTGACAAAGCCTTCAACTGAGGAACCATCGAACATGATGCCTCTGTTGAATGCCCTTTCGAGTTCGGCGGAAGGAATCTCAACGTTTTTCAAATTTCCGTTGATATCAGAGAATTGAAGACGTACAAACAAAACCTGTTCCTTGGCTACCAGATCAAAGATCTCCTCTTGGTTCATCAAAATCCCCCCAGTCACGAGAATTTTATATGCATATATGATAAAGAGTTCATACTGACAACAGGTAATAGAAGGGTTAAGATCCAAGAAAAAGAAGATTTCAACTTTTTTGATGACAGGTTTTCTCGTGTTATTGAATAACCTGAAGCCTGTCTACTCTATATATTGGGTGGTAGAAAACTTCACACAAGATATTGTATGGGTGGTAGAAAACTTCTTAAATTGGCTCTACGAAAGAAAAACAAGGTGGTAGATATCTGTAAATTGGCATAGAATCAAGAAAGAGATGAGCTTATGCAATTTAGATAATTTCTCTCCGATATGAGAATTTTACTGTATACAACGGTAACACACGATTTCTACCACCTTGAATTCCTCTTTAGAAAAGCTTTTTGGAAGTTTTCTACCACTTATCTACCACCTATCTACCAGGTTATCTACCACCCCCCTCGAAGGCGGAAACGCTTACCAGAAAAGAAATTTCGATCGTAATGTTACAGAATCTACCACCCCTATTACTACTACTAATACTATATAGATAGATATAACTTATAGTAGTATATAGTGTCGGTACACTCTTGCGAAACAGTGTAATACTGCACTTTATTCAAATTCAGCCTTTTGAGGTATGATTGAAATGAAATACTTAGAAACAAGAAGGAGGCGAGAGCATGTTTGCGGCAAATTGGATGAACACAGACTTTCCCAAAGTCAAAGTAAGCGCTACAGTTCAGGAAACCTTATCAACGATGAGAAAGTATAGAGTTGACTACTGCGTGGTGACAGATGAAGAAGACAAATTCGAAGGTTTAGTCTACAAAAACAGCTTGGCAAACCTGCAACTTGAAAGTACAGTAGGTGAATATGTGGTCTTTCCAGACTTCTACGTTTTTGAAGACAGCTACATCGAAGAAGCGGCACTGACCTTCAGAGAATCTCAAGAAGCAAGTTTGGCAGTTGTCGACAAAGATCTCAATGTAAGAGGAGTCATAACTCTCACAGAGATACTTGAAGCCTTTGTTGCAATCACGGCAATGGATGAACCGGGTTCGAGAATTCTCCTGAAGTTAGAGGATAGACCAGGCCAGCTGAAAAGAATCTTCGATGTACTCGCCCAAAACAAGATGAATGTTCTTGCTGTGAACACCGTTAAGGAAGATAAATACAGAAGAGTCTCGATCAAAGTTGATCTTTTGGACACTCAGGAAGTTGCCAAAGTCTTAGATATGTACAGCATAAAGTACGACAAAATAGCGAGGGAGGAAGGTTTTTGAACAACGTACTTCTTGCTATCACCCAGGGAATCACCGAGTTTCTCCCTGTTTCAAGCTCTGGGCATCTTGTTTTCTTAGGTGAATTGCTTGGCATTAAAGCAGAACTGCCTTTTGCCGCAATGCTTCATCTTGGAACACTTTTAGCAGTCTTTCTCTTTGCTGTTAACTCACTACTGAGGGCTTTGAAAAACGTGAAAGTGGTTCTCAATCTTGTGGTTTCAACGATTCCTGCAGTTGTAGTTGGATTCACCATGAACGAGAAAGTTGAGGAGATCTTCAGCAATACGAAAGTGCTGCCAATATTCTTTTGTATAACCAGCTTTTTGCTGTTAATTTCGTCCTTTAGAGATGGAAACAAAATTCTTGAAGAAATGAAGTTTTCTGACGCATTGATAATAGGCCTTTTCCAAGCATTGGCGATCTTGCCGGGTGTATCGAGAAGCGGCGCGACTTTGGCTGGTGCTCTGCTACTTGGTTTCAAAAAGGATGATGCCCTCTCCTACTCATTTCTGTTAGCGATACCGGTGATTGGTGGTGCAGGACTTTTGGAATTTTCACAGATGGATCCAAGTTGGTTCTATTTGGGCGTTATCTCTTTCGTAGTTGGCCTCGGCTCACTCTTTGTGCTCAAAAAGATTGTTCTTTCCCAAAAACTCAGAATTTTTGCTGACTACTGTCTTTTGATCGCCGTAATCTCTTTCTTTTTGGGGTGATTTCTATGAAATTTGAGGTCTTGGTCATAGGTGGAGTTCTAAGGGCAATGCCTTATGTGATGGCTCCGTATTCTACCGTATCTATGCTGTACGATGAAAATGCAAAAATACTCATAGATCCTGGGAGCTTTGTAACCTGGGAAGCCCTTGAAAAGAAACTATCAGAGATGAAACTACCAACAGACGAAGTAACAGACATTATTCTAACGCATGTTCACATGGACCACATCTTTTCGTCGATCTTTTTCAAACATGCGACTTTTCATGTACATGAGAAGTATGCAGAAAGGGACTACTCATCTTTCGGGAATCTTTCGGGTCAACTGTACAGCATGGTTGTTTCAAGCTGGAAGAATGTTCAGAGACTAAAAGGCAGTGAAAGATTATTTGATTGTATTGATGTTTTCTACACACCCTACCATTCCTCTGATCATATTTCGCTGGTGATTGAAACACAAAACATGGGCAGAATATTGATGCCAGGAGATATATGTTACACAAAAGTTGAATACTATGAGGCAGTCAAAGGTTACAAGAACGATGAGGCAGCGCGGTTCGTCAGAGAGACTTCCAAGAAGTGTGATTGGGTGATTTTCACTCACGATGAACCTTTACGGATTTCGAGGTGATTGAATTGATCGAAGAATTCATTGATTATAGAGCAAGGTTGAACAAACTGATAAACGAAAAGGGTAATCTGCACACAAAGAGATTCATGAATTTGGATTCTCAGGTCTACGAAGAGCATGCTTTGAGTACGAAGACAAAAGAGATGCTTGGTCTTGTGGCGTCTATGGTTTTAAGGTGCAATGATTGTATTACCTACCACATGATAAGGTTATTTCAACTTGGCACGACAGATGAAGAGTTTTTCGAGATCTTCAACGTTGCACTCGTTGTTGGTGGATCGATAGTCATACCGCATTTGAGGAAGGCAGTTGAAGCCCTTGAAGAACTCAGAAAGAAGGAGAGAGATGGCGAGACTGTTTCTCTTTGATGGTACTGGAATTGCCTACAGAGCTTATTATGCAGTGGACCAGTCCCTTTCGACCAGCTCTGGTATTCCCACAAATGCCACATATGGTGTTTTGAGGATGTTGATAAGGTTCCTTAAGGACCACATAAAACCTGGTGATTGTGTTGCTTTTGCTATGGACAAGAAAACCAGAACCTACAGGCATGAATTGCTTGAAGAGTACAAAGCCCAAAGACCTCAAGCGCCAGATGCTATGATACAACAACTGCCGTATATAAGAAAGGGAGTTCAAGCGCTTGGAGTAAGGGTACTGGAATACGAAGGCTGCGAAGCAGATGATGTGATAGCAACTCTCGCGAAAAAGGGTGAAGAGGTCTTTGAAGAGATTTTCATCGTCACTGGCGATAAGGACATGCTTCAGCTTGTAGGATCAAAGGTCAAGGTGTGGCGTCCCACAAAGGGTATCAGTGATTTGGAACTGTATGACCCAGCTAAAGTCAAAGAAAAATTTCAGGTTGATCCATCTCAGATAGTCGATTTGCTCGCTCTTGCAGGTGACACCGCCGACAATGTTCCTGGTGTAAAAGGCATAGGAATGAAAACAGCTGTTGAATTGATTCAGAGATATGGTGATCTCGAAAAGATTTATGAAAGGATCGACAAAAACACCAGAGTAGGAAAGCTTTTGCTTGAAGGACAGACAGAAGCTTTCAAGAGCAAACAATTGGTTACCCTGATGAAAGATATAGAACTTGGAATAGAATGGAAGGATTTGGAATATCACGGATACAAAGAAAGTGAATTGGTTCAGTTCCTTAAAGAAATGGAATTCTCGAGTATAATGAAGGAACTTGGATTATACACTCAACAGAGCTCTCAGAGTCCTTATGTGTGTGTGAATGACGAAAGAACTTTGATAGATTTGATGCAAAAGATGAAGAGAAGTCAGTATGTCGTGATAGATCTCGAGACAGATTCTTTGTCCCCCTTGGATGCCAACATAATAGGCTTTTCCGTCTCTTTACCTGATAAGACCAGCTACTATGTTCCATTGGCTCACAAGAATGGTCCGAATGTGAACTCAAGTCAGGTTTTGACTTATCTGAAGGAAATACTCGAAACCCCGAACACTAAGATCGTTGGGCAGAATCTCAAATACGACTACAGTGTTTTCAAGGTGCACGGGATAAATCCAGTTAAACCAACCTTTGATACGATGATAGGTGCATATCTTCTGAATCCAGATGAGAAGAGGTTTAATCTCGACGAGTTGGCGATGAAGTTTCTAAACTATAAGATGATCAGCTTCGAAGAACTCATCAAGAATAACTCACCTTTGTTCAGTTCACAGACCTTCGCCGATCTTTCAGTAGAGGACGCAACAAGGTATTCTGCTGAAGATGCAGACATAACTCGTAGATTGTATGAAATGCTCAATTTGAAGCTGCACGAAGCTAATTTGTTGGATGTATTAGAAAAAATCGAGATGCCGCTAATACCAGTTTTGGTTGATATGGAACTAACAGGTGTTTACATGAACACTGAGTATTTGAAAGAGCTATCTGTGAAATACTCTGTCAAGATGGATGAGCTTTCCCGCCGGATCTTCGATTACACAAAAGAGCCTTTCAATTTGAACTCTCCTAAGCAAGTGGCTAACGTACTGTTCGAAAAGTTGAAGATACAAGGATCGAAGAGGACTTCTACAGGTGAGTTTTCAACGAGAGCTGATGTTCTCGAAGAATTGTCAGACAAACACCCTGTTGTTCCTTTGATACTCGAGTACAGAAAGTATCAAAAGCTCAAATCTACCTACCTGGACGTGCTCCCAAGACTTGTTCACCCTAAGACTGGAAGAATACACTCTTCGTTCCATCAAACAGGTACTGCTACGGGAAGATTGAGCAGCAGCGAGCCAAACCTTCAGAATCTGCCAACAAAACAGGAAGAAGGAAGGGAGATAAGAAAGGCAGTAGTTCCACAAAGATCTGGCTGGAAGATTGTGAGTGCAGACTACTCGCAGATAGAATTGAGAGTCTTGGCTCACTTGAGCGCAGATCAAAGACTCATAGAGGCGTTCCAAAAGGAAGAAGACATACATACATTTACTGCAAGCAAGATCTTTCAGGTTTCACAAGATCAGGTGACACCACAGATGAGGTCTGTGGGAAAGATGGTGAACTTCTCTGTAATTTATGGTGTTTCACCGTTTGGATTGTCCCAGCGAACTGGGCTAACATACGATCAGGCACAGCGCTTTATAAACGAGTACTTCTCCCTATATCCATCTGTGAGAGAATATTTCGCGCGTGTGATAGCCTATGCCAAGACCTATGGACATGTCAAAACGATCTTTGGGAGAAAAAGAGAGATTCCTCAACTTAGATCGAAAGACGCAACTGTAAGGCAAGAAGGAGAAAGAATTGCTATAAACACACCCATACAGGGTACTGCTGCAGATATAATGAAACTTGCCATGGTAGATTTGCACGAAAAGATGAGGAAAGCACAGATGCGATCCAAAATGGTATTACAGGTTCACGATGAACTCGTTTTTGAGGTGCCAGACGAGGAAGTTGAAAAGATCTCAGCTATGATTAGAGGATCCATGGAGGGCGTGGTAAAATTATCAGTACCGTTGAAGGTAGATCTGGTAGTTTCGGAAAACTGGGACTAAGGAGGGATTATCATGGATGCAAGGGTTTTGAATGCGTTAATTGCCGCCATTGTTAACACTCTTGAAGTTCTGCTTGGGAGAAAACCAGAGATTGGGAAACCTGGTGTGTTGAAAGAGATAAAGCCGAAATTCGACTTAGTGACGGTCATAGGTTTTACTGGAGGTGTCGAAGGAAATTTGATATATTCCTTCAATCCAGGGACGGCTTTGGACGTAGTTTCGAAGATGATGAACATGCCGTACGAAGCTCTTGATGAACTTGCAATGAGTGCTATTGGTGAACTTGGAAATATGATTGCAGGTGCGCTTGCCATGAATCTTGAAAAGATCGGATGCAAGATAAATATCACTCCACCAACTGTGGTAATTGGTAAGGATATGAGAATAACCGTCGATGGGCTTGCTTTACAGTTGCCAGTTGGTATCAAAAACGAAGGGGATGTAGAGACGATTCTCTCGGTGAAAGGAACGGTTAAGTGCACCAAGGCTTAGGTAAGTACAGTATTGTACTGAATTTCGGTGTGACCGTTCTTTCAAACATAGCGGTTGGTGCTTTTCTTGGTTATTACATCGACAAATGGACGTTCAAGAACGGCGTATTTTTCATAGTTTTTATGCTGCTCGGTGTAGCGTCTGGTTTGTACAACGGTTTTAAATATCTGTTGAAAGAAGCCGATAAATATGATAAACATGATAAAAAAAATGCTGATAAGCATAACAATACTGGGCACAACTGAGCTGGTGGTATTTTGGTTTCTTTTTGGATACAGAAGTGCATTAGGTGTGTTATTGGGCACAACTGGGGCAATCATAAATGTGTTGAGTCTTTGGCGAGATGTTGAAAAGTGCGTTGCGAGAAAGAAAAAGATGTCGGTGATTGGGTATCTGTCGCGGTATACTTTTAGTGGAGCAATTATGGCTTTGGCTGCAATTTTGTCTGTTCAGGCAGTTTTTGGAGCATTTTTTGGTCTTTTGAACGAAAAGCTCGCAGCCTTTTTGTCATGGAGGTGACTCGGTGAAGCTGAGTCTTGACAGAAGAACGAAGATATTACTGGTTGTCTTCTTGGCAATTTATGTAGTCGTGGGTGTCTTGAATGCAATATATCTTTCTAAGCAAAGCATGAGTGAGGCTTTCAAGAATGTTGCAAACAGATGGGTTGTAAAACTTCCTTTTGGAGAGGGTATGTTTTCGCGAGTTAATCCTTTGACTATCTTCATGACTTGGGGCATAATGCTGATCATAATCGTTATCGCTTTGAGATTCAGAAAGCCACAGATAATACCGGATAGAAAGCAGTCTGCTTTGGAATCTCTTATGGACTTTGTTTACCAGATGGTAGAGGAAGCAATACCAGATCAACGTTTTGTCAGACCGACTTTTTACTTAGCCTGTACCTTGTTCATATTCATCGTGTTCTCAAACATCTTAGGTGGAGCAATTCCAGGAATTTCTGTTGAAGCCAACGCTCAAGGAAATGTGGAAAAGGTGTATTTGTTCTCTGACACGTGGTTTTCACCCACCGCAGACATTAACACGAACGCATTTTTGGCAGTTTTTGTTTTCGTGATAAGTCAAATATTCGCGATCAAATCAAAAGGTTTCAAAGCATGGGGTAAATCGTGGTTTGAGCCCATTCCATTTATGTTTCCAATGAATGTCATTGGAGAGCTCTCAAAACCCATATCCCACTCTTTGAGGCTTTTTGGAAACATCGCAGGTGGAGCGCTGCTGACATACTTACTGGCGTATATGGCAAAGTACTTTTTCTTGCCTGTAATCCTCTGGGGATTTTTCGGTCTCTTTGTGGGAGTCATTCAAGCTTTGGTTTTCACCGTGCTTGCAATTGCTTACATATCATCAGCTCTGTCGTAAAGAGGAGGGATTTTTGTGGAGAACGGACCAACTCTTGCTGAGGCTTTGATTCAGATGGGTAAGTTCATAGGAGCAGGTATTTGCATGGGTGCAGGAGCCATTGGACCAGGTATTGGTGAAGGTCATGTCGGTGATGGTGCCATGCAGGCAATGGCTCGTCAACCAGAACTGATTGGAGTTCTGACCACAAGAATGTTACTTTCACAGGCTGTGTGTGAAACCACTGGTTTGTACTCTTTGCTCATCTCCATACTGATGCTCTTTGTTCTCTGAGGAGGACGGGCCATGGGATTTGTCGAACTTAACCTCACGGGCATAATACAGCTGCTGAATTTTCTAATATTGCTTTTTGCCCTTTATAAACTACTCTACAAACCATTCACACAGATAATGGACAAGAGGCGTGAGAAAATTGAAGCTGATCTTGCACAAGCTGAAAGGGAGCGAAAAGAAGCGTTGGAGATGAAAAAGGAAGCTGAACAGATCCTGGCTAATGCAAGACAGCTTGCAGAGAAAATCTTATCAGATGCAAAGCAGAGAAGTGATGAATTGATAAACCAGGCGAGAAATCAAGCCCGTGAGGAAGCAGACAGAACAATTGCATCAGCACGTGCTGAGATTGAGAGAGAGAAACAACAAGCTATGGATGAAGTTGAGAAGAGAGCAGGAGAACTTGCCATAGCACTTTCTATGAAAATTCTTCAGGGTATTCTTGATGAAAAGGCGAAAAAAGAGTATCTCATCAATGTACTGAAGAAGGAGCAGGCAAAATGAGGCATTCTCATATTGCTCCAAAGTATGCCAGGGCACTGCTGAACGTCGCACTGGAGCTCGGTAAGGAAGAGGAATATGGGCAGTTGTTGACTTTGGTTGTCACACTCTATGAAAGTGCCAAGTTGTTCTTTGATGACCCAACACAGAACTCAGCAAATCAGGTCGAAAAAATCGTCAAATTTTTGAACAGCGCAGGTGCTGTCGTTGACACACCATTCTGGGTCTTTTTGAAGATTGTTTTCGAGAAAAAAAGGCAAATGGCTCTTTCAACGATCTTGGAATACTACAGAAACATGAAGATAGAAGCTCAGATGAAAGTACCTGTTCATCTGACTGTGCCATATGATCTGACAGACGATGAACTGAAGACAATCTCGGATTTTGTAAGACGTTTCACAAAGAGGGAACCAGTTTTCGATATAAAGAATGACCAATCATTGATAGCTGGTGCAGTCATAGAATGCGAAGGCAGAACCTTCGATGTGTCGGTATCTGGAAGGGTTAGGAGTATCGCTCGTGCTGTTTTCCAAAAGGGGTGATGTAGTTGCGAATTAGTCCTGGTGAGATAACAAAGGTTCTGGAAGAACGGATAAAGGAATTCAAAGAAGAAATAGATCTTCAAGAAACAGGAAGAGTTATACAGGTTGGAGATGGTATAGCTCGAGTCTATGGTTTGAACAATGTTATGGCGAACGAGTTGGTTGAGTTTGTTGAAACAGGTGTAAAGGGTTTGGCTTTCAACTTGGAAGAAGATAATGTCGGTGTGATATTGCTTGGTTCATATTCTAAGATCAAGGAAGGACATATAGTTCGCAGGTTAAAACACATCATAGAAGTTCCGGTTGGAGAAGAGCTTCTCGGTAGAGTCGTCAATCCTTTGGGAGAGCCACTCGATGGACTTGGTCCAATAAATGCGAAAAATGCCAGGAGGGTCGAGATAAAAGCACCTGGAGTCATATACAGAAGACCGGTTAACACGCCTCTTCAAACTGGTATCAAGGCTATCGATGCGATGATACCAATCGGACGTGGTCAGCGTGAATTGATAATAGGTGACAGGCAAACGGGGAAAACAGCCATAGCAATAGACACTATAATCAACCAAAAGGGAAAGGATGTATACTGCATCTACGTGGCTATTGGGCAGAAAATTGCCGCTGTGGCTCGCATAGTCGATAAATTACGTGAATTTGGAGCAATGGATTACACAACGGTTGTTGTTGCTTCCGCATCTGATCCTGCTCCTATACAATACCTTGCGCCTTATGCGGGATGCGCTATGGGTGAATACTTCATGTACAGCTCAAGAGACGCGTTAGTGATATACGATGATTTGTCAAAACACGCTGCCGCATACAGGCAGCTATCACTGTTGCTCAGAAGACCACCGGGAAGAGAGGCATACCCTGGCGACATATTCTATCTGCATTCCAGACTCCTCGAAAGAGCCGCAAGGCTTGATGAAAAAATGGGTGGAGGTTCTCTAACGGCTCTGCCGATAGTCGAAACTCAAGCAAATGATGTCTCTGCGTACATTCCAACGAATGTGATATCGATAACCGACGGTCAGATATATCTTGAACCCAGTTTGTTCTACTCGGGATTTCGACCTGCAATAAATGTGGGACTCTCTGTATCACGTGTGGGTGGTTCTGCGCAGATAAAGGCGATGAAACAAGTAGCTGGAATGTTGAGGATAGACCTTGCACAATTTAGAGAATTGGAAACCTTTGCCCAGTTTGCTTCTGAGCTTGATTCTGCAACAAGGGCTCAGATTGTCAGAGGTCAGAGACTTCAAGAGTTGCTAAAACAAGATCAGTATAGCCCGATGCCTGTTGAGGAACAAGTAGTCGTTTTGTATGCTGGTATCAGAGGATACTTAGATGATCTTGCGGTAGAGTCTGTGAAACGCTTTGAGACTGAATTCTTGAAGTACATGCGTACGGCACATAGCCTGTTATTGAAGGCAATAGCGGAGAAAAGAGAGTTGACTCAAGAAATAGAAAACGAGTTAAAAGAAGCCATTCAGGAGTTTTTGAAGGGATGGCATGAGTAATGAGTAGAGGGAAGCTCAGATCGGTCAAAGCACGTATTCAATCTACATCTTCGTTGATGAAAATAACTCGCGCGATGGAAATGGTAGCGCGCGCAAGAGTCAGAAAACTTGAAGAATCTTTTTCGCGAGTCAAGAAATTCGCAGCTGCCGTTGAAGCCATACGTGAGCATGTTGATTTCTCTTCTTGTGAACATCCGTTTGTGACTGGAAAAGGCGATCCTATTCTGATCGTGATAACTTCTGATATGGGTTTGTGTGGTGCTTTCAATGCTGAGATACTCAGAGAAGCAGAACGCAGATTGAAAGATTTCAGTGGCCTAATAACTATAGGTAGCAAAGCAACGGCGCATTTTTCAAAGAATAAGAAACTCATAAGATCGTATCAAAGAATGTACGATGTGCCGTCACTTAATCTTGCTGGAACTTTGATGGAAGACGTTCTCAAAATCACTGGTAATATTCATGTTATATATGCAAAGTTCATCAACAGACTCGTTCAAAGGCCTGTCCTCTTGCAACTGGCTCCAATCACGCTTGGTAAAAAGATAGAAAGGTATGAGTACGAGCCAGAATCAGAAAAACTTGCAGCGAACTTCGTGAGTTTTTATGTTGCAACAAAGCTGTACTCTCTGTTGTTTGAGACGAAAGTCAGTGAGATGTATGCTCGGCAAAACGCTATGAGAAACGCTACTGAAAATGCTAAAGAGATGATAAGAATTCTAACTCTGGATTACAACAAAGCAAGACAGGCATCGATCACTCAAGAATTAATAGAGATAGTCACTGGCGCAGAAGCGTTGAAAGAACAATGAGGAGGCGATCTTCTTGGCTGGCAAAGGTTACATAGTCAGGGTTATAGGACCTGTTGTCGACGTGAAGTTCAGCGAAAATGAGCTGCCTGACATATACAACGCGTTGGAAGTAGTGAACCCACAAACAAGTGAAAAGCTGGTATTGGAAGCCGAACAACTGATAGGTGATAACATAGTCCGTGCAATAGCGCTTGATTCTACAGATGGCTTAACAAGGGGATTAGAAGTTGTTGATACAGGCAAGCCAATAGTTGCGCCAGTTGGACGAAGCGTTTTGGGAAGAATGCTCAACGTCGTTGGCAAACCAATTGACGAAAACGGTGAAATAACAGCGCAAGATTATTGGCCCATACACAGACCGGCACCGAAGATCACCGAGCAGAAAACGCAGATAGAGATTCTTGAAACCGGTATAAAGGTCATTGATTTGCTTGCCCCGTTTCCGAAAGGTGGAAAGATAGGATTCTTCGGTGGAGCTGGCGTTGGGAAGACCGTGCTCGTCATGGAACTCATAAGAAACATTGCGATCGAACAGAAAGGTTTTTCGGTCTTTGCGGGTGTTGGAGAGCGAACAAGAGAGGGTAACGATCTTTGGCTTGAGATGCAAGAAGCAGGCGTATTGAACAACACGGTTTTGATCTTTGGTCAAATGAATGAGCCACCAGGAGCAAGATTCAGAGTTGGTCTAACAGCGTTGACGATTGCTGAATACTTCAGAGACGTTGAGGGAAGAGATGTTTTGCTCTTTATTGATAATATCTTCAGATTTGTTCAAGCTGGTAGTGAGGTTTCTGCATTACTTGGCAGAATGCCTTCAGCGGTGGGATATCAGCCCACTCTTGCAACAGACATGGGTGAGTTGCAGGAGAGAATCACTTCGACTCAAAAAGGTTCAATAACATCAGTTCAAGCTATCTATGTGCCTGCTGATGACATAACAGACCCAGCTCCTGCTACAACTTTTGCTCATTTGGATGCTTCAGTTGTGCTTTCAAGAAAGATTGCAGAGCTTGGAATCTACCCAGCTGTAGACCCGCTCGACTCTACCTCGAAGATACTCGATCCAAGTGTGGTTGGTTGGGAACATTACCAAGTTGCGAGAGGTGTTCAGGAGGTTCTGCAGAGATACAAAGATCTCCAAGACATAATAGCGATACTCGGAATGGAAGAACTCAGCGAGGAAGATAAGTTGATAGTCCAAAGGGCGAGGAAAATACAGCGCTTCTTGAGTCAGCCGTGTTTTGTCGCAGAGAGATTCACTGGTGCTCCTGGTAAGTACGTGCCCATTTCAGAGACAGTTCGAGGTTTCAAAGAGATACTCGAAGGTAAACATGACTCTTTACCAGAACAGGCATTTTTCATGGTTGGTACTATAGAAGAGGCTGTGAAAAAGGCTGAAAGGTTGAAAGGAAGTGTTGCATGATAGAGGTCGAGATCCTTTCACCCTCAACTGTTTGCTGGAGTGGTGAAGCAAAGTTAGTGAGCCTCAGGACAGTTGAAGGGTCCATGGGAATACTTCCAAAGAGAGCGCCTATAGTGACTCAGTTGGCGATAGATTACGTTCGCATTGTCACAGAAGATGGAGAAAAAAACTTTGCAACTTATGGTGGTTACATGCACTGCGATGGTAAAAAAATCACAGTAGTGGCAAGCATAGTTGTTCCTGCTGAGGAATTAGACCCTCATGTTTTCAAAGATGCACAAGAAAGAGCAAAAAGACTTTTGGAATTTCAAGATAGGCTTTTCAAGAACACAAAAGTTGAAGCCAATATCAAGGCAGGAAGATAGTGATGATTTACTGGCTCATGATAGGAGGACTGGGTTTGCTGGTCGTTTCCTTTTTGCTTTTCAGAAGGTTACGTGAAATCTCTATGAGTTCTGTCTTTATGATCTTGCTGTGTGTTGTGCTCTTCTTTGTGTCAGTTCTGGTATCATCGTTGTAAGGGGGGATATTTGTGGATAAGTATTTTATGCCTTTTGTGAGTGGTTCGAAGTTGCCATCGAGAGACTTTTTTTCATATGCTCTCATTTGTTTCTTCGTTTCGTGTGTTTTAGGACTGATCGCGTCAATAATCTCAGTTGCTGCTAACTTCCTTGTGGCGTTAACTTCCTTTCGCTTTCTCGGTTTCACAGAAGGTATTTGCCTTGTTTCAGGACTTGCGCTTGTATTCACGCTGGTGAGATGGCGTTCGGCTGTAAAAGAGCTCCATCGAAAGATTGCAGAAAAGTTTCCAAATTATGCCGCCGTTGCCTTGAAGATGGATGAAACAATGGTGAATCTTGGTGTTGCCATCGCAGCTGCTGGTCTTATCATCAATCTCTTTGTTGTGTTTGGTTTTATGGTAGTGGTAGTTGGACTTGCATTGGCATACCATTTCTTTTTCAAGTCAATGAAGGATTTTGAGGATGAAGAAGCGAAGTTCCTTTCTTCGATTGTCGATAAAGAGATGAGATCCTTCACTTTCTCATTGGACACGAACACACTTCTCTACATGATGATAACTCTGTTTGGTTACGCGATATTGCATCAGGAAGATTGGTTCAACGCAGTTGAAGATTATGTCAGAAAGAGAAAGGCTTTAGTTGAGGAGGTGACCAAGTGAACTACAAATTTGTTACAAGAGGTTTTGACTCAACCCCAGCCATGGAGGAATACCTTTCCAAGAGGCTCGAGAAGGTGGATAGAGTCCTCAAAGAAAATGATGTGATTTCTGCGGAAGTGAAAGCAGAGAAGGACGCTTTAAACTATGTTTTGAAAGCAAACGTGAACCTGAAAGGTAACATAGTCGTTGTTCAGGAAAAGGATCCAGATCTCTACACTGCAATCGACAAAATGTCAGATGCACTCGAAAAGAAAGTGAAGAAGATAAAATCGACGATACGTGAGAAACACAGAACGGCAAGCGAAAAGGTCCCTCAGATCAATCCATCACTACTTGAAGATGAATCGGAGATATCTGAGACAAAAAGACTGACATTATCGGTTATGCCTTTGGAAGAGGCCATACTACAGTTCAAGACGATGAACAGACAGTTCTTTGTCTATCGGAACTCTGAAACCAACGAGATAAACTTGCTCTACCTTCGCAAAGACGGTAAGATAGGTTTACTCGAATTCGTTGATTAGCTGGTGAAAATTCTGTGTCTGGTCAGCTTGTCATAAATGTACAAGAAAACAGAGTGAACGGGGCTATACTGATTGACGGAGTTCTACAAGAACTCTTTACAGAAGAGAACGAGTTTATATCTGGAAATATCTATGTTGGGCGTGTTCAAAAGATCGTTTCAGGTCTCAATGCGGCATTTGTAGACATTGGGGAGAACAAAAACGCTTTCTTGAAGTTAGGAGACCTTCCCAAGAAGTATCTGAAAGAAATCATTGGTGCAGAGAATATCAAAGAAGGAAGCAAGGTTTTGGTTCAGGTGAAGCACGATGCCATAGGTACTAAGGGGCCGCAGGTGACCGGCAAGCTTTCGTTTGCCGGAAGATTTTTGGTTTATTTTCCCCTCTCGCGTGCGAGAGGTGTTTCCAAGAAGGTACACGATTCAAAAGAACGTGAGAGACTGAAAAAACTCATCAAAGACCTTTTGAAAAACGAAGGGATAGTCGTCAGGACTGCAGCTGAGTTTGTTCCTGAAGAGTTCATCGTTGAAGAATTTAGAGAACTTCAAAAAGAATGGTATGGAATACTCACATCGTTCAAAAGAGCAAAAAAACCTAAACTCATACGCTGTGAACCTACAGCTGCAGAGTACATCATAAGGGAACGTTTGAATAAAGAAATCGATGAGGTTTACGTCAATGATGAACTACTCTACGAGAAGATAAAAGAAGTCTCCAAAAAACTCAGTAAGAAACCCTTTATCCACTTCGAAAAAGAAGATCTATTTGACAAACTTGGTGTCTACAATCAATTGGGTCAATTGCAGAACAGAGTTATTGACTTGCCAAGTGGAGGCTATGTCGCATTGGACACGACAGAAGCTATGACTGTTTTCGATGTAAATTCCGCGAGTTTTGTGGCTGAGAAGAGCCATGCCGAGCTTGCTTTCAAGATAAATGTTGAAGCTGCCCGTGAAATTGCAAGACAACTGCGACTGAGAAATATCGGTGGAATCATAGTGATCGACTTCATAGACATGCCATCAAAGGATTACTACGACAGGCTCATGAGAGAGTTTCAGAACGTGATGAAAAATGATTCAGCTCATGTTGAGTTGATGGGGTTCACAAAACTTGGTTTGCTCGAGATGACGAGAAAGAGAAAATCACCATCTGTAGACCAATTGTTGTTCACCTCTTGTCCTGTGTGCAAAGGCACAGGCAAAGTAGTTTCTCCACTTGTTGTTGTTAAGAGAGTTATAAATGAACTCTCAAAGATAGGGAATACCAACGAGTACACTTCTGTAAAAGTCGTGCTTCATCAGAGATTGTCTGGTTACATAGAGAAAATAAAGCAGTCTCTTCCCACAACACTGTTGAAAAAAGTGAACTTCACTTTTGAAGGCGCGAATCCAGGAGATTTCACCGTGATCCTGAGCAAGAAAACCTCTTAAGAACTACTCTTAGTTGATATATTGGAAAGGTAAGTGCTCATAGATTGCATCTTCGCAACAGCTTCTTCCATAGCTGAAAATTTCGTCCAGAGATCTTGTTCCTTCTTCTGAATTCTTTTGATCCAATCAGTCAGTTGTTGTGCAAGCACTCGCTTTTCTCTGTTCAGACTACCGTTCAAGCCAACAACGGAATCTATTTGTCCGCCGATTTTAGTCAAATCTCTTATGTACTGCTGAAGCTGTTGTGCCAATCCCTGAGTGCTTGTGTCTGTACTACCAAAAAATGCCCATACAGCCTCTGGGTTCTCGGTCAGCTTAGCTCTGAGCTTGTCTTCGTCGATCTCGAGTGCTCCAGAGATCATATTCTGATAACCGTAAGAACCAGTGGTTATTCCCAACTCCCACAAATACTTCACATCGCCAGAAACACTTGTCGTTATGAAACTCCTCATTTTTTCAAATATTCTTCTGAGCAAAGAGTCATTTTTAAGAATTCCCTGCATCCTCTCTTCGTCGGTCATTTCACTTTCTTCTTTACCAGTAACTGCGCTCTCGGTGAGTTTTGTACGCATGTATTTCATAACTTCATTCCATTGGTTTACAAACTCTTTGATCTGCTCAACTATCGCATCTGTGTCATTGGTGACATTCACAACTTGAGTTGAAGTAGAAAGGTCTTTAACAGTTATTGTTAAACCACTGTAGCTGAAGGTATTGGACGACGAATATAGATCTGTCCAGTTCACTCCGTCGTTGCTCACCTGAATATGAGCAGAACTACCAACATTGAAAGTACCTATATCAAGTCCAAGGAGTTGTGATAGCCCAGTGCCATTGTCTTCAACAGATATGGTGTTCGAACCAGTTGAAGTAGAGGTGAGAATGATTTTATCGGAGTTTTCATCGTACCGCGCAGTGACTCCCGCCGCACTTTTGTTTATGGCGTCTATAAGCTGCTTCAAGGTTGTCGAGTCGGTGAAAGATATACTCACATCGTTTATCTTCAGTTCGCCGCTGCTCACGCTCAGTCCACGGTACGACGCGATTTCAGACAAACTTTTGCTTGTAGATATTGCACCAACGTGAGCTGTGCTTTGAATCGAATATGTTGAACCATTCTGAGTTATCGGCGCATCTGAGAGGTTGAATACTCGCATAAAAGTGCCGCTCGTTTCTCTTATTGCGAAGGCTTCATTACTATCAATTTTGAGCTTTCCTTGAGTGAAGGTTACATTGCCCGATCCAAAGACAGTTTCAAGCTTTGAGATTATATCGTTTATGGTATCGCTGGTACTAATAGATATTGTTTGTGTAGTTGAGCCTTTCTGAATCCTCAATTGTGAATCTTGCGCCACATACCTGTAGTTTAGGGTTCCAAAGGTGGTCGAACCATCTATGTTGTCTGGTCCAATGGTTCTGCCGCTTACAAGAGAACTGTTCGTTGCCGTTGAGAGTGTCTTGATATAGTACGTTCCATTGATAGAACTTGCATTTGCAGAAACAGATAAAATTTGTGAGTCTGTGCTCACCTTTTTGGCTAACAGAGTCGACTGTAGTTTAAAAGTGCTCAGAAAACTCATGAAGCTCTCAAGTTTGTCATCCAGTTCTTGGTACGCTTTTTGCTTTAAGTCGAGTTTCTTGTACTTGGTATTTAAAACTTCTGCCCGTTCTACTTCTTTCGAGAGTAGTGCATCGATGATAGAAGCTGTGTCAAGACCAGAAAAGATACCACCGAATTGAATCTTACTCGATGTGCTTTGGTATTTGTAATTTATAGTATTTGCTATTGAAGACAGATCCATTTATCTCACGCCCTTTCGTCAAACAAAACACCTATCAACTCCTGCAGATTCTTGGCTATCTTCACGGCGACTTCTGGCGGTATCTGTCTTATGATTTCTCCTGTGTCAACATTCTTGATTTTGATTATAATCATGTTTAACTCCCTATCTATGGTGAATTGTGCCTCGGCTCTCAGAAAGTTTCTGATCTTCTCGAGCGACTTCTTCAGATCGTCAAGTGTTTCTTCTATTTTCTTGTTTTCGGGAGCTCCCTCATCTTCATTAACATGGTTTTGGACACGCACAATTTGAGGCTTTGCTGAAGAAAGCTTCTGGGTGCTCTCTATTGGATTGATCCGATCCGTCGGATCGATTCTCATTAAGATCACCTCCGAACATCCTTGTCTCTATATTATTAATCGTCCATCCTGCTAAATCCTTTAAGATGATATAATTAAACCATGAGAAGAACTCTGATAGCCTTGTTCTTTGTGTTGTTTTCTTTGTTTAACTTTGCGGCAGTTGGTTTGAAGATCAACATCTTAGGTTCAGAAAATTCGAAAAAACTGATCGACGATCTTACTCGGTCGTTGATCTCTCTTTTGCCGAGTGAAGTTTACATGGAACTGACCACCGACGGTTTGATTGTCTTTGCTTCTCCTGTGACGCTGAATGTGGAAGAATCATATGAGTTGTTCTTCAACGTGACTTATGATGCAACCCAAGAAAGGTTTGATGCTTCTTGGGTTGAGAATAACCAAATTGTCTATTCGTGTTCTTATTCAAAAAAAGATCAAAGACCATATTCTGAGTTTGTGAGGGAATGTACGCATTACCCTCTTGAAAAGGCTTCCATGTGGCTTTTGAAAAACAACAAATTCGACAGTTATCTAAGGATTACCTATCATCCCTCGGTCGATGAATATGCCACCTTCAGCCCTGATGGCAGATATTTCGCTTTTATAACAGACAGGCTCTCGGGAAACAGAAATATAGCACTGCTTGAACTGAACGAAGGAAAAATGAGTATTTTGCCTGTTGCTGGTAGTAGTGAATATTTTCCGAGATTTTCACCAGATGGAAAGCGTCTTGCCTTTCAAGGTTCTTTGCATGGTTTCTGGAATGTTTATGTTATGCCGATTGAAAATTACTCAAGGAATATCTCTTTGATCTCTGCGGGTAACAATCCAGCTTATTGTCCAAATTGGTACGATGAAAACACCGTTGTGTACGTGCAAGATGCAGAAAGGTCCAATGCACTCTATTCGGCAACTCTTGCCAAGAAAAGGACTAAATTGAACATACCTTCAGAGTTCGACATGGTCTTTTCTCCTACTGTGTACAAGGGAACTATTTACTTTGTTGGCTTGAAGGATTCTGATTTCGGCATCTACGCTCTCACACCGAATGGAAGTGTCGTAACGATAGAGAACAGTTTTTTCAACGAACATGATCCAGCGATCTCACCAGATGGTAGATATCTTGCTTATTCTTGCAATTCAACAGGCTATTACACTATTTGGGTAAAAGACTTGTACACAGAAGAAAAATGGTGCGTCACGAAGGATATTCCTCATGACGCTTTTTACCCTGCTTTTTCACCTGATGGCAAGCTCATAGCATTCAGCGTCTACGAAGGTAGCTATGAGCCAGACATATGGATCTTGAGGTTCACGCCAGCTTCGTCAAACCTTGAAGCTCAATCTGCTCCTGGGTCGTGAGTAACTCTTTGGCGTTCAGAATGATCAGAAGGTCTTGATCGAGCTTGGCGATTCCAAGGAGAATATTTGTTTTTGACTTGCCGAGGTCTGCTGGGGCTTGTTCGATTTGTTTGTCTGTGATCGTCAGCACTTCGTGAACTTGATCAACAAGTAGACCAACTTTTCTGTCGTCCAAATTGATCACGATGATCTTCGAAGAAGGTTTTCTTTCAGTGTCTCTCATTTTGAACTTCTTCTTGAGATTTATCACTGGTATCACAGTTCCTCTGAGATTCATGATGCCTTCGACATAGTCATTCGACTCTGGTATCCTTACTATCTTACCCAGTTCGACTATGCTGTCAACGTTCATGATGTCTAAAGCGAATTTTTCTTCACCCAACATGAAGCTAACCACCTTCAGTTCCACAAGGGTCACCTCACTCTATGATCAGAAGTGTTTGTTGTGTTTCAACGTTGTCTCCTTGCTTTACAAGTATCTTTGAGACTTTTCCATCGTGTTCAGAGAGAATGTCATTCTCCATCTTCATCGCTTCGAGCACCACCAATTTCTGGCCGCGCGTTACGCGTTGTCCTTCACTCACATGGACCTTGACTATCAATCCAGCCATTGGTGATTTGACCTCAATTCCTGTTGTTGAAACGGGTGATTTGGAAAAAGTCTGTGCTTGAGGCTGCTCAACTACCTTTGGCTTTTCAACTGGTTTTTCCACCTTCGGTTGTTCCATTAAGGGCTTCTCAGCCGGAAGGCTGACGGGCTGGGAACTTTGAGCGTTTGTTGTTCCACCAAGCTCTTCTACCTCGACGATGTATTCTTTTTGATTCACTACCACCCTGAACTTGCGCGCCATCCTCTCGCTCCTTTCCAACCACTTTTTCTCCATGTCGTTGTTCTATCTTCTAAGTCATAATTTCTTGATTGATAGACCTTTTTCACCAACACGGGTTTTCCCAAGATCTCAGTGATCACGGCACTTATGATGGCTATGTGGGTATCATCTTGATGGTTCTCAGCTTGTTGTGGCATTTGCGGTGGTGTGGGGACCTCTTTCTTTCTCGACCCCTTGTCACGAAAGACTAAGCTCATCAAGATGAAAATGATATACAGGATGACAAATATGGAAAAGACTGCCAAGATACCTGTCAAGACGAAAGAACTTATAGACAATCAAATCACCTCACAGAGGTATGTTACCATGCTTTTTCTTTGGTTGGGATCGTACCTTCGTCTTACAGATGTCCAGTGATTGTGCGATCCATTGACGCGTTTGCCTTGGATCAATTACAGCGTCTATGTAACCTCTCGATGCTGCAACGTATGGATTTGCGAAGGTGTCTCGGTACTGCTGAACCAATTCCTTTCTTTTTTCTTCCGGGTTCGGTGCACTTTCGATCTCCTTCTTGAAGATGATGTTTGCAGCACCTTCTGGTCCCATAACCGCAATTTCTGCCGTGGGCCAAGCAGCGACAAAATCGGCTTCAAGGTGTTTACTGCCCATAGCTATATATGCTCCACCATATGCCTTTCTCAGAATTATCGTTATCTTTGGTGTGGTTGCTTCACTGTAAGCATACAACAGCTTTGCACCGTGTCTTATAATGCCGCCGTGCTCTTGTTGCACACCTGGTAGATAACCAGGCGTATCGACAAAAGTCACGATTGGCATATTAAAGGCGTCAAGGAATCTGATGAATCTTGCGGCTTTGTCAGAAGAATCTATATCGAGAGAACCAGCCAAGACAGATGGTTGATTTGCCACGATTCCCACACTCATACCAGCAATTCTCGCAAATCCAACGACAATGTTTCTCGCATAATGTTTGTGCACTTCGAAGAAGCTTCCTTCATCTACTACCAGCTTTATGACATTCCTCACGTCATATCCTTTGTTCGGTTCCACGGGCACGATTGAGAGTATTTCTTCGCCAGTTGAAAGATTGTACTCTCCAGGTATGTGCTGTGGCTCTTCAAGGTTGTTTTGCGGTATGTACGAAAGGAGAGTTTTTATTAAAGTTGCCGCTTCTTCTTCGCTTTCTGCCAAGAAGTGTGCGTTGCCGCTCTTGGTATTGTGAACGTATGCACCACCAAGATCTTCCTGATTTATATCTTCACCGGTCACCGCTTTGATGACGTTGGGACCTGTTATGAACATCTTTGCCGATTTGTCTATCATCACAACGAAGTCAGTTATCGCTGGCGAATAGACAGCACCACCAGCGCAAGGACCTGCGATGAGTGTTATCTGGGGTATCAAACCAGAGGCAACGGTGTTTCTGTAGAAAATTCCTCCATAACCATAGAGCGAATCTACTCCTTCTTGAATTCTCGCTCCGCCTGAGTCGTTGATACCTATCAACGGTATGCCGAGCTCCATTGCCAGATCCATCACCTTCATAATCTTTTTCGCGTGCATTTCACCGAGTGAGCCACCCATAACGGTGAAATCTTGTGAGAAAATTGCAACAGGCCTACCTGCGATCTTTCCAATTCCTGTTATGACTCCATCGCACGGCAGATCTTCTTTGTCCATGCCGAGAAGTGTAGATCTGTGTTTTACGAATTTGTCAATCTCAAGGAAAGTACCCTCATCTACCAACAATTGGATTCTCTCACGAGCTGTCAACTTATTTTGTGAGTGCTGTTTCTCTATTTTCTCTGCACCGCCACCTTGTTCAATCTTCTCGTTCATTTGCTGCAATTTCATTATGAGTTCGTCCATCCTCATTCCCCCTCAGTGAATACCTTCAACGAGCTCAACCAGAACCCCACCGGTTGTCTTTGGGTGCAGGAACAAAACTTTTGTGTTGCCTGCACCAGGCTTTGGGGAATCCGATAGGGCTTGCAGACCATATTTCTTGGCAAGATCTACTGCTTGGTCGATTCCTTCAACTGTGAAGGCTATGTGGTGAATTCCCTCACCTTTACTTTCGAGAAATTTACTGATCTCAGATTGCTCGTTCATGGGTTCAAGCAATTCTATCTTACTCTCCCCAATCTTTATCATGTAAACCTTGATACCACGCTGTGGGAGCTCTTCAACGTGTATATCGCTTATACCGAGAAAATCTCTGTACAGCGAGAGTCTTGTAGAAGCATCCCTTACTGCTATTCCTATGTGGTCTATCTTTTTGGTGATCAAGGTATCACCTCCTGCTCAGAAAAAATCTGGGGCAGTATGCCCCTTCATGCCACTTTTTCAGATTCCGACTTAGATTCAGCTGGTTTCGAGCCGTTCTTGTTGTCTGTACAGTAAAAGCCACTTCCTTTGAAGACGATTCCCACTCTTGAAATACCGCGTTTCATCTTTTCACCACAGTGCTCACATGTGATCGCAGGATTCTCATTGATTGAATGAAATACTGTTTTTTGTGCGCCGCAATTGTTACACACATACCTGTAGAATGGCATATCATCACCTCCTGCGTCTGTCTGCGCCTCACAATTGATATCTTAACCTTTGAAGGTTGCGAAACTGTTAAAAATGGTCAAAATGCGCGTTTGATTACCTGTAAAAGATCCTCTTCACCGAGTTTTTTCGGTGATTTTGTAACCACTCCTTTCATTGTGTTAAAGGCAACATGGGCAATCTTCTCAAGATCCTCTTCCTTGAACCCCAAAGTTGAGAGTTTTGGATTCAACTTGAAGTTCTCCTGAAATTCGTAGAGCTTTTCTATGAAAAGCCTTGCAGATTTTCTCACGTCAAATTCTTGAATGTTGAAGATCTCTCTTGCCAGTGTGGACAATCTTTCGTAACACTCATCGAACATGTATTCAAGCAGATATGGACCAGTTATGCACAAACCTAAACCATGGGCAAGTTGTGGGTTGAAACCGCTCAGTCCATGCTCGATAGCGTGGTTAGCTATGACACCTGTCAGTGTTTCGGTTATGCCAGCCTCTGTACTCGCCCATGCAAGGTTTGTACGGGCATACATGTTGTCTGGATGATCAAAAGCGGTTTGAAGATTTGCCACTATCCTTTTCATTGAATCGATTGCAAGTATGTCTGAATAGACATTCGCGTCGATGTTAAGGAAGGCTTCCAATGAATGGTAGAAAGCGTCCATAGAGGTATATGCCGTTTGATCCTTTGGAAGAGTTGTCATGAGGGCTGGATCTACTATCGAAAACTTTGGAAAGATCACATCGTAACCTATTCCAACCTTTTCATTTGTTCTGGGATTAGTTATCACGGCAAAAGGATCTGCCTCAGTACCTGTGCCATGTGTAGTTGGTATCGCAATAACAGGTAGGGCTTTGGTTGGTTTTTTACCACCACCCACTGGCACATACTCCCAAAACTTTCCACCCATTGCTGCAGTTATCGCTATTGCTTTTGCCGAGTCAATAGCACTTCCTCCGCCCAATCCGACCACAAATTCTACTCTTTCTCTAATGGCGATCTGTGCTGCTTCATCAACATCGTCGTTGATCGGGTTCGGCTGGATTTTGTCATAGACTATTGATTCGATACCCACACGCTTGAGCAAATCTATTACGCGGTCGAGTAAACCTGTTTTCTTCGTACTCTTTTTGCCTGTTACCAGTAAAGCCTTTGTGCCCAAGTTTTTTGCCAATGATGAGAGTTTTTCGATACTACCCTCTCCAAAAACAATTTTTGTTGGTAAGAAGGCACTGAACATAAACACACCTCCTCAAATGAGAACGAGTTGTTTTTCAAGATAAGTTTTCACAAGCAGTAGCATCTGTCCCCAACCATAGGCACAACCAAAAGCTATGGGAAGCTCAGAGAAATCTGCTGTAAATACTCTGTCCTGTACCTTCACCCAGGTGCCTTTTTCTCCGTCTGCCTGAAAGGTCATCAGAACGTGTGATCTAAAACCATCTTCGTATTCATACCACCAGAACTCCCATTTCTTGTATGGTTCAAGAGTTATTGTAACGCCCTTATCCTCTACTGTTTCACCTTGGGTTAATCTAACCCAGCGGAAAAATATTCTTCCACCTTCTTCAACTTCCATCTTCATACCATCGGTAAACCACGGATCCCAACCATTCGGGTTGATGAAAGTCTTCCAGACAATTTCAACCGGTTTATTGATATATTCTATGAATTCCATTGGCGGTATCTCGAGCAACCTTGAATCACCTCATCATTTTTGCTGTTCGTACTCAAGATAATTCTACAATATCAACGACGAATAAGATGCTCATCTCGTTTGTAGTGGAATTTGATTTGTTTTGTACAGAACTTCTTAGATGAAACGGTCATCTTCATCAGCAAAGTTCTTGCTTTATGTACAAGAACTTGAATGATTTGAATCCTCGACTTGGTTCAAAATACTGCAAGGATTTAGAAGCATAGGATCAATCTTGATAGATCGAGGCAATACTCGGAAGGTTCTCTTTCTTTAGCCTCTGTGAAGACATCTTGTGGTTGGAAAGAGTTGGATTTGCCACATGGAACTGCAATTGAAAAAGAAAGAGGCAAATAGCTCAACTGTGAGATGCGAGCAGAATTTTCACAGCGATTATAAGGAATTTGTGGTATAACAAAAAAGTCATGGGGGGCTGAAAATTTTGGCTTGACAATTTTTCTTTTTGTGGTATAATATACTAAGCAGGGTCTAACCCTGCTTTTTTGTTATTTTTTCCGTGAGGTTAGATTTTCTCAGTATACCAAACTACTTGGGGAGGTGTGGTTGGTGGAAGGCAGCTTTTGGTCGGTTTTACCACCACTTGTCGCTATTGTTCTGTGTTTTGTGACCAAGAACGTCCTTCTTTCGCTTTTCCTTGGCATTTTCACAGGTGGTTTGCTTCTGAATGGTTTCAATCCGATTGCTGGGGTTGGTTATTCTCTTGAAAAGATCATCGGCTCGATGGCAGATGAGTGGGACGCAAAACTGCTCTTGTTCAACTTATTTATGGGTGCAGGTATAGCTTTTATATGGAAACTCGGTGGCAGCAAAGCGCTTGCAGATTGGGCAAGAACAAAGATCAAAACCCGAAGATCTGCAAACATATGGGCATGGCTCTTGGGTGTTATCGTTTTTTTCAACGATTATATCAACGCAGCGATTGTTGGAAATGTCACAAGGGATATCTTTGAGCAACACAAGATTTCTAAGGAGAAACTCTCTTACATACTCGACTCCACATCTGCTCCTGTGGCTACTTTTTTCATATCTGATTGGATAGCTTACCAGTTAGCGATGATTCAAAAAGGTATGGAGGGTGCAGGTATAACAGGCATTTCTCCTTTGTCCGCCTTTCTGGGAAGTATTCCATTCAACTTTTATTGTATCTTCACTGTGATCTTCGTTGGAATCATAGCTATTACGAACTGGGATTTTGGGTCGATGTTGAAGGCAGAGATGAGAGCGCAGAAGGAAGGTAAGACTTCCAGAGATGGTGCATCTCCGATGCTGAATGTTGATTTTGAACTCGGCAAGCCTATAGAAAAGCGACCGATGATAATTACTTTTGTTCTGCCAATCTTAGCGCTGGTTGTTGTTACGATATTTGGATTTTATTATACTGGCGCAAAGGTGGGTGGGGAAACTCTTATCGAAAAACTTGGTAATGCTGATGCTGCAACAGCTCTTTTGTGGGGCGCCTTTGCGATGACGTTGACTGGTATAGTAATTGCTCTTGGCTTCAAGCTTATGACCGTCTCAGAAACCATGAAGACGATTTTGGAAGGTTTCAAACTCATGCTTCTTGCGTGTGCGATCTTGGTACTCGCTTGGTCTATTGGTACCGTTACAAAAGATATGGACCTTGCGGGTTATGTGGTGTCAATGGTTGGAGAGAATGTTTCTTTCGCTTTGGTACCAACTATCATCTTTGCTGTTGGAATGATGATCTCTTTCGCTACGGGCACCTCTTGGGGAACCATGGCAATTCTCACACCGATTGCGATACCCATAGCTTACAAAATCACCGGTAATGCATGGATTTCTGTGACAGTCATGGCTGGGACTGTCTTCGCTGGTGCGATCTTCGGCGATCATTGTTCACCGATTTCTGATACGACCGTTCTGGCTTCGATCTTTTCTGGAAGTGACCATTTGGATCACGTAAATACACAAATACCTTATGCACTTACCTGTGCTTTCGTTTCTATCATCATGTATCTGTTGTACGGCTTCTTGAAAGCGACCCCCTTACTCCTTTTACCTATCGGCATACTCTTGCTGATTGTTATTGCGAGATCTTTCAACAAGCTCTCTGCTAAGCAATATGCTTAAAAGGTGGGCACTTGCCCACCTTTCATTCCTTCAGATCGAAGGATTTCTTGCAGCTCTGACAGTACAACACTTCTTTTGAACGAACCTTCTTGTAATAAAGACTTTCTGAGCAGTCAGGACATTTTTCATCTGATGGCTCAAGCCAACTGATGAAGTCACAGTTTTCATTTGTACATTTGAAGAAGGCTTTCTTTTTCTTGCTCATCTTTCTCTCGACTACAGAAGAACACTTTGGACATTTTCCTCTGGCAAAAGCCGTGTAAGTTCTACCACATTTCTTGCATTTGAAGTACCTTCCAAACTTGCCGTCCATTGCCTCCAGTTGGTCACCACAGGCTGGACAATTTATCTGTAATGAATCTTGTTTGTCCATTTGAAGATACAGTTTGTCATCGAGTACAGCTGGAGTATCAAGTGCTATCGATGAAGTTTTCGAGCATTTCGAACACGATAGATATAGGCCATATCTCCCAACTCTTAACTGATAATCACCACCACAATCACATTTCAGACTTGTTGGGATGTCTATCGAAAGCCATTGTCTTTGGGCATCCTCTAAGTATTTAGAGAACTGTTCGTAGAACTCCTTGAGCAGTTCTTTGTAATCCTTCTTACCTTGTTCCACTTCGTCTAAACCTTCTTCCATGTGAGCGGTGAATTGCAGATCTATTATTTGTGGGAACCTTTTTTCCATATAATGGTTGACCACAAAACCCATGACTGTTGGAACGAGTTCTTGAGAGTTCTTGACAACGTACTTTCTCTCAAGGAGCGTTGAGATAATAGTCGCATAAGTACTTGGCCTGCCAATGCCTCTGTTTTCAAGCGCACGTACCATTGTGGCTTCTGTGTAGCGTGAGGGAGGTTTTGTCTCATCTTCTTCTATTTGCCATTTACTTACCAAGACTTCACCAGATGGAATTCGAAGCTCTTGTTCCTTTTCTTTCTTGAACAACACCTCAAAGCCATCGAAGATTCTGCGCTCGATTTTGGATTCAAAGGTATACCGTCCAGATTCAAAGATTACTGTGGTCTCCTCGTAGACAGCTTCACTCATCTGTGAAGCGAGAAATCTTTCCCAGATGAGTTTGTAAAGTTTCGAGTGATCTTTCGAAAGCTCTTTTTCAGCTTCACTCGGTGTGAGATTCACTTCAACTGGTCTGATAGCCTCATGTGCATCTTGAACATTCTGTCCTTTCTTTTGTGAAACTGCCTGCTTTGAGAGGTATTTCTTGCCGTAGTTGTTCATTATGTAATCCTTAGCCATCTCTTTGGCGAAATCTGATACTCTTGTTGAATCGGTTCTCATGTAGGTTATGAAAGCTCTGTGCCCATTTGGAGTGTCTATTCCTTCGTAGAGCTGTTGTGCGATTTGCATTGTTTTTCCTACGGTGAAGCCCAATCTGTTTGATGCTTCTTGTTGTAGTGTACTGGTTATGAAAGGCAAGGGAGGCTTCTTATGAACCTCTCTCTTCTTGATCTGCTTGACCTTCAGGGTCTTGACGTTTTTTTCGATCTCTTGAGCTACTTCCTTGGTGACGTCTTGCATCTCTATTCTTTTTCCATCTATGTGCGTGAGATAGAATCTCAGTGAGTTCACATAACCTTGAATCTTCCAAAACTTTCTTGGTACGAACCTGTGCCTTTGAACTTCTCTTTCGCAGATGATCTTCAATGCTGCTGACTGGACTCTTCCAGCACTCAGGTTCGCCTTGAGCATCTTCCAAAGTAATGGACTTATCTTGTATCCAACGATACGATCGAGTATGCGTCTTGCTAATTGTGCCTGAACCTTTTTCATGTCTATGTGCTTTGGAGATTTCACCGCACTCTGTATTGCTTTTGGGGTGATCTCACTGAACACAATTCTGTTTTTCTTGCCCAGAACTCCAAGAATGTCTGCAAGGTGCCAGGCGATCGCTTCACCTTCTCTGTCCATATCAGATGCGAGTAAGATTTCTTTACCTTTTGCCTTTTCAGAGAGTTCTTGAACTACTCTTTCTTTTCCATCGATGATCTTGAACTGTGGTTCGAAGTCATTCTCTATGTCGACTCCGAACTCCTTTTCTGGCAAGTCGCGCACATGTCCCTTTGAAGAGATGACATCATATTCACCTTTGAGTATCTCTTTTATAGTCTTTGCCTTTGCTGGTGATTCGACGATTATGATCTTCTTCATCTTTTCCCTTCCTATCTACTCAGCTTACGAATCGCTGTGATCATACTTTGCAAAGTTGAAGTATCTTTCGCCTCAAGGTATATCCTCACTACGGGTTCTGTCCCCGAAGCTCTCGCGAGCATCCATGCCCCTGGTCTGTCAAAGAAATATCTCATACCATCAACGGAGTCTTGATCAGTTATCTGAATGCCAGACAAGTAATCCTTTATGTTTTTGAACTTCGTCAGAAGTTCTTGTTTTTCTTTTTCATCCTTCAGTTCAAAATCTATTCTCGTGTTGAAAAACTCACCATAATTTCTTCTGAACTCTTCCCTTATCTCAGACAAAGCCTTCTTTTCGTAAGCCATCATCTCCAAAATCAACAAACAAGCTAATATCCCATCTTTCTCTGGTGTGTGGTTTTGTATGGTAAGACCTCCACTCTCTTCTCCGGCGATGACCACGTTTTCACTCAAAAGTGTGGCTGCAAGAAATTTAAAGCCCACAGGTGTCTCTATGACTTTCTCATTGAAGGTATGTGCAACTGCATCAAGTGCATGTGAGGTGGCAACGGTCCTTGCAACAGGTCCTTTAAGGTTTTTGTTCTTGTACAGATGGTGTGCTAAGAGAGCAATTACTTCATTGGGCTTCACAAAATCACCTGTGTCGTCAACGATCCCAAATCTATCTGCATCGCCATCTGTTGCAACTACTACATCCCATCCACGATTCTTAACTCTCTCGGCGAACTCTCTTAGGCGCGTTTCATCTGGTTCAGGTCGTCCTCCTCCAAAATATGGATTTCTGTAGTTGTGGAATACCTCAAAGTCACCACAAATCGATTTACACAGATCGTCTAAATATCCTGCTGCGGTTCCGTACAGAAGGTCGGCGATAACCTTCAAACCAGCCGACTTGATCCTTTCAAGATCAACCTTCTTTGCAATTGCTTTCATATAGTCGGCTCTTGGCTCAAAGATCTCGAACAATTCCTTTGCGCTCGCTTCGCGAATACTCATCATAGGTACTTTGCTTTCGTCTATCTTTTCAATCAAACTCTCTATTTGTTTTGTAATCTCGGGTGATGCTGGCGAACCATCAGCTGGATTGAATTTTATACCGCAGTATTCAGGTGGATTGTGCGAAGCTGTAATGTTTATTCCACCAGACAAACCGTAATGTCTTATAGCAAAGGATACGACTGGTGTGGGTGTCGGATTCTCTGGCATCAAAACCTTTATGCCATTTGCAGCCAATACTTGAGCCACCAACTGTGCGTAGTGTTCAGTCATGAACCGGGTATCGCGTGCGACAATCAGAGTCTTTCCACCCATTTTCTTCACGTATTCGGCTATGGCTTGGCTCACTATTTTCACGTTGCTGAAGGTGAACTGGTCACTGATCACTGCTCGCCATCCTGATGTGCCGAATCTGATCTTCATCAGTCAATCCCTCCAAGCCAAAGACGTCTTTGTAAATGCCTATCATATTCACTCCACATCTTGTCTGTGCCATTTCTTTTTTCCTTTTCTCCAATTGCTCTAAACCGCGCCAATTTCGCATCCATATTTTCGAGCATGTGAATCACAAAAGCCTCTGCTGTCTTGGGAACAACTGGTGAACCCCATTCGAGTTCTCCATGATGGGAAAGAATGATGTGTTCAAGTTGCATCGACTTGCTTTTGCTCAACGCCACTTTCTTTGCTTGTTCTAAAAACATCTCTGTGCCGAGTACTATATGACCTATCAATTCGCCTTCATCTGTGACCTCAAAGCCTTTCTGAGTCACCCTGTATTCTTTTACCTTTCCAATATCGTGTAAGATTGCTCCGCAGATTAGAATATCTCTGTTGATGAACTGCTCATAGACAGTAGAGAGTGCTTTGCACAGAGAAGCTACATCTAAGGTGTGTTCCAGTAGACCTCCCAGGTATGCATGATGAACGTTTACGCCAGCAGGAATTTGAAGAAACTGCTTAACGAACTGAGAGTCTTCAACGAATAGACTTTCCAAAAGTATTCTCAGTTCATCGTCTAAGATGTCTTTTATCAGTGCCTTTAGATCGTTGTACATCTTGTCTATATCGCGAGTGGCTACATCGACGAACCTTCGAAAATCGTACTCAGAATCTTTCAAGGGTTTGACAGATTCTGGATCCTTGTCTAAATTCAGTTGCACGTGATCTTCGAAGTAAACGACGCGACCTCTTGCCAAAACGACATCACCTTCGTTGATCTTACCAAAGTTTCTATCTGCATTGTGCCAATCGACAGCTCTTATACTTCCTGTTTTATCTGAGAGGGTCATCAGCAGAAACCTCTTTTGATCTTTTGCTTCTTGAAGTTTTCTGCTCAAGACTTTTGCTACAATCTCAACATTCTCATTTACCTTTTGGTTCAGTTGCTGAATGAATGGAAGAACTGAGAAAGTACTCGCTTCGAGCTCGTTGAAGATGTCTCTGGGTATCTTGTCACCGAGTTTCACAGAATCACTCCTCTCACTTGCACAATAATTTTACAACATGTTTTTGGTGTTGAACAATTTGATGACCTTGCAATCATCTACACCAGCTGTGGTAAAATAAAATTGCAAGTGAATACCATGCAGGGGAGCTTCTAATCCGAGGCTGAGAGGAGGGCGGAAACCCTCGACCCTTGAACCTGATCCGGGTAATGCCGGCGTAGGGAGCAAAAAGGTGATAAATTACCCCGCCGGTGGCGGGGTTTTAACTTTGGGGAGGTGGTGTATATGAGAAAGTTGTTATTTATTGTAGCACTAATTCTCGTAGTGTCAAGCTTTTCTCAAGAACTGGTCGTTTACACTTACAGCAGCTTCGCTTCGGGCATTGCGCAGAAGACGATACCGATCTTTGAGAAGCAGTACAATGTCAAAGTGAAGATCTTGTCATTTGGCGATGCAGGCAACGTCCTATCACGCATGATCTTGGAAAAGGACCAACCCAAGGCAGATGTGGTTGTCGGATTAGATCAACCGTTATTACGGAGAGCGATTTCGGAAGGACTTCTGATGCAGTTTGTTCCTGAGAATATTTCAAAGGTGAAAGACCGTAGCCTACTCGATACACAAGGTTATGGTACACCATATGATTTTGGCGCAATTGCTTTGGTGTACAACACCGAGAAGATAGCAAATCCACCGAAGTCGTTCAAAGATCTGCTCGATAAGAGATTCGCAAAGGAATTGGTCGTTCAAGATCCTCGTACATCGAGCACAGGACTTTCGTTCTTACTTTGGACAATAGCAGTCTTCGGTGAAGACGGTTTCTTGGATTACTGGAAAAACTTGAGGAACAGTATACTCACAATCACACCTGGTTGGGATGAAGCCTTCAGCATGTTGGAAACTGGTGAGGCTGACATAATGGTGAGCTATGCAACCGATGGTGCGTACAGCTATCACGAGTATGGGAGTTTGAAGTACTTACCTGTGGTGATGGAGGAAGGTGCTTTTGTTCAAATCGAATATGCAGCCATCGTAAAGGGCACCAAGAATCTCGAGATGGCTAAGAAGTTCATAGAGTTTCTCCTTTCGGAGAGTTTTCAATCTGAAGTGCCTTTGAATCAGTGGATGTACCCGGTGATCGAAATAGAACTTCCTGAGGCTTACAAGCATGCCAGCAAGATCGAAAAAGTCTTACCATTTGATTATGAGCTCTTCGACAGAAATGGAAAGAAATGGCTCGAAGAATGGGCAAAGGTAATGATAGCTAAATGAGAAAACCTTTCTTGCTGTCGTTGGTGCCGACGGTTTTCGTCGGCACTTTTCTGATATACCCACTGATCTTGTTGGTTGTGAGATTTCCACAGATAGATCTTGTGAGAGTACTATCACTGAACTCATCTGTTGTGAGATTCACGGCCTTTCAAGCACTTCTCTCGGCGTTGTTGACGATGCTCCTGGGCATACCGGGCGCTCATTTAATGGCAAGGACAAAACTCCCGACAGCGGTCAAGAGTCTCATGAAATCTGCGAGTATGGTTCCATTTGTTCTTCCAGGAATATCTATGGCAGTGGGATTCTTACTAACCTTTGGTAACAACGGCTTACTCAACGCATTTCTATCGGTTTTCAACATCAAAGTTAGGATACTGTATACCTTTACTGCCGTTCTCATCGGACATGTTTTCTATAACTTTCCATTGTTCATAAGAATAGTCGGTGATGCGTTTGAAAGAATAGACAAAGCCATATTGGAGATGGCAAACTTAGAGGGCGCTTCAAGATTCAGACGCTTTTGGTACATCGAACTCCCCTTGGCTCTACCTGCTATAGGATCAGCGTTCGCACTTTCCTTTTTGTATTGCTTCACAAGTTTTGCCGTTGTCTTGATTTTGGGAGGCATAAAGTACTCGACGATTGAGGTTAATATCTACATGTACTTGAAAGTTTTACTAGATTTTGAGAGTGCACTTTCTCTGACCCTTATTCAGATGGTCTTTGTCGCACTTGCGAGTTTCATATTTCTGGTTTTGTCCACAAGGACCGGGGAGTTTTCTGGTGAGACACTCAAAGAGGACCTTCCAAAATGGACTTATCTGTACGTGTTTGTAGTTGTTTTGTTTGTCTTTCTTCCTCTGTTCATGTCCTCACTCGGAGGATTCCTCAGATATGGTGGCACTTTCACCTTCCAAAACTTCAAAGGATTGTTCAGTCAGACCGTTGAATGGATAGTAGGAGCCGATGTCAAATCCATACTCTTTTTCAGTCTCGTTTTGAGTGCATTAGCTTCTGTCACTGTTTGCGTAATAGGTTTGATGACCTCTTACATTTCGGTCAGATACAACAATCTTATTTCTGTGATGATAAACCTACCAATATCGATATCACCAGCCACGATGGCTTTTGGCATGATTCTAATGACCTTACTACCATTACCCGTCAAACTTGGTGCAATCTATGCTCTCATATCTCTTCCGTTGGCGCACAGTTCACTGCAGAATTTGTGGAGAAACCTTCCAAGAGAGATCGAGGAAGCAGGTAAAATCGATGGATGTGGAGCTTTGCAAAGTCTCTTTTTCATTACACTGCCTATCTTCAAAAAAGAGCTGCTTGGAATCTTCACTTTCTCTATGGCAATTGCGCTTGGCGAGATCACGGCAACTGTGATTCTTTCAGAAGGCAGATTCACTACCGTTTCAGTCGCAACTTACAAACTGTTCAGCACACGTCACATCGGCGAAGCACAGGCACTCAATTCTATCTTGATGTGGATTGTTCTTCTTTTGTTTTTTGTAGCTGAGCATTTCACTGAAACACCTTCAAGGTAGTACCCAGCTAAAACTTGCAAAATACTGTGCTGGCAAGAAAGGTAATTCAAAGTTGGGGTAGAATAAATTTGTAGGTGGTAGTTTGCCGGATTATCCAGTACAGTATAACAACCCTGGTCCTGAAACTGAGTTAAAAGCCAAGAGAGGTTATCCGAGGCTTGGTGCAACACCAGATGATACAGGTGTAAATTTCGGTATTTTCACCCGAAATGGACGCAGAGTAATACTGGAACTCTATCAAAATCACTACGATGAGAAACCATCCCACAGATTTGTGCTCGATCCTGTTCACAACAGAACAGGCGATATCTGGCACGTATATGTTTACGGCATCGGACATGGACAGTACTATGGTTGGAGAATCGATGGGGAATATGACCCTTTGAATGGCAAGAGATTCAACGTTTACAAACTGTTGAGTGATCCTTACGCTAAGGCGATATCTGGATCGTACGAGTGGGATGAAGACAGCGTCTATGGATACAACAGGAACTCGCCATTGAAGGATCTTTCTTTTTCTAACATCGATTCTGCGCAAAGTCCTACGAAATCGATAGTAATAGATGATTCCAAATACGATTGGACGTCAGATAAAAGACCAATGATTCCATGGAAAGACACGATTATCTACGAAATGCATGTGAGATTTTTCACCGTGAGCCCTACATCGAAGGCGAGCTTTCCAGGGACCTTTCTTGGAATACTCGAAAAACTCGATCATTTGAGAGAACTTGGCGTAACGACTGTCGAACTGATGCCGATCTTTGAATTCTGTGCCAACGCCAATAGAAACATCAACCCCTACACGGGCAGGACACTCAAAGACATGTGGGGATACAACCCACTGGGTTTTTTTGCTGTAACAGGCAACTACTCTCTGGGAATGAAACTTGGAGAACAGGTCTTTCTTTTCAAGGACTTTGTCAAAGAAATGCACAGAAATGGTTTTGAGGTGATTCTCGACGTTGTTTACAACCACACGGGTGAAGGCAATGAAATGGGTCCAACGCTTTCTTTCAGAGGTATAGACAACGAGATATACTACATTCTGAATCCATCGAACAAGAGATTTTACATGAACTACTCCGGTTGCGGCAATACACTCAATTGCAATCATCCTGTTGTCAAAGAGATGATAATAGACAGTCTTAGATATTGGGCAACAGAGATGCATGTAGATGGCTTTCGCTTTGATCTTGCATCTATTCTTGGCAGAACACCCGATGGGAGATGGATTGGTGACTTCTCGCTCTTGAAGGATATTTCAGAAGATGCCATACTGCATGACTTGAAGCTCATAGCAGAAGGTTGGGATGCCGCGGGAGGGTATTTTCTGGGTCAGTTTCCACAAGGCTGGGCTGAATGGAATGGAAGATATAGAGACACTGTCAGGAGATTTGTTCGTGGCGATGAAGGTACGGTGCAAGATCTTGCTATGCGAATAGCCGGAAGTCAGGATCTCTATGGTACTCGTTCTCCTCATGCAAGCATAAACTTTGTTACCTGCCATGACGGCTTTACACTCAGAGATTTAGTGAGCTATCGCTACAAACACAATGAAGCGAATGGTGAAGATAACAGGGATGGCAGTGATGAGAACTATAGCTGTAATTGTGGGATAGAAGGTGAAACAGATGATCCGCAGATAGTTCGTTTGAGAAAGCAACAGGTGAAGAACTTCGTGGCTATTCTAATGGTGTCTCATGGCACACCGATGGTCTTGATGGGCGATGAGATCTATCGAACTCAAAAGGGAAACAACAACGCTTACTGTCATGACGACGAGACCACATGGCTTGATTGGTCGCTGAAAGAAAGGTACGAAGATATCTTCAGATTTTTCAAAAAGATGATTCACTTTCGAAAATCACATCCTGCTCTGAGAAAACCGCATTTCTTCAGTGGTTTACCAACGAGCGCGGGGCTTCCAGACCTAACGTGGCATGGTGTCAAGCCTTTTGAACCTGACTTTTCACATTATTCTCATTCATTGGCTTTCATGATAAGTGGTGAAGCAACTACGCAGGAACACGACAAAGACATATACGTCATTTTGAATCAATGGAGAGAACCTCTTAGATTTGTTCTACCATATATACACGGCAAGAGTTGGTACAGGGTTGTTGATACTTCGAAAGATTCTCCTGAGGATTTTCTGGACAACCCTGAAAAAGCTGGTTACGTTTATATTGCGCAACCGAAAAGCACTGTGATTTTCGTTGGAATGTGAATTGCCCTTGGCTTTTACAATAAACTTGCACATCTCTTAGGGGGTGTCAGAATTGAGCTTTATAATGATTGTTGTCAGCATCATTGGAGTTTTCTTTTTGTGGTTGAAGTTGTTCTGGTGGCAATATGTTGTATCGATCTGCTTTTTTTCTGTTATCTTGATCTGTCTTCTTCAAAAGATTAGGTCAAAAAGACAGTTCAAGCTCGAAAGCCAACAGGATCGGGAGAAACATATCGATGATCTGTTTCGTGAGCTTTTTGTTTCTTCAACTTCGTTGAAAAGAGATGCAGAAGCTCTCACGAACGCGTCTGAAAAGATGAAAGAGAGTTCAAACCAACTGAGCCAGAGATCTAAAAGGATATCAGAGTTAGTTCAGTCTCTGACTGCATCTCTTGAAGAAAGTAGTTCTGGAGCAAGCGAAATAGCCAACAACGCGCAGGTCGTAGGACGCAACGCAGACCAACTTCGAAGTAAATTTGAACAACTCGACCAAAATGTCTCAACGCTGAGGACAAAGATCGGTGACTTACAAAACGAGAACATAGCGGCGCAGGCAAAATTGACCGATCTGGTTCAAACCATGGACAAGCTCGGTGAGGTCTCCGAAGGTATAAGAGAGATGGTGCAGACTATCCAGCAAATATCCCAGCAAACCAACCTCCTGGCACTGAATGCGGCAATCGAAGCGGCAAGAGCCGGTGAGCACGGAAGAGGCTTTGCCGTTGTTGCGGATGAGGTTAGAAAGCTCGCCGAACAATCACAGCAATCTGCCGAGAAAATAGCACAGCAAGTTGGCAATATTGAAGTGAGAATCAAAGATTCGGTTCAGAAAGGTAATGCAGTCGCACTATCTGTGGAGAGAACCATCAAAGTCAACGAAGACTTCGCTGTGAGTTTGGTCAGTCTAAGAGAAAGTGTTAGCCAATTCCAAAAGATGGTCGATGAGATCTCAATTTCGATACAATCCCAAATACAGTCGACAAAAGAGATAGAGTCGGCTGTAAATAGCAACACAACAGCCGCATCGGAGATTTTGAATTTTGTCCAAGAGACAGACGAGGCTGTAAAGACCTTGAGCACGATTTCTACAAAACTGTTGCAAGATGGTCAGGTACTTGCTCTGAAGTCTCTAAAGTTGAGAAGTCTTACTGGGGCAAGGGAATGGCTTTCCCAGCAGATCAAAGATTTGAACGAGCTGTTACAACTTCCAGAGTGCCAAAGTCTAAATTGGCAGGCATTTGAACCACATGCGAAGGAATTTCTCAAGGCACATGGTGACACATACGAACTTCTCTTCATGGCTGACGCAAATGGCAACTTCATAACTACTACTGGTGCAAAAGGGAATATCGGAGACAGAGATTATTTTTTGTATTTGAAGCAAAACAACCATGTTCAGTGGACAATTTCGGATCCTTTACAATCTCGCGTTACTGGAAAGATGACCTTAAGGTTGGCCTTTGCCATAAGAGAAGGCAGTGTTTTTAAGGGAATCTTTGCTGCAACACTGATGCTCAAAAAACTTGAAGAAGAGCTGGAGAAAGAAAAAGCATAGCCGATAGATAATTTGACTGATTAAAAAGTCCAAGGGAGGGATGTTCATGAAAAAGGTTGTTTTGTTAGTCAGTTTGCTGGTATGTGTTTACCTTTTTGCTTATGTTCCAGCTACCTCAGATTACGTACTGTTGTTGAGAGATCTTGAGACTGTCAACTCATTCTTACCACCAATCAGTCGTTTCCAGAGCACCACAAAAGGATTTGTCTGCTTTTTCGGTAAACTTTCACTGAACTTATCCAGCCTTGTGGGTCTTTTTGAAACAGAGGAGTTTGGAGAAGTACAAGATTTACTCAGTGTCTCCATAGTGACCGATGATCCAAATTGGGTGAAGACAAACCTCTCAGAGCTCGTTGAAAGCCACGAACTCATTCAAAGTGGAGATCTTTACTATTTTGTCACACCATCAATGTTAGAAGACGTTAGAGCGATGATTGACGGAGAAATACCTGCCTTTGAGCTGCCAGAAACTCAAAGTATTTATGTAAAGATCCGCACCATCCCAATCTTTGGTATCATTTTCCACTTGCTTGGCTTCAACGAAGGTGTACCCGTTGAGGACGAGATAAGCGTAAATCTTGAATCAGAAACGGCAGTGATTCTCATTAAAGCTGTCAAGGAGGGTAAGTTCGATTGGGAGATCAAAAAGATTCGCTACAGCTCTGTTCCTGACGGGCTCAAAGTCCTAAGAGATGCGCAGTTCTCATTGATCATGCCGACCACACTGCTCAAACAACTACCGACTGAGATATTGGAAGAACTCGAGATAGATTTTGAAGAACTTGACTTCATCTTCTCGAAAGCAACGAGCATCGCTTTAAGCTTTTCTGAAGAGATGTCAAAGTTTGCAGTATTCTTTGATCTCAAAAATGAATTTCTCGATGATCTTTTAGAAAAATTCAAAGAATGGGGTGTTTCAGTAAAAACGACAGAAGATTTTGTTTACGTAGAACTCGATGAACTGACTGCGGTACTTCCTACCAAAGGAGGTATTGCGCAGATTCTCTCTTCCAACGTTGCTGAGAAAGACCTCGTGAAGATCGAAGGTGGCATGATTGGGAAGATCTCCTTCAAGGAAGCAGATATGTTTGTTGACCTTTCACTTTCAAGAGAAGGTTGTTCGGTGATCGTGAATGCTACGGTCTCAAAGAACGTGATCTCGGAACTCTTGAAGCAAATACTGTCAGAGTTTTTACCCAAGCTACCTGAGATGAAACTGATCATAGATATAATTCAACACATCGATGAAATGACCGACTACATGTACTTGGATCCACCAGAGACTATTGAAGAACTTGCAGACATAATACCAGCAGAATTTGTAGACAGGTTAAGTTATGAGAGAAAGGAAGAAGATGGAAAGTGGGTCGTCTCAATAGGTGTGAAGAGTGATCTTGTGGATTATCTTACAGAAAATGATGTAATGGAGGTTCTTAGCTACTACAGCTACGTCGATTCTGTTCGATTTGATCTCGATAATAAGATCATCTATGTGACAAAGACCTATAAAAAAGCAGAACCGTTCCCTCTGTACAATTTAGTGGAGGATCTTGTAACAGGCATAAGTTGGTACTACGAAGACTTTGGATCAATGCCAGAGAATTTGAAAGACTTAGTCTACTGGTACTTCGATTCCCCAGAGTGGTTATTTGATTCGGTTACGTACGATCATACAACAGATGGTGAAACAATAACTGTAAGACTTGAAATCACCACAGACCAAGAAACGGATTTGGAAGAACTTATTCAAGATCTCGATCTGAAGGAAGCATTTTACGAGAATGGTAAACTCATAGTGATCTTTGAAATCCCTTGAAGGATCCAGAAGGCGGGAGATATTCCCGCCTTCTCATTTGTGAAGATGAACTTCAATGCCCAGATATCTTTCCATTGCTTCCTTAATTGCCTTTGCCACTTGAGAGAGATTTATTGCAACATGATGTTCAAAGCCTTCGAGACAAATGTTTTTCATCAATTCTTCAAGATTACTTATCTTCGCAATGGCTCTTGATCCAAAGGTCTTTGGATCTTGTGAAAGTATTTCTCCTTCTCCAACATAGCCTCTAAGCTTCCCGCTAATATCATCGGTCGAGAGCCTGAAGAAGGTGAAAGGTCCACTCTTTATCTTTCCTGCACAGGCGCCGTATGCGTTTTGATTGCCAACAGTTGTTCCAATCACATCGGCATAGCGTATCTCTGCCGTTTCGTACACCGAGCGCGGGAAATTGCCACAGTGGAACAAAATGCATTCGTCTTCTGCTCTGTAATTGTTGTTCCAGTCGACAAGTGCTGATGGCTTGCCAGAAGCGCTCTGCAAAGCGTACATAGACAGAGCACCCATTACATCAACTTCGCATGCACTCGGTCTGAGCTCTTCACTCATCATACTCATCACAGTGCACGGTGTGATGTGCAACCTTCTTTCCATTATTGTCCAACACTGAATAGCCGTGGCATTCAGATCGTTTTCTCTTATCCATTCTTCTATGACAACAGCCAATTTTGCCATCGTGACAAGTGCCTCGTTGGGGACTATCTGAACGAGATAGTTTTTCATGATCTTTTCGATTTTGTTCCTCACCCTATCATCTTCATCGCGGATCTCATTGATCTTTGACATGATCTCTGAAAGATCTATTGTCTCAACGCTCACCTTCATTCTTTCAAGTATCTTTTCAGAAAACCTCACTGTGTTGAAAGCGTTTGGTCTCGCACCGATAGCACCTATTCTCACCTTCTTGAGATCCTTGACTACTTGACAGACGGCGGCAAACCACTCCAGATCCTTGCCGAAAGTCTGTGAATCAACTTCTTCAATATGGTGTGTGGTGAGAGAAAAGTTTATTCCAAACTGCTTCAGGTTATTACAAACCGAGATCTTCCCGCAAAAGCTGTCTCGACGGTGTAAAAGATCGAGTTTATCTGGCTCATCTGGAAATGCGTGGATCAATACTGGAACTTGTAATTCACTCATTCTGATGGCTTGAGCAACAGCTTTTTCATCGCCAAAGTTTGGTAGTGTCACAATGATTCCATCTATTCGATCGGCGTTTTCTTTGAAGAGATTGGCGCACTTTTTTGCGTCCGATAGAGTTTCCACAGCTCCAAGTTTTGTTTGAGACGGCTCGAGACAAACTGTTTCATAACCAAGGCTTTCAAGAATCTTCAATATCTCTTTTCTGCCCTCTTCAACGAGACTATCCGGGAAGAAATCTCTGTTTCCCACTATTAAGCCAAAACACAGCTTTTTCATCTTATCACCTCGGTTTCTCAATGTAGAATTGCACGTTTTACAGCCATTCGCCAGCCATTGATGTACTCTTCTCTGAGTTGTTGATCTATATTTGGTATGTACTTCGTGTAATGCATAGAGATCTGTTCTTCGTCCAGAATACCGATCGACTTTGCTGCTATAAGGGCAACTCCACGCGCAGAACATTCTTCTATGTTATTCACATAGATAGGTAAGTCCAATATGTCTGCCTGGAACTGCATTAGAAATCTGTTCTTGGTTGCACCACCGTCTGCCTTCAGTTCATCTGGTCTCATGCCCGTTTCCCTTACAAGTGCTGAGAACAAATCGTAAACTTGGTAAGCTATCGATTCCAGAGCTGCTCTGACAATGTGTGCCCTTGTGGTACGCTTAGTCATACCACACATGAGAGCCTGGGCATCACTGTCCCAGTACGGAGCGCCAAGCCCATAGAAGGCAGGTACAAAATAGACTCCACAACTGTCTGAGACACTCGCAGCGAGATCTTCTAATTCTTCAATGCTGTTTACCAGTTGAAGTTGTTCGACAACCCATTTCAACGTGTCAGCAGAGCTGTGGATATTACCCTCTGCAACGTAAGTGATCTTCTTGTCAGTGACCCAACCAATAGAAAGCACACCACTAACAAGTTCTGCCTTCTTTTCGCCTAAGTTGATCATCATAGAAGTTCCCGTACCATAGGTCGCTTTGGCATCTTTGGGATGAAACCCCATCTGCCCATAAAGTGCGGCACTTGAATCTCCCATCACACCAATCACTGGAAGCCTTCTCGGTAGTAGACCGTTTAGATCTGTATAACCAAATATCTCATCTGAGCAAAGCAGTTTCGGAAGGATCTTGGATGGTATATTGAACAGATCAAGTAGTTCCTCATCCCATCTCAGTGAGTGAATGTTCAAAAGCAGTGTGCGGCTTGCGTTCGAGTAGTCTGTAACATGAGGATGACCCTCACAGAGGTTCCAAATTAACCATGAGTCTATTGTACCGAAAGATATCTCTCCATTTTCTGCATTTTTCCTGATATCCTCTACATTTTCAAGCAGCCAATTTATTTTGCTCGCGGAGAAATATGGATCAATCAAGAGACCGGTTTTCTCTCTAACCATTCGTTCGTAGCCGTCTCTTTTCAATTTCTCACAAAGATCTTTACCACGTTGGCACTGCCAGACTATCGCGTTGTAAACGGGCTTGCCACTTTTGTCCCATAATACGGCTGTTTCTCGCTGATTGGTGACAGAAACTGCAATGATCGAATATGGATCTATGCGATCGATCACTCTTCGACATGCAGTAAGTGTTTTATCAAGAATCTCCTTTGGATCGTGTTCGACCCAACCGGACTTTGGGTAATACTGTTTGTGATATTCTGTGGTACGTTTCACGACGTTCAACGTTGAATCGAACAAGACAGCCTTTGTCCCTGTTGTGCTCTGATCGATCGCCAGGATGTACTTTTCCAAGATCAATACCTCCTCAAAAACTCTTGTGCTCTCTTAGCGATTCCGGCAAAATCGAGACCATAATGAGAATAGACTTGACTTTGATTACCAGTAACTGGATATTCATCTGGAAATGCGATGATTTCGACTGGAACAGGATGAGATCTACACAGTAAGCTGCATATGGCTTCACCAAGACCTCCGTGGATGCTGTGTTCTTCAGCTACTAAGATCCTTTTTGTGGCACGTGCTATCTGCAGTACCAAATCTTCGTCAAGAGGTTTCACACAAGGTAGATCCACTACAGTTGCATTGATTCCAGAGGAGGTGAGAATCTTAGCTGCTTCAAGTGCATGCCAAACAACCTCACCGGTAGCAAAAATCGCTATGTCTTTTCCCTCTTTCAAGACATTCCCTTTTCCAAATTTGAAGGAGTCGTTTTCACTGCTGTAAACAAAAGGCACTGGATTTCTCCCAGTGCGCACATAGACAGGTTGGTTCGTCTCTACAATCTGGTCGACCATTGCCGCGGCTTGGTATGCATCGGATGGAAGTATCACAGCGATATTAGGTATAGCCCTATAAACAGCCACATCGTGTAGGGAATGATGGGTACTCCCGAGAGGCCCATAGCTCACTCCACCGCTCACCGCTATGATCTTCACATTTGCCCCACTGTATGCGATATCGTTCTTCACTTGTTCCAGACTTCGTGCAGAATAGAAACATGCAGGTCCAAAGAGAAAGACTTTCTTATTCGAAAAAGCCAGACCAGCAGAGATTCCCGTGGCTGTTTGTTCAGCTATTCCCGTCTCAATTGATCTGTCTGGAAAGGTTTCGAAAAATTTCTCTATAGCTGCCGAACCTCTTGCATCCGAAGTTACAACAACGATCTGTGGATCCTTCCAAGCAAGTTGCAAAACCCTTTCGGCTATCGCTACTCTGACTGGCATCTTATCAGGCATCATTTCTCAGCTCCTGTAGAGTTTTATCAAGCTCTTCCATAGCCTTTCGAAGTTCTTCTTCGCTGGGAACATGGTGGTGCCATTCCTTTTTGTTCTCTATGAAAGAAACCCCCTTGCCTTTGACTGTGTGCGCAATGACGATATGAGGAAGGTATGGAGCCGTTGGTATGCTCTTGAACACGTCGATCAAACCGTCAATGTCATGGCCGTCAACCTGCAACACCTTCCAGCCAAAAGACTCCCACTTTTTCTCCAGATTTTCAAGTCTCACTACTTCTTCAGTAAATCCGCTTATCTGTAGCTTGTTTCTATCCACAATGGCGATCAGGTTATCAAGTTTATAGTGTGCCGCTACCTGAGCAGCTTCCCACACAGAACCTTCATCGAGCTCTCCGTCGCCCATCAAGACATAGACTTTGTAGTTCTTCTTATCGATCTTCCCTGCCAAAGCCATTCCAACTCCAACAGCCAGACCGTGTCCCAGCGCTCCAGTATTGACTTCGACTCCCGGTACCTTTGTTGTGGGATGCCCAGTCAAACGAGAATTGAACGCGCAGTAAGTTCCCAATTCGTCTTCGCTGAAAAATCCAGCTTGTGCAAGTACTGCGTACAGAGCTTCGACGCTGTGCCCCTTGCTCATGACAAAACGATCTCTGTCGGGCAGATGTGGGTTTTTTGGATCAATTCGCATTACTCCGAAATAGAGACTCACCAAGATGTCTACGCAGGAGAGAGAGCCACCTGTGTGTCCTGTTTTGGCTTGGTAGATCATCTGCAGGAGTTTCTTTCTTATTTGTGCTGCTTTTATCTTCAGACTCAGTAGATCATACATTTCAACCACGCCCTTTACCAATCCTTTCAGCCACAACAGCGGCTATGATTATGAACCCTTTTGCAACCTGTTGCCAAAATGGTGAAACACCTGTGAGCACCAAGCCATTGTTCAGAACACCAATGATTAGAGCACCTATGAGTGTACCTTCTATTGCGCCCTTACCGCCAGAAAGCGAAGCGCCACCGATTACAGTAGCAGCAATGGCATCGAGTTCATACATTAGACCTGCATTTGGCTGAGCGGAGTCAAGTCTCGAAGTGATGATCAATCCTGCAACTGCAGCCAAAGTACCCGAGACCATGTAGGTTATCAGTTTGGTCAGTCTTGCATTCACACCAGATAAGATTGCAGCCTTTTCATTTCCACCCACCGCATAGACGTATCTACCAAAGCGTGTTAATCTGAGAAATATTGAACCAAGGGTTGTCACAATCGCGGCGATCCAGACCGGTACGGGGATTCCCAGCAGCCAACCTGAACCAATCGTATTGAATGTCTCACCCAGTTTGGTGATCGGATAGCCTTTGGTCCAAAGCATTATAAAACCTCTGACTGCAGTCATAGTGCCAAGGGTTGCTACAAAAGGCGGCACATTGAAAAATGTTATGATGGCTCCATTCAACCAACCGATTGCCAAGCCAACGAGTATTCCAATGAGAGAAGCACCAACGACACCAAACTGAAGTACGACACCAAAGATCGCGAAAGTAAAACCGTATTTCAACAGTCTTGCTGTCACTGCTCCGGCAAAACCTAAGATGGAACCGACCGACAGGTCTATGCCACCTGCAAGAATGACATAGGTCATGCCTACTGCTATGCACAAATTAACAGCTGTTTGGCGCAAGATTGTCCACAGATTGCCAACCGTTAAAAAGCGATTGCTCAGGAGTGCAAAGAGTAAGAAAAGACCAAACAAGATGATCAAAGACTGGTATTTCGCAAGAGTTCTCAAGCCCATCTTTTGTTTCTTTTCCTCTTTCAAAAGATGTGTACTCTGTGTGATCTCAACGTTCTGAGTGCCTTTCTCATTCTCTGGATGTGCAGTCATCTATTGTTCACTCCTTCCGCATTTGTCTTCACCGGTCTGAAACTTTTCGGAATTGCCGCTTTAAGGAGTTTTTCCTCTGTGACATCTTCACGCAAGAATTCAGCGGTCTTTTTTCCTTCGGACATCACGAGTATCCTGTCAGACATCGCCATGACCTCTGGGAGCTCAGATGAAACTAAGACTACCCCTACACCCGATTTTGCGAGATCATTTATTAAACCGTAAATCTCTGCCTTCGCATTGACGTCTATTCCTCGTGTTGGCTCGTCCAGCAGAATTACTTTTGGTTTGAGAGACAACCATTTTGCCAAGACAACTTTTTGTTGATTTCCACCACTCAGGTTTTCCACGATTTGATTGACCGAGGGTGTTTTTATGTTGAGTTTTCTCACATAATCAGTTGCCATGTTCTTTTCAGCTGTACGATTTATAAATCCCAGCTTTGAGGCGTATCTCAGACCTGGTAAACTCATATTGTGAAGAACAGTCATTTGAAGGATCAACCCAGAGAGCTTTCTATCCTCGGGCACGTATCCAAGACCTGACTTTATCGCGTCTGAAGTCTTTTTAATCGATACTAATCTGCCGTCGATGAAAATCCTTCCTGTCACGCGTGCTTGAGAATAAAACCCGAACAGAGCCTCCATGGTCTCTGTTCTACCAGCACCGATCAGTCCATAGATCCCCAAGATTTCGCCTTTGCGAACAGAAAAAGAGACGTTGTCAACGATAGTCTTACCTCTCTCATCTACTGCGGAGAGATTCTCCACTCTGAGAATCTCATCACCTATCTGACACTTTTCCCGTACGAAGAATTTGTCGATGCTTCTTCCAACCATCAATCTGACCACGTCATCATAACTGAATTGGTCTGTCCTACCTTCTGCCACCACTTTGCCGTCTCGCATTACTACAATTCTTTGAGCGATTGAAAATACCTCGTCCAGTTTGTGCGATATGTAGAGAATCGAGGTACCGTTACTCTGAAGATCTCTGATTATCTCAAAAAGATTTTCTATTTCTTTCTCACTTATTGCTGAAGTAGGTTCATCCATTATGATGATCTTCGCTTTGCTCAAAAAAGATTTTGCTATGGCAACCAATTGTTGTTGTCCCGTGCTGAGTTCTTCTACCTTTTTCTTTGGGTCCACATTGAGTCGGACTCTCGTTAAGACGTTCTTTGATTCTCTAAAGAGCTTTTTGTAGTCAACGAAACCCCAGAAATTCAGCGGCTCTCTACCAAGCCATATGTTCTCAGCGATTGTGAGATTTGGCACTAAATCGAGCTCTTGCGGGATCAAGAATATGCTGGAATCAATTGCTTCACGTGGATTTTTAAAACGAACCTCTCTGCCTTCGAGAAGAACCTTCCCCGTGTAATCAGAGTAAACTCCGGCAAAGATTTTCATAAGGGTTGATTTACCTGCACCGTTTTCCCCAACTATTGCTGTGACCATTCCTCTCTGAATCGACAATGAAACATCGTTTACCGCTATGACACCTGGAAAAACCTTGGTCAGATTCTTTGCTTCAAGAACAGGGGTGTTTTCACTCATTCAGTAACCTCCTTGACTCAACTCAAGCTTCAATGGAATGACTGATATTGGATATCTGACTGGGTCATCACGAAGAAGATTGAAAAGTCCTATGAATTTGACCATCAAATCAGAGGTGCTGGCTTTTTCTCTCATAGATTCGATAAAAGGTGTCGCAACTTCCTCGCTCACTATGTCGTTGAGAGCCGTAGAGACAAGGTTAAAGTCCATTATTCTGTCAAAATCCTCCATTTTGATTATTCCTGTGGCCATCACTATTGTGTTACCAAAGACACGCCTTGTTATGTAAAACTCAGGTTGTTTTGCCTCTTCTCTTATTTGTATAAGTATTCCATCTTCGTTGAATGAAACGACACGACCTGAACCTTCAACGATGTAGTATCTATAGTTGGAGATACCCACAATCTTGGCATATTTCTGGTGAGCTTCCTCTGGATTTAAGTTCAGCAGCTCAAGTACTTCGTAGGAGTCGGCTTTTGAGAGGTTCGCGAGTTGAGTCTGAAGTTTAAGCCAGACATTTTGTGCATAGCTTTTAGGATCAAATGTCTTTCTAACTTGGTCTATAGGAACAATCTTACAAGATCTGTTGATCAGCACCGCTACGATGACTGCAAGTGACAAAAGGATAATCTTTTTTCGCACGTAGATGCCTCCCCAAAGCCCCGGGCAAAGAGCCCGGGGAAAAAAGATCACTTACGACCATACGGTGCGTACTTATCGATGTTTTCTCGGCTCACCAATTCAACGGTGACAGGAACAATCTCTGGAAATTGTCTTTCGCCTCTCAGATACTGGTCTGCCCATTCTGCGGCAAGCCTGGACATCAATTTCGGGAATTGCATCACTGTCGCAACGATCAGTCTTCCTTCGTTGATCGCATAGATAACATCTTCTGCGCCGTCAAAACCAAATATGAAGATATCTTTTCTGCCCGCAGCTTCAACAGCCATCAGAGCACCAAGTGCCATCGCATCGTTTCCACACCATATTGCTTTAATCTCTGGATGACCTTGCAGTATTTGTTCTGTGACCTTGAACCCGGTGTCTCTGTCGAATTCTGCAGACTGCTGGGCTACCATGGTGAACTCTTTGTATTTGTCAACAACTGAGTGGAAACCATTTGACCTGTCCCAAGTAGGTTGTGCACTGAGTATACCAAGCAGTTCAGCGTAAGGTATTTTGTCTGCTTTGACCTTTTCTTTCATGAACTTAACGAAATACTCGCCCATGAGAACTCCACCATAGTAGTTGTCAGAGTAGATCTGCGAGACAGCAATACCTCTTGCGTTGATGCCTCTGTCGATGCAAAAAACTGGTATGCCTGCATCTTTTGCGCGGCGTACGTTCGCAATTGATCCATCGGCGTCTGTCGGGTTGAAGAGTATAGCCTTAAAACCTGCGGCTATTATCGTGTCGAAGTGTGATGATTCTTTGGCTGTATCGTTCTGAGAGTCAAAAACGGTGACTTCATAACCCAGCTCTTGAGCCCTCAGTTTGGCGGCATCTGCAAGCACAACAAACCACGGATTGTTGAGGGTGGAAATCACAACTGCGATCTTCCCCTTTGTTTCGGCAAAAACAGTGAATCCAACTACGAGAATTGCCACAGCAACCACAACAGTGAGAAACTTTCTCATAAAACCACCTCCACCTTGAGTTTTAACCCCTCCTGGGGTTAATTGTTCCTTGGCTTAGCAGTTTCTCTCAAAACTATATCTGTCTGAAGTATCGTAGAGTGTTTCCTGACACTGCCTTTAGTGAGAATTTGGTATAGTATCTTACCGGCAGTGTATCCCATTTGATATATGGGTTGTCTCACCGTCGTCAAAGCAGGTTTGGAATACTTACTGTAAAACATGTCATCGAAACCAACCACGCTGACATCTTCTGGAACAGAATGTCCCATTTCCGTGAGTGCCTCGATGGCACCAAGCGCGACCAAATCGTTACCACCGACTACTGCCTGAGGAATTTTCTTGAGCCTTTTCACAAGTTCGTACCCACTCTCAAAGGTAAATTTTCCATACAGTACCTGAAAATCTTCTATACGGTGCTTTTTAACGCTGTTTATGAAACCGCGTAGTCTTTCCTTAGCGCTCGAAGTATTTCGTTCACCGCTCAGATAAACAAGCGATCTGTGCCCGGTCTCAATCAAATAATCTGTGATCCTTTCCACACCAGCCGTGTTATCGACACCTACGTATGGAACGTTCAAATCTTCGTAACGTCGATCCATGAAGACCAGTTTTATCTTTGTGGAATTTACTAATCGTGAAAAATCTGAGTTCTGCCCACCAGAACAAGTGACGATCATTGCGTCAACATTTTGGGATAGAAGTGCTTTAAGCAATTTGATTTCCTCACGGACGTTGTGATCTGTTCCACACACCATGAAGGTGTAACCTTTTCTTTTCAAGAAATCCTCCGCACCTTTCACCATCATTAGAAAAGCGGGGTTTGTTATGTCTGGAATGATAAAGCCTATCAATCTTGTCGAACCAGTCCTCAAACTACGAGCAACTTGGTTGGGTTGATATCCAAGCTCCTGAATCGCTCTTCTCACCCTATTTCTCAGTTCTTCACTCACACTTTCTGGTTTGTTTATGACCCTTGAAACCGTAGAGATGGAAACACCAGCTATCTGAGCAACGCTTTTGATATTTGATGAGCCGTTTTCCAGCTTATTTTTCAAGATTTTTAGCACTCCCTTTTTGAAAACGTTTTTGAAAACGTTTTCAAACCTGATACAATCTTGCACTTAGATGCCAACAGAGTCAATATCGAACTTTCCGTAAAGATCGTCCTGAGAATTGATTCTTAGGCATTAGGCTTGAGAATAATACTGATTCTCAATTTATCTCTTGTTTTTTGCAATTATCTTCCCTTATCTTTTGTTTTCATTTCTGAATCCCCCTGGTTCGATTTTCGTTAACACACAGACTGTGAAACCACCAGGAGGTTTACATACTTTTGAAAGTATCACTGTTTGCACGAGTAACTGTTTGAATGCATTCACAGTTCGCTTCACAGTTTTGTTGAGATCTGATAATATTCTCAGTGAATATGTTTCTGCCGACAACTGTTGAAGAAGTTGAAAGACTTGGTTGGAAAGAACTCGATGTGATACTCGTTACAGGTGATGCTTATGTTGATCACCCATCTTTTGGTGTCGCGCTGATAGGGCACTATTTACTCTCGAAAGGTTACAGAGTCGGTGTCATAGCACAGCCTGATTGGCATAGTGGTGAAGATATCACACGTTTGGGAAGACCAAGGCTATTTTTTGGTATCAGTGGTGGCAACGTTGATTCAATGGTTGCCAACTACACAGCTTCAATGAAGAAAAGAAAGACAGATGACTACTCACCTGGAGGTATTGGAGGTAAGAGACCAGACCGAGCTGTGATAGTCTACTCGAATTTAGTACGAAGATTTTTCCCAAAAGTCCCGATTGTCTTGGGTGGTCTTGAGGCGAGCTTAAGACGATTTGCACAGTACGATTGGTGGTCTGACACGCTCAGAAAGTCTATCTTGCTCGACGCCAAAGCCGATCTTCTCGTCTACGGTATGGCAGAGAAAGCTGTTCTTCAAATCGCGCAAACTTTGGAGAAAACAAAAGATATTACCTCTTGCCATGGCATTCCGGGCACGGTATTTTGGACATCGCAGAGACCAGAAAATGGCATAGAGCTACCAAGTTTTGAAGAAATATCGCAAGATAAAAGCAAGTATGCTAAAGCAACAGCGCTCTTACAGTTTTGGACTGATCCGTATCGAAATGTTTTGATCTATCAGAAACAGGACAATCGCTATGTAGTTCAAAATCCACCACAATTGCCACTTGAGCAGGAAGAACTCGACAGACTTTACTTACTGGACTTTGAAAGAAGAACTCACCCATACTACGCAAGAATGGGAACTGTCCCTGCATTAGAGATGATTCAATTTTCCATCACTGCTGTGAGAGGTTGTTATGGAATGTGTAGTTTCTGTGCACTCACACACCATCAAACGACACATGTACTTTCACGAAGCATCGATTCAATCATTGAGGAAGCAAAAATGCTCACGAAACACCCTGACTTTCGCGGAACCATCTCAGATGTCGGTGGACCAACGGCGAATATGTACAATTCAAAGTGCCAAAGAAGAGAAACCCAAGGGCAGTGTAAGAAGTTCTGTCTTCACCCAGCGGTGTGTGAAAACGCTAAGGTAACTCACGAAGATTACCTTGAACTGCTTGAAAAGGTCAAATCTGTAGAAGGTGTGAAGCATTTGTTTGTTTCATCCGGTATAAGACACGATTTGATCTTGATGGACAAAGATGCAGACAGAATCATAAAAAAACTGGTCGATTTCACACCAGGACAACTGAAACTTGCTCCAGAACACGCACATCCCAAGGTGCTCAAACTGATGAGAAAGCCTCCTGCTGAACTTTTTCTTGAGTTCAAACGAAGGTTCGAAAGTCTTTCGAAGACTTTGAGCAAGAAAAGGTATGTGATAGGTTATTTCATTGTCGCACACCCCGGTGAGTCGATGCACGAGAACGATTACCTTAAAAAGTTCATTCAAAGAAATCTTGGCTATCACCCACAGCAGATTCAAATCTTCACACCTTCTCCTGGTACGCTGAGCACTGCGATGTATTATACTGGCATAGACCCAATCACCGGTGAAGAAGTCTTTGTAGAAAGATCTCTCAAGCACAGAAACAAGATGAAGCAGAATGTGAATACGAACGGCTGAAGAACATACGTACCGATGTAGTCAACAAGGTATGTTCGATTTTGTACAGATACAGTGCAGTGGAGTATACTACCAAGACGACAACATATCTGGTTGGCACAGCAAAAATTTTCAAAATCTTTGAACTCCAGCGTTTATGTTGGATAGATACATACTAACATCCAGAACATGCTTAGCTTGTAGGTACAAGCATGAAGGGTTAACACTATACGACAGGGCGTAGAAATGTCCTGTTTGTGGTAATCAAATGGACAGAGATTTAAACTCAGCGATTAATACCGCTGTCGCAATTCTGGGAGGCAATATCCATGCTGCGATAAGTTTCCTCCGATGAAGCGTGGAGCCTGACTTTTTCTTACAAATTTGGTTCTACTTGCGCACCAACCCATTATTTCAAATCTATCGGGTTCTAACATGTCTGAAACCATCCCGATAAAAAACATTGATATATCTCAGGTTTCGTACAAAGTCTTCAAGGAAGAGAACTCTTTTCTCTGGATGACGTTTGAAGGTTAGGTCCGGGTTTCTAAGGGTTGATTGTTTGTCATTATGGAAGGATTGGAAATCTCTTTGTTGCTTTTGGAAAGAAAGAACGATTCACACTGGAGGATATAGTTAACGTTTTCAAAATCCTGCCTAAAGGTTATGGCTTTCTACGGACTTTCTGGATTGCCAAAGTCTTGAAATCAACCGGATTCAGAAGCATTTGGAAATCACGGCATAAATCGCTGTACGTGGTGTCTTTCTTGTCCCCCTTAGATTCTTCATGTACATGGTATCCAATCATGCGGGCTATAAAGGAATTGGAAATTTGGCGCTTTTCGCTTAAAAAATATGTGCAAAGCTGAAGCGAAACTGATGTAATATTTTCTTTCCCTTAGTCACATTGCTTTTCGAGAAAACAACGGACAATTCATCTACAAATTCAGGTTCAACAACAATACCATCCCGTGCGATAACTTCCGAAATACGATATCCCATACGTATACTCGAAAGATATCTGTGTTGTAGAGTGAGTTTACAACTGCAACCTTGACAAGTATTGATTAAAGGGCCGAATCTGGAAAAGAATTTTTCGCCTTATTAAGCATCTGCTCAATGTCTTTAAAATATTGAACGAATTCGCAACTTTGTAGAACAACATCAACCTGCCCTTGAAAATACTTAGCATTTCAAATCGCATCTTTTTGAAATTATCCGCTACTATTTAGTCTTTCAATTTCTTCACGAATTTGCTTTAGTACATTTTCTTCATCGTGAATTATCTTTCTTCCATTTTTATCCTTGTATGAAAATATAACAAAAACTTTACCACCGTATTTCTTATGGAACTTTTCATGCGAGTCTGAAAGCCACTGAAGCCATTTATGTATTTCTGGTGTATGTTCGTAGCTTATGGGTTTGATTTGCAAGCCAATATATTTGTTTCCAACTTGAATGTAGAAGTCAACGTTATAAGTTCTATCCCATTGATCAGGCGCTGGCAAGATTTTAATGTTTAGCTTCTTGTCCAAATGTTCGAATATTGTTTCCTTTTCGGTTAAGTAACCTTTGAAAGTCCTGCTGAGAACTAATTCTTTGATATATTGTATACAGTCTTCATCACTAACTTCGCAAATCTCAGCTTTAATCACTTCACTTATCTTTACATAAAGTTTTCTTCCTAAGTTCTCTAAGTAGTCTTGAGGATTTTCAAATGGTAGCTTTTTCGGCTCGAGGATTTCTTCCTTAAGTTTATTATAATAATACTTCTCCCAATCACGAATGGTTTTTGGTGCAGCTTCTCTAATCCACTTTGCAACAGGTCCCACTTTGTCCTTTTTATTTAATCCCCAGCGGTTTGTTGCCATGTTCAAAATCCATTCTTTGCTCATTTTCAAGCCTCCGCTTCCAATTTTTCAAACTCTTTTCTATACTTGTGTACTCTCGTCTTATCTGCAGATGCTAATCCGCTTTTTATCAAGTACCGATTAATAAAGATTTTGTTTTTCAAATATACATAAGCTTCCACGGCGTTTTCCTTAACTCGGGAAGATGTATCATAATTTAGAAGAACTTCTTTGTTCAAAACATATTTTTTTAAATACTCGATTACGTCACTTTCTTTATCTTTTTTAATTTTTACCCCAAGAAACTTGACGATTAAGCCATTGCTCAGAACAAGAGTGTCTGGGGATATAATCTCAGAAGCTTTTAAGCACTGGTTTTTGGATGTCTCAACTAATTTTGGTTCTATGACAGGAGCTGCATCTTTTATTCTTGGCTTATAGGGAACATCTTGAGCATCTTGGTCAATTGATTCATCTTGTCTTACCACAATTTTGATCTCGTGGAACAGCGAGCTGTTAACACCACTTATCTTCTTTTTTATAAGATCCAAGAATTTGGGATTAATTTCATATCCTATACAGTTTCTATTAAGGTTCAAAGCTACTTTCATGGTTGTTCCGCTTCCAAGAAACGGATCCAAAACAGTATCCTGGGTAAATGAAAACATCCTGATAAGTCTGTATGGAAGTTCTTCAGGGAACATAGCTTCGTGATCGGTTTGTTTTTCGCCTTTGAAATACCAATGACCACTGAAGTATTCTTTCCATTCATCCTTGGTGAGTATAGAACTTTCTTTGTTCTCAGGGGCTGTTTGTATTGAATTTCCAGGTTTTTTAAATATGAGAATGTATTCGTAGTCGATCTCTATCATTCCATTTGGTGGATATGGATAAGAGCCCATTACATTTGCACCACCACTGGTGTTCATGGTTGTCTTTTTCTGCCATATGATTGCTCCCATATAATCAAATCCGATATCCTCACACTGAGCTATAATTTCAGCGTGTAAGGGAATGATTTTGTATCTCCCGTATACTATTGAACGTGCAAATTGATCTCCGATATTAATGCATAGTCTACGTCCCTTTTTCAGTACTCTAAAACTTTCTTTCCATACGCGATAAAGATCTTTTAGATACTCATGCAGTGTCTGTCCATAGCCTATCTGATTTTTCACACCATAGTCCTTTATATGCCAATAAGGTGGTGACGTAACTATTAAATCCATTGACTCTTCAATTAATTCAGACATATTTCTGCTATCACCGATAATAATTTTTCCAAACATGTTAATAAATGCACTCCTTTTCAGTTTGTTGGATGCTATTGACGACTACTTAATTATTTCTTCCCGCGCTTTGTTGTAGAGGTCAATATCCTTCCCAAGGTAGTCGATTATCTCGCAATTTGAAAGTTCTTAAAGTATAAACTGGTTCAACTTCTTTGTACTTAGCAGCTCCTGCTATAGGAGATGGAATCATCAAATAACCGGATATCTTTGCAGCGATTTCCGATCTTATTATGAAATCGAGAAAATTGTACGCAACTTCTTTGTTATTGGCATCTTTTAGTATAAACATACTATTGTATTCTTCATTCAAATTCTTTAATTACTTCTTCAGGTATGTAATCTACCCATTTGCAAATATGGAGGCTGTATTGACTGTTATACCCACCTAAAAGCGTAATCAAGAACAAAAATACTCCACTAATAGTAACAGCTTGACTATATGGTTTGTAACCTTCTTCTTAGTCTCCTCCTCCTTCTTTCTGATTTGGCATATTCGTCAAACAATTATATCATGGGAAACCTGCAGCGAAAATTCATATCTTGATGCTTTAAATGCATCATCCAGAAAGTTCCACGAACAAGACGTGCGCATTTTTAGATATCATAAAGACTGCGAGCGATAAACATGTACAAAAGATATCTTGGACAAGTTCAGGCGGAAGTTCGATTGGCACCAGCTGGAGGTGTGAATTACAAGGCGCACCTCTGTAGCCATAGAGTAAGTGCTTTTTATGGAAGTTAGCCTTGGGCTACTGAGAATTCCATCCCGTTCAGGAGATTGTCAGGAATGGAGCATAGACACACATTAAAGTAGATATGGGCGGTATAATATAGCTGTGTTTAGTTGATTAAACATACGGTGATACGATCGGAAAAAGTACAAGTAGTTCGAGAGAAAATCCTGGAAACTGAGCATCGAAAATAAAACCAAATACCTGTCGTATTCGAGCTCAAAATTTCATCGATCAGCCTATCAGATTCAATGAAAAACAAGCTACTCTCCTTGTTCAACCAAGACAACTAGTTCTATAACTTCATAATCAACGACCAGAGCCTTAGGAGCAAACCAGATACCGAAAGATTGCGAGATAGCCAAAGCAGAGATTGTAAGAAAACCGAGCGGTATATACCTACACGTAACTTGCTACATAGATAAAGGTTCGTCTATTAAAGTTTTGCAAACAAGAAAAGACAAACACGGGAATCTAAAGCATCGAAGTTACAATGCATTCAATAATCCAGTTGGTATAGATTTCAAACCGAATGGATTAGTATTATCCAGTAGTATCAAAACCAAGTGGAGGATAGAAGAAAGTGACCATTGAAGAAAATCCAGCGTAAGATGTCCAAAAAGAAGACAGACTCGAGCAAGTATAGAAAGCTACAACGGAAGCTGAAGCGTCAACCACCTACGACTGAAGTCGTAGGCTTGCACCTAACCACAGAGGCTGGTGCTTCAGGGCATGTTGACTGATGCCCATCAAGTAGCGTGTTCAAATACACCTGCTTGTTGTTGACTGCGGCAACTATATCTGCATTGGATGCATAACCACAGGATTTACACCTAAACAAGTGCCCCTTACGATTCTTACTTGAAACCAATCCGCATCTGGGACAGCGCTGACTCGTATGCTTGGGATCCACATTAGATGTAGTCGCAAGATTATATATCCCATGATCTACACCAATCACGTTACCTGTTAGTAGAGGAATGGGAGCTTCACGATTAACTACGATGCTTATGTAAAACTCTCTAGTTCTCTTGCTGTAGCATAGTGTAACAGATGTAGGTTTTTATCCTGAAAGAAGTCCCCTCTGAAAGTTCCCGGTATCAAGTTTAAGTTTTAATCTGCCAGCTATGGTAGAGATGTATACCTCCTCTTTCTTTTCAATGAAACAGAAAGTTTCAGCATCAAGGCTCATAGTGGAACAACTCAGATACTCTTGCAATTGCTCGTATAACGAGATTCGCCTGAAGTCCATATTTCTTTCTGATCGTCCGATAACACAAGTGCATAACTAATGTCTACTGGATATTAATTGGCTTTCCATCACGAATAAATTCGTGGGCTTCCAGCCAGAGAGTTCTCGTGAAGACTCAAACAAACAGAAAAACAGCAATAAACACAGCAGACAAGAACTGCACTCAAGACAACCTTGGCATCTTATTCGGCAAAGTTCATCATGCTGTCAAATGAAGGGGTTCTATTTTATTTCTTCTTTGAGCTAAAGAGTTTCACCATTTCAAACAACGGGATAATCATAGCTGCAGCTAAGAAACTCACCACAAGTTGGTGACCAGCTAAGGTTGTTGTTCCAAAGACTTTCTGAAGTGCCGGAATGTATACGACTCCCAACAACATCACGAAAGAGACCACGCTTGCCAAGATCAGTCTTGGGTTGTTTGTAATTCCCACTTTGAACAAGGAGTGTTTCAAAGATTTCGAGTTCAGTGCGTGGAACAACTGTCCAGTACAGAGCGTGAAAAAGACCATCGTTCTGAGGAGTTCTATGTTATCATGTTCCAGCAGAGCCCAACCGTAGACAAAGAGTGTCAAGACAGATAGAAATAGCCCACCAATGAATATGCGCTTCATCACGAATGGGCTCATTATTCCTTCTTTTGGATCTCTCGGAGGTCTTTGCATCACATCTGGTTCTGCCGGTTCAACACCGAGTGCGAGGGCTGGTAAACCATCGGTCACCAAGTTCATCCAAAGAATTTGAACCGGTATAAGGGGTAATGGAAGCCTCAGCAGAATGGAGATGAAAATCGTGGCGACCTCACTGATGTTGCAAGATAAAAGATAATAGACAACCTTTCTGATGTTGTCAAAGATCTTTCTTCCCTCTTCGACTGCAGATACGATGCTTGCAAAATTGTCGTCTGTAAGAACCATGTCCGAGGCGTCCTTTGACACGTCCGTTCCAGTGATGCCCATTGCTACACCTATGTCAGCCTTCTTGAGCGCTGGTGCATCGTTGACACCATCACCAGTCATGGCAACGATTCTTCCTCTCTTTTTGAGGGCTTCTACAATCTTGAGTTTGTCACTGGGTGAAACCCTTGCGTACACTTCTACACTTTCAACAACCTCAACCAGTTTTTCAACGTCCATCTCGATCAGTTCACTACCTGTCAAGACTAAGCCCTTTTGATCCAAGATACTTAACTCTTTTGCAATCGTTTGAGCGGTTACCTTGTGATCACCGGTGATCATGATGACCTTTATGCCCGCACTGCGACATTTCTCCAGAGCATCTTTCACCTCGGGTCTGGGTGGGTCGATCATCCCCATCAATCCCAGAAAGACCATGTCGTTCTCCAAATCAGCGAAGTTTTCATCTCGTAGTTCTTTGTAAGCAACCGCGAGTACCCTTAGTCCTTCTTGTGCCATTTGGGTGTTAAAGGACAAGATCTCTTCTTTGTCCTTTTCAGAAAGCGGTTTTGTCTGTCCATCCTTAGTAAAGTATTTTGTACAGTTTTTCACCACTATATCAGGAGCACCTTTTGTGAAGGACAAGATCGTGTTTTGGTCTCTGTGAACTGTTGTCATCATCTTTCTGTCTGAGTCAAACGGTATTTCGTGAATGCGCGGCATCTTTTCCTCGAGCTTTTCTTTTTCAATTCCAAAGTCAAAAGCCGCAACAGCGAGGGCTATTTCTGTTGGATCTCCCGATGTAACTCTCTTGCCGTCTTTTGAGGTGATGAAAGCATCGTTACAAAGAGTTGCACCTGTCAGAAGAAGGTTCATACTTTTAGAGTAGTTTTGCTTTGCTTTCTCGTGTTCAAAGAACTCAGATGGATGTAAGTAGTATTTCACAACTGTCATTTCGTTTTTCGTCAGTGTACCAGTTTTATCAGAACATATCACATTGACTGAACCAAGTGCTTCAACGGCTTGAAGTCTTCTTATCACTGCATGACGCTTTACCATGTTGTACATGCCCAGCGCCAAGACTATGGTAACTACCGCTGGAAGTCCTTCTGGAACTGCGGCGACAGCCAAACTCACCGCCGTGAGAAACATCTCAAGAAGTGGATTTCCTTCGAGTATTCCAACGACGAAGACTATCGCACAGATAGCAAGGACTATCACACCGATTTGTTTTCCGAGTTTTTCTAAATTTTTCTGTAAAGGTGTTTCTTCTTCTTCCATCTCTGAGAGCATCTTCGCTATCTTGCCAAGTTCCGTTTCATTGCCTGTAGATGTCACTACTGCCTTTCCTCTGCCTCTGCTAACGATCGTTCCTGAGTAAACCATGTTGATCCTATCGCCTATGGGTAGTTTATCTTTGTCGATGACATCGGTGATCTTCTCCACTGGTTGAGATTCACCTGTCAAAGCCGCTTCGCTCAAGGAAAGATTCACAGCTTCTATTAATCTTGCATCTGCAGGTACGTAATTACCTGTCTCGAGTAAAACGATGTCCCCAGGTACAATCTCCCTCGACGAGATTGTTTGAACGATGCCATCGCGTATCACCTTTGCCATAGGCGCTGCCATCTTCTTGAGCAACTGTAGAGATTTTTCAGCCTTCGATTCTTGTATAGTGCTCAGTGTGGCGTTGAGAACAACTATGATCATTATGAGGATTGCATCGACTCCTTCACCGACCAGGATCGAAACAGCAGCAGCGGCGAGCAAGATTATTATCAAAAAATCGGTGAACTGAGAGAAAAACATCTGCCAAATCGTTCTTCTCTTTCGCTGGGCAAGTTCATTCGGTCCATACTTCTCAAATCTTTGTTTGGCTTCTTGGGTTGTCAAACCGTTTTGAATATCCGTTTGAAGTTCTTTGCAAAGATCCTCAGCCTTCATTCTGTAAAAATCTTTCAACACGATCACCCCTTGTGCAGAGTTGCTAAATCATATTGACCATAAAAGACCCACGCGCATCTACCAAGATTACTCCTTGCACAACATCTCTGCTGTGAGCGATAAGAAAGCTGGTCATATTCACACAACTGCAGGCGTGGTTAGGTATTATCTGAACTTTATCGCCTATCTTGAGTGAACTTTTTCCAAGGATTCTTATCTTTCCAACCTCTTCAGACAGCGATTCGACGATAAGTTCAGGATGATCTTTGATAATGCCATAACCGTTCATCAAAGTCACACCGTGAGCGCCCTTGTCCAAACCAAGTGATTTGCTTCCAACATCGATTATATACAAATCCTCACGCGGGTGAGAAAGTATCGTTCCCAAGACTGTGAGTGCGCATCTTTCAACAGTAACAACCCCCAAAGCTACTTGTGTTGCATCGTAAAAAACATAGTTCCCAGGTCTGAATGTGTTTATATCTCTGCACGATACGATTAATCTAACTGTGGGTGTGCAGCCAGTCGCGACTATCTGTGATTCATAGCCATTGGCTTGAAGATTTTCTCTTGCGTCTTGCATTGATCTGCACTCTTGCTTTGCCACCTCTTTGAGCTCTTCTATATTTCTTTTGGTGTATGCATGACCAGGGTGTGTGGCAATACCTCTGAAGAGGAAATTTCTGAATCTGTGCAAACGATCGACTAACTTTGCAGACTCGAGTGGCGGAACACCAAATCTGTGCAAGCCGCTGTCGATCTTAACCAAGTACTCCAGTTCAATACCTTTACAAAGCTTGTTCACCAGCTCTGCAGAATCATAGCTATCGAAACACAATACAATTCTTGCCTTCTTCGCCAGTGAGATAACTCGTTCGATGTTTCTTGGGTTTGCTAAAGGATAGGCGATCATGATCTTTTCAAAACCGTTTTCGACCAATCTTTCTGCCTCGTAAACTGTACCAACCAAAAAGCCCTTCGCGCCGTGTTCGTGTTGAATCTTTGCAATGGCAACACTTTTGTGAGTTTTTACCATGGGCCAGAGTTCTTTGCCGTTTTGCTCACAAAGTTTTGCCATTTCTTTTATGTTTTGGAGCATCACATCGACATCAACGAGAAAAGCTGGTGTTGGCAGATCGTAGATGTTCTTCATTCACACCACTTTGAAAGAACCTCACACAGCTGGTTTTCTTCTTTGTTCACATCTATACAGACTATGTCGAGTTCTCTTTTCAGTCTTTCCACCACCTGAGAGATGTCCAGTTTTGCAAGTTCGTAGCCTTCAACGCGACGCTCTGGGTAACATGGGTTTACCGTAACGCAAATCAACTGTGGTTTTCGAATTACCGCTATGTCCATCTCTTCTAAAAGCTGTTCTAATTTCTTGTAATCGTCTGCGAGAATCAGATGGATTGGTGATTCCACCAATACAGAGTCGCGGGAATGCATCCTTAGTCTGTCGATGGTGATCATTCCAGAGAGGTTGATTCTACCGTTGCTGCTTTCTCTTGGCAGTCGGAAGGCTTTAACCATGACCTTTGCTTCAAGAACAAGTTCGTCCAAATTTGTTGTTCTTGCCGCACCAGTTGCGATGATTATACGATCTACAAATTGAAAGGGAACCATTCTGTTTATTGCACCATCTACTATCAACAGGTCAATTTTATATTGTTGAACTCTTTTTATGACGTCAAAGAGGTCATCACTTGAATTCGGACCAACAAGCACAACCGTACCGAGCTGCTTTACTCTGTAAACAGAAATCTTTCCCAAAGGAGTTTTCAAAGGAAGTTCTTCTAACAGTTCAAGCTTTGCAGTTGAGTGATGAGCTGCCTGCGTACTGGTTATCACCAATGTTCCTTCATCGACAACTACCTTAGGTTTTGGTAGACCGGTCACATGATCGAGGTCTTCTCCATCAAAGCCTATGCTCGTTAGTGCAAGCTCTTTGTTGCTCAAACACTTGATGACAGCATTCAAAGCTGTAGTTTTGCCGGTGTTTTTTGCTGTTCCAAGGATGCCAATCGTCAGCATTTTCTCACCGTACCTCTGCCAGCCCTACCAGGGTTTGCTCCTTCTTCTTTTGTACCAAAGAGACCTTCATACAGAGAAGCGACAAAATCACCACGTTCAGCAACTCTCTGCAGAGTTTGATAGATTCCTTCTTTTATCATCTTAGCGTATTCATAGGCTTGTTTTGTTGGTTCTATCTTCGCTTTGCCAAAGAATCTGAAAGCATCAGCAATCGCTCTAAGGCTGTCTATTCTTGCAGAGGTTGTTATTGCACCTCTCGCATAGGCTTCGTCGGTTGAAGAAACGGTTACTGCATCCAGTTCCAGTGATTTTCCCAATGCAGCGTGAAGTGCGGTTGTCATAGCAGATTGAACTCTGTCTTCTGTGTGAGTCATGAATCCTATGGGTTCTCCGGGCCATATGGGTGCATCGATTATCTCTCTCAAGGCGATGACTTTACCCACATTGTAATCTATGTAGTTGTCTTCCATGTATTTGTTTATGATTGCATCGGGTGAATAACAGAACAAAGGCTTTAAGATCGGTTTTGCCCCTAACTTGACTCCCAAATAAGCAACAGCGATCATTCCTGCAAATGCCTTGTGTGCTGGAACTCCTCCAAGCTCTTCGTTAGTCGGTAGATCAAAAGGCATCTTGAACTTTGCTGCAAGTTTTATTGCGTAGACGCCGTCGACAGCCAATCTTTCTGGATCGCTACCACCGTTGAGAGATCCATAGACCATGTTTATCTTTGTCAGATCTGCCCCAGCCTCGTGTGCGAGTAAGACGATCTCAGGTGTGTTGACTCCTCTGTGCGCACGTACACACCAAAGAGTTGATTCGTTGAGAGCAGATTTTATTAGTTTTAGGTTTTCCAGTGTTATGATCGAGCCGTCTTCTTCGTGTGCGAGTAATCCTTCCAGCAAGCCCTCACACCTTGCGCCCCACGAAGGATCAAAGTGCAGAACACCGTCTGCCCCCCAAGCTTCGCTGACTTTTATGTGCATCGCATCCATGAAAGGACAACCTGTACCGTACTGAACAAAAACTAAGGGTTTGTCTGTTGAATGCCTCAGAATTCTTGGTGAGTAAGAACTCCTGTTCAGAAGTTCTTTTAGTCTTTTGATTTCTTCTTGTGTTATCAACCTAACATGTTTGGGGACGACTTTCTCATTGTAGTAAGAGCGAACCAGATCATCACAGAGCTTTGTGTATTCATCAAGAAGATCTTCACCTTTTAGAATTCTTTCTCTGATCTTTGCTCTTTCGATACCTGGACTTGTTCTTTCATTTGCCCACTCTATTATCTGGTCGGCTATTTTTTCAAGAAGCTCTCTGAAGGCGCTGTCTTTGATCCTATAACTGTAACCCTGTGTGATATCTTGTTTGGATTTCTTTACCATTTCACCCTCTGCCGAGAGTTCTCTATTTTCGACGAAGGCGATAACCTCTTCCCAGCGAGTCTTTTCACCAAAGCCGGCATCATAGCCGAGTTCTGCGGCAAGTTCCTTAGTGATCGCCTTGCCTCCAACGACAACCTTGCACTTTCTTCGCAGTCCCGCTGCATCTATCAGGTCTATGAATCTTCCCAACAACTCAGCCGCATTGTATCCAAGTGTTCTACTGACCATTATGTAATCTGGCATCTCCTTCTGACATACGTGAACTATTTCTTCCATCTTCATGTCTGGTGGCAACAAGATAGTCTGATGACCTCTTTGAGAGAACTCTCTGCTGAGCATCTTTACGGCAACGTCGTGGACAGGATCGAGTGGCACCAAGAGTATCTTCATCTCTCATCACCTACGCTTGCCCAGCTGTATTTGTCGCCTGGTCTGTAAACGTAGGCTCTGAGTCTTATTCTTGCTGCAAAACCGTTGTGTTCCACGAAGACTACATCGACGTCTTTGAAGCCAAAGGATTTCATCATGCCAACTCCAATTTCTCGAGCCTTTTGCTCACTTTCAGCAAGCAAAGTTGTTTCAAGATCAACTGCGTCTATTATGTGTTTTTCCAACATCAGATCACCTCACTCCTTCATTGCGTCTGGCAATATATAACCTTGTGCAACAACGCGGGCATCACCTTGTAGATAAATATCCTTCACATCACCACCAATTTTTTCAAAGCCAACCTTCAAAGTTCCACCTTTTGCATGAACTACTACTGGAACTTCAAGCCCAAAGATTATCGATGAAACAACAGACGAAGCTATCGATCCTGTTCCGCAGGCAAGAGTTTCGTCTTCCACACCTCTTTCGTAAGTTCTAATAACTATCCTGTTTTTGTCAATGACTTTCACCAAATTCACATTCGTTCCCCTTGGAAAGAGATCTAAGCAATACCTCACCTTTCTTCCAAACTCTCTTATGGTACTACTGTCGAGCGTCTCGACATCTTCTCTATAGATAACTGTGTGTGGCACACCCACTGTCACATAATGGTATTCAATCGTACCAAAACCAAAGTCGTGATGCTGATGCAATCTGAATTCATCTGTCTTCAGATCTGGAAAGTTTACTTTCACATCTTCATTTACTATTTGTGCTCTGTGTATACCAGAGAGAGTTTCAAATTCCATTTCCTCTTTTGACACTCCCAAAAGATGAGCAAACTTTGCAATGCATCTGGCGCCGTTGCCACACATTTCACCTTCGCTGCCATCTGAGTTGAAGTATCTCATCTTGAAATCTGCCTTTTCTGAACGTTCCAGAAGCATCAAACCATCTGCACCGATCGATTTTCTTCTTCTACAAACCATCTTCACAAAGTGGTTCAAATCGTAAGCAGCCAGGATGTTTTCCCTGTTGTCTATGATTATGAAATCATTACCAGCTCCGTTCATTTTGTAAAAGGGTACCTTCACGGTTGACCTCCAACTCTACAGCAGTTTGCACAAAAGTTCACGTTTGTCACCAGCGATGAAGTCCAAGATTGGAATCTCCAAGAGCGTGTAGCAACCTGGTTTTTGCCTCACGGTGGCTCTTGCTGCAGCAACCATCACCTGTGCCGTTGCAGCCGGATTATTCACCCACATGTGAAACTCCATTCTTTGATTACATGCTCTGCCTGAAGTGCCTTTTCGTTCGATCTTGACACTGTGCCCCATATCGACCAGTTTTTGCACGTTGTCGATTTGATTTATATAAAGTTCATCGTGGCAAAAGTAAGGATCTTCTGCTATCCTTTTTGCAACGTCTGCAAAATCATATCCATCTTGTAATTGAACATAAACAACCCTTGAGTGCATACCCATACCTTTTGGACAGGTTATCGAGATCGCATCTTTCACACCAGGTATACGTTTAACTGCGACTGTGTGTCCCATGCTCATGCCAGGTCCAAAGTTTGTCCATGTGATACCCTTTGGTGCTATTACTTCAAAGATCGCTCTAACAAGTGAATCGGTACCAGGATCCCAACCTGCTGAAATGATCGAGACAGTCTTGTGTTCCTTTGCTATCTTTTCAAGGTCTTCTTTAAGTTTCAGTGCGCCTTCAGCACCATGTATATCGTATGCATCGACTGTGTTTATTCCATTTCTTAGATATATGGGTGCTACACTTGGCACCATTCTGCTGTCTATCGCCAAGATAGCCACATCGGGTTTATCAATTTTCTCAACATCGTCTGCAACAGGAATTTCTTTGAACTCTTTCTTAACAGCTTCAATTCTCTGTGAAACTTCAATTATACCAACCAGCTGCATGTCTTCACTTTGACAAACGGCATCAAAGACAGCATGACCAACATTGCCCATACCGACGATCACAACTTTAATCTTCTTCATCATGACTCTCCCTTCGAAAAGACCTTCAGCTGATTCAGACGCTGCAATTACTTAGGTGAAAGAGGGGGTATTAACCCCCTCCTTTTTACATGAGTATCATTGCCACTATCGTTGCACCGACAAAACCAAGAATGACTGGTACAAAGTTCTTCCTTGCGATCTCTTCAGGTTTTGTCTTACACACCGCCGCAACAGCGATGAGTGCCCAAGGAACAATTGTTCCTCCACCGGTGTTCACCGCGGTCAGCTGTCCCAGCGCTGCCATCACAGAAGTCTTCACACTGGCAGCTGTACCAAGACCACCAGCGAGAGTACCCATCAATGGCAATCCAGAAAATCCAGAACCATCGAGCCCCGTTATTGCACCGATGATCGCCTGCATTGGCGCAACTGCAAATCTGTTCAGTGGAACCTTCGCAGCCAGAGCGTTGCTAAGATCAAACAACAATGGTTTGCCAGCACTTCCAAAGATCTGTGTTGCAGGACCGCCACCCATGTAGAAAAGTGCGGCAATCACGAAAACAGGTGCAAAGATCTTCACGCCAAACATGAACCCTTCTCTGAGAAAATCGACGCCAACTTCAAGACCTTCAGACTTGTACTGCAAAAGTGTGAAGACTAACAGAAGTAATGCTGCAGTACCACCGAGCAGAGCTGTTGCGTCACCACCGCGCAGTTTCAAAGCAAGCATCAGAATTATGTCGACGAGAAAAGCTAAGCTTACGATGACAGCCTCTGCCTTTGCAAAGGAGCTGTGCTTAATATCTTTGCTGTGCACGACGCTTTCTCCAAAGATCTCGATATCTTTCTTTGGATCGTATCCCTTATTTGCCTTCATTGTGAAGTAATAAGTTAGTGGAATAGCAATGACCGCCCAAGTGATTATTAATGGAACCATCGAACTCATAACAGCTCCAACCGGCAAACCTGCTGCTTTAGCCGTCAGTGTAGGAGCACCTTGAATCACAAAGTCTGTGCTGAGTGATATTCCATAGGCAAATATTGCAATTGACACACCAGCTCCCACAGGCGATAATCCTGCACTAACAGCAACTGGAACAAGCAAGCTACCTATCAAAGCAACGGCAGGAGTGGGCCATATGAAAAGGGCAAGAATTGCTGTGATTATCCCAACGAACCAGAAGGCGGAAGCTGGTCCTTTGATGGGCTTTCCGAGGGTTCTTATCAAAACAGCAGCCGCTCCACTCTTTTCCATCTGCTTTGAAAGAGCAACCATCAAAGAGATGACCACAACGATACCCATCAACTCAATTGCTGTTACTACTATCGCGTTGAAAACAGACTGAACTGCACCCAGGAAGGACCCCGTCACTGCCCAACCAACACACAGAGCACCTATGAGACAGATCAGTGGTGTGTCTTTTCGAAGAAACATAGTCACGACGACTGCGATCACAAAAAACAGATACAGCCAGTGAGCCAACGTGAGTTGTACTGCCATGACCCCACCTCCCTCACAGAATTGTGGTACTGAAAATGGATTTCAGATTGGCTTTTTTCACTTTTTCTTTTATTTCTCTAATGTCTGTTGTGTACAAGTTCTTGTCCTTCATTCTCTTGAAGTACACCGAACCAGAGAAGGTGTACTTGTATTGGCGTCCTTCTTCTTTTTTCATTTCGCCTATCACATAATTTACAAAATCTCCAACCGCAAGTTCATTCGGTAACGTCAAGAGTTTCTCTTTGAGAATCTTTCGAACTGCATTGTGCCCAGCGAGAGTACCCGTCACTATTGCCTCTGTGTGCCCAACCATTGCACCGGCTTTTTCACCAGCACAAAAGAGATTCTCGACAGGTCCTATGGCTTGGAGCTCTGGTGTACAATTTGCAAAACCAAAGTAGCGCATAGAGTTTCCTTTTCCTCCGGCGATTGGATCTTCGTACCTTGCTCTTTCCATCCCTGGTATCTTTCTGAGTCTTTCAAGTGGGAAAAATGGGGTCATCAATTTCACAGGACCTGTGTCGAGCAGCACCAGATTTTCGATGAATTCCTCCAGTGCATATTGCTGGCAAGCTTTCATGCTCAAGAGTTTTTCTTCCTCACGAACTTCGATTGGTACAGGAACAAGTGCAGATCCCTTTTCTTCCAGTTCTTTCACAATGGCTGGGTCTATGGAGTCTTTGCACAATTTGCAAGAACCACTCATCGCTCCTATGCTACCATCTGGCTTTTTGCCAACCCATTCTTCAACTCCGACCTTTGTTGTGATACTAACCCTTGGTCCAAAACTATGACACCTGAGTATGCACATTGCACAGCCGTTACCATACTTAGTGCAGTTGCCTGGTACGGCAGAGGTGCCAGTAGCGTCAACGAAGGCGTCTGCCTTGATTGGTTCTAATCCCTCAACTACAACACAGGAAATCTTTCCTTGCTCTCTTGCCACGTCTATGACCCGAGCTTTTGTAAAGATCTGTACACCAAGGTTAGTCAAGTACTCTTTGATTGCTGGTTCAATTTTGTAAACGTTGTACAAGCTGGCATGTTTGTGACCTGGAAATTCAACATTTGTATGAGTAACACAGTTGTCCATGACGGAAAAGATATCTGCACCCATTTCGAGCATTTCTTCTGCGGCTGTGAAACGACCATTGTTTCTGAAAATTCCTCCAACTAACCCAGTGCCGAGCAACATATCTGCTCTCTCAAGCAGTACGACCTCTGCTCCTGCTTTCGCAGCGGCTGCTGCAGCAGCGCAGCCACCCCAACCTCCTCCAACGACTACAACCTTTGGTCTTTGCATATGAATCAGCCCTCCTTTCTGCTCTCTTCTTGTGTCACAATACCCATTGGTAAGGGCTTCGTTGGTGGTCTGAATACACCCGCATCAAGCTGCTCTATGGGTATCTTTGTGAACTGTGATATCTCTCGCAGGATGATTTCTCTGCAACCACGTCCTTGGCACGGTCCCATTGTTACACGGAGCAATCTTTTCAGTTCACCAATGCTCGTGTGTCCTGATTTTATTGCCTCTCTTATCTCTTTTAGCGTCACTTCTTCACATCTGCAGATTATTGTCTCTTCATCCATTTTCGATCACCTTCACGGCTCTGATTTTCATCACGAGATCTTTCGGTACAGCTACATGTACGACAGTTGTCTTGTCTTTTTTCGGTTCTTGAACTCTTATGACCTTTCCTGTTGTGAGCAGCTCGCCTTTTCTGTCCAGACAAAGAACCTCTTGTCCAATCTGTGGACTTGGAAGCATTTCATAGGGTATTTTCAAGATCGCCGTCTTTTCACTGTGAGTCAGATCTGCAACAAAACAAGCCAAACCAGGACATGAAGCCACACACAACGCACAGCCAGAACACTTTGAATAATCTATCTTCGGTATATCGTTTATGTTGCTGAATGGTAAGATCGCACCTGTGGGGCAGTTTGTGTGACAGGGATCACATGGTATGGATTGAGGGCACTCGATTATTACCAATCCACCTTTCTTGTGTTTCCACAGTTCGTGAGGTGGAGCGAAAGATTCAACGATACATTCTGGCAAAACGCCGCTGTTAAAATCAGGATCTGTCGAAAGTTGTGAGGTGCAATCACTCACTTTTGTGTTATTTTCGAATTCAAGAAATTGATTCTGGGAGTTTTTCGATAGCACCTTTTCGATGCCAACTCTCACTCTTTTTGCAGTTTCACCGCCTCGAAGCAACCCGAGCTCTTTCCAATAATTTGCAAGTTTTTGAGTGAAAGTCGCATCGTCAACTCTTGAAAGCGAATAGGCTACCGACAAACCTGCAATCTTACCTTCGATCATCGCACTCGAAGCCTCTTCTATACCAGAAGCATCGCCAGCAACCCAAATGTCTGGATTAGTAGTGCGCATCGTCTCGTCTCTCTTTGGTACATAACCAGAGAGTTCTGGTACGAATCTCATCTCACAACCCGCTTGCCACAGCAGTTCACAACTGGGGCTCAAACCCACAGCCAAGCAAATGACATCGCAATCAATTTGCTTTTCTTCACCGCACCATTCACCTTTTTCATTTATTGCTTGAATTACAGCACCTTCAACATGATTCTTTCCCAGAGCTCTCTTGACTGTATGACGCAGATATATGGGTACACCGAGTCGGCGAACCTTCGCGGCGTGGACCCAGTAGCCACCAATCTTTGGAGCAAACTCGACGATCCCCGCAACTTGAACCCCCGCTTGCAACAACTGGTAGCTAACGATCAATCCTATGTTGCCCGCTCCCACCATTAAGACACGTTCACCCGGCACAACACCGTAGACGTTCATCAAGGTTTGAACTGCGCCTGCACCGTAGACACCTGGTAGATCGTTCCCTGGAAATGGAATCAATTTTTCAAGTGCTCCAGTTGCTACCACTATTTTCTCTGGTTCTACTGAAAAGAATTTTTCTTCATTGGTCATGCAGGCAATCTTCTTTTCCTCTGCGTAATAACCAATCGCAGTTGTGTTCAAGAAGACTGCGATCTGACCATCTTTTTTATTTACCTCTTCTATTAAGAATTTGGCAATCTCTATGCCGCGAGTACCAGCAAATTCAACACTTGAGCCGAAGAATTTGTGAGTCTGTTTTATCAGTTGTCCTCCTAAGGATAATGATTCATCAACCAAGACAACCCTACAGCCGAATGAAGAAGCCTCAAGAGCAGCACAAAGACCCGCAGGTCCACCCCCGATAACGAGCAGATCAGTCTTCATCTTCTTGCACCTCCTGTCTGAAGGCTCCTCTACCGTGTTGGGTTTCTACGATCATGCCTTCCTTCAAGGGGGTGATACAAGATCGAATGTTGGGTATTCCATTAACGATGACAAAGCACGAGGAACATTTACCGATCGCACAGAAAAACCCTCGAGGTCTTTTGTGCTTTTCTGTGTAACTCAAGATTCTTACTCCATTGGCATGTAGAGCGGCAGCGATTGGCTCTCCTTCGAAACCTTCCATCTCTCTGCCGTCGAAAGTGAACTTAACTCTTCTGCCATGAGAGAACTGCAATATCGGATGCTGCTTGATCAGTTTCATCTCTATCACCTCAGTACCGCCTTAGTGAAGAATGCACTGCACGATAAACCAAATTCACAAGACCAACAACATCAAAGACAGGCAGACCAGTTGCTTGTTTTATGTCCTCAGAAAATGGTGGCATGTTGGTACACTCCAATACGATCGCTCCAACAGACCGATCTTCTGTCAGAGTGATAGCTTTTCTGAGCATCTCTTCTCTTGCGAGATCAAAATCAATTTCACACTGATCGTAAAGGAGTGCTCTTCCAAGATTTGTGTCTTCAATTCCCACAACCCTGACAGGTATGTTATCTGCACCGACAGATTGAAGATGTTTTGTTGTTAAAGCTTGGCTGTTCGCAGTCACTATGCCAACCTTTTTGTTTAAACCAATCATTTTGTACACCAAAGGTACTAACATCAGTGCAGAGCTTATGAATGGTATTCTGAGTTCAGTTGCAATTTTTTCCTGAAACAAAGACAGAAAGCCACACGAAGTAGCTATCAAAGACACACCAGCTTCCTCAAGTTCTTTTGCTGTGAGGACGAATTTTTCCACAAGAGGCATAGGGTTGTCTTCAATGATCTTCTTCGGGTTAGCATCTTTCACAACTTTGTACAGCACAGGGAACTCCCAGGTTTGTGCATTGCCTATGTCGCCAGGGACCCTGGGAAAATGCGTTTCGAGCATTATAACACCAAGTACAAATCCATAGAAGTTTCTGCCGCCTTTGATCTTTAACACCCCAGACCTCCTCAAAGATCATGCTTCTTTCTTACGTGCAATTGTTTTGTTGAAGAGAAAGTAAATTGCAGCCAAGATTACTACGACGAGCGCGACAATCTCTTTTGGGAATCTGGACGAAGTGGTAACCCACACAGACAGTGCAAGCAAGAAAAGTACAGCGATTCTTTCAAAGTTTTGCAGCTTTCTTTTCAGATATCCTGCTACTGCTATTGCCAAAAGGTAGCTGATCAGGGTCATGAGTACAATGACTGTAAGAATCTGTGTCAGTGAACCGCGCATCAGTAAAGCGTCGTTGAAAATGAATATGTAACCAACCAAATAACCTGTGAAACCAAGCTTCCAGCTCTCAAAACCTACTTTCATTGGATCTGCCTTTGCGATTGAAGCACCACAGTATGAAGCTACACACACGGGCGGTGTTACTTCCGAAAGTTTTGCAAAATACAGAGCAAACAAATGTGCTTTCAAGACGTCCACACCCATCTTCAGAAGTGCAGGTGCTGCTATGGTCACAGCGATGATGTAAGCCGGTGTTGTGGGCAGTCCCATACCGAGTATCAAACAAGTTATCATCACCATAAGCAAAGCGAGAATCAGATTACCACCAGAAAGACTCGTGATAACAGAAGCCAATCCCAAACCCAGTCCTGTGTAAGTGAGAACGCTTATAACAATACCAGCACCAGCACAAGCCAATGCAACTATGATCATGTTTTTTCCACTCGATTCGAGTGTTGACAATATTCTCTTTGGTGTCATCATAGTCTCTTTTTTGAAAAAGCTAATAGCTATAGAGATCCAGACCGAATAATACGCTGCCATGAATGGTGAATAACCTTTAACCAAGAAATAAACCAGACCAACCGCAGGCGCGAGCAAATATGTTTCTTTGAGTATCTTCTTCCAAGATGGAAGTTCTTCTTTTGGCAGTCCTTTTAGCCCATCCCTCAGTGCGACCAAATGAACAGTGATGCCAAGGGCTACATAATAGAAGATAGCGCCGAGCAAAGCTGCCCAACAAATCTTGATGTATGGAATGTTGGTCAGTTCTGCCATGATGAATGCGGCAGCACCCATGACAGGCGGCATGAAGATGCCTCCAGTGGAAGCCACAGCCTCAACGGCACCTGCAAATTCAGGCTTGTAGCCCATTTTCTTCATCATGGGGATAGTAAAGCTTCCGGTTGCGTAGACATTGCTCGCTGCAATTCCGCTTATAGAACCAAAGAGACCGCTACCAACAACCGCTATCTTTGCCGGTCCGCCAGGACCTCTTCCTGCAATTCTCGCGGCAACCATCGTCAGATAGTTTCCGACACCGGTGGCTTCCAAAAAGGAACCAAATATCACAAACAAGGCAACCACGGTGGCAGATATTCCCGTGATGCTACCGTAGATTCCACTGTCTGTAATCAAATAGAACATCTCTACAAACCTGCCGAGTTTCATCGGTTTGTTGTAAAATATGCCAGGCAGGTAAGGAGCTATGTAGACATAGCCCATCATGGCAATCAAAAGAATTGCCATGGCTGGCACAACTGCCCGCCTTATTGCCTCTAAGAGCAAGACTATAACAATGATTCCAAAGACTATTTGAGTAGTCGTTAAAGGATCAACACGCTCGAATCTCATGTTCAGCGAATTGTTGTAAATGATCAGGTACACCGATGGAACTGTCGACAGAACAGCCAAGATAGCGTCAAAGATCGTGAATCTGTCTTTCGGAGATTTTTTTGTTGCAGGATACAACAAAAATGCCATTGGAAGAAGCAACAGAAGGTGAGTACCCCTCTGTAACCTTGGCTGGAGTATTCCAACAGTTGCAGTGTACAAGTGAAACAGGGCGGTGGCTACAAGCCACGCACCCACAAACCACCTCTGCCATCCTCTGAGTTCTCTCATTTCGACATCAGCTCTTTCATCATTTCAGATATCCTGCTTCTCTGTAGTATCTTTCAGCACCTGGATGAAGGGGAACAGCAACATTGCGTGCACCAGACTTCGGGTCAAAGGTCTTGTTGGCAGGATGAACCGTCCAAAGCTCTTGCAAGTTTTCGCAGAGGATCTTCGTTATTGTGTACACAACGATCTCTGGCACATCGGCATTCACCAGTAGTTCGCCAGCCGTTGTGACTGTTGGAGTGTCGTAATCCTGACCTTGGTATGTTCCAGATGGAATTACACACAGACCTGTTTCGCGCGGGACTGTACCAAGTTCTCTCGACATTGCGTCTATGCAGTCTTCTGATACCGACAGCAGTATTGATTTTCTCGATATGAACATCTCTGAAACAGCTGCGGCTGGTATTGAGAGATGGGTGATGACAAAATCGATGTGTCTATCTTTGTACAGGCTTATCATGTCTGCGTAAACAGCGTGGAAATATTCACCACCAGCTTTTTTGATATCTTCGAGTGTGATGCCATAATAGCCCAAGATCTTTTCTACAATCGGCAAATCTGATGTGCCTTTCATTGGTACTGCGATTCTGACGGATTTTCCTGCCTTCACCAATTCTGCCAGCTCTTTGACAGTCTTGATGCCAGTTTCCGCAGCAGCGACGAAGTGAATCTGGTAATAGCCAAAGTAGCCACCTATCGCTCGAACCTTTGGATTTGGTTTGCTGTAAAGCGGCGGAACGCCCATCAAAGCCATCTTATCAACGAAGGTTATTCCCCAACCAAGGTCTGCATCACCCGAAGAGACTTGTACAGGATTGGTGACTCCGCCACCTGGTACAACCTTTATCGAGATCTTTGGTTCTTTTTGATTGATAAGTGCTGCAATGGCACCAGCTTGTGCATACCATCCTCCACCTACGCCACCGGCGACCCACGTTAAAGTGACTGGTTTGAGCTCAGCTCCAAGTGCCATAGTACCAAGTAACAAACTAAAAAGGACACTCAAAACAACTAACCTTCTCATCCTGATCCCTCCCTGTGTGAGATGGCGCTCAATTTCTTTGTGCAACTTCAGAAGCAACACGAAAACGCGCTGGACTAATTGCATCAATCTCGAGAGTAGTTCTTTCACCGCAAATTAGTTGTGAGATCAACTTTCCTGTGATTGGTGCAAGTGCTATACCGTCACCTTCGTGTCCGGTCGCAATGAAGAAACCTGGATTTGCAGGATCTTCTCCGATAATGTACTTACCATCATCGCAGGCAGGTCTAAGTCCAGCGAATGACCTTATGATTCTGACTTTGTCGAAAACTGGGAAGAGTTCCACAGCCCTATTCGTTATGGCTTTCAATGCTTCGTAGGTTGTGCTTCTGTTAAAGCCTACATACTCTCTGGTGCTGCCGATTAGGTAATTGCCGCTGTGAGTTCTTGACATCGCAAAACCAAGCCCGAGTCTCTTGGAGGTTTCATCACGCTCAAAGTTAGATAGGTGCTTTGAGATGATGTAGTTTGCGTCCCATGCGTCAGTTTCGCCTATCTCCTCTATCGGCTCTGTCACGATTATTTGCCCCCTCTTTGGGCGTATTGGTAGATTTAGACCCACATAGGACGCTATTTCACCAGACCACACCCCGGCAGCGTTCACAACAACTTGAGCAGAATAAACTTCTCCTGCAGTTGTTCTCACCTCCCAATACTCTGATTTGCGTTTAATCTCTGTAACAGCGGCGTACCTTAGTAGCTTTACACCAATCCTTGAGCTTGCTTGATACAGTGCAAACAAAACTTTGAACGGATTCACTTGAGAGTCTTCGGGTGAATAAGTTGAAGCTATTACATGATCACTCACCCAAGGCTGTTTTTTCTTCAAATACTTTTTCTCGAGTATCTCCACGTTTAGTCCTATCGATTTCTGCTTTTTCACAAAGTCTTCCATCACTGGCATGTGATCTTTCTTATCTATCAAAATCATTCCACCGCGTGTCGCAAATTCTATGTCTTCTTGCAACTCACTTTGCCATTCACGGTAGATCTCAAGGCTTTCCATAGCAAGTCTGAGTGGGAGTCCAGGTGCCTTTGATTGAAGCAGTATCATGTGGTCACACGCACCAGATGTGCCACAGCCAACATCTCCTCGTTCCAAAACCAGTACAGTTTTTCTTGCCTTCGCAAGTTGGTAAGCACAAGAAAGACCTATTATGCCAGCACCAATTACGATGCAGTCATAAGCATTTTGCACGCTGAACTCCCCCTCGTCTGTTTGGATTAGATCAATCCTGAGTACTTTGCCACTATCTCAATGAGTCTTACCAAACCTCTCAGTGCAAGTCTTGCTTTGTCTTCAATTATGTCACCGTTTTCATCGGTTGTGCCGAGTCCAGGTGAGACAAATATATTCGCATCGTATGCAACCGTTTGTATGATTCCCATCACATCTGTTCCAGATTGGAGAATGTTTGTTCCAGCGTACATGTCTTCGATCGAGAAGATTGGGAATGAAACTCCTTTTTCCCAGCAGTCATCGTAGTTTATTTCGACGGCGCCCGAGTTGTAGCTCTTGGAAATCTTGAATATGTGCCTAATCTTAGAATCGAGCTTAGAGAACTCTTCAACGGTTATTTCATATAGTTTATCGATACTTGCTTTGAACTTGTCAGCCTTTTGCCTGAGTGCCTTTAATGCGGCTATTGCGCCAGCCAGAGATTCCTTGCCTGGATCAAAGGTCACATAAGCCGCTTTTCCATAAGAGGACCATGTTCCACTTCTATCACCGTGGGTTCCCATGGCACGTCTGATTGGAACCATTGCATCTTCACGACCAATTATCAAACCGCAGGTGGGAGCACCGGCTGCTTTGTCCATGCTGTATGTCATAACCCATGCACCAGTTTTCCTTGGGTCTGTTCCTATGAATGGCACACCCCAAGCGTTGTCAACGATATACGGCACGTTGTAATACTGGGCAAGTTCGCCGATTTTCTTTTGAAGTACAGGGGTACCATCTTCATCTTTTTCTCCATAACCATACCCAACTGTGTCATATCCGAGTGAAGAAAATCCCGCCAACGTGTCGGCATATCTTTCGGCGTACTCTTTGATCCTTGCTGCCGTGCCTTTGGCATCAACTTTACTCAGCAAGATGACTGGATGATATTTAATACCGTGAACTGAATAGCGACCTCCTGCCATTGGTACTATGACCACATCGACATTTTCAAGTCTTTTTCCATAGAAACCGAGTTCTCCTGCAGTACAACCTCTGTCTGCGAAGATGTCTTTGTAGTGAGGTGGAATAGGTCTTCCATAACCGCCATGGTGGTGAAGGTGTCTTTCATAGGGTATGATGTACCTGCTTCTGTACTTGTCACCTCTTCCTGTGAATGGCGGTGAAACAAGGACATCGAAACTCAACCAGAGCGCGGCTTCACATGTACTTACAAGCAGTGCGTCGTAGTCGTCACCGTAATAATCTTTAACGATGTCTCTTATTTCATCAGCAAAAACCTTGTTTGGTATGACCTCTCTTGAAACCTTGCTTATGGCTTCATCGACTTCTTTTGTGATGAGCCCGTGACAGCCAGATATTGCGCCAGTCAGACCAAACTTGCCACGCCACTCTTGCGGAATTCCAATCTCATCTGCTGCCTTCTTTGCCTCTTCAAAGATCTTTGGCATTGACTGTTTCAAGTGCCTGTAAAGATGATACTTATTCTTGAACATGCAAAATCCCTCCCTTTCAATCTCGTGTGAAATAGATCAAGTCATTTAGATTCAAATTCATTTCCTCACCAGTGATAAGATCATCTGTTAGAATTACAATGTTCTGGTGGTTTGGCATATGTGTTTCATCAAAACCTGCGAGTGTTCCTAAGCACTTGCCACTCGACAGTTTGACTTTGTCTTTGAAAACGATCACACCGGGATTCACAATTTCCACGAAGGCTAAGTATGCTACTGTATTGACATTCTTACCCGGCGCTGCTTCTTTTTCGTTAGTCAGAAGTAACTCGTGAATTTCACCATTTCTCAGTGCCCTTGACCATGGAGAGATCAAGGAAAGATTTCTGTTCTGAACTTTCCCACGCAGTACCGCTACTACCCTTCCAACAACGGTGGATTTTTTTGCATATGGGTCGTTCTTGACCATTCCAGCGGCGTACGGATCTGTCATCTCATTCACTCCTTGGTGGCTATTACTTCGATTTCAACCTCTGCACCCTTTGGAAGTGCGGAGACTTCTACGAAAGATCTTGCTGGTTTGTGTTCACCAAAGTACTGGCTATAGATTTCATTGATAGCGGCGAAGTTCTTTAGGTCAGTGACAAAAACAGTTGCCTTCACAACATTTTTCAGGTCACATCCACAGGCTTTGAGAATTCCCCTGATGTTTTCGAAAACTCTTGTTGCTTGCTTTTTGATGTCGCCGTTTACCAAATCACCCGTGACTGGGTCCAATGGGATCTGTCCTGAAACGAAAACAAGACCGTTTACTTCGACTGCCTGTGAATAAGGTCCTATTGCTTTTGGTGCATCGTTTGTACTGATGATCTTCATCCACATACCTCCTTCTTTCTAAACAAGGTTATTTGATCTGTTTCTTGCTTCTCTCAGATACGCATAGATGGTGAATTTTGAATTTCCCATTTCTTTTGCGAGAAAGTCTACGGCGCCTTTGAGTAAAAAGAAGCCTTTCTCATCAAGTTTCTTAAGAACACTTATTTTTTCTTCTTTGGTGGCATATCTTAAAGGCTTCCCCGCCAAGGATTTCACACTCTGAATTGCTTCATTCAAGAGTTCTTCAACTTTGCTCACGAATCTTTCGTGGTTTGTCCCAGCCATGTCTTCAAGGTTTTGAAAGGTCAAGTGTTGTTCTATCACTTGCTTGAAGATAGAGATCTTTGTCGTGTCATAGTTGATGCACAGGAAACCTATAATCTTTCCATTCTCGTCACGAATGAAGATTGTTGTCGAGCGCAGGATTCTACCATCAGAAGTGGTTGTCATGTAGTTTGGTACAACATCAACGTCTTTAAATTTCTCTGATCTCAAGATGTACAATCCCAAATCTGTCAAGGGGGCTCCAACTTTTCTGCCCGTCACATGTCCGTTTTCAATGGCTATGACCGACTGTTCTGGATCAGATATGTCGTGGAGGACTATTTCGTAGTCAGGTCCGAGCATTTGACCCAACCCACGAGTAACAGGTATGAAAGCTCTCAAAATGGGATTAATCTTTTTCACACTATCAACCCTCCTCTATGATACAAAAAATTGTACTCATATACAATACATTGTTGGATGAGATACAAGAATTTGTACATAGCAACAAGAAGAATCCGATTTCTTTTCACCATTATTTTAGTTTTTTGAAAGTATTTCAACGAAATTGGTCATTTTTGGGTGAAAGTTAACAGTTTGGTGTCCTTCAATTAGCTGCGTGTGAGATAATATATTAGAGGTGATTTAGTTGAGAGAAGAGCTTTACAAATTCAAATACAAAACCTTGTGCGAGAGACTCAAGCCAGTACTTGAGAAGAAATCTTACCAAGTGTACATCGTAGAAAATGCCCAGCAAGCTAAGGAATTGATTGAAAGGTTGATACCTGAAGGTTCGGTCGTTAGTTCTGGTGGGTCTTTGACCTTGAGTGATTCTGGTATACTTGCCCTGCTCAGGAGTGGCAAGTACAGATTTCTCGATCGCTACAACTCTCCCGACAGGCGGAAAACAGAGATAGAAGCCTTCGACAGCGACTACTATCTGTGTAGCGCCAACGCCATCACGATGAACGGTGAACTGGTTTTCATGGATGGTTTTGGTAACAGAGTAGCAGCGGTGACCTTTGGACCAAAGAACGTGATACTGGTCGTGAGCGCAAACAAAATAGTGAAAGATTTGGAAGCAGCGAGAGAAAGAATCAGATACATCTCACCTATGAATGCAAAAAGACTTTCTCTGTCGACCCCATGTGCGGTGACTGGTTTGTGTCAAGACTGCGATTCACCTGAAAGGATCTGCAGGCATTTTCACGTCATAAACGATTCGCGCAATCAGCCTGGCAGAATAAAGATCGTTTTTGTACTTGAAGAGCTTGGATTGTGAGGTGCTAAGATGCAGGAAAGATGGTTGAACCTTTACAAAGAACTGGTCAACACCGATACAGGCTTTGATATAGATCTTCAGACAAAACTTTCCAGGACATCTTTCATTGCTCAAGAGTTGAAGCAGATGGGCTTTTCAGTTTTCCAAGAAGAAGCAGCACATGTTGGTTTAATTGGTGATGGACCATACCTCACGCTCATAGGTCACCTGGATACAGTTTTCAAAGAAGGAGAGGCTCAGAAAAGACCATTTAGAATTGAAAACGATGTTGTTCGCGGACCTGGTGTGGCAGATATGAAAGGTGGAGTAATCACGCTTCTTGCTACAGTAGAGAAAGCGCTGAAGGATGGAATTGAGAGTTTGTGCGTCATACTGAACGTCGATGAAGAACTTGGTTCGAAAACCAGCAAGACTACCTTCGAGAAGTATGCAACGCAAAGTCTTTGCTGTCTGTCTTTTGAGCCTGGTGGAATCAATGGTGAGATCGTCAGTAGCAGAAAAGGTATTGCCTCGATGAGCCTTGTTGTAAAAGGAAAGAAAGGTCATGCTTCAAGACTTGAAGAAGGTGCAAACGCCGTTGTTGAAGCGTGCCGAAAGATAGATGCCATTTACAGTTTGAATGGGAAGATTGGTAGCTTAACGATCAATCCTACGATAATAAATGCAGGTGAAAAATCGAATGTCACTCCCGATTTGTGTAACACCTATTTCGATGTGAGATTTTCAACACAACAAGAATTTGAACAGTGCAGAGAGGTGTTATCAGAACTTTGTTCTAAACCTTCTATAAATGGGACAAGTTGCGAACTATCAATACAAGTTCGTAGACCTTCTATGGAATTTCACTCAGAGATGAAAAAGGCTGTTGAACAAGCTTTTGAGAGAGTTAGTGTTAGGTTTGATTACCAACATTCAAGTGGAGGGGCAGACAGTGCTTTCTTCTATCAATTTGGTGTCCCAACGATCGATGGACTTGGAATCACAGGCGTTAGATTTCACTCCGAAGAAGAATACGCACTTCTGAGCAGTTTTGAAACAAGAGTGGCTCTTTCGCTTGAGATCTTGAGATATTTCAATTCAAACAGAGGTGAGTAAGGTGAAATTTGTTGATACAACACTGAGAGATGGTCATCAATCGTTGATCGCGACCAGAATGTCAACGAAAGACATGTTGCCGGTTCTTGAAGTGATGGATAAAGTTGGTTTCTACTCTATGGAAGTCTGGGGCGGCGCCACCTTTGACGTAGCTGTGAGGTTTCTGAATGAAGATCCATGGGAGAGACTGAAGAAGATTAGAGAGAAAATCAAGAACACGAAACTTCAGATGTTGCTCCGTGGACAGAACCTGGTTGGTTATCGACATTATGCAGATGATACTGTCAGACTCTTTGTCAGAAAGATGGTCGAAAGTGGAATAGATATAATCAGGATCTTTGATGCTCTGAACGACGAAAGAAACCTAATCGTGGCGATAGACGAAGCGAAGAAGATGAAAGCACACGTTCAAGGGGCTATTTCATACACCGTCAGTCCCGTACACACTTTGGAATATTACTTGGGCTATGCAAGGAAACTGGTTGAACTTGGGGTAGATTCGCTCTGCATAAAAGATATGGCTGGCTTGCTCACCCCTAAGGAAGCCTTTGATCTTGTCACTGCGTTGAAAAAAGAGTTCTCTTTGCCAGTGGATGTTCATTCACACTGCACCTGTGGACTTGCTGATGCGAGTTATCAAGCCGCCATCGATGCTGGGGCTGACATTGTTGACACCGCGCTGTCACCTTTTGCACTGGGTACTTCACAACCACCTTTTGAGCCATTTTATTATTCTCTGAGCAAACAAGGTTTAGTTCCTCCACCTGATTGGGAAACTTTGAATTACTTGATAGAGCATTTCACAAAAGTTAGGGAAAAATACTCTTCATACGATGTGAAGATGACCACGATTGACCCAAAGATACTCCATGCTCAAGTGCCTGGTGGAATGTACTCCAATATGGTGAAGCAACTTCAAGAGCAGAAGATGGCTCATAAGATGAAAGAGGTGCTCGAAGAGATACCAAGAGTTCAAAAAGATCTTGGCTACCCACCTTTAGTGACTCCCACGAGTCAGATAGTCGGTGTTCAGGCAATTTTGAATGTCATGACCAAAGAGAGGTATGCAAAGGTAACTAAGGAAGTGAAAGAATATGTCAAAGGCTTTTACGGTAAACCGCCGGCACCTATCGATCCCGATTTGACCAAGAAGATACTCGGTGATGAGAAACCAATAGATCTTCGTCCAGGTGAACTCATTCCGCCGGAACTTGAAAGAGCAAAAAAAGAGCTCGGGTTACTCGCAAAAACTGATGAAGATCTTCTGATATACGTCATACTCGGAGAAGTTGGCAAAAAATATCTTCAAAAGCGCTATCTTGATCAACTGAAGGTTGATTTCGACTTGGTGCAAGAGTTCGAGGCACCTGTTTACCCTGTATGATAATGGGAATAGGTACCGATATACTTAGAATCGATAGAGTAAGTGAATCCATAAGTCGAAGAATACTTGGTGAGCGCGAAGCAAAGGAATTTGAGACAGTAAAAGACAAGAAAACGTATCTGGCAGCTCGTTTCGCGGCGAAAGAAGCGTTCTTCAAAGCTTTGGGCACGGGACTGAGAGATTATTCCTTTAAAGCCATCGAAGTAATTCACAACAAGCTCAAGAAACCATTGTTTCTGTTTCATACCGATTTTTCTTTCAATTTTGCTCACCTTACAATCACGCACGACTATTTTGCTTGTGCGGACGTAGTTCTTGAAAAACGGGTTGGTCAGGTTTACATCGGTATTGGTTCTAACCTTGGCAGCAGATTGAGAAATATCCAAAGGTCATGTGATCTACTGGAACTTTCAGGTTTGAAAATCATCAGAACGTCCTCCGTTTATGAGACGCTTCCCTATGGTGTGACTGAACAACCAAAGTTCTACAATTGCGTTGTCGAAGTAGATACAAAACAAAAGCCACAAGAATTGTTACAAACTCTGTTGCACGTGGAACAGACTATGGGCAGGTCAAGAGAAAAGAGATGGGGTCCAAGAATCATCGATTTGGATATACTCCTTTTCGGCAACATAATCTACGAGTCAACCAATTTGGTGATACCACATTATGATATACTCAACAGACAATTTGTGATCTTTCCTCTCTTGGAGTTGGGTGTCTTTGAACACCCATTAGAAGGCGATTTTCGGTGTATGAGGAAAGAAGGCGAAGAATGCATTTTAGTGACGAAGAATTGGTAAAGGAAGTGAAGACGATAGAACAACAGATAGATCTTCTGATAGAAAATCAACAATATGAAGAGTTGTTGCCTCTTTTGGAAAGGCGTGAACAAATACTCAAATCTTTTGCAAAGATAGATTCACACCTTGCAGATGAAATCTTAAAAGCAGATGCAAAGAGGATCGAGAAGATCAAGTCACAAATGCAACAACTCAGTGAAAATGCCTTGCAGATGAAAAAATCTGAGGCAGCGATCAAAAGTTATAAAGATATAACTCAAGCATGCGGGACAAGATTTGACAAAAAGATGTGAGTAAAAAGGGCGCGAAAGCGCCCTTTTTTCATGGATAGATGCCTCTCAGTCTTACCGCTTGTGCAACTCTTTCGATTGCGACTATGTAAGCCGCTGTTCTGAAATCTACATTGTATTTCTCCTTAGTCTTTGCAACTTCGGCAAATGCAGCTTTCATCATCTTTGTCAGCTTTGATCTTATGTCGTCGAGATCCCAGAAGAATGATTGCAAATCTTGCACCCATTCAAAGTAAGAGACTGTTACTCCACCAGCATTCGCGAGTATATCAGGAATAATAGTAACTCCCTTTGAAAGAAGTATTTTGTCTGCCTCTGGTGTTACAGGTCCATTTGCTCCCTCAACAATGAATTTTGCTCTGATTTTGTCGGCATTTTTCTGAGTGATGGCGTTCTCCAGAGCTGCAGGAACCAATATGTCTACGTCGAGTTCGAGCAGTTCTTCGTGAGATATTTTCTTTCCCTTTGGATATCCCTCGATGAAGCCTTTGTTGCTGTCTCTGTAGGTGATCAAATCATTTATATCCAAGCCGTTTGGATCATAATAAGCTGCAGACACATCACTTACAGCAACAACTTTTGCCTTGTAATCTTCGTACAGAATTTTCGCAGAGAAAGATCCAACGTTTCCAAATCCTTGAACTGCTACGGTTGCCTTTGAAATATCTTTGCCAAGCAACTTGCAAGCCTCGGCAGCAGTCACCGCAACACCACGACCAGTTGCTTCGTTTCTACCAACTGAACCACCGATTTCTACAGGTTTTCCAGTCACAACACCAAGTGCCGGATAACCAGCATGCATAGTGTAGGTATCGACATACCAAGCCATTACCTGAGCGTTTGTGTTCACATCAGGGGCAGGGATGTCTCTCTTTTCGCCAATGAAATTGGCTATCTCGTAGAAGAATCTTCGTGAAAGCCTCTCCAGTTCGTGTTTTGAAAGTTTGCTTGGATCGACCTTGACTCCACCTTTACCTCCGCCATAGGGTAGATTCAGCAAAGAACACTTCCAAGTCATCCAGAACGCCAAGGTCTGTACTTCATCGAGTGTGACATCAGGGTGATACCTTATTCCACCCTTTGCAGGACCTCGGGCTGTGTTGTGCTGACAACGATACCCTGTGAACATCTCTACTCTGCCATCATCCATCACAACTGGAAATTCAACAACTAAGGTGCGCTGAGGCCTTTCGAGGAATTTTCTGATATTTGGATCAAGTTTCATTACATCAGCAGCATACCCGAAAACCTCGAGCGCTTGTTCATACAACGATTTAGCCATGAAAAATCCTCCCTTCACGTAGGTTAGAAATAACCTTCCATCGGGTCAAAGAATTAGTGAACCACTTCACATTTCTCATTTTAGCATCTGATTCTATGGAAAGAAAAGGTAGCAAAGACGAGTTTTCTGGGTTCAAAAACCAACTAAATGCAAAGAAATGTGGTTTGCTCATTTATACACACTAAATCACAAGTATGCACAAGTATGCACTTGAAAAACAAAAGCCCACCTCAATGGTGGGCTTTCAGTTGATCTTGAAATTCATTCGAGCACAAATCGAATGATTCTATCAAGTTCTTCATCTTGTATAAAGTTTTTCAACACGATTCCATATCTTTTGACTCTGATGAGTATCTCTTCTATCTGTGAATCAGTAGCACTCAAGCCCTTCTGCTTTAGGTAGTATTTGATGAAAGCACGGCCACTCTTTTTTCCCGCTACATACCTCAACTGTCTTCCAATATTCTCTGGATTGTATGGGAACATAGAATACTTTAGACCCGTGGCTCTGTACATCTTCTCATTGGCATCGATTACTATACCAGATTCGCTATGGAATATTTTTTCCCCAACTATAGGTTTATTTGGTGACACCTGTACCTTAGATATCTCCTGTATCAGTTTTGAAATCCTGTACAATTCAGAACAATCTATGCCTGTCTTGATTCCAAGGATCATCTCAATGCCCATAATTACTTCTTCTGTCGCTGCATTTCCCGTTCTCTCGCCAAGGCAGTTGAAGGATGTCTCAACTGCTTCTGCTCCAGATGCCACTGCCATGAGTGCTGTCGCTGTAGCCAGTCCATAATCATTGTGCACGTGTATAGCGAGTGGAACGTTTGGGAACCATTCTTTCATCTTCCTCACCAGGAAATTCACAGTGAAAGGATGGGCTTGACCAAGTGTATCAGATATACCTATTTGGTCAACTTCTGCATTTCTGAGCAGTTCTGTGTAGACAGTTTTGATCCACTCGAGATTGTTTATTCTAAAGGTATCCCAACCACAGAATTCAACGAATAATCCTAATTCTTTCGCAAGCTTTGCACCTCTGATTATCCTGTTAATGAATTCTTTTGAATCAAGACCAAGAACGTACTTTACGAAGTACGGATTAACACTTGTTTCATAAAACAAACCATCGGCACCGCACTCTGCTGCGAGTTTTACATCTTCTTCACTGATTCTCGCCAAGGCAATTTTCTTGGCTTTTAGATTCATCTTTGAAAGTCTCTTGAAGGCTCTTTGGTCTTCCTCGGAAACGGCTGGTGTTCCTATTTCTATCATCGGAATACCTATCTTGTCTAATTCTTGTGCTATGAAAACTTTTTCATCCTCTGTAAAGACTACACCAGCCATCTGTTCACCATCTCTGAGAGTCACATCGTGTACTAATACTCTGTTGGGTAAATTCATCTTCTCTCTTACTTCTGAACAATAGTTGAGCGGTGAAACCCAACTACCGTTCATTGTAAAAGGCTTGCATCCTTCAATTTCTTCAAATTCCATGTTTGACCATCTCCTTGTACTTTGAAAGCAACTGGGAACCCTTTTCAGTAATACCAACTGTTCTCCTCCATATTCCCCCTTCCTTGATGTAACCCCTTCTCGCAAGTGAACTCACAACAGTCGCCAAAGCCATCGTGTTCAATCCAGTTTCTTTTGAAATATCATCGGAGAGAATCTGCCCCTTTCCACTTATGTGTTCGAGTACTTTAATACTTGTTTTATCGATGCCTTCAAAAACTTCGTCCTTGGATATCTTTGTTGGAAGTGTTTTGCCGAAATCAGTGATTTTGAACATGTAGAAACCAGAACCACGGTTTGACAATCTCTCGATTGCACCTGCCTTTTCAAGAGACAGGATTAAATCAGCTGTTTTGAAAGAATCAATGTCCAAAAGATCTGTTATTTCTGCCATCGTGTTGTAACCTTTTCTGATTATGTCCAGCACAGTGATTTCTTCTTCACTGAGTTTAGATCTTTTTTGCACCACAAAATCGTATTTTGATTTACCAAAGAAGTTCGCGATCAGAGCTGAGACGACTGAAACTACGACTCCAGGAATAACCATGTGCCCAAACTTGGTGGTGAGTGGGTATATCTTGGTCAAATCGAGTAGGGTCCAGATAGACATAAAGATTAGTCCTGTTAGTCCTCCTACGAAAGCTCCTGTGCTGGAGAATTTCCTTGTGTAGAGCCCCAGGATAACCATGACAGCCGTCGGAGCAAGCCAAGCGGTTGCGAAGGCAAACAGGTACACAGGACCTCCAGGGAAAAAGCACAGAATCAAAGCAGTTACACCGAAAAGAGCATTGACTATCATCGAGGGTTTTACGAGTTGCTCTGGCTTTGCGTTTGGTTTGAAGAATCTTTGGTATATATCTCTCACGATAACAGAGCTTCCCGCCATGTAGTATGTCGTGGCTGTTGAAACTGAAGCAGCCACCGTTGTCAGCAAGAAGTAGGCAGCCAGCGCAGCTGGAGTTTCCCTCAGGAAAATACCAAACGCGGCTGCTGGTGCAGCAGTTCCCTTTGGGGCAAACATTTCTGGATGCGCGGAGCCAACATAAGCACCCAACAAGGGATACATGAATCCATTAGCCAAGAAAAGTATTACCGCAGCCCACAAGTATGAGAGTTTTGCAACTCTTTCACTTCTCACAGAGCTAACCCTTATCCAGTAGCTGTTCGACCCCCACACAAGTGCCATGCCATACAGGAAGAAAGCTACTAAGACACTTGGGTAGAACATTGAAAACCAGGGAAAGGTCTTACCGGATATACCAGTTGTCCAGACATTACCGCCAGGCCAATTCTGAGTCAAAAAGCTCATTCCTCCGTATTTCACTAACAAGAAGATTATCAGTGTTGGGATCGCAACTGTGCACAGAACGCCTTGTATGAAATCAGTGAGTGTTACTGCCCACATACCTCCAAGGATTGTAAAGAAGAGGAAAATCAAGAAAACTAAGAGTATGGTTGAGGGTATAGACCATTTGGTGAATCCTGAAATAATCGTTGCCATAGATAGAATGTTATTGGCAGTTATACCAAGCATTGCAACTACTGTTACAAGTGTGATCACAAATCTGACTCTCTTGTCAAATCTCATTTCGAGCCATTCCGGAAGAGTGTGCGCTCCCGTTCTTCTCGCGGCTGGTGCTATCAAGAGTGCGTAAGAGATAATCCCAGTTAGTGAGTAAGCAACGCCAAGCATAAAGATACTCTTCGTCAAACCACCCATCAATGTGAAAGCTGGTGCCAAAGTTAGCGTGGTTCCGGCATAACCAATGGCTGCAACTCCCAAAATATTCACAATCAGGTTTATCTGCCTTCCTGCCACCAGATAGTCCGTGCTTCTACCTATCCACTTTCTTGTGATCCACCCAACAAGGATCATCACAAAGCCGAAGATTGCAAAGAAAACGGTAAAGATTGCCACAGTACCCATTTTCCACCCTCCTTTTCCTACTCTTCAACAATTGCGACTGCCCTTACCCATCCCGCACTGGCTTTGAATATTTTTACTGGAAATACTGCTACCTTGAATCCAAAAGGTTTGGGGATCTTATCGAGGTTAGCCAATTTTTCGATGTGACAATATTCCTTTTCAATTGCTGCAAAGTGAGCTGGCCATATGTATGAACCATCCTTTGTTTGTTGATAGTCCTTAGACATGTTCATGAAGGGTCGATCCCAAGTGTAAGCATCGATGCCAGTTATCTTGACTCCTTGTTCTAACAGCCAAAGTGTTGCTTCACGACTCATCCCTGGCTGTAGAAAATATTCCTTTGTTCCCATTCTTTTGTCTGCACCTGTCATTATCAGAACGATATCGAGTGGTTTGATTGAATAACGAATTCTTTCGAGTTCCACTTTCAAATCTTCAACGGTGATGAATTCACCAAAGTTTTTGTGGCGCATGTCGAGTACTACGCCATCAGAATAACACCATTCAAGAGGCACTTCATCAATTGTTTTGGCGAGTTTTCCTTCAACTATTGGATGAAAATGCCATGGTGCATCCAGGTGCGTACCGGTATGAGTCATAGCATCGATGAATTCATAAGACCAACCCAATCCACCAGAAAAAACCAAGTCCTTTGGATCCACACCGAAGCGTTCTCTCATCTCCTGTGTCCCTGCTCTGTGGTCTAAATAAGTTACTTTGGCCGGCCAGGGTTCAGAAGGTGAGTTTGGTACGATTGTCTCACTGAGATCAATTAACTTCATGCCCAAAGAGATCACCCCCTCTTCTCGATTATCGATAATACATAATAGCTCAAATGAAAAACAAGAACCAAAAATCAGCAAATTGTGGAAAAGTCGAACGAAATGTGGGTAGAAATTTCAAAAAAGTGCTTCTATCTTATTCTGTTTTACTTTTTCGAGGTTTTTCTTTATACCTCGATACCATATCATGATAACGCTCTTTGATTACCTTGGCACTGAATTGGATGTATTCCGTTATCAAATCTGCTGACTTTTGCGCATTTCTAGCTTCTAAAGCGTATGCAATTTCGGTGAAGTACTGTGATGATATTCTCAGATTGTCGTCATATATAAGGCTCAGATATCTATATCTTTTTGCTTGATCTTCCGTTGAGTCGAGTAAAGATGCCAACTTCTTCGAACCACATCCCTCGAGTACCACATCTGTTAGAGCGAAGTTTGCTTCAAAAGCCTTGTCGATGTCGTTCTCCAGATACGCATCTCGAAACTCCTTCACACAGGATTTTGCCTTTTTAATCTGTTCATCCGTTGCTCGCTCCGCAAACCAAGCGAATGCCAATGCCCAAAGTCTTTCTTTGATCTTCCAAATGTCCAATAGCTCTGAGAGATTGAGCTGTGTCACAATGTATCCCTTGTGTGGTAGTTCAGTAACAAGGTCAGACTTCTCCAACACCTTGAGTGCTTCTCTCACCGAAGTTTGGCTTACTCCGAATCGTTTCGCTATATCTAAGATCTTGATCCTTTGGCCCGGAGCATAGACGCCTTTTATGATCTCGTCTTTCAGTTTTTGCGCTACACTCTGTGAAATCTTGAGTGGTCTTTGATATGTCTCCACTTTTCATTCCCTCCATCACATGATTGTATTGTGTCGATAATAATTATACTATTGCTGTTGATGTCGATCATCAAATGGTGATTCAACCGATGAGTTATATATATTTTCAGATGTTTTCTCTCTGAAATCTATCTGTGGTAAACTTGAGTTTATGGTGATCTTCCTATGGCAAACATACTCGTGGTAGATGATGAAAGAAATGTGAGGAGTCTCATAAAGAGAATTCTTGAGGAACGAAATCACACAGTCACAGCGGTTGCAACGGCTGAGGAAGCACTTGTAGAAATGCGTCGACAATCTTTTGATCTAATGACGCTGGATTTGAGATTACCAGGTATATCTGGCATTGAGTTGCTCAAGAGGATGCAACAAGAAGGACGTGAGATGCCGATTTTGATAATTTCTGCAATCACGAATGCCATACCTGTTGTCGAGGCGATGAAAAGTGGCGCTTCTGATTATCTGTCAAAACCTTTCCCTGCGCAAGATTTGGTAAAAAAAGTTGAAGAACTCCTGAATCAAGAAGAAATCACCTTTGAAAAACTTGAAAGAAGGATCGAAGAAAAGCTGAATCAAGATAGGTCTGACGTCGCGGAACGTATGGCGAGACAATTGTTCGCAATCAATCCATCTGCTGATGCACACTTCATCTATGCTATGGTTATGGAAAAACTTGGCAACCCCGTGCTCGCTTTGAAGCATCTAAAAGCGGCGCTTGTCTTGGATCCAGATCACAAGAAAGCACTCAGGGAGCTTCAACGCTATGAGAAAGCGGACTGAAGGTCTGTACACGATAATCGTTGGTTGTGGAAGAATAGGTTCTATAGTGGCTTCTCATATGTCTGCCACCGGTAACAATGTTGTTGTGATAGACAACAGAGAGATGGCTTTTGACAATCTTTCAGAGGAGTTCACCGGGTTTAAAGTCTTAGGCGATGCAACAGAGATCGTTCATCTGAAAGAAGCAAAGATCGAAAGAGCAGATGTGGTCCTGGCATTGACCGGCGATGACAACACGAATTTTATGATATCAACGGTTGCAAAACAGTATTTTGGTGTCAAAGAGGTCATTGCAAGGGTGAATGATCCTGATAATGAAGAGATATTCAAAGAATTTGACATAAAAGTGGTTTCACCAACAGCTCTTGTTGCCAACAAGATCATAGAAGAGGTCGAGACGGGGGGACAGAGTTGAAGATAGTGATAATAGGTGGGTATCGTATTGCCTATCATTTGGCACGATCTATGATTTCAAAGGGCTATCATGTTTATATTGTTAACAAAGATCCGCAGGTGTGTCAAGAGTTAGCAAAAAAACTCTCCGCAGTGATAATCAACGGAGACGGCAGCAGAAAGAACATACTCGATCAGATTGAGTTTTCCCGGGATGATATTGTTGTCATACTGACAAACACCGATCGCGATAGTTTGATAATCTCTCAGATGATAAAAAGATACTACGGTATTGAGAGGATTGTCACACTCGTCAATGATCCAGAAAACATAGAGATCTTCAACAGACTCGGTGTGCGGGTTGCCGTCAGCCCGACTTCTCTGCTCAGTCAAACGATACAAGGTCTTCTGCTCGTTGAAGAAATGGAGGAGTTTTTCCCGGTCGAAGAGGGGAAATTAGTTTTTCTGAAACTGGAGATACCTGATAGTTCTCCCTCTATTGGCAAAAAGCTCAAAGAGATAAACCTCCCTAACGAATGTATCATCGGTGGGATATTGCGCCAAAACAATGTTGTGATTCCGAGAGGAGAGACAGAGCTGTTGCCAAAGGATCGTGTTTTTATCATCTGCGAACCAAATGTCCAAACGCAGGTGATCAGAAGCTTGGTGGGTGAATGAAATGTTTTCGCATCTTCGAACAAGCTACGCAACAGTCTTTAAGGTGATGAGTAGTCTTTTGATGCTCTTCTCTTTCATATTCCTGATTCCTTTGCCGTTTTCTTTGATCTACCGAGAACTCTCCGCTGTTCCTGCATTTCTCATAGTTTCTGGTCTTTCCTTATTGCTTTCGCGATTGTTCTGTATCAAGTGCCGTTTCGCAACCATGGAAGTGATCACCTCGAAAGAAGGAGCAGTAATAGTGTTGTTTTCGTGGCTTTTGATCATTTTTCTTTCGTCGTTACCGTATGTCTTCTTACGAGTTCTCGGTTTCTCACGCGCGATATTCGAGTCTACAAGTGGGTGGACTACTACAGGGTTGACTGTCATTTCAGATGTTGAGATAGTACCTAAAACAATACTCGTCTGGCGAAGTCTTACACAATTCTTGGGTGGTGCAGGCTTTGCGATAATAGTCATGGGAGCGGTAATCGGTCCAACGGGCCTTGGTTTGTATCAGGCTGAAGGCAGGGTTGACAACATAGCACCAAACATCAGATATTCAGCAAGGACTATCCTAATAGTTTACGTGGCTTATGCTCTTGTCGGCGCAATAGCTTTGAGAGCCGCTGGTATGAATCTATTCGATGCCTTCAACCATTCTCTTACAGCACTTGCAACAGGGGGCTTTTCCACGAAGAACAGTAGCATAGGCTTTTACAACAACTTCTCCGTTGAGCTTGTGAGCATAGTCTTGATGTGGCTTGGAGCGACTGGATTTGGAATTCACTATGCCTTTTGGCAGAGAAATTGGCAGGCGTTGAGAAAAAATCCTGAACCAAAACAGATGTTTTTACTGACAGCGGTTTCTGTTGTAATACTTTCCTCAGCTGGTGTAGGAAAGATATTTCCAACCGTTCATAGTGGGATGAGACAAGCACTTTTCCAAGTTGTATCTGCTTTAACGGGTACAGGATTTTCAACGTCAGACCTTCGAAAATGGATTAGCTTTCCCCTTGGCATATTCATCCTTTCTGTTTTGATGTTGATGGGTGGTTGTATGGACTCAACCTCGGGTGGTATAAAGCAGTATCGACTGACTGTGATGGGCAAAGCACTTCTGTTTTCTGTTAGAAGATTTCTCCTGCCCAGAAGTGCTGTGGTACAAGTTGAAATATGGAAAGGTAACAACAAGAGATATCTCGATGATTCGCTCATTAGAGAAGCCTTTCTTGTTTCAGGACTTTATATCCTTTCTTTTATTGTTGGTGTTGTTGTCTTACTACTTTGTGGCTATGGGTTATCTGAGTCGATCTTTGAGTTTGCTTCTGCAGTTGCTGGTGTCGGTCTTTCAGTTGGTGTGACTAATTACTCGATGCCAGATGGAGCTCTTTGGACGTTAATCACAGGTATGTTTCTCGGTAGGCTCGAGTTTCTCGTAGTCTTGTACGCTTTTGCCAAGGTGTTCAGAGATTTTTCGTCAGCGGTTCACCGATAAAAGACTGCTGTGTGATTGGTCCTTCAAATACATAGCCCATCCTGTCGCCGGCTTGTCGTCGACGGAGTAGAGTATCAGCCGGTCATTCGAGATGACATAGACAGTGCCATCTTCTGCCATCGTTGGATGTACTGTAGGAGGGTAAGGCAATTTTTCACTGCTGAGTGTTTTGAGATTCTGATCGATCAATGCAACCTCTGTCTGTGTGAAGACAAGTGCTCTAGAATTTTTGGTCAGAATGATGCTGAAAAGGTTCTCAAATTTTCTCGAGGAAAGCAACTTTCCTGAGTGATCAAGCGCATACAACTCTCCTGATTGAGAGTAGCACATAACGATTTTGTTGTCGCAGACAACATGGTTCACCACAGAGCTTGTTTGTGAAAATGTCCACAGTACTTTACCAGATGAGAGTTCTATACAGTAAAGCTTACCGTTGTTCACCACGAAGGCCTTTTCTTCAGATAAAGCGATGGCCCCTTGATTACTGAACTCTAAGTAGGTTGCCCAGACCAAATTGCCGGAAAAATCGATCAGTCTTAGTATGCCTAGCCAATCGAGTGTGAGAATTCCAAAATGTTCATGTACTGCAGCAGGACAGACAAGCCAGTTGCCCAAACTGAATTTCCAAATTTCGTTTCCAATATTATCGAAATGTGAGAGTACTCCATCGTCATCTGCGACTACAAATCCTTTAGGTGTTATCGAACTGGCAAGACTTACATTTGAACCTATTCTGAGTTTTACTGGCTTGTTTCTTACGATATAGACGCTTTTGTCCCAAGAGCCCATTATCAATGTGCCGTCATTCGTCAAAGCAAGATCGCTTGTGGTGATGAAAGAGATCTTCGATGAAGAGCTTCTCTTTGTTTCTGTGTTGAAATTGATCAATTCACCATACATCGATGTTGAATAAAGATCTTTATTAGAGACAACACAAGAGGTATTTGCTGGCATCGGTAACTTTGCCTCGTAGATCAGCTCAATTTGTTTCTTTTCAATCTTTGGAGGTTCCACAAGCAACTGTGTAGGTTTTTCTGGTTCGACTGTTTTTGGTTTTGTTGAGATGGGAATCGTTCTCGAGAATAAAGCATTCGTCGAAAAACTGTGCAGCAATTTCATTGAGGAGAACAAAACATTCACAACTCTTATCTTGCCATCTTTTGTGGTTGTGTATATGTAATCTCCATAGGCACTCATTGATTTGGCGTTAACACTTATGGTTTCCACAATCTTGAAGCCTTGCAATGGAACTAACCTCAATACACCGTTAGAATCAAGCAAAACCAAGCTATCTCTAACTCTGATCACTTGAATAAAATTGCCAGTAAAATTGCCTTCTTTTTCGTAAACAGGATAGCCTTCGTTCATCTTGAACATGTAGAATCTATTCTTTGTCCAGACAAAGAGACTGTCCTCTATGGTTTGCATTCCCAAAAATGGGTCTGGACCGGACAAATCCCACAGTTTATTCATTGATTTTGTATAGCAGACAATCTTTCCCGATGAATGCAGTATTAGTATGTTGCTACCATGTGCGTCGACCTTCATGGCTTTCTCTGCAAATGTGTAATTGCGGAGAGGCAGAAGAGTTTTGCTGTAGACTGAGAGTTTGTAATCCGAGAACAGATACAATTCGTCGATGAGCAAAGCGTCAGAAAACTTTTCAGTGAGCTTGGTGGCCGAGATTCTGTTCAAAGAGGAATCGTATAGTTCTATCTGTGATTCACAAAGGACGTATATCCTTTCTGACTCGTACAATGCCTTCAAAGGAGCAGTAGTTTCTGTAACTGCTATTCTTGTTGGGACAAGGGGTATCGAGATATCATACAACTCAAGGCTGTTGCTGGTTAGAACAAGCAAAGACTCTGCCAAAATCGTGATCGTAAGAATACAAAGAAACAAGACGATTATCCTCATACTGACACCTCAAAGAACTGATTTCCTTATGAATTATACAGTATTGATATCAGAGCGAAGATCTAACTTTTTGTGTAATGAATATGTGATTATGGCATTCAGTAGGTAAAAAGTCATACTCAGCAAGAGCAGTTTGGTGTAATCAGAATTGCCCTTGACTATGTATCCATACAGAAGAGCGGCAACAGCACGAGAAGAGTTGTTCAGCAAGTTGCCAATTCCATTCGTGATAGAAAGATATTGGATTGGTAGATTTGAAAACACCAGCACAGAGAAGATGGGGCTTACCATGTTCATGAACATAAACCTCAATACGTACATCACAGAGAAGACAACAGGATTTCTCACGAAAGCCAGAAAGATCATCAATGGTATAACGGCAGTATAGCAGAAGAGTAAGACCTTTGTTGGACTGAAGCGCTTTTCAAGCAAATAGTTCATAGCTCCTCCGATAGCGGTAGCTATCTGAGTCAAAGCCATCACCAAACCAATCAAGGTTGTCGACATGGCAAAAAGATCGCTCAAGATCAAGTTTCCGAAGCTTATAAACAACCCCGCACCAAAACCTACAAGCAAGTTAGAGAGTAGATAGTACCAAAGAATGCCTTTCTGCAATGGGTTGAAAACAACCTTTTCAAGAACCTGGCGATCTTTGACTGGTAATTTCTTGACGATCAGTAGATTTGTGCTGTAAATTGAGGCGGCAAGAAACATTGTAGATCTAAAGCCCACTTGGTCGGCTACAAATCCGCCAGTTAAGTTACCAAGGACGCTCATGATCATCGAGATAGAGAAATTTGAACCAAAGAGAATCATTCTGTTCTTAGACGGTGTTGATAGTATCATTGAAGCAGAAATGATTATTGACACCGCTGAAGAGGCTGCACCGGCTGTGAAATTCAATACAATCTGCCACTGACTGCTCAACAATATGGCTCTGAGAAACTGTGTGAGTATTTGGAGGCAGACGAGAGATTTCAAAAACCTTCTTTTCTCGACTTTATCGGCAAGAAATGCAAAAAAAGTACCCAGCACGGCAGAACCCCAAAGGGCTGCTGAGGTAATCTTGCCTATCTCAAGGTTTGTCAAACCATTTTGTCTCAGAAACAGATTGAAGATCACACCGTAAATCTGACCTGCAAAGCTGGTTATCGCTGTGAATATGTAGAACTGTATTGTAAACACCTCTCTACTGCAAGGAAATTATAGACACAAAAAGCGTACGCGTTGATTTCAAAATGATGAGCTTGTCTTTGCGATGAAATTGGGGATCGATGTATACTTAGTTGTAGGAGTTGGTAAGTTGCAGGATCGTTATGGACGTTCAATAGACTATTTGAGGTTTTCAATAACCGATCGATGTAACCACAGGTGTTTCTACTGTATGTCGCCTGGCACAAAATTCTTGCCGACTGCTGATTTACTTACTTTTCAAGAAATGAAATTTCTGGTAGATGTCTTCAAACAACTTGAAATAAAGCAAATTCGTATCACTGGTGGAGAACCTCTCATAAGAGAGGATGTTGTGCAAATCGTCGAGTCTCTGTCGAAACACTTTTACCTTTCGATGACTACGAACGGCAGCATGCTCAAAAAACTCGTTAAAGATCTGAAAACAGCGGGGCTTTCTTCCATCAATGTTAGTCTAAACAGCCTGGATGAAGAGAACTTTCGAGCAATAACCTTTGGAGAGCTCAGACCTGTGCTCGAAGGTATCGACGAAGCAGTAGAACAAAGTTTATTCGTCAAACTCAACGTGGTAGTAAGCCAAAAGAACTTTGATGAACTACCAGAACTTTTGAAATATGCCTCCAGTAGAGGTGTTCCCATAAGATTCATAGAGATGATGCCAGTTGGTAGGAAAAACGAAGGCACTGTCTTTGAAAAACAGATCTTGGAGAAATTATCGAGTTATCAACTGAAGCCTGTCCACGCAAGATTTGGTTATGGTCCAGCGAAGTACTTTGTTACGAAGGAAGGCTCTTATGTTGGCATCATCTCGGCTATGAGCAACTCTTTTTGTGAAAGTTGCAACAAACTGCGACTGTCCTGCGATGGGAAACTCTACCCATGCCTTGGCTCAACATTTCACGTCAACCTAATGCGAGCAATTAGATCTGGCCAATCGACTCAACAAATTTCGGAACTTGTAAGAACGGCTGTCAATAACAAACCTTTCAGCCATAATATGAATCACGGCAAGATTGATAACGCGATGAACAGGTTGGGAGGTTAAAGATGGATTGGAAGCTTTCTCACATCGACGAAAGCGGGAATGTTCACATGGTGGACATAACACAAAAACAAGACACCGAAAGAACAGCAGTTGCACACGCCAAAATAAGAATGAACAAAGAGACCCTCGATGCCATAACTCAAAAGACAGTTAAGAAGGGTGATGTTTTTTCTGTCGCAAAGATAGCTGGAATAATGGCGGCTAAGAAAACTTCAGAGTTGGTACCTTTGTGTCACAATTTGAATCTTACTAACGTTGATCTTGAGTTCAAAGTAAATGAGCAAGAAAACGGTGTGGAGATAACAGCGACTGTCAAATGTGTTGGTAAAACTGGTGCGGAAATGGAAGCACTCACTGCCGTTGCCATTGCGGCTCTGACGATATACGATATGTGCAAAGCCATGGACAAGGGCATGATCATAGAACAGATATACCTTGTTGAAAAGTCAGGAGGTAAGTCTGGTGAGTACAAGAGAGAACAAACTTGAGGGGAAGATCCTTTCTGTGAACATTTCGAAAGTGAAAGGCGTGAAAAAGACACCCGTTGAAGAAATCGAATTGATAGAGAACTATGGTGTGAAAGATGACGCTCATGCCGGTAACTGGCACAGACAGGTCTCGATGCTTTCGTTGAGCAGTATAGAAAAGGCGAGAAGCTGGGGTATCGAAGTGAACTATGGAGATTTTGCAGAGAACATTACAGTGGATGGTGTTGATGTGTACAGATTATCTGTGGGTACGAAGGCTTACATAAACGATCTTGTTGAATTGGAAGTGACTCAAATAGGCAAGGAGTGCCATGATAGGTGTGCGATAGCAAAGACTGTTGGTAAATGCGTAATGCCCACTGAGGGAATATTCCTGAGAGTTCTAAGAGGTGGAAAAGTTAAGGCTGGCGATAGGGTGCTCTTTATCCGATGAGGGGTAAGATTTGTGTTTAAAGAAACCAGCAAGAAAAGATTCAAGATTCTACTGAAGTATCTCTTGCTCGTACTTACCTTTTTTCTTGTTTTCACCGATTTTGGTCTCTCGCTTTTAATAGTTTCCATCGTCAACATACCGTTGATTCGCAAAGCCGTCTTTGGCAGATTGGTTCTTGACAAGGTGAGCAAACCTTGGGCAAAAGTTGAGACATTTGAGTATATGCCAAAAAGGCACTTAGACATATTTTACCCGAACACTGAGTCTTTCAAAGGCGTCATTCTCTTTGCCCACGGTGGTGGTTGGATCAGCGGATACAGACGACAACCAAACAACATGTCTTGGTATAGATTCTTGGTGTCCCAGGGCTTCGTTGTTGCTGCAATAGATTACAGTAGAGGTTACATATCGACTATAGAGAATTTGGTCGAGGAATTAACTGAGGCTGTAAGATTCATGAAGAGAAAATTCGCCAATCTGTGCGACGTAAAACTCTCTTTGATGGGTCTATCTGCTGGTGGTCATCTCGCTCTACTGACTGGTCTGAGAAATCCAAAGCTTGTTGACAAAATCGTGGCGTACTACGCACCGTGTGATTTGATGGATATCTGGGAATCTGAATCGATCTTTGCGCGATTTTCAGTGATGGCAACGATTAAAAGGCTGCCGATCAAATCTAAAGAACTTTACGAAAAGTACTCTCCGATAAATCATGTGAGTTCTCTATGCCCTAAGGTTTTATTAGTTCATGGAATGAAAGATTCCGTAGTTCCATACGCTGCCTCTGCAAAAATGTTTGTGAAGCTGAAACAAAGCAAATGCACCGTGAAACTGCTTCTGCATCCGAAAGGAGATCACGGGTTCGAGTTTGTTCTCAAAGACAAAAAGACCATCGAGATACTTCAAAGAACAGTAGACTTTCTCCAAAGTTGATTCGACAGAAGATTCGTCGATTACCGCTTTCTTTCTCCACGCAACTTTGCTCGCACAATGTGAGTGTTCTGTTCCTTTCAGCACACGAAACAATAATGAAATGGAAAATATAGGACGCTTCGAGGCAGAAAGGTGAAGAAACCAGAAGATATTCGGCGGAAAAAGAAGAAAGAGAATCATAACAGCCTGCCCAGGGTTCTTTTCTATCCAATTTACGTCAGAGTCAAAGTTGATTCGTTCATATTAGATCTAGTATAGTAAAAGAAACTGACTACAAAATGATCGTTTATGATCGAAAGGGGGATTGTTGATGGGACGTCAAGAACGACTGAAGGCGATTTTGAGTACCCTGAGACAGTCCGGTCGAATATCAATAAACGATATCTGTGATTCTTTTGGCGTATCTTTGATAACAGCCCGGCGAGACCTTGAGATCTTGGAGTCTCAAGGACTGGTTGAAAGAACGCGTGGTGGGGCAATTATCAAGAGCATAACAGGCGACTCACCGTTCTTCAAGAACTTAGACCTTCGAAAGGAACAGAAGGAACGAATCGCGAAGAAAGCTATCGAGTTGCTGAACAATGGTCAGGTAGTTGCTGCTGGTGGGGGCACAACTGTTTATTATGCAATGAAAGCACTCGAGAGCAGTTCAATACACGCGCTGACGATTGTAACAAATTCAATCACAACTGCGTGGGCAGTCATCAACCTATCCAAGCCATTCAGCTTGATACATTCTGGTGGAACAGTGAGGCAAGGATCCTTTGAGTGTGTTGGTGAATACTCATCAATGTTGTTTGAACGTATGTATTTCGACTGCTACATTCTTGGGGCAAGTGGTGTGAGCAGTGCATATGGTGTAACGGTCGCTGATTTCGAGGAAAGAAACTTGGCGGAATTGATAATCAAGAGGTCAAAGACTGTGATCTTGCTGGCAGACAGCACGAAGATTGAGCAATCGGCTCCGTACAAGATATGTGATTTGGGAAAAATAGATATTCTCGTAACAGACACCCACGCTACTCCGAGTCAAATAGAAGTCCTCAGATCGTTTGGAATCAGTGTTATTTCTGTCTGACATCGAGGTGATGATCCAGATGTTCACTGAACAGGAGATACACACTCAACCTGATGATTTCGAGAGACTGTTAGCATTTCTGAATGATTTATGCGTTGAAGATTTTGCGCACTGCCTTTTCGGGAGTGATATCGTGTACTTTGTTGGCTGCGGCTCATCTTACTACTTGGCTGTGTCGGCATCCAAATATTTCTCACGAGTCACTGGAATTGATGCAAAGCCTCTGCAAAGTGGAGAGGTTGTCTTTGCTAGCAGTTTTGTTCTTGGTTCAAGAGATCTCAAGAGATCTGCTGTTCTGATCTCACGTTCAGGTGATACAACTGAGACTGTTCAAGCTGTAAGGAAGTTCGATCAGATGGGAATTAAGACCTTCGGAATAACACTTGGTGAGAAGAGCGAATTGCGAAGGACATGTCAGTCATCTCTGGTTCTTCCCTTAGAGGAGAGGTCTGTCGTAATGACGAAATCATTCAGCTCTATGTTGCTCAGTTTATTTTATTTGATCGATAGAATGTCAAAGATTGCCAGTGACTATGATCGACTGGTCGGACTATCAAGAAAGTTTCTGCGTGAGTCAGAAAAATCAATTGAAAGTCGAGGAATTGACGGCGCAAAACATTACGTTTTTCTCGGCACGGGTGTTTACGAAGGTATTGCGAAAGAGTCGGCTCTGAAGCTTCAAGAAATGTCTCTCACATTTGCAGAAGCCTACTCAACACTCGAGTACAGACATGGACCGAAATCACTTGTAACAGATCAGACTGTTGTAGTACTCTATGCAAGCGACCAAAACCCAGAAGAAGTTACACTTCTGGGTGAAATGCAAAGATTGGGAGCTTCAACCGTTTTACGAACACCAATGGCAGAGAATGGACAAGACGCGTTTCTTCAGGTTCTTTTCGGTCAATTACTGGGACTAACCATTGCGAAGAAAAAAGGTTTGAATCCAGATCAACCAAGAAATCTCTCGAGAGTAGTGTTTCTGGGAGATGGGAGCAGATGAAATCATCGACCTTTAGACAATCGTAGGTAATGTAGAGGAGGTGGAACGCACATGAAGAAGTTGGCATTGTTAGTCATGATGGTAAGTTTAGTGATTGTGTCAGCAGGTTGTTTCGTAGTCAAACATCTTGAGAGTTCTGAAGATCAACTCAGTGGTGATGATGTGTTGCTTATCGCGGCGGCAATTTCTGAGTGTGTTGATTCAACGCAGAGATTACCTGAAGAGTGTGAAAGAGTTTGGCAACCTAAGGGAAAATCGACAAATCTACGTGCTGTGAAGTTAAACGATGCTGCGTATCTGATGTCGAAATTCTTTATAGAGTTTTGTAGTTCCAAACAAAAGCCTGCATCAGTGAAATCCGTTCAGACTTATCTTCCTGCAAGTCTTGAATCTGGAGACTTCGAGCCAGCAGAAACGTGCACAATATCGGATTTTTATAAATCAGCGCTGTACTTTGTTGCAGAAACGGAGAAGAATGGGGTTTTACCAAGAGTCATCCCAGTCAATGTGAACGGAGTACAGCGAAAGATGTCTATAGACGTTTTCATACCAACTTTGGCTAAGATTTTATACTGCATTGAAAACACGGGCAATATATGTGAGGAAATAGAGTTGCACAAAGCTTTGTTGCCTCTTTCATGGCCTGCAAAAATAAAATCCGTCTGGGTTTGGGGAAGCACGCTCGCCAACTCAGGAGTCGAACAAACATTGGATAAAATAAAGGACCTTGGTGTGACAGATATTCTCCTACTAGTCAAGGGTACGAGTGGGACTGTGAATTGGCCATCAAATGTTGCTTTGGGATTCGCATCAGATACAACAGTTCTACCAAGAGTGGCACAGTACTGTAAGACTAATGGTCTTAGATATCATGTGTGGTTTGTGTGTAATCAGGATGAGAAGTTTACTACCACATATCCAGAAAGCAAAATGTATGGTATTCCCAAAACACAAGGTGCAGATCCCCAGAGAGCCGGAAAGTCAGTTGATTTTGTCGGATACAGTGCTTACAGGGAATACATGAAATCGCTTATTAGTGAGGTCATACGAAACTATGACCCAGATGGTCTGCATTTTGACTATATAAGGTATCCAACCGGTGCATGGGGTTGGGGTCCATCTGAACTTAATAAGGCTCGAGAGAACGGCCTAAGCGATTCGGATATCGATTATCTACAACAACTGGCAATACAAACCTGGGGCAGCAATGGAGACGGACAGTCATTTGTGAATGCTCATCTCTCCGGTGATGCCACCGTTACGAAGTGGGTGGAACTGAGATCTGCGAATGTTCTTGAATTCTTGAGTGATTTGGTTGACTGCGCAAAGCAGATAAAACCAAGCATTGTGATCAGTGCTTCTGTGATGCCGGAACCTGGAAGCTCTGATCTATCTGAAAGAGCGTTTGGATTGGTCCATTATGGTCAAGACTACAAGCTTTTTGGACAAAAATGTGAACTGATAATTCCCATGGCATACCACAAAGACTATGGAAAAGATATATCCTGGATAACAAGCATCATTCTCGGTGGAACCAAGCAACAGGTTCGAAGTGAACAAACAAAGATTGTTATGGGTCTTCAAGGGTATCCTCCAGTGACTGGTACAGAACTTGCAGAAGCTGTTGCTGACAGCCTCATTGAAGGTGCTGATGGAGTATGTGTCTTTAGAGCCGGAACAATATTGGGTAGTGACCGTGAAGAAGTACTGAAGGATATCCTAAAGCAATTCAAATGAAAGACGTTTCTGGCTTATTCCAATTGAATTTTTGACAAAAATCTTGCCAATTTTTAAGGAGGGATTCTTAGAAAATGCTCAGAGCTGGTTCTGAAGATTGTGGATCAAGTTTTTCGAGAAGATATCGTCAGATGATTGAAAGTACGATTGAAAAGATCATCGAGCAAGAAGAGCAAAGGATCAAAGATCTGGCAGAAAGGATATACAGATCAGTGAACGATGGCGGTCTTATTTACGCGTTTGGTACTGGGCATTCTCACATGTTGGTTGAAGAGATTTTCTACCGAGCAGGGGGTATAGCGTCTGTGTATCCAGTTCTCCTCAGTTCACTGATGCTTCACGAGAGAGCGGTTCTCAGTTCAAAGCTGGAACGAATAGATGGGATAGGAGAAGCTATAATTTCCGATTTACCAATCTCTTCAAAAGATGTAGTAATTGTTTTCTCGAATTCTGGATCTAACGCTGCAGTTGTCACATTTGCGGACCGGGCAAGAAAAAGGGGGGCTTACGTTTGTGCAATCACTTCGATTGAGCATTCGACAAGCGTGGAACCACGAAACAAACTGGGTAAGAAACTCTTTGAAGTTGTAGATTTGACTATCGACAACCACGTTCCTTATGGAGATGCCTGTGTGAAGGTAGACGAGATAACAGTAGGACCGCTTTCGACTGTTTGTGGTGCTTTCATCATAAATTCTATCATCGGCGAAGTTGTGGCGTGTTTTTTGAGAAATGGGAAAAATCCCCCAGTGTTCTTGAGTTCAAACATACCGAATGGAGACGAAAAGAATATGTCGTTAGTGTCGAAGTATCGTCACCTGATTCCATTTCTGTGAGGTGTCACAAAGTGGTGAGAGATTTTGAGAAGAAATTCTATATGATGCCAAAGCCGATATGTGGTGTATGGGCTTGGGGTTCGTCTCTATCAGAGTACGGAGTGGAAAAAGCTTTGAGAGATATGAAGGAAATAGGGATAACCGATCTATTTCTCCTTGTGAAAGGGACTACGGGAAAGGTGTGCTGGCCTTCAAAGATTGCGCTGGCATTTTCTCAGGATACAACTGTGCTACCACGGAGTCGTGAGGGTTGCGAGAAAAATAACATCAGGTTGCACGCTTGGTTCATTGTCTCACAGGACAAGAGTTATCTGCAGAGGAATCCTGGTTCTGGCATGTGGGGAATTCCACTGGAACTTGAGACTCATGAATATAGACTTGGCGAACATAGTTGTTTCAGAATCTCCACCGCGGCCGTTGATTTTGTAGCTGATGTCAACTACAGAGAGTACATACTCTCCTTGGTCTCAGAGGTACTTGGTACTTACGAGCCGAGTGGAATTCATTTGGATTATATCAGATATCCAAACGGGGCTTGGGGATGGGGACCAGTTCAGCAACAGAGAGCAATGATGGCTGGACTGAATGTCAATTTGCTCGTTGCGAAAGCCGTGGGAACCTGGGGAAATCAGGGTGACAATATAAGCTTCATAGATGCTTTCATTGCAGGTGATCCCAACGTTGTTGCATGGTCAAACATGAGGAAGGACGACGTTACAGACTTCGCGAGACAGATCGGCCACACGGTGAAGAACAAGAGACCTTCTACAATTTTGAGTGCTGCTCTCATTCCGGAAGGTGGTGATATCGACCTCAAGGAGAGAATCTTTGCTCTGGTACAGTTTGGTCAAAACTACTCGGATCTTTCAGAGATCTGCGATGTTGTTGTACCTATGGCATATCACCATGACTTTCGCAAGCCCATTTCATGGGTTTCAGACGTACTTTTGGGTACTCAGCAAGCAGTGTCCGAAAGATCTTCAGTCATTGTTGGTATTCAGGCACATGGTGACGTACCTGCAGCTGAGGTAATTGAGGCTATCAGAGTCTCGAAGTTGTCTAAAGCGGATGGAGTTTGCCTTTTTGCATTTCACGAGATTTTCAGGAAAAGTGAAATGCAAGAACTTCTGCAAAGGGCTATGAAAACTGTGTAAAAGGAATTAAGGGGTCTTGAAAACTAGAAAGGGAGGGATTTACTGATGAGAAGAGTTCTTGGTCTAGTTGTATTTCTTTGTGCTTTGGCTGTCTCGCTGTTCGGTGCTGAGGTGACATTTTGGTTTGCAGGAGGAGATCCACAACTTGACCTACCAGTTGTAAAGAAACAGGTAAAGGCATTTGAGGATGCTACAGGAATCAAAGTAAATCTGGTGGTTATTCCTTGGGCAGAGGATCCACACACAAAACTCGATGTTGCGATCATGTCTGGGAAAGCCCCAGATCTTGCCAAGGTGGGCTCACCAAGGGAGCATGCTCTTGCTTGGTCAAAAGCCATTGAACCTATGGATAAGTACCTACCACAGGATTTCTTGAAGAATTTTTCACAGTCAGTTCTGTTGGGAAGTACTTACAAGATGGACAAACCCAAGGAAATGAGCGGTAAGATTGTGGGAATTCCTTATTTCTGTCATACACGTGTCGTACTTTATCGAAAAGACATTCTTGCTGAAAGGGGTCTTCCAGAACCATCGATAAGCTGGACATGGAACGATTTTCTCGAGTATGCAAGGCGCCTCACTTTTGATAGAAATGGTGATGGGCAGGTTGATGTTTACGGTTTTGGTGCGTCAGCTCAGTATGCTTATCAGCTCATGATTTGGGTGTGGCAGGCTGGAGGTCGAATGATCGACGAGAAGGGAACCCCGACAATCAACACTGAATTGTTCCACACAGGTGCGAAATTCTTTGTAGATTTGTTCAAGACTTATAAGGTTGTTCAACCTGGAGGAATAAATGCGAACTTGGCTGACGTTCGAAGACAACTTGTGGCAGGTCAGGTCGCAATGTACATTGACACTGGAGATGCTGGACCAGCACTGAAAAAGGAACTCGGTGACAAAGTTGGTGCCGTACCACTACCAATAAATCCTGAAACTGGCAAAAGAACGTCGTATTATGGTGCTGACGTCTTTGTCATACCTTCAAATGCGAAAAACAAAGAAGGTGCTGCCAAACTTTTGATGTGGTTGTGCAGCAAAGAGAATATGCTTGAATACTGTAATGTAGCAGGATTTGTACCATCGAGAGTAGATGCGGCGCAAGAGTATGTTGGCGAAGATCAGATCATGAACGCGTTCGCCCAACAAATGTCTGATTCAAATCCCTGGGTTGAACACCCGGAGTACTCGGCATTCACCAGGATAATAAGGGCTGCAATTCAAGATGTACTGTCAGACAAACTATCACTGGCTGATGGTTTGAAAAGAGCTCAACAGGAGTTGGAAACACACTTGAAAGAAAAGGGATTTGTATGGTGAATCTAAAGGGGAAGGTAGAACCTTCCCCATTTCTAGTCATTAGTTCCTTTGAGGTGGTGGAAAGGTGAAGAAGCGCCTGAAGGAAAACTTAATTGCATATGCATTTTGCGCACCTGCATATATTATTTTCACGATATTTCTTTTCATCCCAATCGTTTGGGTCATCTTTCTGAGTCTGAAAGACTTCAGTATCGTGACACTCTATTCTGCCAAGTTTGTGGGTTTGAAAAACTATTTGAGGCTCGCAAAAGATGAGGTTTTCCTGAGATCGATCCTCAACACTGTTTACTTCACAGTCCTCTATGTTCCTGGTAACACCATTCTTGGTCTTGTTTTTGCTCTTTTGTTGAACAGACCATTCAAGGGCAGAAATTTCTTCAGACTCGCACTTTTCGTTCCAAATGTAATCTCGATGGTTGTCGTGAGTATAATTTGGTCTTTGATATTTTCTTCAAGTACGACCGGGATTGCAAATCGATTATTGCTTGTATTGCATTTGAAACCGATTCAGTGGTTGAGTGACTATAGATACGCACTACTTGCCGTCGGGATAGTCCTAATTTGGAGTGGTTTTGGGTACAGAATGCTGATTTTCTTAGCAGGACTTCAAAACATACCAGAGGAGTTGTATGAAGCTGCTTCACTTGATGGTGCAACAAAATGGCAAGTTACACTCAAGATAACACTGCCTTTGTTGAGACCAACAACCTTCTTTGTTATAACCACGTCGTTGATCAATTCATTTCAGGTCTTCACTCCAATTTACATTATGACCGGTGGAGGACCAGGATATTCAACAACAACGATAGTCAATTATCTGTACACAAAAGGTTTTAGCGAGTTTCAGATGGGTTATGCATCTGCTATCAGTGTTATATTGCTCCTCATAATCCTTGTTCTCACCTTCGTTCAAAGAAAGATTGGTAAAGAAGACGTCACTTTTTAGGGGTGAAACAGAGTATGAGATCACAAAACCGTTGGTCAATTTTCATAAAATACCTGTTGATTGTGCCTGCGTGTGCTTTCACTCTCCTACCGCTCATATGGGTGGTGGTGAGGTCAATAGAACCGGATACAGGAATAGAGTCTTATTCATTGTTGCCAAAGTCGGTGACCTTCGACAACTATTTGCTGGCGTGGAATTACCCAAGTGTCATTGATGAGAAGGTCACGCTTGGAACAATGTTGTTCAACAGCCTACTTGTGGCGAGTGTCGTGACTTTTGTGAGTATCATTTTCGATTCAATGGCTGGATATGCGCTGGCACGAAAAAATTTCGTTGGAAAGAAACTCCTGTTTTGGTTGGCGTTGTCAACTTTGATGATACCTTTTTATGCCATTGCTATACCGATGTACATAATAGTGATTCGGATGGGCATGTACGACAGTTTGCTTTCACTCATCATTCCGTTCACTGCAAGTGGATTTGGAGTGTTCATGTTCAGACAGAGTTTTCTCTCCATCCCATCTGACTTCGAGCAAGCCGCCAGAGCTGATGGTGCGAACGATTTCTACATATATTGGAGAATCATGCTTCCTATGGTGAAACCGACAGTCGCAACTATGATAGTCTTCAAGGTTTTGTGGTCGTGGGGCCAATTCTTCTGGCCACTCTTAGTGATACAAGATTATTCAAAAATGCCAATTAACCTTGGACTTGCAATGTTCAGGGGACACAACATTACCAGATGGGGACTTCTGTGCGCGGGTATGGTTGTGGCAACGATTCCCATTCTTGTTCTCTTTCTCACTTGCCAAAAGTGGTATGTCGAAGGTTTAAGCGGAGGTTTAAAGGGATAAGAGTTTCTGAGCTTTTGGAGAGTGATAGAGGAATGAAAGTTGGTTTTTCAAGTGTAATTTTGTCTTTTCCAACAGGGTTGGAAATGGCTGGTTATGTCCTCAGAAAAGGGGTTTCCATTGGTTGTCATGATCCACTTGAGTTGTTCTGTGTTTACCTCAGTGACGATGAGATAGAAGTTGCTTTGGTGGTTTTTGATTTGCTTTCAGTACCAGAAAGGCTTCCAAATCAAGTGAATGGTGTGAATTTGATCCCAATTGCCACTCATACCCACTCTGCACCGAAACCGAACCTGGTTGCAGAAATTATTGAATCCTGCACAAAAGAATCTTTGATCGAAGCCAAAAAGAAAGCCACTGAAATCGAGGAAATCGTTGTAAGGAAAGGAAAGATATCAGGTGTATGTGATCTCAGAAACAAACCAGGTAGTGAACAAATACCGGTAAATCACATCCACTTTAGAACAGCAATGGAAAGTTTCTCGATTCTGCTCTTTTCCTGTCATCCAACCGTACTCGGTCCTGAGAACTTACTCTATTCAGCTGATTTGGCTGGAGGCATTCGCAGAAAGTTATCACTTAGAGAAGGTCGTCCAGTCTTGTTCATGAATTCCTGTTGTGGCAATGTGAGTACTCACAGAACACGACGGAATAGATCTTTTGCCGAGATAGAGAGACTGACAGAGATTTTCACAGATCACTTGCATCTTGAAGAAGCATATCGAATACCATATCCTCGCAGTCTTGTTCTCAAGAATGTTGATTTCGTAGTTAACTTCGTTACTAAGAATTTGAGCAATCTCTCATTGAACGATAGAGACACACCGGGAGCAATGTTGGCAAGACAGCGCGGAGTTCTTCCAACGACAGAAAAGGTTAGAATCTCCTTCCTCACTATAGAATCTCTGAAATTTGTGTTTGTCCCGTTCGAATTGTTTATCGAGTTCAGTACTCAGCAAGTGTTTGCTGAAAAACCGGTCTTCATTGTGTGCTACGCGAACTCTGCCGCATCGTATGTTGTACCAAAGGATGTGCATTCAGGTTATGAATGGGTGGTATCCCCTTACTCTGATGAGACTGAGGAAAGACTTCTTGGGCTTATAGATAGAGAATTGTTTAACCCATAAATACAGGGCTATTAGGAGGTATCTGAGAAAATGAGATTTCTCGGTGTGGATGCTGGTGGTACAAAAACAAGAGTTGCTCTGTGTGATGAAAGAGGAGAAGTTCTTTCTAAGACGCTTGGAGGTCCAGCAAACCATCTGGATATTGGAATTGGCAAATTGAAAAGGACACTTCAGGATTGTCTAAATGAGATCAACGAGGATATTGCGGAAGTTGATCTTTGTGTTCTTGGACTTTCGGGGGCTGGCTTCTCACAGAAAAGTTGCGATAGATTACGTGATCTAATGGCACCAGTGGTGCCTTCCAAGAGGCTGATAGTTGTCAACGATTGTATCTTAGCCCTAAGGGGTGCCTTGGGTACGTCGAGAAAATCAGGAACAATTGTTGTCGCTGGTACTGGTTCCATGGTTATAGGCGTTGACGTCAATGGCAATTTCCACAGAACAGGAGGATGGGGACATATCATAGGCGATTCTTGGAGTGCTTATGGATTGGCTTTTGACTCTATTAAGGAAGTCATGAAATATTGGGAAGGAAGAGGCAAACCAACCTCTCTTGTTTGTCATGTAGAAAAAGTTTTTGATCTGCATTCAATTGATGATGTGCTCAGGTACTTCTACGTTGAAAAACATCCAAAGAGTCACTTAGCTTCTTTTGCACCTTTTGTTCTGAGGTGCGCCGAAGAAGGTGACGAAGTCGCACAGACGGTCGTAAAGCGATGCATTGCTGAACTCGTTGATGCTGTCGAACCGGTATTGAAAAGAGTTGGTAGTGATTTTCTCTCGTACACTGGAGGGTTATTCAACAACTCTTATTTCTTGAGAACTGTTGAAAATTCTCTGCAGGATCTGAATGTGAATTTTACCGAACCGTCTCTGCCTCCACTGGGAGGTGCGCTGTTAATGGCGATGGAACAGTTTTTCACAGTGAAAGAAGAGGTCGAAGAGAACCTAAAGCGTCAACTCAGTGAAGAAGGTGTACATTGAGTTTTCCACAGTAGGTGACTTGAAGCAGGTGACTTGATGGAGGGTGATTGAATAAATGCTTCCACAACCAAGAAGATTGGTCATGTTGGATGGAGAATGTGAACTGCCACTGTGTGGGAAAATTCTTACGAATTATGATTCATTCACAATTGCCTCATTACTCAAAAGCGAATTGGCAAAGTACGGGAGAAATTTCTCATTCACTGGTTTTGGTGGTAGCGATGCTGTCATAAAATTGATAATCGAACCGAGCACTGTGTCGAGTTCACAGGGATACAAGATAAAGATCACTCGAGATAATGTTGTGATAATTGCGAAAACAAATCGAGGCTTGTTCTATGGTTTGCAAACCTTTAAACAACTGGTGAGAGAGTACGGCTGCAAGATACCAGCGATGGTCATTGAAGACGAACCAGATTTTAAAAACCGCGGGTTTATGCTCGATGTCAGCAGAGACAGAATACCAAATATGCAGACTCTGAAAGCACTGATAGATCTTTTAGCTGAGTTGAAGTACAACGAATTTCAGCTTTATTTTGAACACACCTTTGCTTACGAAGGCCATGAAAGAGTATGGAAAGGATACAGCCCGTTCACCGCGCAGGAAATACTAGAGCTTGACAGGTATTGCAAAGATAGATTCATTGAGCTTGTACCGAATCAGAACTCTTTTGGACACCTTGGCAAATGGCTCAAACATGAGGAATACAAGTACCTTGCTGAATGTCCAGAGGGTTTTACGACTCCCTGGGGAGAAAAGTATGGCTCGTTCTCACTTTGCCCCACTGTGCCGGAATCTATAACATTCCTGGAAAGTCTTTTCGATCAACTCTTGCCCAATTTCACCAGTGCAAAGGTAAACATAGGTGGTGATGAAACATATGACTTGGGACTTGGTCGTTCAAAGGAAATCTGTGAAAGACTTGGGAAGGGTAAAGTCTACCTGGATTTTCTACTTCGGATATACAAATTACTTAAGAGGCGCGGAAAAACTATGATGTTTTGGGGTGATATCATAAAAAATTACCCTGAACTCGTTGTAAACTTACCAGATGATCTCATTGCGCTCATATGGGGCTACGAGAGCAATCATCCTTATGAACACGAATGCAGACTGTTTTCAGAAAGAGGTGTTACATTTTATGTGTGCCCTGGCACTTCAAGTTGGAACTCCTTTGTTGGTAGAAGTGATAATGCGATTGCTAATATCAGCAGTGCTCTACTAAATGGTAGCAAATATGGCGCGATTGGTTTTCTCCTGACCGATTGGGGTGATAATGGTCATCCTCAGCACTTACCGTTTTCGATGATACCTCTTGGATATGCCTCCACGATAGGCTGGAACATATCGTCAGAGATAACGATAGGTGATCTACTGAGACAGGTTGATATACATCTTTTCAAAACCAATTTACCCTTAGCTGAGGATATTTACATGCTTGGTACTCTATACAAAAGTACCAACATTCAATTTCATAACATGAGCCCGTATTTCATGTCACTTGTATGTCCACACAAGATGTTTGAACATCTTAAAGAGTTCGATAAAGAAGACACAAGTAATATTCGTAAAGCTGTGAGTGAAGCAGAAAATGTGATCAAGAGACTTCTGGGTTCTGATGTGCAAACGGATCTCCAACAAGCGATTGCCCAAGTGATTAACAACACACAGATGTTGATTCTTGGAATGCGTGCTTTCATTTTTGAAAAAGAATACAATTCACTTGAAAAAATACCAGATCAAATCTGGCATTCTTTCAAAGAAGAATTAAACAAAATTTCTCAAGACTACACACAAATTTGGCTGAATGTGAACAGGCCAGGTGGATTAAATCAAAGTCTTGAGAAACTGACGAGAATACTCAAAATGCGAGTCTGATTATTCACTGGACATCACCTGATCTATATATCGTTGCAAAAGTCACAGGTTGTTAGTATTGCGAAAACTGTTCACATTCTGCCTGAACTGTTCAACAACTTTATTTTGTGCTTTACCATCTCTGTCACGGCGATGGATGCTTCTTGGAGCAACTTAATCTGGTCTTTGAGCTGTGGTTGTTCTTGTAATATTTTTCGAATTCTATCGACGTAAACTGTTTTGAGCACTGTACCGATGTTTATCTTTCCAAATCTCATCTTGCTGATTTTTGTCAAATCCTCATCTGGTACTCCGCTGGAACCATGGAGGACCAATGGTACATCGACTACATTCTGAATCTGTTGAACCCTTTCGAAGTTGATCTGTGCTTCTTGCTTTTGCATGGCATGGGCTGTACCGACAGCGATAGCCAGTGCATCGACCTGTGTGAGTTCAAAAAACCTACTTGCTACATCAGGTTCTGTCAAGATCTGGCTAACTTCTTCACCTTCTTCAGATTTTCCGACTCTGCCTATTTCCGCCTCTACAGATACACCAAAAGCCCTTGCAACTTTCACAACCAGCTTTGTGTTCTGGACATTTTCTTCGAAACTCAAGTTTGACCCATCGTACATAACAGAAGAAAACCCTGCCTTCATAGCCTTGAAGATGATATCAAGATCCGTTGCATGATCTAAGTGTGATACAACTGGTATCCCAGCATTCTGGGCAAGTTCGTTCATGATACATGCTGCGACTTTTATACCCAAGTGTTTAACCGCACTTGGAGAAGCCATCAGTATGACGGGAGATTTCATTTCTTCTGCACCTTTTACGATCGCTACGGCGTCTTCATAGGTGTGAATGTTGAAAGCAGGTACTGCGTAGTCAGATTTGTACGCAAGCTGGACCAACTCTTTCAATGTCACAAGCATCTCACTAACCTCCTCATCTCTTCAATAATCTCTCGTATTGTCCATTGATTTTGTGATAAAGCATATTCATCTGCACTACATCTTCATCCAACGGCTCGAATTTTCGAAAAGTGATTTTCTCTCTGAGTGACAAAAGTGTTTCTTCATCTCTTGCTCCCCTGATAGCTGCAACCGATGCACCGAGGGCTGTCAGTTCGGTTGTGTCCAGATAGTAGAGTGTCTCGCCGAGCATCGAAGCTTTGTAATTCATGAAAACATCGTTTCCAACCAATGCGCCGCCAACAACTACTGGTAATCTTCCAAGCAGTCGCCAAAGGTTTTCAACGGTTATTCTGCTTGTGTAGCACAAGTACAGATAAACATTCTGCAGAATCTGTTCTTGGGAGCAATCAGGTGGAATCTGGACAAAGTTCACACCGTCTGCCTTTTCTCCCACGATATTGTCACCATTTGTGTAGATGCAGAAAATGTAATCTTTTGGTATCTTTGAGATCGAACTGTTCAATTTTTTAAATCTTTTTGAGGAAACTCTCAAGCCAAGGAATTTCAAAACCAATTCGATCAACTTGCCGTGGAATCTTATGCCTGAAGCGAAATAGTACTGTTTGTCCTGAAAAGCTATGCCTATGTTTCCACCCGTCTTCATGAACGGACTATCTAAGTGAAACTCATTTTCCTTCTCAGTTGCAACGCCGACTATGTACGATGCCGTGCCCATTGAATCGAAGATCAGTTCGCTGCCGAACAACGAGATCAGCCCATAAGTTCCAGTCAGGTGGTCATGACCTGCGAGGAAAACTGGGATATTGTCATAGTACCCAACAAAGGAAGAAGTGTAGTCGAGTTTTCCAAGTTGCTGAACTGGTATCTTGAAGGCGTTGAGCAGTTGTTCATTCCAACATCTTTGATGAATATCAACCATGTGACTGCGGTACGCCTGGGTCATATCCCACACAGCATTGCCAGTCAATCTATAAGCGATGTAGGAAGACACCGGAAGCCAATACTCTACGTCGTTTAGCTTGACCATACCTTTTCTTTGCATGAACAAGATCTTATAAAGCGAGTAATAGTAAATATCTCGAGAACCAGAGATTCTGTAAGGTGCGAGCTGGTTCACCAGATTTTCATACTCTTCTTGCAGCGCCTTTGTACATGTGTCGTACCAAACGATGGGATCTTGCAACTTTCTCCCCGATGCAACCGGTACGACAGATTCTCCTACACTCGTGCACGCGATACCTGCGACTTGATAAGACTCTCGTATCATGTTAATGGTACTTCTCAGGTTTCTCTCTATCTTGTCCAAGTCGAAGAACTCAACACCGTCCATTAGTTTTTTAGCAGTTTGAAGTTTGTGGATCTTTTCTATACCGTTTCTGGTTACAACGATGACCTTGGTGTTTGTTGTTCCAACATCTATGCCAATGTATGCCTTCATAATCTTTCCTCCACAAGTTCTACAAGTGATAGTTGCTGGTACAAATCTTTCAGATCGAAGATCGCCGCGCCGTATTTCAGAGTGTTCGCCATACCGCACGCTGTGGCAAAGACAAGTCTTTCCTCTATGGGCTTACCCATCGCTTCCTGGTAGAGATATCCTGCGAAAAAGGAATCGCCAGACCCAACGGAGAAATCTGAGTAAACAACCTTTGGTTTGGCACGAAACACCTTGTCTTGTACGAGGGTTATGGAACCTTCTTTGCCAATAGTCACACACAAAACCTTTATGTCGTACATTTTCTTGATCTGAAAGAGTTCTTTCAAATCCAAATCGTGAAGATTGAAAACGATCTTGAGTTCGTCAGCGTTCACTTTAACCATCTCGGGCTCAAAATTCACCAACTCCTTGAGCCATTCTCCTGCAATGTCGATCATGAGTCTACAAGATCTTCTTGTTGCGATTTCTGCAATTCTTGCCATGTTCTTTGTGCCAAATCCTCTTGGTGCACTTCCTGAGATTACCAAAGTGCTTTTTTCTTCAACAACGGAATCAAGATAATTTATGAGTCCTTCGATCTCATCTGGTTGTATGATTGGTCCTGGTTCGTTGATCATGAGCATCTTCTTTTCGTATTCATAGACAACTGCCGTATTGATTCTGTTCTCGTCGTTTATCCAGAATTCTGTAGTCTTTATACCCTCTTCTCGACACTTTGCCGAGATTATCTTTCCCACATCACCACCAAGCACATTAACACAAAGATAATCCTGAAAACCAAGCATGTTGAAAACTCTTGCAATATTCAATCCCTTTCCATCGACGAGTTTCACAACATAGTCGCCTCTCAAAACATTTGGGGTTCTCGGAACACTTGAGATGATCACCCAATGATCATAACAAGGATTTAGATTGAGTATTTGAATGCTCAAGAGCGCCACTACCTCCAATCCTTCTCGGACACGAACTCGATCACATTACGCGCTGTGTTTGTGTCCGTTATCAGTACATCTGCGAGCTTCCCTTTCAGAAGACCAACTATACTCTCTATCTTGTGAAAACCACCTGCGACTACTATCTTTTTTTTGGCTTTCATGTACTGGTCCATTGTTATGTTGTTGATCTTTTGCATGAACTCCAAGTCGTGCACCCTGCCGTTGATATCAAAGTAATGTGTCAGAATATCGCCAACGATGCCGAGTTTCTCGAGTTTGTCGAGTGTGGAACCATCGAAAACGTTTTGGCGAAAGAGTGGAGATCTCGATATGGAATAACCAACGCTGCAGATAACCACATCGAGATTGTTCCAAAGTGAGTTTATGTAGGCAAACTCTTCGGTACTCTGCAGTTGTTGTCTTTGCTGACTGTTGTCCATCAAGAATGGAAAGTAAACAGGTATCGTTCTTGTATTCAAGCGATCTGCAAAGTTCTGGGCGATGAAATTAGAATCAAAGTGCCTGTCTGAAAGTTTGAAGGTTCCACCTGAAAGTGGTACTACTCTCCAGTTGGGGCGATTCAATGTGAAATTGTAAGTTGCCACTGTGAACATCGTGGTGCCCCAGCCTATTCCAATGTTCAATGCATTTTCCGAAAGTTCTGATATAAATTCCCAAGCCCTGCGTGCCAGAGACTGTAACAAGAGTTGGTTGTTACTGTGCCCCGTTGTCAGGAACAATTCATCAAATCCGAACCTTTCTTTGAACAGCTTTCTGTACTCTTGTTCCAGCTGTGTGGATATCTTTGGCGGCACTATCTCTATTCGGACTATCTTCCTCTCCTCTGCCATCTTCAAATACTTACTAACCTGAACCCTCGAAACACCCAGTTTTTTGGCTATATCTTTTTGAAGCATCTTCTTCACGTAATAATCAAATGCAACTTCGAAGAGTAGATCATCGCTTATAGTCATTCTTTCACCGCCCCACTCACGAGCCCAGAGATGAAATATCTCTGAAGCAGTATAAATACAACCAACGGAGGCAATGTTGCGAAGACCGATCCTGCGAACAAAGGTCCCCATCGAGTTTGGTACTGCCCAACGAAGACCGAAAGAAAGGTTGGGATAGTTTGCAAACTCTTACTTGTGAGCAAAGACATTGAGTACAATAATTCGCTCCATGCAAAGAGAAAGGCATATACACCTACTGCAGCGATGCCAGGGAGTGTCACTGGAAAAATTATCCTGACAAAAGCCTTCGTTCTCGTGCAACCGTCTATGAGTGCAGCCTCTTCAAGAGATTTTGGAACAGACAGAAAGAAACTTCTCAGAAAAACTATCGTTATCGGAGTGGTGAATGGGATGTATGCAAGAATCAGTCCAAGATGCGTGTCAAGAAGTTTTATCCAGTCCAGAAATTTGAATATAGGCACCAAAAAGACTATCATCGGAAACATTTGAAAGATCAGCACACTCACGAGCAGCATACCTTTGCCTCTGAAGGAATATCGAGAAAAGGCATAGGCAGGAAAAATGCCGATGAGTAGAGAGAAAACCATAGTTCCGCTGCCAACGATTACGCTGTTGAAAAAATAGCTCTTGAAATCGAGACTCGATATCTTTTGATAATGTTCAACGGTCCAACTTTTTGGCAGATATATTATCGGATAACTGTATATCTCTTGGTATGTTTTGAAAGAGGTTAAAATGAGCCAGATGAATGGAAAGGCAACGACGATGGCGATGAAAAACAAGAGTATATATGAAAGGCTTTTCATTGTTTTTCGTTTTGTACTTCGTTTCATCAGGCAGCCACTTCCCTTGCCATCTTTCTTGTGAAAAGATATGCTATGGTGAAGACCAATAAGAACAGAACATTTGACAGAGCAGCCGCTTTATTGTATTCGAGAAATCTGAAGCTGAGTCTGTAGATGTAAGTGACAATGGTTTCTGTACCATAATTTGGTCCACCGCCTGTCATCACGTAGATCAGTGGAAAGTAATTTATTGTCCATATTATCGTGAGCATCAATGTCGTGGTCAAAACTGGCTTGAGTTGAGGTATTGTGATATTCCAAAACCGTCCAAAGGCATTGGCACCATCTATTTCTGCTGCTTCATAGAGTTCTTGAGGAATAGTCTGAATACCTGCTAAGAAGAACATTCCGCTCAGACAAAAACCTTTCCAGATATTCGCAATGATCACCGCCAGCATAGCCATCTTTGGTGTGGCAAGCCATGGTACGTAGTCTTTGAACAATCCCATTTTCACCAAGATATCATTCAGCACACCGTACATGTCGTTGTACATCCATTTCCACATCACACCTGCAACTATATCGAGCGTTGCCCAAGGCAGTATCAGAATGACACTTCGAAAGAAAATCTGTCCTCGAGTGATTTGATTGAGCAGTAAGGCTACACACAGACCCAAGAGAATCTGTCCTGAAACACTTCCAAAGACCCAGATAGATGTATTAAGGATGGTTTTGTAGAAAACACTGTCTTTGAAAATGAAACTGTAATTTTCCAAGGTCAATTCGCCTTTGCTGTTTGTAAAACTCATCACAATGTTCGAGATCAACAGAAAGACAACAAAAGCTATTATCACAAGGACATAAGGCATAACCATTTTCAGGGCAATTTTCTCTTCTCTCAATTCACTCACTCCTGATATGGGCGGGCATTGCCCGCCCTCACATCTATAGTTTACTTCGCTCCGAGTATTTTGTTCACATTTTCTGCTGCAACCTTTATTGCTTCCTCAGGCGTGAGTTCGTTCAGCAAGACTCTCTGTACCATGATCTGTATCTGTTCAGAGATTTGGGGATACTGTGGAATAGGTGGTCTTGCAACTGCGTATGGGAATGTTTTGAATATCACTTGCCATTTTGGATCGTTCGCAAGCATTGATTTTGTGCAAACATCCATCCTTGTCGGCATTGGACCACCTTTCTCCTCGACCCACTTCATCCATACATCGAAGCTGGTCAAATATGCAGCAAGCTTCCATGCATCTTCTTTGTTTGGACTGCTTTTCGGTATAACCAAAGCCCATCCTCCAAGCACACTTGCAGGCTGCGAGTCGTACGGATGCAATGCAACAGAATACTTTCCAACTATATTTGGATTGGCGGCTTCAATGAGTGGGAACGACCAAGGTCCACCGATTGACATCGCAACTCTGTTCTGAGCCATCATGTTTCTGTAATCATCTTCGTGGTACTGAATCGCGTTTGGACTCACAGCGTAATTCTTTGCAAGGTCTGTGTAGAATTTCAGAGCCTTCAAGCCTTCAGGTGTGTTAAAGGCTGCCCTCGAATAGTCATCTGTCAAGAGTTTTCCACCGGCTGCGTAGAGGAACATCATGTAACCAAGAGTAGTGTGTTCGGTTTTCGTACCACTCACACCGTAGCCGTAAACTCTGTTCTTTGCATCGGTGATCTTCTGTGCCGCAGCCAAAAGCTCACTCCAGGTCTTTGGTGGGTTGTTCGGATCAAGACCAGCCTGCTCAAACATTGCCTTGTTGTAGAGTAAGAGTCTGCAATCGGTGTACCATGGAAGACCGTACCTAACTCCTTTGTACGTAACTGTGGGCCAAAGATTGGGCCATATCTGCGGTGTACCTTCCCAGTTCTTGATCTGTTCTTCCATTGGCTCAAGCCAGCCTTTTTCTGCAAAGGTTGGGACCCAACCACCCAAGTCTGCGAAAGCAAGATCAGGTCCTTTTCCTGCTTGAAGTGCTGTGACAAGCTTGTCGTAGTAAGTGTCGAAACCAAATAGTTGTACCTCCACTTTAATGCCGTACTTCTGCTCGAACCCCTTGATGACTGAGTTCCAAGTCTCGTCAAGCTCTGCAACCTGTCCACCAACCCAGATCGTCAAAGTTTTGCCAAAACTGAGTACTGCAATAACAATTAGGACGATGCTCAAAACTGACTTCTTCACAATCACACCTCCTCTTGTGGTTACATATGTAACTTACCTATGTAACCTACCAAGAAGAAATATACCAGCTTTAACAAAAATAGACAACCAAACTATTTTAGTGAGAATGAAAGAACAGAAGAGGATGAAAGAGAAAAAAGAAGAAAATGACTATTCTCCAGCCAATTGTTGATCAATCTGAAGGATTTCAATGAAAACCTTTGTACCTGCACCAATCTTAGAGTGGATAGCCCAGCATATACCCATTCTTCGAAGTATGTGCTTGACGATAGCAAGTCCTAAGCCGGCTCCAGAGAAGGTTCTTGCATTCGCTGCCCTGTAAAAACGGGCTGTTATATTCTTCAGTTCTGTCTCTGGTATACCTATTCCCTCATCTTGAATCACCAAGAATCTTTTCTGTGAAAAGATTTTGATGGTGCCGCCGTCTGGAGAGTACTTGATTGCATTTGATATCAGGTTTCTCAAGACTATTTTGAAAGCCTCTTGGTCTGTCTTGATCGAGGCTTTCAGACTCACAACCACAGAGATCTTTTTTTGCTCTATTTTATGCTGATATTCATTTAGAATATCTTTGATTAACTTTCTCAAGCTAATTTGTACTGTTTCAGGGCAGTATTGTTCTTGTTCGATCTTGGATAGCAAGACGAGTTGTTCGACAATTCTTTGCATTCTGACAAGGTGTTTTTCGATCTTGCACAGAGTTTCCCGAACATTCTCCTCTTCCTTTGCTATTTCTACTAAACCTATCATTGCGGTGATCGGTGTGAAAAGTTCGTGTGCAACTGCGTTGACAAAAAATGTCTTTGAGTCTGTCAGGATTTGCTGCTTCTTGTAAGTATCACCGTCTGCTGGGTAAAAAACGATTTGGTCTGGTTTGAGCAGTAAGAGAGGCTTGTACGTTTCGATGATCTCATGCCAATTTGTATCCAACACCGTGCACAGTCACCAACCTTTCTTTGCTCAGTTTTTTCCTGAGCATACTCATATAGACGTCTACTATTCTCTCTGATCTTTCTTCTCCTTGCCAAACTGCATCGAGTATTTCGAGTCTTGTGAAAACCTTTTTTGGATTCTCAAACATGAGCAGCAATATCTCAAATTCTCTACTGGAAAGCTGTATAACTTCATCGCCAATCATCAATATTCTCTCGTGAACAATCAGTTTCATGTCTTTGTGAATCAATTCGCGTTCCAAGAAGGCGTTCTTTCTCCTCAGTACAGCTCTAACCCTCGCTGACAGTTCTCTTGGATTGAAAGGTTTAGTCACATAATCATCTGCTCCCATTTCTAAACCCAAGATTTTGTTTCTATCTTCTCTTAAAGCAGTCAAAACGATTATGAACGTTTTGGGGCACATCATTCTGATCGTCGGAATTTCGTCCATAGCGTCACCATCTGGGAGCAGAAGATCAAGTACAATCAGATCAAAACATCCTCTCTCGAGTTGATCGTACATTTCTTCTATGCTACCAGCAGTTTTCACATCGTGTGACTCAACTTTCAAGTACTTGACCACAACATCACTGACGTCTTTTTCGTCTTCAACAATCAATATTGAAGCCATTCAATCCCTCCAAAGAAATCATGCCAGAAAGTTGTTAAAAAACTTTTATATTTTTTCATTACTGGTAGAACTCCAAGAGGCATAAACAAAGTGAAAACTGAGGGAGGTGTGAGAATGAAGAAGACTTTGGTATTGGTGACGGTGGCTTTTCTTGCAACTTTATTGATGGCTGAGACTTTGATTATCAAAGGATCAAACACCGTTTACCCGATCGCTCAACTTTGGGTGGAAGAGTTTCAGAAGCTATATCCAAATGTAACTGTTACGCTCGAAGGTGCAGGATCGACAACTGGAATAACAGGGCTCTTCAATCAAACGGCAGACATTGCCAACTCAAGTAGATTCTTGAAAGCCAGTGAAGTTGAACAGATGCACAAAACTGGGAAATACTTGGTGCCAATCGTTGTAGCATACGACGGCATAGCTGCAATAGTCAATCCAAGTCTTGGCATTGACAACATTTCTCTGGAAACTCTCAAGAAGATCTACACCGGAGAGATCACCGAGTGGAACCAAGTTGACCCGAAACTTCCAAGCAGACCAATCGTGGTGTATTCAAGAAACACAGCCTCTGGAACCTTCGAGACATGGGTCGAGAAGGTCTTGCATGGTGCAAAGCTCAGCCCAAGGGTTCAGATGCTCGAATCATCTCAGGCAGAAATCGAGAGTGTGGCAAAGAATCAATTTGCAATCGCCTACACAGGAATGGGCTACGTGACAGACAAAGTAAAAGCATTAAAAGTTGAAGGAGTAGAACCCACGGTGCAAAATGTTTTGCGCGGGGTATATCCCATCAGCAGACCTTTGTATGTCTTCATAGATCTGAGCAGATTTGGCAACCTGTGGCCAGAGAAGGGCGTTGTAGCAGATTACATCAAGTTAATTCTCTCGCCAGTAGGGCAAAGGTTGGTAAGGCAAGCTGGATACATTCCTGCGTACGGGACTGGTGATTGATGAAAGATTCTCTTACGATTTTCTTTGTTTTTGTTGTTTCCGTGGCTGCCATGACAGTGGCAGCTGCACTCTTTGGTATAGTTTTTTTCCTATCTCTTGAGTCTACTACTGCAATAAAAGAAGTGGGGCTGAAACTGTTTTCCCCTAACTGGTATCCTGTCTGGAGTGAACCAGAGTTTGGTATCAGAACAATGCTTTTGAATACTCTACTGCTCACTCTTTGGACAAGTCTTTGGGTGTGGTTTATTGGAATAATCTGCGCCTTTTATTTACATCGATTTGCAAAAGGTAAAGAGAAGGAATTTATGCTTAGAATCCTCGAATATGTGAGCAGTATACCATCTGTGGTTCTTGGATTTTTCGGTGTCGTAGTGGTTGGTTCGATGCTTTTGAAATTTGGTTCGTGGACAGCTCAGAACTTTCTCAATGCTTCAATAATGTTAGCTGTTTTGACCTTACCTTTCATGATCAGTTTGGCTTATCAGTCCTTTGAAAAGGTGCCAAGAGAGGTTATCGAAGGGTGTGTCTCACTTGGTGCAAAGGATTTGCATTTGATGTATGTTGAGATAAGACACGCTTTGCCTGGTATTGTGAACGCGATGATGGTAGTTTTCAATAGAATCTTCGGTGAAACGATGATAGTTTTAATGGTGGCTGGAGGTGCAAATATACTGCCGAAATCTTTTCTCGATCCTGTTCGTCCTCTGACGGCGGCACTTGGAAGTGAGATAGGAGAGGTTGAAGTTGGTAGCCTTCACTACAGTTCATTGTTTTTCATTGGCTTTTTGTTATTGATAGGTTCGCTCCTGCTCAATTTGCTCACCAACTATTTCGTGAGAAAGACTGAAAGATGGATTAAGGGGTGAAACGGTGAAGTGGTTCTTTAGAATCGTAGCTTATACGGTCTTTGTAGCACTCGTGATTGTGATTGTAACGATAGTTTTTTCTGGTGTCGGGTATTTGTTCAAACCAGGTTTTTTCACACAGTTTCCAAGATCTGGTATGAGCGAAGGAGGTATCTTTCCTTCACTGGTAGGTTCCTTATTGCTCATCATTGTGGTCTTTCTAATAACGATACCAGTTGGACTTTTTGGCACGATATTCATCAGTGAATTCGCACCAAGAAGGTTTTCGATTCTTCTTCAATCTCTTGTTGCAACGATGAACAGCATACCGTCAATAGTCTATGGTTTGTTCGGTTTGAGTTTCTTCTGTGTAAAACTTGGTTTCGGCACATCTCTGATCTCAGCTTCGTTGACTCTTTCTACAATGGCTATTCCTTTTTTCATGAACAGTGCAGTTGAGTTCACCAGGGCTGTACCAAGAGAGTTGAGAGAAGGCGTAATCGCATTGGGAGCAAACAAGATTCAGTCGACTCTCATGGTCTTGAGGGCTTCGAAGAGTGGATTACTGACAGCTGTGATATTAACACTGGGTAGAGCTTTCAGTGAAACTGCCCCAATACTTGTTACTGGTGCGGTCTTCTATGCCACAAAGTTGCCGAGTAAAATCACAGACCCTGTTATGACTTTGCCAACGAGTATCTACGCGATAGTTATGAACCTTGGCGAAAAGGCTCAATGGATGGCAAAAGGAATGGCAAGTCTCATGGTGCTGATAATGATAGCCATCTATTCTGTGGTTCAGATCTTAAGGAGGAACAAAGATGAATGACGTCGTTTTTGAAATCACAGATTTGCAGGTTTACTATGGAGATCACAAGGTGCTGGATAGGATAAATGCCAAGATAAAACAAAAGTGTATAACTGCTATCATGGGACCGTCTGGCTGTGGAAAGAGTACGCTCTTGAGATGTCTGAACAGGTTGAACGACCTCGTTCAAAGCTTCTCGATGAAGGGAAGTATATTCTTCGAAGGTCAAGATATATACAAAATGAAAGATCTCAACCAGTACAGAAGAAAGGTAACGATGGTCTTCCAAAGACCGAATGTCTTTCCAATGTCGATCTTTGATAATGTGGCATACGGTTTGAAGATAGGAGGTATAAAGAAGAAAGAGATTCTCAAGGAAAGAGTTGAGATAGCACTGAGGAAGGCATTCTTATGGGATGAGGTGAAAGACAAACTCAAGAAACCGGCAGTCCAACTCTCGGGAGGTCAACAGCAGAGGCTGTGCATAGCGAGGGCGCTTGCGATAGAACCAGAGGTGATACTGCTTGACGAACCAACCTCTGCGCTCGATCCGATTGCGACAACCAACATAGAAAGATTGCTTGAAACCATAGCACAGCAGTACACTGTCGTTATAGTGACTCACAGCATGGGACAAGCTTTAAGAATAAGTGACCAGGTGATGTTTTTGTATCAAGGACGTTTGATAGAATATGGTGTAACCTCTGAAGTGGTTAAGGCACCGAACCATGAAATGACAAGACAATTCTTGACAGGAAAGATAGGTTGAAGGTGAGAAAATGACGCGAAGGACAATTCATTACGAGAAAGAGATGGAATTCCTAAATGAGAAGTTAATGGAATTTCTAACCGGAGTAGACAGTCTGTTCGAAAAGACGCTCTTTGCTATCCAATCTTCCAGTGAATATGCCATCAGAGAGATTGAAGAATTAGACGATTACTTTGATCAACTCGATTTGACGATTCAGACAACTGCCTTCGATGTAATTGCAAAATATCAACCACTGGCAGATGATTTGAGATTTGTAGTAGCTATGATTGGTCTTTCGATAGATCTTGAAAGGATCGCTGACGAATGTGTCAACATAGCACAGCTGAGCAGACATCTTCAGCGTGGAATAGAGAGTTTCAACTCCTGGAAGACTCTCAACGAAATGACAAAGATCATTTTGGTGATGCTCAAACAGACCGTTGAGGCTGTTACAAACAAAGATCTCAATCTTGCGGTGAAGGTGTGGAAAAAAGACGACGAAGTCGACAGGTTGCACAACGAAGGACACGAGAATCTCATAGAGCTTGCTTGTCGTGAGAGTAATCCAAGGATGATGAGAGTCTATCTGGAGGAAGCCTTCTTGATAAGACACCTTGAGAGGATCGCAGACCATCTGACAAACGTTTCTGAAAGACTTTACTTCATGGAAACTGGTAAACAACTCAAAGACTTATTCAAAGCCGAGAAAGACCTTGGCAAGACTGAAACAAGTCAGTAGGTCAGCTGTTCTTCAACTTCGAATGATCTTTCGGCTTTGGGTCTTTTCATTCTAAATTCTCTGTTCAATAATCATCAATTTGTTCGTCAAATTATTGCCTCAAAATTGTACTAAGCTTGTGATTGTAAAGATTTTGAAGGAGAAGGATAAATGAAAAGATCCAAAGCAGTTACTTACATGGTTTTCGCAGCAACCTTATGGAGTCTTGCAGGCATACTCATAAAATTGGTTCATTGGCATCCACTGGCGATCGCTGGTACAAGGAGTGCTATCTCTGCCCTGGTCATTTTGGCTTATGTTAGAAAGCCAAAATTCACCTTCAGGACAGATCAACTGCTGGCTGCATTGTTTTATGCTGCCACAGTCTTGCTGTTTGTCTCAGCCAACAAATACACAACTGCAGCTAATGCAATCCTCTTACAGTATGGTTCACCAGTCTATGTTGCGATCTTTGGTTCTCTCATTTTGAAAGAAAAAACAAAGACTGCCGACTGGGTAACGATTGTCCTTGTGATATCTGGCATCTTTCTTTTCTTTTTGGACAAACTTGGTCCGTCGAGTTTTGCTGGCAACGTGATGGGTGTTTTGAGCGGTATTGCATTTGCTTTTCTCATCATCTTTCTACGCAAGCAGAAAGATGCTTCACCGATAGAATCGACAATCATGGGTAACATATTGACGGCGCTCATAGGTTTGCCGTTCATGTTCAAAGGTAGTCCAGATCCAATCGGTTGGGTTGGACTCATTCTGCTGGGTGTCTTCCAATTGGGCTTGTCTTACATATTTTATTCGATTGCCATAAAGCACGTTACTGCTCTCGAAGCGATACTGATCTCGGTAGTTGAGCCAATTCTCAATCCAGTTTGGGTTTTCTTGGCGACCGGCGAAAAACCGAGTGTTTGGGCGTTCATAGGAGGAACGATAATACTTTCCTCTGTGACCTTGAGGTATGCTTTACCCAACCTGATCGCGAAGAGACAAAAGGTGAGTTTCTGATCAATCTGGGAAGATCTTACCCGGGTTGAGAATATTGTTTGGATCGAATGCCTTTTTGATCTTTTTCATCAGTTCGATCTCTGACTTATTCATGAAGATGGGTAGAAAATCTTTTCTCTTCAAGCCCACACCGTGTTCACCTGTCATAGTGCCATCAAGATCAACGGTTACTTGGTAGAGTTCTGTTAGAGATCTATGCATCGATTTTTCCCAATCTTCATCGCTCATCCCATCGGGTTTTAGAAAGGTCACATGGACATTCCCATCGCCTACGTGCCCAAAGTTGAGTACTTCCACACCATTTTTCTTGGCTATTTCGTAGCTGGCTTTGATCAAAGTTGGTATGGTTTTTATAGGTACGCTCACATCTTCCATGCAGTGTTTCGGTCTAAAGGCTATGATGCCCTCGGCTATTGCCTTTCTGAACTTCCAGATCTTCATCTTTTGATGTCTGTTGTCTGCGATGTAAACCTCTAACGCACCCATTTGCTGAAGCTTCTCACCAAGAGAGATGTACGCTCTGGTCAGACTTTCTCTGTCAAGGCTGTCTATTTCAAAGATCAGATGACAATCGGCTCCCTGCTGTGGTATCGTCTCATTCAAGAACTTTGAAGATATTTCGACAGAATATCTATCCATCAGCTCGATAGAGGTTGGCAATATTCCCGATTCACATAGAACCTTCGGTACACAAGCCACAGCGGTCTGCATATCTTTGAAAGGCGTTAGTAGCACAGCTGAATATTTCGGCTTTGGTATCAACCTGAGTATGATCTTCGTCACAATCCCTAATGTGCCCTCACTGCCAACAAAGAGTCTTACCATGTCATAACCCATGACATTCTTCATCATCTTTCCACCAAAGTTGACGATCTCACCTGTTGCAAGTACAACTTCGATTCCCAAAACATGAAAACCAGTTGGTCCATACTTCAAGACTTTCACGCCACCAGCATTTTCTGCCAGATTACCACCTATCGACGAACTCTCACTACTCGCTGGATCTCCCGCATAGAAAAAACCATTCTCTTCTGCAAGTTTTTGTATTTCGTCTGTTATCACACCAGGCTCGACGACGACTGCCATGTTTTCCAGATCCAGTTCAACAATATGATTCATCTTTTCAAGCGAAAGAACTATGCCATTTTCTTTGGGTATTGCGCCTCCTGAAAGACCTGTTCCTGCACCCCTTGGTGTAACAGGGATGCTATACTGATTTGCCAATTTCATTATTTCACTCACTTGTTCCGTGTTCGTTGGGAACACAACGGCGAGAGGCAAAGACTCCTTCACAGAACTTGTTTCATCTTTCGCATACTTTTCAATCTCATCACGATCGACTTTTACATTTTCACAGCCCACAATGTTTTCTATCCTCTTTATGATCTCATTCATTTTCTTCATCCTCCAGCAGCTTTGCGATTTGTTCGAGGGTACTGTACGCATCTGCCACCAATCCAATGTCTGCGACTTTGAAAATAGGTGCATATCTGTCTTTGTTGATGGCTATTACAATCTCTGAAGTCTGCATTCCTGCTATATGTTGCACGGCACCAGAGATGCCCGCTGCGATGTACACCTTTGGTTTCACAGTCTTACCGCTCAAGCCAACTTGGTGGTCGTGGGAAAACCATTTCACATCGACAACCGCTCTTGTTGCTCCCACGGCACCGTTCAAAAGCTTCGCCAAGCTTTCTGCTATCTGTGTGTTCTCCTTTCGTCTCAAGCCCTTTCCAACCGATATTACTACTTGTGCTTCCTCGATCTTCGCCGTTGTCTCTCTTTTTTCTATACCGATGAGTTCACAGTTGTCTTGAACGAAGATCGGCTCTTCAAAGATGATTTTTCCTTTCTTCTTTGGATCTTCGATCGAAAAAGATTTCGGTCGAACGGTCGCCATCTGTGGACGATGATTCGGTGTAATGATCGTTGCCATGACATTCCCACCGATCGCAGGTCTTGTTTGCAGAAGATTACCATCTGTATCAACATCGAGATCTGTACAATCAGCAGTTAGACCCGTTCTAAGTCTTGCTGCGAGCGCAGGCATTATCGTTCTGCCAAAGGTGGTCGCTGGAGCAAGAAGAATGTTTGGTTTGTATTTGAGAACGACGGCTTCGAGATTTATCAAAAACGGATACAATGAGAATCTTTCAAAGATTTCCGACAACAACAAAACAGTTATATCTGCATAGTCAGATGCCAAATCTGCCTCCGGGGATCTATCTGTGATCAAAAAAAGGGCAACTTGAGTGTTGATCTTTTGAGCCATCTGGTCTGCCTTGCTCAAAAGTTCAAGGGCATTTTTGTCCAATCGATCGTTGATAACACCGATCATCTTACCACGCTTCCTTTGTATTCCTTGAGAATTTCAACAACCTTTTTAATGCCTTCGTTCAGTTCTTTTCCGGCATAAACTTTGCAATTTCTGGAAAGTTTCGTGTTGTAGACCTTTACAACCCTTGTTGGAGAACCTTTGAGACCTGTTTGATCACTCGGTATTTCCAAATCTTTGGCAGTGTAGATTTCTATTCTTTTCGACAAAGCCTCTTTCTTTCCTGAAAGCGTTGGAAGTCTTGGCTCGCTGACACTCCTCAAAACGGCTATCAAAGCAGGAAGCTTGACTTTCCAAGTTTCGTATGCGTCTTCTGTTGCTCGTTGAACAACTATATACTCGCCATCTGAGGATAAAAACTTTGAAACGTATGTCAAAACGGGAATGTTCAAAAGCACACCGAGTTCAACACCAACTTGACCTGTCTCTCCGTCTGTGGCTTTTTCACCACAGAGCACGAGATCGTATTCTATCTTCAACTTTTCGATGGCTTTACACAGCGTATAACTGGTTGCCCAGGTGTCTGAACCAGCAAAAGAAGGATCAGAGAGTAAAATAGCTCTGTCAGCCCCAAGTGCGAGTGCATCACGCAAGACTATCTCTGTACTCATCGGTCCCATGCTCAAAACCGTTATGTGAGCTCTGTGAGTTTCTTTCAGCTGAATTGCCAACTCGAGTGCGTGTAGATCAAGGGGGTTTATGACAACATCGAGTCCCTCTCGGATCATCGTGCCTGTCAATGGGTCTATCTTCACTCTGTCGGTGTCTGGAACCTGTTTGATCAGCACCAAGACCTTCATGAACACTCTCCTCTCAGCTGTACATATCTTATACCATGAATGACCATAATGTAAAGACATATTGCCACAGTATCTGATATAATATCTATCAACGAGGAGGAGAGCAATGCGTTTAGAAGAGATGGTTAGCAATCTTTTCATGGTAGGACTTCCGGGCAAGGAGCTTGACACAGACACAATCAAAGTTCTTGAACAGATCAAACCGGGCTTTGTGATACTGTTTGCCAGGAACATCGAGTCTGCCTCACAGGTGCGTGATTTTCTGAAAGGGGTTCTAAAGATCGTCAAAAAACCTGTTGTTTTTGCCATAGATCAAGAAGGTGGAATCGTTACAAGGCTCAGAGATGGTTTTGCAGTATCGTGCGGTGCCATGGCGCTTGCGGCCACAGATGACGAGAACAACGCATACGTTGCTGGGAAGATACTCGCACAAGAGATGAAGGCTTTGGGTATAACTTGGAACCTCGCACCAGTTGTCGATATAAACGACAATCCAAGCAACCCAGGGATCGGCGTTAGGAGTTTTGGCGACACCCCACAGAAGGTTGTGAGGTTTTCCAAAGCCTTTTACGCGGGTCTGAAGGAAATGAAGGTCGCTGCTTGCGCAAAACATTTTCCAGGCAAGGGTAGTGTGAACGTCGATGCACACATCGATATGCCTACTCTTGAGAAAGATTTGTCTGATCTGCAGAGATGGGAACTGGTTCCATTCGTTGAGTTGATGAAAGAGGGCATTGAATCTGTTATGCCATCTCACATACACTTGCCAAAGTTGCAGAGCCAGAGAGTGCCAGCCACAGTCAGCAGAGAGATAGTGACAGATCTTCTAAGAAAAAGGTTGAAATACAGTGGCATAGCCATAGCCGATGATTTGTTGATGGGTGGCGTTATCAAGAAAATGTCCGTCGAAGAAGCGGTGATTGAATCATTTAAAGCGGGTATGGATGTACTGACTGTCTGTCACGAACCTGCGGCTCAACTTTCTGCCTTCAAAACTTTGACGAAGGCTGTGGAAGAATCCAAGGAACTTGAAAATCGCCTCGCAGAGTCATTACAAAGGGTGCAGAGGTTCAAAGATACATTTGCACTGAAAGAGTTTTCTGACGAACCGAATTTCGATCTTGTAGAAGACCAGAAGATCATGGAGTCAATAGCAGAAAAGTCTATAACTCTTATTGCTGATAACGATCAGATGATACCTGTTTTTCTCTCCAAAGATGATTGGGTGGTGACTGTGAAGACCAGCAGACTGGTGCAGGTACAAGAGATAGAGCCTAACATACCGTGGGTTGCCGATAAACTCTCTAAGCGATTTGGTTCAAGATTTTTCGTACTTGAGAAAGACAAAGAATTCGATCTTTCTGCAGATCGATGTGTTTTCTTCACCGAAAATGCTCATCTCTCTGATTGGCAGAGATCGGCACTTGAAAAGGCGAGAAAGAATTTCAAGAAACTCTTGGTTGTTGCTTTGAGAAATCCATATGATTGTTTTGTTGTAGAATCATCTTCAATATGTTCTTATGGATATGAGATGGTATCTCAGAAAGCATTACTCAAAGTATTGCTCGGTGAGGTAAAACCAGTTGGGAAGTTACCAGTGGAGGTGCGAAGATGAATTTGTCGAATCTACCAACAGAGATGCCAAACCTCAAATCAAAGGACCTGGACACGAAAGACACGATCGAAATACTCAAGATCATAAACGAAGAAGATGCCGTGGTAACCTTGGCGATACGCGAAGTTCTCGAAGAAATCAACGAAGTTGTCCAGATTTGTTTGGATGCTCTGAAAAGCGGTGGAAGAGTCTTTTATGTGGGAGCAGGTACGAGTGGAAGAGTGGCTTTCATCGATGCAGTTGAATTGGTACCGACCTACAGTCTTGCAAGTGGTATCTTTATTCCCATCATAGCTGGTGGTAGTAATGCACTTGCCCAGTCTGTTGAAGGAGTTGAAGATGACGAAGAAGGCGCCATGAAAGATCTCTCGGTATACAATCCGCAAAACAACGATGTCGTCATTGGTATTGCCGCCAGTGGGAGAACTCCGTACGTTGCTGGTGCCCTCAGATATGCAAGAAAGTGTGGGTGCAAGACTGCACTGATCTGCAACGTGAAAAATCCATCTCTTGCCCCCCTTGCCGATGTTGTTGTGAGTGCAGAAACAGGTCCAGAGGTTGTGGCTGGGAGTACAAGAATGAAGGCTGGTTCTGCGCAGAAGATGATCTTGAATATGATCAGTACCACTGTGATGGTCAAGATGGGAAAGGTCTTCGATAATCTCATGGTTGATGTGATGGTGTTGAACGAAAAACTGAAAGAAAGGGCACGCAACATAGTTGCACAGATCACGAAAGTCAAGAAAGAAGTTGCATCAGAGTACTTGGTAAAATCTAATTACAATGTGAAGTTGGCTATTCTGATGATCATGAGTGGCAAAAGTCTTCAAGAGTGTCAGATGATAATGCAGAAATATCCAAATCTGAGAGAAGCGTTAAGATCTGTAGGTGAAGATGCTTTTCAAGGATCTTGATCCTTAGTGAAAGAGGGGATAGAGATGGATAAGGAGTACCCGGTGCCGCTCTACTATCGTGTTTATAGAAATTTGAAACAAAAGATCGTAGATGGTTTTTACAAACCTGGGGATCGTATACCACCAGAATCTGAGTTGGTGCAAATCTACAACGTCAGCAGGCTAACAGTTAGAAGGGCTCTCGAAGAGCTCAGATCTGAAGGTTTCATAAGCAGAGCCAAAGGTAAGGGAACTTTCATCACTGGAAGAAAAGAAGAAGAACAGATGAATGTGCTCAAAGGCTTCACAGACAAGGCTAAGGAAGAAGGATTCTCCGTCAAATCTGCTGTGCTCGAGAACAAATTGGTTGAGGTTCCTTTGGAGCTCGCCGAGGTCTTTGGTGTTGAACAGGGTACAATGGTGATCCTGCTGAAACGTATCCGGTACATGAATGAAGATCCTGTCGCAATCGAAAGTGCTTATCTCAACACTGCAGTGGATGTAAAACTTTTGAACATTCTCAAAAAAGACATGTCCAAAGAATCGCTATATGACTTTCTCAGAACAGAGCTCAAGCTTCCTCTGATACGTGCCTATGAAGTTCTTGAGGTGACAGAGATCTCAGGGCCAGATGCAAAACATCTAAACGTTCCTGCTGGAAGTTGTGCTTTGCTTCGAAAGCGTTACACTTACACGTCAGAAAACAAATGCGTTGAGTTCGTCAGATCGATCTACAGAGGAGACAAATACAGATTCAAGATTGAACTCAAAACGACTGGTGTTTTTGAAAAGTAAAAAAACCTAAAGGGGGTGTTTTTGTGAAAAAGTTTTTGGTGGTTCTTTTGGCTACGGTCTTAGTTGCAGTGCTCTTTGCGCAGAAGTCGGGCGGAAGATTGATCATCGCCATGGAGACAGAACCAGTTGGACTAGATCCACATCTTGTCACGGCATTTGCATCTCACAGGGTGCTCGAGAATATCTACGACGGTTTACTTCGTTACGGTGAGAACATGAAATTGATACCAAACATCGCCGAGGAAGCTCAAGCAGTAGATCCTTACACGATCGTCTTCAAGATCAGAGAAGGTGTAAAATTCCACGATGGAACACCCTTGACCGTTGAAGACGTTCTTTTCACCTTTGAAAGGATATTGAATCCAGACACCAAGTCCCCTGCTGCAGCTTATTATCAAGATGTTGAGTCCATCAAGGCAATTGGTGGTAACAAGATCGAATTCAAATTGAAAAAACCTATGGCGAGCGCGCTTCTGCCAAACTTTGCTGGTGTGAACAGCTCGATAGTGAGTAAGAAGTTCCTCGAATCTGGTAAAAACCCGCAACTTGAGACCAACGGAACTGGTCCCTTCTATTTGGCAGAGTACGTGCAGGGTAATTACATGATTTTGAAAAAGAACCCCTACTATTTTGTGAAAGATCAGCCTTATCTGGATGAAATCAAAATTGTCTTTATGCCCGAGGAAGTTTCCAGGGTAGCGGCTCTGAGAAATGGCGATGTGGACATAGCAAAGGTCAATGAGCCACTTAACTTGAAACAGTTTCCTGAAGGCAAATTCAAGGTATACAGATCACCAGTGCTCAGTTATTATCTGATAGGCATCAACACCACGAGAAAACCATTGAATGATCCAAAGGTCAGAAATGCTCTCAGTTATGCCATTAACAGAGAAGCCATCATAAAGGTAGTTGCTTTCTCTGAAGGAGTTGTCACTGGTCCACTGAATCCGGCAGTACAACCTTGGGCACTTCAACCAAAAGACTTTGAAGAATACAAGTACAACCCCGCAAAGGCAAAGGAGCTCTTAGCACAAGCGGGTTACCCAAATGGCTTTGAATTTGAAATAGTGACTTCCCAGAGATACAACTTCGATAAAGTTGCAGAAGTGATTCAGGCTCAGCTCGCAGAGATTGGAGTTAAGGTGAAGATCAACTTAGTTGAATGGGGCATATTCATAAAGAGGTGGCGTGAGAGCGATTTCGATGCCTTCATCTCTATGAACAGCGGTTCCATCGAACCTGATATCCAATTCTACAGAACCTTCCACACAGGTGGCTCGACAAATGTGTTCTTGTATTCTAACCCGCGAGTGGACGAACTTCTTGAATTGGGTAGAAGCACCGTTGATGTCATGAAGAGAAAGGAAGTATACGACGAACTTCAAAGAATATTGGTCAAAGAATCTCCTATCATTTTCCTGTACAGTGCTAATCAAATCTTTGTGAGCAATACTTCTATCGATGGTTTCAAACTACTTCCGAACGAAAGTCTTGTCTTTCTGAGGGAGACGTACAAAAAATGAGTTTTAGCTATCTCCTGAGACGTGTTATCACGTCGGTGCCGACTGTGTTCTTCGTAGTTTTTGTAGTATTCATAGCAATACACCTGGTTCCAGGCGATGTCGTTGATATGATGCTTGGAACCCAAAACTACCTAACGCAAGAGCAGATAAATCAGCTTTACAAACAGTACGGCTTGGACAAGCCATTGATAGTTCAGTTCGGTGTGTGGTTGAAGAATCTGTTTGCTTTAGACTTTGGTACATCTTTGAGGACTGGCAAGAAAGTGATAGATTTGATCTTCGATCGATTCCCTGTAACACTTGAACTGTCTATTCTGTCGATGGTTTTTGCGAGTGCGATCGGAATACCTTTAGGTATCGTTGCAGCTATCAAGAAGAACTCCTTTATCGATGGCTTAGTGAGAATCGTTGGTTTGATAGGACTTTCGTCCCCATCCTTTTGGGTGGGGGCGATTTTGATTGTGATCTTTTCCGGTACTTTCAAAGGTTTCAATATCTTTGGTTACGTGCACATCGGTGAAGATTTTCTGAGAAACCTTCAGGTTATGTTTCTACCAGCTCTAACCCTTGGGCTCATGTTGGCAGCACAGATCATGAGAATGGCAAGATCGTCGATGCTCGATGTACTGCAACAAGAGTACATAAGAACTGCAAAGGCAAAAGGCGTGAGCTACTCGAAACTGATAGGAAAACACGCACTCAAGAATGCACTGATACCAATTGTGACACTTTCGGGAATTCAACTTGGTTATCTCTTAGCGGGAACAGTTGTCATAGAGAACATGTTTGCCTTGCCAGGTCTTGGAAGACTTCTTTTGCAGGCAGTCAACGAAAGGGATTACCCGGTAATTCAATTTGTAGTGATGTTCATAGCGATTTTAATAGTGATATTGAATATTCTGGTTGACTTCATCTACACGCTGATCGATCCTCGTGTCGAACTGAAGTGAGGTTTTTTTATGAACAGAACTTTGAAGAAATTCCTCAGAAGACCTCTGAATATCATATCGATCGTTTTGATAACACTAATCGTTGTTGTAGCAGTCTTTCCGAGCAGATTTACCCCTCTCAATCCTTATTCGATGGATTACGATGCATTTCTTGAAGGACCGTCTTTAAAACACATCTTTGGTACCGATCAGTTTGGTAGAGATATATTTTCAAGGTGCCTTTATGGACTTCAGAAGAGCGTCATAATAGCCTTCAGTTCAATTCTACTGGCTTCAAGTATTGGAACGATTCTTGGACTAATCGCAGGTTATTACGGTGGGCTTTGGGATTTGATCATCATGAGAATCTGTGACGGTTTTTTTGCTTTTCCTTCTTTGATATTGGCGTTGTTCATCGTGGCACTTTTTGGCTCAAGCTTGCTCAATTTGATAATCGCTATAGGCGTGGTCTATGTCCCCATCTTTGCGAGGACTGTACGCGGTGCAGCTCTTTCGGTGAGAGAAAGTCTTTTTGTAAAAGCGTCAAAGGTCATTGGGAAAAGTAGTTTGAAGATTATGCTCAGCGATGTGCTACTCAATCTTTCGTCTGTGATGATAGTCACCTTTACAACAAATCTTTCTACTGCGTTTTTGACGGAAGCTTCTCTGGGATTCTTAGGTTTAAGCGTTCCTCCACCAGAACCGACGCTTGGTGGGCTTGTAGGACAGGGTACAGCTTTCTTGATGAGTGCGCCGTGGATAGCTCTCTTTCCCGGCCTTGTTATAGCCGTTGTCGTACTCACTCTCAATATCCTCGGTGATGGATTGAGAGATGTTTTGGATCCGAAGAACAGATGATCGCAGTTCATCATATATGTCTTGTTGAATTCAAGATCAATCGAGCAGACTCTTCGCCGTGGAAAGACTTGTTATTAACCCTGAAACCCACCCACCTTTCAACGCGGCTTTGAGTGGTAATACTTTTTCTCTGCCAGCAGCCATGACCACGAATATCGGTATCCTCTGAATGGCGTTCCAGTCTATGGAGACTATTCTGTCATCAAGAGGGGTTTGAACAGGTCTTCCTTGTTCGTCGAAAAATCTCATCAAAACTTCTCCAACACAGTTTTGCTTTTCAAGCTCTCTCAACATTTCTTCAGAAACCAATTTTGTCTTCAAAAGCGTACTTTCTTGACCCATACATCCCATGCCAACGAAGGCTATATCGACCTCGGAAGCCTCTTTTAGGGCTTTTTTTATAGAAGGTTCTTGTTTTATCGAAGGATTTTCGACAAGTACAGGCACTGCCAAAGGAACGTATTGAGCACAGACTGCTTCAGCTAACATCCAACTTATACTGTATGGGTTTCTTTGACCCACGAAACTACCTGTCAGATCGTAGACACAACATTTGTGAGAAACTTGCATGCTTTTTTTGTTCAAATATGGAGCCATGGAACTAACAGTTGTGCTCCATCCAAGTCCAACCTTTGAAGGTTTGTGTTCACTTATGAACCTCAACAAAGATTCAGCGCCGAAGAGCCCAAGTAGATCTCTGTCCTCTGGCGCCACGACGGCTATTTTCAATTTAAAGCGCCTCTTCAGTTCTTTTTCAACAACATAATACTCAGGAAGAGATTGCGCTATTCGAATCTGTACTATTCCGCGCTCTTTGGCTGCAGAGAGTAACCTGCTCACCTTTGTTCTTGTTATACCAAGTTCCTCAGCTATTTCTTGTTGTGTGTATTCGTCCATGTAATACATCCAAGCGACTATGGTCAGTAAATCTTCATAATTTTGAAAACCGAGCATCGAAGATTCTCTCCTTCAGAGATCACTCAATCATAGTTTATTCTTTTTGCGAACATGGAGATTGACAGATCTTTTCAATCTGTTTTCTGAAAGCTTTAACGTTTTCTGTGAGATCTGAACTCATCTTGTGCAGAGCGCCTCCTATCAGAAGTACTACATCTTGCCCATAAAAAGAAATCATATCACCAGCGAGGCTAACATTCATCCCTCCGGCGGGTGACGGGAAAGCCTTTTCAAAACGACCAAAAGGTTTTTTCAGTCCTTGGTCTATTTTGCGGCAATCTTCTTGCGAAAAGGTAAAACGTCCACCATAGTTCGGGAATATCACCACATCTGATCCCAACATGCGCTGTACACTCCCAAAGAGTATACCGAAGTCCATAACAGATAGATATCCACCCATGAATGCCGGGTGACTCAGGATGGGGAGTTCAACAGCTTGTCTCAGCGATGCAAGACTGCTGAAACCACAGAGAGCAGGTGCCACAAGTAAAGCTCCGCTTCCGATCTTCTCGACAAACTCTGCTCGTGCTAACATAATCTTTTCACTGGTCGTTATATTTGGAGCATAGATCGTGTGAAAGCCTGTCTCTCTGTTTGCTCTGTGAACTGCCTTTGTCACCTTCACAACTCTTTCTTCGAATTTGGAAAAAGATTGATCAGCAAGGCCATGGTCGTCTTTTATGATATCTATGCCCCCAAGCGCTATTCGATACGCCATTTCGGCGAGTTCATCAGCCGAAAGACTCATCGGTTTAATAGCCGTTGCAAGCAATGGTCTATCGTGTACAGACAAAAGTTTTCTCAATCCTGTAATGCCATATCGTGGTCCTGGGAAGATTTTCTCCACAGATATCGAAAGTTGCAGATCAACTATTTTCAAATCTGGGAACAAACTACAGTTTCCCATTATTACGTTGAAAAACTGACTCGATTCCTCTCCTACAACTTCGACGGGATAACTTATTGTAACGACCGTAGAGTCTTGACTTTCAGAGATTTCTTCAATCTTCCCTAAGACGTTTTTTCTGATTGACTCTCCGGTGAGTTCTACAGGAAACTCTATAGTCTGTTCAACGCAGATTGCCTCGGCAATCTCCTTGGCTCTATCAATACTTTGTGCTATCTGATACACAACTCTGAATCGTTCATGACTGAAATGGTACTTGGTTTCGTACTTTATCATTTAGTTCACCTACCGTATCACAAATCTTCTGACTTTACCAACTGCTCGATTTCGTCGATCTGTGGTTCAATGAGATCTTGCTCTGTGATATTCAATTTCTGCCCTATGAGGTCTTCGATAGTTTTTACCAAACTCATCGCATCGATTTCGTAATATTTCATCAGATACTCTTTACTGCCGCCATGCGCATAGGTATCCTTCAAACCTATTCTCACAAGTCGCTTACCCAAGCCTCGCTCGCTCATGAGCTCTGAAACTGAACTGCCAAGTCCCCCAATAACGGTGTGATTTTCCATCGTGATGACACCATACTTTGCCTTTTCAATCGCGTTGAGTATATTTTCATCGGTAAAGGGCTTGTGTGTTGAGATGTGCAGATGTTCTATCGAAACACCCTTTTTCTTCAGTACTGGTATAACCTTCAGCGCTTCTTCAGTCATGATGCCACTTGTCAGTAGAACAAGATCGTCTCCTTTGCTCAAGACTCTGCTCTTGCCAAGCTTCATTGGTTCTTTGAACAGTCTTGGTATCTGTCCCCTCAGCTGTCGAATATAAACAGGTCCATCGACTGATTGCGCCACGTCCAAAACACTCTCGACTTCAGTTGCATCGCCGGTCTCGAGTATGGTCATATTCGGGACGGTTCTCAGAATTCCAATATCGTTTATCGCTTGGTGGGAGGCACCTCCTGGTGTGGTTATACCGGGAAGGAACCCGAATATTCTCACCTTCAAATTTGGGTACGCTATGCTCATTTCTATTTGGTCTAAGGCTCTTCTGTACATAAAAACCGCAAAAGTGTGTACAAAAGGAGTGAATCCTTCTCTTGCCATACCACCTGCTGCGCTCATCATGTTCTGTTCGGTCATCCCAAAGGAGTAAAATCTATCGGGATATGTCTCTTTGAACAACCCTATCTCTGTTGAATTGGTTAAGTCTGCTGAAAAGACGACCACTTCTGGTTTATCTGCCGCCCATTTCACGAGATTCTTTTCGTGAACTCTTGCTTCTAATCTCATAGATTCACACCCCCAAACTTCTCTCGAAGAAAGCGCTGAAGTTCACTCTTTTCTTCTTCGTTGTTTATTCTTACAAAATGAAGCTTAGGTGCCCTTTTGTTCAATACTTCGATTTCTTGGCAGGGATTGGTTCGAGCAATGATGAAGAGGGGTTTTCCTTCGTGTGGAGTGTTTGCCGCGTTGATGAGTTGTTGTATATCATGACCGTTTATCTCAACAGCGACTGCTCCAAAGGACTCTAATCTTTGCTTCAGTGGTTCTATTTGATTCACAGTACCGATCTTCCCATCTGCCGATTGACCGTTTGCGTCTATGATCACCTTCACCGTATCGATTTTGTAAAAAGACAACGTCTCGACGGCTTCCCAAGTTTGTCCTATCATGAATTCGCCATCGGACATCACAACCCAGTTCTTACCAGTCTCACCTTTTCTTTTTCTCGCCATCGCAATTCCCAAAACTTGTGACAAGGTCTGTCCAAGGGAACCAGACATCAGCTCATGACCAGGGGAATGATCAGCACCGATCATTTCGACGGTACTACCATCTCTGTTGAACATTTCCAGTCCTTCGGCATCCATGCGTCCCGTTTCAACAAGGGTTGCGTACAACACTAGTGCATAGTGCACAGGGCTCAGGAAAAATCTATCAAGATGAGGTTCTTTTGGACCATTATAGAGATATCCAGAAAAGTAGCTCTTGTTGTTCTTTGAAGGTACTCCACAGAAAGCGGGTGGGATCTTTGGGGCTAATGATGGTCCGATGTTCATTAATTCAGTGTAAAGGGTGGCAAAGATCTCTGCGCTCGAGCAAGCTTGTGATAAATAGCCCCCTCCGTTTCTTATCGTGAACTCAAGTACTCTCCGCCTTATTCCATTCGCTATTCTTTTCACACTGTCGATATCCATTTGCTTCACCTCCGAAGCTACGTTGACTCAAAGAGTTTACTGAGATTCTCCTCAAAAGGTGGATAAACGATTCCCTTTTCCGTGATGATACCGCTGATCAACTGTGCAGGAGTTACGTCGAAAGCTGGGTTGAAAACCGAGCTTTCTTGTGGTGCAACCAAAGTACTACCTACGCGGCGTACTTCGTCGGCACTTCTCTCCTCTATCGGAATATCTTCACCTGTAGGTGTTTTGAGATCGATCGTACTGGTTGGTGCAACGACATAGAAAGGCACATTGTGATATTTGGCAACTATAGCGAGGTTATAGGTTCCAATCTTGTTTGCAGTATCGCCATTTGCCGCTATTCTGTCTGCGCCAACAAGAACCAGGTCAACTTTGAATTTCTTCATGACCAGACCACTTGCCCCGTCGACGATTATCGTGTGAGGAATGCCGAGTTCTTTGAGTTCCCAAGCAGATAATCGAGCACCCTGTAGTCTGGGCCTTGTTTCGTCCAGAAAAACGTGTATTTTCTTACCGATTTCATGTGCATAACGTATAACACCAAGTGCGGTACCATAGTCAACAGTCGCTAATGACCCCGTATTGCAGTGATGAATAATCTTTGCACCGAATGGGACCAACTGTGCACCGTTCTTGGCGATCTGTTTGTTCATTTCCACATCTTCATTTTCAATTTTGATCGCCTCTTTTTCCAAAAGAATCTTCAACTCCTCCAAAGAACCGTTGAATTGATCCCAAATTCTCTTCATTCTGTCCAAAGCCCAAAAGAGGTTCACGGCTGTGGGCCTTGAAGAACGAAGAATCTCGTCGGCTTCTCTAAGTCTTTCAAGTGGATTATCATCCTTGGAGAGTTTCCGAGCACAGAGAACTATTCCGTAGGCTGCGGCTACTCCAATTGCCGGAGCTCCTCTAACGATCATCTGACTTATTGCCTTGGCAACCTCTTCAGCTGTTTTCAGCTCGAGGTAGGCTGTCTGTTCAGGTAGATTTCTTTGATCCAAGAGTACCAATCTGTCGCCTTTCCATTCTATGGATCTGAATGTACTCAAATTATTTCCCCCTTTCAGATGAGTGGTTTTGATTGGTTGACGATCTGCGATAAATCCTCAATCTTCTCGAATTCCTTCCACGAGTAGATCCATTTAATAGCGACATCCAGAGCTATACTCTCTGCCTTCGCTCTGCTGTTTTCATCCGCTATTGTCCAGAAATCGTGAACGTGTGCCATTCCTATGGTTCTTCTGAATATCTCAGCAGCACCGAATCCAGCCGATTCTTTCAATAATCTCCGCATGTAATCTTTTTTATAACTCTCAGAGGGCCATTCACCATTTGAGTCACTTTCCCATATTCTTTCAAATTCCTGCTGAAAGACCTTCCAAGTTTCATCGAAAGAGCTGAGTATCCACTGTCTGTATGAGTGTCTTGTTGATTCTGTTCTATGAGCCTCCTGAGCCGCATAAGCGATCACCAAGTTTGCGAAATACGTTCCTATATCATGCGCCATGGGACCATAGAAGGCGAACTCTGGATCGATCACCTTGGTTCTTGTTTCATCAAGCATAACTGATCCAGTGTGTAGATCGTTGTGAATCAGTGCCTGTGCTTTGGTCATGTAGAGTTCTTTGAAGTAGAATATTTCACCCCTGATTCTGTCATCCTGGTGAATTTGTCTCACTATATCACCGAGTGGCTTACTCCATTTGTTGTTGGGGTGATCTATATAGGGTTGTGTGAAAACCAGGTCTTCTTGAACTTTGCACAGAACGGGGTTTGTAAAGTTGATCACCATTTCTTTCTTTTTTCCCGAAGAAAGATGAAGATCAGAAGTGTAGAACAATGTCCTTGCCATGAAGATTCCTATGTGTTTTGCAACCATTGGAAAGACTTTACCTTCTATTAGAGCTTCACGCATCACTTTCAGCTCTTTGAGGTCCTCTATGACCAAGACATGTGTCTTGTCATCGTAAAAGTAGATCTTTGGTACCTGTTCTGGTACGTACTGCGATTCTATTTTGAGAGTTTCGTATTCTATTCTTTGTCTATCAACTGGCATTTTGAAATCTGGATAACGCCAAGCATACGGCAGAGCCTGTTTTAATATAACGGAATTTCCATTGTCGGAGTTTCGAATGCGGAATATCAAATTGACGTTGCCTTCGGAAATCAGTTCAGGTGATAAGTTCCCTCGCCCCAAAACTGTTTCTCGCAGGTTGGTTCTTTCTACATATTCCAAAACACTTTTCTCATTCAGTGGCTCCATTTTTCGATACCTCCTCATGTTAACGTGATTCTTTACGTATCGCAAAACTGATTCCCAAAGCCGATACCAACACCAATCCTTTGATGAAATCTTGTATATACCAGGGTGTATTGAGCATGGTTAGACCGTTCAGCATGATCCCCACGAAGACCGCACCCAAGAAGGTTCCCCAAACATTTGGTCTTCTTACACCGAGCACGGCAAAACCAAAGTAAGTCGATGCGACTGCATCCAGAAGATATGGATCTCCCGCTTTGACAGCTCCTGACCCAATGCGAGAAGCCAAGACAAGACCACCGAGCGTTGCGAGTGAAGCACTGATGACATAAGCCGCTGTTCTGTACTTTCTCACTGGTATGCCAGCCAATCTGGCTGCTTCGATATTTCCACCTACGGCATAAAAGGCTCTGCCAAATCTCGTAAACTCGAGCAGAAACCATGTTGAAAAGACCACACACAGCATTATGATGACCGGTACTGGTATACCTCGAAAACTTTCAGTTCTGAGTACAAAACCTTGCCCTATAGTTAAAAACTCCTTCGGTATGAATCCCTTTGTGACCTCACGCAAAGGGCTCCACGGGTTTGTCATACCTCTGTAGACAGCATCGCCTTTTGTAATCCACATCTGCAGACCTTGGACCAAGTACAGTGTTCCGAGTGTGGCAAGCAAATCTGGTATTCGTAATCTCAAAATCAGAAAGGAATTGAGCAAGCCAATGCCTACACCGATTAACAGCGAACCCATGACTGCCAAGTACCAAGGTATCTGCCAAATTACCATCATTGCTGTAGAAAAGATCACCGCAAGACCTGTTACAGCACCTACAGAGACATCCATGCCGTTCACAACGACTGAGAAGGTTACACCTATAGCCACAATAGTTAAGATCGAAACGGCTCTGAGGATATCAAAAAAGTTATCCAAACTGAAAAACGCCCTCGTACTCAACGAAAAAAAGACTACCAGTATAACCAGAGCAGTTATCACACCATACTTGAGTAAGAAATTCGTCATTCGCTCTGTAAAACTGTTCTTCACGGTTTCACCCCCGCTGCATAACTCATTATCACTTTCGTATCAGCGTTTTCAGAGTTCAACTCCAAAACGATTCTTCCATCCCTTATAACGAGTATTCTATCGGCTATTCCGGCAGCTTCGTTGATCTCGCTGGTTGCAAGGATTACAGCAGACTCTTTTGCAATTTGCATTATGAGCTGATAAATCTCTCTTTTTGCTCCGACATCTACTCCCTGGGTTGGCTCATCAAGCAGGAGTATTTTTGGCTTTCCTCCAAGCCATCTGCTCACTACTATCTTCTGTTGGTTTCCCCCAGAGAAATACTGTGCCTGTCGTTCTACGTCAAACGGTACTAAACGTACTTTTTCAGCCAAAGTTTTGGCATGATAAGATTCATTTTTCTTGAGTACCCTACCTAAGAATCCACAGAAATTTCTCAAAAAAGGTATGCTTATATTCTCTCTTGCAGGCTTGTCGAGAATCAAGCCCTCTTTTCTTCTTTCTTCAGGTACGAGATAGATACCATTCTCGATGGCATCAACAGGACTTTTTATTCTCACGGGCTTTCCATCCAAGAAGATCTTTCCATGACTGGTTGGCAAAGCACCAAAGATCATCTTCAGGATTTCTGTTTTTCCTGCTCCCGTCAAGCCTGTTATCGCCAATATCTCACCTTTTCTGACGCCAAAGCTGACGTTGTTCACTTTGTTTTTGTAAGTGAGGTTTTCAACCCTCAAGATCTCTTCTTCAAAATCCTTTTGCTCTCTCTTTGGAAAAAGATCGCCTTGAGGGGTATCGAGCATGGCTTCAATTATCGCCGAAAGAGATGGTATGCGATCAAAGTGTGCAGCCTTTTTGCCATTTCTGAGGACCGTAACTTCATCTGCCACTAACTGTATCTCGTCAAGTCTTTGACTTATGTAAAGGATTCCCACATCTCGCATCTTCAATTTTCTGACAAGATCGAAGAGTTTTTCTGCCTCGAGCAAACTCAAAGAGGAAGTAGGTTCATCTAAGATCAGAAATTTGACCTTGTGGAGTAAAGCTCTCGCTATCACCAGTTGTTGTTTCTCGTGTAAAGACAGATTCTCTACCTTTTCAGAAACCGGCAGAGGAAAGCCAATATCTTTCAGATCTTTCTCAGCGTCCCTCTTCAGATGACTCGTGAAAACCATTACGCCGTTCTTATTTGTGGCGAAGTTTTCAAGATAGAGGTTTTCAGCCACCGTAAGAGTTGGAACCAACTGTGTGTCAACTTCTTGGTGAACTACTTCTATTCCGTTGAGCAGGGCATCTGATGGTGTTCTCAAAACAACTTCTTTGCCGTCTATTGTGATTGTACCGTTGTAGTTATCGTAGTATCCAGTCAAAATCTTAACGAGTGTGCTTTTTCCAGCACCATTTGCTCCAACAAGTGCGTGTACTTTACCTGATTCAATCTGTATATCCACATTGCTGAGAGCCACTACACCGGGAAATTCTTTGCCTATATTCTCTCCCCTGAGTACAGCCATAAGGTTGAAGGCAGGGCATTACGCCCTGCCTATTTCCCCCTTCCTATTTCTTGTTTTTCTCTACCAAAGCCTTTATCCAATCTGGCCAAACCAAATTGCTCTCGCCCAAGCCTGGAAGTGCCTTGACGAGTTCATCCATGTTGGTGATATTGTTGTTTATAAGAAATTCTCGTGTGATCAATTGTGGCTCTACCAACAGGTACTTAGGTAATTTTTCACCACCCACGAGTGCTGCTGCAGCTCTCACTGCAAGTCGACCGACTGCGTATGAATCGGTTCCGACCGTTGCGACCCATGGACTATCTTTCTGGATCATCATCTGTATGTCCTCAGTCGTAACATCTACTGAGTACACCTTAAACTGGCTGCTCTTGCCAGCTTGCATGATCGCTCTCACTGCACCTTTAGCGAACTCATCCCACATCGCGAGTACAGCATTGGCTTCTGGTTTCTCCTTCATAGCTGCTTCCATTCTTGTTTGAGTATCTGCTGCCGTCGAGCCTGTTACGGCACCTATCTTGGCGAGTTCTTTGACGCCAGGGAAACGCCACTTGATTATCTGCCACATTCTGTCTCTTTTGTCCAGTGGGGCGAATCCACCAACATTCACGTAGATGACATTTGCTTTCCCTGCAAAGTCAACTGCCAATTGCTTGCTGATGAGATAGCCTATCAGCAAATCATCTTGTTCGATTTCAGGAACTCTATCGTCATCGACAACTAAGTCAAAGGTCACTACTTTGATTCCTTTGTCCAAAGCTTCTTTAATCTTGGGCATCAGTGGGTCTGGTCTTCCGTGGTCGATTATGATCGCATCGACTCTCTGGGCTATGAAATTTTCGACCATGGTAACCATTCTCGCCATATCTCCGTGTGCCGTCGCTTCGAGCAGTGTTATACCGAGTTCTCTTGCCATAGACTGTGCACCTGCGAGATAGCGCTCAAAGAAACTACCCTCTCCGACCTCTCTGACCAAAGCTATACGCACGTTCTTGGGGTTCTCAAATTTCTTAGGAAGCTGAGCTTGTGCGAAAACCGAGAGCGTTAACAGTAATGCCATTGCAAAAACCAAGAACTTCAAGTTTCTCATACCAAATCACCTCCGGGAAAGTATCTTGCACATTTGTGCATTATTGCACTTTTGTGCAATTTCAGTATACCACGACCACTTGAGAAGAAAACAAGGCAATTCAACCGTCAGGTAAGGGCGAAAAATTCAGTAAAGATCGTACTTTTAAGATGATTCTCCGGTGATTTTTCCCCTATCATCTATTGTTAACAGAAACAAGAAGACACCCAAATACACAAAGATGTCCCCAGGGCTTATCAAGAACCTCCTGCCCCACGGCAATATGACTGGGATCCAGTCTCCGAACAAGAGTTTTAAGCTGAACGAGTCAACAAAGGTGTGTTTGATCGTCAAATCTAAACCCAATGACCTTGCAAACGGCTCATAAACAGGCATTCTACCGCTGTTCAACAGTATCACAGAGGCGTTCATCAAAGAACCAACTGCTATCAGCTTGAAACCCCTGAGATGCGTGTTGAGTAACACAATCAAGAAGAGTATTCCGTAGGAAATTGCCATCAAGACTCCGCGGTGAGCGAATGGAAGCAGCTGAATGACAAATGGTATGGGAAACAGATAGAGCATTTTCACGTGAACCTGATGAAGGTGATAGATTCTCTTTTTGAAGATAACAGAGAGCACAACAGCGACTACAAATACATCTAAGATCAAATCAACTTTCTCCCAAGATTGTGTTGTCTATCAATCGGGCTTTGCCAACCCAGACAGCGAGTGCCACAATAGCCTTTCTCTGGATTTTTTCTATCGGTTCTAAGGTCTCTTCGTCTACTACCTCCACATAATCGATCTTCAATTTCTCGAAAGATGAGAGATACTCGGTGATCTTTTCGGTGATTCTTGAAGCACTTCTTTCGCCCGAGTTATAGAGATTCTCTGCCAATTTCAAAGACTTGCTCAACGCAACTGCCTGAGCTCTCTCTTCAAATGAAAGATAGACGTTTCTTGAACTCATTGCAAGTCCGTCAGGCTCTCTTACGATGGGACATTCTACAACCTCTACATCGATGTTCAGATCTCTGACCATTCTCCTTATAACACGAAACTGCTGAGCATCTTTTTGACCAAAGTATGCTCGGTGAGGTTTGACGATGTTGAAAAGTTTCGCAACAACGGTGCAGACACCCCTGAAATGCCCAGGTCGGGATTTACCGCAAAGATACCTGGAAAGTCTTTCTTCATTGATATATGTCGAGTAATCCTTTGGGTACATCTCTTCTACTTCTGGTGCGAAAACAAAATCTACATTTTCTTTTTCGAGCATTGACAGATCTCTCTTCAAATCTCTTGGATAGCTTGTGTAATCTTCATTTGGACCAAACTGTGTCGGGTTGACAAAGATACTCACCACGGTCACATCGTTTTCACTTTTCGACCGTTTTACGAGTGAGAGATGCCCTTGGTGAAGATAACCCATCGTTGGTACAAAACCTATGCTCTTTTCCTTTCTCAGTTCTTCTGCAAGGTTTTTCATCTCTGACACAGTCTTGATGACTTGCATTATTACCACCCCACAAAACCTGGCGGAGGCGGTGGGACTCGAACCCACAAGGGCTTGAAAAGCCCACCGATTTTCGAGACCGGCTCCTTAGCCTATTCGGACACGCCTCCAACCTGAACTGATTATATCAAAAGATCTGCCTAGTTCTCAGAGATCGAGAACTGAATTTGACGCCACTTTCACAATATATTCGCCTTCGAGATCAAAATGTCTTTGAACATACTTTCTGACTATCCATTGTGCCAACTGTTCTTGATTTAAAGTTTTCGCTTTGTTGAAGCTGACAAAACAGATTATGCTGTTCACGCCGCTCTCTATGATGGCAAGATCTCCATCGATCGTATCCAAGTTTACCAGAGAGGCAGGTTCTTTGGAGAAATTTTTGACAAAATCCAGCTCTTCAAGTCTATCCGTTTTACTGAAATCTGCCCCAGAATTCACCAGGTGATCTAAAACATTTTCACCATGCAAAACGAGTAGAACTGACAGAGAAGGATATTCCTCGTTGTCGTCCACGGCATACACTGTGATGTGTACCTTGCCAGAGTATTCGTTATTTCCCATCTTCAGAGGTTTGCCGAGTTCTACTTCGAGTTTTTGCACCGTTTCATAGACTTTCTTCGCCTCATCGCTGTTCTGAAAATACTCAACTGTGAATTCGTCAAGCTGCCGCATCTTTCACCTCATCCGTATCTTTTCAAAAAGAGTTCGTAGAGTTTTCTGTTTTCTCTTACAATCTCTAAAGCAAATCTTGCGTGATCTTTTGCATAACCATTTCCGATTATCATATCAACATCTTTGCCTATACCTTCAGCACCAAGGGCGGCCTTTGTGAAACTGGTCGCCATCGAGAAGAAATAAACCTTTCCCTGTTCTTTGCAGCACATCACAGAAGTCATCTCTGTGTCAGGAACATTCACAACATTTATGACAACATCAGCCAGTTCATTTTGGTTCAGTTCCATGAACTTTCTGTAAGTTCCAACCGCATCTTGTGCATCTGCCACCATAACTTTATCGACTATTCCGAGACCTTCGAGTTCGGCTATCGATCTCTCTGAGTGAACCAAGCCAATCACCTTACCAGTTGGTCCTGCATACTTCTTTGCTACATAACAACATAAAACTCCTGATTTGCCGCCAGCACCTATCACCAGAACGGTGTCTGAAGGTGAAACTAATCTTGCGGTCTGTATTGGTGCACCAGCCACATCGAGAATGGCAAGAGCCACCGACTCAGGCATATCTTCAGGCAGTTTTGCGAAAACACCTGTTTCAAACAATATAGCTTCTGCCTCAACATCGACCTGTTCTTTGTCAAGGTGAACCTTTATGATCTTCTTCAAGTTAAGAGGTGTTAGGCTCAAGGAAACAAGTGTGGCTATCTTATCTCCTTCTTTTATATCCACCTTTAGATCTTTTCCAATCTTCTTGACTCTTCCTATGAGCATTCCACCAGAACCAGTCACCGGGTTGTGCATCTTGCCACGATCTTTCACTATCTGCATGATTTTCTCAGCCACTTTCGATTCATCTTTTCCAACTTCACTCTTGATCTGTGTGAATGAAGCCGCATCTATGTTCAGTTTGATCACGTCTATCAGAATTTCGTTGTCGTACAACTTTGATGTGTCGTTGTCTAATCTCCACGCTGGTTGTGGCAACTTGCCCTTTGGTTCTATAACTCTGTGAATGCCGAATGGATCCCCGCGCACAAAGTCACCTCCAGATGAAAAAGGGGGACAAGCCCCCTTCCGTGTTACAGCCCTTCTTTTTGAAGCTCTCTTGTTATCTCCTGTTCAGCCCACTTCAGTCCTTCGGCTATTGTTTTCTTGCCAAACAGAACATCGTTAACCATGTTTCCAACGATTGTTCTGATCTCTGCCCATACACCGAGTTGTGGATCAAACACACCATTTGGCAGCTGTTGAAGTGGTACCTCCGCTGCTGGATCCTCTGCGACGAACTTCTTCCAGATCTGTGTTTCAGTTGCACTCTTTCTCACAGGCAGATATCCAGTCTTTGTTGCCCAGTATGCCGTTATCTCTGGCGAAATAAGGAATTTCATGAACTCCCAAGCGGCTTTTTTCTCTTCATCTTTCGCTGTGCTGAACATGATCACATCTGTTCCTGCAAACAGAGCGTTTTGGGTCTTCCATAAAGGCAGAGGTGCCCAAGTCCAGCCGTGTTTTCCAGCAGATGAGCTTGCTACGTAAGGCTTGCTCGCAACAGTCTCTATGAACATCGCGATCTTGCCTTCGCCAAATGGTCCATCGAGATATCCTCCTTGGACCAACGCATATTTGTCTTTGAGATCGAGCATGAGTTGAAGGACTTCTCTTGACTCTTCACTGTTTATAGTGACCTTCCACTTTCCGTCTGATCCCTTTTGCAGAATAGAACCACCATTCAGAGCAAGAAAAACTTGGAAATGGTCAACTGTTGAACGAAAGCCAAATCCATATTGATCGATAGTACCATCGCCGTTGAAATCTTCCGTCATAAGAATTGCAGCCTTCTTGAGTTCACCAATTGACTCAGGGACCTTCAACCCAGCGAGCGTTAAAGCATCTGTGTTCAAATACAGAACGTAGATACTCTTGTTGAACGGCAGTGCGTAGACTGTTTTGTCCCAAGTGCAGTTCAACCTCATGGGTTCCCAAATATCCTGCCACTCAGTTGGTGTGAAACCTATCTTTGGATCTGTTATGAACTTGTTCAATGGTTCAACAATCTTTGAGTAGATCAGTTTAGCTGTCCAGTTTGAATATGCTTGAGAAATCGTTGGAAGTCCTCCAGCTTGAGCTGCTGCTAATAACTTCTGCTGAAGTGTGCTGTAGTTTCCGATGTAAATTGCTTCGACTTCAATATCTGGATGTTGCTGGTTGAAGAAATTCACAATCTCTTGCAACGTCTGACCGTGTCCACCGCCCATGGCATGCCAAAAAGTTACCTTTACCTTGGCAAAGCTCAAAGTTACCGCAACCATCAACAGTGCCACCAAGAAAAATCTCCTCATAATTACACCTCCCCAGGTTATCCGTACAACTTTGATTTTATCACTCGAGTGTAAAAACTCTTTATCTTTTCGCATAGGGAATCGAGATCTGAATCGTTTTCTATAACCGTTCCACATTCAGGTATGTCCTGCTGTGCTGACAATCTTTTATTGATCTCCTCTTCGGACAGCCCTTTGTCTCTCAGCCTTTGAATGATTTTCTCAAAAGGGGCAACTATCGTCACAACAAGATCACAGAGTTCATCGAGTCCAAGTCTGTGTAAAATGGCAGCATCGATTATTATGAGTCCGTCGAGTAGGTCTATCTGTTTTTTCACGCGCTCTCTTATCAAAGGATGAACAACTCTTTCCAAGAGCTGAAGTTCAGTGCTGTTTGAAAAAGCTCTTGAGGCAAGCTTTTTGCGGTTGATTTCCAAGCCATCAAAGATCTCATCGCCAAAGATTTTTCTCAGCGAGTTCTTTACTTCTTGCATTTGCAGAACCTCATGACCAATTCGATCGACGTCTATCACGTGTGCCCCGAGCTCTTTGAAGATCTCAGCAGCTGTACTCTTACCAGAACCAATCCTGCCAGTTAGACCTACTACCACTTTCAATACAACTTTTCTCCTTTTTCGTTCAAGAGTGGCTCGAAGCTTTTGTACTCCTCGGGTGTCAAAACAACTATGGCTATTTCACCTGCTTTTTGGTAGAGTTCAGACATCTTTTTGTTCACATCTTTTGTCTCGTTCATCACAACGATATAGACATCTTCACCGAATGGACTTTCCTTGAGAAAATAGACCGACAGCGGTTGAAGGATTTTCACTATTTGTTCTGTCAATCTATCACAACCTTTTTGACTGGCTCTGGAAACTTCAGCACTTCGAAACCCTTTCTACCCATCAGCGAATAGGTTATCCTCTTGCCAAGTTCAACACCTGGCTGATCATAAGGATTTATCTGCAGAAGATCACCCATCAACGCCGTTGTGAACTCGTAGTACATGAAGAACTGCCCCATATCATAGGCATTTATCGTTGGAAATGTGACTCTCATGCTTGGTCTACCATTCATTGCAAGAGATCTCTCTGTCCCTGTTAATTCACTTTTCAACAGATCTGCGAGCTTCTTCCCGCCGAGATAGGCGATGTCTTCTTGATGATGAACTGCGGGTATGAGTACATCCCGATCAAAACTCTCTACCTCGAGAAAGGTTATTGTCTTGTCATCAGGTCCTTCGTTGTAGAGTTGTATCTGTGAATGCTGATCAACAACTCCAAGTGCTTTTATCGGCGTCAAGCCTTCGTTGATCACCTTTCCATCAAGTGAATATTTCTTTCCAAGGCTTTCTGCCCAAAGCTGACGGAACCAATCGGCGAGAGAAAAGAGTTTGTTTGAATATGGCATCATAACACTGATCGTCCTACCCTTTTCTTTGTGCAGATAATGACACGCAGCCATCATAGCGGCTGGGTTTTTCTCTATGTTAAGGTCTGCGCATTTCAGATAAGCATCCTTTGCACCATCTATCAGTGCCTTTATATCTACGCCACATGCCATTGCAGGTAGAAGACCAACAGGTGATAACACACTGAACCTACCGCCGAGATCTTGAGGTATGTCCAAAGCCAGTATCTTTTCATCCCGTGAGATCTGTCTGAGAAATCCTTTCCTTGGGTCTGTTGTGAAAACGATGTGCTCCGACGGTTTTAGTCCCCTGATCTGCAGCAAGCCGCGTATCACTTGATAATGTGCAAGGCACTCTGCCGTAGATCCAGATTTTGATATCACGTTGAAAAGTGTTTCACGTGGATCTACCTCGTCCAAAACTGCTGCCGCTTGATCTGGATCTACATTTTCAAGGAAAAAGATTCTCAGATATCCACTTCGTTCCTGTTTTGACAGGTAATTCCAGTCTGGTGGTGTCAGTGCGTTTGCAAGTGCCACCGCTCCAAGGCTTGAGCCACCTATACCCACGACTACCAGATTGTCAAAGGACAAAACCCACTGTCTGATATCCTCCACCGAGTCCATGTAGATTCTGTCGAAAAGAACGTTGACAAAACCAGGTCTGCTTTTCACGGTTTTCTCTACAGACTGAACAATGCGCTCTTTTATAGAACAAAGCTCTTCGTCGGTTATACCTCCTGGTGTGTTCGGTTCAAACATGAAACTGAAATCGAACCGAAGCATAAAATTCCCCCTCTCAGTATGAGATAACCGTTTTCACTGGGTATTCTTCGAGTTTCTTTCTCGGCTCGAGGTATGTCAATTCTATGAGAAAGCACATACCTATTACATCCCCACCAATCTTTTTCACAAGCTTGGCGATTGCACTGGCTGTTCCACCGGTTGCGAGGACATCGTCAACGACGATCACTTTCTGCCCTTTTTCGATTGAGTCTGAGTGCATCTGAAGCTGGGCTGTACCGTACTCAAGATCGTATTCAATTGAAGTGGTTTCAAAGGGCAACTTTCCAGGTTTTCTTATTGGCACAAAACCTTTCTGAAGTTTGTAAGCAAGTGTTGCACCGAAGATGAATCCTCTTGCTTCTGGAGAAACGATCAAATCAAAATCCCAGTCTAAAATAGTTTTTGCCATTTCGTCGATCGCGGTGTGGAATGCTTTTGGGTTTTTCAACAGAGGTGTGACATCTCTGAAGATAATGCCTTCAATTGGGAAATTTGGGATGTCCCTTATAAAATTTCTCAAATCCATCTCTTTTTCACCATCCTTTTTGAGAAATAGCACAGAAAGATTTTATCAAATGAAGAGGTGGTTGTGAACTACCCATGACTAAAGTCGCGGGCTTCCTGCTTCATCGACCGAGTTTGCTGCTGAAAAGATAAGCTTTGACTTTTCAGCAGTAGAGACCCAATCTCCACAGGCATTGCCATTAGGCTCGGATCGTCCCAACCCTACGCGTTTGCTCATATGATCAGCAGAAATACCTAATTGCATTAATCCGTGTTTGAGTAGATTCTTTGCAGCATTGTGGTCTCTATTGTGCAAAACTCCGCAGTTAGGACATTGCCAAATCCTAACACTTAAGTCTCTTACAGCCTCGTTTTTGTATCCGCATTTGCTGCATAGCTGTGATGATGGAAAGTTTGGTGAAAGTTGTACAAAGACTCTGTTATGCCGCTTCGCTTTGTATCCAAGCATGCTTATAAACTGCGACCAAGAAACGTCGAGAATGCTTTTGGCAAGTCGATTGTTTTGCACCATGTTTTTGATTCTCAAGTCCTCACAGATAATAACTTGGTTTTCGTTGATTACCTTTGAGGACTGTTTTTCTATAAAGTCCTTTCTGATGTTTGATATCCTTTGGTACAATTTAGCGAGCCTTACTCTGGCTTTTGCAAAACTCTTACTCCCTACAACCTTTCGTGATAGATTTCTCTGCAACTTCTTTAGCCTTCTTTCATATTTGAAAAGCACTTTTGGAGCCTTAACACAAGTACCGTTACTGTCGACGTAGAAGTCTTTAATTCCCAAGTCCAGTGCAACTACAAAGTTTGCTGGTACTGTATTTGTGTTTTGATAAACTGACTCGTTGTGTTCTACAGATAAACATACGTAATATTCGCCACTTGGCAGCATCTTTACTGTTGCTGTTTTGATTCTCCCAACGAAGGTTCTGTGAATTCTTGCCTTCACCCAGCCAAGTTTTGGCAACTTTATCTTGCCCCAACAGCGGTTTTTGTTTGATTGTGCCGCAAGAATACCAAAATCGATTTCGATATTGTTGCCAGTGAAGTACGTTGTGTATGAGAACCTATGTGCTTTCTTTGTCTTAAAGTGCGGTTTTCCTCCCTGATGTCTGAAGAACCTCTTATACGCATTATCAAGGTTTATCAATGCATTCTCCAGTGCAAATTTGTCCACTTCTCTGAGCCATGGGTATTGCTGCTTTAAAATGTTATTCAGATGTTTTCGACATTCCGACTCGGTCGTTGAGAGTTTTTGTTCTTTGTACCTTTGCTCTCTCCAAGAAAGAAAATAGTTCCACACAAACCTTGTGCAGCCAAATGTCTTAGCAAGTTGTATTCTCTGCTTCTTGTTCGGATATATTCTGTATCTATACGTGGTGATCAACTTAACTTTGCTCCTTTTGAGACATGATGTACTCTTTGACCTTGTCCTCTACATTACTACCAACAGTCGCAACGAAATAACTTGGGTTCCATAGATGTCCACCCCAGAGTTGCGATTTTAGTTCTGGAAAGGCTTGAAACAATCTTCTTGCGCTTACACCTTTCAGAGCCTTCACAAGATTTGGGATATACACCTGAGGTGAGGTATCGACTAACAGATGCACATGGTCTAAATTTGCTTGCAAAGCTAATATACTACTGCCTAGCTCTTTTGCAATTCCGTTGAGAACATCGATTAGTTTATGTTCTACTGCACCATAAAGGATTTTGTGCCTGTACTTAACACACCATACGATATGATATTGGATAGAGTAGACATAACCTCTTCCTCTGTGGAGATGTGCCATCACTGACGCTCCTTTGACTGTGAATTAACATGGTACATATAACATATGCTGTGCAGAAAACCAAGTGGCAAGATAATTATACTGTAGTTGATTGCTAACATCTTGTGAGTTACTCTTGTCTAAAGACACAAGAATGGTGTTACGTTTCAACAAAGGTGGGAAAATAAAAAGCGCGGATTGCTCCGCGCATCAGAATGTTGCTACCTTTTTGACCTTACCTGCCTTGAGGCATTTTGTACAGACCTTGACTGTTCTGATCGTTCCATCTTCCATAACTGCGCGAACCTTTTGCAAGTTGGGTCTGAACATCCGTGGAGTATGTCTGTTTGAATGACTCACATTTTTACCTGCTACGGGTTCCTTACCGCATATCTCACATCTCTTTGCCATCTCGCATACCCCTTTCTGCCTGTCCAAACAATATTACCAAAAGCACTGAGAAATTTCAAGTTCTTCTGGATGATGAAACAATTCTTTCAAGCAAAAGCTTCAATCTCATGGAGTTTGGGAACTCTCTGAGAAATTTCTTCAAAGTCTCGTAGTCCAGCAGAGAAAAGACTGGGGAAAAAGTCAAGCGATGAAAAAGCGTTGGTCCAAGTGATTTAAGTTGTGTGATATGTTCGAGTGTACAGTACCCTTTGTGCTTTGAAAAGCCATATCCTGGGTAGACTTTGTCATAAGCCACCATAATCTTGTCACGTATTACTTTAGCCACTATTGAAGCGGCAGCTATAGAAGCGCTCTTTGCATCGCCTTTGACAATACAAGTGCCTTGCTTTGACAGATTCAAAGATTTTCCATCTATCAGGAGAAAACCTTCTTCATTCAACATCTTCAATGCTCTGTTCATAGCCAATTTCGTGGCGTTGAAGATATTGTACAGGTCTATCTCTTCGGCACTCGCAAGTCCTATACCGACATTTGAACAAGTCAATATCTCCCTGAAGATCTTCTCTCTTTGCGTTGGTGTGAGCTGTTTTGAATCATTCACATCAACTTTGTTGTGCAGAATCACAGCAGCCGCAACAACTGGACCCGCCAAAGATCCTCTGCCTGCTTCGTCTACACCTATGACTGTCCCAAAGGACTTTCTGTAAAATTCGTCAAAGCTATAGAGCTCTTCGTGCATTTCTGTGGCACCTTTCGATTTTCTGATCTCACTGTTTACAGCTGAGATTATAAACCTTCCATGATAGAACGAGACACGAAAAATATCACAGTTGAAGGGGTGTTTTTTCAAGAAGACACAGCCTGAACGATTTTTCCCTGTGCGAAAGATAAAAAGAGCAAAGGATCTTCAAGAGACTCTTTTCTTCGCACTATCTAAGATCTTGTATATGAGCTCTTCGTATGAATATCCAGCAGCTTGTGCCATTTTGATGATGTCTGAATAATTCGGTGTGAGCATCGGCAGAGAGTTAACCTCCAAGAAATATATCTGGTCATCTTTGACTCTCAGATCGATTCGTGCATAATCTCTCAATCCCAAGATTTTGAATGTCTTTAGCGCGTAGTCTTTGATCTGTTTTTCAAGATCTCTGTCTATCTGCGCAGGACAGATATACCTCGTCTGTTCGCCGTATTCGTGTTTCACTCTGTGGGAATAGAATTTCTCTAATTCTGGTGGCAAAGAGGAGAAATCTATCTCTAAAATCGGCAGAACCTCATTTTCTAAGATGCCGACGCTGAACTCTCTTCCATCTATGAATCGTTCAACAAGTGCCGTTTCTCTGAACTGCTGGTGGATCTCTTGAACCTTTTTGCGAAGAGAATCATAATCATTAACGACTGAATCTTTGCTCAAACCCTTTGCACTGCCTTCACGTGAAGGCTTCACTATGGCTGGATAAAAATCGATCTGTGGTACCAACTCATTTGGCTCTATGGCGACAAAAGGTGCAGTTGGTACACCGCATTGAGAAAGTATTATCTTGGTCTTCACTTTGTCTATGCAGATCGCATGTGCCAGTGGATCTGAACCTGTGTACGGTATCTTCAAAAGCTCGAGCACTGCAGGAACATGCAGTTGTCTTGACGCAGTAGATAGATTGAAAACAAAATCGAATCTATTGATTCTTTCGAAAAATCTATCCTCGAAAGCGAGCAGTTCCACATCGTATTTTTTTGAGAGTGCTTCGTAAACAGAAAAAACCATTACCTCTCTTGATCTTTCTAAATTTGATCTGTCGTAAACTACAGCGATCTTCACTTTTGTCAACCTCCTAAGATCTTTTTCAGCCTATCTCTTTCCGAAAGGACTTTTCCATTGTCATCGATGGCTCTACAGAGTCCATCGATGATCTGTGTCTTCACATTTCCTTTTGCCACCGAAAAACCTTTCAAAGCCGGCGCATCTAATATGCCCAATTCAACAGCTTTGTACAAAACATCAGGATCGAGCAAATCTTCATCTTTGCCGTTCTTCAAACTCTTGATCTTTTCAATGATCAAAAGTGCTTCTTCTTTTATTCTTTCTTTCTCTCCTATGATCCAGTCATCTTTGACAGGATCAGGCATTCCTCTCATGGCAAGATTCACTGCCCTTCTTGCCATTTTCACACTCTCTATTATCTCTTTCGAAGTAGCTCTTTTCATAGACTCACAGTATGCAACGACGTGAATTATGTGTGGCTTCAATGCCCAACCATAGAACATAGACACACTCAGCTGCCCCATCGCGGCGTGTGGATCGGCAGGCACAGACATCAAGCCCGTGCGTATCATTCTGTAAACTTTGAAGTTCTCATCTTTCAGAGATTCTATGAGTTCAATCTTTGCAAGCATCTTTGCAAGATCTCCCCGAGCCGACAAGCCTGATGGTGTCTCGAGCATGAGCTGTTGAACGTAATCTTTCACACCCAATTTCTTTGCAGCAAAAGCCGCGAGGTAGGCAGTGGCAACTTCAACGGCATCGTGTGACAACCGTAATGCCCACTGATGTGAGTCTGTCACCTCAACTGGAACGTTGTTTCGTGCGTTCCATTCTATGGCTGACATATTTTCCTCTATCGCTTCCTTCAGAGGTCTTTCAGATCTTCTATCCAGGTCGCTGTACCACATGAGTGGTATTGCAGCCCAGGCGTTGTTGATCGTTTCTTTCAATAGTTTTGAAAATTCAACCATGTGGCTTGTGCCCGCATAGCATCTCACAAGAGGATAATTGCCACATCTTGTAGCTTTGTAAAGTCTGATGAAATCTTCAGAAGATCTTATCGGTGCTCCTCCTGCACCATCCTGTGAGTGATCCATCTTCTCTGGTTCGAAAAAATACTGCTGGCAGTTTTGATCTGGTGCGATCGATATGATATCCAATAACTCCGATCGTGCGAGTTTTTCGATTTCCTCAGTTGTTTCTTTCAAGGTTTGCAAACCTATATGATGCCTGACGAGTGGAAAAGGTGCTTTGAAGTTGACTCTTTCTCTGAGTGTTTGTGGGAAGATCTGTACATCTTCTTTCTCCCTTGCCTTCCCGCGCAGAAACAGAACTATTTCGTCTATCTCTTCGCTACCGTCAAAAACTTTCTTGATGAAGGTGAATTTTCTGGCTACTTCTGCTGTTTCAAAGGTTCCGCCGAAGATATAGGTTTTTTTCAAAAGGCCTTCTTTTTCAAGTAATTCTTGGAGTTCTGCCAAGAGATTTTTCAAAGATTCAGCACTCAATCTATAACTCATAGCCACAATCTGTGGATCGCTTCTCTTAATTTGTTCAACCAGTCTGTCTATTGGTATAGCTGTTCCAATATATATTGATTCGTATCCATTTTCTTCGGCGATCTTCAGAAAGTTGAGTAATCCAACATTGTGTACACAGCTACCTATGGAGGCACCCAAAATTTTCATCATTCTCCCACCTCCATGATCTGTTTAACCTGTTGAACTGTCTTTCCTTCTAAGTGGAGTCTTTTGAAATTCCTGCCCTCTTCAAAAAAGTCAACGCCGATCATCAAAGAAGCAATGCGAATGATGGAGTCGATGATAGGAGTTTTCACACCAACCAGTTTTCCAAAGGCAGAGATTGGAACCAAACTTGTGGGAACATCTTCTAAGATGTACCTGTTCTCCAAGCTCGTTGGAGCCTGTATGCCTCTGTAACCTTCGTTGTTGTGAATCGCATCGTACAAGTTTGAACCTCTCACATCATAAGCGTATGAAAGCCACTGAACTGCCGTCATCGGTTCTATTCCAAATTTGCGCGCTACTTCACATCTTTCTGCGTCTATCGCTTCGAGTACCTTCGCAACCGATTGGCTGATTCCTTCGAAGTAGAACTCAAACTTTCCAAAGGTTGTCTCTACCCAGCCGGTGTTCAAGATGATAGTCGCTGGGTGAAAAACCGCGCCTATGTTGTTGAAACTCGTATAAAGTGTGTTTGGTGCGATTTCAAACTCAGGCATGGCCTTCAAGAGAGTCTTTTCAAGTTCAGCGTTTTTGCTCGACGGCAGTGCGGCAACTGGAACCGCGTTCTTTATTCTGAATATCTTCACGACACCGGGATTCGATGCGCGGGATGCGAAGATAAAAGTTTGTGCCTCGGCTATGACAACATCTCTTTTCACGTCTTCTTCTTTGAGTGCGTTGTAAAACTCAAGTGCTCCTGCTGTTCTACCTGGATTCAAGACGACAACTTGTCCATCCTCCAAGAATGGTGCCATCTTCTTAGCGATTTCTCTGTGTGCAAACGCTGGCAAGACAACCATTAGAAGTTGCCTACCTTCCATTGCCTTTTGCAAATTGGTCGTTGCAAAGGAGATCTCTGCTGTTGAGTTGATCTCGCCCTCTACTTTGATTTTGTGTGACTTGATTATAGGTGCTATTCTCCATTCGCTGCGATTGTACAAACAGACATCAAAACCCCTCAAGGCAAGAAATGCAGCGAGAGCTTGTCCACCATTTCCAGCACCAATTACGCATATTTTCATTCAAAAACACCCCCAATACATTTTGCGCTTTCGCTCTTACTGTCTAAGTAATCCTGATTGCTTTGCTAAAATTTTACCATCATATTTCTTTCATGTCAAACTAAAATCCAGTTAGCAGAAAGACTTTCTTCATTAATATAACTTAGTTATACTTTTTTACAGTATCTTCATTCGAACTATAGCAGGTTGCTGGTGGGTATAATTCCCATAGAGGTGAGGGGCATAGAAGAGTCCGCTGTGTGCGTACCGGTTCTTTACATCGAACAGGAGCCCTATCTGATATTGATAAGAAGATCTCGAAAACTGCGACGCCATCCAGGGCAAATAAGTTTCCCAGGTGGTTTGATCGAGAAAGATGAAGGTCCATTGGAGGCTGCTGTGAGAGAGATGAAAGAAGAGATAGGCATAAAGGATGGCTGTTTTCAGGTACTTGGACAGTTGTCAGGCACCGTGACGATAAACTCAAGGGTCAGAATAACTCCATTTCTCGTTCTTCTGAGATGTAAGGAATTTCACCTGAGCAGAGAAGAGGTAGAAGAGATATACTTCGTTGCACTTGAAAGCTTCAAAAGCACCAAATGTGTTGAGATCGTCATGCCCAATGGAAATGTGACATGCCGCTATCCTTTGAAAGATCTCGTTGTCTGGGGAGCAACGGCAAGGATCATAAGTCAATCACTTTCTCAGATAGAGCAGATGCTCAAAGAGGTGAGAGCATGAGTGATTTTGTTGTTTCAAAGGTGGAGAATCCTTTAAGTCTTCTTCAAAGTGTGGGAGTTGATCCAGCTTCTATTCCGATCTTTCAGAGAAAAGGCACCTTCGTTAGCCTTATGATCTACGATGTACCTGTGATAGCGGCAAATGTGATAAAGCAAGAGATGCTTGCCGCTGGTGGGGATGCCGCTGTACACAAACATGCGATCACTCACAAAGTTGAAAAGACCAACGTTCTCACTATGGGAACAATTGCCCAGCACCAAAGAGTCGTTGAGAAACTTTCGATGATGCACTACTGGCAGTTGGACGAAATTGCAAAACAGATCGAAAGGTGCCTTTTTCAGCAGAGGATAAAGCAGATTGAGTTACCTTCGGGAAAGAAGTTGGTCTTTGACAGAACTTTGATCATGGGTATCGTCAACCTCACTCCAGATTCTTTTTACAAAGGCAGCAGAGTTGATGGAGAAAGAGTCGTGGATTTTGTTGCCAAGATGATCAAAGAAGGCGTAGACATCGTCGATCTTGGTGGTGAATCGACAAGGCCTGGCTCTGAAAGGATTACCGAAGAAGAAGAGCTCAATAGAGTAATACCAGCCGTTGAGCTGATAAAGAAGAACTTCGATGTGATCATCTCTGTGGACACTTACAGAGCTCCTGTTGCTCAAGAGGCGCTGAAGATCGGCGCTGATATCATAAACGACATCAGTGCACTGAGGTTTGATGAAAGAATGGCTCAGGTTCTTCTTGAATACAAACCTGCAATCGTCTTGATGCACATGAAAGGAGAGCCAAAGACGATGCAGGAAAACCCTCATTACGATGACGTGATAAAAGAGCTTTTGTTCTTTTTCAAAGAAAGACTTGAATTAATGAAAAAACTGAATCTCGCTGACAGGGTGATCATTGACCCAGGCATTGGTTTTGGCAAAAGACTCGAAGACAATCTTGAGATCCTCAGGAGAATCGATGAGTTCAAATCCTTCAAGGTACCAGTTCTGGTTGGTGCATCGAGAAAATCCTTCATTGGTGCCATTTTGAATAACATACCTCCCGAAGAAAGACTCTACGGCACACTTGCAGTAACGGCGTACTGTGTTTCAAGAAAGGTCGATATCGTCAGAGTACATGATGTTCTTGCAAATTCGCATGTGGCAAAGCTCATTTCCGCTTTGATCAATAGGTGATGATAACCTTTTGAGAAACGGCACGAATGAACCTTGAGAATCTTTCGTGCTGTTTGTTGTCATCCGAACATGATGACGATATATCAAGTAATCTTAATTTAATAAGCACACCTTGACGTCTAAATATCCGTTTCGGAAAGTATACTTAAAAACTATGTAACGGAAAATGGATCTAATATAAGTATGAAAAGAGCCTACGTTCGAGAAATCAACTTATATTTTTGGAGATACGATCAAGATGCACAAAATACTTTTTCTTAGCAGAAATGCCTTCAAGTTTCGCCATAGTGATTTTCTTAATGATGATCATAGATACACTACGGTAGATATTGCGCTTGATACAGCCATTGCTCAGAGGTTGTTGCTAAGAAACAGTACCTTCTACAGCTCGATTGTTATAGACTACCGTGAGCTTTCTCAAGATGATCTATATGAATTCATTTCATTTGTGAGAGAAAAAATATCTCCAGTTCTTCCAAAGATTGTTGTCACAAACTGCACATTGGTAGAAAAGAACTTGATTCACTTTGGTGTTGACCAAATCATAGATGGCGATGTGAAAGACTGGGACTTTGAAGCTTATCCAGAGCTGAGTGAGATTTCCTCAATGGCTTATATCGAGTTCCTCATCCAGATCATCAGAACAAAAGACAAAGCACTCTACGATCACATGAAAGGGGTTAAGACATTTACCACACTCTTGACAAAGTTGTGTTTCCAAGAGAACTTGATAGACTTCAAAACTCTTGAAGACACTGTTTTCGCATCTTTTTTTCATGACATCGGCAAGCTCTTTATACCTGAAAGCATTCTACACAAACCATCGAGCCTCACCAAAGACGAATTCGAGTTCATGAAACAGCACACCACATTAGGCGCAAGCCTTTTTGAAAAGATTCTGCGAACGAACTCCAAAAACAGAACTTTCACAACGCTATATCATGTGACAAAGTATCACCACGAAAGATACGATGGTAAGGGTTATCCGTGTGGTTTGGCAGGCGACCAGATACCAGTTGCCGCTCGAATCGTGGCTATAACCGATGTTTTTCAAGCACTCACGTCGAACAGATCGTATCGAGATGCGTATGATTTTGAGAAGGCTTTACAGATCATCGAAGAAGATGAAGGGCATTTCGATCCACAGATTTGCCAAGTATTCCTCGAAAACATAAATCTCTTCAAACTATAGGTCCTGGATCATCTTCTCTTCCAACTGCATTATCTTTTGTTCTATCTCTTCCATTTCTTCGAGCGCTGCGAGTACCTTGTGTTCCAAATCTTCTTTTTCTTGGCTCAATCTCATGATCTTCTGATAGTCGTTGGTTGCAAGCAGTTGATTTCCCAACCACTCGATTTTTTCAGTCGCAGATTTTTCGAAATCTTTCAGCTCTTCAAGTCTTCTCTTCAAACTCTTTATCTGGTTTTTCAACCTCTTTTTTTCGTCAAAACTCGTGTTTTCTTTCTTTTCAGTCGGTTGGTTCTTCTCGGTTTTGAAGAACAAGGGTTCATCCACTTCGATCACTTTACCGTCTTTGATGGTGAGAAATCTATTGCAGATGTTCTTTATCAGTTCTATATCGTGTGAGACTATGAGCAAACTGCCTTGATACTCTTTCAAAGCGCTCTCAAGGGCTTCGACTGTCAACAAATCCATGTGGTTTGTCGGTTCATCTAAGAGCAGGAGATTTGGCCTTCTCAAGAGCACCATTGCGAGTGCAAGAATCTGTCTTTCGCCACCACTCATCTGCGAAACAAACTTGAAGGCATCTTCTCCTTTGAAGCCAAACCTTCCCAGATAAGCCCTTATCACATAATCTGGTTCTTCTGGCATCTCTTCGAAGATTTCATCAAAGGCGCTGCTGTCCTGATCGAGTTGCTCCACAAATTGGTCTAAATAGACCATTTTGACGTTGTGCCCAATCTTCACAGTTCCTTCGAAACTCAACAAGCCAGCGATGATCTTCAAGAGAGTGCTTTTTCCAGAGCCGTTTGGACCAATCAAAGCGATCTTGTCTTTCGAATACATAGTAAAAGTCGCATCGCTTATCAACGAATTGAAGGAAAGATCTTTGAGCTGGAGTGCAATATATCCACTGCTCTCTGGTTCTGGAATCTTTATGTGTCTTTCTTGTTCTTCCAAGTATTGATTTGGCATCTTTTCGAGTTCTTCGAGCATTCTATCGAGCATCTTCTGTCTGCTTTTCGCCTGCTTGACTGCCTTGTCTCTGCCCCACTTCCTGTATTGATCTATGATCTTTTTCAATCTTTCGATCTCTCTCTGTGCATTCGCAAGTTGTCTTTCTTGTGTTTGGATGATCAACTCTCTCTGGGAGCGATAGCCATCGAAATCTGTATCGAAGACCCATACACGTTCATTGTTTATCTCCCAGAATTTGTTGCACACATTGCGCAAGAAATCTCTGTCATGTGATACTACTATGTAACCACCTCTGAATTTCTTCAGAAGATTTTTCAAAAGTTCAATACCTTCTATGTCCAGAAAGTTCGTAGGCTCGTCGAGCAGAAGAAAATCTGGTTGCTGGATGAAAAGTCTTCCAAGTTGCAGTTTTGTTCTTTCCCCACCACTGAAGGTAGAAATATCTCTGTGCCAATCTTTTTCGTCAAAACCAAAGCCCTTCAAGATACCGCGTACGTTTTTTTGTTTCTCAGGTGTATCTGCAACTTGAGAGTAGTATTCAAAAGGTGTCACAGCGTCAAAAGATCTGTACTGATCAAGATAAACGACCGCGCCCTTGACAGATATCTCTCCTGCGTAGTCGTCGAACAAGCCAGCTATCGCCTTCAAGAGCGTTGTCTTGCCACTGCCATTCTTACCAATCAGACCTATTCGGTCGCCTTTGGCTACAAAGACGCTGAACTGTGAAAACAATGTTTTTTCGGCAAAGGATATCGAAAGATCTTTTATCGTTATCATTACAAAACTCCTCGATGAAGATTCGATCTATAACCTTTCAATTATATCAGCTGACTTGAGATTCCTTCCAGTTGATCAACCATATCTCTAAAGTCTTCACAGGCTGTGACGATATAGATATTGGATTCCCATAGGGCCCTGTGGGTGAAGGTAACTGCCAGGAAGGCAGTGAAGAAAACAAGGAGGTGTGGCTTAATGAGGATTAATCACAACATCAGTGCGTTGAACGCCTGGAGAAGCATGAGTGAAACACAGTATACGATGGGCAAGACGTTGGAGAAACTTTCATCTGGCTTGAGAATCAACAGAGCAGGAGACGACGCAGCAGGTTTGGCAATCAGTGAAAAGATGCGCGGCCAGATCAAAGGCCTTGACATGGCCGTCAAGAACGCTCAGGACGCAATATCCTTGATACAGACAGCAGAAGGCGCTCTCACAGAGGTTCACTCGATCCTGCAGAGAATGAGAGAACTTGCAGTACAAGCAGCATCTGACACCAACACAAATGTCGATAGAAACCAGATTCAAGCAGAACTCGATCAGTTGCGCGAAGAGATCGACAGAATTGCAAGAACAACTGAGTTCAACACGATGAAACTGCTCGATGGAAAGATAGAGAGCTTTAGACCACAGGCTGACCTGAAGGTAGTCACAGGTGGGAACTTCGATTTGAAAGCATCACAATCTGAGGACATAAAAGGCTTGCAACTTGCGGCGGGTAGTAACGTCACTGCTAATGCGTCAGTTAATCTTACCATCGCAGGTAGGACGCTGGGTACTCTGTCGCTGAGTGTATCAGGCGCCACCGTGGCTGTACTTGCTGGAGGAGCAACTGTAACCGAGTTCACCGTAAGTGATCAGGTTAACTTGTCAACATACATGACTGTTGCCGGTGGTCTAAGGTTTGAATTCGTTGTTTCAGATGCCAGTGCAGCAATAGGAGGTACCTCGATAGCAGCCTTAGTGAACTCGTTCAAGATCTCACTCGCAACGTCGGTAAAGTTAACTTTTGGTGATGTAAACGAAGGTTCGTACGTTGTCGAAGTTGGTCAGTTTGCTGGAACTGGTACCAGTGCACTTGATGTGAGGGTTAATTACTTCAACGAAACAGGTCTTGCAAGTGCACCTATTACTGATTTTAATGTCGGTAAGGCTTTATATGGAACAATTACTGGAGCCATTACTTTTGATACTACAAGCTCGGCTTTTGTCTTCGATATTACAGCAGGTGAAAAAGGTATTGTGTTTACCTGGTCTACAGCTGTCTACAACATCAACTCCTTCGGCGGTGCTTTGCCAGATGAAGAAATAGTCGACAGCGGTGTTGTAAGAGCAGAGGAAAGATGGTATCTAGATACTTCGCTCATCTTCCAGATTGGTGCTAACGAAGGCCACAACATGGTAGCGGGTCTTGACGATATGAGAGCAGCTGCACTTGGCTTGACGACAGAATCTTTGAAGGTTACAGACCAGAATGTTGCTGAAAGAACGATCATGGTTGTAGACGCAGCCATTCACAAGGTGAGCAGTGCAAGGGCCAAACTCGGTGCTGTACAGAACAGGCTCGAACACACCATAAGCAACCTTGGTGTAGCGGCCGAGAACTTGACGGCAGCAGAGTCCCGAATCAGAGACGCAGATATGGCAAAAGAGATGATGCAGTTCACAAGACAGCAGATCTTGATACAATCGAGCATGGCGATGTTGGCTCAGGCGAACACTCAACCACAGACGGTCTTGCAGTTGATGAGATAATCGATCTTTTGAACCACAAAGGCGGGTCTTTACCCGCCTTTTATTTTTGAAGGAATCTTCTTTTGAAGGTAGAAAAATTCATACGAGGGGTGTGAGGATGGAAGAACTTTTCAAAGAAATAAACGATTGTCTGAGCTTGGGAGATTTTTCAAAAGCAAGAGAGCTTGCAGAAAAGATTGAATCAGAATCAATCAAACACAACGCTCTTGGCATGATCTTTTACCAAGAAGGTGAACTGGACAAAGCATTAGAGCAGTTCAAAAGCGCGTTGACTTTAGACCCAACGAACGACGATCTTTTGTTCAATTTCTCGAAGTTGTTGTTCGAAGAAAAGAATTTCATTGACTCCTGGCGCTATCTCACGAGGATCAAAAACAAAGACTGGCAGGTTTACGATCTTTTGGGAGACACTCAGCTTGCCCAGAACAACGTCGCGATGACATTACACTACTATTCCAAAGCCGCTCAGTTGAGCAATTTGCCCGAAATGAAAGAAAAGTTCGAGCAAGCAAGAATGAAATTCAAAAGATCTGAAAAGCTTGCGATCTTCTGCTTACCTGGTTTGGACAACTTCATAAAAGACATAGCGCAGGTGCTTTCGAACCTTTTCGACGTGAAGTTGGTTGTCACGACGGATGCAAACCAGATAGTGCAAGCCTACAAGTGGGCAGACATCGTATGGCTCGAATGGGCAAACGAGATGGCAGTGGAAATAACGAACAAGCTCGAGAAGATGGGGAAGAGGATTTTCTGTAGACTTCACGGTTATGAAGCTCTTAGAAATGATTTTCTGAAATCGATAAGATGGGAGAAAATTGACAAAGTAATTTTCGTTGCCCAAAATGTGTTGGATACAGCTGTTCAAAATTGCGAACTTTTGAGGATGAAGCAAAAAGTCCTGATTCACAACGGTTTGGATTTGAGCAAATACACCTTCAGCGAAAGGTTTAAAGGTCCAAATATTGCATTTGCTGGTCACTTCAACTACAAGAAAAATCCAGTTTTGGCAGTACAAATCTTGAAGAAACTCATCCTGATAAATGAACGATACAACTTATACTGGGCTGGGACGATGCAAGACGAGCGAATGTACAGATACATTGGCTACATTCTTGAGAAGATGGGCATAAAAGAGAAATTTCATTTCGTGGGATGGAAGAATGATATTAACTCGTTCCTGGAGGACAAGGACATCTTTCTGTCGACCAGCATACATGAAGGTTATGGAGTAGCCATTTTGGAAGCCATGGCGAAGGGCATCAAGCCGGTTATACACAACTTCTACGTTGCAGAGGAGTTTTATCCAAGAGAATGGATCTTTAACACCATAGATGAAGCCATTGAGATGATCACATCTGACGATTACCGTTCAGACAATTATAGAAAATTCGTTGAAGACAAATGTTCCTTGGAGAGGCAAATATTCGAGATCTGTCAAGTTTTGGTCCAAACCGATTCTTCTTTTATATCTTTAAAAGAGAGTAATTTTTTGAAAACATCCTTTAGTGTCTTTAATCCGATTCAACAAGGCATCACAGTGAATCTTCACAGCTATGAAGATGAACTCGAAACAAAACTTGCTGAAGCTAAGGCATTCGTGAATCAAGTTCCGACAGATCTCCTCATTAACAATGTCATACCTGTGATGATTGATTTCCTGGAAGAATTCATTGTAAGAGGTACACCACCTCAAAGAACCGTTTATTACGCCTTCTTAAAGGATGTTTATGAAAAAGGCTACTACACAAGCCCACCTGAACCAATTATTGCAAGGTATGTCGAACTCTTTGAATCTATCAGAAGTTCGAAACGAATATTAAAGCCTATAGTTGCTTTCTACAACGACGGGAGACTCATGGGTTTCGATCCCTTGAAACGAGAACCAATAAGAATCCCTGATGATATTGCCTTTTTGGTTGCGTCTGGGCGTCACAGGGTTGCGATTGCAAAATTCTTTGGTATGGAAACGGTGCCAACTTACATTGTGCTGAACCAGTTTGCCTGTGAAAATGGAGCGCAAAGCATTCTCACAGCATACTGGCAGCCATACGTGGAGAAACTTTTTCCGACCTACGCGAAACAATCCCAAGATATGTACACAGGAGCATTTGATGGAAATTATCAAAACACAATCGATCCGGTGAAAAAGAAACTCATAGAGCAACTTGTTCTCAAACTTAAGCCTAAGAGTTTGATAGATGTTGGTTGCAACAGAGGTGAGCTTTCTTATCACTTAACAAAATTGGGCATAGAAGTCCTCGGTGTCGATATTTCTCCAAGAGAAAAACTCCGTCCCCCGTCAGATTATAATTTCATGCAGTTAGACATAGTCAAGGAGGACCTTCCAAGAACAGCAGATGTGATATTGTTCTTAAGCGTCTATCACCATATATTCTACAATTACGGGAAAGATAAAGCAGATGAGGTTTTCTATAAGCTCCTCAAGAAGTGTCGCTTCTTGGTTTTTGATTCGGGGCATCCAGAGGAATTGGGACTGTACAGGCAAGGTTGGATAAATGAAATGAGAAAGTATTTCAAGACAGAGCAGGAGTTATTAGATCATTTTGGTCTAACCTACTTTGTGTTGGGGCGGTGGAGAACGACTCAAGGGAGTAAAAGAACAGTAGTTGTTTTCGAAAACGAAGGATTCAAATGAATATTCTGACGTTTGGATTGTGATTCCTGCTTTGTTGCAAGACAGTTAATTTCTTTGAATCTGCATTAAGCATCACAAATCATTATTAAGTGATAGAATAACATTTTCGATGGAAGAAATCTGTTGGCTGCACTTGTTTTCATACAGTCTTGATTTACTTAAGGCATTACCGCTTTTCTTCATTAGCGTTTTTCAAATGTTTTGTTCACGAGCAATTCGAAAGAACCACTAAGAACCCTTTCTCTTTCGAAAACTAATGCTAAGGCAACTACTTCGGTAGGTGAATGGTGAATCTGTTTACACCGTTGTATGAGTACTGTACCTTTCCGTGGTGTAGGTCTACGATTGCCTTCACCACTGCAAGTCCAAGTCCAAGCCCTTCGTTTTTTGCATTTTTTGCTCTGTAGAATCTTTCAAAGATCTTTTCTCTCTCTTCCTTGGCAACTGGTTCACCGTGATTTGAAACACTGAAGATTACTGCAGCATCTTGTTGTTTCAAAGATATCTCTACAGATTTGCCCTCTTCGGTGTATTTGCAGGCGTTTTCAACCAAGTTTAAGAAGGCGTGTGAAAGAAGTCCAGAGACACATCTTGCCTTTATTTCGGCAGGCACATCGAGAACAAAATCAATCTGTGGAAATCTTTGCATAACCTGTTCTACGCTCTCTAAGACTATTACAGAGAGATCTTCTTCTTGAAAACTGTCCTCACGCTGATGCTGAGCTCGAGCTATCAACAACAATCCCGATGTGATCTGAACCATCCTGTTGATGTTCTTCATGACCGACAGAAGTTCCATCTTTGTTTCTTCACTTTTGGCTTCCTTGAGCATCACTTCGATCTGTGCCCTTGCACTCGCCAGTGGGTTTCTAAGCTGATGAGACAGACTCGAAGCAAACTCTCTGAGTTCTTCCATCGTGTTGTGCAGTCTTGTAAGTGCATCGTTTATCTGTTCTTGCAAGATGTGTGCTTCCTGACTTGTCGGCTCTATCTGTATCTGTTTTGCAAGACCTCTGGAAACATCGTCCATCTGTTTGCCGATCTCTTCTATAGGTTGAATCATCCTGCTGGTCAGTTTCAAGCCAAATCTGTGAATCAAAATGCTCAAGATCAAGATGATACTTCCCAGAACCAGACTCAAGGTTACAATCAGTATGAAGTGATCTTTTATATTCTTCGCAACGATCACTCTGTAAGTTCCCGATGTTGTAGCGTAAATTCTTTTGTAATCATCTATTGCAAAACCTTCGTGACCCGCTGGCAGTTTGTCTGTGACATTGTAACTTGCATAGGTTTTCCCGTTTTCTATCACTTGAAAAGAGTAATCTTTTTTGCCAAAGATGGCGATTAATTCTCCAGACGGGTTCTCCAAGAACTGTATCAAATCATTTGCAAATGCGTACAGGTCTTGGTCTATTTGATTCATCGTTAGTCTCTCAACGGTGACCAGAAAGACAACTGCCATCGCACACATCGAAAGGATGAATATCGAAAGATAATATCTCTCAATAGCTCTCCTGAGCGATTTCATTTTCATCATTCCCTGTGAAATCTGTAGCCAAGTCCAGGGACGGTCTCTATGTGTCTGTCGTATCCGTGAGGTTTTAGCTTGTTTCTCAAATACAGTACATACACATCGACCACATTGCTTCTGATCTCTTTTTCGTTCTCCCACGCTCGCTCTATGATCTCATCTCTTGAAAAGGTGATCTCTGGATTTCTCAAAAAAAGCTCAAGCAGATCGAATTCTCTTCTGCTGAGCTTTAGTTCCTTGCCTTTAACGGTTACCTGCCTTGATCTGCTGTTCAGTTTGAGATCTTTAAAGCTTAGTTCTTCACCTCTTGTCATGTTGTTTCTTCTTATGAGACTCTTGAGGCGTGCGAGTAACTCCCTGAAGTCGAAAGGTTTCGTCAGGTAGTCGTCTGCACCGCTGGAAAGTCCTTTAATTTTGTCGTCTACCGCATCCAGTGCTGTGAGCATCAAAACGGGTGTGTCGATCTCACATTCTCTTAGAGTTTGAACGAACTCAAAACCGTCTGTGCCTGGCAGCATCACATCCAAGATGATGCAATCATAACGTCTTTCAAGAGCCATATCCAGTCCGTCATCGCCGTTGGTGGCACTATCGACGGTGTATCCTTCCTTTTGTAAGAGCTTGACGACAGATGTGAGCAAATCTCTGTTGTCTTCGACGATCAGTATCTTCATTTTGATCACCACCCGAATTACCTGTTCTTTATTTCTCTTTTCTGTACCGATATCACGGCTGGCGTCTTTGTGCTCACCAATGCTAACTGATCCTTTGAACCAACAGCCCATGTGTTCTCGTCCTGCAAATACGCAAAAAAGATACTTTTGCCGATAGAAACAAATGCAAGTGATATTGCATCCTTTAAAGACACAGATTGATTGGCAAAGATGTAATTGAACTGCTCGGTCGAGATGATCTTTCCAGTCATAGGATCTATCTGTATCTTCTTTCCCTGTGAATACACAACCCACAACGGTTTTTTGTTGACAAGGTCAAGATAAACCGATACGATGTTTTTTTCCTTTGAAGCGGCTATGGCATCCAGAATTGGAACCTTCAAAGTGCCAAGGTCAAAAGCAAGATAAAAGTTGGTCAGTTCGTCGATTCTTTTCAAAATGTTCTTCAGAGGATCTTCTTGAGTAAAGACAAACAGCGTGAGTAAGAGGAGCAAGAACGATATGGCTTTTCTCATCTGACCACCACCAACAAATTTTATCCACCTCAGGTTAAAAAATTATTAGATTCACCTACCCTGAAAAGTATACTATGAAAAGCTATGGTGAGGTATTTAACTTTTGTTCTGAGAAGATCGTGAAGAAGGCCAACAACTTGGTATATTTTATTAATTGGCGTTGTTTTATACATAAGTAACGCATCAATACCGTATAATAAACAGTTGAGGTGATAAAATGAAACAAATCTTTTTGGTTATTGCCGTTTCGGTGGTGCTGTTGACAGCCAGCTGCATGAATTTGTCTGGCTCAAAAGCCACTTTGACGGTCTATCTCACAGACGCCGTTTTGCCAATCGAACAAGTGGGCAGAATAGACGTAAAGATTGATCGGATTCTTCTAATGAGCGATGAAGCCTCGGTAGTTGTAACAGATGAAGCTACAACTGTGAATTTGTTAGACCTTGTTGGCTCTGAGATAAGTTTTTCAACGATTCAAACCCCAGGTACCTACAACCAGCTCAGATTAGAGATCAGCCAGGCAACTATAACTGTGAATGGAACAGAATATGATCTGAGAGTTGTCTCTAACTCGGTGAAGTATCCTTTCACACAGCCGCTGGTGATAGACTCAGATACAGTCTTGGTGTTGGATTTTGACCTTTCAAGATCTATAAAGGTTACTGGCTCTAACGAAGGCTCATCACAGGGACAAAATCCAACTGAGTACCATATGACACCTGTTGTTCACCTCAGACATGGACAGCTCTACGACATACACGGCAGTGTTGTTGACAGCAGTAATGATGGTATCTCTCATGCGTTGGTTGCTTTGTATGATACAGATCAAGCCACTGTGGTGACAGCTACCTTGACACACAAAGGATCAGGGGCATGGCAGGAAGGAGAGTTCAAACTCTCGAAAGTCAAACCCGGCGAGTATGAGATTAGGGTATTTAAAAAAGAAAGTTGGCAAAACCTTCAAGAACCAGAAGAAATATTCAGTCTTACACCAGACGCCACAGAAGATGTTCTTGTAGATAACCAAGATCTCAACAATGTGGTGTTGGTTGTTCAGTAAGCTACAGCTCTTTGAGGCTAAGTCTAAAGATTACGTTGTACAATGTAGGTATGAAAGAAAAACTCGAAAGAATCGTACAGTTCATAAAGAGTTTCTTGAATCAAAACAACTATAAAGGTGTTGTTGTAGGCATCAGCGGTGGGATCGATTCTGCTGTTGTAGCAGCTCTTTGTGTGAAAGCTCTTGATAGAGAGCAAGTCTTTGGTTTGCTTCTTCCAGAGAGAGATTCTTCAAAAGACTCTCTAACAGATGGTGTTCTTTTGTGTGAAACTCTTGGAATAGCTTATAAGATTAAACCTATCACTTCAGTACTCAGAAAGCTTGGCATCTACAAACTCTTTCCACCAGCTTTTCTTTTTCCAAGGTCTATTCAAGAAAGATACGTGATCGGCAAATGGCAGACTTTGTCAAAAGATCCCTTCATAGATGATCTACTCGATCAGGGAAACAGAGAGTTTCTTAAAGGGCTTGCTTATTACAGAGCAAAACATAGAATAAGAATGTGCACTCTTTATTTTGAAGCAGAAAAAAGAGGTTATGCCGTTGCTGGGACGACCAACAGAACAGAGCTTTTGACAGGACTCTACGTGAAGTGGGGTGATGATTCCGCAGATTTTGAACCCATAGCACATCTCTACAAATCAGAGGTATTTGAGCTGGCAAAAGAACTGAATTTACCAAAAAGGCTCATTGAAAAACCACCTTCACCAGACCTGATACCTGGTATAAAGGATGAGTTCGCTTTTGGAATGAACTATGAAGAATTAGACAGAATTTTGCAAAAAATCGAAAAAAAGGAAGATCTGTCAAATGAAGACCCGCAGAAAGTTGCGCGGGTCTTGAAGATAATCGAGGCATCTGAAAAGAGAAAGATAAAATCAGTTTGCCTTAAAGACTGATTGTCACAATTCTATTTTTTCAAAGTTGTGTTTCGGCTACCAGGTTTTACAAGTGGAATATTCTGGGCGCACAGAGGGCAATCTTCTGGTTCATAGATCGGTAGTTCGATTTTCGTCAGTGAATAAAAGGGTACTGTGAAAGGTAAAGATTGTGTTGATCTATCTACAATACTCGCTATGCAACAAATCTTGCCACCCAACTGTTCAACTACCTGCGCGACCTCCAAAACAGATTTACCGGTCGTTGTGACATCTTCTACAATGGCAATCCTTTCATTTTTATCTATGTGAAAATCTCTTCTGAGTTTCATCATTCCATCTTCTCTCTCGGTGTACAGAGCCCTTGCCTTCAATGGACGGGCAACCACATATGCCAAAATTATGCCACCTATCGCAGGTCCTATCACTACATCTGGTTTGTGAATCGAAATTCTTTCAGCGATCATCTGTCCAATTCGATCTCCATTTTCTGGATCTTCAAAGATCTTTGCACACTGTATGTACTTTGATGAATGCTTCCCCGACGAGAGAAGAAAATGTCCATCGAGCACAGCACCAATCTTTGAGAGAAATTCAAGCATAGACGATCCTCCTTATACTTTCCATAGCAGCCTTTGGATCTTCACTTCTGTAAACCTCTCTGCCGATCACTGCAAAGTCGGCGATGCCTTTTATCTCCTCGACGCTCACCACATCCTTTTGGTCATCGGCTTGTCTCTTCATTCTCACACCCGGTACAAGTATCTTTGCCGGTATCTGGTGTCTGAGCCTTATCGCCCAGCTTCCTGGTAGCACGAAGGATGATCCCAAACGTCTGAGAAGATTTATCTGCTGCAGATAGTCTTCTAATTCACCTTCGATTGAGGTTAATTTGACTACTGCGAAGATGATTTTGTTTGTGCTTTCGAGGGCTGATTTTATCGCATCTGCACCGGCTGCGGCATGAACTGTGAAGCCGACTACAGACGGATGATCCCATGATTTGATCGATCGAGCCATCGTTGAGGGAATATCAACGAATTTCAAATCGACGATAACCTTTAACTGTCTTTTCTCGAACTCTTTCAAGACATCTTTCCCAAAAATTGCAACGTTGTGACCTATCTTGACATATTCGAAGCTTCCGTACTTTGAGATGAAATCAAAAGGATTTTCCATATCCAAGCTCAAAACGGGTATCATTCTCAACACCTCCATATGTGTTTTGCTATTCTTTCAACGATCTGTGGGTCTTTATAGATCGCCGTACCAACACTCACTGCATCAGCACCGACCTTGAAAAAGTCTTCTGCATCATCTTCGTTCATGATTCCGCCACAAGCGATTGTGTAAAGATCAGGTACCTTGTTTTTGATTTCATAGATTGCCCTCATGGCGATTGGTTTCAGTACTGGTCCTGAGATACCGCCTTTGAAGACTTTGCCATCGATCAACTGGAGTGCCCTGAGGGTGTTTGTCACGGTGACACCGTTCCAGTCAAATTGCTTCACCAACTTTGAGGCTTCTTCTACAAAAGCTCCTTCGATTGAAAGCTTTGCTATCAGAAAACCACTCAGTATTTTTCTAATCGATCTTAGTAGCTGCTTGAAAGCCTCATAGTCAGAGATCAAGCTCAAACCACCTTTTGCCACATTTGGACAAGAGAAGTTGAACTCGATCGCTTCGAAGATCTGCTCGTACTCTTTGATCTTCTGCGCCACCAGTAAGTATTGTTCTAAATCATCTCCTCCAAGACTTGCAATGACCTTTGTCTTTGCAAAGATTTCTTCAAACTCACCGTCGGCTATCTTTTTCGTGAATGCCTCTATGCCAATGTTTTCAAGACCGATGTTGTTTATCAGATAATTGTTGGTTGCAAAAAGTCTCGGTGGTGGGTTGCCTTCTTTTGGGTGTAATGTGATCGTCTTGAGTGTGTAAGCACCTATATACTTTGCATCTATCAACTGTAGGTACTCACCCATACCGCCTACACCAGATGCAATCACCAAAGGAGGATTCAGTTTCACAGCAAATCACCTCTGAGAACTGGTCCGTCTGTGCAAAGGTGTTTGACGCCTTCCTTGGTCTTCACAGCACAACCTCTGCACGCACCAATGCCGCAAGCCATGTATTCATTCAATGACAGATAGACCTGCCCTTTTTCGTGCAATAGTTTATAGGCAATCCTTTCCATTTGATCAGAGCCCACTATTAAATACCAATCATAACCTTTCATCTTCTTCAAAGTTTCGACAAAGTCTTCATCACCGATGATCGTTTCGAAAGGCACTTCAAAATCGATCTTTCTTGAGCTCGCTATGAATACATCGCATGAATATCTTTTGTTTACGCTCACCGCCATCGGAAGGCAAGCCACAGTGGCTATCATCGCACCGTTGGAAGAGGGTGCAACAAAGCCCTTTCCCAGTGGACCATGGGCTTTGAGTTCTCTTTGTTGTACTATGTAAGCTGTGCCCTCTCCGATAACTTGAATACCTATGGCGAGGTCTTCCTGCCATCTGCCCAAAGCAAATGGTTTTCTCACAGTCGATTGTGTTTCGATCATTATGAACTGTGTTGGCTCAAAGTCGATCTTCTCATTGAAGGTAATCAAATAGTTGTCGGTGTCAATCTTCAAAAGATTCTTTCTTGTCAAAGAGAAATTCTCCATCCCAATACACCCACCTTCCTTTCAGTTTCACACCAACGATCTTTCCTTTGAGTTTTATGCCATCGAAGACGCAATTCTTTCCCTTGCTCACAAAGTTTTTAGAATCAACTACGAATTCAGCCTCTGGATCGATCACCGTTAGGTTATCAAAGTCAAAGGTTGTTTTCAGCCCAAGTATTTTTCTTGGAGAGATCGTCATCTTTTCGACGGTCTTTTCAAAATCTCCCAAAGTTGTGTAAAACGCGCTGAAGGCTATCTCTATGCCGCTTGTTCCGTACGGTGCTCTTTCAAAATCACTTGCTTTTTCATCGTGTGGCGCATGATCGGTCGCAAGAACGTCCACGATGTCTTTTTTCACACCCATGAGCAAGCTCTTTCTGTCTTCTTCACTGCCCAGAGGTGGATTTATCTTGAAGTTGGTATCTTTAATATCTTTCATCGAGAAGAATAAATGATGCGGTGTAACTTCGCAGCTCACTTTGGCGTACTTTCGCAAGATATCTATGGTTTGCAGCGAGAGTTTTGTGCTCACATGTTGAATGTGAAATCTTTCAAAGCCACATTCAAGCCCAAGCAAGACATTTCTGTAGATCGAGATCGCTTCACTGGAAAGTGGACGTTTCGAAAGATCCTTTTCAGTTCCTTCGTAGAAGATGCCGCCTACTTCGTAAAGCTGGCTGTGATCTAAGACAAGGTGTGGTTCTTTAGATCTGAATGCGTTGAGAATATCAAGAGTATCGTACTCTATTCCGTCGTTTGAATAGCACAGAACTCTTTCGTTGTCTGGTTGCAACTCACCAAAGAGCGAGCATGTCCAGTAAAAATCGACAACAGCGTTTTGTGCAAGTTCAATGTGCCTGTTTAAAACAGTCTTTGTAGACAACCGTGGATTTGTGTTTGGTTGAATCAGCGCTGCACCATACCCACCTTTGATGGCTGCCCTTTGAAGTGATTCATAGTCTTCTTGTCCATTCAGGCGCACGTGGGTGTGCATATCGAAGAAGGGTGGACATGCCACCAATCCAGCTGGATTTTGTGGTGTATCGATCTCAAAGTCTTGCCATCGTGAGTTGTCTGGATTGTACACTCTCAAGGTTTGACACTCCCATAGCAAGCTCAAGCACAGCCATTCTTGAGTAAAGACCGTTCTTTACCTGTTCTAAGATCTTTGATCTTTCAGAGTAGACTATCTCGTCTGATACTTCTATGTTTCTGTTGAATGGTCCTGGGTGCATCAAAACGGCGTGCCTGGGAGCCATCTTCATTGTGTTGCTGTTTATCTGCATCTTTGTGAAGAACTCGTCTATATTCTCGTAGCTCTTTTCAAGCCTTTCTTTTTGTACTCTCAGTGCATAGATTACATCGGCATCCTCTATGGCTTCTTTCAGATCGTTTGTGATAAGCTCAACACCATCAAAATTGGTTGGAACAAAGTCCTTTGGACCGCAGAATCTCACCGTTGCGTCGAATTTGTTCAATAGTTCTGTCAAAGAGCGAGCAACTCTTGAGTGGTTGATATCACCTACTACAGCCACGTTCAGTTTCAAAGTTCCGAAAGATTCGTAGATCGTCACCGCGTCGAGCAGTGCTTGAGTTGGATGTTCGTTTGTTCCATCGCCAGCGTTTATGACAGGGACCTTTAGATACTTCGAAAATTCGGCTGGAGCATTATTTCGTCTGATTCTTATGACAAAGGCGTCAAATTCCATCGCATCTAAAGTGAGAATCGTGTCAAGATCTGTTTCGCCTTTTTGAAGAGAAGAACTCTCGGGGGTAAAATCGATAACCGCTGCACCGAGTGTCATGGCTGCCTTTTGGAAAGAAATCTTCGTACGAGTTGATGGCTCAAAAAAGGCTGTTAGTACATACTTTTCATCGAGTGTTTTTTGAATTTTCTTCTGAGCTTTCAGCTGAAGTGCTCTTTTGATTATCCATTCGATCTCTTCTTTCGAAAGATCTTTGATGTCAAGAATGTGCCGCACAACCCTCGCCTCCTTCTATGACAAAATAAAAGGGGCTTAACGCCCCTTCGTTTTCAAAAAAGATATCCCGACCAGACAAAATAAAAGGGGCTTTTTCAAGCCCCTTTGTAAAACACCTACAGTGTATGTAATCTCAAGCAAATGCAATTTTACTCCACACTGAATAAACATCCGAACACCTCCGGGTTCTTGATTTAAGAGGTTATCACCGACTGTTTGCGCGCATTTTGCTGAAAAGTAAATTCACTGCTACATCAGTTAAGTAACAGGCTCGATATTAGTTTTTCCTATATAAGAGGAGATGATATAATGTAAGTACAAAATCTCTATCGATGGGGAGGCGAAGGTGATGAAAAGGCTCATTCCATTGCTTTTTCTGGTCTTACTCAGTGTAACTCTCTTAGCGGTTTCCACAGGTCAAGTCATGATGTCGAAGAACGGCATGGTTGCGGCAGCAAACCCATATGCTGCTGCAGCGGGGGCAGAGATTTTGGAAAAAGGTGGTAATGCAGTGGATGCTGCAGTGGCAGTAGCCTTTGCGTTAGGTGTTGTAGAACCGTATGCAAGTGGTCTTGGTGGAGAAGGTGTGATGATCATCCACATGGTTGATGGCAAGAGTGTAGCCATCGATTACAAATCTGCCGCTCCAATAGACCTTTCCAAGTATACAAAATCTCCGAGCAACTATAGTTCAGGACCACTTTCAGTGTGCGTTCCAGGAGTAGTTGATGGTTTGATTATGGCGTTGTCAGAGTGGGGAACGATGAGTCTCAAAGAGGTTATGGAACCGGCGATCAGGTTGGCAAGAGAAGGTTTCGTTCTCAACGAAACTTATGTTGGTGTTCTGTCCGACAATTATGAAAAACTTCTTAAAGACCCTGGTGAAGGTGCCAAGATCTATCTAAAAGATGACCTTTTGTATGAACCCGGCGATGTCTTCAAAAATCCCGTTTTAGCAGAGACACTTGAACTCATCGCTGAAAAAGGAAGAGATGCTTTCTATCGTGGAGAAATAGCCGACAAAATAGTTAAGTTCATGCAAGAAAACGGAGGCGCGATTACTAAAGAGGATCTCGAAAAATATCATGCTATCGTCAAAGATCCAGTCGTTGGGACATACAGAGGTTACAAAATAATCACCGCACCACAACCTGTTGGAGGTACTACTCTGGTGGAAATACTCAACATACTTGAAAGATTTAACATCTCTGATCTTTCGTGGGATGACCCACTCTATATTCATTTACTTTCGGAGGCTCTCTATCTTGCCACAATCGACATGAGAGTTTATTGTGGTGATGACCCTAACGTTCCTGTTGAAGCCCTGATCAGCAAGGAATATGCAAAGAGCAGATTCGAAATGATACCTCTTTCAAAGGCAATTGCGAGATCCAGTAATGCTGCTGAGCGTCAGAAACTGGCTGGAGATCCTTTCAAGTACCTCAATGGCAAGAGCTTTTTCGAAAAGATATTAGAAGACCTTGGAGAAAAAACAAAAGTCGAGAGTCCATCAACAACTCATGCCAGCGTAGTCGACAAATGGGGAAATGCCGTTGCTTTCACTCAGACACTCAGCTCTTTCTTTGGATCTGGCAATGTTGTTCCTGGGACAGGGATTATTCTGAACAACGAGATGGCGAACTTCTCGACCTCTGGTCCAAACGCACTTGCCCCGGGCAGAAGACCGCGCACAACAATAGCACCTACTGTTGTTTTGACACCGGATGATGATCTTTTAATGATTGTTGGCACTCCGGGAGCATCGAGAATTCTATCCACGTTGTCTCAATTGATAGTGAATGTGATTGATTTTGGATACTCAATCGATCAAGCGATGAAACTTCCGAAGTTCTGTTCCTATGATACTTACACAGATCTAAAGATCGAAGGCGGATTTCCTGAGGAAACGATTAAGATCCTTGAGAAATACTATGGGTATAAACTCGAGTTGTACCCTGAGCTGGATCTTTTCTTTGGAGGACCCAATTGCGTTTACAAACAAGAAGATGGCACTTACGTAGGCGTTGGATCATTCAGGAGACAGGGTGCAGCAGCGATACCAGAAAAGTGAGGCGATATCTGTGAGAAAGTATCTTTCAATGTTGGGTACTCTGTTTATTCTTTGTACAGTTTTTGCTCAACAGCTGGCCTTTCAACAACCTGTGCTCATAACCTCCGCAGGCCAGAGCGCAGGTGTTACGATGATGAAAGTTCTGGCAACGAGAGCCAAACTTCAGTTTACCCTTGATCCACTTGCCAGAGTGGATTTGTTAAGTGGAGGTTTTAAGTCAATCATAATAGTTGTCGGAGCGAGTTCAAAAGGGCTTGGAGCAGCCGGCATAGACATTCAGCAAGAAACTCAGAGAGTTACAGAGCTTCTGAACAAAGCCAAGGAAATGGGAATAAAGATCGTGGTTGCGCACATAGAGGGTCAATCAAGGCGTGGAAAGACGAGTGATCAGTTGAACGAATTGGTTGTACCGTTTGCTGATCTTGTGATCGTCACAAAAGCGGGGAATGAAGATAGTTTCTTCACAAACCTGTGTGAAAGCCAGCAGAAAAAACTGATCGTTGTTGACAGCACAAGTGCCGTTCAAAGTGTTCTGGAACAGTATTTTGAAGTTGGTGATCAATGATGTTCAGAAGAGTGCTGACCATAATTTTTGTAACAGTTGCCGCGGTGCTCTGCATCGCGGCTCCGCTTTTTCACGATGTACGACCCGGTTATGGTGTTACTCAGATAAAATGGTTGAGTGATTATCACCTACCTTTGAAAAACAGTTGGGGTGACACCAGAGTTTACGTGCTTGAGGGTGAAGAACCTGGAGCGAATGTGCTTTTGCTCTCTGGCACACATACGAACGAGATTGCTGGCATATTCACTTCGTTGATTTTCATTGAAAGAGTCACCGTGAAGAAGGGTAGGTTATTCGTTATTCCTTGGGCAAACAACAGTGCCGCTACTTGGGGAACTGTTTCTTATGATCAGCGCGAAGAAACTGTGATTCCTCCCAGTTATATAAATTTTGTGACATCAAGCGGTCCAAGGAGTGTCGTTGTTGGTTCAAGAAGGACGAACCCATACCATCAACCCTCTGATCCAGCAACTTACACACATCTTTCTGGTTTACAGTTTCCCGGATACGAGTCAAGAAATTTGGATAGAGTTCATCCTGGTAGAGCAGATGGAACTCTGACGGAACAGATAAGTTTCGCTTTATTCGAACTTGTGCGAAAAGAAAAGATAGATATGGTAGTTGATCTTCACGAAGCTGGGACCTCTTCAAGATTAGCAAATATGATTATATGCAACCCAAAAAACCTGGACATGGGAGCAATGGCAGTTCTAGATCTCGAATTTGAAGGTGTTTATATGAAACTCGAACAATCAAGCGAAGAGTTCAGAGGGTTAAGTCACAGAGAATTTGGGGATCACACGAATGCACTTGCTTTCTTGATAGAAACGCCAAATCCATCTCAAGACCAAGGTTCCAGGTCTGTTTACACTCTCGATCACGGTCAATTTCCTTTGTGGAAGAGGGTTTACACACATCTCAGAACATTTGTGAAATTGTGTGAATACTTGAACGACTTCATACATCGAAGTATCGTCTTTGAAGGGATTCCAGAACAAAAATCATTTGAGAGTGCCCAAAAGTTTTTCATGATCTACAACTGAATCTGAGGAGAGGGACTTAAAGTTGGAGATCGTCCTTTTTGTGATAATAGTAACTGGTTTCTTGATTTTGACATTCCTTAAGGTTCAACGAGGTGTTTCGTTTTTTATAATTTCAGCAACTGTTTTGTTCATAGTTGAAAGAAGATTTGATGCCTGCATCTTGATCGATGGTGCATTCGGATACTTTGATGCCGTGTTAACAGTACTATCAGCAATGATTTTCATTGTTGCGATAGAAAAATCTGGTTTGCTGAATCACCTTGCAAGTTTTTTGACGTGCAAATTCTCTTCAAAGCCAAGGCTTCTTCTGCTATTGTCTACACTCCTCGTTATGAGCGGTGGGATGATAACAGGTTCTTCATCAGCGTCTGTACTCACAACGGGTGCTGTAGCCTTTCCAGTTTTCAAAGCTATAGGTTTGGACAACAAGAAATCGGGAACGTTGATCGCGATATCGTCTGTGCTCGGTATGATAGCGCCACCTGTGAACATCCAAGCTATGGTGATCTGTGAAGGAGTAGACATGCCATATGTTGGTTTCACCTATCCACTGCTTTGGTTAACAGTTCCAATTGCACTCTTATCAGCTTTGGTGATCGCTGGCAAAGGGATTAAAAAACCAGGACTTGAGCAGAAGGCAGTATTCTCGATCGAAGATATTATTCTGTACATTCCTTTGCTGATCTTCGTTGTTCTCTCCATTCTTGATGGAATCGGGGTAATACAGTTGGGCTTGGTACTCATCTTCTTTTTGAGTGCGGTATCAGCTGTCTTTTGTAGTCGGAAGAGAATCAATTTTATTGAAATTTCGTTGAATGCCATGGAACAATCTTTACCGATCTTGTCGATACTCGTTGGTGTAGGCATGCTGATTCAAGTTATGACACTCAGCGGTGTTAGAGGATTTATAGTTGCAAAGATGCTCTTTTTCCCGTACAGCGTTTTATTCCTGACCGTTGGGATTGGTGTACCAGCCTTTGGTGCGATATCTTCTTACGGAGCTGCATCTGTCTTAGGGGTGCCGTTTCTTTTGGCATTTCGTGGAGGGAATGACGTGCTGATAGCATCTGCGATATCTCTCTTATCAGGACTTGGAGATATGTTACCTCCAACGGCATTGGCGAGTACTGTTAGCGCACAGGTTGTTGGTATAGATTCCTACTTTCAAATTTTCAAGAGGTCCATACCATTTCTCATAATCATTGGGGTTGTATCGGTTACTAATGTGATCTTTTCTGTAGAGTTCGCTAAACTTTTCAGCAATCCCTTGTGGTTTTTTGTAGTCATTGGTCTGATATTTGGTATTTGCACTGTTCTTGATTTGAAGATCGAGAAGAGGTGATGTATTGATCACTTACATCTATATAGCGATACTCGTCTATTTTTCTTACATCTTAATCAGTTTGGTTTTCAAGAAACCACACAGCTGGAATTGGCTAATGGCCGCTATGGTTCTTGCGCCGTGGATTTTGAGAATATTTCTGATAAAGTGAGATGAAGTTGAAATGAGGATCATGAAAGTGCTTCTTTTTTCTGCGATAACTGTATTCATGGTAGTTACTTCTCTTAAGCCCTTCAACTCTCAACGCAGGCTCGAAAGTATAAACCCCGGACCAGGGGTTACCCAGATCAAGAAGTTGAGCGATTACTTTTCAGAACTTCGTGGAACATTTGGTGATACCGAGGTTTATGTACTTGAAGGAAAACAACAAGGTGGTTGCGCTTTAATTGTTGGTGGGACTCATCCAAATGAACCGGCTGGTTACGCAACAGCTCGAATTATTGTAGAGAATTTTACTTTGACGAAGGGGAAACTCATTGTCATACCAAGGGCAAATACAAGTGCTTTTTCACACACACAGCCCTTAGAAGCTACTCCAAGAATGATTAGATTCCTCTGGAATGGCAGAGAAATGACGATTGGCATAGGTTCAAGGCTGACCAACCCAATTGATCAATGGCCAGATCCAAGGCTTTACAGAACAGTTACTGGACAGGCTCTCAGTGGGTCCGAACAACGTAATTTGAACAGAGCGTATCCAGGGAACCCCAGAGGAACACTGACAGAGAAAATTGCTTACGCCATCATGCAGGTCATAAGAACAGAGAACCCCGAACTATCGATTGATTTACATGAAGCAGCACCTGAATATACTACAGTAAACGCTATTGTTGCTCATGACAGAGCGATTGATATCGCAGTCGAGGCAGCTATGATGCTTGAACTTGAGGGAATTGACATAGGTGTAGAAAGATCTCCTAAGGAGTTTCGCGGTCTGTCGCACAGAGAGTGGGGAGACAATTCTGAGACACTCGCGTTTCTGCTGGAGGTTGCAAATCCATCGCAAGGAAGGCTCAGAGGAAGGACTGACGAAAGACTGGTTGTGACTGGTCTTGACAAATTCTACTTAAAAGCCGCGAAAGCTGGCAGGCTCAACGTTCCCTATGACGAAAATGGACTGCCTCTGAAACTTAGGGTGTGGAGACATTTGAAGACCATTCAGATGATAATCGATACCTTTAATGCGTATAATCCCGACGACTCAATACTGTTAACTGGTCTCGAGTGAATTCACTCTGCTGCTGCAAATCGTTTTGCAAGGCGTTTGCATCTTTCCTCTGAAGCTCTTGGCAAAGGTATGGGATCCCATGGCAGACCGTATTTTGTGGTTAGTTTTCTCATGTTCAGCAAACTCAAAACAGGTACCTTGTTCTGAGCCATCAAACCCATCATCGATTCAGGATCTAAGATCTCTACGTTTTTTATTAAACCGGTTTGCATAGCTGCATCGGTGGACCTACCTATGTTGATCAGACTGCCTCCGATGTTCACAAAGGCAGCAATTCGTTTGTCACAGTTACTCAGATAACTCTGATAAAAGTTTTCGAGATCATCTTGGAATGTCACTCCTTCGTACAGTACGAACCCATACTCTTTGGCTCTGTGTCTCAGTTCGTTTCGAATATCTTCAGGGAAATCAGCTGCTTTGTTGTCTGAACCTCCATAAGAAAATAAAAGTGGTTTTTCGAACCCGGTCTCTGTCAGCCATTTGAAGAGGTCGAGAACGGTAAAGTCAATCTGATTCGCACCCCACTGCGATGCTCCTATTGAGCAGATTACCAAAGGTTTTGCTCCTATTGCCTTGCAAGCACTCATGGTGGCTACTATTAAACCAGGAAAGGAACCTGATGCACCGATTGCTACACAGTCTTCTCTTTTCACACCAATTCGAATCAGCAAATGACAAATTAGAGCTGCCATATCGGGATTTGTTGTGCTCCTCTTAGATTCGAGATCACCGGCTGTCGTTGTTAGCTCTGTGAGTTCATCACCTATCAAGCCTGTTGTGTTGGGGTCAAAACTGGGGTTAATTCTGTTCGATCTTTTTTGACTTATCACATTTATGCTTCTTTCCATAGTCAACGAAGCTTCGTAAAGTTGGTCTGTGTAAGGATATAACCCATGCGGCATGAACAACCAAAATGTGTAGGCAATCACAGAAACGATGAACCACACGATCGCTCTTTTCATAGTATCAAGACAGCCACCAATCTTATGGTCAAAGACACAGCAATCATGGAGATCAATGTGATCAAAATACCCTGACGCTCCATGGTATTTGCAAGGAGTCCTGGTACAATCCAACCGACAGTCTGCACTTCAATTGGTTGGAAATCTACTGAGAGGCTGAACTTTCTGAAGAGTGATGTGAAGACGACGGATAGAATTAACATCACTATGAAGCGCCTTCTTGAGTACAAAAAGAAGTATCTGCGTAGTATCTTGTAGACGAGGAGACAAGCTAATGAGAGCAGTACTGTACACAGGATTCTAAGAGGTTGATCCACATAGAATGAAAGCCAGACTGGTACGACTATACCGCCCGGGTAAAAACCAGTAAACTCAACAAAAAAAGCCGAGATTAGGATACCTATGGTTGCAGTTTCAAGCATCTTTCATTCTCCTGCAGTTGATCGATCAACCTCAGTCCTACACCTGCAATATTACCAAATCCGAAGACCACTGTTTGTGGTTCCAATCTTTCAATTTCATCCAATATGTCTTCCGCCCTGATTGGTACGCATCTTGAATCCTTAGCTCTTCTCACAAATAAGGCGTTGTCTGGTCCTGTCACATAAAGCTTCTCAAAAGGGAACCATATCTTGATTTGTTTTAGCCACTGAAGTGTTCTGTCAACTCTATCAGCCCTCAGATTCAAAATTCCTATGAACCTCCCACTTGACAACCCATTCCGCGCTAAGAATCCCCTTGCCATTTCAAAGACTCTAATCGTAGAATCTGGATCGTTTGCTGCAAAACCATTTACGAAGACCACATCGTTTTCGAGTTTCCAACACCTGAGCGCTCCTATATCACCCGACGCTTTCTCCAAGATGTCTTTTGTTATTTCCTTCAGTCCCAAGAACTCACCAACTGCCCGCGCCAAAGCCAAATTCTCATCGAACTCTATGTAATCGACAGGTTTGGGAGCATCATTTCGCGTTTCTACCTCGATCACTTTACATTTCTTCTTAAGTGTCTCTACTGATAGATCATCGAGGTTTCCCTTTAGGGTTATAACCGTTGATTTTGGATTGCACACCGAAATGATGTTTTTCTTGACTTGATCGATTGTACTTCCAAGTTCTTGCACATGATCTACAGAAAGGCGGGTTATTACTATGATGTGTGGTTTCAGAATATTTTGAATCTCACAGCGAAGGATCTCGGGACTTACACTCATTGTTTCACAGACAAGACCATCAACACCTTCTCTTTTAGCAGTTTTTAACAACACTCTGACCTGCTCTGTGACTGAGGGTTTTCCTCTTCTCTCGATGCTCTTTTCTTCACCGTTAGGGTATATGAGAACGGCTCTTGAACCGGTCACTTTGCCCAAAACCTTCATCCCGTTTTGCTTCAAAACAAAGGTTATGAGGCGCGTAACGCTCGATTTACCGCGCACACCCGTCACAGCTATTCTCAGTTTTATACGACTTCTCATAAAATGCGCGTACATTGCTTCAAATGTTAGAAAGCTTATGAAGATCACAAAACAAGTCAAAGTTACTAACACAATTGATCCCCTCAGAGTTCAGATCTGTTTTCACACATCCACCAATGCACCCAAAAACTGGCTTTTGTACAGCTGCGCGTAGAAGCCATTTTTGTCGAGTAATTCTTTGTGCTTGCCCTTTTCTATTATCTTGCCTTCGTTCATCACCAATATTAAGTCGGCATTTCTGATCGTCGACAGTCTATGAGCAATGATGAAGCTTGTTCTGTCTTTCATGAGTTCATCCATAGCCTTTTGAATGTAGATCTCTGTGAGTGTGTCGACGTTGCTTGTGGCTTCATCGAGTATCAAGATATCTGGGTTGGCTAAGAATGCCCTTGCGATTGTTATGAGCTGTTTCTCACCGTAAGATATATTTGTTGCCTCTTCATTTATGACTGTTTCATATCCATCTGGCAGAGCCATGATGAAGTGATGGGCTTGTGCCATCTTTGAGGCGTGCACGATCTCTTCAAAGGTAGCATTTTCTTTGCCGTATGCGATGTTTTCTTTAATCGTGCCGTTGAACAACCAAGTATCTTGTAGAACCATACCAAAACATCTTCTGAGGTTGTTCTTTTGAATATCTCTTATGTCAATACCATCGAGCTTAATGCTGCCTTTCTGTATTTCGTAAAATCTCATCAACAGATTCACCAGTGTAGTTTTACCTGCGCCGGTTGGTCCAACTATAGCTATTCTTTGTCCACTCTTCACTTCGATATTTAGATCTTCTATCAAAGGCTTTTCTGGAAGATAACTGAAATAGACCTTCTCAAAGTTGATATTACCTTTCACCTTTTCCACCTTGATGGCATCTTTCTTCTCTGGTTCTTCTTCTGGTTCATCGAGTATCTCAAAGATTCTCTCTGCTGCGGCGACAGTTGATTGTATCAAATTGGCTATGTTGGATATCTGAACGATTGGCTGTGTGAACTGCTGAGAGTACTGTATGAAAGCTTGGACATCTCCTATTGTTATAGCTCTCTTGGTGACGAGAATTCCACCTACTACAGAGACGATCACATACCCAAGGTTACCTATGAATCTCATCAATGGCATGATCATACCAGAAAGGAACTGTGCTTTGTGGCTCGCATCGTACAGCTGGTTGTTTATCTTTTCAAATTTCTCGATAGACTCTTTTTCTTTCTGGAAGGCTTTGACAATAACGTGACCTGCATAGACTTCTTCGGTGTGACCACTCAGTTCCCCCAGGTACTTTTGCTGTCTTGCAAAATATCTCTGAGAGTATTTTGCAATCAAAACAGTGGCTGCGATACTCAAAGGTAAGGTTAGAACCGTTACACCTGTCAAAAGAGGACTTATTGTGAGCATCATGATGGTGACACCAACTATTGAAATGATTCCTGAAACAAATTGGACCAAACTTTGTTGGAGTGTATTGCTTATTAGGTCGACGTCGTTTATCACGCGGCTGAGGATCTCTCCGTGCGTTTTTGAATCGTAAAATCTCAAAGGCAACCTCGCCAGCTTTTCAGACACGTCCTTTCTCATCTTCATCACGATCTTCTGCGAGACACCGGCCATGATGTACTGCTGGATGTAGTTTAACAGAGCACTCACAATGTACAGAATGCTGACTTGGACCAAAATCTTCGCAACGTAAGAGAAATTGATTCCCGCGTTTGGTAGATGAAAGAGCTTTGCCATTATTCCACGAAAGATCTCTGTCGTTGCTCTACCAAGGATCTTTGGAGCAAAGATCGTCAAAATCGTTGCAGTCACAGTGATGGCAAGCACGATGATGATGGCGATGAGATACGGTCTTAGATATGTCACAAGTCTTTTGAGAGTACCTTTAAAGTCTTTAGCCTTTTCTGCTGGTCTTGTGAGCGGTGGTCCTCCAGGAACAGGTCCTCTGTCTGGCATAGGTCTGAACTGTGGTGTCTGTCTTTTTTCATCTGCCATTGAGCTCACCTCCGACTGCTTCTTCCTCTGAAATCTGCGATAAAACTATTTCTCGGTAAACTTCATTTTTTTCCATGAGTTCTCTGTGTGTTCCAACGCCCTGTACCTTGCCGTCTTTCAAGACGATAATTTGGTCTGCATGCATGATCGTCGCAACTCTTTGTGCAACGATGATCACCGTTGAGTCTTTTGTTTCCTTGAGAAGTCTTGTCCTCACACGAGCGTCTGTCCTAAAATCAAGGGCAGAGAAGGTGTCATCGAACAGGTATATTCTCGGCTTACCAACAATCGCGCGAGCAATGGAGATTCTTTGCTTTTGTCCACCCGAGAGATTGGTTCCGCCCTGTGCAACAGCTGTATTCAAGCCGTTTGGCATCCTTTGGGCAAATTCATTAACTTGGGCTATCTCAGCCGCATTGTATATGTCTTCATTTGTCAGTTCATTTCTCCCAAATCTAATGTTGTCTGCTATCGTTCCAGAGAAGATTATTGCCTTCTGTGGTGCGTAACCTATCATGCTTCTGAGTTTTTCAAGATCGATCTGTCTCACATCTACACCGTCTATCTTCACACTGCCATCTGTGACGTCGTAAAACCTCATTATCAAATTCAAGATTGTCGTCTTTCCAGAGCCAGTGCTCCCGATGATGGCTGTTACTTTCCCAGGTTCTGCCCTGAAGCTGATGTTCTCCAAGGCGGCTTCCTTTGCTCCAGGGTAGTGAAAAGTTACGTTCTCAAATTCTATGAGCCCTTCTTCAGCCGGGACAAATGGAGTTTCTGGCTGGCGGATCTTTGGCTGAGTTTTCAAAACTTCGATAACTCTCTGTGCAGAAACAGAAGCTCGCGGCAGGAAGACGAAGATCATAGAGATCATCACAAAGGAAAATAGAATCTGCATCACGTACTGCATTACTGCCATCATAGAGCCAACTTGCAACTTTCCAAGATCTATCTGCTTAGCCCCAAGCCATATCAGTGCGATAACTGTGAAGTTCATCACGATCATCATGATCGGAAAGATTATTGCACCTATTCTGTTCACCCTCAGAGCAGTTTGAGTGAGATCGGCGTTTGCCTGTTCAAATCTTTCTTTTTCTTGATCTTCCTTGTTAAATGCTCTTATGACTCTTATTCCCGTGACTCTTTCTCTCAAGACAAGATTCAACCTATCTATCTTTTTCTGCATGCTTTTGAAAAGCGGCATAGTCTTGCTGAAGATGAAGTACATCGCGACCAGTGCAATGGGTACAGTTACTAACAAAATCATTGTGAGTTTTGCATCCTTTGACAGAGCCATGATTATACTGCCAACAGCAACGATTGGCGCTCTTATGACCATTCTTTGTATCATGACCAGTGCTTGTTGTATCTGGGTTATGTCGTTCGTAGTTCTTGTGATCAAAGAAGCCGTACTGAATTTGTCTATTTCTTCAAGTGAAAAACTTTCTATCTTCTTGAATAAGTCGTTTCTCAAATCTCTACCGGCAGCCATCGCAGATCTTGCAGAGGTGTAACTCATCAAGATAATTGCCAAGACCTCTATGGCAGATACGAGTAACATCTTTCCGCCAATCTGCCAGATGTAGTCCACATTGCCCTTTGTTATACCTTTGTCAACGATCTGAGACATCAGATCTGGTAGATACAAAGTCACATAAGAATCAACTATCACGAGTGCTACAGTTATGACTACCAACCAAGCGTAGGGTTTGAGATACTTGAAGATCTTATTCATGACACCACCCCTTCGTATGGCTCTTGAGGTTATCGATCACACGATCTAACAAGTTCTTGAGCTGTTCTTTTTCACTTTCCGACAGCCCATCTGTCGCAATCTGCTCAACACGATTGGTTTCCCTTTTGAGAATCTCACACACATCTTTGCCTTTTTCACTCAGGTAAACACGCTGCAAGCGCTTGTCGCTTTCGTCTTGCCTTCTTGTTATTAAACCTGCCTTCTCCATTCTTCTGAGCATTATTGCGACGGTTGCTGGTCTGATGTTCAGTTTAGTTGCGATTTCTTTCTGATTGATACCTTCATGTCTTCCAACGAGCATGAGCATCGGCGGTTGACCAGGATGAATCTCTCTGTGCTCAAGTTCCTCCTGTAAGATTCGAAAATGAAGTCTTTGAATGATAAAAAACCTCTTGAAAAGGAGATCTTCATTCATTTGAAACCCCCTGTTCTTTTACGTCTAACTGTTAGATGTCTATATAATATCACCCGTTCGTTAGTCACACGATGTTCTTATCCAAAACGAAACAATTGCGGTTGTATAATGAAACACAGGTGATGAGATTGATAGAATTCTTAGGTAAAACGATTGAGTGCAGTTGTGGTAAGACTCACAGAGTGCCAGAAATTGAGATAGTGTGTGCTCAAGGTCTTTCAGAAAGACTTGCAGAATTTTTTCAAAATGCACTTTTTGTTGTCGATCAGAACACTGTTTCTATCCCCAAGATACCTTCCCAGAAAACTGTGGTGGCTCAAGGCTCTCAGAGGGTTCTGGCAACTATGGAGAATGTGAAGATGCTCTTGGATTTGTTGGCAGATAAAGAGTACAAAGAATTGGTGTCGGTTGGTTCTGGTAGTCTGACAGATATCGTGAGGTACTGCTCGGTGCTTTCAGCGAAGGACTTCTCTTGTTTTCCAACAGCACCATCGGTTGATGCCTACAGTTCTTCTGTGGCTCCATTAATCGTTGACGGTGTTAAGAAAACTTTGCCGGCAAAGGTGCCCAGAAAGATTTTGATAGATCCTGATGTCATTGTGAACTGTCCAATCGATCTTCTGAGGGCGGGGATCGGAGATATATCGTCAAAGGTTACAGCAAGACTCGATTGGGTTCTGGCAAACTACCTAACGGGTGAGCAGATCTGTGATTTCGTCTGGGATGATCTTAAAGACTCTCTGAAGAAGGTTCTCACAAGCACAAAACAGATCCTTCACAGAGACAGATCGAGTGTCCTTGAACTGATGAGAGCTCAGTTGATCTCTGGACTGAACATAACGATAATTGGAAACTCAAGACCGGCTTCGGGTGCTGAACATCTAATCTCGCATGTTCTTGAAATGTACCAAGAGATCAGAGGAGAGATTCCACTGTTTCATGGCTTGCAGGTTGCTGTAGGAACTTATGTCTCTCTGAAGGCATACGATGCGCTCTTCGAAGATATTCACTTTGCGAAAGGTTCACCGTCACCGCAAGAAAGAAGAAAGATCTTAGTTGATTTTTTCAACGAACAGATAGCAGATGAATTTGAATCTGTGTATCTGAGCAAGAAAAAAGCTGCAAATATCGATCTGGGAAGGATCAAAGATCTCTTGAAAGATCTCTATCTGAGTTACCGCTATTCACTTGAAGCTTCGTTGTTGAGTATGGGTGTCAAAGAACTTCTATCGAAGTACGACAGAAAATTTCTAAAAGAAGTGATATTCATTTCTAACACGATCAGAGATCGATACACTATACTCGATTTGTACGATCAACTACAGGTACTGGACGATTTCTGTGAATGGTTTTTAGATCAGCTGTAAGATCACAAGCCAGACGGTGGCGGAGGTGAGATGATGAATGAATTGAGAATAGGACTTGCACAGATCAACACCATCGTTGGTGACATCGAAGGAAATGCAAGAAAGATCATTGAAAAGATCGAGATGGCAAAGAAGATGGATGTTGATGTCATTGCCTTTCCAGAGCTTGCACTGACTGGTTATCCACCCGAAGACTTGGTCTTTAAGCCCCATTTTGTTGACAAAAACAAACAGATGGTGCATCAGGTTGCAAAGTATGTGCCAGAATCGCTGGTTGCGGTGGTTGGCTTCGTGGATGAAGAAGGTGATACATACAACGCAGCAGCTGTGTTGCACGATGGAAAGATTTGTGCAGTCTATCACAAGAATTATCTGCCGAACTACGGAGTCTTTGATGAATTTCGATATTTTCAGCAAGGTGATAAGGCACTGGTAATTCTTTTGAACGATATTCGCCTTGGCATAACGATCTGTGAAGACATTTGGTATCCCGGCGGACCGGCTCGATTAGAGACTTTGGCAGGAGATGCACAGGTCTTGATAAATATATCTTCCTCGCCGTATCACTCTGGGAAACTCGCTTGGAGAGAGAGAATGCTCTCTGTGCGTGCAAATGACAATTTGGCAGTCGTTGCATACGTGAATCTCGTTGGAGGTCAAGATGAGCTGGTCTTCGATGGTGCGAGTTTGATTCTAAACGAACAAGGTGAGGTCATCGCCAGAGCAAAACAGTTCGAAGAAGATTTCTTAGTTGCAGATCTCGATTTGGGAAATGTGGAGAGATCTAGACTAAGAGATCCTCGACGAAGGCGTGATAAGCTGGCAATCGATCGAGAGGTTCTTGAAAAAGTGCAGATTGTGAAGATACCTTTTGTAAAGAAAGAATCAAAACCTGCACTTGAACAGCGTACAGAAAAACACTTAGACTCTGCAGCCGAGGTTTACCATGCTCTGGTCTTGGGCACGCGTGATTATGTGAGGAAAAACAAAATGACCGACGCGGTCATAGGCCTCAGTGGCGGTATGGACAGTTCACTTGTCTGTTGCATAGCAGTGGACGCACTCGGTCCAGAGCACGTAACAGGTGTTTTGATGCCAGGTCCCTATTCCACAGATCACAGCATCGAAGATGCGAAGATATTGGCTGAGAATCTGAAAATCAAATATCTGATCATACCTATAAACGATCTCTTCCAAAGCTTTTTGAACTCTCTAAAGCCTGTCTTCAAAGATCTTCCTTTCGATGTGACCGAAGAAAATCTGCAGGCACGCATTCGCGGGATGGTCTTGATGTCGCTCTCGAACAAGTTTGGCTGGCTCGTACTGACAACAGGAAACAAGAGTGAAAGCAGTACAGGCTACTGTACACTTTATGGTGATACAGCTGGTGGATTCGCAGTTATAAAGGACGTTTACAAGACGCTTGTCTACGATCTGGCAGAGTATGTGAACAAAAAAGCGAAAAGGGAGATCATACCACGCAGAGTCTTCACCAAAGCTCCGAGCGCCGAACTCAGACCAAACCAAACCGACCAAGACAAACTTCCACCGTACGAATTGCTCGACGTCATACTGAAAGCTTATGTAGAAGAAGACAGAAGTGTCGCAGAGATCATCTCTATGGGCTATGATGAATCAGCAGTTCGCAAGGTTGCCTGGATGGTTGCCAGCAGCGAGTACAAGCGTCGTCAAATGGCGCCAGGTCCCAAGATAACCCATCGAGCCTTTGGTAAAGACAGAAGACTTCCAATAACCAACTATTTCAAAGAATGGGAAACGAAAGAGTGAAAATGGGCGACGAGAGTCGCCCATTTTTCAAGCAGTTTTGGAGGTGAAATTGAAGTTCCTAACTCTCATGAAAGGAGCCACTGCGGGGAAATACTCGCCGCTGGTTGATTCGACTTCCTTGGAGATCGCTTCGATGTTCTGCGTGAATTCAAAGAACTTCACGTTGAATCTCATGTTCTTAAGTGCCCTTGTAAGCTGACCTTTTTCGATCAAAAATGTGCCGTCTCTGGTCATTCCAGTGAACATCGCTTCATATGGATCGACGACGTTCATGTAATGAAATCTGTTGACGTAAATGCCACGATCTACTTCGGAGATGATCTTTTCAATCGGTGTATCTCCACCTTCTATGACAAGGTTTGCAGGTATCGCAAAATCGAGATCTTCGAGTGAGAAAGTATGACCTGTGGCTTTTTTGTCGAATCTGAGTGCTGCACCATGTGAGTATAGAATGTTCTTGAAGACGCCGTTTTCTATCAACGGAGTTTTCTCTCTCTTCTTACCACACATATCGTAGACGAGTGGCACTTGCAAGACATTGGTTGGATCGTCATGAACATTCAGATTTGTTGGACCTATCTTTTGCCCGAGAAATCTCACCGATGGACTCATCTTCAGTTCGTGCATGTAACCATTCGTGCAGACATATGAGAAATAGAAAAACAGGTCGCTGACGGCTTCGGGACCAAGTACTACGGTGTATGAACCTGGATCAACTTCCACTTGGTTGCTCGACTTTCTTGCGAATTCGATCGCTCTTTGTATCTTTTTGTCAACATCGAGATCTTTATATCCTCTTGCCGTTGAAGAAACATACCCACTGCCAGAGTTACTAAGAGCGACAAAGTTGAAACTTGCACTCGAATAAGCCTGATAGACAAACATTCCATTCGAAGAGATGACGGCATTTTCGGCTATGTTATCGCTCACGTAACCAAAGGCTTGAACTTCTTCACCCGCTGCCTTCACGATCTTATCAAAAACCTGTGCTCTGTCTTCAGCCTTGGCGTTTTTCACAGAATCGCAGATATTCTCAACTGGATAGCCGATCGAGACATCTGGAAGTTTGAATTGGTAATCCAGAGGCGTTGAGTTCTCCAACATTTGTTCGAGCTTTTTTCTCGTTTCCTTCAACCCATTGATTGACAGATCATTACTCGTGGCGACAGCCACTTTGTTGTCCTTCGTTGCTAAAACACTTATAACACTCTTTTTCTCAAAGACATTTTGATGGATCTCGTTGTTGGCAAATCTTGTTAGTGCGCTTTCTGTGTTTGAGACAACGCTCAGAAATTTCAAACCAACGAAGTGTTCGTTCATCAATCTGAATAGGTTTCTGTAGAAGTTTTCAGTCTTCACCTCTTAACACCTACCTTTACCCCTCTGAATCTTGCCGGTGATGTACCATGTCCTACGTACATGACTTGCATCGGTTGTCCTTTGCCACAGTTTGGTACGCCCCACACATGCCAGAGTTCTTGATTGGCAACACCGTCACATTTGTCCCAGAATTTGGGAGTTATATCGAAGTACACAGGATTTTTGAAGATCTTTCCAGTCAGCTTGCCACCTTTGATTTCATAAGCGATCTCTGTGGCAAACTGAAAGTTCAGTCTCAGATCGTCTATAGACCAACTCTTGTTTGTGTCCAGCAGAAAACCATATTCTATGCCAGATATCAGTTCGTCCAGTGTGTACTTACCCGGCAGGAGATTTATGTTTGTCATCCTTATGATTGGAAGATGTGACCAGCTGTCAGCTCGTGCGGCACCGTTTGATCTCAAGCCGAGTTCCGCAGCTGTCTGTCTGTTCATCAAATACCCCACAAAAAGACCATCTTTGACGATGTACGAACGCTGTGCTTCTACCCCTTCATCATCATAGCCAAAACTACCCAAGCCACCGGGAATTGTCGCATCTGCTGTGATCGTCACATGTTCACTGCCATATTTGAGGTTGTTCAGTTTGTCCAAGGTCAGAAAGCTTCCCCCGGCAAAACTGAGCTCTGAGCCCATCACTCTATCGAGTTCTATAGGGTGTCCGCAAGACTCGTGCACTTGTAAGGCAAGCTGATTGCCACTTATGATGATATCGTACTCTCCTGGCTCAATCTCCGAGGCTTTGACAAGCTCAGTGACTTCTTTTGCTATCTTTGGTGCATGTTCGATTAACTTCATCTCCTCGATGAACTCCCAACCTCTTGTTGAATGATCTCCTCCAAAACTTGCTGGGTAAGATCTGGTTTGAAAGCCTCCTTCTGAAACTGCTTGTGCGGTTATCCCGGCGCCGGAGATTATTATCTGCTGTTCGATCTCAGAGCCTTCAGTGCTCAAAAAGACCTTGTTGATCTTTCTGAAGAGCATAGAACCTGTCGAGCGTACGACGCCTTCAACTTCCTTTGCTTTCAAAGTTGCATTTTTCAAGATCTCGATCTTTTCGCTCTCTGAAATCTCGAATGGATCTTTCTGGTAAGGAGATTTGAAACTATCTCTGTGTGCTGGTTCTTGAGCGAGCTTGACGCCCTTTTTTGCGCGCTTGTTGGATGACTGAGCGATTTCAAGCGCACGATCTGCAATCTTTTCCAATGTTGATTCACCGCGCTCATCGGTTGCTGCGAAACCCCAACCGTTTTCAAACAAGACTTTCACACCCGTTCCACAGTTGAAACCGTTAGTCAGTGTTTTAAGAATGCCGTTTTCAACAAAAATCTCTTGTTGAAGGTGTTCTTCATACCTTATGTCTGCGTACCTTACCCCCTTTGAATTCAGATAATGGAGAATCTTCTGTAATTTCTCTTGCACGATTTAACCTCCTTTCGAGAAATCAGAAAGCAGGGAATCAATCCCTGCTTTCGTCACCTGTTTCGATTATATCGTTTATTGCCCTTTCGATGTTCTCTGTGCTGACTTTTTGACCAGACTGTAATATCATCAGAGCGGCTTTAATTACTAAGATGCGTGGGTAACGCTTGAGCAGCTTTTTGACCGGGTCGAGTTTCACGATGTCGACTTCCAAGGTAATCACCATCCCCAAAGCCCTTGACAGTCTCAAGGGCTGGATGTATAATGTTTTCTGGTTGCGGGCTCGTAGCTCAACTGGTAGAGCGCCCGGCTCATAACCGGGCGGTCGGTGGTTCGAGTCCACCCGAGCCCACCAGAACTTCTCCTTATATTTTAACATTAACTGTGAAATCTGTAAAGTTCGCAGATATTAACCTTTCTTAAGACCCATGCATTCTCGCTTTTTTGACTCTTTACCTATCTTACGAACAGAACTGGCATCCAGGACTTTTGAATTCTAATGTCTTTTTAATAAGTTGGCAGATATAATTGGTTATCCATTCAAAGGAGGGATAGGCATGCTTAAGGTGATCTTCTGCGTAGTAATGGTTTTGTTGAGTACTTTGGTTTTGGCACAACTGGGACAGGTAACACCCCATATTCCGTTTACGCCATTGCTGTCAACTGCAATGAGTCAAGCCGATATCATTGGAGCTTATGGTTCAGTTTGGAAGATCTACTGGGATGGCTGGGAAGGAGAACTCGTTTTGGAGCTCAAAGGAAATGGCTACATCAAGACTTCTGACGGGAAAAAATACAGCTTAACTTACGTGATCTTGCGCAATCCACAAGACTCAGTTCTCGGAATGACAGGACCAGGTTACACGGGAAAGAACAGCAACCTTGGACATCGAATAGTCTTTTTAGTTGATTTTGCAAACACGCCCAGCAATACTCAGGATGATCAAAGATTTGATGGCTATATCTTCACTCAGACTATCAAAAATCCGCAAAAAAGAGCTATGGCTGGCATAACTTGGTGGGATGGAATACCATTTGGGTTCTACGCAATCTATATCTACGGTATACCTGGCTGAAGATCAATGTGGTCAAAACAAGGTGGGCTAAGCCCACCTTGTTTGTTTTTCCATGGCTGTAAGCAACTTGGTACAGTGTTGGAACAATCTCCTGAAGTGCAGATGAAACGGCAATTTTCAGAGCATGGCTCGACGAATTTCCCTTCAGCTGGCAGTTCTTGACAAGAATTAGGCGAAGAAAATCACCAAAAGAGTGGTTACACAACTTCTTAAGTTTTTGCAACTTCGTATATTATATAGCGGAAGGCGCCAACCAAGATCTTGGTAAAAACTTCGACTGTACATTGGCATAGGTCTAATCTTTCGGTCAGTTTGTAGTATTTCTTTTAAGGATTAATCCTTAATTAGAGTTGTTTTAGATTTGATAACAGAGAGGAAGAACCTTTGGTGTTCAAGGAAGATCTCGAATATCTTTGGGTCAAAATGGTCGTTCTGAGCTTTCATTATTTCGAGTGCTTCCTCAGGAGAATGAGCCTTTCTGTAGTATCTTTCTGAAGTCAGTGCATCGAAGACATCTGCAACCTTCACAATTCTTGCTGAGATTGGTATTTCCTCCCCCGACAGACCTTCTGGATATCCCTTACCGTTCCATTGTTCATGGTGGTATCTGATGACTTCATAGCAAGTCTTTATTGTGGTGTTTTCCGGATGTGTTGCGAGCGATTCACGAAGGATCTCAGAGCCGTTTGTTGTGTGAGTCTTGACTAACTCGTACTCCTGAACCGTCAACGAAGTTGGCTTTCGAAGAATCTCTTCAGGTATGAGTATCTTGCCCACATCGTGCAGAAGTGCAGCAGTACCTATTTCGTCAACAAAATTACCGTTTATATCCGCTTCTTCACAATAAACTCGTGCAAGCAAAGTTGCAATTACTTTCACATTCTCTGCATGATTGCCAGTGTACTTGTCTCTGATATTCATCAGTCTTACAGAAGATTTTATCAGCACATCTAAGGTGAGCATCTTAAGTTTTTGAAGACCTGACACGACCGATGCACAAAGCCTCTTAGGACTCACAGGTTTTATCAGCACTTCGTCTGCACCGAACTCCAAAGCTCTTAGGACATCATCTTCGCTGTCCAGTGACGTCACAACGAAAATGTACGGATAAACCTCGGTGTGATCCTTCCTGATACGTCTTATCAGCTCAAAACCATCCATCACTGGCATTCTCAAATCGACCAAGAGGATTCTGTATTTTGCGGGGTTCGCGCTGAAGGTTTTCAAGGCTTCTTCGCCGTTTTCTGTCCCAACAGCTGAGAAACCCCCATTTGTCAAGGCGTTGATCATATACTTTCTTTGAAATTCATCATCTTCGGCAATCAGAATGGAGAAATTCATCACTTCACTCCTTCACACAATGCTGATTCCTATTGAGAACGATGAATTCTGCATGATGAATACCATCTTGTAACATTCAAGTACGTTCAACAACGATTTCATGTTTTGCCCAAAAACGGCGGTAGGTGGTGTGGTCACCGCTTGTGGTGCAACTACACCGAGCATGTTTCCGCTGAGCATGTTTGACAGCTCCAAGAGTGCACTGATTCCCATCTCCGAAAAGAGATCTACCTCATAACCGCCAAGCATAGCTTGCAAGACGTTTTTCGCGAAGGACTGCTGATACTCAAAGCTGAAAACACCTTTTCTCTCACCGTCTTTGCCAACAATACCTACAATGACACACAGGGGCGTAGATGTTTTGTGCATGGGTTCTTTCAGAAACTTCACGTTATCTATTTGGATACCGAAAGTAGCAAGCACTCCTTGGGTTACTCCTGCCAATTCCTGTATCATCACTTCTCCTCCTTCAATGCAACGTTCAATCTAATTGTTAGGTTTTCTGCATCAAAAAGGATATTGTGTGCACTCATTTTGAAGTTGAAGAAAACAAGATCGTCTCCGATAAAGGAACTGGGCGGTGAGAGTCTGATATTTGCTCCTTTGATAGTGTTGTTTATCTCTGTGACTGCATTGCCTGCCACCATATTGCCGAATTCATTTGCCGCGAGCAACAAATCATCGTCAGAAGGGTTTTCTCCTCCGAGACCTGTGTAGATTATGCCAGCGAGTTCCTTTGGCATCGAAACGAGCAATCTCCCAGAGAATAAGCCAGAGAAACTCACGATGACTACGACACCAGAGACCTTCACAATCAGCGTGTCTGATTGTTCAACACCTCTGGGTACAAGTTTCTTCTCTGTCAACGTCGAAAAGACATTACACATTGATCTTATGAAGCTCTGCATTACCTGTCTTTCGGTGTTCTTATCCATCTTCATTCCTCCAACAATTTCTTTAGTGCGTCGATCAGCTGTTCGGTTTTAAAGGGTTTTTGCAAAGCGTGTTTAATGCCGATTTCTGTAGCCTGAGAAAGCAGATCTTCATCTCCCATTGCGCTGAGCAGAAGTACGTTCACATTTTTGTCTCTGCTTAACACAGCTTTAGCTGCCTCGAGTCCGTCCATCATGGGCATTGTGACATCCATGGTAATTATATCTGGTTTGAGTTTCTGAGCAAGCTCGACTGCTTCTTTGCCGTTTGACGCTTCACCAACGACAGAGAAATCACTGCTCTGGGCTAACGCTTTCTTGATCAAATTTCTTACTAAAGGTGAATCATCTACAACGAGGACTTTCTTAATCATCTCACCTCACCCCCACCTTTTTAATTATCTGCTGTGCTATCTCGTAAGAAGGCAGAACTACAGATGCCCCTCCTCGGTTAATAGCCTCGGCTGGCATGCCGAAAACTATCGCAGTTTCCTCAGATTCCGCTATGGTGTAACCTCCCGCCAGTTTTATTTTTACCATCGCGTTGGCACCATCATCACCCATGCCCGTCATGAGGACACCGACTGTCTTAGAGCCAAAGTGTTCCAAAACGGACTCCATCATGACATCTGCAGATGGCATGAACATATGCTTTGGAATCTTAGACAGCCAGATCTTAAGCCCTTTGTCCCCCTTGCGAACCTTTAAGTGATATCCACCTTTACCCACATACACCACGCCCGGTGTGATTTCCATTCCATCTGATGCCTCAACCACTTTTAAAGCGCAGTACTGATCTAACCTTTGTGCATACTGATTGGTGAAATTAGGAGGCATATGTTGCACGAGAAAAACGGCTGCATTCAGATTTTCTGGCAGATTCGGCAGTACATCGTAAATTGTTTTTGGTCCACCGGTTGATATTCCTATTGCGACACCGTAATAATCCGTCTCTGCAGGCAAAACTTTCTTTGTTTTTCTTGCCAGATCAACGCTCACAATGGTTTTACTCTTTGCAAGCCTTCTCATGACTCTGGAGTTCGTTGATGCCTTGTACGCTTCCTTTATCTTGGATACCAACTCATCTCGTACGACAGACATGTTCAACGAGACCGTTCCACCAGGTTTTGGAACGTAGTCAAAAGCTCCAAGCTCGAGTGCTTCGAATGCTGTAACAGAGCCTTCTTGGGTTAATGAAGAGACAACTACGACTGGGGCAATCTGTTCTTCAACGATTATCTGCAACGCCGTGAGCCCATCCATCTTCGGCATGTTGACGTCCATCGTTATCACGTCTGGATGGAGTCTTCGAGCCTTTTCTACGGCATCTTCACCGTCCCTGGCGGTGTCGATCACCTCCAGGGACGGATCAGATTCTATCAATGTCTTCAAGGTCTTTCTCATCAACGCAGAATCGTCCACTACCAAGACAGCTATCTTCTTCAGAAGAATCACCTCATTTGGCTCGTTTGAGCTTCTTTGATTGTCCTTCTGTCTTCGAGCTTTTCTCGACAGTCTCTTCAACGATCTCTTTCTCTTGCTCAGTCAGTATCTTTGTCAAGTCCAGCAACAAAACCACTCTACTGTCGATGCGTGCAACTTGAGGGACAAACCTCGATGACTCGCCGAGCGCAATATCTTCAGGCATCGATGTTATGGCTTTTGTTGGTATGCTTTCCACTCCAACTACCGAATCAACGATGAAAGCGGTTTTCCTGCCAGCCATCTCGCTCACTATTACGCGGATCGACATTTCGTTCTCCTTCGCTGTCGGGAGGTTGAATTTCTTTCTGAGGTTTATGACGGGTACCACCTCGCCACGTAAGTTCATTAATCCCTCAATGTATTCTGGCGCTCTGGGCACCTTCGCTAAGGATGTGAGCCTGTTTATTTCTCTTATTTCCTCAATTTGCACGCCGTACTCTTCTTCACAGATGGTGAATATGACGTACTGCTTTTCTTCTTCCGCCGATGTTTTCTCACTCGCTTCATCCGTTTTAACTTCACTGAGCGTGGCGGCTTGCTCCGGCAAAAAGACGGTGTGGTCCAGAACCATTATCATCTCGTTGTCGTTGTGTACAACACCAATCAGCTCTTTATGGCTCTGGTCACTGACCGTTGGTGGCGGCAACAGGCGTGATCGTTCGGTTCTGAGTACCCCACGAATTCTATCCACGATGACTCCAACCAGAGAGTTCTGAATCCTGAGAACAATCACTTTGGTGAATTCGTCAGCTTCTGCTGGTGGAAGCTCCAGCAACCTTCTCAGGTCAACTATGGATAGAACATTCTTCCTCAGTTCAATCAATCCTTTGATGTATTGGGGCGCACCCGGTACCTGTATTGGTTCGACGTACCTTATGATCTCTTGAACTCCTTCTATCTTGAAAGCGTAGATACCTCCAGCCAACTCAAAGGTGATCATTTGAATATTATCAGCACTCACAGCTTTGGTCTCTTCAGTTGATCTCTGATTTATTTCAGCCGCCCTTGTTTGGCTCGACGACACCTGTTTTTCGAAGAGATCCTCCACGTTGAGCAGCAAGTACAACTCTTCTCCCGAACGTATCACCTTGGAAACGAAACGGCTCTGAGTTGAAGAGTCTTGCTGATCTTCTTGTGACGCTCTTATAACCTGCGCCGTCCTATCCACGATGATTCCAGCCATCCTTCCTTCGTATGACAGGATCATCACCTTTGAAGAAGTGATATCTTGTGTGGGAAGGTTGAGCAATTTTCTCAGGTTTATTATCGGTAAGACCTCACCTCGAAGGTTCATCACCCCTTCAACGTGTTCGGCTGCCAGAGGCACTCTTGTGATCTTGGACACGCGTATGATTTCTCTCACCTCAGAAACAGGCACCGCATATTTTTCGCTGCCAACAACGAAGGTGACATATTGATCCGTGACAACAGTGGTGGTCATAGATTACACCCCCACTTCTGTCTGTAGTTCATCTGCGATAGCAGCTATCTCTTCTATTGCCTTTGCGAGTTCTTCAACTCCCTTGGCTTGTTCACTCGCTCCTTTCGCGGCTTCTTCGATTGCCGATGCAGATTCTTGTGCGGCTGTGTTGATCTGTTCGATTGCCTTTTGTGTTTCCTCTATCGCTGCGGCTATTTGGTCGATTTCCTTAGTTATATCCTTAAATGAGTTGAGCAGTTTATCCAAGGTGTGACGAACCTGGTCGACCAGTTTTGTGGTTTCCTTGGCTCTGTTAACTTCATTTGCTGCTGATTTCGCTGATTCGGAGATGTCAACAGAGACTGATCTCACTTGATATTGCATGTTACTCACAAGTTCTTTGATCTGTTCTGCGTTGGAGCCAGACTCATTTGCCAGGTTTCTTATATCGTTGGCAACGACAGCGAAGCCTTTGCCGTACTCACCAGCCCTCGCCGCTTCTATGAAGCCGTTCACCGCGAGCATGTTTGTCTGGATCGTGACCTTGTCGATTGTGTCAACCGTTTTTGTAATCTTTATCGATCTGTTTTCGAGATCCACCACGTTTCTTGCCGCTTCAGCATATTTCTGTGAGGCTTGCCCAATGTTCGATATGAGTTTCTCGATCTTTGTTCTGTTCTCTGTCACAATCTGTATAAGGTTTTCCAGATTTTTTAGATCGGAATTAGCAAGGCTTTGGAAGTCGCTGACTTTCTTGGAGAGGTCTGAAACTATTCCTACACCTTTTTCTGTCGCTTCGGACAGCAACTGCGCGCCTTTACTCAACTGCTCGATGCCAGAATTGATCTGTTGTGAGGCTGAAGACAGCTCTTCGATGTTCGAAGACAGCTGTTCTGCCGCTGCTGCAACGGTTTCAGCAGATTTTGCTGTATCTGTCGAAGTTTTCAGCTCTTCCGCGATTTCAACCAACTCCTGCGTTGCAGTTTTGATCTCGTCGAAAGCTTTAACCTGCTGTTCGACCGCTTTGGAAGATTCAACGGCAGCTGAACTTATCTGCTCGGCACCACTCGCAACTTGTTCGGAAGATGCCAGGAGTTCTTTCGCAACTCTTGCCACCTCGTCCATGTCCGTTTGTATCTTCAGCATGTGCTGGACTAATTCATCGAATTCGCTGGCTATGTTCTGAAGTTCCGTTGTGATCTCTGCGCCAAGCTGTGATTGTTCCCTCGATTCTTCGACAATCCTTTGTATATCGTTCACCGTTTGCTTGACAGCCTTGGATATCTCTTCTACAACGTTGGTGATCTCTCTGGCAGCTCTCTCGGATACCTCCGCTAACCCTCTCACTTCATCTGCGACGACGGCAAATCCACTCCCATGTTCACCAGCCCTTGCGGCTTCTATCGCGGCATTTAAGGCGAGCAAATTCGTTTGATCCGCGATCATGACCACAGTCTTGACTATTTGCCCAACTTTGTTTGATTCTTCTTCAAGCTTTTCTATCAATTTTGCTGATTCTTCAGTCTTCGCAGCACTCTGTTCGACTGATTCTATGAGGCCTTGGACGCTTTCCGTCATGACCTGGACCCCTTGACGTGCGTTCGTGGTGTCTGCAACCATTTCTTTGACCATCTCTTGTATGCGTGTGGCACTCGCCGAGATCTGACTGACAGCTGCTCTTGATTGATCCGCGGCGCTCGAGGATTCCTCAGCACCCGCCGCAATTTGCTCAACGGCTTTAGAAAGTTCTTCCGCGGCCGCAGAAGCTTCCTCGACACCGGAGAGCAATTGTTCGGAGGCGCCAGCGATTCGCTCGGCAAGCGCTTGACGTTTAGCCATCGTCTTTGCTCTGGCTCGTTCAAGGGCACGTTTTTTTGCTTCTTCTCTGCGAATTTTCAATTCTTCCTCGTTTTCCTTCAGCTTGATTCCTGTTCCCTGTGCCTTTTTGTCAGTTTTTGCCTCTGTTTCTGGCAGTTCTAACTTTTTCCTTTCCATGCCAACTCCTCCTTCACCTGATTAGTTTGGAAAGATCAAGAATCAGAACAATGGAACCATCGCCCATAACGGTCGCTCCACTCACCAAACCATTGCTTCGCACCATCTCCGGTACACTCTTGACCAGATAATCTCCCTCTTCAATGAAACTGTCCACTATAATCGCAAATGGAGCTTCTTGGTCTTGCACTACGATCAGTGGTATCAGGTCAAAGTTAAATTGCTTTTCAGTGATCTTCACATTTGATTGTGTCAATAACTGTTCAGTGAAAAAGACGGGAACTATCTCACCACGTATTTGTGTGAAGAGCATGTCTTTGTAGTTATGCAGCGATTTGGCAGGTACTTTCAAGGCTTCCTTCACCAGTTCAGTGGGTATCACGTAACGATCTGCACCGATCCGCACCAGCAATCCCTTGACAGCCATCAAAGATAGTGGAATCATCATGGTGACCGTCGTGCCCTTCCTTGGTTCACTTTTCACCAGTACTTTTCCACCGATGTTCTCGACGTTTGTCTTCACGACATCCATACCAACGCCTCTACCAGAGAGGTTGGAAACCTTTTCAGCCGTTGAGAAACCAGGATAGAAGATGAATTGAATTACCTCTTCTTCAGACATTTGTAAGATCTGTTCTTGCGGTGCGAGCTCTCTCTCGATCGCCTTGATTCTCACTTTCTCAGCATCAATACCGCGTCCATCGTCTTGAACCTCAACAAAAACGAAGTTACCCCTGTAGTATGCCCTGAGTGTGAGCGTTCCTTGTTCAGGTTTTCCGATCTTTCTTCTTTGATCTGGTTCTTCGATACCATGGTCTATGGCGTTTCTAACCAGGTGTGTCAAAGGATCGCTCAGAAGTTCGAGAATGGAACGGTCAAGCTCGACTTCCTCTCCCTCGGTGGTCAATACGACCTTCTTTCCTAAGGACCTGGCAAGGTCACGAACAGTCCTGTTGTACCTTTGAAAGAGCTCGCCAATTGGCGTCATTCGGAGCGACATCGTGCAGGACTGAAAATCGTACGATAATCTCTCGAGTCTGAGTGCCACACTTTTGAGTTCCGATTGCATTTGTGGAAGTCTCGATATGATCTCATTCGTCAAGTACTTCACAGTGTTCTTCAGGGTGATCAATTCTCCAACCAAATTCACCAAGGTGTCGAGTTTGGCTTTCTTTATTCTCACAGTTTGGGAGACCTGTCTTTCGACTGTCTGCTGCGTGCTAACAGTCTGTGGCACTGATTTGATGCTCTCTTCCTTACCGTTAAGCCAAGACAAAAATTCATCGCTCAGTTTTCTGAGTTCTTCAATGTTTCCCGATTCACCAGCCTTGACAATTCTGTCAATCATCTCTATTTTTTCTGGATGTCCGATGATCTCCAGACCAGCCTTGAGGGGTTCGGCTATGCGTGCGAGTTCTGATCTGTCAGCTGAGCTGTCTGAGATAAGAAATTCAACGAATTCTATCAACTGAGATGCAATGTTAAAGAAGGCTTCGTGAGAAGCAAGGGGAGCCACTTCTTCAGTTTTTACCTCATTCTCTCCAACGAATGATGTGTCTGAAAGAAAACTCTGCAACTCCTTTTCATCCAGTGTTGCACCCTTTTTCAGGCAATCATCAAGCATCTTGATGAGATCTAAACTTCTGAAGATCATGTGAAGGTCGACTTTTGCTGACTTTTGCGCAGCTTTCTGCAACGCATCCTCGATTTTGTGGGATATCTTCTCTATGTATTTCACACTGTCTGAATCTTTCGAATCGCCAATGATCGAGAGTAGCAAACGCGCGCCGCCTTTGATGCTGTGCGCCCCTCTCATAATTGCATTGAGTAAGGTGGGATCTTCATGTTTTTCAAATTCAATTAGGCTGTTCTCTATCTCTGTGATGTTCTCATCCAGTTCGTCGAGAAAATCAGAGAAAGCCTCCCTTTCAAAGCCGTCTGGCAGGACCTCGATCTTCCTCTCATCCATTCTCGGTCCTTGCTCTTGTTCTCGTTCGAAGTAAGCCTTGGCTTGTTCAATGAGCTCTTTCTCACCAAGGTCTTCCAGTTGCACCTCGAGATCTCCGCCAGAATAGCTCTCCAGTGATGTGGAGATTTTTTGAAAAACGAATTTGCACAGATCACCCCCATCCAGTAGCAGGTCAATCAATTGGGGCTTGATAGGAACACCTTCATCTCTGATCTTCTTCAGTACGGACTCGAGGGCGTGTGAAATCTCAACTATGATTGATACGTTTGCAAAACCCGCCAAGCCTTTGATGGAGTGAAAAACTCTAAAAACATCATTGACGGCTTCTTTGCTTTGGTTTTGCTCCAACAGAAGTATCTTCTGTTCCAGATCCTTCAGAAGTTCCGTTGATTCTTCAAGCATACCCCTGAGGATATCGATCTCTTCGGGTTTGAATTTCATTGCATCACCGTCCCTTGAGCAACATCTGAATACTCGCAATGAGGACAGAGGGCTTAACTGGCTTCACAAGGTAGAAATTGGCTCCTGCTTGGAGCGCCTGCATCTTCTCTTCTGGTCTATCGATCGTTGTTATCACTATCACTGGGAGCTTTGAAAACTCTGGGATCGATCTGATCTTTCTAAGCATTGTCAAGCCGTCCATGACGGGCATGTTAATATCAGTTAGTATGCACGCTAGATTAGGTTCTCTGTACAACTTTTCAATGGCATCTGCCCCATCGAAGGCTTCCAGCACTTCATAGTCAGCCGATCTCAAGACATAGGCATGAAAATCCCTGGTCATTTTCGAATCGTCGACGATGAGTATCTTCGCCATTATTTCACCTCTCCAACGGCTTTTGGTAGACTAAACCATTTCCCATTCTCTTCAGTTCAAAAAGCGTCGTTATCCTACTGAGTGACTCAGAGTGTCCCAAGAAGATGTATGCCCCGGGCTTCATCATGAGGTAAAATGTGTTGACGACTTTTCTTCGAGATTCATCTGAAAAATAGATCAAGACATTTCTACAGAAGACAAAATCGAAATCCTTGCCAAAACTGAGCAATTGTTTGTCGTCGAAAAGATTGATTTTGTAGAAACTGACGAATTTTCTCACCTCATCGATCACTCGGTAACCACGTTCAATCGTCTGGAAGTATTTTCTTAGGTATACCTTCGGTACATCCTTTATCGAGCGTTCTTCATAAATTCCTTCCGCTGCCTTTTTCAGAGCGTTGTCATCGATATCCAGAGCCATTATGTGATATTGGTACGATGGGTAAAGCATCTCGCGGCAGATGATCGAGAGCGTGTAAGGTTCCTCACCGGAGGAACAACCAGCAGAGAGGATTTTCACGAATTTGACGTTTGTTCTTTCGATCAATTCCGGCAAGCAGTGTTCTGCAAAGACTTGCAGCTGTGGAAATTCTCTAAAGAAGTATGTTTCATTTATGGTAACCTCGTTGATCAATTCATTGAACTCTTCGCCGTTCTTGTCAAAATACTTGAGAAACCTCACATATTCCTCGGGATTTGTCATCCTCTTTTCGCTCATTCGCTTTTCTACTCTTTTCTTGAGCAGGTATATTTTCTCTTCTGTTATGAATATGCCTGTCTTTTGATATATCAAGTCCCTGATTTCTTTGAATTCACGAAATCCCAGCGTTATTGGCACTTTCATTCCCCTCTCAGCTGATTCAATGTGTAAATCGCTGCCAACTTCAGATCTTCATCTTCACTTTCTGACGCTATCTTTTCGATGTCTTCTGTGAACTCCTTCAGATTCATCTGCCCTATCAGTTCAACCGCTGCGATTTGTATCATTGGATCATCACTGTAAAGATAGTTCACCAGTTCCTTTCGAGTAAATACTGGATCCAACTTTGAGAGAAGCATCACTGCTTCATATTTGTTCGCCGAAGGAATCTCTGAAAGGGTTAACCTTTTAAGGAATTCACCAACTGTTGCTTTTTGTTGTTCATCGACGATCAAATCTTCGGCGATGTAAACTGATAATAGGTCGAGCACTTCCTTCAAAGCTATCTTCCATTTGTTTAGAGAGATTTTTATCATTTTGTTGATATCGATTATCTGCGGAAAGCTTTTCATGAGACGAAGGAGAGAAATAAAGACAGTGTCGTCGATTTCTTCAATATTCTGAAAAGAATTCACTATTTTGCGGGCGCATTCTTCATCGCCAATATTCGCAAGAGTGTTTAAGCAAGCGCAGGTGAGAAATTCATCTTTGGACTGGAGGAACAAATCAAGTATCTGACCTTTGTACTTTTCTCCACCAAGATCTCCAATGTATTCAACAGCAGCAATGACATTGTTTATGTCCTCATCTCTCAGAGCCTCCGCGATGATATCTATCACCAGTGGATCGTCAGCGACGTAATGAAGCGCATCGAGCGCCAATTTACGCACATCCTTGTCTTTGTCCTGAACCAGTTCCCTTAAGACGTCCCTTGACAAGTCCCACAGATCTGCCAGCAACAAAGTTGCCGCGTTTCGCAAGTATGCATCATCAGCTCTCAAGAGTTGGGCGATTTTTCTTGATGCTCGCGACACTCTCAACTTTTTCAATTTTTCAAAGGCAATTTCTCGAGCGAAAGGTGTTCCTTGTTCCAAGAGATCTACCAGTAAATCAAGCGCATCAGTTTCAGAAAGTTGTTCGAGCTTATCAAGTTTTCTCAGTATTTCTTCTTCATTCACTACTTGTCCCCCCTTACAGGACCTCAATCTTGTTGAGAAGACTAAGCCTTGCCTGATCTGGTGTTGGGACTCGTATTTCTGCAAGGTGTCCCTGTATGGTTACATCCTGTGCTTCACCTGTGTTCATCTCTTCTGCCGTCACAGTGAGAATGCCGTCGTGAGTGATATTGAAACTGACTGCTATCGCCGCTTCCTCTTTCTGCCATTTCTTGGCAAAGGTGAGCTGAAAATCTCCAAGTTCAACGAGTTCTTCATCTCTTTTCTGCAAGATTTTTATGAGGACTTTGTCTTGATCGTCCCTTGTGTTTGTGAAGATTTTTGTGGCTATCGTCGGGTATACAGTTCCTCTGTCGATGATCGGTACAAACTGCCCGTCATCATCAAATACTCCAAGTGAATGGGCTACCACATCTCTGAGCTCTATGGATTTCAGCCTGCCATCGATTATTGCTGCCATTCTTGCCGCACCAAGTGCAACTACCTCATCGGGATTTATCTCACTCAGTATCTGGGAGTTTGGAAAGAGTTCTGTCACAATTCTCCTGAAAGCTGGCATTCTGGAAGTACCACCCGAGAAGACTATCAGATCGACCTTTTCTGGCGGTAGGCTTGCTTCCTTCAGAACATCGATTATCAGTTGTTTTGCTCTTTCGAGCAGATGTTTTGTCAGATTCTCGAATCTTTCTCGAGACAGATTTAGATTCACGTGTACTGGTCCATACTCTGGTGATAAAGCTACATATGGTATGACAATGCTGGTTTCGGCAACGACAGAAAGATCTATCTTTGCTTGTTCCGCATGATTGTAAATCTGCTGAAGTGCTATGGGATCCTTTGAAAGGTCTATGAATTTCTCATTCTTGACCGTTTCCACGATCCAATCTACGAGTACTTGGTCGAAATCAAATCCTCCCAACGATGTGCTACCACCCGTCACCAACACCTGGTACACAGAGTCTTGATACCGCATCAAGGTGATGTCAAAAGTTCCACCGCCAAAATCAAGCACCAAGATGATCTTCTCCGAATCATTCTCCATTTCGTATGCGAGAGCAGCCGCCGTGGGTTCGTTCAACAGCTTTACAACCTGTAAGCCTGCGAGTTTCGCACTCATTGCAACTGCCTGCCTTTGATTGTCATCGAAATATGCAGGTACAGTAACTACAATTTTTTCGACGGGCTCTCCTAAGAACTCAGAGGCAAAGTTCTTGCACTTTCTAAAGACAAACGAAGCTATTTCAGAAGGGTTGAAGATTTCTTTGAATATTTCATAGTTCTGATCGCTACCCATTCTTCTCTTCACTCGGAGGATCGTTTGATGAGGTTTAATGAGCATCTGTGATTTTGCAAGCTCTCCAACGAGGACCTGCTTCTCGTTCTTAAAATGAACAACTGTTGGGGTAATCCTCGAACCACGCTCGTTGACAATTATCTGTGGTCTCAACGACCTGTCAACATAGCCAATCAAAGTGTTCGTTGTGCCAAAATCGATGCCCACTATCATTTTCGCTTGTCCCCCCGCAGTATCACAAGGTTTTCCTTCGCCTGCGAATTTGAAGGATCGAGAAAGATCGCTTGTTCGAGAAATTCTATTGCCTTTTCTACGAATCCATGTTCGGCAAGTATCGCTGCAGCGTTGTTTAGAGCCTTCGATTTCAAATTGCTTTCCATCTCAGCAACCTTCATGTATAGATGAAAGGCAATCAACCAATTACCAGTCTCTTCGGCATTGAGTGCTTCTTGAAACAACTGCTCTGGAGAAGGCTCTTGAAAGAACACCTCCAGACCACGTCCAAGTCTTTTATTCATCTCAGTTAGTCCTCCTGAGAACCTCTTCCGCGATCGCTTTAATGTCTTGTGCTGCCCTCGATTTTGGCGCGTATCGGTGAATCGGTAGTCCATGGCTCGAAGCCTCCGCGATCTTTATGTCGTTTCTCAAAATAGGAAAGATCATCTTATCTTCGAAGGTCCTCTGGAGCTCTTGAAGTACTTCTTTGCAGAGTTTTGCCTGTGCTGAAAACATTATTGGAACCAGACCCAGAAACTTGAGCGAAGGAGACAGTGTGGCATTTGTTCTGTAGTAGAAGTTCATCATCTGCGCTAAACCGACAAGAGAAAAGAAATCAAGTCTCACTGGTACGAGTAGGTACTGTGATGCCACAAGGGCATTTATGACGGTAAGTCCAAGTGATGGGGGCGTGTCTATGAAGATGTAGTCAAAATCGCGATCGTAATCTAAAAGGAAGTCTTTCAGTACGCTTTCTCTATTTGGTAGCTGGTCCAGTTCGACCTCTAAAGCTGCAATCTTTCCGTTTGAAGGCAGAACAAATAGTTCGTTTTGCCTGTACAGGACATCTTTCCTAACATGTTGATTGTTCAGAAAATCGATCAGGGCTTCGTACACACCGTACTTGATCTTCAGAGGCTCGAGCCCTGTGTGGATTGTTGCATGTGCCTGTGAATCAAGGTCAAGCAACAAACATTTCTTACCCATGTCCGATAAGAGGGCAGAAAGATTATATGCGAGTGTAGTCTTCCCGACGCCGCCTTTCCTGTTGCTGATGCTTATTATTTTTGCCATCTGAGGTCAGCTCCAAATGATACAAAAATAAACATTATTGATAGTCTAATAAGATTAGTAGTGAGAGCTATAATCAGCACGTAGATTTGGGTAAAAATAGATTGTACTTGACCTAACATGTGAGAAAATGTTACAATGATTTGGAAAGTCTACAAAAGATTCTGTTAGTTTTTGTCAAGTATGATTTCACAGTTTTATGAACCTGATGTCTGTCTATAATGTTTATTGTGAATACATTCGAAGGTGAAAACTTGTTAGCAGTATTACCCACCTGGTAGGTTCCATTTGGAGTTAACCTGCTTTCCACATGTTCTTACGGTAAAAGTCATCTGTGCGAGGAAGAAAAACCACGATATTTGAAGATAAATTTCCATTTGATTAGAATTCGAAAGATATATGGCTAAAAACGACATTATCGACGATGGATTGTTTTGAATAGACTTTGCCAGCTTTTGTAAACTGTGGTAAGTTGATTGTGAAGCAAAAGATTCAAATTCACTTTTACATGAAGCTATTACTTCAAAAGGAGGTGTAGTTCTATGAGAAAATTGGTAATTTTCTTGCTGATGTTAGTTGCTGTTTTTGTTCTTGCTGCATACCCTGACAAACCGATCACCTTCATCATTCAGGCAGCACCTGGTGGGGCATCGGACATGGTTTCACGTACGATCACTGCGATCGCGCAGGAGATCCTTGGTGTTCCAATCACTTGTACAAACATCACGGGTGCGTCTGGAGCTATTGCGATGAAAAGACTTCAGACGAGCAAACCAGACGGTTACACGATGGGGTATGTGCCTGTTGAACTGTCGATGGTCAAGGCATTAGGCTTCGCTGACTTTGGTCCAGAGGACTTCGATTTGGTTATGAGAATCATGGTGATTCCTGCAGCTGTTACAGTCAGAGCCAATGCACCTTGGAAGACGATTCAAGAGTTCATCGATTATGTCAAGGCTCATCCAGGTACGGTAACTGTTGGCAATTCAGGACCTGGCTCGATATGGCATATTGCAGCGCTGAGCCTTGAAAAGGCAATAGGAACAAAGCTGGTCCACGTGCCATTTGATGGTGCAGCTCCTGCGGTCGCAGCACTCATGGGTGGTCACATCACCGCCGTGACGGTGAGTCCAACGGAGGTCAGATCTGGTGTTGAATCAGGACAGCTCAAAATACTTGCAGTTTTGAGTGATGAAAGATCTCCTCTTTTCCCAGATATTCCAACCTTGAAGGAGCTGGGTTATGATGTTTCTGTGGCGGCTTGGGGTGGACTTGCACTGCCAAAAGGAGTCGATCCACAGGTCTACAAAACTCTTGCCGATGCCTTCAAAAAGGCGTATGACAGCGATGCCTTTCAGAAGTTTCTCAGCGATAGGGGAATGACACCAGCTTATCTCGACGGTGAACAGTTCAAAGCCTTTGCAATAGCCCAGTACAACATGTACATGGAGCTGATACCAAAAGCGCTCGGTAAGTGAGATCTTGGCTGCCCTTTGGGCAGCCATTTGATTGAGGTGTTGAAAGATGAAAGACTTGGTCTTCTCAATTATTGCTGTAATTTTCTCGATTCTGCTGTTGATAGAAGCTTCGAAGTTACCTGAAGGAGTTGCAAATCTCCCAGGACCAGGTTTCTTTCCGACGATTATTGGTGTGGTTATTCTGGTTTTGTCGGTGGCGTTGCTGGTGTTGACTGTTAGAAACCTGAGCAAAGGGAAGGTAACTTCAAAGTTGCAAGGTGACTGGGGAACTACCATTTTGTTCATTGGAATCGCTACTGGATACGTTGGTTTATGGGGTAGAGGAAATTTCATGCTCAATACGACTGTGATGATCTTTCTGCTACAGATGATTTCCGGAGCAAAGTGGTATTGGGCATTGATTGGTTCAATCAGTCTTTCCAGTGGCATCTATCTTTTGTTTGGCAAGGTTTTTCACGCACTTTTGTTTTAAGAAGGTGATTCAATGCAGCAGTTCCTACAAGGTTTTCTTCAGTCGATAGAACCAGGAGCAATTTTGTACCTTCTAATTGGCACTTTCTCTGGACTTTTGATAGGAACACTCCCAGGCTTAACTGCGACGATGGCGGTGGCAATTCTCACACCGTTGACCTTCTGGCTCGAACCAAATCGTGGCTTGGCTATGCTCGTTGGTGTGTGGAATTCGGCGATCTTTTCAGGTGGTATTTCCGCAATTTTGATAAACACGCCAGGTACACCTGCTTCAATTGCATCAACGTTCGATGGTTACAAACTCACGCGAAAAGGTATGGCAGGTTTGGCTCTTGGAATCAACGTTTTGTACTCATTCTTCGGTGGAATCATGGGTGTGCTTGCTCTCGTTTTGGTGGGTTTTCCTTTGGCAAGGTTTGCATTATCTTTTGGTCCAGCAGAGTACACAGCCCTTGCGTTGTTTGGACTATCTACGATGGTGGCAGTCTCTGGAAAATCTGTTGTCAAAGGCTTGATCGCAGGCTTTTTGGGTTTTGCAATATCGTTGGTTGGCTTAGATCCAATCTTTGGCTCGACACGTTTCACCTTTGGGAGAATGGAGTTGCTCAACGGCATCTCTTTCATACCTGTCATGATAGGTCTTTTTGGCATAGGTGAGGTCTTCTACCAAGTCTTTTTAAAGAGAGTTGCTTCAGCTCGTATAGAGTCTCCCAAACAACTTGGAAGGGTAGTGCCGACTGTCAAAGAAATAAAGACTTTGACACCTGTTACACTGCTTTCGTCGTTGATAGGCATTGTCATAGGAGCCATACCTGGTGCAGGTGCAGATATAGCCGGCTTAGTTGCATGGGATCAAAGCAAAAGAGTAGCTAAGAATCCAAAGGAATACGGCGAAGGTTCCATCGAAGGTTTAGCCGCTTCTACGACCGCGAACAACGCCTGCCTTGGAGGTGCGCTCACCACGATGATGGCACTTGGACTGCCCGGCGATGCAGTTACAGCTGTACTTATAGGTGCTTTCATCATGTATGGAGTACAGCCTGGACCGGTCATGTTTCGCGACAACGCCGCCTTCGTTTACATGGTTATAACACTCATGCTACTTGCCAACGTAGCCTTCCTTGCTGTGGGATTCTTTGCTTCCAAGGCACTGACGAAGTTTCTGTCTTTGCCGCAGAACTTTATCTGGGCTACGATAATCTCTCTTTCTTTGATTGGTAGCTATGCAATAAACAACAGCCTCTTTGATCTTTCAATTGCGTTGATAGCAGGTATTGCAGGCTTCGTCTTCAGATTGCTCGATATACCTTTAGGACCAATCGTTCTTGCGCTGATTCTTGGACCCATGGCTGAGGCTAACATGAGAAGGGCTTTGATCCTCAGTGGAGGAAAGTTTTCAATCTTTCTCAGCAAACCGATATCACTCGTTCTGTTGGTTCTTTCTGTTCTTTCACTGATATCGGCTTCTTTGAAAAGACGTCAGATAAATAGGAGATGATGAAGTTGCTGGAACATTTGAAACGAAACAAGATACTCATTGTCGTTCGTGGTTTGAACAAAGATGAAACCTTACTGCTGTGCAGTTTACTTTTGAAGAACAATCTAAACTGTCTTGAGGTAAGTTTTTCAGATAAAGGAGCAGATGAGATTCTCAAAGCTGTCAAAGAAGAGTTTAAGAGCCAGATCTTCCTTGGAGCTGGTACGATCTTCGATGAAAAGATGTACGTTCAAGCAATAAAAGCTGGTGCAAGTTATGTGCTCAGCCCAGGTTTCAGTAAGATCGTTGCAGAGTTGGCTAAAAAAGATAATATACCTTACATTCCTGGTGTTTACACACCAACAGATGTGCAGATGGCGTACAACGAGGGCTTCAGACTTGTCAAGTTGTATCCGGCAGACGTTGAAGGTTTGAGGTTGCTCAAATCTTACCATGGTCCATTTCCAGATGTGGAATTCATGCCTTTTGGTGGTGTGACACCAGAAAACATATCTGCCTATTTCAACTCAGGTGCCGTAGCAGTGGGCATAGGCTCTTACATTGCCAACAAGTCGTTGCTTGCCAAGGGTGATATTTCAGAGCTGTCACAGCGGATCAAGAAGATAGCAGCTTACGCAGGTGATTGAAGTGCAACTGGGTATCGATATAGGTGCCACAAAGACCTTGGTTGCTTTCTTTGAAGAGAGCAAAATCACGCCGTTCAAGACTGTGCAGTTTCCTACAGAACCACAGAAGGGGTCGGTATCCTTTTTCGAAAGACTCATTCTTGCGCTGGGAGAGTACAAGGACAAGATCACCATCTGGGGAGTTTCCACGGCTGGCGCTGTTGACGAAGAAGGAACGGTACTTTGGTCACCAAACCTTGGCTGGAAGAACTTTCCTTTGAAAGACCAACTTTCCAAGTTTTTGGGACCAAATGGAATTGTGGAAAACGACTGTAACGTTGCAGCTTATGCCGAATTCCTTGTCAGAAACGGTGTGAAGAATTTGGTGTACGTGACGTTGAGTTCAGGTATTGGCTCAGGCATCGTCGTAGATGGGAAGATCTATCGTGGGTCACACTACGGAGCTGGCGAGATAGGTCACACAACTTTAGAAGAGGATGGTCCTGAGTGTAGTTGTGGACGCAGAGGATGTCTACAAGCAATTGCCTCTGGGAAAGGTTTACAGTCACAGGTGAGAACTTTGCTAAATCAAGATCTGCCTGCAGAAGAGATCTTAAGCCTTGCCCAAAGAGAACTTGAACCATACCATACCTTGGTTTTGCATGCGGCAAGGGTTCTGGGGAGATTTCTTACAAACATCGTAGACCTTCTTGATCTGGATAGGTTGGTACTGGGTGGGGGGTTAACAAAAAACAAATTCTACACTGACTTGGTGATAAGATTCATAAGTGAGAACTACTACAAATTACCGGGTAAGAAGGTTTCAGTGGAACTCTCTGTTGTTGAACCAAACCCACAGGTGGTTGGTGCTGTTCTCTTAGCTCGAAAGCTCTACGGATGAAAGAGGAATCAATGTGAAGAGACAAAAGCGAAGGTTCAGGGTGAAGAGCAAATGAATGCTGAATACAAAAGAAGAATACAAAAGATCTATCACACCCTCACCAAAACTCAGAGGAAGGTTGCAGAGTATTTGATTGATAATCCGAGCAAGATAACTTTGATGAGTGCAGAAGAACTTGCCAAAGCATGTGGAGTGGGTGAAGCAACGGTGATAAGGTTTGCGCGCAGTCTCGGCTACAATGGCTATTCATCGATGAAAGAAGAATTTCAGCGTGCTTTGATCTTGAATCTAACTTCTTCAAAGAAGGTCGAAGATGGGCTCAAGAGGACAGAATCTGAAACAGTCTTGCAAGAACTTTTGGGCACCCATTTAGAAGTCTGCAACAAGATGGATATTTTGGAATTGACGAAGGCTTTGAAAAGGGCTGCAAAGATATTGAATGAGTCAAATGACGTGTATATCTTTGGTGAAGGCGCCGCTTTGGTACCTGCACAAGAACTTGCTTTTTGGCTTAACCGTTTTGGCAAGAAGACGTGGCTTTTTGGAACAACGGGACGCTCGTTCTTTGAACATATAGCGAATCTGAGAAAGAACGATCTTTCAGTGGGATTCGCTTATAGAAAGATAAACTTTGAGCTGCGAATACTCTTTGCCGAGACACGTAAGAGAGAAGGCAAGAACATCTTGTTCACAGATCAGATCCTCAACCCTCTGAATGAGTTAGCCGACGAGACGATTGTGACTCAAAGAGGTGGCATAGGCAACTACAGATCGATGGCGATACCTGTGATTATGGCAGATGCCTTGCTCTTTGAGTTTGCAGCTGTCAATCGAGCAAGTCTTGAAAATCTCAAAGCATTGGAACAGATCAGACGTGACTATGGTTTCGAGTAAGATTGGAGTTATTTTCCTTGTTTTTTTACATAGTAGATGAGAAAAAGCGGGCGTACGCCCGCTTTCTTGTTCTATCAACACTCACAGATTTACCGGCATAACAGGAACTTTCTCAGGTACTATCAAAGTTGCTTCGGTGTACTTGATAACTTCTTCGACTGTTGTTTGTGGTGCCACCTCTTTCAAAACCAAGCCTTTTTGGGTCACTTCGATGACTGCCATATCTGTGACGATCAGATCGACTCTTCTTATAGAAGTCAGTGGTAAACTGCACTTTTTCACTATCTTTGGTGCATTACCTTTTGCAACATGCTGCATCGCGACTATCACTTTCTTTGCACCAGTTACAAGGTCCATTGCCCCACCCATGCCTGGGACCATCTTACCCGGTATCATCCAGTTTGCCAAGTGCCCTTCTTCGTCCACCTGCAGTGCACCAAGGACCGTTGCATCCACATGCCCACCTCTTATGAGACCAAAGGACGTTGCTGAATCAAAGGCACAAGCACCAGGAAGGAAGGTTATTGGTGAACCGCCGGCATTCGTCAAGTTGGGATGTTCGTACCCAGCCGCAGGGGCAGGACCCATTCCGAGTATGCCGTTCTCTGACTGCAAGAAGATCTCTACCTTCGGCGGTAAGTAGTTGGCTACCAAGGTTGGAATGCCAATACCAAGGTTGACAACGTCTCCGTCTTTCAGTTCAAGTGCTACTCTCTTGGCAATTACGACCTTTGCGAGTTCTTGATCTTGTATCATCTGGCATTCCCCCTTACAATGTAGTCGACAACAGCATGAGGTGTATGGATCTCATTTGGCGAAAGCCCTCCAATTGGTACAAGTTCTTCCACTTCGACGATCGTTGTCTTTGCGGCAAATGCCATCAGTGGGTTGAAGTTTCTTGATGTGAAGTTGAAGAACAAATTGCCATAAAAATCTGCTCTTTGAGCTTTTATCAGAGCAAAATCTGCCTTCAGAGCTGTTTCGACAAGGTACTCTGTGCCATCGATTGCTATTTTCTGCTTTGAGTTTTCAACGACTGTGCCAACGCCTGTCGGTGTCAAAATGCCTCCAAGGCCAAAACCACCAGCACGCACTCTCTCTGCCAACGTACCTTGTGGAACGAGTTCTACTTCGAGCGTACCTTCAATCATCTGCTTCTGCGTCTCTGGGTTGGTACCAATGTGTGAAACGATCACCTTTTTTGCCATTTTGTTTACTATGAGCTTTCCTATGCCCTTGTTTGGGAAAGCCGTGTCGTTTGCGATGATCGTAAAGTTCTTCTTGCCGCTCTTGATCAGCGCGTCCACAAGGAGTTCCGGTGTTCCATCTCCGAGAAATCCTCCTATCATCAAGGTTGCACCATCGGGTATCATCTCAATGGCTTGTTCCACTGTTATAACTTTGTTCTTCATTTGCTGCACCTCCTAATCGATGTTCTTAATGACTAAGGCTGTACCCATACCGCCACCGATGCACAAGCTTGCAAGACCAAGTTCGAGATTTCTCTTCTTCATCTCGTACAGAAGTGTAACGGTTATTCTGTTTCCACTTGCTCCAATGGGATGACCAAGTGCAATTGCTCCTCCGTTTACATTAACCCTTTCTTCGAGCCAATCGTCTGTGACATCATGTTCCTTCTTAAGATCTCTCAGAACCGCCAAGCTCTGTGCAGCAAAGGCTTCGTTGAGTTCTATCAATTGAATGTCTGTAAGCTTCAGGTTTGCACGCTTCAATGCTTTCGATATCGCACCGACTGGACCGATACCCATGATACTCGGATCAACACCATGCTGAGCAAAGGCTACGATCTCTGCCAAAGGCTTCAAACCATATTTTCTGACCGCATCTTCACTTGCAAGAACTGTGACAGAGGCTCCATCGTTTATTCCCGAGGCGTTTCCCGCGGTGACTGTGCCATCTTTCTTAAAGGCAGGTTTCAGCTTTGCCAACGTTTCAAGTGTTGTGTCAAATCTTGGATGTTCATCGGTGTCGAAGATCTTGTCTCCTTTTTTGTCTTTGATCACAAACGGTGCGATCTCGTCTTTGAATCTGCCTGTTTCTATCGCTTTTTTTGCTTTCATCTGACTTTTGTACGCAAACATATCTTGTTCTTCTCTGCTGATGCCGTATCTTTCAACCAAGTTTTCTGCCGTCATACCCATGTGGTACATGTTGAAAACGTCAGTCAAACCATCAAAGACCATGTGGTCAACTAATTCACCGTTGCCGAGTCTGTATCCAAACCTTGCCTTTTGCAGTAAGTATGGCGCGTTGTTCATGCTCTCCATCCCACCGGCGAGCACTATCTCAGCTTCCTGAGACATGATGTCGACTGCACCGATCATTATTGCCTTCATGCCAGAGCCGCAGAGCATGTTCACTGTGTATCCCGGCTTTTCGGCAGGAACACCAGCATATATGCCAACTTGTCTGCCAGGTCCCATACCTTGTCCTGCCATGAGAATGTTTCCGATGATCGTTTCATCTACCCATTCAGGTTTTACTTTCGCTTGCTCCATAGCTGCCTTTGCTGCAGCGACTCCAAGCTGTACTGCTGGTATGTCCTTCAAAGTACCACCGAGGGTTCCTATCGCCGTTCTCTTAGCACCTACGATGTAAACTTTTCTCAATTCTTTCACCTCCTCAGAGAATCAGTATCAGCAAGCTCGTAACTATGCCGCTCCAGATCAATGCCATTGCGCAATAGCCCATTATGTCGCGTATATCAAGCTTTGCAACAGACAAAAGTGGCAAAGCCCAGAAAGGTTGAATCATGTTTGTCCAAGCATCGCCCCATGCGACACCCATGATCACCTTTGGAACTGACGCACCGATCTTTTGTGCTGCCTCAATCATGATAGGTCCTTGGACAGACCACTGACCGCCGCCAGATGGGACGAACAGGTTAATCAATCCGGCACTCCAGTATGTGAACAATGGTAGTGTTCTTGCAGTCGAGAAAGAGGCAAACCAGTTAGCTATCGTTGCAGCAAGACCAGAGTTTATCATCATACCCATGATACCTGCATAAAATGGAAATTGCACAACGATAGCCCACACAGTTTTGCCAGCCTCAATAGCAGCATTTATGAAATTCTTCGGTGTGCCGTGTAATAGGATTCCCAACATCAAGAAGATGAAGTTCACGATATTCAAATCCAGAGATCCTTTCTTGACAAAGAAGTAGTAGAGAATGTAAACCAAGCCGATGATGCCAATGATCACAGACAAGACAGGACTGTACTCCATCTTCTCAGCGGGTGTCATCTCAGACCAGTTTTTCTTTGGAGCCTTCTTTGCTTCAGTGAAAACGGCAGGATCAACTTCAACAACTTCTTCTTTCTTCGGATGCATTCCTGCCATGATGAACGGTAAGGTTACCAACAGTACGATTACAGGCAGATAGCCAATAGGAGCAAAGATCGTTTGTGAAACCGGGACCAAACCAATGGTTTTTTCCAGAAAATGCCCCTTGGTGTTAACCAAGAGTGGTGCAGATGCCGAAAGCCCTGCGTGCCAAACCAAGAAGCCAGAGTATGCTGAAGCAACGAGCAATGGATAGTGCAACCCTTTTCCTTTCATGTTCTTTGCTATCTCGATTGCCAAAAGCGAAGTGAAGATCAAGCCAAAGCCCCAGTTTAAATAGCTCGTGATTATCATTACGACACAAGCAAGAGTGACGGCTTTGAAAGGCGTATTTGCAGCCTTCGCAATTGCTTTAAGTATAGCTGCCATGGGCTTCGTCTGAGCAAGAATATGCCCAGTCATGAGCACAAGACACATCTGCATTGCGAATGAAAGCAAGCTCCAGAAACCATCGCCCATGTAACGAATCATATCCATGGGACTCTTTTGCTGGACTATCATACCGAGAACAAAGGTTAGTAACGTCAGGAGAATAGCAAAGATCAACGCATCTGGTAAATACCTCTTTGCAAACTTGGAAAAAGCACTACCCAGAACTCTAAGCATTCTCTCACCCTCCTCGTTAAGATGTTCAGACATACAGATTGTACTATACCAAGAACCCACAGGCAAAACTAATAGACAGTGCAATATACTTAAAGATACCTAACAAACGCGTATTGTGATTTTTTTCTCTAATCTCTTGATCAGTAGTTAGTAGACAAACTGTGAAAGTAAACATATTCTTTTAGCAAAATATGGGGTACAATCTGAAGCTTTGCGAAGCGAAATCTAAGACTGAGAGATCTTTTCCCTTCTCAGGGTTGCCAATGAAAGAGAAAGTAATATGAGAATCATTCCAAAGATTTGTTGCGTCTTCACTGTTTCATTTCTGAAGATCACTCCAGCCAATACAGAGATCACCGTTGTGAGATTTGAAAAGAGTGTTGTGAAGGTGGGAGAAGCCCTCTTAACCATGTAATTCAGCAAGAAAAAAGCTGCTGCAGATGAAAATACACCAAGATAAAGAACACTTACGAATGCTTGAGGATTGGGAACGAATTTCATCTCTTCTGTTATGAGAGCAACTATTGTGAAGAACAAAAACCCGCTCAGCATCATAAAGAATGTTATCTGCTGGGGAGTGAACTCTTTTGAAAGTTTCCTTGAGCAGATCGTATAAAAACCAGCTGAAAGAACAGCCAACAGCATCAACATCTTTCCTAAGAGATTCTCAGGGGAAAGATCAACTCCTACAATGAAAATTACCCCCACAAAGCCAAGAGATACCAAAGAGTAATGTGAAAGGTCTGCTTTTTCTTTCAACATGAATATTGCCAGAAGATTTACAACAATCGGGATGAGGGCAACTATCATTCCAGCCTCCGAAGAATTGATTCTTTCAACACCGTAAGTTTCAAAGATGAAATAAAGTACTGGTTGAAACAATACCAATTTCCACAGCTTCCAGTAAGGCTTCTTTTCAAGTTTCAAGAGACGAAATGTCAGCAATATGATGAAGAAGATGAGGGCTACTAAGAAACGATAGGACAGCAAAGTCATTGGTGAAAGATAATCGAGCGCATTCTTGGTAAAAAGAAAGGAAAGACCAAAGATCAACGAGACACCAATACCAGCCAGAACAACTGTGAAATGCACGATCTATCCCCTTTCAAGAGATAAAGATTTCTCACGCGATGAATTTTACCCCAAGAAATCTGTTGACACAGTAACAAAACGATGACTTTCTCACCCTGTTCGGTCTTGACATGTCTGCTGTAATATTGTACTATTACAGTGTACGGAGGTAGAAAGATGTGGTTTTCAGTAGATTTTAGTTCTCCAGTGCCAGTTTACAAGCAAATCAAAGAGAAGATGAAGGCGCTGATCAAGTCTGGCAAGCTGAGGAAAGATGATTTTGTACCATCAATACGCAGTTTGGCGCAGGACCTTCAGGTGAACATAAACACCGTCGCAAGGGCTTACAGAGAGCTGATGAGCGAGGGTGTGCTCCAACCAGTTAGGGGTGAAGGCTATGTGGTTGGTGAACTGAACGAGGAGGATTTTACCAACCAGCTGATTGAGCAATTTGAACGTGCCACGGTTGACTGCAAGAGAGTCGGAATAGACTTGAAGGTCTTGAAAGAAAAACTCGAGATGATTTATGGGAGGAATGAAGATGATTTTGAAAGTAGAAGGGCTTAAGAAAACTTACAAGCAAAACAGAGCAGTTGACAACGTGAGCTTTCAAGTTGAAGAGAGTAGCATCTTTGCCCTCTTAGGACCTAACGGTGCTGGTAAGACAACGACTATCAAGTGTATTTTGAATTTGAGAAAAGCAGATTCGGGAAAGATACTACTGAATGGTTCTTTTGCCTATCTGCCTGAGACAAAGGAACTGTATAGGTATCTCACCGTTGAGAAGATGGTTGAAGTGAGTTCATCGGTTACTCAGAACTTCGAGAAGAACAAATGCATTGAGTTGCTCGATGAATTTCAGATTCCACTCAGAGAAAAGATAGCAAATCTCTCTCATGGAATGTTGACACAGACCTACATGGCTCTGGTGCTTTCACAAAAAGCTGATATCTATTTCATGGACGAACCCACGTGGGGGCTGGATCCAATCATGAGAAACAGGATATTAGAGCTGATCAGAGCACTCACATATGACGGAAGGACTGTCTTTTACACAAGCCATATTCTGGCAGAAGTGGAGAAGGTAGCAGACGTTGTTGCGATAATGGTGAAAGGAAAGATTGCAGAGGTGGACAGCCTGGACAATCTCAAGGAGAAGTATGTTCTTTGTGTTGTGCCAAAGGGAGAAAAGATCGATGGCTTTCACTACAAGAGCACAGAAAACGAAGATATTTATGTTGCAAGGAAAGAGTCAGCGAAAGGTGTTGTCGAGCCGGCAAACTTCGATGCCATCTTTGAGTCAATAGTCAAGGGGGTGAAATAATGCTCAAAAAGGAGTTCTACGATCTGAGACTCAGGAGTTTTGTAATTCTCGCAATAGGTGTGGGACTTTTCTTTGTTCTTGCACCATTTCAAGAGATCACAGTGGAGATGCTCAAACAATACACCGAGGTACAAAACATGCCCAAGTTCTTAGAGAAGTTCATTCCAAAGACTTTTGTGGAAAACTTGAGCGACTGGAATTTTTACATCTTCAGCCAGTGGTTTGGCAAGAACCTTGGACAGATCGTACCAATAATAGCAATTATCATGGCTTTCCCCTTGTTCGCAAGGGAAAGTGAAAACAGAACAATAGAGTTTCTTGTAACAAGAAGAAGCAGAAATGAAGTTTTCTTTTCAAAGTCACTGCTCGGACTTTCGATCTTGCTAATTCAGATGACTATCTTCTCACTACTTCCAGCTGTTTACTCGCTTTTTGTAAGAGAGAGTCTCAATTACGATCGGCTGTGGGGATTCTTTGTTCACACACTCGTCGGAGCTACCTTTTGGTTTACTGTCTCACTGCTTTTTTCTGTCCTATCGAACGATCAGGTAAAGCCCATTTTAATGAGCATTGGTCTTTTGGCGATCAGTACAGCTTTGGGTGTGGTCAAAGCTCTCAGATTTTTCAACACTTACGCATACGTTCTGGGTAGCAAGGTTTTTCAGACTGGCGGTGTGGACCTGAGATACACAACTGGCTTACTCATTCTATCGACTGTATTGTTTTTCTTGAGTTACGATCTCTTTCTTAGAAAGGAATTTTGAAAGGTGGTGAACTCTGTGAAGAAGCTGTTTTTGATTTTCTTGATCGCAAGCTCAACAACCTTCTTTGCTTCGAATGTTGAAGCTGAAGGACAAAGATTCATTCACTTTCTTTCTACAAAGAACTTTGAAGGTGCTCAATCGATGTCGGCTCAAGTGCTGCTCAATGCTCTGACTCAGACAGGACTCACATTGGAATCTTTCTGGGAAAAGTTAACGCAGCAGGTAGGTATGCTAAAACAAATCAAGAGGGTGAAAAGCACAACTGAACAGGGTTATCAGATTGCTTACGTGGGTTGCGAATTCGAAAAAATGACGCTGGATGCAAGGATCGTTTTTGACAAAGAAATGAAGGTTGCAGGACTGCAGTTTCTGCCGTACACCGAAGAAAGATCCTACAGAGTTCCAGATTATGCAAACACAGAGAGTTTTACAGAGATTGAGTGCACCGTCGGCAGCGATAAATGGCAATTGCCAGCCACGTTGACGCTTCCGAAGGGTGATGGACCATTTCCAATTGTCGTACTGGTACACGGATCTGGTCCAAATGACAGAGACGAAACAGTAGGTGGAAACAAGCCTTTCAGAGATCTTGCTTGGGGACTTGCAAGCAAAGGTATAGCTGTACTCAGGTACGACAAACGAACGAAGGTCTATGCTCAGCAATACTCAGAGATGGTCAAGAGCCTCACGATCAAAGAAGAGGTCATAGATGATGCACTTGCGGCAATAGAACTGGCGGGAACCTTCGAGAAAATCGACAAAGGCAAGATCTTTCTTTTAGGACACAGTCTTGGTGGTACAGTTGCTCCCAGGATAGCTGAACAAACAAACAGTGTCGCTGGCGTTATTCTTCTTGCTCCAGCCTCAAGAGGATTGTACATTGTGAATGCATTGAAACAATACGAGTACCTCTTCTCGTTAGATGGCAAGATAGATGAAGAAGAAGCAAAACAAATACAGGAACTAAAACAAGAAATAGAGCGCATTCAAGACCGCAAAGTGAAAGAATCAGAAATAATACTGGGTGCATCCAAGGCTTACTGGGAAGATCTGCTTGAATATGACCCGCTGGAAACGGCAAAGTCCTTGAAGATACCAATTATCTTACTGCAAGGAGCTCGAGATTACCAAGTCACACTCGAAGATTTTCAGATGTGGCAGGAAGCTCTCAAAGAGAAAGATAACGTTACTTTCAAACTCTATCCAGATCTGAATCATCTCTTTATAACTGGCAGCGGTCCTTCGACACCATACGAGTATGAGCAACCTTCAAATCTCTCTGAGCAGGTCATTAAAGATATATCAAAGTGGATAGAGAAGATTCAAAGGCAATTTTGAAAACAAAAGATAAGGAGGACGAAAGTCCTCCTTTATTTTGAGTATCTTGATTCAAGCTCACGCCACTCTTTGTAGCCAACAAGATCGTTGAACTCTGACCAACTCACGCCAAGTTGTGCGACTTTATTGAAATCATTTTCTTTCAGTGCCTTCAGAGCCTCGATCATTGCCTTAGTTGCCGGATAGAGGCACACCATGGGTATTGAAAGGTATTTGATGCCAGCTTGAATTAACTGATCAAAGTCAAAGATCGGTGTCTTGCCCCCCGGAATGATGTTAAAGGAGATTGGTTTTTCGACTTCTTTGACCAACTTTTCGATTTCTTCTATCGATTGGGGTGCCTCAACGTAGATGTAATCTGCACCAGCCTCAGCGTATGCCTTTGCTCTGGAAAGAACTTCTTCAAAGCCTGCGACTGATCTTGCGTCTGTTCGGGCGCCTATCACAAGTTCTGGGTTGTCGTCCTTTCTTGCATCCACAGCCGCCTTTATCTTGGTGACCATCTCTTCTGTTGAGATGATACTCTTGCCTTCCATGTGACCACATCTTTTGGGCCAGACTTGATCTTCAAGCCTCACACCAGCAACACCTATCTTTGCAAAGTTCTTCACCGTCCAATATACGTTAAGTGCATTGCCATAGCCTGTGTCTATATCTGCATCGACTGGTAATTCCGTCGCGTTGACGATTGTTCGTACCCTTTCGAGCATTTCTCCAAAACCAATTAAACCTATATCAGGTTGACCGATCAACGAAGCAGAGATACCGTAACCAGTTGTCCCGACAACTTCAAAACCAGTCTTTTGAATGAGCACAGCTGAAAGTGCATCATAGGCACAGACTCTGAAGGTGAGTTTTCCCTCATGAGTTAGGTACTCTCTGAGTTTTTTTGATCTTTGAACTGCCTTCCACTCAGCCATTCTCCTACTCCTCCCTTTGAATCTCTTTTTTGAACTTGACTTTTTACCACACGACACATTATACTATACTATGTGATATATGATATCATATATTTTGTAAGGGGTCAACGAGGGAAAACCATCACTTTTGAGGAGGGGTGAAGATGAAAGCAAGGTTGTTGGTCTGTCTTCTTGCGACTGTGTTGTTATCAGCAGTGGTCTTTGCAGAAACTTATCCATCCAAGCCTCTGAACTTCATTGCGCCGGCGGGACCAGGTGGCGGATGGGATACGACTATCAGGACAGTGGCTCAGGTACTCAAGGAAACAGGTCTTGTTACTCAACCAATCGTTGTCAACAACATGCCTGGTGGCGGTGGCGGAGTGGCTCTTGCTCATATGCAAACAAAGAAGGGCGATCCGTACAATATCATAGTCTTCTCACCACCTTTGCTGCTGATTAACTTGACAGGACAGACTCAGTATTCTTACAAGAACCTGACACCTATAGCGATGTTGATACATGACTACGGAGCCTTTGCAGTTTCTAAGAAATCGAAGTACAACAGCATAGCCGAGGTTATGGAAGCCTTGAAGAAGGACCCCAAGAGCGTCAGGGTTGGTGGGATATCGGCATTTGGATCGATGGATCACATTCAATTTCTCATCGCCGCAAAAGCTGCAGGAGTAAACAACTTGAAGGATATCACTTATGTTTCTTTCCAAGAAGGTGAACACATGGCGGCACTCTTGGGTGGACACATAGACGTGCTTTCGACAGGTCTTGCCGAAGTCACTACAGCCCTTCAGACAGGTGCGGTAAAGGTGTTGGCTGTAACAGCCCCGCAAAGGGTTGGTGGAATCTTGGCGAATGTTCCCACATTGAAAGAAGAGGGTATCGATGCAGAGTTTGTCAACTGGCGTGGTCTTTTTGGAGTACCTGAAATGCCGCCTTACGCTTTGGATTACTGGGTAGATATCCTTGGCAAGATGGTCCAGACACCACAGTGGGATAAAATGGTAGAAAAGTACAACTGGACTAAGGCATTCGTGCCAGGAGAGGATTTCGCTAAATACCTTGCAAAGGTTAACGAAGATTACAAGGTTGTCTTAAAGGAACTTGGAATGTACAAAGGAGAATGAGCAGTTCTGTGGGGGCTTCCCCCCACAGGTTCTTCACGGAGGGGTTAAAGATGGAAAAGAAAAAGGACAGATGGCTTGCAGTGGTAGTACTTGCCTTTGGAATAATCTATGTCGTTACTACATTGAATCTTCCAAGAGCCCCTGTTGGAAACCCCATGGGTCCACTTTACTTTCCGCTGGGATTTGGGATTCTAACGATCGTGATTGGCTTGATCATGTTGTTTCAAAGTAAGGGACACGAAAAGGTTTCTGCACACGGAGAAGAGGTTACTAAAAAATCAAAGCAATATCTTTATGTTTTCTTTGGAGTGATTCTATGCGTAGCGTACGCTATCTTGTTTGATTTGACAGGTTTTATTGCATCAACCCTTATCTTTCTCACGGTTTTTCTTTTCATGCTGAACGGACCTCGAAGGTGGATTGCAAACCTTTCCATAGCCCTTTTGTACACAGTAGGGGTTTGGTATTTGTTTGAAAAGGTATTCTTGATAAGTCTTCCATAGGAGTGGTTAGTCGTGAGCACTCTGGAATATTTAATGCAGGGATTTCAAGTTGTTCTTCAACCGGTGAATCTTTTCTGGATTAGTTTAGGTGGTTTTCTTGGTACTGTTATCGGTATGTTACCAGGCCTTGGACCTGCTACAGGTATAGCTTTACTCTTACCGCTGACCTTTGTTATGAAACCAGAAACTGCTTTGATAACGATGTGTGCAATTTTCTATGGAGCTATGTTTGGTGGTTCACGCAGTTCTATTCTTCTGAACATTCCTGGCGATGGCTCTGCAGTTGCTTCTTGCTTTGACGGCTATCCTATGACTCTCAATGGAGAAGCAGAAGCAGCACTTGCAATATCTGCAATAGCTTCGTTCATAGGTGGTTTAATCTCATCGATAGCCTTTGTGGCACTGGCATTGCCACTTGCAAAGATCGCATTGATCTTTGGACCACCAGAGTATTTTGCACTGATGGTCCTGGCATTGACTGCCACTGCATCGATGTCTGAAGGAAAACTTTTGAAAGGTTTGCTGTCAATGCTAATAGGCTTGATGATCTCTATAGTGGGGCTGGATCCTCAATCAGGCGTATCAAGATTCACCTTCAACGTGATGGAATTACAGGGTGGTATAGATTTCGTGGTGGTGATAATCGGCATATACGGTTTGGGAGAGGTCTTCAAGAATCTGGAGAAAATAAAGATTAAGAATGCCATTCAGCCAATCAAGCGGAAGTTCGGTCGCATCTGGATCAGTAAAGAACAATGGAAAAGATCTTTGCTGCCAATACTGCGTGCCACACCAATAGGATTTTTCATAGGTATTCTGCCAGGTGCAGGTGGGACGATAGCGGCGTTGATGTCGTACAATACAGAGAAAAAGCTTTCCAAAGAACCAGAGAGATTCGGCAAAGGTGCCATCGAGGGGCTTGCAGCACCTGAAGCAGCAAACAACGCTTGTTCTATTGGTGCAATCTTGCCAACCTTTACGCTCGGGATACCTGGTTCTGGCACTGCCGCAGTGATGCTCGGTGCACTCATAATGTATGGATTACAACCTGGGCCATTGCTCTTTGAACATTATCCAGAAATAGGCTGGGGCATCGTAGCGAGTTTGTTCGTTGGGAACGTAGTCTGTGCGATTATCAACTTACCTTTGGCTGGTTTGCTTGTCAGAGTCTTAGCCGTTCCACCAAAGATACTCTATCCGTTGATAACAGCCCTTTGCTTTATTGGTGTCTATGCAATCAACCTGAGCGCAGTTGATTTCTATCTACTTATACTTTTTGGTCTTTTGGGTTATGCAATGAGAAAACTCGAGATACCAACTGCCCCACTGATACTTGCAAGTGTTGTAGGGAGAAAATTCGAACAATCCTTCAGGCAATCTCTGATGCTTTCTCAAGGAGATTTCTTCATATTCTTCAAATCTGGAATTTCTATAGCATTACTCATACTTGCTGTTTTGTCTTTGTTCTATCCTATGATCTCGGCAGCACTCAAGAGAAGGAGAACCTCTAATTAAGGTATAATAAAAATTAGCAGGAGGTCTGCGATGAGAACAATAGAGAAAAGATCGCTCAGAGAAGAAATCATAGAGAAGGTCAAGGAATACATACTAAAAGGTCATTATGCACCAGGAGAACGAATTGTGATCGATTCGTTGGCGAAGAATCTTGGTGTGAGTGTAACGCCTGTGAGAGAAGCTTTGCACTATCTTGCGGCACGAGGTTTACTGCGAGTTGAACCGCACAAGGGTTTCACCGTGAAAAAGTGGGATCGAAGAGAGATAGAAGATCTTTTACTGTTAAGGATGTACCTTGAAAAGCTTGCCGTTAAACTTTTCATTGAAAGGGCAAAAGAGCAAGATTTTGTGTCTCTCAATCAGATAATAGAGAAGATGCAAGCGGCATCGAAGACCGGTTCTTTGGAAGAGATGATAAAACTCAATTCACAGTTTCACGCGGCAATTGTGAAAGGCTCTGGTAACGAAGAACTTTGCAGAATGATGGCAGAACTGGGCGAAAAACTGTACCGGGTCAGAGTTCTTTCACTGTCTTATCCAGGGAGAATTAGTCAATCGTGTCAAGAACATATGAGCATATTCAGAGCTGTTGAACAAAAAGATGTACAAGAAGCTGAGAGGAGAATCGAAGAGCACACTCAGAGTGTTATGAATGTGCTTTTGAAAAGAGTGAACGAAGGATTGCTCTAAACTCCGTCTATAGAAATGGTGCTGATTTTCTTCATCTGAATTCTATTTTTTCAGAGCAAATCTGGTGTAAAGACCAGATTTTTTTTATCGACCGAGTATAATCACTTTTAGTGGAGGTGTTCAAATGATACTCACGACGACTGAAAAGATCGAGGGTTATGAAATTGTTGAAACACTTGGTCTTGTGATGGGCAATACCGTTCACTCGAAACACCTTGGAAAAGATATAGCTGCAGCCTTCAAGACCCTTGCCGGTGGTGAGATCAAATCTTACACAGAGTTGCTGACTGAAGCCAGGAATATCGCGATGCAGCGCATGATTTCAGAAGCTGAAAAACTCGGCGCCGATGCAATTGTCTGTGTGCGGTTTGGAAGCTCATCTATCATGCAATCGGCTGCCGAAGTGCTCGCCTTTGGAACGGCGGTAAAGATCAGAAAACTTTGAGCTGCTAAAAGATTCTCTGGCTTGCCCGTGGTCCTGGAGTCTTGTCAAAGGCTTCCACGAGCCAGAATCTGTATGCGTACTCAAACCGATCTGGTTTGATATTGGGATCTTTTGGTACGTGGAAAAGATCGTGAATTGCTGTGACATACCTATGGTATGCAGTGTTGCGAGGAACGAGTTCAACCACTGAATTGAACATGATGCTGTAGCCGCTATTGTTGTCATAAAAGAGCAGGTTGGCAGTGGGGTTCTTCAGTACATTGGTGTATGTTTTTTTGTAGTATATCTCGATGCTGGATAGGATATTCTTATTGAAAATCTCAGGCTTACTGTACAGATTCAGCAGAAATTCTATTCTCTCTTTCATTGTTTCCTTTGTGCCTTTTTCCTTGGCAAGATCGATCAATCTTAGAGCTTCTTCTGCAAGTCTTTCAAGGTGCTCGTCCTTTGGCACCAGTCCTAAGCCTTTGATACAGCTGTTTATTGGAAATTCCTCACTCTCTGAAATGGTAGACATGACAACACTGTGAGGAGAAAAGTTCGGCATACCTTTTTCCAAACCTAAGAAGATCTTTAAGCTCTTCAAACGATTTTCAATCTGCCAGTCAAAAAAATCTTTTGGCATCTGCTGAACTTTGTAGATTTTTTCCTTCCCTTTCAGATTAAGGGTGATCGTTTCATTGCTGATCATCATACCTCTTCCCTCCTGTCTCTCAATTTCGGGTTGAGCAACTTTTCTGCAGCCACACCGAGCGACATCACAGAAAAAGAAGCTAAGAATATCGCCAAACCTGGAAAGATTATCCACCACCAGGCACCCAAGACCAGTGCATTAGAAGTTCTTGCATTGTTGAGTATCTTTCCCCAAGAGATCACTCTTGGATCTCCAAAACCAAGAAATGACAATCCAGCCTCTGCCAACATAGAGCCAGCAGCAGTAAAAGCGGTGTTAACAACCAACACAGGATATGTAGCTGGCAACAGATGTTTTTTGATCAAGTACCATTTTGTCGCGCCGGCGCAGATCGCAGCCTCTACATAGCCTCGCTTCTTCTCAGAAAGGACGACAGCCCTCACAACCCTTGAAATTCCAGCCCAACCGAAGAGAACGAGCACCATGATGAGAACGTAAAAACTGTTTCCAACATATGTGAGTATCATGATCATGATAGGAAGTCCAGGCAGAACCATTACGAAGTCAACGATTCTCATCAGTAGGGTATCAATTCCTCTACCATAGGCTCCCGCGATCACGCCTAAAAGGCCACCTATGACGGTTACACCTAATGCAGTTGCCCCACCGATTATGAGAGAAATTCTTGATCCGTAGACGATTTGGCTGAAGATATCTGTGCCATACCAATCTGTTCCAAAAAGGTGCTTCCATGATGGGGGTTGTAGTCTCAGACCACGTTGTGTGATGTCGTAAGGATCAAAAGGTGCAATCAGCGGAGCAAAGACTGCCATGATTACCAATAGGCTCAGAGTGATTATTCCGAATTTACCCTGAGAGGAATACCACAGATGCTTTAAAAAACTGTATCTTTTCATTCGAATCTCACCCGCGGATCAAAGAGTGTTTGGAGCAAATCGGCAAAGAAGTTCGCCAGTATTACCGAAACGATCGTTATCATCACCGTTGCCTGTAACAGTGGATAGTCAGAGTTTCTCGATGCTTCTAAGACCAAGAGCCCCATGCCTTTCCACGAGAAGATAGTTTCGATCAAAACAGCCCCTCCCAACATCCCAGCTATTCTCAGAGTTAACATCGAGAAAAGTGGACCGAGTGCATTTCTCAAAATATGCCTCTTTCTGATTTCTCTCTCGAGCAAACCCTTTGCTCGAGCTGTGATTATGAACTCCTCACCTAAGATCGATACAACCATGTTTCTCACATACACAGCAAAACTTGGCGTGTTGACTAAAAATAGCGTTAGCCATCCGAGAAAGACATGGTGTATCAAGCTCAGGAATTTGGCAAACCCCTCGGTTTTTGGATCGAACATGCCTTGCAACGGGAATAAGCCGACCTTGAAAGAGAAAAACAGAACCAGCAGCAGTGCAAACCAAAAGGTAGGGACTGAATGCAGAGCAAATGCCACGCAACTTATGAGTTTGTCGGCAAGTTTTCCACGCTTGCAACCGATGTAGACTCCTATCTTCAGCGCAGCTACCATACTCACAACAGTTGGAACCGCTGTCAGAAAAAGAGTCCAAGGTAATCTCTCAAGAACAACGCCCGTGACACTCCTGTTGTATGTGTAAGAAACACCAAGGTCTCCCTTTGCAAACTGCTTCAAGAAATGCAGATACTGCATCCAAACTGGTTTGTCCAAACCAAAGGCAGCTTTTATTTGTTCCTTAACTTCTTCGGGTATTCTTGGATCTCCGTAAAAACGCTCTGCCGGATTACCCGGCAGAGCTCTGATCAAGACAAAGCTGAGTGTCAAAGCTAAGAAGATTGTTAAAACCATTTGGATAATTCTCTTCACAAGGTAAGGAAAACTCACCTGCGAGCACTCCTATCAAATCATTTCACTGGTGTAAGGTTTTTCAAGGTCTCTGTGTTCATCACACCTTCACTTTCTGATACTACCCATCCAGAGAAGTTCTTGACGCTATAAGCCTCTACGTTGGCAGGTATCAACAACGGCACAACAGGAACAATCTCTCCGACGAGCTTTTGAAGATTCCTAAAGGCCTGAACGCGTTCTTCATCACCGAAAGCCATCCATATTGATTCTAAGGCACTATCGAGCTCTTTCATGTTGATTCCACCGTAATTGAAACCGGTTACTTGTCCGTCCTTAATCGTGCCTCTTGAAGAGTGCAGGTGATAGAAAATCATCTCTGGATGACTACCCAGATTGTAAGAATACAGGGCAAGATCAAAGTCGGCCTTTTTCAATTTCGTTGTCAAACCTTCAGGTCCCTGGGCGTCTATTTCTACATTTATGCCGAGGTTTTTCAGATACATTTTTATGTATTCGGCCATTTCCATAGCTTGCTTGTCTGTACTGACCAACATCTTTAATGTTTCTTTTCCATATTTCGAGTTGCTCAAGAACTGCTTTGCAAGTTGTACATCTTGGGAAACAACTCCGACGGAATCAAGAAAGAGTTCTTTCAGAGACTTTGGCAGCAAACCAACTGATGCGGGTTGGGCGAAGTTCATGTAAACTTTGTCGATGATTTCTTTGTAATTTATGGCATAGAGAACGGCTTTTCTGAAATTTACATCGTCCATTGGTGCCTTTCTGTGATTGAACAAGATTACGTTCACCGACCCACCGTCAGTCAAGGCTATTCTGAGATTTGGGTATTTTGAAGGATTATCCAAGACTTGTTTTGCAAGTGCAGGATCTAAATCCCAGTACAGATAATCATAATCACCTTTCACAAGTCCAAGAAAGCCCATAGTTTCGTCTTGTACGGTATGGAAGATGATTCCATCAAGTTTTGCAGATGCGTTTGGATGGTCTTTGAAAAATCTGAGTGTGACCGTCTGTGGTGAGAGTTTGTCAAAAGCCAAAGGACCACTTCCAACTGGTTTCTCTATGTTTGGGAACTCCATAGGTGCCTGGATCTTTTCCCAGGTTTCCTTCGGAATGATAGGTATAGCCATTGGGGCAAAGGAAAGCATTGAGGTATTCATCATTCGAAAGGTCAGTTTGACAGTTTTTTCATCTACCTTCTCCGCACCAACGAGATATGCCAAGATGGGTCCCAAGGGAAGTCTTTTCTCCAGAATGTATTTGAAGGAAAAGACAACGTCATCTGCAGTTACGACTTTTCCATCGTGGAATTTTCTGTCTGCTATCTTGAAGGTTAAACTGTTGGAAGAGAAATCGACTGCCCAGTCTGACGCAAGAGTGCCAATTATCTTTCCATTCTGTTCGCCTAAAAGCGTTTCGTACAAATAGCCAACTACGATTCTTTCAGCAGATGATTTGACCAAGAATGGGTTCAAAGATCTGACATCTCCAAGAACAGCGACATTCAGATAAGATCCAAAGATGCTTATACAAAGGACAAGAATAGAGATAATCAGAGAGACTCTTTTCACCATATCAACACCTCCCCAGCTTATTTGGAAATTATATCACTAACCTGCATAGGAGATCCAGAACTTGTCATTCGGGGAAGAATATCTCTGTATGATCATTATGCCAATGATCTTTCCAAGGTGTACAACTTTCACCTTAGCCTTTGCGAAGCACTTTTCATTCGAAGTTATGGGTATGAACTGTTTATGAGAAAACCCTCAGCGATGTTCAAGAAGATGTGAAAAGCTTTGAGCCGTCCCAGATGATTTCTTTTGGTTTTGGCATTAGGTTGTAGTCGGAAGCCATCGCGTACCCATAGGCACCGACATCGCAGATGACTACCAACTCTCCTTCCCTTGGTCTTGGCATTGTGTAGGACTTTCTGAAGGTGTCTGCACTTTCACAGATTGGTCCAACGACATCGGCTTTTATTTTTTCTCTTCCTTTTGTTTCATAAAGAGGTAGGATCTTGTGTTTTGCACCGTACAGGGCAGGCCTTATGAGATGGTTCATTCCTGTATCGAGCATGACGAAGGTCTTAAAAGGTGTCCTTTTGACGTATTCAACCTTTGAAACCAAATAGGCAGCAGGCGCCACGATCCATCTACCAAGCTCTAATACGATCTTACTGTTGAGCTCTTTCAAAATGGGGAATATCTTCTCTCTGTACTCCTGTAAGCTCATCGCTTTACCGTTGCCGTAATCAATGCCCCAGCCACCACCGAGGTTGAGAACTTCAAAGTTCAAGCCCACCGACTTCGCAAAATACTTGATCGAAACCACAGCCTCAAGATAAGGCTCTACCTCCGTGATCTGTGACCCAATGTGACAATGTAGTCCTATCAGTTCGAGATTCTTGTTAGAATTAATTCGTTTGATCATCTCATGTGCGGTATCGAAATCAACACCAAATTTGTTTTCTTTCAAACCTGTTGCAATATGAGGATGAGTTTTCGGATCTACATCTGGATTAACTCTTATTGAGACTCTCACCTGTCTTGAGGCTATCTTCTCAAGTCTCAGCAGTTCTTCATAGCTGTCGAGATTAATCGAATAAACACCGTCTTTCACGTATCTCTCGAGTTCAGATTCCTTCTTACAATTTCCATTCACGATTATTCTTTCTGGGCTGAAACCGACTGAGAGTGCCTGAAGGTATTCACCGAAGGAAACGACATCGACCATTGTACCCAATTTGTTCAGAAGAGATAAGAGATCTTTGTTGAAATTCGCCTTCATTGCATAAGCCAATCGGAAATCGAAGTCTTCGAAGAAACTTTGAACCGTCTCGACTCTTTGTGCGATGAAGGGCAGATCATAAACGTATATTGGTGTACCAAAAGCATTTGCTGCTTCAACGAGCAGATGATTTTCCATGCTCACTCCTCCTAAGATGTGGGTGTGAACACTGTAGATCTTATCATCGCTTTGAGTTGGGAAGCGGCAACTTTTTGTTGCGATTTATCGATTTTTGTGACAATTTTTCCGTCTTCCATGACTATGATGGTGCTGCCAAATTGTTCAGCCAAGGTCATGTCATGCGTTATCATGATGATAGTCGTACCCATCTGTTTGTTTATTCTTTCGGTTAGATCCATTATCCTTTCGGTACTCTTTGGATCGAGAGCCGCGGTGTGTTCATCTAACAGAAGAAGTCTTGGGTCGGAAGAAACTGCCATGACAATTGCGAGAGCCTGCTTTTGGCCACCGGAGAGCTTTGAAGCCTTTCTTTTCAAATCTCTTTCGAGCCCCATACAAGTTGAAGCTAATAGTTCAAGACTTTTCTTATCAACTCTACCAAAACTCAGTCCTCTCAAACCCTTTTTTCGAGCCAACATGAGATTTTCTTCAATAGAAAGGTTTGGAAAGACACCTTGATTGGGATCTTGACAGACTATACTTGTCCTTTTGAAGACCTTTTCTGATTTGATCTCACAGCCAAAGAGCTTACAACTTCCTTCGACTGGTTTCACCTCGCCTACGAGCAATTTCAGCAAAGTCGATTTACCAGCGCCATTTGAACCAACGATGACAGCAAATTCACCTTCGTTGATTCGTAATGTTAGATCTCTCAAGGCTACTTTCTCGTCTAAGCTCCCTTTGTTGTAGATTACGGTGACACTGTCGATCTCTATCATACTGGCACCTCGCTTTTCTTGAATCTTCTGGCTGCGATCACTGCAACTACAAAGAGTGCTGTTAAGAGCTTCATATCACTCGGCTTGAAACCAATTCGGTAACCATACTTCATAGCAAAGGTGAGTAAGAACTGATAAACGAGAGCACCTATTATTGGAAAGATCACACCGTACATCAGCTCAAATCTTCCGAAGATTATTTCACCGAGTATCACCGAGGCAAGGCAGATCACAACGGTGCCTATGCCCATATTCACATCGGCAAAGCCACTGTACATTGAAAACAAGGCTCCAGACAGCCCAGCAAAAACGTTGCACAAGATCAAGCCTGTGTAGGCGAACAGATTTGGATTAACACCCAAGACTCTCACCGCAAAACGATTTCTTCCATAGCCTCTAAGCATTGTGCCGAATTCCGTTCTCAAGAAAAGCCATACCAACAATGCGGCAAAACTTACAACTGCGGCAATGAGGATCAGATCATGGCCATCTGCTGTGTTTGTAAAAGGTATCTTCACTGCACGCATTCCTGAGGCTTCAAAGGTTGTTTGCCCCACATCGCCGAGCAGGTCATCCAGAGGAGTCTTGCCAACGATCTGTTCATAACTTGTGATCTTACCCGTATCAAATCTCGGCACTGGTAAATTCGGTGCATTCATTATTCTGATGCTCAAAGAGTACAATGCGGTCATGACCATGATAGATGCAAGGAGCGAGTTGATTTTGAATCTCGTAGTTATGAATGCGACAACTGCACCAGCTGCACCAGCCGCAAGAGCAGCCATCAGTGTGGAAAAGCCCCACCCATAGCCGGAATGAAGGAGGACGACCGCGACGGCTCCTCCCAATACATAGGAACCGTCGGGCGTCAGATCAGGAAGATCAACGAGGCGGAATGATATATAAACACCCATGGCGGCCAGAGCCAGCAATAATCCTTGTTCAATCACTGGAATCATTTTGCCACCTCTTGTCCGTCTCTCACAACGATATCGGCTCTATCAACGAGATCTGCTGGAATTTCCACACCAAGTTGTTTTGCTATATCGAGGTTTATGTAGAGGACTAATGAATCTGGTCCAACTACGTGTGATTCGAGATCGCTTGGTTTTGCTCCTTTCAGGAGCTCCACCAAGAGCTGTCCGGTTTCAACACCCACTTGGAAGTAATTGAAACCAAACCCGACTACTCCACCACCGCGCGCGATGTCTATATCAGCAGCGACGATGGGTTTTTTCAACCTCAGAGCCGCGTTACCGATCGCTTCTATCGAAGAAGCTGCTGTGTTATCGGTACCGATGTATAGAACATCCACGCTTGGGCCAATACTGTTCAAAGCAGTGATCATTTCGCTTGGAGAAGTGCCTGGAATTTCCGCTATCGTCATTTCGAGAGATGGTGCAGCCGATTTGGCTATGTTGTTCAAAGTGACAGAGTTAGCTTCTCCTGGGTTGAAGATTACGCCAACTTTTTTGGCGTTTGGAAAGATTTTCTTGATCAACCTCAGTTGTGTTGCCACAGGTACCATGTCAGAGACGCCAACCACATTTGTCGTGTTCTTACCCAGCTGCTTGATCAATCCTGCTCCAACTGGATCTGTTACAGCTGAGAAGATCACCGGTCTGTCGGTTATCGCTTGGACGCAAGCTTGAGCCGATGGGGTTGCGATCGCTACCACTATGTCTACCTTCTCTGTTGCAAACTTCTTAGCAATTGCCACAGCATTCTGCATACTTCCCTGTGCGTTCTGTCTGTCGATGAGTACATCTTGACCAACTTTGAATCCAGCATCTTCAAGGACCTTAACGATTCCATCAAAAACGGCGTTGAGCGCGGGATGGTCTACGATCTGCGTGATACCAACTCTTACTGCACCAAGAGTGATGACACAAAGAACCAGAGTCACGGCGGTTATTAACCTTTTCATACCAACACCCCCAAAAATGAGTTTTTAAAAAAAGAGGGCATCCTTTTTGGATGCCCTCTTCCTCTTTACCCTATGATTCCCCTGTTTATGTACCAAGTGGTATTAGGGGAACCTTGGAAGAGGGCATTCCCCTAAACCACCAATAAGCGTATGCGAATTGCGCCACCTTTTGATCAAAATCCAATTTCTTCAACATCAAAGGTCCTCCAGATAGATTTTATTACCCACATTATATCAGAGAACCATCATGCGTGTCAAGGGGAAAAATAACTCTTGCATTGGCGTGGCTGGTATGGTAAAATTCACAATGAGGGTGCGTAGCTCAGTGGAAGAGCGCTTCCTTGACGAGGAAGAGGCCGTAGGTTCAATCCCTGCCGCACCCACCAAAGAGGGGTCCTCAAGGGACCCCTTATTATTTCATGGGGAGGAACAGATGATGGATAGACTTGATTTTTCCATAAAACTTGCCAGAAAGGTCGGTTTGTACTTAATGCAGTACTGGGGAAATGCACTGAATGTGAGTGAGAAGACCTCTTTTCAAGATCTTGTTACTGATTGTGACAGATATGCACAACAGATGATCGTTCAGGAGATTAGAAAACATTTTCCATCTGATGCGATCTTGGCAGAAGAAGGACTTTTCGAAAAGGGCGAAAAGATGTGGATCATAGACCCAATAGATGGTACTATGAACTACGTTCATGGGCTCCCGTCTTTTGCTGTGGGAATTGCCTATGTTGAAAGAGAAAGCGTGATCTTGGGCGTTGCACACGATCCGCTGTTGAACGAGACCTATTATGCGTTAAAAGGTAATGGTGCTTACCTCGACGGTGAGAGAATAAGCGTTTCAAAGACTCCAAAACTCAAAGACAGTATAGGAAATGTTGGCTTCTACGTTGGTTTCACAGGACCTTTCATAGATGCAGTTGAAAAGAAGGTCAGAAGAATGAGAATGACTGGTAGTGCTATATTAGCAGGCGCATATGTTGCCTGTGGAAGGTTTGATTTTTTTGTGGCGAAAAGGGCTAATCCTTGGGATGTGGCACCACTGTTCGTCATAGTTCCTGAAGCAGGAGGCTTCATTACAGATCTCAAGGGAAAACAGGCAACTATCGAGAGCGGTAACTATCTGTTCAGTAACAAACTACTTCACAACGAGTTGATAGAGATAATGAGTCAAATTAAGGGAAGCCAATGACGATGAAATACGATTTCGGATGTCTGAGCAGATATGAGACGAAGAGACTCGCTCTTGTAGTGGCAAAGGAGTTGAAACCACCGCAGATCCTCCTTCTTTATGGACAACTCGGATCGGGTAAAACTTTCTTCGTGCGTGCGATGGCTCGAGAATTTGGAATAGATGAATCACAAGTTACCAGTCCAACTTTTTCGTTGATCAACATCTATAAAGGAACAACGACTGTTTATCACGTGGATCTGTATCGGTTGGATAAAGTGGAAGAGGAATTTTCAATGGACCTTGAAGAGATCGTCGAAAGAAGAGATGGGATATTAGTGGTAGAATGGGCAGACAGATTCGAAGGTTTTTGGCCAAAAGGTTGTTTGAAGATCCTCTTTGAATTCTGCAAGAATGGAAGAATAGTTCAAATGGAATCTCAAGACGACTTGATCGAAAAGATCATCACGAGGTGGTCGAATGAAAAAGAAATTCGAAAAGCTTGAGAAACTTGCAAAGGAAACCTTTCAAAGTCCTGAGTTACCCAGAGAACTTCCTTTAATACATCTGCGGAACGGAATGATCGTCTTTCCGCAGACTGTGGTACCGGTTCATGTCGCGCGAGAAAAGACTTTAATGGCTCTCGAACAATCGATAGATTCGTACAGCCAATTGATCTTCGTCACGAGCCAAAAGGACCCTTCTGTTGAAGAGCCATCTTTTGAAGAACTCTATCAGATTGGCACAATTTCAAGAGTTCTTCAAGTTGCACAACTTCCCGATGGCACTTTCAGAGTCTTGCTCGAAGGCATAGAACGAGCGAGGGCATACGAGATAATCAAAGAAGAACCGTTCATTGCAAGAGTGGAAGTTCTCAGAAGTAGTTACAAGAGAACTAAAAAGATGGAAGCACTCATGCGAACTGTTACTGAGAATTTCACCAAGTATGCCTTGTACACTCAGAGATATCCGCAGGAGACTTTAACTGCTCTTTCTGAAGCTGCTGAACCAAGCAGACTTGCAGATTTCATCGCATCACTGCTACCTATCTCCTTTCAACAGCGTCAAGCTCTGCTCGAGGAATTACACCCAAGCAGGAGGCTTGAAATGTTACTTGAGATTCTCACACACGAAAATGAAATTCTCGAGATAGAAAGACAGCTCGATACAAAGGTCAAAAAAAGAATCGAGGAAAGCCAAAAAGAGTTTTTCCTCAGAGAGAAATTAAAAGCAATCAGTGAAGAACTTGGAGAGAAAAACTCTGAGACAGCTCAAATTCGTGCAACAGTTGAAAATTTGCAGTTACCAGATTATGTGAAAAGAAAGGCCATCACCGAGATTGAAAGATTTGAAAAGATGTCGCCATACTCTGCAGAAGCTACTGTTGTGAGAACTTACTTGGATTGGTTGGTCGGACTGCCGTGGAATAACTCGACGCAAGACAGAGAAGATATGATGCAAGCCAAGAAGATCTTAGAGGCAAGTCATTATGGGCTTGAAGAAGCAAAGGAAAGAATTCTCGAGTTTCTTGCAGTAAGAAAGCGAAGCAAATCTGTGAGAGCTCCCATACTCTGTTTGGTTGGTCCACCCGGTGTGGGGAAGACATCTCTCGCAAAGGCTGTCGCACAAGCACTCGATAGGAAATTCGCTCACATGTCACTTGGAGGCTTGAGGGATGAGGCAGAGATCAAGGGTCACAGAAGGACCTATGTTGGAGCGATGCCAGGAAGAGTTCTTCAGTTGATGAGGAATGTTCAGAGTAAAAATCCCGTGCTCTTGTTAGATGAGATCGATAAACTGGCAGTGAGTTTTCAGGGAGATCCAGCCGCAGCTCTCCTTGAGGTGCTCGATCCAGAACAAAACAAAGAATTTGTTGATCATTATGTTGAAGTACCTTTTGATCTGTCAAATGTCTTGTTCATAACTACTGCAAATGTCACACACACCATACCACCGGCGTTGCTCGATAGAATGGAGATCATATGGCTCGAAGGATACACAGAGCATGAGAAACTCGCCATAGCGAAGTACTATGTTATTCCCAAACTTATGTCGGAATTCGCACTTGATCATGGTCAGTTCAAAATATCAGAAGGTGCGATTCGAAAGATAATTCAGTCTTACACAAGAGAAGCAGGAGTAAGACAATTAACAAGATCTCTTCAGAGATTGATGAGAAAGGTTGTCCTCAAGCTGGAAGAGGGTGCAGATTCCGTAAGGGTAGGAGTTAAAGAGATTGAAGACTATCTTGGACCAGAAACAGTTCAAAACGATGTCATACTCTCAAGAAACGAGGTTGGTGCAGCACATGGACTTGCCTGGACAGAGTACGGCGGAACTGTTATGATCGTCGAAACACTCATGATGCCGGGCAAAGGCGAATTGATTCTGACTGGAAGACTTGGAGAGATCATGAAAGAATCTGCGAGGATCGCACTGAGTGTTGCGAGATCTTACTGTGGTGAAAAGTGCAAGGATATCTTTCAGCAGAGCGATATACACATCAATCTTCCGGAAGGCGCCGTTCCAAAGGATGGACCTTCTGCTGGTGTAACGATGACCGTTGCGATGATTTCCTCGGCACTCAAAAGAAAGGTGAGAAATGACGTCGCAATGACCGGCGAGATAACCTTGAGAGGCAAAGTTCTCGCCGTTGGAGGTATAAAAGAAAAAGTGCTTGCAGCTCACAGATACGGGATAAACAAAGTTCTGCTTCCAAAATCTAATGAACGAGATCTCTCAAAGTTACCACCTCAAGTCAAAGAAAAGATTCAATTCATCTTCATAGAAACGATAGATCAGGCAGTGGAGCAGGCATGTTTGTGAAGGACGTTGAATTCGTCGTAAGTGCTTATGATGAAAAGCACTTTCCAAAACCACTGGATGGTGAAGTCTGTTTTGTTGGCAGATCCAACGTAGGAAAATCAACCCTGCTAAACGTATTATTTGGCAGAAGAATTGCAAGAGTGAGCAAAACACCAGGCAAGACAAAGTCGATCAATTTTTATCTGGTGAACAAAAGGTTCTATTTTGTAGATCTGCCAGGTTATGGATATGCTAAACGATCGAAGCATGAGATAGATCAATGGAGAGATCTGATTGAAAGATATTTTAAATACAGAAAAACACAAATTAAGCTCTGTGTACTCTTGATTGATAGTAGACTTTCTCCACAAGAAAGTGATACAATGTTCGTTGAGTGGAGTCGATACTTTGGAACGCCAATTGTTGTTGTTCTGAGTAAGGTGGACAAAATAAAAAAATCTGAGTTCGCAAAGAGAATAGAGGTGGTTGGCGAACATTTGGGAGTAGAAGCGATTGGTTATTCAGCCATCACCAAACTTGGAGTAGATAAAATAGTACAGAAGATAGAGCGGGCACTTAGCTGAATTAGCCGGGGTGCAATCTCAAAGAGCGAAGCGGGGGAGCGAAGAGTACCGAAGAGCGGAGTACAACTCTGAGACATAGGGGGGATTGTCGTGAAAAAGCTGTGGAAAATATTGATTCTCACCGGAAGCTTCCTCGCACTGTTGGTTTCTGCAGTTGGAAATATAGAGTGGTGGTGATAGGACCTGGTTGTCACCCCGGCTCCAGAGCGGAGTGAAAAGAGATGATGTCAAAACCTGTGAAGTTGTATATTTGCATTCTTTTTGGCTTTTACTTAGGCTTTCTTGGTTTTGCACTGAAAGGGTTTGGACAAATTGGTTCTTTGTTTTTGGTTTTCTTGCTTTTAGGTTTTGCATTCGAGTTAGTAGGTTTTACCATATCGAGGCTGAGTAACGGAGTCATTAGGCTCACGGGAGGACTTGTAGCGAACATCCTCGCTGCAACTTTAATACCGACCGGTCAAGCCATCTTGATTTCATCATTAACTGTCATCACCTCTGGTCTTCTGTTCGTTAGAAACAAAGATCCTTACAAGTATCTGTTCAATATCTCTCAGATTGGTCTGTCAACTGGCATTGTGTCTGAGACATTCAAAATCCTGTCGACCAACTCTGCAGCACGGGACATGTGGGTTGTACTTCTGGTTGCTCTACTGTATATGTTTTTGAATTCCTTCTTTTTCACTGTGGTCTTATCCCTGTCGGTACCTCAATCCTTTGGAAAGACTTTCTTGATGACGGTGAGAGTACCATTCATTGGAGCCTTTCTCACGTTGCCGATAGTCGTCCTTGGTTACGTACTGTATGTCTATGTTGGACTGGTCGTTATACCAGTCATTTTCGGCGCCTTTCTTGCCATTCAACTTGGCAACCTGTACAGAAGCGAGTACCAACAATCAAAACTTGAGAATTTGAAATTGCTCGTCAAAAGCCTCGAATTAAAAGATTCCTACACAAGCGGTCACAGTGAAAGAGCTGCTCAGTTGTCTTACATGATAGCGAAAAGACTCGGGTTGCCTGAAAAGATGTGCAGCAGAATCAAAACAGCTTGTTTGCTACACGATGTCGGTAAGATTGGTGTTCCAGATTACATCCTCAACAAACCAGAGAAACTTTCTAACGCAGAGTTTGAGTTCATAAAAAGTCATTCTACTAAATCTGAGGAGCTGCTGAAGACAGTCAGTATCTTCAAGAGTAAAGAGGCAAAGTGGGTCAGGCATCATCACGAGCGGTGGGATGGCTTGGGGTATCCAGACGGTTTAAAAGGCGAGGAAATTCCACTGCCATCGAGAATAATAGCTGCGGCAGATATATACGAGGCTCTCACGAGTGCAAGACCTTACCGAGAGGCATTTGGAAAGGCGCAGGCAATAGAGATAATAAATGAGATGGCTGGTACTGTTTTGGATCCACAGATCGCGCAGATACTCATTCAAATAGTCACAAATGGTCAGTTCGGTGTCTAAAAAGCGAGAGGATTAGCATCACTTCTCCCACTCCTATTCCCAAAGCCCTTGCAATCTCTTGCTCGGTTTTCCCTTCTTGGTACATCAACAATATCTTCCTTTCGACCGATGAACTTGAACTCTCTGCCGAATTGATCACGACTTCTTCTTTGTCAATCACAGCTTCTTTTTTCATTTTTGCGGGCTCTTGGTATTCTTCTGCATCAACCACGACTGATTGAGGCTCATCTGAAGATGCTATCTTTTCCGCAATCTTTGTTTCTTGAATACAAAGCGAAGCGTAGAGATTGTTAGCCTCCTTGATCAATTTTCTCAGTTCTTCTATTTTTTTGTCGAGCATCTGCAACCTGACAGATGAGATCTGTCTGAACTGTCCCATCAACTCGACGATCCTTTCTTCAAAGTTCTCATACTCCTCATCTTTGGGAGACGTGCGTCCCATCTTTGAGAGGAAAAGTCCCCACGCGAAAGCCACTGTGCCGAGGCTACTAAGAAAGACTACCCAAGAGAAAAAATCTGACAGCACGAACACCTCCAGTCTCAGTTTATTGTATATCAATTTTCTGAGTGGTGAAGACTGGAAAGAAGAGATTCAAATTCAGACTAATTTGGTATAATTAGGAAAACGAACATAGGAGGTGTTGCTATGGAGTACAGAAAAGTTGGCAAATGGGGTTTGAGAATCAGTGAGCTGTCTTTGGGTTCGTGGATAACCTTTGGTACTCAGCTTGATTTTGAAGCTGCAAAGAACTTGGTGAAAAGGGCTGTGCAAAGTGGGATTAACTTTATCGACACCGCGGAGGTTTATGCAAATGGAATGGCAGAGTCGATGCTTGGCGAGATCATTAAAGCTTACAGAAGATCTGATTTGGTGATTTCTACGAAGATCTTTTGGGGTGGAAACGGTCCGAACGATAAAGGTCTGTCAAGAAAACATTTGCTTGAAGGCACATGGGCATCGCTGAAAAGACTTCAGCTTGATTATGTTGATCTTCTGTATTGTCACAGACCCGATCCTGAGGTACCTATGGAAGAAGTTGTTTGGACGATGGATCAGATCGTCAGAAGCGGGTTAGCGCTTTACTGGGGCACGTCTGAGTGGAGTGCCGAAGAACTCGAGAATGCTCACAAAACAGCAAAAGAATTGGGTTGCATACCTCCTGTTGTTGAACAACCACAGTACAACATGTTGGTGAGAGAAAGAGTTGAAAAAGAATATGTGCCAATTTATGAAAAATACGGAATGGGTCTGACGACCTTCAGCCCGCTTGCCTCAGGACTTCTCAGTGGAAAGTATCTGCAAGGAATACCCGAAGGTTCAAGATTGGCAAAGTATGAATGGTTGAAAAAGAGATTTGAAGAGACAGGATTGCTGAGCGAGAAAACCTTTACAAAACTGTTGAATCTCAAAAAGATAGCAGACAGACTCGAATGCACTCTGTCGCAACTTGCAATAGCGTGGATATTGAAAAATCCACATGTATCGAGTGTGATACTGGGCGTGTCGAAGATAGAACAGTTCGAGGAGAATGTCAAAGCCGTTGAAGTGAAGCAGAAGCTTTCAGACGAGATTATGGGTGAGATTGAGAATATTCTCATCAGCTGATCTGTCTTGTTTACCAAACACGTTAGAGGCAGTATCAAAGGTTAGAAAGCTGGGCAACTCTCTAAATCTGTGCAGATGAGAAAAATAAAAAAGGCTGAGCACCAATCTTTGGTGCAGCCTTTGTACAGCTTGATTTGACCGCACAAAGATAAAGACGAGGCTGTTATTACGTCAGATCATACACCCTTCAAAATCTGAAATTTCCTATGGGCGGGGGGTTGGTATTGTGATACTCTTTCTTCAGTGAAACCCCAAGAAAGATCGATCCAACACAGAGAGTCAAAGTGTTATAATAAAACAGAAGGCGTAGAGATGTTTGCGAATTCATGGAGAAGCGAGTTGGTAAGGCAGATACTTCTGACAGGTCAGTATGACAAAGATATCCTCGAAGCCTTTGAAAAAGTTCCGCGAGAGATCTTCTGTGAATACGATTACCCACCCGAGGTACTCTACTCAGACGACGTTGTCGTGACTTCAAAGGATAAAGAAGATCAGAGCACATCCAGTCAACCATCTTTGATGGCGCTCTTTATGAAAGTTGTCGATCTTCGGAAAGATATGAAGGTCTTAGAGATTGGCTCGGGCACGGGGTACAACGCGTGTGTCATGGCTCAAGTCGTTGGTGAGAATGGGTTGATAGTCGGCTTAGAGTACAACAAGAAGTTCTCTGAAGCTGCAATGTTAGCCGTTCATAAGCTCGGTGTGAAGAATGTGGTCTTTCTCAATGAAGATGGTGCAGTTGGATGTGAAGAGTTTTCACCTTACGATGCGATAGTTGTAACCGTTGCTGTAGACGTCATCCCACTTACGTGGTTAAGGCAGCTCAAAGACGGTGGTAGAATAATAGCACCCATAGATATAGCTTGTGTTAATTCTCAACCAGCTATTCTTTTTGAGAGATCTTCGGGGTTTGTCCATGCAAGCGAAGTTATTGAGACCCGCTTCTTAAAAGCGAAGGGTTTACTTGGACAATTGAATCAGAAGAATCTTGAAAGATTGTCAGCTTTGTATCCAAAAGGTTTTTCTGGATCTGTTCGGGTGCGTGATTTCTTTGAAGCAGAGATCTTCAGGATACTGCATCTGACATGTTGGTCGCTTTGTAAGAAAGAACAAAAGATCTATCACGTCGAAGAAAACGGATATGCTGTTTACAATGGTGAGTGGGAACTGTTCGGAGCCGTTGAGAAATTGCCAAAAGTCTTGGAAAGATGGAAAGAGCTTGGGTTTGCTGACCTTAGGAATCTTCAGATCACTTACGATGAATCAATGAACTTTCTGCAGATGAATTCAATAAGAAGGGGGAGATAGGCTATGATCAAGAAGATAGGTCTTGTGCTCACACTCTTTGGAGTCACATCTTTTGCTGGCTATGCATACTTCATGAACAACGCTGTGCTCGAAATACCAGAAAGTTATATTTCCTTCTCGGTCGGTGATGTGGACAGAGTAGTTCTGAGTATCTACGAATTGAAGGAAGATCCGGTAGTGGTTCTCTCAAATAGAAGCTATTCTTACAAAGAGTTGAGGGGAAAGATCGGTAGAAGAGTCTTTTACAGAATTTATGAGGTAACTGGTAAGTGGCAAAGATTTTCGACAAACTTCAACAAAGTGGGCTTTTATTATGCAGTACTAACAAGCAGAGATCAGACGCAAGTTTTTGATTCAACAGTTTTTCTGGTGACAGACATAGGACTGGTCTTCTTCGCAGATGCAGGAAAGACAGTTTTGTGCACAATGAAAACAACCTCCGAAATCCTTCCACGGGCTGAAGTTTTTTTGATAAGAGATGGGGAAGTTTTCTTAAAAGCAGAAACCGATGATCAAGGATTACTGGAGGTCGAAGAAGACTTCGACAGTGTAATAGTAAAGAAGGAAAATTCTTACACAGTGAGTGAGCTGCACAGACCTTACTACACCGAAAGTTCCGATAGAAAGTTGTTCTTGGTAACTGACAGACCAATTTATAAACCAAAGGATACTGTGAACTTCAAGGGACAACTTCTTAAAAGGGATAAGGATCTTTACACAGCACTCGGTACATCTAAGGTAGAGGTGGTTGTATCAGATCCAAAAGATAACCAGATATATGAAAAGACACTCAACACAGACGAGCTCGGTGGCTTTTGGGACTCTCTCAAGCTTGCGGAGACAGCCGCAGTTGGAGTCTACCGTATAAAGGTATTTCACGAAGGCAATTACTTTTACGACAGTTTCCTTGTAGAGGAGTACAGAAAGCCTGAGTATAAAGTTGAGATTGAAACTCAGAAAGAGGAATACATCGCAGGCGAGAATCTACAGGCAACTGTGAGGGTGAAGTATTTCAACGAACAGCCGGTGGCTGCCGCCAGCGTTGCTTTTTATGTTCATGCATATCCTGAAGATGGTCGAGAGAGTTTTCTTGTCTTTCGGGGATACGAGATAGCCAATGAAGATGGTGAGGTCACCGTATCTGTGAAGGTTGAGGAAGGCTTCCAAGGACGGTATTCGATTCAAGCGATCGTCACCGACGAAAGTCAAAGGCAGATCGAGCAAGAAAAGATGGTCTACATTCATGCAGACAACGTGAAAATAACTGTGGACAACGATTATATCTTCACAAAACCAGGCGAAAGACTTGCGATAAAAGTGAAGGTAACAGATCTTACTGACCAACCACTGAGCGGGGAAATGAAAGTCAAGTTTGGCGAAGAAGTCAAGACGGTAGAAATCATCGACGGTCATGGTCTGATAGAACTCACACCGAGATTGATTGGTAGTTACAGAACTGAACTGAGTTTCAGAAAAGCAAAGAAAAGCATTTACATTCATTCATATTCTTGGGTGCATGGGTACACCGTTTCCGAGTTTGCACTGCTCACCGATAAGCAGAGTTACAGAGTCAACGAGCAGATCTCTGTAGAGATATTCACTCCACAGAAGACCGTTGGTGTAGTTGCGTTGGTTGGTGATCGAATCTATGCGGTAAAGGTTGTTGTAGTTCAGGGGCATGATACTGTCAGCATAACTGTACCATCTGACGCAGTGGAGAGAAATCTCTTCATCATCTTTGCTGGTTATTCAAATGGAAAGAAACTATCAGACTCAAAGAAATTCAAGATAGAACGAGAGTTGAATGTACGGAAGCTTCAAATTCATTTTGATAAAGAGACCTATGAACCAGGAGAAGATGCAAGAGTGGTGATCAAAGCAGATGAAGACTTCTCTTTCTCTCTGGCAATCGTAGATGAAGCGATTTACTCGATGCTGGGTAGAAAGCCGATTTCTGTCGAGGAAGAGATATATCCAGAAAATGAATACCCTGAAGTCTCTTGGGAGTTTGCACATTCGTGGTTTTATCTAAGCGAAAAGAATGTATTGTATGCGACTATGCCTGAGGTAAAAACCTTTGAGAATTACAAAGCAGCGGCTGTACAAGCACGGATAAACGTCAGAGAATACTTCCCAGACACAGCTCTTTGGGTGCCGAATTTGAGAGTAGAAAACGGTACAGCGACGATCAGATTCAAGGTACCTGACAGCATAACGACCTTTATTGCGACCGGTTATGGGTTCTCAAAGAGGCAGATTGCTCAGGCAGATGGGAAATTTGTTGTCACACGAGATTTTTATGTAAGACCGATACTGCCTTCCTTCTTCAGAGAAGGAGATATCATTCAAATAGGCTCAATGGTTTTCAACCAAAGCTCAGAAGCCTTAGAAACAAAACTTTGGATAGAACTGCCAAATTCAATTGAGCTCATTCCAACTGGTTTGCCACCACTCGATACTTTCAGCGGACTGCCTTTGGAAGATCAAGTTGAAGGTGAATTTGTCATTCAGCCAAAAGATTTCGCTTCATCTCGGTGGTTGGTTCATGCGAAAAATGAGTCTGATCCGGCTACCATAACGATCTTTGCAACAACGAACACGGGCTTGTCAGACGCGGTGGCATTGAATGTGCCTGTAAGACCGTTCGCATTCGAAAGGGAATTTTATGCACTTGAGTTCTTAAACGGTCGAAAGACGTTAAATCTGCCGGAAGGTCAGTACAAAGAGGCGAAGGTCACCGTCTATTCAAGTATAGTACCGCTGGTTGAAAAATCTATAAGAAAGTTGATAGCATACCCGTATGGTTGCACAGAACAGACGATGAGCAGTTTCTTCCCAGCGATCGTTGCAACTCAAATGGGTCTGAAAATAGAAGATCTCGATGATATAGTTCGTAAAGGCTTGATGAGGCTTTACAAATACCAACACTACGACGGAGGTTGGGGTTGGTGGCAGACCGATCAAAGCAGCGATTTCATGACTTGTTATGTTATGGAAGGTTTATATTATGCTAAGAAGGCTGGGTTTGATGTCGCTGAATCTGTTATAGAATCTGGGCTCGAGTATTTGAAGACAAATCTTTCTGCTCACGGTTCATACATCTTGGATCTTTATGGTGTAGAGCACAAAGAATACGATGTACAGAAGAACACAGATTGGGTGTATCTATCACTTTCATCAAGAGAAGCCTTGGAGAACGCAGTGGCTTTGGTTAAGCAAACTGGAAACCTTGCTTTCATAGATGTTCAAGATGACTACTTGGTCACCGATGTACAGCTGAGTTCTGTATTATTAAGATCGCTCGCAAAATGGGGAACTTACAAAGAGCTTCAATCAAAATTGATCAACTATTTGATGAGCAAGAAAGATGGTCACATGTGGTACTCGACGAAGGACACAGCTTTTGCGGTCTTAGCTCTGCTTGAGGTTCTGCCAAAGATCGATGAACCCAAAGTTTTGGTTAGTAACAACGGTAGAACAGTTCAACTGGTCGGAGAAGGTCAGATCGAGATCGATAGAGCTAACCTTACTCTGGATGGAAGTGGGCTTGTAGAAGTTCACGTAATCTATTACGAAAGACCCACTGCGGAGGTCAGCGAAGGACTAAAGATCAGAAGAAGTTTCTACAAAAGATTCGAGATACCTGTGATTGACCAAAAAACCGTTGTTGATGCCTTTGTACCGATCTCTCAACACTATCTTCCAGTTTCGATGAGAACTCTGAACGAACTTGAATCAAAAGAACTTTATCTGAGAAAGTACGAAAACGGTGATTACACATACAAAGACACCAAGATGCGGATAGAAGATACAAAATTAATCATTAGTAATGTTGCTTACGACTTTGAGCGTCTTGAAACCCTCAACGGGTTGATACTGATCATCTTGCGCGGTGGCGGTGCCATGGTGTATGACACTGTTACAAAGACGGCAAAGAGCTACTTTGAAGTACTCGACGCATCTCTGACTGACAAAGGTATCGTCTATCTGAAAGATGGAAAGTTATGGATGAATGAAACCCCTGCAGCCGAGATTCCACATGGCGTTACTGGACTGTCTTGCAGTCGTTTTGAAATACTCCTCAGAACGGAGGATAGAACTTACTGGTACACAAAAGGCGGCTTTGTCGAGCTTCCGTTTGTTGCGGTTCGTGTCCTTGAATGGGATGGTAGCAGATTAGTGGCAGACAAAGGCTTCTATTTCTCTGGCAATGACTCATGGACTACAAACTTGCCGTGCGAGGTGATCTTTAGAGAGGAAACGTGGCCTATTTCGATTAGTGCTGGAGACATAATAAAGACCAAGATAGATTTCGAATCTGGAACAGGTGGCTATCTTGTTGCGGAAGATTACTTTCCTTCGTGCGCACAGATTTTGGACAGATACAGAGAAAAAGGGTTACAGAGCTATTCGAAGTTCGATTACATGTGGTACAGAACATGGGGTCGATGGTTCACAGCAACTGAGGTGCACGAAGATAGAATAGCGTTTTTTGTGCTTGATTATTCTTCGAATACTTTGAGTTACGTGTGGAGGGCTACTCTGAATGGAAGATATCAGCTTCTCCCAGCGAGGGCTTACTCGATGTATCACAAAGGTCTTTATGCTCATTCAGCTGTTGACGTGCTTGACATCGGCGTATGGTTTGAGGTTGAGAAGTCTAAGTGAGGTTTTGAAGGTTTATGATCTTTCTCTCAATCAGTTGTACAGGATAGCTGATCTGCTGCAGATTCAAGTGGATTTTGATGTGCTTTTGGTTGAGACAGAGTCTATATATGAATTTCATACCCTGACTGGGAAACCATACCACGTTGGTGGGATCTATGTCGATGGTGTGATCATGACTCAGCCTTTTGACGTACTTGAGAAAAAGGGTGTACTTGAGCAGACAATTGTACACGAGATGCTTCATTACCTTATTCAGAAGAGTTTTACTATGCCAAGATGGTTTGAAGAAGGGCTCATTCTATATCTGACGGGCACAAGAGTAGAGGAGTTGAAAGGAGAACACAGAGATTATTTGGAAAGGTTCATGCGGGAGGTCAGTTATGAAGATATTCCCAATCTTGTGTCTTGCTATCGCAACGGTAATTTCATTAATGCTGATCTTGGACCTTAGTTTTCGAGTGGATCTTGAGTTGAGTCTCGAGCCCATCAGGAGCACGCAGAACCTGTTTCTCAAAGGAAAGATAGCCGCAGCACGTGTCTATTCAAACAGGAGCTATCAGATAACTGAGGAAGGCTTGTATCTACCACGTGTGAAACCTGCAGAAAGGATAGAACTGTACTTTGAGAGCAAAGGGTTTTTGAAGAAGACAAAATCGATTAGGTTTGTAGTCAAAGCAGATCTTTCAGATTTTGATCAAGATGGTTACCCAGATCTCTTAGTGCTCGATGAAGAAGATGCGGCAAGATTCAGAAATTGGTTTATCTGGATTGGCATGAGTGCTTTCAAGAACGACTCGTTGCTCTGGAATGAAGAAGAGAGAGATTGTTCAGGTTTTGTTCGTTACTGTGCACGAGAGGCTTTGAGAAAGCATGACAGTGCTTGGCTAATGCAAACAGGATATATTGGTCCCATCTTTGAAGACGTGCAGAGGTACAATTATCCAAACGTGCCAGTATTGGGAAAGAAGATCTTCAGGGTGAAGAGAGGTCCTTTCACAGATATCTCTGAGTTCAGTACCTTTGCCACAGCCAGGATCTTGTACGAGAACTCAATGAGGTTTGTGGCTAAGGATGTGAAGGTTGCAAAACCTGCAGACATAATGGTGTTTTTTCACCCCGAGGACTTTGAGTATCCATACCATTTGATGGTTTATCTGGGTGATCTGGGCAAGAGCGATAATGAAAGCTGGGTCTTCTACCACACAGGACCCATTGGCGAAGGTTCTGGCGAGTTGAGATTTGTAAGATTCAGTGAGTTGATGAACTTTGATCCATCTTGGATGCCAAGTGTACAAAACAAATATTTCTTAGGGTTCTACAGATTCAAATTCCTGCCCTGAGGATTTTCGAAAGTTCATTGGAAGTTAATCATCGCATGATTGTTTTTAACTCAAAAGATATTTGCAAAACATAGAATCTTATGGGTGTCTTTTGTGAGTATACCTCTGATGGTGCTCATAGCAGTCTTTACACTTATTGCGATCAGAAGAATTGGGAAGGTAACCTTCAAGATCTGGCAGGTAATGACAGCCGCTGCCTTGTTCTTGATTTTGACAAGGCAGATAACCTTGAAGGATGCTTTGTTGTCGATAAATTTCGATGTGATACTCTTTCTCATAGGTATGTTCATCATTGGGGAAGCGATGAGAGAAAGCGGGTATCTTTATTATCTCTCATACTTGGTCTTCAGAAGAACAAAGAATTCGTCCAGCTTGCTTTTGCTCGTAATAATTGTGAGTGGCTTTTTCTCGGCGCTGTTGATGAACGACACCGTAGCAGTCGTTGGAACACCTCTGATGATCTATCTTGCATCAAAACACAAGATAAATCCAAAAGCTTTATTGCTTGCCTTGGCTTTTGGTGTCACAATTGGTAGTGTTACAAGCCCGATTGGTAATCCTCAAAATCTTCTCATTGCGCTTGGTAGCCAAATGAAGAACCCTTTTGTGGTCTTCGCCAAGTATCTCTTCATTCCAACAGTTCTGAACATGATCTTGACTTACTTTGTTATCAAGATCTTCTACAAGAGTTCTTTCAACGATGAAAGAATCGAGCACTCGCCGGTAGATTTGACCGATCTCAAGCTGTCTGGGATTTCAAAGCTCTCGCTGATCTTGCTCTTGGCATTGATAGGTATAAGGATCTTTAGTGCCCTCCTTGGTCGTGAGTCTTTAGAACTGAGCTACATTTCAACCATAGCAGCGCTGCCAGTTGTTGTGCTGAGCAAGAAAAGATTCAAACTGCTGAAATCAATTGACTGGGCGACGATAGTCTTCTTTATATCGATGTTTATCACAATGCAAGCTGTCTGGAATTGTGGATTTTTCCAGCGATATGTTTCCTTTATGAATTTCTCAAGTATTCCGCAGGTATTGCTCGTCAGTGTTGGTGTGAGTCAATTCATATCAAATGTTCCATTTGTCGCTCTGTTTCTCACGTTTTTTAAAGATGCTAACAACTTGCTTCTCTGCGCACTCGCCGCTGGTAGTACTATAGCGGGAAATCTCACCATTCTTGGTGCTGCAAGCAATGTAATAATCCTCCAAAACGCCGAGAAAGAGAACGTTCATTTAACCTTTGTTGAGTTTTTCAAGGTTGGTTCTGTAGTAACAATTGTGAATGTGCTTGTTTACTGGCTCTATCTGATAGTTTTTTGATTTCACCTCACTTCTTAGGAATTTCACCAATCATGTTGTATAATTCACTCGGTGAGTGATCGATATGGAAGATTTGGTTTTCTTTGAGCCGTCTGTTCTTTTGAGAGAATACACACTTTTGAAAGCTATCTTTTCTAATGGCTCTCTTTCTCAGCAAAAACTCTCTAAATTGGCAAAGATTGCACCATCGATGGTCAACAGATATCTTGCGCTTTTTGAGCAAAAAGGACTGATTGAAAAAATTGGTCCCAACAGAAGAAAGATGGAATACAGATTGACTCAGGATGGAATCTACAGACTCCAGTATTTGTCGGTTTCCTATCTGCGTGAAACAGCGAGGCTTTACTCAACTTCCAGGCTTGTCTTTGTTGAAGTTCTCGAGCAATTGTCTAAAGAGAGATTCAGAAAGATTGTTCTCTACGGTGCAGGCATAGTTGGTCAAACACTCTTAGATGTGTTGAGAACTGAAGGCATAGATGTACTATGCTTCGTCGATGATGATCCTTCGAAACACAACAAGAGTGTGAACGGTGTTGTTGTTTTATCTTCTGATAAGGTAAAGCTTCTTGATTACGACACCACTTTGATTGCTTCGTTCAGGCACGCAGAGAAGATAGCACAGAGGGCAAAGTCATTGGGTATGAAAAACATCTTCATCTTGATGATTCAAACGGATGGCAAGGTCTTTCTCCAGCGAAGGGAGTGAGAATATGAAAGTACCGCTCTTTGACATGACGAGGCAGTACGAACAATTGAAGCAAGAGATACTGCGGATCGTGGATGAAGTCTTGCAGTCTGGCAGGTTGATCATGGGTCCAAATGTAGAGGCTTTTGAAAGGGAAGTTGCCTCCTACTTAGGAGTGAAACACGCCATAGCTGTTGCAAATGGATCTGATGCACTTTATATAGCGGCAAAGGCAGTTGGCATAAAAGAAAATGACTTTGTCATTACGACTGGTTTCAGTTTTTTTGCAACGGCGAGCTGCATAACTCGCAACGGTGCCACACCCATCTTTGTAGATGTTGACCCAGTGAGCTTCAACATCGATCTTGATCAAGTTGAGCAGTTGCTGAGAACTCATCCACAGAGAGACAAAGTTAAAGCATTAATACCGGTTCATCTCTTTGGTAGAACCGTTGATCTGGAAAGACTCGAAAGGATCAGAAGAGATTTTGGTGTGAAATTGATCGAAGACTGCGCTCAATCGATAGGTTCCATCTGGTATTTCTCGGACGGAGTTATCAAGAAAAGCGGTTCAATAGGCGATGTTTCGATACTTTCATTCTTTCCAACGAAGAACCTTGGTGCTTATGGTGATGGCGGAATGATACTCACAAACAGTGATTCAATAGCAGATTTCTGCAGAATCTTCAGAGTGCATGGGGCTCGAAAGAAATATTTCCATGAGATCGAGGGTGTGAACAGCAGACTCGATGAACTTCAAGCTGCCATTTTAAGGGTTAAATTGAAGTATCTTGATGATTATCACAGAAAGAGAATTGATGTGGCAAAGACTTACAACGAGCTTCTTGGTCCGCTCAGTCCTCGTTTTATAGATATTCCAACGGTCCACGATGATTTCCGGTGCATCTTTCATCAGTACGTCATAAGAGTGAAAAATGGGCAAAGAGATTCTTTGAAGGATTTCTTGAAAGAAAAAGGTATTGAAACGGCGATTTACTATCCACTCGGGTTACACAAGCAAAAGTGTTTCTCACGCTTTGGTGTTCAAAGTCTTAAAAACACTGAGTCTCTATCTGAGGAAGTTCTTGCATTACCAATATTTCCTGAAATAAGCAATCAAGAGGTGGCTTACGTAGCCGAAAGTATCAAAAAATATTTCAAGGAGGCGATAGAATGCTGAAAGAAAAGATACTCAACAAGACCGCAGTTGTTGGTGTGATAGGTTTGGGATATGTTGGTCTACCGCTTGCAGTTGAAAAGGCAAAGGCAGGGTTCACAGTTATTGGTTTTGACATTCAAAAAAAGAGGGTTGATATGGTCAACAAAGGAGAAAACTATATTGGAGACGTTGTCACAGAGGATCTTCAGGATTTGCTCAAAAAGGGAAAAATTTTCGCGACTAACGACTTTGATAAATTGAAAGACTGTGATGTTGCCACGATATGTGTGCCCACACCACTTGACAAATTCAAGCAGCCAGATCTGACATACGTTGTCAATACCGCAAAAGATATAGCAAAAAGGTTGCACAGAGAAATGTTGGTTGTACTCGAATCGACCACTTACCCAGGTACGACCGAAGAGGTTGTCTTACCCATACTCGAATCAACAGGTTTGAAGTGCGAAGAAGATTTTTACCTGGCTTTCAGTCCAGAAAGAGTAGATCCAGGCAATCTCGTCTACAAAACGAAAAACACGCCGAAGGTAGTCGGTGGTGTTGGTAAGAAATCAACAGAGGTGGCAAGAATGCTGTACGAAAGTGTACTCGAGGCGCCAGTCTTTGTAGTCTCCTCGCCGAAGGAGGCTGAGATGTCCAAGATCTTGGAGAATACCTTTAGGATAGTCAACATAGCTTTGATAAACGAGATGGCAATTGTTGCAGAAAAGATGGGTATAAAAATATGGGAGGTCATCGAAGCCGCTTCGACTAAACCTTTTGGATTCATGCCGTTTTACCCAGGACCAGGAGTTGGAGGTCACTGTATACCCATTGATCCTTTCTACTTGACTTACAAAGCGCGTGAATATGACTACCACACAAGACTCATAGAACTTGCTGGGGAGATAAACGATTACATGCCGCAGTATGTTGTCCAAAGGGCTATGCAACTACTCAACGAAAGGAAAAAATGTTTGAACGGTGCAAAGGTACTCATGATGGGTATAGCTTACAAAGGTGATATAGATGACGTGAGAGAGTCACCCGCACTAAAGGTGCTGGAACATCTTGAAAAGAACAAAGCCAATGTCTTGGTGGTTGATCCCTATGTTGAAAAATTCACTTTTATGGGAGAAGAGAGAAAGACTGAGAAATTGACTCAAGAACTCTGTAAAGATGCAGACATAGTGATAATAACAACTGCACACAAGAAGAGAATAGATTACAAAATGGTTGTTGAAAACAGTCAACTGATCTTCGATACAAAGAACATTTTGAAAACCTTTGGCTTTTTTGGAGAGAATATAGTCGTACTTTGATATATTTGAGATGGGGGTGGTCTTGTGAGTTGGTTTGTGTTGGGATTGAGTTCGGGAATCGGTTCCATCTTGCTCGCTCTTGGATTGTACGCTTATGTTCTGAGAAAGGATCCGGGCACTGAGAAGATGAAAGAGATAGCTTCGGCGATCAGAGAAGGTGCACTCGCCTATCTGAGAAGACAGAACAAAACATTGGCGATTTTTGTGGCAATCATGGCTGTTGTGATTGGGTTGGTGAGTGGGTTCATAAAGGGTCCTTTGATTGGTCTGAGTATGGCATTTGCTTATGTGCTTGGATCGGTCTTTACGACCTTAGCTGCCTATCTTGGTATGAGGGCGGCTGTAGAAACAAATGTCAGAGTGGCAGCGGCAGCGCGTAGTGGTTTGAAATCTGCCTTTCCAGTTGCATTCTATGGCGGAGCTGTGATGGGGATGTTTGTGGTAGGTATTTCCCTTGTCGGTGTAGTAGTGCTTTTCTTCCTTTTCAAAATCGTATTTGGCTGGAGTGATTCAGACGCATCGAACATCGTGTTGGGCTTCAGCTTCGGTGCAAGCGCACTCGCTCTGTTTGCAAAGGCGGGTGGGGGTATATACACGAAAACTGCCGACATCAGTGCCGATTTGGTTGGTAAGGTTGAGCTCGGAATACCAGAGGACGATCCGAGAAACCCGGCGGTGATCGCTGACAATGTGGGTGACAACGTAGGTGATGTAGCAGGAATGGGAGCAGACCTCACAGACTCCTATATTGCGAGTGTAATAGCGGCTATGGTCATTGGTTCTGAGATAGGTGGAGGAGTTTTGACTACGATGCCGTTGCTGATAGCCGCGATGGGACTTTTTGCCTCTATGCTCGGTCTTGTCTTCGTGACAAGGAGTATCAAGAGAAGCCCGGGCAGGGCTCTGAATATGGGAACTTTCTCAACTTGTTTTATCTTCGTTTTCTTGCTCTTTCTCGTAACGAAGTTCTCGGGACTTGAAGGTTCGAAATGGCTTGGCATATTTCTTCCGACGATAGCGGGTCTTGGTGCCGGTGTGGCGATAGGTCTGACATCTGATTACTACACATCGATCGAGAAAAAACCCACCAAACTAGTTGCCGAGGCTTCTGTTACTGGAACAGCCATTAACATTCTGACTGGATTTTCATACGGTCTTGTGAGCGTTGTTCCACCAGTTTTGTGTATCTCTGCAGCAACGGTTGCCGCTTGGTACCTTGCAAAGGCATTTGGGATCGATCCTTTCTATGGGATAGCGAGCGCTGCCCTTGGAATGCTTTCAATAGTGGGCATGATCATCTCTGCCGATGCTTATGGTCCAATCTCTGACAATGCGAAAGGCGTTGCCGAGCAGTCTGGACTTGGTGACGATGTGATAGAGGTAACAGATATGCTCGATGCTGCGGGAAACACTTCAAAGGCTATAACCAAAGGCTTTGCAATTGGTTCAGCTGCTCTGACTGTCTTGGCTTTGTTTGCAGCTTACACTCATCTTGTGGACATACCTTCATTGGAGTTGATCTCTCCTCGTGTCATAGCCGGAATATTCATTGGTGCGATGATGCCACCGTTTCTCTCCGCCCTGTTGATCTTAGCTGTGGGAAGAAATTCACAGAGAATGGTAGATGAAATAAGAAGGCAATTCAGGGAAATCAAAGGACTGATCGAAGGCAAAGCCAAACCTGACTATGCAAGATGTGTTGATATAGCAACAGCAGGAGCACTGAAAGAGTTGATTCTTCCGGGTGTTTTGTCCATAGTGGCTCCTGCGCTTACACTGATTGTGCTTGGCAAAGAAGCCTTGGCTGGTTTTCTTGCAGGTAGCATAGTCACAGGTATTATCTTTGCGCTGTTCATGGCAAATGCAGGTGGTGCTTGGGACAACGCGAAGAAGTTTATCGAAGAAGGACACCACGGAGGTAAAGGTTCTGAAGCACACAAAGCTGCTGTTGTTGGTGATACAGTTGGAGATCCGTTCAAAGATACCGCTGGTCCTTCCTTGAACACTATGATAACTGTGATGTCTCTTGTAGCCGAAGTTTTTGCCCCGCTGATACTCTTAATCATCGCTTGAAGGGCGAGTTCTACTCGCCCTTTCTCACCCTTCATTGTTAGTAGAGTATAATCGTCTGGGAGGAACTGGGTTTGTTTCTCGATCAATCAACCTGCCAGTTTACAATGATCGATGAAATACTATCAGCTTTTCAGCCGCGGACAGAATACGGCAGAAGGTTTTTCAAAGAGCTCAATCCCATCATAGTTGATGAAAAGGGTTTTTGTGAGCATTGGGATCGTATGAAGAAGGTTTTAGCACTTGACAGATCAACGGTTAGAATCTTGAAAGACCAACTCAAGCTCTTGGGTAATATCAGAGAACAGACTCAGTGTGGTTTCAAGAGCATAAGTGATTTAGCCAAACTCAAGAGATTTGTCTACTACGTCATTAAATTATCATGTGTGACAAGCGATATCTGGGATTTTCCGAACATGACTGGTCTTTGGAAGACTCTCGTCGAATTGACCTCTGACTCACCGAACTTTCATCTTCAATCTGAAAAACTTTTAGCCTTTCGAAAGACGTATTTGTCTCTTTCAAAGTCAATAGAGGATAGAATGAAGATGCTGAAAAGGACAGTTGAAGAAGAGCTTTCTACCAATCTGCGTGGTGAAGAGTTCACGTGTGAAAGCAAAGTAGCTGAAAGACTTTTAGAGAGAAACTTGGTTGAGGTTGTGAGAAAGTCTGATGAAAGATATCATCTTCGAATAAGGCAAACTGAGGACGTTGAAAGATTGAATAAGGAACTTGAGAAAGTAGAAGAACAGATGCGAGATGAAGAAGAGGTAATCTTAGAAAAAATAGCGCGAATCGCAGCAGAGAATTCGGAACTGCTCAGATCTTGTGAGAAAGTTGTCGAAGAAGTCGATCTCGATCTTTGCAGGTATGATTTTTTCTTCCAAATGAGTTGTTCCATACCAGAGATCTCTGAAAGATTTGAAATCAAAAACGGTAGATTTCCACCAGTTGTTGAATATTGCAACAGAAATGGTTATGAATACTATCCAGTAACTCTTGAAACGAACAAAGGTGTGACCGTTCTGTATGGACCGAACATGGGTGGCAAGACAACTCTGCTGAGAACGATAGGAAGTTTTGTGGTTCTCATGCATCTTGGATTCCCTGTGCCGTGTGAGTTTTTCTCATCGCCACTTTTCGTTCATGTCAGAGCCCTGTCCAAAGGTGATGAACTTGGCTTGAGTTCCTTTGCCAAAGAAATCTCATCTCTTGTTGAAATCATGAAACTCGATGAGAGAAAATTGATTCTGATTGACGAATTTGGTTCGACCACCAATCCAGTTGAGGGTGAATCACTTGCCTTGGCAGTTATTAATTACCTGAATTCTTCGGATGACTTTGTCTTTTTCACCACTCATTATCCTGCAGTTGTCAAGAAAGCGACAAAAGCTTACATGTGTGGGAAGTTAAAAGATTTGGCAGCTCAAGATCCCCGCAAGATGATAGACTACTCTTTGGAAAAAGGAAAGAATTTGAATCAAACTATTGCAATCCTGCTTGCAGAGAGATTTGGGTTGCCGAAACAAGTTGTAGAACTTGCCCAGAAACTTGTAAAAAAGGATGATCTCTTTGGAGAAAGTTTACACGGTCAGTGAGGTCACCTATTACATAGAAAGCCTCATAAACGATGATCCATACCTGACTGACATACAAATCGTCGGTGAAGTTACAGATTCCAAAGAACGGAATGGTCATCTCTTTTTCACTCTAAAGGACGAGTTCACCTCAATAGGATGTGTGTTTTTTGGAGCAGCTTCAAGGGGACTCAATTTGACAGATGGTCAGACAGTTCAAGCTTATGGAGATGTGAAGGTGTATCCTCCAAGGGGTGTATACAGATTTCACTGCAAGAACTTAAAGATACTACCTCAACGTGGCTTGCTTTACTTGAAGATGAGAGAAATCTACAACAGACTCTCGAAAGAAGGGATTTTTGAAAAACCCAAGCGCCCATTACCGAAGTTCCCGAAAAGAATAGGTGTCATAACTTCAAGGAATTCCGCAGCCTATCAGGATGTTCTTAGAACAATTGAAGAAAGATACCCAGTCGTTGAGATCTTTCTTTACCACACTGGTGTACAAGGAGAAGAAGCAAGAGATACACTTATCAAAGCTCTGAGTGACGCAAATCGTGAAGATCTCGATGTGGTGATAATAACAAGAGGTGGCGGTTCTGCAGACGATCTTTGGGTGTTCAACGATGAACAGATCGTGAAAGCCGTCTACAACTTGAGACATCCCGTCATCTCAGGTGTTGGTCATCAAATAGATACGGTTTTCATCGACCTTGTAGCTGATTATGCCGCTCACACACCAACAGCAGCAGCTCAAGCAGCCGTACCAGATAGATCACAAATCATCGATTATGCAACGGGTTTGCTGCAGAAGGCTTACCTGTACCTTGGACAGAAGGTAAAAGATAGCCAGATTCATATTCAAAATCTTGGAAAGGAATTGCTTAAATCTATGAATGATAAGATATTGAACAGAGTACATCTCACCTTTGAGAAAGCTGAAAAACTCACACAGTCGATGCAAAAACATCTACTACTTTGTGAGAAAAGAGTGGAACTTTTGCAGGCAAAACTGAGTTCTTTGAACCCAGAAGGTATACTTGAAAGGGGTTATGCAATAATCGAAAAAGACACCCTGTGGGTCAAGAGGGCATGGAAGTTGAACAAGAACGATGAATTGACCGTCCGATTCTCAGACGGAACTGTGAAGGTGATAGTCCGTGAAGATCGATCAGATGATAAAAGAACTTGAGACAATCGTCGAGAGACTCGAACGTGAAGATCTCTCTTTTGATGAGTCAGTGGATCTTTACAACAAAGGTGTAGAAATCTACAAAGAACTGATCTTTGCATTGAAAGAAGCGAAGATCCAAGTTCAGGATGTGTACGCGAAGATTCAATCGCTTAATGGAGAGAGTGAAATTGAATCTTGACGATGTAGTTGGTGCTGATGTTGAAAAACTTAAAGAAATGTCAAGTATCATTAGAGAACGTATCATACGGGTCGTCTCAGCACAAGGCGGTCATCTGGCATCAAATCTTGGTGTGGTTGAGCTCACATTAGCACTCTACAGCGTCTTCGATCCCAGAGAAGACATAATAATATGGGATACCTCACACCAGTGCTACACTCACAAGCTGCTGACTGGCAGATGGGGTGAGTTTTCGACCCTGAGGAAGTTTGGAGGTATAAGCGGGTATACATCGCTCAGAGAATCTGAGCTTGACAGATTTGGTGCAGGTCATGCCGGAACATCGATAGCCGCTGCTCTCGGGATTGAGAGGGCGTTGAAACTGAAGAACCAAAAGAAAAATGTCATAGTTGTCATCGGAGATGGAGCCCTCACAAACGGCGAGTCTCTTGAGAGTTTGAATCAAATCAAAACACAGAATTCGAAGATCAAGATAATACTAAACGATAACGGGATGTCAATCGCACCGAATGTTGGCGCGCTTTCAGAAGCTTTTACAAAGATTAGAACCACTCCAGCTTACGTCAAGCTGAAACAGATCATCAAGAAGATACTTGAGGGCTCAGAGTTTGGAAAGAATGTCGAGGAAGAATTGAAAAGAATTCGTGAGAGCATGAAGTATTTCATTGCGGGTTCTGATTTCTTTGAGTCACTCGGCTTGAAACACATAGGACCTGTAGATGGACACGATTTGGAAATGATGACGAGCCTTTTCAAGAGATTGAAAAACTACGATTATCCCGTAGTCGTCCATGTCATCACAAAAAAGGGCAAGGGATATGAACCAGCAGAGAATGATTCTATCACATTCCACAGTGCCCCGAAGTTTGATCCAGATTCCGGAGAACCACTGAAAAAGGAAGGGCAGATGTCTTACAGTGAAATCTTCGGTGAAGCGCTTGTGAGAATTGCTCAGAAGAATCTCAGTGTCTTTGCGATAACCGCAGCCATGCCAGATGGAACTGGACTGAAGAGATTTTCACAGTTGTTCCCAGAACGTTTTGCCGATCTTGGTATCACAGAACAATCATGTGTTACCTTTGCGGCAGGTCTTTCAACTGCTGGATTGATACCTGTTGTAGCGATCTATTCAACATTTTTACAGAGGGCATATGACCAGATATTTCACGATGTGGCTTTACAAGATCTCAATGTTGTCTTTGCCATAGATAGGGCGGGGCTCGTTGGAGAAGATGGACCAACTCATCATGGACTTGCAGACATTGCATTGTTCAGAACGATACCCAATTCGAAAATCTTTACACCCTCAAATGCCCTTGAGCTGATATCGTTACTCAAGACTATTTTTGAGGATGGTATAATAAAAGGAGTAATTGCTATTCGCTATCCAAAGGACATTGAAAAGGCGAGTTCTTTCGATGAGCTTTGGGAAAGATCGAAGGTGATTGATCCTTTTCACTGGGAGATCGTAAGGAAAGGAAAAAGCAGGATTGCCGTTTTGGCTGTTGGAGATATGGTAAAGAGATTAGAAAAGGTGGTCTCGCTTGATCCCACAATTGTTTATGTCAGATGTGTCAAACCCTTGGATGAAAAGACTCTAAAGGATCTTGCAGATGAACATGAAATCTTTGTCACAATCGAGGAAGGTTTCGTAAATGGTGGATTTGGAGAAAGCGTAACGAGTTTTATCAGCCGGTGCGATCGGAAGAGATTTGTATTGACACTGGGTATTTCAGAACAATTCGTGCCACATGGCTCAAGAGAAGAGTTGTTGAGATACTGTGGACTTGATTCAGAGTCTATCTTCAGGAGAGTGGCGTCATTTTTAGAAAGGGAGGTTTATGCATGGTAGTCAAATTGGACTATGGTGAAGTACAAGTTAGCTTGAAGGCGCTGAAGAAGCTAGCCTACATAGCAACTTCCCAGAGTTATGGACCTGTTAACATATCCTCTGACAGCTTTTTTGGCAAGCTTTTCGGAGAAAAAGAAGAAGAAAGAATCAAAGTTGAGGAACTTGACACTGGGAAAGTAGTTGTCGATCTGTACATAGAAGTTGAGTATGGTGTAAAAGTAACCGAGGTTGCGAAAAACATAATAGAGAATGTCGTGCACGTACTGAAGAATATAGGTAACTGTGAAGACGTAGAAGTCAATGTGCATGTCACGGGGATCCGCTGAGGAGGTGCGGATCTTGGAAAAAGTTAATGGGAAATTCATGAGACTCGGTTTCGAAAAGGCGACTGAACTTCTTGCAATGCATGTTGATGAACTCAATGCGCTCAATGTTTTTCCCGTTCCAGACGGAGATACCGGCTCGAATATGCTTGCAACGATGAAGGAAGGATGCAAGTATCTCGAGCAGTTGGAGAAAGGAAAGCATGATCTACCAGTCATCATGGATGCTATTAGAAATGGTACACTAATGGGTGCTCGTGGTAACTCGGGTGTGATATTGTCGCAGATATTTCGCGGCTTTGCTATGTACTGTGAAAAGAAGAGGACCCTTCAACCAAGAGATATTCTCAAAATGTTTTCCACAGCCAGGTTGGTTGCTTACAAAGCTGTGATAAGACCCGTTGAGGGAACGATGTTGACGATTCTCAGGATGATTGATGAAAAATCGACAGAGCTTGAGCGCGCTGAAACCATAGAAGAGGTATTTGATTGGATTGTTAAAGTGGCTGACGAAACCGTTAAGGCAACACCAAGATTATTGCCTGTCTTGAGGGAAGCTGGTGTTGTCGATGCTGGTGCAAAGGGACTTTACTACATACTGAGTGGTTTTAGAGCTATCGCACTTGGTGAAACAGAGGTAAATCTCGAAGTGGTAACCAGTGCAAACGGTGAGGTATCCGTTGAACTGCCAGCCGAAGAAATTGCATTCCAGTATTGCACTGAGATCATGGTCAATGGAAAGAGCGATTTTCATAATGATAAAATCGAAGAACTCAGATCTTTTCTTGAAGGAATTGGAGACTCAGTAGTAATTGTACATGACAGAGCAACACTCAAAACTCATGTGCACACGAACAATCCAGGTGTCGTGATCGAGGAAATACTCAAGTATGGAGAGATGGTAAAGGTAAAGATAGACAACATGAAGATGCAGCACGAACACATTGTGGAAAGGAATGCCGAGCAGCCAAAGAAATACGGATTTGTAGCCGTCTCCCCGGGACATGGTATCTCCGAGGTGCTCAAGAATCTTGGGGTCGATCAAATAGTTCGCGGTGGCCAAACGATGAACCCAAGTACAGCCGATCTGAAGATTGCTATTGATAAAGTGAATGCTCAGCATGTATTCTTGTTTCCCAATAACCCAAACATAATACTCGCAGCAAAACAAGCTGCTGAAAACACTAAGGACAAACGAGTGGTGATAATTCCGACTCAAACGGTGCAAGAATGCATCTCGGCGATGATGAGTTTTGATCCCAATGAAGAACCAGAGAAACTCGAAGAGAAATTCACCGAAGCCGCTCAGTATATAGTATCTCTCTGTATCACGCGTGCGGTGAGAGATGCGAAACACAACGGAACGAAGATAAAAAAAGATGAATACATGATCATGCGTGGTAAGAAACTCGTTTCGCACGGTCATTCTTTGAAGCAAGCTATGAACAGAGCTCTAACAGCTCTTGATTTGAGAGGAAGAGAGATTGTAACGATCTTCACTGGTCAGGATGCTGTGGACTCTGAGATAGACATCATTAAGGAAACCTTAGAAAGGGCAATAGATCAGGTACAGATAGATGTGCACGAGGGTGGTCAGCCGCATTATCCATATCTCATGATGATAGAATAGGGGGACTAACCCCCTATTCTGAAACAACCATTACCACCTTTCCGCATTCGCCCTTTAGCATTAGATCAAAACCCTTTTGCCATTCGTCGAAGGATAGCACATGCGTTACTACCTTCGAAAGATCAACCCTGCCGCTACTCAGCAGTTGATCTGAAACTCTCCAGGTTTCGAAGATCTTTCGACCGGTTATGCCGTAGATCTTGATTCCTTTGAAAACAATCAATTCATCTATCGGAAGAGCCACTTTTGTGCTGAAAACACCCAGAATTGAAGCTGTGCCACCCCTTGTCAAAGCCCTCAGACCTTGCTCGAGTGCGTTCATATTGCCAGACATCTCCAGAAGGACATCAACCCCATCGCCATCTGTTAACTGCATGACTCTGTCAACCAAATCTTCTTTTGTTGGGTCGATCACCAGATCAGCACCGTTGAGTTTTGCAAGATTTTTCCGATAGTCTTTAACTTCCGAAGCAATAACGAGTGATGCACCTGATGCCTTTGCAACCTGTATTGCCATGGCACCTATAGGACCAACCCCAGTTACTAAAACTGTCTTGCCAGTTAAATCCTCGACCAAAGCTGTATGAACGGCGTTCCCAAACGGTTCCATAACTGAGGCAAAATCGGGTGATATCTTTGGTGAAACCTTCCAAAGTATGGTCTGAGGAACTTTCACATACTCTGCAAAAGCACCGTCGATATCCACACCCAATATCTTCATATCCTTACATATGTGCATTCTATTGGTCTTACACTGGTAACACTTCTGACAAGGTATATGAGTCTCTGCTGAGACGAAATCTCCAACCCTTACTGTGTTGACAGCTTCCCCTACTTTCACGACAGTTCCTGCGAACTCATGTCCTATGATCATTGGTGGTTTGATGTGACTCTTTGCCCAGTCATCCCATCTGTAGATGTGGATGTCTGAACCACAGATTGAAGCTCGTTTAACCTTGATCAGTACCTCCGTTGGACCAAGTGTCTCCGGTTCTGGTACCTCTTTCATAGTTAATCCCGCCGCCATGTGTGTCTTTAGAATAGCCTTCATATGACTCCCTCCTTGTTTCTATTTAGAGCTTACATCAACAGCGAGTTAATTCAAAATATTTCACGAGAAAATGCGAAGGTCTTTTGGGAAAGCGAAAAGTTGTAAAATACAGATGAATGAGGAGGTGACAGAGATGTCTTTGAACAGGTTAGCAAAAACACTCAAACAGGAACTGGAACAACTCAAAAGTGAAGGTAGAGCGAAGGGTAAGGAGTTCATAATAACAGATGTCAAGAAACCTGAAGGTCAGAAAGGACCAAGGTTTTTGCTCAAAGGTTTTCCTGGAAAGGAATTCATCAGAATGAATTCGAATTCTTACCTTGGGATGTCTCTAAGGGAAGAAATAATCAAAGTCGAGGAGGAAACCTCAAGGCAGTACGGTGTGGGTCCTGGTGCTGTGAGATTTATAAGTGGAACTTACCTACCACACAGAGAACTGGAAAAGAAACTTGCACAATTTCACCAGCGTGAAGATGCGATGATCTACAGCGCAGCGTATGTAACGGTAATAGGTGTTATCTCTTCGCTCGTGAGTTCTGAAACGGTTATCATAAGTGATGAGCTGAACCACAACTGCATCATCAACGCCGTCAAACTTTCCAGACCAAAGGACAAAGATGTCTACAAACACTTGGATATGAAAGATCTCGAGCAAAAGCTCAAAAATGCAGTTGGTAAATCAAAAAGGGTGATTATAGTCACAGATGGTGTCTTCAGTATGCGTGGAGATTATGCACCTTTAGATGAAATTGTGGAAATTGCGAACAAATACGACAGTTACTTTGAGGAAAATGTTATCGTAATTGTTGATGATTCGCATGGTGTGGGAGCTTTTGGAAAAACAGGACGAGGGACAGAAGAAGTTACAAACGCCAAGGCGGATCTCTTGATCGGGACACTCGGTAAAGCTTTTGGAGTGAATGGTGGGTACGTAGTCAGTGACCAGACGATCATCACATACCTCAGAGAAAAAGCCATTACGTACATCTATTCAAACCCGATAACACCAGCAGAAGCTGCATGTGCTCTGAAAGTTTTGGAGATTCTCGACAGCGACGAGGGTAGAGAGAGACTTAGATATTTACAAAGGCTATCAAAGAAGTTTCGAGACGGTTTGGCAAGAATAGGTTACGAAACCATAGAAAGTGAACATCCAATAGTGCCTCTGTTGGTGAGAGATACAAAGAAGACTTCTGATCTGGTCAATTATTTGATTGACAACGGTGTGCTGGCGACAGGTTTGAACTTTCCAGTTGTTCCTAAGGGTGATGAAACAATTAGATTTCAAATCAATGCAGATCACACTGAAGATGATATCGATTATGTCTTGAAGGTCCTCGAAAAATACAAAAGCGAAAGATAAACCGAGTAACTGTATTTGACTGATCATGTAACAAATTGTATAATGAACGTAGATAACTCTTTGAAGGGAGGTAGAGGGAATGAAAAAGGTATTTGCGGTTTTGTTGGTTTTCGTTGCGGCTTTTGTTTTCGCACAGACTATCAACTGGGCTTTCTTGCAAGAACCCATTTCTCTGAACATCTGGGATTATCTTGGACCAAATGCGACGGTGTGGACTGGCTATGTCATGGGACCAAGGATATCTGGACTGTACGGCTACTCAGATGTCAGATTTGACTGGATTCCAAGCCTTGCTGCAGACTTGCCCGAACTCGCTCAAGAGGGAGATCATTGGGTTTACACGGTGAAGCTTAGAACAGATGTGAAATGGTCCGACGGGACGCAGTTCAATGCAGATGATGTCGTTTGGACGATGAATACCGTTAAGATGTTCATAGTTGATTACGGTTTGGGTGGAAACTGGGCTGGGTACATTGACCCAGATTATTTCGTCAAAGCCGAAAAAGTTGACGATTTTACCGTGAAGATTCACTTCACAACCCCAAGTCTTGCAAAGGCAAACTTTGGCGCATTGATGATGCCGATTCTCCAAAAGAAATATTGGGAACCAAAGGCAGAAGCAGCCCTCAAGACAGGAAATCCACTTCAGACGATGTACAACTACGATACTTCCGATGAACCAATCCTTGGTGCATTCTTGCTGAAAAAATGGGAAAAGGGAGCCTTTATTGAGGTTACTGCTCGTAAAGACTATTATGACACTGGTAGTGTGTTGTCTCTCTTCAAAAATGGCGCAGTTTCTATTAAGAATCCGAACACTGGATTTTCTTGGACTGGCTATGGAGAACCAACAGGCGAAAAAGAACTTGAGCTTGTGACAGGACCATATGTTGACAGCATAATCTACAGAATGTATTTGAACAGAGCAGCTGCAATAACTGCTTTGATCAACGGAGATGTCAGCTTTATTTTCAACTCGCTCGGTTTGCAGAAGGGTGAAGCTGACCAACTCGCGAAGGTCGCAAATGTCAAATTGATAGCCAACTCTGTGAACGGTTTCAGGTACATGTGCTTCAACATGAGAAGATTTCCAATGAACATCAAAGAGTTCAGACAAGCCATAGCTGCACTGGTAGATCGTGAGTTCTTGACTTCGAGAGTTTTGGGTGGTCAGGCATTCCCACAATACGGAGTCGTTCCAAATGGAAACGCTTTCTGGTATAACCCCAATGTTGAAAAACTTTCTCCAGGCTATGGAATGAGCTCAGGTGACAGAAGAAAGCTCGCAATCGATCTTCTGAAAAAGGCTGGCTTCAAGTGGGTCGTAGAGCCAAAGATAGAAGGCAACAACGTTGTTAGACAGGGTAGAGGCTTGATTGGACCTAACGGACAGAGAATAGATCAGGTAGAACTTCTTGCACCAGGTGCTGGCTATGACCCAATGAGGGCAACAATAGCACTCTACATCGAAAGATGGGCGAATGAAATAGGTATACCGATCAAAGCAAATCTGGTTGACTTCAACTTGATTGTTCAGCGTGTCTTTGACGAGCCTTTCAACTTTGACATCTACATGCTTGGTTGGAGCCTCGGCTACTATCCAGATCACGTTTCTGATTTCTTCCACAGCAAACGTGCAGGTGTTGGTGATTTCAACGCTGCTGGGTACAACAATCCAGAGTTCGACAAACTCGCTGATGAATTTCTTGCTACCGCCGACATTGAGACGGCAAGAGAACTTTCCTTCAAGCTTCAAGAAATTCTCGCAGAAGATGTTCCTTACGTTGTGATCTTCGATACTCCTGTCACAGAAGCCTTCAGAACAGATCAGGTTGTATTCCCATATGAAAAGACGTTGTCCGGCTTGCAGTATGTGAACGGAACGCCGACACTTGTCAAAGCTGCAAAGTAATGTTGTGAAACTTTCAAATTCCACCGCCCCGTACTGGGGCGGTTGGATTTTGTGAACTCGAGAGGAGGTAAAAGGTGCTTAAATTCCTTGGCAAGAGAGTTTTCCAAATTGTCATACTTCTGTTCATCTACGTGACAATCGTCTTTTGGCTGTTGGAGGCGATGCCTGGAAGTTTTCTCGACAAATATCTGATGAATCCCAAAATAACACCAGAGATAAGAGAAAACCTCAAACGTCAATTTGGTTTTGACAAGCCTGTTTTCACTCGATATCTCTATTACATGAAAAATTTCTTGGTTTTGGACCTCGGTGTCTCCTTTTCGTACTTTCCACGTAAGGTCACATCGATAATCTCCGAAAGACTTCCCAGGACGGTCTTTTTGTTTGTCACATCGACTTTGGTTTCTTACGCCTTCGGTTACAACCTCGGTAAGAGATCAGCTTGGAAAAGAGGTAAGATTGTAGACCAGTTGACAACTTTCACAGGCATTGTATTTTGGACGATCTTCTTACCATTGCTCGCGATATTCAATATCTGGTTGTTTGGAGTCATTTTGGGAATACTTCCTCTCAACCAGTTCATTGAACCAAATCTTTGGAGGCACGTTTCTTTCTCGGCACAGGATGTTTTTCTCAAACTCTTGTTGAATGCTTTTGTTTTTCTTGTGGTTTTCCTGGTTGTGCTCATAATCTCTAAAAAATTCAAAACACTGGTTGCCAAAAGAACTCTGTTGTACAGTACATTGATCAGTTTCGTTTTTGTATCGATCTTGACTTGGATTCTCTCGGGCAGATCGATCTATGCCTGGGATATCATAAAACACATGGTCTTACCCGTATTCACGCTAACACTGTACTCTTTTGCCGGTAGTATGCTTGTGATGCGCGATACGATGCTCGATGTGATCAGGGAGGATTACATCACCACTGCGAAAGCCAAGGGTTTGCCGGATAAAGTTGTGAGAGACAAACACGCTGCGAGAAATGCTCTGTTGCCACTTATGACGAACTTTGTCATAAGCCTTGGGTTCACCATAGGTGGAGGCATAATAACCGAAACCATGTTCTCCTGGCCAGGGCTTGGCAGGGCTTACCTTGAAGCGTTGAGCCAGCAAGATACTCCACTCTTGATAGGTTTGCTGGTTTTCACTGGCATATTTGTTTTGATAGCACATCTTGTTGCAGATGTGTTGTACGCATTCTTGGATCCGAGAATAAGGTATTGAGGTGAGCAGAATGATCGAAGCGGCGATAAAGGAACCAATATGGAAGATTCGTCTTAAATTGTGGTTGAGATCTTTTCGAACTGGTTGGGAGCTTTTTAGAGAAAGAAGATTGGCTGTTTTCGGACTCGGCGTCATAATATTTTTCGCTGTTTTTGGTTTGCTCTATCCTCTTTATCCGACCGTGATGAAAAACATCTTTTGGAAAGATGATCCGTTTGGATATTCGACCTTTGTACCGTATGATCCAATAATTGGTTTTGATCCAGATATAATGAGTCATCCATCGCCACCATCTCTGAGACATCCACTCGGCACCGATCCACTTGGAAGAGATATTCTGTCCATGATCATGTATAGCACACCTCGTGAATTCGTTCTTGGAATCACTGCCGCATTGATAACAGTCGTCATAGGAACAATCATTGGTGCCAGCTGTGCGTATTACGGTGGAGTAATAGATACCTTCTTCATGAGACTTGCCGATATTGTCATGCTTTTCCCAAGTCTTGCGTTACTAATGGTCTTGAGTGCGTTCATAGACTTGACGCTTTTCAGATTGGCTGTGATTATAGGTATGCTTTCTGGCTTTGGCTCGATAACCTTGGTGCTCAAAGCGCAGGCGCTAACTGTGAAGGTAAGACCGTTTATCGAGGCAGCAAAATCAACAGGTGCGAGTGATGCCTACATAATATTCAAGCACATCATTCCAAACATACTACCTCTGTCATTTTTGTACATGATGCTCAACGTCACGGGTGCTATCTTCACCGAAGCCACTCTTTCTTTCTTAGGGCTTGCGAACATCAGGATGAGTTGGGGCGTCGTGATTCAGATGGCTGAGTCCTCAGGCTATTTAATGGGTGCCAGCATAGGTACCTATTGGTGGTTATGGCTTCCTGCGGGTGCGTGTATAACATTGCTGTGTTCTGCCTTCTATTTCCTTGGAAGGGGACTTGAAGAAATCGTCAACCCGAGGCTCAGAAAGAGGTGATGAAATGCTACTTTCCGTGAAAGATTTAAGAATGCACTACAAAACAAAGATGGGATATGTGAAAGCTGTTGATGGGATAAACTTCGATCTTGATTCAGGTGAAAGTCTTGGAATAGTTGGTGAATCTGGATGCGGCAAGACTTCGATCTCAATGACTATTCTCAGGCTTCTTCCAGACAACGCGGAATTCAGAGGTGGTAAGGTTCTTTTTGACATGGGTAATGGTCCTGTTGATTTCGTGTCGTTAGATGAATCAGAGATGAGGCATTATCGTTGGCGTGGTATATCGATGATCTTTCAAGCGGCTATGAACTCACTTAACCCAGTCTACAAAGTCGGAGATCAAATAATAGAGGCGATACAGAATCACTTTCCTCAGACTCCAATCGACAAAGCTCGACAAAAAGTTGCCGAACTCTTCGAGTTGGTTGGACTTGATCCATCGAGAATGGATCAATACCCACATCAATACAGTGGAGGAATGAAACAGAGAGCTGTGATTGCCATGGCACTGGCATGTGATCCAAAGGTGATCATAGCTGATGAACCAACAACGGCACTCGATGTGATTGTTCAGGACAGAATACTCAAAGAAATAAGAAAGATACAGAAGAGACTTAACATGGCGATGATCTACATCTCTCACGATATTGCTGTTATAGCTGAAGTGAGTGATAAGATCGCAGTTATGTATGCTGGTAAATTTGCGGAACTCGCTGATTCAGTAACAATCTTCAAGAAGCCTATGCATCCTTACACATATGGTTTGATGCATGCCTTCCCGAGCACAGTAGGAGAAAAGACCGATCTTGTGACCATACCAGGAGAACCACCAAATCTACTCAATCCACCAAAGGGGTGTCGCTTTGCACCAAGATGTCCAAAGGCCGATGAGAAGTGCCAGAATCAGGAACCAGAGTATGTAGAGGTCGAGAAAGGGCATTTCGTGGCATGCCATCATCCAGTCAAAGTCGGAGAGGTGGTGCAGTTCTATGCAGAATGATACGGTGTTAAGGATAGAAGGTCTGAGAAAGCTTTTTGCTGCGCACAGACGTGTATTTGGCAGAGTAAAGCATTTTGTTCATGCTGTAGATGATATCAGCATCGAAATAAAGAGAAAAGAGTCGCTCGCATTAGTTGGTGAATCTGGCTGCGGTAAGACAACAACCGGAAAGGTCCTTGTAGGGCTTGAAGAACCAACAGATGGGAGGATTATCGTAGAGCAAGAAGATGTAACTCCACTGCTGTACGATAGCGAGTCTCTGGCAAGGCGTTATGTTGAAAGAACATATCTGGAGAGATTTTCGAAGATGACCGACGAAGAGTTCCAGAGACTTTCAGGAATAGACAGAATTTACGCAGAAAGATTTGTCAAGCTTTCGAAAAATACCCCAAAGTTTCTCGCTGAATTCCTTGAAAATCGAAGAGAAAGAATCTGGCAACTTCGTAGGCGCGTCCAGATGATCTTTCAGGATCCATACGAATCTCTCAACCCGAGGATGACGATCTTTGACATAGTTTCTGAACCGCTGAATATCCATGACATAGGGAATCTGAGGGAACGAGAAGATAGAGTAGCTGAAATGCTTGCGAATGTTGGTTTGACTCCACCGGAGACTTTCATGTTCAGATTTCCTCACGAACTTTCCGGTGGACAAAGACAGAGAGTTGCAATTGCAAGAGCTCTCATTCTCAATCCATCTTTTGTTGTTGCAGACGAACCCACATCTATGTTGGATGTTTCGATTAGGACTGGAGTAATGAAATTGATGATGAAGCTTGCCGAGGAACACAACATGAGCTATCTGTACATAACGCACGATCTTGCTGTTGCCAGATATATGAGCAACAACATCGCGGTGATGTACCTTGGCAAGATCGTGGAAACAGGTTCAACAGAAGAGGTGTTACAAAACCCGCTTCATCCTTATACAAAAGCGCTACTTGCCGCGGTACCCATACCTGATCCCGAGCAGAAGAGAGGAGAACCTAATATCAAAGGTAGTGTACCAAAACCAATAGATCCGCCGAAGCGTTGTAGGTTTTTCGACAGATGTCCATATGCTGTCGAGTACTGTGAAAAGAACGACCACCCACAGCTTGTGGAAATCGCTTCGAATCATAAGGTTGCATGTTATGTCGTTAGTGGCGAAGCAAAATAGAACTAAAACTCTTCTGTTGCTTCTGTGTATAACTCTGGTGGTGCTGAATTACACCACCGGGGTATTAGTTTACAGATACTATGTGAAGAAACTTTCCATGACATCACTCACATGCCGACTTGTCTTGAAAGATGGTCTTCTGAAGGGTCAGATAGAGATAAACCCACCAAAAGACTTCGCGGTTTATCCAGTAGATTATCAAGTGTATTTTCACGACAAACGAGGTGATACAATACAACTTGTTGCTGATTCTTTGAACGGAAAGAACTACGCTGTATTCAATGTGCCGGCTAAAGAGAAGTTGCTGTCTGGCGAATGGTATGCCGTGGGGTATTCTAACGTCAAGATCAGCTGGTTGTGGCTTTCGATGAACCTTGCGCTTCCAATAGAGGTGGAATTGAAATGAAAAGAATCTTTTTTTACATTGTTCTGATGTCTTTTCTTTATCATGCGGTTATCTTCGAGTTGATTCTTGGAAAGTTCTCCCCCATTCCTTCTTTTCTGCTTTGGATAACAATTGCTATCGTTTCTTGGATATTGGGTAATTCTGTTGGTTCCTTTTCGAAGATTTTGCTTGTTCTGATCACTTCTTTCGTGTTCTCAGGCATTATTAGCTATTTTCTCATGAGTTACTACATTCGAGAGGCGGTAACGGGTATAGTTCAAATGATCACACTCAAGATGATCTCTGTCTCTTTATTGACCATCTTCACGCTTAGTAGCATCGGCGCTTTTTTTGGTTTCATCTTTCGATCTCGATAATGCCAGAAGTCCCGCAGAATTGTTGATTATATGACACAGAATTGGACAGAAAAGACTTTGTGTGCTCATAACGGAGTAGGCGAAGATACAACCAACGGTGAACCTGTACAGAAAATTGAAGATCGAAAACCGTTCCATCTTGTTCAAAACATTAGCTAAATGAAGAAAGGAAAAGATGGCAGCGTTGAGCATTGTGTTTGGCAACAAAGACAGTATAGCTCCTCTGAAAATGAGTTCTTCTGAAACTGGTAGTAAGACACCTATGAACAAAAAATCCAGAAATGAAATCTTGCTATAAAATCTCATTTGTTCGGCTTTCAGAACTCCGCCAAGAAATACCATTATTGCAAAGATCAAGAGAAAGTAGAAAAAACCTTTGAATCGAATCTGTAGCGTGTAAGGCATTTTCAAAAGAAACGAAAGAAAGAGTGCATAGATGGTCTGAGACAGAGCGATGAAAGGCATTCGAGCTTTTCTGAAGAGTATCGAAAGATTCTGTAGTACGACCATACCTGACAGTATTAGCACTACTAAGAGAACATTCAATCTTCTACCCCCGCTCTTGTTTTTTCTCCAGAATGTTCTGTAGATCTTGGTTGCAAACACCACAGCCGGCACATCCATTCCACCTGCAATCTGGTGTCACAATACCCTGCATTGCCTTCTGGTATTCTCTGATCAGAAACTCTTTACTAACTCCAACGTCTATATGATCCCATGGAAACTCTTCGTGTAAACTTCTCTGCCTCAAATAGGCATTCAAATCTATCTGAACTTCTTCAAGGGCTCTTTTCCAAGAATCAAAGTTGAAAAAGTTTTGCCAGTCGTCAAAAGATGCACCGTTTTTGAAAGCACCAAAAACAACTTCAAAAACCTTTCGATCACCTCTTGAGAGCAGACCTTCGATCAGGCTCATTCCTGTATCATGAAAATCGACCATCGCTATTTCTCTTGCTTTTGACAGGATTTTCTGAGCATGATTCAGATACTCGATGGATTTTTGCTCTGAGAACTGAAATGGTGTGTGGGGTTTTGGGATGAGGTTGGCTACTGAGAGAGTTATCTTCTTGAACCCGATCTTTCGCGCTATTCTTGCCATCTCTACTATGCCAGCAAGATCTTCATCTGTCTCGGTAGGTAGACCTATCATGAAGTACAACTTTATCCTGTCCCAACCGGCACTCTTTGCTGATTCAAGAGTCCTCACATAGTCTTCTTCGGTTACGTTCTTGTTTATCACATCTCTGAGTCGTTGAGTCCCAGCCTCTGGTGCAAAGGTTAGTCCTGTCCTTCGCACCTTGCTGATGGCCTGTGCTATAGACAATCCAAAGGTGTCGAGCCTCGTGGAAGGTATCGAGACTGAAATGCCAGAGTTTTCTGTGCTTTCTCGCAGTTTTCGAAGCAATTCGACTATCGAACTGTGATCGGCTGTGGAGAGTGACAAGAGTGCGAGCTCCTCATATCCAGTGCATGAGAGAGATGAAATTGATTCTTCAAGAATCACGTCACTGTACTTTTCCCTCACAGGTCTGTAGATGATCCCGGCTTGGCAGAATCTACAGCCTCTTGTACAACCACGCATCACCTCTTCTACAACTCTATCGTGAACGAGTTGCACATTCGGTATAACTCTCTGTGGCGGTATTCTTATTTGGTTTATGTCTCTGGTGATTCTTCGGTTTATCTTCGAAGGTACCCAATTGAACTTTGGTTTCGGCGGAATCGTTGGAGTGTAAAAGAGCGGCACATATACTCCTTTGATCTGCGAAAGCGCCTTGAGTCTTTCTTCTCTCGGCATTCCTTTCGTTTGAACTAAGCTTTGTGCTATTTCAAAAATGACTTCCTCACCGTCTCCAACGACTAATGCATCGAAAACCTTTGCCATTACCTCTGGATTTGTCGTGCACGGACCACCTGCGATGACAATCGGATCACTCTCTGAACGCAGATCGGAAAAGAGCGGTATTTTAGCAAGTTCAAGTGCACATAAAACGTTGGTATAAGACAGTTCATACTGCAATGATATACCGACAAGATCAAGCTTTCTCAATGGGGTCTTTGATTCGAGCGTGAAAAGTTCCACGTCTTTCTGTTTCATGAGATCTATCATATCTTTCCACGGAAGGAAGACCCTTTCAGCCCAAATCTTTGGCTGGTTGTTGAGAAGATGGTATAAAATTGCTATTCCCAGGTTTGACATTCCGACTTCATATAGATCTGGAAAGATTAGCCCAACTCTGAGTAAAACGTTCTGTGGGTCTTTGACTACCTGATTGTGTTCACCACCGATGTATCGCGATGGCTTTTCTATTTTATCCAAGTTGTCGTTGAGAAATTTCAGGATCATCTGTCTTGCATTCCTTTCAAACAGAAGTCTAAGATCTTTCGTGCCATAGGTGCAGCAGCTTCTCCTCCTCCACCAGCATTTTCAAGCATGACCAAGACTACGATCTGTGGAGAGTCGATCGGTGAGAAACCGGCAAACCAAGAGTGAGGTTTCTCACCACTTCTGCCTGTTTCAGCCGTTCCTGTTTTTCCGGCAACAGGTATACCAAAACCCTTGAAGGCTTGATACGCAGTTCCTTCATCTGCGGGATTTCCGTTTGACATCACGACCTCTCTGAGAGCGTCTTTGAGATACTTGACAGTGCTTCCCTTAAGCATGACTTTGTTAGAGATCGTTCTTTGATACTCGAAGATCTGTTTGCCCTGCTGGTTGACAACTTTACTCAAAAGATGGGGGCGGTAAGACACTCCATCATTTGCCAGAGTACTGAAAAAGTTTATAACCTCTATCGGAGTGAGGCTCACAAAACCTTGACCAATCCCACACAGTATCGTGTCACCCGGATACCATGGTTCCTTGTAAACACTCTGTTTCCAACTCGGATCTGGGTATAATCCTTTGCGTTCGCCAGGGAGGTCTATGCCTGTTAAACCATCGAGCATGAAGAGATTGGAAAAATGCTTCATTTTTTCAATACCTATTTCCAAAGCCAAAGTGTAGAAAAATACGTTGCAGGAAACCTTTATTGCTTTTTTCAAATCTGTGGTGCCATGACCTGCTACATACCAATCCCTGTAAACTCCAAGGACTCTTCCCGTGCTTCCAATGTATTCGTAGTAGCCCTCACAATCAACAGTTCTAACTAAATCAGGTTGATCTTCAAGGTACGCAATGGCATAAAGAGGTTTGATGATTGAACCAGGTGTGTATGCTGCACTGATTGCTCTGTTCAACAGAGGACTCTTCGGATCATTTGAAATCTCGAGCCACTGTCTTCTATCAACAGAAAGAAGCACATTTGGATCAAAACTCGGTGAAGAAACCATGGCGAGGATTGAACCATCTTCAGCAGACTGAACAATAACGGTGCCAGCGTGGTTCGAACTACTCAACAATCTTTGAGCGTACTCTTGAATCCGAGAATCTATTGTCAGGATAAGATCATTTCCTGCTATTGGTAGAGCTTGCAGAAACCTCCCAATGACCTTACCGGAAGCAGAAATACTGACCAATTCGTGACCATCGACTCCTTTTAGGTAGTTATCATACTGCTTTTCTATTCCAGATACTCCTTGTCTGTCGGCGTTCAAGTAACCTAAGATATGCGGAGCTAATTTTCCATATCTTCTGATATATTTTCTAAAAACCAAGACACTCGTGTTCTCCAGTTTGACGGCCTCGGCTTCGGTCACCGGAACCTCTTCACCGAGTAGAAGTTTGAGTTTTCTCTCTTGTCCCAAAACCTGTTCTACCTTTTCAGTGTCAATAGAACCAATCGACTTCGCCACGAGAATTTCTTCGTCCCATGCGAGTACCACACCATCACGTGTCATGATTTTGCCACGCGGTGCCTCAATGCGTCTTACATGTACCTTAAGTGATTCGATATATTCTCGATGCGATTTGTATTGGACAACTTGAAGTACAAAAGCCCTGGCAAGCAAGATAAAGAAAGGAACCGTTATCATTAGATAGACAGCCATCCTAAGTCTTCTCAAAGCCAGACCTCCACAAAAAGAGGGAGAACAGAGCGATCACACAACTTGTTAACCAGTAAGAACCCTCAGCGATCAAGAGCACCGTAATTGTGGTCATATACAACAAAAACGGGAAAACAGGCTTTAGAAAATACTCCCTCACCACTATGAAGACAATATACACAGCAAAAATAACCAAGTGCAGGAACTTCATAGTTTGGAAACACAATGCCGAATGGAAGATGAGAAAGACCATGACTCTCATCGTGCTGAGATTGCCGGAAAAACTCAGATATTCAAAGGCAAGATAGGGTGTTAACAAGCTGAAAAGGTCAAAATAAGCGCTGTCGAACGCCAGAGCTACAGCTCCAAAGATGTATATACCAAATCTTCTCAAGAAATTAGTGTTCATTATCTTTTCACCTGCTCAGATGATATCTCAGTACTCTTGTTCTGGATCTACACGATTGGTCATTTCACCTGTTTTCAAATATCTCTCCAGAATTTGGAAGGTTTCGTTCATCAGACCAAACGTTCCGTGTTGTGTAAAACCTCCTACATGTGGAGAAAGAACAACGTTTTCCAGCGTGTTGAAGGCATACTTACTCGGTAAGATTACCTCATTGTTGTTTCTTGGATACAGATACCATGTATCTATGGCTGCTCCTGCCAAGGTACCATCTCTTAGGACCTCAAAGAGAGCCTCTTCATCGACGATATCTCCTCTTGACACGTTTATTAGATACTTTCCTTTCATCTTTTGCAGTCTGTTAAAATCAAAGAGATTTCTCGTCTCTTTTGTGAGTGGAAGTGTTATGAAAACAACTTCGCTCTGTTCAACAGCCCAATCAAGATCACTCGTTATCGTTGAAGGTTCCTTTGGAGCGGATCTTCTCACACCGATCACATTACATCCAAAAGGTTGTAAAAGTTTCGAAAGTTCCTCACCTATGTGCCCCATTCCAACGATACAGACTGTTTTACCTCTGAGTGAGCTCCACTGATCTTCTTCGGGAGAGCCGACTGAATAACCGTGCCAGATGCCATACCTCAGGTCACGATCGAATTCAACTATTCTCCCAAGCAATGCCAGTGCCAAGGCAAAGGCTCGCTCGGCTACCGCAGAGGCATTAGCGTGACAGTTACTTACGGTTATCTTCTTACTCCTTATGGCTTCCCAATCAAGCGCATTCACGCCAGCCATAGGTACTATTATCCATCTGATCTTCGAAGACATTATTTCTTCGTTCGAAAGCCTTGCAGTGATTACGATCTCTGCATCTTTTATGAGCGAGCGAGCTGAAGGAGTTGAAAAATAACCTTCAAACTGAATATGAGGGTAAGAACTTTTCAACGCTTCTATTCTTTTCACCCATTCTGTGTCAGTTTTGTTCAAGAACAAGATCAGCATCTGTACACCCACTCCTCTTCATCAAAACAGGTGTAAGGTCATCTCCAGCTGTGTAAGAATTCTTTCAAAGCCACTTTCTAAAGCAGCTGCAAACAATGGATCATCTTCTGGGACATTTGCGATTGTGCATGTCTGCTTTTTCTCAACATCGCAGACATAATCGACTGCCATCTTCAGAAGTTGTAAGTATGATTCTCTACTCTTAGCTGGGGCACAGTCAACGATGAACGCATTTCGTTCGTTCGAACCCCAAACAACATAACCGTGGTCCTTGGGGAGATTTATTCTTGCCATTTTATATCTGCTACTTGCCAACAACAGGGTCGTAGGTTCACGCTGCCAGTTGGGGTGCCTGGAAAGATTTACGACTGCTTCAATAGCGGTTTGATGTACCCATCGTGGATCTGCTTTGAAGAAGGATACTGTTCGCACGGGTGCGGGATTTTCCTTCATTATGGAAAACAGTCTTCGAGTTGTGCGAAAACCATTTTTCTCATAAAATCTTATAGCACGTGTTTCATCTTCAAGAACTTCAAGTGTGACGATCTCTACCTTCTTCCACCTGAGTGCCTCAAGAGCATGTTCTAAGATTCTGTACGCAAGCCCTGTACCCCTTTCTTCTTTAACGACGCCCATTGAGTCAATCCTGCCTCTGTTCTTTCTGATGCAACAGACCACGAATCCAACAGGTCTATCGTTTTTGAGAAAGACAAAGGAATCAGAAAGAGATATCGAATTCTCACGGGCGTCGAGGTTGAAGCTCAATGTGTCCCAGTTGACTGGCACAGGATAATCTCTGAAGACCTCGTTAACCAAATCCAGAAATCTCACGATGGGAAACTCCGTCAAAGTTTTGACGGATTCCATTCAACCACCACCTTATCAGATTGATATATTCAGGTGATTGTCCCTATCTTGTTTTGGAGGATTTGTGGCCGATTTCATTGCTATTCTCCATGCGTCCAAGAGTTCTTCAAAGTATTGTCGAACTTCATCGATCTTTGAGCCATCTTTTTTGACAGTGGCTTCTATGAGAACTCTGTACATGTAGCTGTACATCGACCTCAAAGCTCTTGAAATCTCTCCACCTTTTTCCATATCGAGTGAGATGTTCAATTCTGTCACTATATCCTGCGCTCTCTTTATCTTTTCATTGGTCGTGATGAAATCTCCTTTGTTCAAGGCATCCTTCGCGTCTCTGAGTACTTCTATGGCTTTTTCGTACATCATCTCGACTAACTTTGCTGGGCTGGCTGTCTTAATAGCGTTTTCTATGTACTGGTCCTTCATCATTTTTCGCCCACCTCCCGAATCTTGGAAAGTGTAAGCTCGAAGAAATCGTGGTAGAACTTTAGAACAATTGAGAGATCGTTTTGCACTGAATTTGCTATCTCTGAAACGCTCTGACCTTCAAGAGTGCCGAGGAATTTCTTGAGTCTGACCAAAACCGCCGATGTGTCAATTGAAGGCATCTGCAGAATTGTGCAGATACTTTGCCTTAAACTGTCCAAAGCCGATATACTCTCTGAAAGACTCTCTATGTCTCTAAAAGATTTTGCCTGCCCTGTTCTCAAAGACTCAGCAACACTTGGTAGCAATTTCATAGCTGTCTCTATGTAGTCGAGAATACCTGGCAATATCTCTGCTAAGTATTCAATTGGTTCAGAGAACTCCATCACAATCTGAGTGTTCTCTTCCAAGAGAGAATCTCTGAGTTCTGAAAGTTTCTGTGTTGGCACCTCGATGTTGTTGATCACCAAAGATTTCAAGACTTTGTTCTTTGGTGATATTTCATCGTAGAGTTTACCAAAGGTTACAAAATCCTTTGCTTGAAAATCGATCTCTTTGCCGTTAAGGATCACTTTGATCATTTCAAATCACTCCCTTTTCTTTCGCCAAAAAGATGAGGGCTAAAGTCTTTGCATCGATGATTTCTCCCTTTAAAGCCATTGCAACAACCTCTGATGCCTTTAATATCTCGACTTTCAATATCTCGTCGTGATCGAGTTTTTGTTGGGTTTTGATCAAATTTTCTGCTGTGTAAAGGTATATCCTTTCATTCGAAAAACCTGGCGTGGTGAATATACAACCAAGGAACTCAATCTTTTCGGCTTTATAGCCTGTTTCTTCCTCCAGTTCCCTTTTTGCACACTGTTCGGGAGATTCACCCTCGTCGAGCTTTCCGGCTGGAACTTCGAGCAGTTCCATGCCTATAGGATATCGAAATTGCTTTACCAAAATAAGACTCCCATCGTCGAGCACAGGCAGAACAGCAACAGCACCTGGGTGGAAGACCACCTCTCTTGTCGATCTGTGACCGTTTTCCAATAAAACATGGTCTAACTTGACTGTGAGAATCTTACCTTTGAAAATCTGTTGACTACTCAATATCTTTTCGGACAAATTCCTCACTCCTTGACAGCCATGTTGACTATCTCGACAGGTACTATATTTGAAACACCATCTACCATGGTGACACCGTGAAGCAACTCCGCAGACTCCATAACCACTTTGTTGTGTGTTATCACTATGAACTGAGCCTTCGTCGAACCATCTTCTAACAATCTCTTGAATCTCTCGGCGTTGAACTCGTCCAACGGGGCATCTATCTCATCGAGCACGTAAAAAGGACTGGGCTTGACTTCGAGTAAGGCAAAGAGTAATGCAATGCCAACGAGAGCCTTCTCGCCACCAGAGAGTAATTGAAGCTTTTGGATTCTCTTTCCAGGTTTTCTCACCGAGATCTCCACACCTGTTTCGAGAATGTCCTTTCCAGGTTCGATCTTTATCTCACCTTCACCACCAGCAAAGAGAAGAGAGACGAAATAGTTGAATTTGGTGTTCACCTGTTCGTACACATCCATCAATTTGTTTCTTGCCTCTTCATCGGTTCGCTTTATCAAATCGTTTATCTTTTCTTGTGCTTCCTCTAAATCCTTTTTCTGAATGGCAAGATCGTTGTACTTGCCTTCAACTTGGTTGTATTCATCTATTGACATCAGGTCGACTGGTCCCAGATACTTTATCTTGTTCTGCAGATCTTCCAATTCCACCTTTAAGGATTCAAGTTTCTCACCTTCGAGTTCTTCAACGTGTGCTGCCGTTTCCTCATCTACTTCAACAAGGAGCTGGTGTATTTTATTCTGAACCTCTTGAGTGGACAGTTCCAGATGGTGCAGATATTCCCTGAGTCTCTCTCGTTCGTCCTTCATTCTCTGCATCTTCTTTTCCAGTTCATCGAGCTGTGCCAATTTTTGGTCTTTATCACTCCTCTGCATCCTCATCATCTCAAAGAGATTCTCTGTTTCTCGTTTGACGGTTTCCAATTCTCGCTGGTTTTCCAAAAGAGTGCCTTTCAATCGGTCTATCTCTTTTTCTATCTCCTCTGACTGTGCTTTGAGCTGATCAGATTCTTCTTGAAGTTTTTGTTTTTGATCCCTCATTTTCGACAATTCGGAATCGTAGTGCAATTTCCTTTCGAGTAAGCTGGTCACCTCTGCCTTCAACTGAGAGTACTGCGTTGAAATCTCTTCAAGTATGTGTTTTTCGCGTGCGAGTTGTTCGCCAAACTCTTTCAGTTCTGATTCATAAGATGATATCTCATTGGCGATTTGTTCAAGGCTGCTGAGAATCTGTTCTTTTCTGATCTGCATGCCATCAGATCTCAACGAGTAATTCTTTCTGAGCTGTTCTAAAGAATTGATATCTTTGCTGAGTTCTTCTACTGTCTTGTTGAGCTCCTCGATCATCCTTTTTGTTGAGCTTCCTTCAGCGATCACATTTGTGAGATCTCTCTCCACGACCTTCTCTTGGTTTATCAGCGTTCGCACTTCCTCATCTATTTGTATCAACCGCTGTTGGTGTACTTTTTCAACAGATGAGAGTTCCAATCTCTGACTCGCTATTTCGGAGAGCCTCAATTTTCTTCTGATCAATGAATCGGTTCTTTCAACCTCTACCTCTCCACCGGTTATCGAACCATGCTGGCCGATTATCTCACCGTTCAGCGTTGCTATACGACACCTTGCTCTATAGCGCTTCTTGATGTCAACAGCATCGTCAAGCGTCTTGACGATGATATCGTTGCCAAAGAGATAGCCTGGTAGAGCCATGAATTGCTGACTAACTCTTACCAACTGTGCGGCATAACCCACAAAGCCAGGATGACGTTCGATATCTCTCATGCCGCTGAAATGAGACTCTATCAAATCGAGCGGTAAAAAGGTGACTCGCCCTATCTTCTGGTTGTTCAACCAATCAATAACTTTCTTCGCTGTGTTGGCATTATCAACTACCACGTGTTGAACGGCTCCTCCCAACAAGACTTCGATGGCTTTTCCATACTCTGCAGGAAAGCTAACGAGGTTACCAACAACATCGTAGACGCCCTCAAAGTCGCCTTCTGATTTCTTGGCAAAGATAGCTCTAACCGATCTGGTATAACCTTCGTAGGTCTGTATTCGATACTTTATCTTGGCTTCTTCTTCGTCTAAACCTTTCAACACGCGTCTGATGTTGTCTATCTGCTCAAGAATCGATCGCTTTTCATTCGACAACTCTGAAAGTCTATCCCTGATGAATTGCAGTTCCTTAGCAAGTGATGATTCCTTGTCACCAGCCGTTTTCAACTTTTCCAAAAGAGAAGAAAGTTCTTCTTGCAGTCCACTCAGTCTTTTCATCCTTAGGTCGAGTTGAGAGTCTATCATCGAGATTCTCTTTGATAGATCTTCGAGACCTTCTTCGATTCTCGATAGCTCGCCTTCCAATGATAACTTTTCTTTGAGCATTTGATCGCTTTTTTCTTTCAGGGTCAGCAATTGCTTCTCCTTTTCTGAGTAACTTGAGATCATTTCGTTTCTTTTCTTCTCCACACTCTGTAATTCGTTTTCTTTTGAAGCGATTTCGTCGATCAACGCTTTGAAAATCAGGTTCAGTTCATCGATTCTTCTTTCAATATTAGCAATTTGCTCTCTGGCTGAATCAAAACGTGTCGTTGTTTCAACGAACTTTGTCTCTCTTTCATTCAGTCTTCTGGTGTACATCTCTCTGAGCTCTATAAGCGTTGTTTGACGCTTCTTGTAATCTTCGAGCAGGTTTGTAAAATTCTCGATCTCTTTGTCGACATTTGCGAACTCTTGTTTCAGAGTAGACCAGTTTGTCTCTATGTTGAGCAGTTCCTTCTGCAAATTCCTTATCTTCTCTGAAGTCTCGCTGTGTTGAGTTTGAAGATGAGCTAATCTCTTCATCTCTGTTCTGAGGACATTGCCGTAATAGAGTTTTTTCACGACTTCCAATCTTGAAGAGTACTCTTGATAACGCTCTGCCCTTTTAGCCTTCAGATAGAGTGATTTTCTCTGCCTATCAAGTTCGTAAAGCAGGTCTTGGACTCGCGTCAGGTTACTCTTGACTGTCTCGAGTCTAAACAAAGCCTCCTTTTTCTTCTCTCTGTAAAGAGCGGTGCCTGCGGCTTCTTCGAGCAAGAGTCGAAGTTCTTCAGGCGATGCATTCACAATTCTTTCGATCTGTCCCTGCCCAGCTATCGAGTAAAACTCCTTTCCAACACCGGTTCCAATGAACTTCTCGTGTATATCCTTCAGACGAACTGTCTCACCGTTGAGCATATAAGTGTTCTTGCCGTCGTTTGTCAAAACTCTTGAGACCACAAGTTTTTCATCGTCGTGTCTGAAGACCAGTTCCACATAGGCACTTGAAGCGGCTGGAACTGTACTCGATCCAGCAAAGATGATGTCGTACTTTTCTTCAGCTCTCAGTTGCTTCATCGACTGTTCGCCGAAAACCCATCTTATTGCGTCAACGATATTCGACTTTCCCCCACCGTTTGGTCCAACAATAGCCGTGACCTTGTCTGCAAAGAAGACTCTTGTCGGACGGGCAAAGGATTTGAAACCGTGCAATGTCATGCTCAAGAGTTTCATGCCCGCCGCCCTCCCCCTTCAGATTGAATAGACCATCTTGCCAGAAACAAAGGTTGCAACAACCTTGAGATTCTCATCTAAAGCAACAAAATCTGCTGATCTACCAGTTCTTATCACACCGTACTTCAATCCACTTGCCCTTGCAGCCGATTGAGTAGCCATCGTTATCGCATCTTTGAGATTTACATCCAGCTTGAAGACGACATTTCTCACCGCTTCATCCAAGGTCAATGTGCTACCTGCAAGACTTTGGTCTTCCTTAGTTCTTGCAATCTTGTCTTTTACAACAACCTTCAACTCTCCAAGAGAATACTCTCCGTCCTCTAATTCTGTAGCTGCTATTGAGTCGGTGACCAATACACACCTTCTTGGACCTTTTGCACTTATTGCCAGTTTCACCGCCGCGGGGTGGAGGTGAATCATATCGCAGATGATCTCGCAAAAAACCCTTTTGTCTGTCAAAACCGCACCGACTACTCCAGGTTCTCTGTGCGAAAAACTTCTCATGGCGTTGAAAAGGTGTGTTGCTCTTGAGCAACCGTTGTCTATAGCTGCAATTGTTTGTTCGTATGTTGAATCTGTATGTGCAATTGACACAATGATCTTTTTACCAGCCAGATACCTTATGGCTTCAAGAGAGTTGCTCAATTCTGGAGCGATGGCAAAAATTCGAACTACTTTAGCAAACCTTTCGATAAACGTCATCAGCTCTCCAAGGTCTGGGTTCTTCAACAGTTCCTTTTTGTGTGCGCCTCTCTTTTCATTGCTCAGGTAAGGTCCTTCTATGTAGAGCCCCTCACATCTTGCACCTGGTGGTTGAGTCTTCATAAACTCTTCGACTACTTCAGCAACTCGCGAGATCTTTTCAAAGGTATCAGAGACAGTTGTTGGCAGGAAAGTTGTCACTCCATGTTTTGCATAAAAAGAGGAAAGTTTTTGCAGGTCATCAACCGTTGCGCTCATCAGATCGATGCCAACAGCCCCGTGTGTGTGACTGTCAATAAATCCAGGAACAAGAATTGGAAAAGACAGATCACAACGAGTCTTGGAATCTTCAATCTTTTCCACCACACCATTCTCAATTCCCAAACACATCTCATTGAAGGTTTCATGAGGTGTGAAGAGCTTTTTGAATCTCACTCTCATTTGATCAACCCCTGTACATCACTTATTAGGTCTACTACACTGGTGATGATTGGTATCACATCTATGACATTCATGAGAGGATTGTCAGGTACAAAGATCACATCACCTGGGGAAACATTTGGGTTACTCGAAGTGGGTTTTCCCCTCATAGTTCCTGAAAGATCACAGACAATCGGTTCACCAGTTGGTCCACCTTTGAAGACGTAGACCTTTGAGGTTATAGCCCTTGAGGTGAAACCGCCAGATTTCATGATCACATCCAGCACAGTGGAATACTGGTCTATCTTCACGACACCTGGCTTTGAAACTTGCCCAAGTACATAGACTATATTGGCTTCGATAGGTGGAACGTAGACTACATCACCAGGCTTTACGACGATGTTGTTCAGCATCAATGGGTTTGAGATATCGATTGTTTTGCTTTCATTTTCCCTTTTCAGAACGATCTGATTGTATGATCCCCAGTTACTTATTCCACCGGCAAGTGTGACTACCTCGAGCAGCGTGAGTTCTCTGTTTGCAACGTAATAACCTCCTGGTTTGTTGACCATACCAAGTACATAGACGTAGTTCTTCACATCTTTTTCGAAGACAACGTAAGTTCCATCGTCCAGATCTGGATCTATCTTGCCAAGCTGTATCTCCCTTATCGAAACCGTCGTTGTTTCACCAGTAGGAAAGATCAGCTGAATCTCTTGTGTCTCAGCGGTTATGTTCACCTTTCCTAAGAGGGTGGACAATTTGAATCTTTCACCTTGGTAGAACTGTACTATCTTGTTGTTAACAGCATCTCCAAAGACAAAGACGTAGTGCGGGGCTCTTTCGGTTACATAGATAAAGTCTCCGTCTTTCAATGAGAAATTGAACTCTTCAGATTCAATCTCTTGTGTGCTGAAAGAGACTCTTCGATCTTCTGAGTAAACCACGACATTTTCTGAGACGAAGAACTGATCTGCTCCTGTTATGAGTCCTCCACATTTTGCTATGGCATTTCGCAATGTTGGGTTCTCATTCACATCGAAGACAACTTGTCCTGGAACTCTGACTTTGCCAAGAACGGTAACGTTGATTGGCTTTTTCAGAGTGACTTTGTAGAGATCTCCGCTGTCCAGGCTCAGATCTTCATCGAGACTTAGAAGCTTTTCCTCGTTGTCTTCGATCTTTGCAAGAGTTTTTAACATTGACATTTGAAGGTTAACCTTTGCGAGTGCTCGACTCAGGGTGAATTCCTCGTCTGGGTTGAAAACCACAAACTCAGAGACATCACCAACGAAGTACACATATCTGCCAATCCTTGGAACAAAGATGACTGTGTCTTGAGGCTCCAGATCAGTGTCTTTCAAAGATTTCACTACATCGCCGATGTTGTATTCATCGACTTTGTTTTCTCGAACAATCTGAACTGATTTGAAACTTCTTTCATCAACTGCGCCAATCTTCTTGATAACCGTTGAGAGTGTCCTTGGCTCTTCAGGCTTCAGAGCTATCCGCCCAGTGGTGGAAAGATTTCCAATCACATAGACATAGAACTCTTCGTACTCAACTCTCACCAAATCACCTGACTGCAGTTCAAAGTCCTTTTCTTTGAGTTCTTTGGCTGAAAACTCGTGAATTTGACCATCTCTGTATATTTTTATTACTCCGCCCTTTTCTACATCTTCTGTTGTATAGCCGCCCACCTTCGAAAGCAAGATACTCATCTTCATCTTTTCCTGAGGCTCGAAATCTATCCTACCTGGGCTTTTAACAGAACCGCTGATGTAGACAAAATTTTCTGCCTTTTTCAAAAGATTCACATAAGAACCAACGACCAACTGGACATCTTTGTTCTCAGACAACAGCTGTGGTGAATACTCTTCTTCGATACCATTTTGAATGACCAAGATCCTGTCGATATACTCGGTTTCACCAGCTGTGCCACCTGCTTTTGCTATGAGTCTCTTCAGTGTTAATGGTTCATCCTTCAAGAATGTGTAAACGCCAGGTTGCTTCACAAAACCGACTACATATGCATACCTGTTGTCGATCTTTGGAACATATATTTGATCGCCAGGTTCAAGTTCGACATCGGATGCTCGTCCAGTTAAAATATCTTCCAAATTCAAGCGTTGGACGGTGCCATGCCTTGTCAAATAAATTGTTTCAGAATCACCTAAGTTCGCGACGATACCACCAGACAAGGATATTGCCGCGGTCAGAGTGAGCCCCTTAGTGTGAACAAAAGCAGACGGTTTGTTGACTGCCCCTAAGACCTTGACGTAACCAGAAAGACTCTTCTGTGGTATGTATATCACGTCGTTTTCTTGAACCAAAAGATCTGCCTCAACCTTTCCTTCGTAGAAAGGAGAAAGATCGACTACAAAGCTTTTCTTATCACGGGTTATTCGGATATTCTCAAAGTCTATCACATCTGAACTTGAACTTTCAATTATCGATATTAGTTGACTGAGCGTTGTTGGATTGATACCTATATCTATCTTTCTGTTTACTATACCTTGTACATAGACATACCTCGGTGCATAAGAGATCAAAGAAACACTCACAAGAGGATTTGGTATGAGTCTTGCGATCTTTTCGCTTGCAATCTTTTCAAGTTCATTGAGAGTTATTCCTTCTACCTTTATTCTTCCAATGCCTGCATAAGAAATAAAACCATCGCTGTCAACGGTACAATCTCTTTTCATCTCGTCGTATCCAAAAACCTCGATTCTCACAACATCGCCAGTCCTCAGTGTGTATTCAGCAAAGGCAAAACAAAAGAGTATGACTACAAATACAAGAGAAAAAACTCTTTTCATCGAATCACCTCTCGATCACTTTCTTCTCTTTTTAATAATAACACTCGGCTTGAAAATGTGGTAATATTTAAAAAAGCATCACGGAGGTGATCATGTGTCATTCAGAGTAAGAATAAAGAACAACGGGGAACTCGAATTTGAAAAGCCTGTGTGTCTTTGCGAACTCTCGAAAGATTTTGCAAAAGATGCTATTGCCGCCCAGTTTAATGGGCAGTTGGTGGATCTCAGATCAACTATCTCTGAAGGTGGTGAGATCGAGTTCATCAACCTCGATCACGAATTAGCCCCACAAGTTTACAGACACACCTTGTCACACATCATGGCACAAGCGGTAGTGAATTTGTTTGGTGCAGAAAATGTGAGGCTCGGAATAGGTCCAACTATTGAAAACGGTTTCTACTATGATTTCGAGATCCTCAACGGAAAGATCACCGAAGAGGATTTGCCAAAAATAGAAGACGAAATGAAAAAGATAATCGATCAAGATATCGAAATTGAAAGAATCGAAATGAAAAAGGACCAAGCAATAGAACTGATGAAGCAAAAGGGACAGATTTACAAAGTTGAACTGCTACAAGAGATCCAAGACGACACAGTTACACTGTTCAAACAAGGTAATTTCATAGATCTGTGTAGAGGCCCTCATCTACCTTCAACCGGTATGGTGAAACACTTTAAACTGCTGTCAATCTCCGGTGCTTACTGGAAGGGTGACGAGAAAAGGCAGATGCTGCAGAGAATTTATGGAACTGCATTTGCAGAAAAAGAACAACTCGAAAGGTATTTGAATCTCCTCGAGGAAGCAAAGAGAAGAGATCACAGAAAACTCGGACCAGCACTTGGAATCTTTTTCATTGATTTCGATGTCGCTCCAGGAATGCCTATTTTCACTCCAAAAGGAACGGTTATTCTAACTGAATTGATGAATTTTTCAAGACAGCTACACCGAGAGTTTGGGTATCAAGAGGTTATGACTCCCCTTGTGATGAGTGAAAAGCTCTGGAGGATGTCTGGCCATTGGGATCATTATAAAGAGAATATGTACTTCACCAGTAAGGAAGAACAGCAGTTCGCGGTTAAGCCCATGAACTGTCCGGGACATATTCTCATATACAAGAGCAGGACGATTTCTTACAAAGATCTTCCACTCAGGTTTTTCGAGTTTGGACGCGTACACAGGTATGAACGAAGTGGAGTACTCCATGGTTTGTTCAGAGTTAGAAGTTTCATACAGGATGATGCCCACATATTCTGTAGAATAGATCAAATTGAACAAGAGATTGGCGGAGTTATCAATTTTGTTCACAGAATATACTCCCCCTTTGGTTTTGAATATTCTGTAGAACTCAGTACAATGCCGCAGGACCACATGGGAGATGTTGAAACTTGGGATAGAGCAACTAATGCTCTAAAACGTGCTATGGAAGCAGTTGGGCTGAGATATGTTGTGAAAGAAGGAGAAGGTGCCTTCTACGGACCGAAGATTGATTTTCACGTGAGAGATTCTATAGGCCGTACATGGCAGTGTGCAACTATTCAGCTCGATTTCCTTATGCCTCAGCGTTTTGAACTCGTTTATACAGATGTCAACGGAAATTACGCTCAACCTGTTATGATACACAGGGCGATATACGGCAGTCTTGAAAGATTCTTAGGAATACTCATCGAACATTATGCAGGTGCCTTCCCGACATGGCTTGCACCTGTTCAAGTCGTGATCATACCCATTGCCGACAGGCATCATGAATACGCTGAAAAGGTCAAAGGGATACTGGTTGAGAAGAATATCAGAGTGGAAGTGGATTTGAGACGCGAGACACTCGGTTACAAAATAAGAGATGCTCAGTCGATGAAAATTCCATACATGTTCATCGTGGGAGACAAAGAAGAAAAAACCGCTACAGTTTCGGTGAGAACGAGAAAGGGTAATGAGTTTGCCAACAGATCAGTTGAGTCTGTTCTAAATGTGATCATAGAGGAAATCAAGACTCGAGCGTTGAAGAGTTTAATGGAGGAGTGAATGTGAAGGTTGAGGTTCTTGGTGAAGTAGATCAAAAGATAGGCGAGTTCTTCAAGAAGATGGCACAAGTTGAGGAGAGTGATTCTCCTCAACTTGTCTTAACAGATACTTTTAAAGACGATGTATCTTTCCAAGTTGTGATCGGGAAAGATAACAAGGCAGAGTTTTACGCTTGTGGTAATTTGATGGCTTGCTTCGAAAAGATCGATGAAAACTTTCAAGCGCTTTGGGCGTTTTTGAAGGCTTATCTCGATAGAGATGGATTGAAATCTGGTTTGACCAGCACTAAATGGGCTCGTAAGATCATAAGCAGCATACTCCAAGCCATGGTAGTGCTGATGGAAGTGGAAGACAAAGGAGGTTTTAGTCATTCTCAAAGAGTTGCAAAGCTCGCCAAGAAAATGGCAATGAAACTGAATTTGACGGAAAAGGAACAGTCATTACTCGTCGAAGCAAGCATGTTACACGACGTTGGCAAGATCGGCATAGAACAGTTGATGATGTTTACCCCGACGAGAATAAGGATTCTTGAAGATATGCCAAGGGATCACACTATTATGGGTTCGATATACCTTTCAACTATAGAATTCCTTTGGGATTTGGTACCTCCTGTGAGATCTCACCATGAAAGGTGGGATGGCAAGGGATACCCTGATGGCTTAGCTGGTGAAGAGATTCCCCTTTTTGCAAGGATAATAGCTATTTGTGACTACTACGATGAGTTGACTCATTTTGTGACCTCCGAATGGGGTGTAGGTCCGAAGAAGAAAGACGAGGCTCTGAAAATGGTTGAAGACCAGAGTTCAAAGATGTTCGATCCAAAGCTGGTCGAAGTCTTTGTTGAAATGATGAACTCAAACCAAGACGTCTAAGAGTATACCCATGGGCATCAGGAGATCTTTTAATAACTGAGCAGGCATACTCAACATCATCTTAAGAAGGGTGAGTTGCTCTTCAAGTTTTTGTTTTTCTTCTTCATTCACAGTTGAACTCAGTCTGGCTTCCAGCTTCTGAATCTCTTGCTGAACTCTCTCCTTATAACCTTCTTGAACGGCTTGATCGTTTTTCTGTGAAGGATAATATATCCACGCTGTGGTTTTGCCAGCGACGGCTGCAAGGAAAGAACCACGTTTTCTCAGATCAAGACTTATGCCGCCTTGAATTATCACTCCACCGTTTTCCAAAGCTTCTCTCTTGAACGCGAGCCAGTTACTTATCTCTTGAGAAAGAACACGCAAAACACTTCGGCTGGCTGTCGCCGAATGTGAGAGCCCTGGTTCTCCTGGATCGAGTCTGTAACCTAAAAATGGGTTTTGCAGACCCTCGACTCTCATAACACTACTTCCTTTTCGTGAGTTTCCTAAGCGCCTCCTTCACGATCTGTTCGGTACTCATAGAGTTCTTGAAAACAGATCGTGCAGCCTCACTCGATTCAGTTCTACCAAAACCCAATGCCACGAGAGCTTCGATCGCATCGAACAACTGTGTGGAGTATTCTGAGTCTACTTCGAATTGCTCGTCCTTTAACTCTGCTATTAATCTCTCTGCAGTTTTCTTCCCAATTCCTGGAAGTTGCCCCAATCTTTCAACGTCTTTGTTGATGATCAAGTGAACAAACTCCTCAGGCTCTACCGACCCAACTATCTTCAGGGCGGTTTTGGGACCTATCTTCGACACCTTCAATATCTTTTCAAAGATGTGCAACTTTTCCTTTCTCGAGAAACCATAGAGAACCACTTCGCTTTGATTCAATTCAAGGTGAGTAAAAAGCTCTACTTGTTGTCCTATTGATGATCTTTCAATACTCTCACTGTCACACCAAACTCTTATTGTGATGTTTTGAAGTTCTATCAACAAAGTGCTTGCTTCTTTATAGCGCACTGTTCCTTTTACAGCATAGACCAAACTCATCACCTCACAATCGCCCATTCATCTTCAAGGCGACCGTCGGTGATGTAGTCCCTCAAGTAGCCAACCAAGTACAGTGATCCTGTTATTATTATCGTCTCATAACCTTTATCTTTTAGTTTTTCATAAGCTTTTACTGGTTCTGGTTCGAAATCCACATTTTTGTTGAACTGCCTTGCGATATCAAAAGTTTCTTGTGGGTTTTGAGCCCTGTGTGAAAAAGGTCTTGTAATGATGATTCTATCGAAAAGTGGTGCTATCTCTGAGAGAACACCTTTCTTGTCTTTGTCATCCACGATGCCTATCACTGCTCCAATCTTTTGATCTGCAAGATAGTCAACGATAGCCTTTCTCAATATCTTTGCTGCAGGTAAATTGTGTGCGCCATCGAAGATGACCATCGGCTGAGAACCGAATACCTCGAAACGACCCGGCATGCTTGTCTTATCTAAGGCTTTTCTGATCGCCAGTTCATTCACTTCCAAACCAGCCCTCTGAGCAAAGATGAGAAATGCTTCAAGTGCGACCGACGCGTTCAGAAACTGATGTTCACCATTGAGAGATATCTTCAAATCTTTAAAGCTCTTCTCGCCGTAGAAATCAAAATGATTATCGAGAAAGGCAAGTTTCCTCTTTTCGTAAGAGAAATCTCTTCCGAATAGGTACAGCTTACTTTTTCTCTCTTCTGCGATCTTGTTCAAGACCTTCAACGGTTCCTCTTTGGTCTCACCGCATACTGTTGGTATTTGAACCTTTATTATTCCAGCTTTTTCAAAAGCGATCTTTTCGAGAGTCTCTCCGAGTATGTGCATGTGATCGTAATCTACAGTAACGATCACACTCACTTCAGGCATTAAGACATTCGTGGCATCGAACCTTCCTCCAAGACCCACCTCGATTGATCCAGCCTGTACTTTCATCATCTGGTATATTTTGAAAGCCATCGCGGTAGTGAATTCGAAAAAGCTCGGTTTGAAATGTTCGCCTTCTCTGTCCATCTGAATCGCAACTTTTTGAACTGCGTTGAAAGCTTCTAAAATTTCTTTTTCTGCGACGAATTCCTCGTTTACTAAGATTCTCTCTTTAAAGGTCGATAGGTGTGGTGAGTAGTAACTTCCAGTCTTCAAACCGTGTTCTATGAAAAGCCAACTCAAAAAACGCGTTACAGAACCTTTGCCGTTCGTTCCTGTTATGTGAACACTCCTAAAGCTGTTCTGTGGATCTGCAAGGTTCCTACACAAATGCTGTATTCTTTCAAGACCGAGTGTTATCTTGCCAGACGGTCTCTCTTTGTAAAGATATTCAAGCATTTCAAGATAACTCATTTCAGGTCCTCCAAGATCTGCTGCAAGACTTTCAAGCGCGCCTCTGCTTGCAAAAGCTTGTTGCGAGCATCTTCAATTGCCTCTTGTGAAGCATGAGACAAAAAGCTATCATCTGAGAGCTTCTTCGTCTGCCACTCTCTTTCTTTTGAGAGTTTTTCGATGTTCTTTTCCAGTCTGCTGATTTCAGCTGTTAAATCCATGTCAGCTGTGTCAACATAGATGTGTTGTTGTTCATCGAAATAAGCAGTTGCACTGCTGGCTGGCTTCTTTGAAACAACTTCTATTTTCTCGACATTTGCAAGGTGTTTGATAAGAGATTCTGCTTCTTTGGAGAGAGATTGGCCAACAACATAGATCTTGCTTCCATTCTTGATGGGCATGTTCAATTCTGCTCTGACATTTCTTATGCCTCTGACTATTTGCATGATCTTTTCAAATTCCCTTTCTGCAGTATTGTCAATTATCATCTCGTTAGCCTTGGGCCAGCTCGCAATTGTAATCGATTCACCGGCAATTGGTAGGTTCTGCCACAACTCTTCTGCCAAAAATGGTGTGAATGGGTGAAGGAGCCTCAGGCTTGTATCTAGTACCTTAACCAGGACGTTCTGAGTAGTGAGTCTTGCATCACTGTTCAAAGTGATTTTCGCTGATTCTATGTACCAATCACAGAATTCATTCCAGAAAAATTCATAGATCGATCTTGCGGCAACGTTGAATTCGTAGTTTTCAAGGGCTTGTGTGACTGTGTTGACTGTCTTTTGCAGTCTTGTGAGAATCCATCTATCAGCTAATGAAAGTCCTTCGAGTTGTTTTTCCTGATAGCCTTCGAGGTTGATCAAGGCAAATCTCGTTGCATTCCAGATCTTGTTTGCGAATTTTCTGTAGGTGTCGAAATATCTTTCATCGAGTTTTATATCACTTCCCTGTGCTGCAAGAATGGCTAAAGTGAATCTAACTGGATCCATACCATACTTTAGAGACATATCTATTGGGTCTATTCCATTTCCCAAGGATTTGCTCATCTTCCTTCCGTACTTATCACGTATCAGTTGGTGGATATAAACATCTGTGAAAGGTTTGTCGTGCATGAACTCGTAACCCATCACGATCATTCTCGCAACCCAGAAGAAAATTATGTCAAAGCCTGTCACCAATACCGATGTCGGATAATATCTCTTAAGATCATCTGTTTTCTCGGGCCATCCGAGTGTTGAGAAGGGCCACAGCGCAGAAGAAAACCACGTATCCAGAACATCTTCATCTTGAGTGAGTGATTTCGAACCGCATTTAGGGCACTGAGTGGGGTCTTTTTCCGAAACGATGGTTTCTCCACAGTCATTACAATACCAAACAGGTATCCTATGTCCCCACCAGAGTTGTCTACTGATACACCAATCGCGTACATTGTACATCCAGTGCAGATATACCTTCTTCCACCTTGTTGGTACGAAGCGAATTTGATCTGTTTCAACAGCTTCAATGGCTTTCTCTGCCAGCGGCTTCATGCTGACAAACCATTGATCCATTACTCGAGGCTCAATCATGCTTTCACACCTGTAACAATGTCCAACTGCGTGGCTTATGTCCTCTGTTTTCAAAAGATATCCATTTGTCTCGAGATCTTGAACGATCTTTTCCCTGGCTTTATATCGGTCTAATCCTCTGTAAGCGCCACCGTTTTCGTTTACTCTTGCCTCATCGTCGAAGATCTCCAAAAATGGGAGGTTGTGTCGTTTTGCCACCTCGAAATCGTTAGGATCATGTGAAGGAGTTATCTTGACCGCACCGGTACCAAATTCTAAATCGACATATTCATCGGCGATTATCGGTATTTCCTTGTTGACTAATGGGAGAATAACCTTTTTTCCGACGAACTCTCTGTACCTTTCGTCTTTTGGATTCACCGCAACGGCCGTATCACCGAGCATTGTCTCAGGTCTTGTTGTTGCAACAGCTATATATCCATCTTCACCACACAAAGGATATTTGACGTAATACAACTTCGCCTTACTCTCTTCATGTTCGACTTCTTCGTCCGAAAGAACGGTCTTACACCGCGGACACCAGTTGACCATGTATTTGCCTTTGTATATTAAGCCTCGTCTGTATAACTCAACGAAAACCTTTCTAACGGCTGCTGAAAGTCCTTCATCCAAGGTGAACCTTTCTCTGGTCCAATCCACCGAAGCACCAAGGGTCTCTATCTGTTGACGAATCTCAGTTCTGTACTTCTCCGCCCACTGCCAGACCAATTCGACAAATCTATTTCTGCCGAGTTCTTCACGCCTCTTGCCCTGGCTTTCCAAGAATCTTTCAACGGCATTCTGTGTTGCGATACCTGCATGGTCTTCTCCTGGTAGCCAAAGAGTGTCAAAGCCACACATCCTCTTGTAGCGCACGAGAATGTCTTGAAGGGTGATGTTTAGAGCATGTCCCATGTGGATGCGTCCAGTTATATTTGGAGGTGGTATCACGATGACAAAAGGTGTGCCACTCCCTTTGGGAGTGAAATAACCTTTCTCCAACCACCTGGCATACCATTTTTTCTCTATTTGTTCCGGTGTGTAACGGGTACCGAGGTCCATTCTTGTGACACCTCCAGAGTTCTTTTGCAATGATTTTATCAGAAAATCAGTCTTTAATCAATGAAGATGCGAACGGTTGTACCATCAGATCCAGTGGCATTTATGATGTCTCCTTGGATTTCAGACAACTCTTTCATCGCCTCATCTAACTGATCTGACAAAAACTCCAGATCAACATTTGGTAGCTTTTCCTTCAAAGCAGGTAAGGAAAGCTTCAAAAGTTGGGTTAGACCAACCGGAATCTTTATGTCCACTTTGTCACCGTCTTTTTCTCTAACTTGGATGTAGAGCATCCTTCTTTTGTTTTGTGCGGTCTGCTTTGGCTGAGAAAAGATACCCATACTCTCAGCGAGTTCAACGCCTTCCTCTGGTGAGAGTTTTCCAACCTTCACAAGATTCATGATTCTGAGCAACTCATCTCTCATGGTTTTACCTCCTTTTCCTCTTTGATCAAAGACAAAGCGGTTGAGAAATCAATTTGGTCCTTCTCGAGCTTTTCCAGTATTTCTGCGTAGTGAAAGGACTCAGATTGGAGATATCCAAGTTTAGCCAAAACTCTGTTGAAATACGAGTGGGCTGTTGGATAGGAAATCTTAAATCTCTCAGCAACCTTTGTGAGATTGCCCCTGTTTCTCAGATAAGTTCTCAAGAATTCCAGATCTTCCTTTGAAAGATTGTTGAACTCATTTGGTTCGAATTCACCTCTTATCTCAGTACCACAGCTCTTGCACTTGTAAGAAGTCACCGTGGTGCAATTTCCGCAAACTGGGCACTTTGAAAAAAACTGCCTCATGCAGGCACCTCACGCGATTCCTATTCTGACAGTTGTTCCCTTGCTCTCAACGTGTATGAAATCTCCGGAATATGTCATCAGCTCATCCAATGAGGCCATGAGCACTTCATGAATGATACCGAGATATTTTTCATCTACGGGTATTTTGCCCTTCGTGAACTTGGAAATAAATGGTAAGAGTGATTTGGCAAATGGTTTAAGGACTATTAGAAGGGAAAATGGAATAGAGACTCTCACATGTGTTGAGTCATTTTCATCGTCTACGAAGATGAAAATTTTCTTGCCAAAAGGCGGTTTTGCAATGTCAAGCACCCATTGAAGGTCTTCAGCACTCAATTTCCCCTCGAGTTTCTCTTTCAAAACCTTTTGTGTTTGTTTCGTTCGCACTTGAGATTTGAAGTGTAAAGTGGCAATGACACTCAATATGTAAACACCAGTTGCAAGAAAGAGTATGCCGAAAAAGATCTTTGCCCCGAGAAAAATGAGACAGACCCCAGATATGATGAGGATGATTGCAAGATACACACTCTCACCTCCAAAAAATTGAAGCTCGATTTTATTTATTATCAAATTCAATCTTATAATAATTGAAGTAAGGCACAACTTGAAGATGGATTCTGTAATCTTAAGTTTTCTGTACCTTAACAGAAGTGATGGTAGAATATCACGGCGTAAATCTCATATCAGCACTTGAAAAACGTGGAGAAAAGTTCCTCTTTGCTGTGGAACTACGTTTTTCAGTGCATGTTGCCAAGGAGGTGAATCTGTGTACGCGATCATTGAAACAGGAGGCAAGCAGTACAAAGTTTCAGAGGGAGACACTATTGCCGTGGAGAAACTGCCACAGCAACAAGGAGACGAAGTTGTGTTTCAGAGAGTATTACACCTCTCCACGCAAGACACTACCAAGGTTGGAAAACCCTATTTGCAAGGGTGTTTGGTGAAAGGCACAGTCCTCAGTCATCAGAGGGCGAGAAAGATAGTAGTCGGCGAGTACAGGTCTCGAAAGAATTATCGCCGAGAACGTGGCCACAGGCAGTGGTTTACACTCGTGAAGATCGAAAAGATACAGCCTGGTGAAGAATGATGATAAAAGCCACTTTTCTCAAGTCTGCTGGTCGATACACTTCTTTCACAGTTCATGGGCACAGCTATTTTGACCTCAAGGGAAGAGATATAGTATGCGCAGCAGTGAGTGTTTTGACTCAACACACCGCGAGAATTTTGGTGGACCATTGTGTTGCCACTGTGAAAAGAAGCACTGGAAGACTTGAGGTTGCGCTGAAAGATCAAGATGCATTATCTGAGCTTTTGATCGGTGAACTTTACGAGAGTCTGAGGGATTTACAGAAGCAATACCCTGAGAACCTTTCGTTGGAGGTGAAGGAGAATGCGAATCGATATACAACTCTTCGCTCATAGAAAAAGTGGGAGCACCAATGGACGAGACAGCAGGCCAAAGTACTTAGGAGTAAAGGTTGGTGATGGACAGAAAGTTTCTGCTGGTAGTATAATCGTCAGGCAGAGAGGAACTAAGATCCATTCCGGTAAAAATGTCGGTTGTGGCAAAGATTTCACGCTTTTTGCCTTGAAAGATGGTTTGGTAAGGTTCTACGTGAAAAACAACAAGAAGTTTGTTGATGTTGTAGTGGAGCAGTGAGGAGGAATAGTCATGGCGAAAGCTTTTCCAATACAGAGAACCACTATAGTTAGAGAAGCAGGAAGAAAGTGGTATTTGGTTGACGCCTCTGGAAAGGTGCTTGGTAGGCTCGCCTCTCAAATCGCGAAATATTTGATGGGCAAGAATGAACCAACTTTTTTTCCGGGAGTGGATACGGGCAACTTTGTTGTTGTGATAAACGCCGACAAGGTAGTTCTGACGGGTGAGAAACTCGAAAAGAAGATTTATTACCACTATTCTGGTTATCCCGGAGGACTGAAGGAGCAAACTGCAAAACAGATTCTTGAAAAGTATCCTGAGAGGTTGATCTACTTGGCAGTCAAGAGGATGCTTCCCAAGGCTGCCCTTGGTGATAAGTACTTGAGAAGACTTAAAGTTTATGCTAAAAGCGAGCATCCCCATCAGGCTCAAAATCCGCAGCCTCTGGGGCTCTAATAGGAGGGTGAATAATGCCTGAGACAGTTGTTTACAATGGTTTGGGTAGACGGAAGACTTCTGTAGCTAGGATCTATCTTTACCCAGGACAGGGTCGATTGACGATAAATGATAAATCTTACAGTTCTGCCGACGAGTATTTCAAGGATCAAGTGAGGGCAAGACAAGCTTTTGAACCGCTGGTTGTAACAAAAATGGATGGTAAGTTCGACATTTTGATAAGACTGGAAGGTGGAGGTCTTTCCGGTCAAGCCGGTGCTGTGAGACTTGCATTGGCTCGTGCGCTCATTAAGTTTGATCCAAGCCTTAGACCAGTTTTGAAATCCCAAGAAATGCTCACAAGAGATCCGAGAATGGTTGAGCGTAAGAAATACGGCCTCAAGAAAGCTCGAAGAGCACCTCAGTATTCCAAGCGCTGAACGATTGACGAGGATGTCATGGTTGACATCCTCGCTTTGTTGAACCGTTTTTTCTGTTGGGAAGTCAAATACATTTGGTATTAGACCTCGCAAGTTAGCTGCTTTTTTTCATCCGATGGGAGGAAGGTTTTCTGAAGATTTTCTTAACCCTTTGAACCTTCAAGATGGCGAGCAAAGAAATCATTGAAAAGATTAAGCGTGAGGTAGACATAGTTCAAGTTGTCTCACAATATGTCTCGTTGCAGAAGGTCGGTTCCAGTTACAGAGGATTATGTCCCTTTCACAGCGAGAAGACGCCTTCTTTTCACGTTAACCCTACATTGAAGCTTTACCACTGTTTTGGTTGTGGTGCATCTGGAGATGTCATAAAGTTCGTTCAGGAGATAGAACATATATCTTTCCAAGAGGCTCTGCAAAAACTTGGCCAGATGGTGAACATAAAGGTAGACACAGATGAGAGACATTCTGAAAAAGAGAGATATATATCTCTTCTTTCAAGAATTCACGAGGAGTATAAGAAGCAGTTGCGGCAAAACCCAAATGCCTTAGAGTATCTTTACACTCGGGGATTCAATCAAGAAGAGATCGAAGAATACGATTTTGGTTACTGCCCGACGAATTCAACCTTGGTGTTGCAGATCGCTTCGAAGATTTCTGTGCAAGTACCAAAGCTCTTGGAATACGGTTTGCTGAAAAAGACAAAAGAAGGGTATATCGATCTTTTCGAGGATCGTTTGATAATACCAATAAGAGATGAACTCTCGAGGATCGTAGCCTTTGGTGGAAGAGCAATCGCAAACAGAGAACCAAAGTATCTCAATTCACCAGAGACAAAGTATTTTGCGAAACGTTCTGTGCTTTTCTTGCTTGAAAGAGCAAAGAAGGCTATAAAAGGTGTTGATTTTGCTGTAATAACAGAAGGATACTTCGATGCAATAGCCTTTCACAGAGCTGGCATAAAAAATGCTGTGGCAGTCTTGGGAACTAATCTTTCTAAAGAGCATTTGATAAAATTGGGATCTTTGAGTAAGAACATAATTCTCTGTTTTGATAGTGATGAAGCAGGGCAAAGAGCGACTTTGAAGTCTTTGAAGACACTTATAGATTCATCTTTTGATGTAGCCGTTGCATCTTTTTCTGAAAAAGACCCAGATGAGTTGTACAGAACAGAAGGTTCAGAGGCCTTGAAGAAAGCGTTGAAAAATGCAGTTTCATTTGAAAACTATTTGGTGGATTTCTACTCTAAGATCTTCGATCTATCTTCAACATCTGGTTCGGAAAGATTCTTGGCTCAGATGAAGATCTGGGTGGATTCTTTGCTGAATACTCAGAGAATTGAGAGATATGACAATTTGCTCAAAGTTATCTCTGAGAGAGTAAAGCTTTCGGTTGCTCAGTTGTCCGATTATTTCAGAAGAAGTACTTTTGAAAAACCAGACGCTGGGAAGGTAAATCTTCCAAGCGATGAAGATTATCTCATCTATCTGTACATAACCCAGCAAGATCTGAGAAAAGAGTTGGAAAGAATAGATCGCACAGTGATGAGTGAAAAAACAAGAAGGATAATAGATCTACTCGAAAACAATTCCAACATTGCTGAACAAGATGTGGACATCAGAAAGTACGTTTTCGACCTGATGTCAAAGATACCACCCGGTGATCCGTTGAAGATGTTAGAAGACATAAGAAAGCGTTTTGCAAGAAAAGCAATTGAAAAGCGTTTGTCACAGATAGACGGTAAACTTGCCAATTGCAAGAGTGATGAAGAAAGGGCACAACTCTTGAAAGAGAGGTTGAGGTTGATCGCTTCGATTGGAAGAATCGGAGGTGACCAAGGTGGAAAATGAAGAAGTCATCAAAGAAGAAGAGGAGAAATTAGAAGAAAAAAAGGCTATGACGGGTAAGGAGATCGAGGAGAGAATAAAGAGTTTAATAAAGACTGGGAAGAAAAAAGGATTCGTAACCTACGATGACATAGACAGGGCTTTCCCTGCGGATTACGAAGGGTTCGACACCACTTTGATTGAGCGTATATACGAAGAGCTTGAGAAGAACAAGATCAATATTCAAGACACCGAGCCGGAAGCAGAGGCTTTAGAAGATTTAGAAGAAATCGCTACAGAATCGGAAATTCCAAGCCTCTTAGAAGAAGGACGAGAAGTTTATGACAACGTAGCACTGAAAGACCCCATAAAAATGTATCTGCGCGAAATAGGCAAGATACCTCTGCTGACTCCGTCACAGGAACGAGAACTCGCAAGACGTGCACAGGCTGGAAATGAACGTGCAAAACGAAAGCTCGTTGAGTCAAATCTCAGACTCGTGGTAAGCATAGCAAAGAGATACATAGGTCGTGGTTTGCCATTCTTGGATTTGATCCAGGAAGGTAATATAGGTTTGTTGAAAGCAGTTGAGAAGTTTGACTGGAGAAAAGGTTACAAATTCAGTACCTACGCAACCTGGTGGATCAGACAGGCTATAACTCGAGCGATTGCAGATCAAGCAAGAACTATAAGAATACCAGTGCACATGGTCGAGACCATAAACAAACTGAACCGTCTAACGAGGGAATATTACCAAAAACACGGTGAGCAACCTTCTATGGATGAACTTGCCAAATTGATGGACAGACCAGTTGACAAGATAGAGGAGATACTTCAGGCTTCAAAGGAAACAGTTTCTCTTGAGTCACCAGTTGGTGAAGACGAAGATTCGACTGTTGGCGATTTTGTGGCAGATGAAAATATCGCATCACCAAAGAAAGAAGCAATGAGAATGTTGATGCGCGAAGAACTTGAAAAGGTTCTCAAGACCTTGAACCCACGTGAAGCTATGGTGTTGAAGATGCGGTATGGATTACTCGATGGAAAGGCGAAGACGCTTGAGGAAGTTGGTCAGTATTTCAACGTCACCAGAGAAAGGATAAGACAGATCGAGGTCAAAGCCCTTAGAAAGTTGAGACATCCTTCAAGGAGCAAATATCTCAAGTCTCTCTTCTCTTTGCTCGATCAACAAGGCTGATGTAATATAATTGTGGAGGTGATGTAGAGCTGGCGTCGAAAACTATTGAGGTTCCCGAGAACATAGATATGGTCGCTGTCTTGGGTCAGTACGACAATAGACTCCGTTTTTTGAGGAAAAGATTTTCCGTTAACATAGACGTCTCAGATAAGAGAATCGTTGTAGCTGGTAACGACAATTCTGTTGTTGAAATTGTTGAGGGTATTATTTCACAAGTAGTTACAGCCGCCAAGAAAGGTTATGTGATGGACTGGAATGAATTTGAATCGTTAGTTGATCTCTATTCTTCGTGGGACAGACTCTCAGCTCAGACCACTCAAGAGAGTATCCTATCGGGTAAGATTCGTCCCAAGACAAAAGGTCAGGCAGAATATCTGGAGGCGATGAGAAAATTCGACGTTGTTTTCGCCATAGGTCCTGCTGGCACAGGGAAAACATACCTTGCCGTGGCGATGGCGCTGGATTATCTGAAATCAGGAGCAGTACAGAGGATCATACTCACGAGGCCTGCTGTTGAGGCTGGTGAAAGGCTTGGATTTTTGCCGGGCGATTTGGTAGAAAAGGTAGACCCGTATCTCAGACCAATTTACGATGCGATAATGGATATGATGCCGGCTGAGAAATTTTACACCTATCGACAGAAAGGTGTAATAGAGATTGCACCATTAGCATTCATGCGCGGCCGAACATTGAACAACTGTTTTGTAATACTCGATGAGGCACAGAATGCCACTCATCAGCAGATGAAAATGTTTCTAACGAGAATTGGCTTCAATTCAAAAGCGGTGATCACAGGAGATGTGACTCAGGTGGATATTGACAGAGGGAGTTCAGGGTTGATAGAATGCGAAAGTATACTGAAAGGAATTGAAGGGATATCTTTTGTTTATCTTTCTGAATCTGATGTCGTGAGACACCCTGTTGTAAAACAGATCATAAAGGCATATGAAAACTATGAAAGGAACAAAAATGAAAAGAATAATTGATTTCTTTATGCACAATTGGTTTGACGTTATAGTCGTCCTTCTGTGTTTTCTTGTGCTCTTGTATCCAGCTTTACCCACCTTCTTCGTCTTGGCAAATGGTTATATTGCAACGCTGGTTTTGTGGTTCGTTCTCGTTAAGCCCAAGATAGGGGAAAAACCGTTCAATTTGCACAAATCTTACACGATATTGCTCTACTTCATCGTGATAGTTGGAAGTTTTCTTTCGCGGTTGTTGGTGAAGCAATTTGGCTTTTACTCGTCGCCGTTGTTCATTCCAGTTACCTTAATTGCTCTTTTTTACAACAAAGAGGTTACTTTAATGACATCGGTCTTCTTAGCCGTTCTGTTTTCAACTGCCTTGACTTTCAACGGACTGGGATTTGTTCTGATGCTGACCATCTGCGTTATCAACGCCGTTCTCAGTTCTCAAATTGAAAAACGAATGCAGGTTGCAAGGTCTGCCTTTTTCACGGCTCTGGTCTCGATATTCTTCTATCTGTTGCACGCTAAGATACAAGGTGTAAGACCAGATTTATTGCAGATTGTTACCGCGTTCTTTCTGCCTTTGATTTCGTCTGTTGTCTGCATCGGTCTTCTGCCGTTCATAGAATATGCGAGCATGATATATTCAAACATCGACTTGATAGAACTTGGCAATCTGAACAACCCATTGCTGAAGACTCTTTCTCTTAAGGCACCTGGAACCTACTACCATTCTTCGATGGTCGCCAATCTTGCTGAGGCAGCTGCACAGAGGATAGGAGCGAATGCTGTGCTTGCAAGAATGGCTGCCTATTTTCACGACATAGGTAAGTCGAAAAGACCATATTTTTACACCGAGAACATCTTTGAGAAAAACCCACATGACGAACTGAGTCCTAAGCTGAGCCACCTGATTATCCAAGATCATGTCAAATCAGGCTTGGAGATAGCGAGAAAAAACAGATTACCTTTGCTCATACAAGACGTGATACCCCAACACCACGGTACGAGAGTACAAAGATATTTCTACCACAAGTCGAAGGAATTGGGGGAAAATCTGAGTGAAGATGAGTTCAGATATGTTGGACCAAAACCTCAGTTCAAAGAAGCAGGTATAATAATGCTTGCGGATGCAGTTGAAGCGGCGGCAAGGAGTTTAAAAAACCCGACGGCAGGACGTGTGCAAGCGATGGTTGAAGAAATCGTCTCTGGAATATACAACGAAAGAGAGTTGGACGAATCGGGTTTGACATTGAAAGACCTTGAAGCAATCGCAGAAGAGTTCACAAAGGTCTTGTTGAACATGTTTAAGATGCGCATCGAGTATCCAAAGGAAGAGATAAAGAAGGTGATCAACCTTGCTCAAAATTTCGATAATGAACAGATCAAGAAGTCAGATTAACGAACTCTTGGTCAAAAGGATAGTTAGAAAGATTCTAAAACAGGAAATAGGTGAGGTGCCTGTCAACATTGTTTTTGTTGGGGAAAGGCGTATCAGAAACTTGAACAGGATCTACAGAAAGATCGACCTTGCAACAGATGTTCTCACATTCGTTTACGGCGAGCAAGATCTTTTTGGTGAGATATTCTTGTGCCCAAAGCAGATTGAAAAGAATGCATCAAAGTTCAAACAGCCCTATTCAACTGAATTTAGAAGAGTTTTGATACACGCCTGTCTTCACTTGTGCGGTTATGATCATGAATTGACGGACAACAAGTCAACAGAGATGTTTACCAAGCAAGAAAGGTATCTAAAGGAGGTCGAGAATCTTGATCGTTAGACCATTCAGGGCGCTCAGACCTAAGAAAGACTTTGCTGCAAAGGTGGCTGTTAAGCCATATGATGTCATAAGTTCTGAGGAAGCAAAAAAGATAGTACAACAGAATCCTTATTCCTTTTACAAAGTGACAAAGCCAGAGGTCAACTTCCAAGAGCAGGTAGAATCAAGTAGTGATGAAGCGTTGAGAGTTGCAAAAAAGAACTTGCAATGGTTCATTGATTCAGGGGTATTTCTTCAAGATCGCGAATCTTTCTATGTCTACAAGCAGGTTGCAAAAGACCACACTCAGATCGGTTTGGTTGCAACTTTTTCTGTTGATGAGTATCTCAACGGTTCGATAAAGAAACACGAGCTGACCAGAAAAGACAAAGAAGAAGAGAGGACAAAGCACATATATCACTTGAGAGCTCAAACTGGTCCTGTCTTTCTCATGTATCGTTCCTCTGAAGAGATAGATGGCTTTATGAAAAGTCTTGCGCACGGCGAACCAGAGTACGATTTTCTCGATGAAGATGGAGTAGAACAGATCGTGTACTTGGTTCAGGACGCAGAGAAAATTGAGAAGTTGAAGAATTTGTTCAAGAGGGTCAACAGTTTTTACATTGCCGATGGACACCACCGTGCTGCATCGGCAGTCAGAGTTGCACAACTTCTCAGGCAAGAGAGCGTTTCTTACACAGGAGAAGAGGAATACAATTTCTTCCTTGCCGTTCTATTTCCTCACAAAGATCTACGAATTTATGATTACAACAGGGTCGTCAGGGATTTGAACGGGCTGAGTGAGCAAGAGTTTTTGAAAACGATCAGCCAATCCTTCGAAATAGAACCATCAGAATACAAGTACAAACCACAGGCGAGACACCTATTTGGCATGTACCTTTCCAGAAGATGGTACACTTTGAAGGCGAAGGAGAATCTCATCGACGAATCTGATCCTGTTAAGGCTTTAGATGTGTCAATCTTGCAAGACAATCTTTTGAAACCGATTCTTGGAATAGCAGATCCACGGACTGACAAGAGAATAGACTTCATTGGCGGTATACATGGCTTGGAAGCACTTGAGGAAGCTGTAGACAAGAGAGGATGGGCGGTGGCTTTTTCGTTGTATCCGACGTCAATAGAAGAACTCATGCGTGTCTCGGATGACGGAAAGATAATGCCACCAAAATCAACCTGGTTTGAACCGAAGCTCAAAAGTGGACTTTTTGTTCATTTAGTATGACAGTTTCAGTAAAATTTGAACGCTTGAAAAGAACAAAGTGTCTTAGGTTGAGGAGGTGAGAAAATGTTTTTCTATGACCCAACTTTTATAATTCTTGTGCCTGCTCTTTTATTGGCGATATGGGCGCAGATCAAAGTCAGTGCAGCCTTCTCTGAGTACTCAAAGATAAGGTCTCTCACTGGCTTCACAGGCAGCCAACTTGCCATGAGGTTGCTCGATGGTGCCGGTATCTATGATGTTCGTGTTGAATCGATGCCTGGTCATCTGACCGATCATTACGATCCTCGAACAAAGGTTGTGAGGCTTTCTTCTTCCACCTATGCCAGCCCCTCTGTGGCAGCACTCGGTGTTGTAGCACACGAAATAGGTCATGCAATTCAGCATGCCGAGAAGAACCCAGCTCTTGCTTTCAGAAATCTTCTCGCACCAGTTGCAAACTTAGGTTCTTCTCTTGCTTGGATTTTCTTCATAATCGGTCTTCTTTTTGCACTGCCTGCATTGTGGCAGTTTGGAATCGTACTCTTTGGGCTCGCCGTACTGTTCAGTTTGATTACGCTGCCTGTGGAGTATGACGCAAGCAAAAAGGCTCTGAAACTGCTCAGAGAGAATATCATGATGTCTGAAGAAGAACTCAAGGGCGTGAGAAAGGTTTTGAACGCGGCTGCCTTGACCTATGTAGCGGCAACAGCTATGGCAGTCTTGCAGCTGCTGAGAATGCTCTTGATCGCTGGCGCTTTTGGTAGAAGAGACTGAGACAAAGCCGTGGGGGGTTGTTTTTGAAAAAACTGACGATCAAAGACATCGCTCAGATGGCAGAAGTGTCAATTTCGACTGTTTCGCGTGTCTTAAATGGTAAGAGCAACGTGGATCCACTGCTTCGAGAACGAGTCATGCAGGTGATCAAAGATACAGGGTTTCAGCCAAGCAGTTTTGCTCGGCTTTTCAGAAAAAGTCATGCTCAGATTGGCGTAGTGCTCAATGGTTGGGAGGAAAGTTACCTTAGTGTCTTACAAGGAATCGTTGAACGGTTGTGTGAGAACGGTGTTTTGGTGAACTTGAAAGCGAATCTTGACAGTTCTGCCGATCCTGTTGTGGTGATCTCAGAACGATTCAAGGACCAAGTGAAAGCTTCATTGCTTGTTGGATATGATTCGGTAAGCTCCTCTGTGACCTTCAACCATTCTTCTGCGATGAACAAGATCGTTGAAAGAATGCTCAAGTACAACGCTCGTTCATTCGCGTTCTTGTGCGAAGATCTTTCTAATTACAAATCTTACATGCTCTACACATCGTTCATGAAAGCTATGTTCAACCACAAGATAGAAGACTATGACGTGAGAGTACTGAAAAAACCACAAGAATCGTATGACGCAACCAAGAATCTTTCAACCTTGCCCAACGTCATTCTTTGTAGCAATGATCACATAGCAGTTGGCGTTTTGAAAGCACTCAAAGATGAAGGAATCAAAGTACCAGATCAACTGTCTGTTTTTGGTTATGGAAATCTTTCCTTCTGTGACTTTTTGGATCCACCGCTGTCGAGCGTTGAGTACATGAACCGAGAAGTCGGAGAGATCTGTGCCAATCTTCTCATGAGAATAATCAATGGCGAAGAAATACCAAAGAGAATTGTCCTTGAGGCCAATCTTGTGAAAAGACGGAGTAGCCTATGATGAAGACAAAAGCCACAGTTCTCTTGTTGATCGTTACAGCAGTGTGGGGACTGACCTTTCCGATACAAAAGTTGATCTTGGTGGAAGCCAATCCTTTTTTCTACAACTCTTTGAGATTTCTCACAGCCTTTGTGTTGACTTTAATCTTCTTCAGAAGCAAAATCTCGTGGAAAAAAGCCATAGTACTGGGTCTTTTTCTGGGTGTTGCCTATGCTACCCAGACGAGTGGTTTGAAGATCACCACTTCGACTAAGAGTGGTTTCATAACATCACTTTACATACCGTTTGTACCTTTCTTTTCCTACTTGATAGAGAGAAAAAAACCAACATTTTTTCAGATAATATCTTTTTTAATCTCCGTTGTAGGACTTTACATGCTCAACGATCCAACGCATGATCCTTTCAATTTTGGAGATTTGCTCACTGTAATATGCGCTGTTGCCTTTGCAGTTCATGTTGTCATGGTAACTCATTTTACAGAGAACAATCAAAACGAGATCTCTCTGCTGGCACCACAATTTCTTGTAACCTCTCTCATCAATGGTGCGCTGGCACCGGTCTATGGGGATTTCAAGATAAACCTTGGATTCATCTTTGTGATGATCTTTACAGCGTTGTTTGCAACGATCTTTGCAGTCTGGGTGCAACTCAAATTTCAAAAGTACGTTGGTTCAAACACGGCAGCGCTCATATACGTTGGTGAGCCTATCTTTGCTGCAGTTTCTTCTTTCATCATACTCTCTGAAAAGATGTCTCGTGTGCAATTTTGCGGCATGATCCTACTCGTTAGTGCAATCATTTTGGGCGCGATCAGAAAGGTTTATAATTCCAAGGGGGAGTGATCTGTGTGAGCACGATCTATCAGAGGAGAAGTATAAGGAAGTATCAAGATAAAGATATCGAAGAAGAACTCATCTTGGAGGTTATCAGAGCTGCAATGCATGCACCATCTGCTGGCAACGAACAACCGTGGCATTTTGTTGTTATAAAGGACAGAGAAACCAAAGAAAAGATCGTTCAGTCACACCCTTATGCGAAGATGATCTTAAAAGCTCCCGTCGCTGTGGTAATTTGTGCAGATTTGACACTCGTGAAATTTGGAGAATTTTGGGTACAAGACTGTTCGGCGGCAACTCAGAACATGCTGTTGAGGGCAACCGAAGTTGGTTTGGGAGCCGTGTGGTGTGGTGTCTATCCCGATGAAGCAAGAGTAACAGCATTTGGAAGGATACTGAATCTCCCAAAGAACGTTGTGGCTTTTTCATTGGTTTGCATTGGATATCCTGCTGAAAACCCTGAACCTGTAGACAGATTCAAACAGGAGCGTATCCATTTTGAAAGATGGTGATATGGTGTTCAACAGAACAGTTGCCCTTGAGTCAACGGTTATTGCGCACGGATTACCAAAGCCAAAGAACGTTGAAACTGCGATGGAACTTGAAGCTGTTGTCAGACGGCATGACTGCACGCCAAAAACCATTGCGATTGTGGCTGGTGAGGTAAGAATAGGTTTGAGCAGTGAAGAGATACAGGAGATTGGAACAAGAGAAGACGTTATGAAGGTTGGAGTTTCAGAGATCCCAGTAGCAGTTGCCTTGAAAAGATGGGCTGCCACAACGGTGAGCGCGACAGTGCGTCTGGCTTATCTAAGTGGTATAAAGGTTTTTGCAACTGGCGGCATCGGAGGTGTTCATTCTACGAAAGATTGGGACGTCTCACAAGACTTGATCGAACTTTCACGAACAAGGATGATCGTCGTCTGTGCGGGACCAAAGTCTATCTTAGACCTGAGATCAACTGTGGAGATGCTCGAAACCTTTCAGGTCACGGCAGTTGGCTACAGAACCGACAGACTGCCTGCCTTTTACTGTCGTTCTACGAGCATTCCCATCACAAAGGTTGAAAGCGTTGAAGAAATCGTTTCTATTTTTCTGAGCAAAGAATCCTTTGATTTGCCAGGTTCAGTGCTTGTTTTTAATCCTATACCCGAACGGTACGAGATCGACGAGGTTGAATTCAAAAAGTGGCATCAGTTGGCTGAAAAAGATCTTGAGTGGTCCAATGTGAAAGGCAAGGATCTCACACCGTTTTTACTCTCAAGGTTGGCACATTACTCTGATGGAAGAACAGTTGAGAGTAACATCGAACTTCTTAAGAACAACGTGAATTTGGCATGCCAAATCGTTGATCAACTTTCAAAGATGCAGTAGGGCTTCTTCTGAGTCTTAGCACAGTACATCGCCCTGTCTGCATTGCGCAAGACCTTTTCAAAGTGATCGCCATCTTTGGGATATTCAGCAATCCCAATGTTGCCAGAGATTGTAAAGCTTGCTACATCGATGATTATGGGAACTTCAATCTGCTGAATGATTCTTTGTGCAAATCTTGTAGCTCTCTTTGCAGAGGTATTGGCGAGCAAGAAGACGAACTCGTCTCCCCCTATTCTTGAAACGAAGTCGCTTTTCCTGGTAGATTTCTTCAATCTCTTGGCTATCTCAACCAAAACTCTGTCTCCAATTTCGTGGCTGAAATTATCGTTTATCTGCTTGAAGTTCAGAAGATCTAGATAGAGGACACTGACAGCTTCCTTTCGTCTGTCCGAAGAGGCAAGGATTCTTTCGGCTTCTTCTTGAAGATATCTTCTGTTTGCAAGACCTGTGAGTGGATCGTGGTATGAAAGAAAGCGCATCTGCTGTACTTGATTTTTAATCTGCTCTTCGAGTCTCAGCCTCTCGAAGATCACTCCCAACTGTGCAGCAAAGATCTTCCCCATTTCGATCGATTCGTCATCAAAGATCTTTGAATCTTCAAAGTTGTCGAGGTTGAAAAATCCAACTGTTTGTTCTTGAACGACAATGGGTATGCTCAGCATGACTTTGATCTGCCTGAACTTTCCTGCATCTTCGAGTATCTTTCTTCTTGTTTCATCCAGTTGTTCATTCGCGGAAAAATCAGTGACTATCATGACGTCCTTCGCAAGATGCTGAACTAACTCTTTTTCTTTGAAATGTATCTTTGATAACTCAGAAAGATCATAGCCAACAGCGGCTTTGTAAACAAAAACACCTTTTTCTCTCACCAAAACACTACCTGCCTGCGCTCCTGGAACCGTTTCTACAGCCTTCTCTAACAAGAACTGGTATAGATTCTCGACATCATCTTTGAGAACCTGCGCAACTATCTTCATCACAGCATCTTGGCACTTAGTTTTTCTTGAGAGCTTCTCTGCGATTTTTTTGAATTCAGTCACATCTACCAAGGAAACCAGAAATCTTTTCCCATCAGGAGTTGCTCTTATCCTCGCGATAGTTTCCTTGTGCTGTCCTTCTGAATTCACCAAAGTCAAGTGAAATTCTTTGACCAACTTGTTTTGTTGAAAATCCTCTAACTCTTGAAGATCTTTAAAGTAGAGAAAATCAAGAAAAGATCTTTTCTTTTCTCTGAGCTGTTCTTCTGAAAATCCAAGCAGCCCAAACGCCTCTTTGTTGATCATCTGTATCTTCAACTCTTCATCGAGCACCAAGATCGGAAATCCAGATAACTCAAGAAGTACCAAGAGAAGCTCTTCTGAAAACTCCAGCATTTGAGATCTCCCTACTCTACTGTATGAATCTTCAACATATTCGTCGTCCCAACTATACCGCATGGTGCACCAGAAGTCACAACAACGGTGTCGGAGCTCTCGACATATCCAAGAGATTTAACTCTCTCTACGGCAACATGGATCATTATATCGGTCGAGTGAACTTCAGGAACGAGTATGGGAATGACTCCCCAGACGATCGACAGTTGATTGAAGGTGTTCTGATTGGGCGTTGTGGCTATGATTGGACAGAATGGTCTGAAATGTGACACTCTCCTCGCCGTACTGCCGGAGGCTGTGGAAGTTATGATTGCCTTCGCACCGGTTTCTTTGGCGATGCAGTAGCAAGATCTTGCTATTGCCTCTGAAGGATCTTCAGTTTTCTCAGAGTGTCTTTGCCAGAAAATGAATTCGTGTTCTTTCAGGAATTCTTCTGCATCTTCTATGATTTTGTTCGCCATTTCGACAACTTGAAGTGGGTAATTCCCAACAGCGGTCTCTGATGTAAACAAAAGTGCATCTGCACCATCGAAGACGATGTTTGCCACATCGATGACCTCTGGGCGTGTGGGTAGTTGATCTTCAGTCATTGAACTGAGGATCTGTGTTGCTACGACAGTTGGAACTCCATACTTTGAAGCCACTCTTAGGATCTTTTTTTGAGCAACGGGCAACTGCTCAATGGGGATTTCGACGGCAAGGTCTCCCCTCGCAATTATAATTCCATCACTGTTTTGACAGATCTCTTCAATGTTCTCTAAAGCCTTTTTAGTCTCTATCTTTGTAAGCACACCAGCCACTGGTTCGATTGATTCAATGAATCTCCGTGCTTCCTTCACATCTTTCGCTGATTTCACGAAAGACAAGCAAAAGAAGTTGACCCCTGTTTTTGCACAATTAGATATTATCTTCTTGTCTTCATCAGTCAAGGCTGGAATTGAAAGCTCAGATTCCGGTAGATTAACGCCACTGTTTTTCTTGAACCTTCCGCCCACCTCTACGACACACTCGATCCTCTTGGCAAAGATCTTTGTAACCCTCAACCTTATCTTCCCGTCGTCTATCAGAACTGGATCATCTATTTTGATCTCCTGTGCAAGTCTTGGATAATCAACGCTTATTAACCCCTTTGAAGATAGATTTTCTTCTGTCGTTATGAATACTTTCTCACCTTCGATTAACTCTATGAACTCTTCTTTCTGCTCTCCTGTACGCAGTTTTGGTCCTGGTAAATCGACGATGATTGCAACGGGCAGGGTCATATCTTCTCTGAGTTCTGTGAGTTTTTGAATGAGTTCTCTCAGTTTGTCGATCTTATAGTGAACAGCACTAAGTCTGAAGGCGTTGACGCCTGAGTATATCAGTTTTTTTATCATTTCTATATCTTCTGTCTTTGGACCGATCGTGCATATTATCTTTGACTTTCTCATCCGCACACCTCAAGACAGTAAATGTACCAGATTATACAAAGACATATCTAAGGTTTTTTTCTCTTTGAGCACTTCGGCGATCGGTACTCGCACGATCTTGCCAAGTTGCAATGCAGTCATGACACATTTTTCGCCGTCTATTAAGGCTTTCACGGCTTCCGCACCCATTCGGCTTGCGAGTATTCTGTCGAACACAGTTGGGCTTCCCCCTCTTTGAATGTGACCGAGTATAGACACTCTTGTTTCATAACCAATTCTGTCTTGTAGATTCTTTGCAACCTGGAAGGCTCCTCCCGCACCTTCAGCAACAACTATGATGCAGTTGATCTTCCCTCTCTTTCTCTCTTCGAACAATCTTGTCGCGAGTGCATCCCAGTCAACTGGAATTTCAGGTATAATTACAGCTTCTGAACCTGTTGCGAGGGCACAAGCAACTGCTATGTAACCTGACGATCTACCCATGACTTCAACAATGAAAGCACGCTCGTGTGATGTTGCGGTATCTTTGAGTTTCTGAATGGCTTCAACGACGGTGTTCAAACATGTGTCCACGCCGACACACATGTCGGTGTGTGAGATATCGTTATCGATGGTACCCGGTATTCCGACAACAGGAATGTTGTGTTCTTCATACAACAGTTTTGCTCCTGTTAGGCTTCCTTCCCCTCCTATGACCACAAGTCCCTCTATGCCGGCTCGGTTCATTTGTTGTACTGCCTTTGCTCTACCTTCAGGTGTGTAAAACTCACCACATCTGCTTGTTCTCAGTACAGTTCCGCCCCTTTCCATGATTCCTGCAACATCCGAAAAGCGCATTTCTTTAAAGGCACCATCTATTAGACCGCAGTATCCTCGTTCTATGCCGATTACTTTCAATCCGCTCTTGACACCAAACCTAACGACAGCCCTGATAGTTGCATTCATGCCAGGTGAATCTCCGCCACTGGTCAGCACGCCTATGGTTTTCACTTTTCACACCTCCTGGTGTAGAATTAATACTGAACTGATTATACAACGGGAGGAAGTCACATTGTGGGAAGTTTTGATTGAAGAAGTAGATCTGGCGACGGCCAACATCATCAAGTCTTTGCTTGAAGAAAATGCAATAGAAGTTTTGATAAAACCAGGAAGCTTTGACCCAGTTATCTTTGGACAAGGCGGAATGGTTAAGATACTGGTGATGAAAGATGATTTAGAAAAAGCTCGTCAGATCATCAAGGAGGCGCTTGAAAGTGAAGAGAACCCCTCTGTATGAAAGTCATCTTTCTCTGAAGGCAAAAATGGTGGACTTTGCGGGCTGGGAAATGCCATTGCAGTATGAAGGTATCACTGAAGAAGTCTTGGCTGTAAGAAAGAACGTCGCAGTTTTCGATGTCTCGCACATGGGAGAGATCTTCATCGAAGGGAAGGACACGATCGATTTTGTCGATTTCTTAATGACCAATTCTTTTGCATCTCTGAAGGTTGGTCAAGTCATGTATACGACCATGTGCAACGAAGACGGTGGTATTATAGACGATCTTTTGGTTTACAAGCTGGGTGAAAATCGAGCGATGTTAGTTGTCAATGCAGCCAACACGGAGAAAGATTTTCGGTGGATCCTCAGCAAGGCTTCGACTTATGATGTGAATGTTTCAGATTGTTCGTCACAGTATGGACTTATCGCGATACAGGGGCCTACAAGTGGAGAGTTTTTGAGAAAGTTCGTCCCTGATGTAACGACTTTACCTTACTACACTTTCAGCAGTTATGTGATCTTTGGCAAGAGTTGCATGATTTCTCGTACTGGTTATACAGGAGAAGATGGTTTCGAAATTTACTGCAAATGGAATGACACTCCCTTGATCTGGGACGAACTTCTGTGGCGCGGAGAAGCTTTTGACATCAAACCAGCAGGTCTTGGAGCGAGAGACATTTGCAGGTTAGAGGCTTCTTATATGCTGTATGGGAATGACATCGACGAGGGTACCACACCCTTAGAGGCAGGCTTGTCTTGGGTTGTGAAATTTGAAAAAGACTTCATCGGCAAGGAGAAGCTCTTGAAACAAAAAGAAAGTGGCGTTCAGAAGAGAATAAGAGGCTTAGAAGTCTTAGACAGAAGAATACCACGACACGGTATGGAAGTTTTCAAAGAAGGCAAAAAGATTGGTGTAGTCACCAGTGGAACATTTTCACCAACCTTGGGTAAATCGATCGCACTTGCGATGGTTGATAGTCAAGTGAAGATTGGGGATGAACTTGAAGTCGAAGTGAGAGGAACGAAGATCAAAGCAAAGGTCGTGAAATTACCCTTCTACAAGGGTTCAGTGAAGAGTTTATAGGAGGTGGCGAAGATGAAAAAATACGCAAAGACCCACGAATGGGTTGTGGCAGATGGAAAGATCGCGATTGTTGGCATTACAAATCATGCTCAAGACAAGCTTGGAGATGTGGTCTATGTTGATTTACCTCAAGTTGGCAAGGCTGTCAAAAAAGGTGAAGCTATGATGAGTATCGAGTCAGTAAAAGCCGCGAGCGACATCTATGCACCGGTGAGTGGCAGGGTTGTTGCAGTCAATGAAAAACTGAACAATCAACCAGAGCTCGTGAACAAAGATCCAGAAGGAGAAGGATGGCTTGTCAAGATTGAAATGACAAGCGAATCTGAACTCAATGAACTGTTGAACGAGGAGGAGTACAAGAAACTCTGCGAGGAGGAAGGATGATGCATCCGTTTATTCCTCACACCGATGAAGAAATAAAACAGATGCTGCAAACCGTTGGTGTCAAATCGATTGATGATCTTTATGAAGATATTCCTATTACCGTTAAAGAATTAGATTTGCCAAAGGGTTTAGATGAATTCACCGTACTTTCTTTGTTGAAGACTCTTGCCGCAAGAAACACTGTTGTGGAAAAAAGTAACATATTCATGGGGGCTGGCATCTATGCGCACTACATACCCCAGGTTGTGAGAGCTCTCGCTTCTCGTCCTGAATTTGTCACCGCGTACACGCCATATCAAGCTGAGGTCTCTCAAGGAACATTGCAAGCGCTGTTCGAATATCAAACTATGATATGTGAACTAACGGGTATGGATGTTGCAAACTCTTCGATGTACGATGGTGCTTCAGCACTTGCGGAAGCAATATTAATGGCTCACAGAATAAATGGTAAACGCACCTTTTTGATAAGCGAGGCGGTTCATCCAGAGTATGTTCAAACGAGCAAGACTTATGCGTCTGCACAGAGATTTGTCTTCAAAACAATACCGCTGACACACTCTGGTATGACCGATCTTTCTGCTTTGAGTCAGTCAATCGATGAAGACAGTTGTGCTGTTGTGGTGCAGTATCCGAATTTCTTTGGAATAGTTGAAGATTTGAAGGCGATAAAAGAAGTGATAAAAGATCTTGTCTTCGTAGTCGTTGCTGAGCCATTTGCACTCTCGGTCTTGGAACCACCAGCCACCTTTGGTGCCGACATAGTTGTTGGCGATGGACAGCCGTTGGGTATTGCTATGAACTACGGTGGTCCAACCGTTGGATTTTTCGCAACTCTTGAAAAGCACGTTCGCAAAATGCCAGGTAGGTTGATAGGTGAAACAAAAGACGCCGATGGACAGAAGGGCTATGTGATGATATTACAAACAAGGGAACAACACATTAGAAGAGAAAAGGCAACGTCGAACATATGCACGAACCATGCACTGATGGCTGTTACAAACGCGATATTCATGAGTACTCTTGGACCGAATGGAATGAGACAGGTCGCACAGAGAAGTTATTCGAATGCTCACTATCTTGCTGAGAGATTGATGCAAAAAGGATTCGACTTAGTCTTCGATGGACCGTTTTTCAATGAATTTGTCGTCAAAGTTGGCACTGATTACGACAGAGAATGGAGAAAGATCTTCGAAAAGGGTGTACTTGGTCCACTACCTCTGAGTTGGTATTTTGACAATTACAAAGACTGTGCCCTTGCTTGTGCAACAGAGGTCAATACGAAAGAGAGTATAGACACACTGGTAGAACTCATGGAGCGTGGTGATCTATGACGGTCTTTGAAAAATCCGTTGCCGGTAGAATTGGTTTCAGACTGCCTGATTCGCAGATTGAGGAAAAGAACTTCGATTTTGCCACGCATCTATTGAGAAAGAAATCTTTGGAACTACCTGAACTGAGTGAACCTGACGTGGTCAGACATTACACCAACTTGGCGAGCAAGAACTACTCTGTTGACAAAGGATTCTATCCACTTGGTTCTTGTACAATGAAGTACAATCCCAAGATAAACGAATATGTGGCAAGTATGAAAGGTTTCACCGATATACATCCATATCAACCCTGGGAATTCACACAAGGCGCACTTTCTCTGATGTATGAACTGAAAGAATATCTGTGTAAGATAACTGGCATGGATGAGATGTCCTTGCAACCTGCCGCAGGTGCTCATGGAGAGCTCACTGGTATGTTGATAGCGAGGGCTTATCATCTGTCTCGCGGTGATCTGAAAAGGCACATCGCACTTGTTCCAGACTCTGCCCATGGTACTAACCCAGCCTCTGCAGCTATGGCAGGTTTTGATGTTGTTGAGCTTAAGTCAACACAAGATGGACTTGTCGATCTTGCAGAACTTGAAAGACATTTGAGTGATGAAGTTGCAGTTCTCATGCTTACAAACCCGAACACACTCGGATTGTTTGAAAAAGACATCATGAAGATCTCTCAGATGGTTCATAGCGCAGGTGCACTGTTGTACTACGATGGAGCAAATCTCAACGCAATAATGGGTAAGTTCAGACCAGGAGATATGGGCTTTGACATCGTTCATTTGAATCTGCACAAGACCTTCTCTGCCCCTCATGGGATGGGAGGACCTGGAAGCGGACCAGTAGGTGTGAAAGCCTTCCTTGCAGAATTTCTCCCCATTCCAATAATACGAAAAGACGCTGAAAGGTACTATCCAGATTTTGGTTTACCAAATAGTATTGGCAGAATGAGAAGTTTCTATGGGAATTTTTCAGTGCTCGTGAAGGCTTACACATACATCCTTATGATGGGTAAAGATGGGCTCACCCATGCTTCAGAGATGGCTGTGCTCAACGCTAACTATCTGAGAGCGTTGATCTCTAAGATCTTGAAGATTGCCTCACCGAGAAGGTGCATGCACGAATTTGTAGTAGATGGCAGTCAGTTTGTCAAAGAGACGGGTGTTAAGATTCTCGACGTCGCAAAAAGACTCCTCGATTACGAACTTCATGCTCCTACCGTTTACTTTCCGTTGATAGTCCATGAAGATATGATGATAGAGCCAACAGAAACAGAGAACAAAGAGACCTTGGAGCGCTTTGCACGTGTTCTCGAAAAGGTTGTTGAAGAAGCAAGACACAACCCAGAGATCGTAAAAGGTGCTCCTCATAGGACACCTGTGAAACGACTCGATGATGTGAACGCGACAAAAAAGCCCATCTACAGATGGAAAAAAGAGAACAGCTTATAAGGAATGTCGTCTCTTGGCAAAAGATGGGGGCTGATGCCCCCTTTTTCACAGAGTGTCTTTTCTGTATGTCGTGTTGAACAATGAATCTGGACTGTAAGAAAGAGGTGTTTTGTGTGAAAGCGTTTCTGGTAGATTTTGACGGAACTCTTGCATCCGTTGACGAAAAGACTTTCACAGAGCAGTATTTTTCACAACTCAAAGCCTTTGCTCAAGAAAGATTCTCAGTTGCTATTTCTCCTGAGCAGATTCTCAGGTGTGTTGAACACATCACAAGGTTTGCCGACGGTAAGGTCAACAACTACGATAGATTTCTTTCATGTTTTCAAGCAGAGAGCAATTTACCCGATGTGAGAACGATCTTCAACGAGTTTTACCTCAGTGCGAGCTTCGACACACTCAAGAGGTTGGTGAAGCCAAACTATGGGGTTGTCGAAGTTCTTAAGAGAGCTAAGCAGAATGGATTGATCACAGTTCTTGCGACCAACCCCGTTTTCCCAAAAGTGGCGGTTGTTAAAAGACTCGGATGGATAAACCTCAAAGAAGAAGATTTTGATTTAATCACACACATGGAAAATTTCCATTTCTGTAAGCCAGATCCGAGGTACTACTTGGAGATATGTTCGACGATCAAAGTTAAACCAGAAGATTGTATGATGATTGGGAACGATGAACTCTTAGATAGAGCTTGTGAGCAAGTGAAAATTAGATACACAAAAGTTCAAGAGATTGGTAAAATCCAATTAAGGGGGTGAACAAGATGGTTCCTGCCTTGCTCAGCGAGAGGAAGGTCAACACGACTTTTGCAATCCTTGCGGTGGTTTTTTCGGTCATATCAGGTGTGATAGCAGCTGTTGGTGCTGGTAATTTTCTCATGGGTGCAGTTGAGGGCCTATTTGACTATGGTCATCCGTACGGAAGAATGATCGGAGGTATGGTGATTGTGGTTTTTTCAGGTCTTTTGGGAATACTCTCAGCTATTTTCACACTGATAGTACTCAATCAATGGAGTAGCACACTGAATGAAAACATTCAGAACTCGAAAATACTTTTGGATTACGCAAAGCAGAAAGTTGAAACAGAAAAACAGATGAATTTAGTTGCGCTTCAGAGTCATCTTTCAGTATTGACTTTGAATGTGTGGGCTTACTGGGCTTACCTAATCGTGTACGTGATATCCTTCTTCATACCGATGCTTTCGTTTGTCTTGTGGATCCTTGCAGTGATATTTCTCTCCATATACCTTCAGAGTGTGTTCACAGTGGCAAAAAAGTTGGAAGAGATAAAAAACATCATGTATCCAGTCTTTGGGATCTCTTCACCGATGATGAGCTATATCAAACAGAGGAGTATTGGGGTCTTTATTCTTCTTGTGATTGTGACGCTTGGTATATACTGGTGGTATCTTTTGATAAAGCTTTCTGATGAAATCAATCAGTACATCGATGCAGATCAAAAACTCAGGCAGGCGATAAATCTTTGAGAGTGATGATAGATGTCGATGATGTGTTGACGAACTTCAACAGAGCTTTTTTGAAACTTTGTCATGAAACCTTCGGAACACCAAACGATGTGCAAATCAGGGAATGGGACTTTTACAAATCCGTACCGGGCTTAACTTTTGAAATGGAACAACTGGTTTGGGAGAAGATCGAGCAGACGGTGAACTTCTATGAAACTCTGCCGGCTTATGGGTCGAAAGAAGATTTTCTATCACTCAGGAAGGCAATTCTAGAAGGTAAGCATGAGTTCTATTTTATTACTTCTCGTTTCCCAACAAAAGGAAAGAGTGTTGAAGAACAAACGTGTTCTTGGATTGAACAACACGTTGGTGTACGACCTGTGGTTTTAGTTACGCCAAGAAAGGGAAGGTTGTGCAAGGAACTGGGAATAGAAATCGCCCTCGATGATGCCCCACATCATATAGAAGATTTAGCAAGCCATGGTATCAGAACAGTTGTCATGGACTGGTCGTACAACAGGCATATCAAAGACTTACCACGTGTTAAAAGCCTCGGTGAGTTCATAGAACTTCTTGACGGTGTGAAAAGATAGCGTAGAGGTGATCATGTGATAAGCGCTGTTATCTTCGACATGGATGGTGTTTTGATAGAAACCGAGAGCATATACAAAGAGACATTCAAGACGATTCTTTCCAGATATGGTGTTAACTTCTCAGACAGAGATTTTGCTCAACTCACTGGAAGGACCTTAGAAAAGGGTGGGGCAAGAAATATCATCGATAGATTCAGATTACCGGTCGATGAAAAGACCTTCGTTCAAGATGTCTACAGGATATTCAACCAACTGTCGCGATCGATGAAGCCCAGAGAAGGGGTGGTTGAAGTTCTTGAACTGATGAAAGAATCCGGAGTGAAGATCGCTGTTGCCACGTCAACTGTCAGAGAGATCGCAACGACACGATTAGAAAAATCAGGCCTTGTTAGGTTTTTCAATACTATGGTCTTCGGTGATGAAGTTGAATTCAGCAAACCTGATCCACAAATATATCTTGAGGCTTTGAAAAGACTGGGTACACAGAGTACTGAGACAGTAGTTTTCGAAGATTCTGTCAGCGGAGTTAGGGCTGCCATTCAAGCTAATATACCCTACGTCTTTGGTGTATTGCACGAGCATAATAACGCAGATGATTTAGTGAAAGCTGGTGTCCTCTGTGCAGAGAGACCGCCAGAAATTTTCCACTTTTTCTTCAGGATATGTTGCAAATTAGGAAAAAAATAAGCTATACTCTTGAGTAAGATAGGGGGTGTGAAGATGCCTTGTGCAAAGAACCCGGGTCCAAAGAAACCTGAAGAAAAACCAAAGGAAACAAAAAAGGAAAAACCAAAGAAATGACAAAAACCCCGGCAACTGCCGGGGGTTTTTCATCAGATCTGTGTCACCCATTCATATCTGCTGATGAACTCTTCTGGACTCATCTTTGCAGCAGTTGAGAGTTTGGCAAGGATACTTGGGTTCTGTAAGTCTTTCTTGGTGAGTCTTATCATATAACCTCGTGCCACGCGGTAGTGTTCAGAGTTGATATCAACCATGCGTACCTTAGTGCGACCAGTTGTTGGGTCAGTGAGCTCTTCAAATGGCAAAACTCTTATTCTTCCACTCTCTAAGCAGATCATGCCTCCTGAAAGATTCTTCTCGAAGTCTCCCATCAAGAATCTGATAGCACCATATCCAAGGGTTCTCGTATAGTCAATGTCGAAAGGTACAGGTCTTGCACACCTCAATTCATAACCTAAAGTCACATCTATGATGTTTATCTTTTCACCTCTTTGAGCAAAACGCCTTTGAATCTCGCGCTTTAGGATAGTTGCAAGTGGTATCTCGCTGAGTCTAATATGTCCATGGGGATCTCGCTCGACTGTAACTCCAGGAATTTCCGCCAATTCCTGTGGATCGATCATCTCTCCAATACCTTCTGCTATTATCGCCAGACCATCATTTCTGCCGAGAATTCGTCTCTTCAGCATGGTTGTCTCGAGTATATCGCATACTTCACTCAGCGTTATTCTTTCCTTTCCGAATTCTTCACCAATTATAGTTAAAGCAGCGCTCGCCGACTTGCCAATACCGAGTGCCAAATGTCCTGCCTTCCTTCCCATCGCCACGACAAAATACCATCGGTTTGTTGTCCTTGAATCTTGCATCAAATTGTACACAAGCTCAGTACCTACATGGCGTGCTGTTTCAAAACCAAAAGTCGGCATGCCTCCGGGTAACGGCAAGTCGTTATCGATTGTCTTTGGAACATGAGCCACACGAATTCTGCCTTCGCTTGCTTTGGAAATCGTCGAGGCAGAAAAAGCCGTGTCGTCTCCACCTATCGTGACCAAATGGCTAATCTTCAGTTCATTAAGGCTTTTCAAAACATTCTGAATATCCTCAGTTTTCTTGGTGGGATTTGCCCTTGAGGTCCTCAGAATGGAACCACCTTCAATGTGAATACGCGAAACATCAGAAATGGTCAAAGGGCGGATCATATCAGTTCTGCCTTTCATCAGATGTTCAAAACCATCGTAGATGCCTATTACTTCGAGATCGTTGTTGATTGCTTCGATCGTCACGGCGTTGATGACACTATTGATTCCTGGTGCTGGGCCTCCACCTACGAGTATTCCAACTCTCTCAAGCATCTCAAACACCCCTTCTTGTAGATTTCCTTAAGGGTATTATAACCTATGCTGAGTTATCCTCCGAGCCTTCTTTTTAAATTCATAACTTCAGAGACCTCTTGTTAACAATTTCTTCAACGTTTCTTATTTGAATCTTCAGTCATGGTGATGGTTTGTCGATAGTATCATATTGTCAAAGAGGAGGAAATCATTTGATGATAACAGCAAGTCTTGTGAGACAACTTTCAATAGAGATTGAGAACGCTAAGAAGTGCAGCCGCCCGGTGATCACCCGAGGCGGTGTGCATGCGTTGTAGCACACAGCTTAAAGGGAAAAAAGATCACCGGGCTACCAAAAAGGTAGCCCGGTTTTTTTTAGGAAAACACTAAACTTTGGAAGGAGGAGTTCAGATGGCAGATCTTCAAGTACAGACCACAGATGTCAGCGAAGACCTAACGACAAACGCTATCATCGAATTGATCAGCAAATCGAAGAAAAGGACACCTGTTACCGCCTATGTAAAAGGTGATTTCAGAAAGACTGATTTCGGCAACCTGCAGTTTTTTGGTACAGACAGCTTTGGGATAATCTTCGCCGATTACGAAGAACTCAAAAATTTCCTAAAGCAGAACAGAAACAACATTCAAGACATTCATATCGAGGTGGTTGCAAGGAATTCTGCTCTTCCTTTGGCAGATCTCACAAAGTACAATGCAAGGATAGAACCTGGTGCTATCATCCGCGATCTCGTTCAGATCGAAGATGGAGCTGTCATCATGATGGGTGCTGTGATAAACATAGGGGCAAAGATTGGTGAGAAGACGATGATAGACATGAATGCGGTAATCGGTGGCAGAGCTGTTATTGGTAAAAACTGTCACATTGGTGCTGGAGCAGTTATTGCCGGTGTGATAGAACCACCGAGTGCAAAACCCGTTATCATCGAAGATGACGTAGTTGTTGGTGCCAATGCCGTTGTCTTAGAGGGTGTAACTGTCGGTAGAGGCGCTGTTGTTGCCGCGGGAGCAGTGGTGATAAACGATGTTGAGCCTTTTACCGTTGTTGCAGGTGTTCCGGCGAGGTTCATAAAGAAGGTTGACGAAAAGACAAAGGAAAAAACAAAGATCGTCGAAGCTTTGAGAAATCTGCCAACGGCACAACGGGGGGCATTCTTGTGAATAACTTAGTCGGAGTGTACAAACCTTTTGATCTTCAGATTGATCATGCGAAGGGAATACACATTTATACCAAAGATGGAAGAAGGTTTATCGACACTTTCTCAGGTATTGGGGTACTTGCTTTTGGTCATGCAGATCGAGAGATACAAAGTGCAATGATCAACAAACTGCAAAGATACACACATATCTCGAATTTCTTCGAAGACGAAGATGCACAGACAGTTGCTCAAAAACTTCTGAACATCGTGAAAAGATCTGGAAAGGTTTTCTTTTCAAACTCTGGAACTGAAGCGAATGAAGCAGCAATCAAAGCTGTTAAGAAGATTAGGAAAGGTGCGATCATTTCCTTTGAAGGTAATTTTCACGGTAGAACCCTTGGCTCACTTTCAGTAACTGGTTTTTCAAATCTCAGAGACCAATTTCTTCCACTCTTGCCAGATGTTGTCTTTCTGCCTTTTAACGATCACGATGCCTTCAGAGAATTTGTTCAAGCCAATCAAACAGCAGCCGTTTACGTTGAGTCACTCTTGGGCAGTGGTGGGCTCAGATCGATCACGCAAAAGATGGCGAGGACCATCATGGAGATGAAAGAACGATATGGCTTTTACTTGATCGCAGACGAAGTGCAATCGGGTTTGGGAAGAACGGGGCGTTTCTTTTGCTATGAACACTTTAGTTTAAGACCAGACATTGTCACCGTTGCAAAGTCACTTGGGGGAGGATTACCACTTGGTGCAACTATCTTTCTGGACGATCTTTCTAATGTCTTTGCCTACTCTGAACATGGATCTACCTTTGCGCCCAACCCAGTTGCTCTGGCAGCGGCAAAGGTTGTTCTGGAAAAACTTAACGATCAATTACTTTCAGAAGTCAGGCAAAAAGGTGAATATCTAAAGAACGAACTCAAATCGATAAACAATGGTTTGATAAGAGATGTCAGAGGCCTTGGTTTGATGATTGGTGTCGAGGTGAACGTTGATCCGCAAAGGCTGAAAGAGATTTCCCTGAAGAATGGTTTACTCTTGAATATCGTTACCAAGAATGTCGTGCGTTTCTTACCGCCTTTGAACATCACCTATGAAGAGATAGAGATGATAGTAGAACTTTTTGAGAAAAGTATAAAGGAGGCGGATTTTGAAGGAAGTAGAACTGAGGCATTTTTTGCATCAAAAACCTGAACTTGCCTTTCATGAACATGAGACTCAAAGACTTTTAGTGGAGTACATACACCAGCTTGGATACACCGATCTCAAAGAGGTAGGCACAGGTATTGTCGTGATCAGGAGAGTCTCAGATGGTCCATTTGTTCTGTTGCGTGCAGAAATGGACGCACTACCAATAATCGAGGAAAATGAATGTGACTTTCGTTCTCTCAATTCCTTCATGCATGCCTGTGGACATGATTTTCACATGGCTTGTCTTTGTTATGTCATGCGCAGAGTTTTGGAAAATAACCTGAGAAAAAACTGCGTCTTTGTATTCCAACCTGCTGAAGAGTCTGGAGCGGGGGCAATCGAGATACTGAAATATCTAAAACAGGTTGGACTAAAGATATCTGCGGCAATAGCGATGCACGTCAACGATGAGTACGAAACAGGAACGATTGCTTCGAGAGCTGGTGTGCTCTTCAGTGCTTCTTGTGAAGTAGATGTTGTTTTTAGAGGCATGAGTGCCCATGCAGCCTATCATAAGAAAGGTAGAGATAGCATTCGGGCAGCCGTAGAGTTTCTAAGGCAGACCTATCAAATGAATTGGGATGAGGATTTAGTGTGGTTTGGGAGGATCAACGGCGGGGTTGCCAGAAATGTCGTAGCTGAAAGAACAGTGCTTCAAGGTACAGTCAGATCTGTGAACCTCGAGCGAGTGAAGGAAAGGTTGAGAGATATAGAACTGCTCGCAATGAAGAGCGGTGAATCTACTGGGATCTTGCATGAGCTTCTTATTGGTTCCACTTATAGACAGGTTGAAGTTGACGAAGATCTTCTCTCAATACTGAAAAAGGTTGTCCAAGAAAAAGGTATGTCTTTTCTTGAGTGCGAAAGGAAGTTAACTGCCGAGGATTTTGGCTATTTCTCTGAATACTATCCAACGTTGATGTACTGGTTTGGCACGAAGAAGGAACGATCCTATGGCCTGCACCACCCGAGATTTCTACCACCAGATGAGCTCATCGAACCTGCTGGCGAGGTCATGTACGAAGTACTTGCTCGATTGGTGTGAATCAGATATCATATAACTATTAGGAAATCTTCGAAGGGGGTGCAGACTTTGCTGGCACTGTTCATAGTTGTTGCAATTGCAATAATCTATGTGATTTTTCTGACCTTCAAGATTCTGGATAACAGCCCTGGTAATGAACAGACCATACAGTTGTCAGAAATAATCCAGAAAGGAGCAAGATCTTTTCTAATACAGGAATATGTGGTTTTCTTGCCAGTGGTTCTCTCGTTAGCCTTCTGTTTGTTCATCTTTCTTGGTTGGGTTGTCGCTTTCTCATTTCTAACTGGTGCCCTTTTCTCTACACTCTCGGGATTCTTCGGTATGACGATTGCCACGAAAACCAATGCACGAACGAGCTGGGCAGCTCTATCTGGAATGTCGAGGGCTTTGAAGATAGCCTTCAGTGGCGGTGCGGTGATGGGATTGACCGTTTCGGCTTTGGGTTTGTTCGGTTTAGGATTTGTCTACGAATTGGCAAAGGATATGTCTGTCATCAGTTACTATTCACTCGGAGCCTCCTTTGTAGCACTTTTTGCAAGAGTTGGTGGGGGTATATACACCAAAGCTGCAGACGTTGGAGCAGATATAGTTGGGAAGACCGAGGCAAATCTACCAGAAGATGACCCAAGAAACCCTGCGGTCATAGCTGACAACGTCGGTGATAACGTTGGCGATGTTGCTGGAATGGGAGCTGATTTGTACGAATCTTATGTTGGCTCGATCTTTTCTGCTCTTGCTCTTGGGTCTTTTCTGGGAGACCGAAGAGCCATACAGGTTGTTCTATTTGTGGTGATCTCAGGTTTGGTGAGCTCTCTCTTTTCTGTGATCATCACTACTTTGACGACACAGAGATTCAAAGATTCTGCAACAGCTTTGAGGTTTGGTAGTATTCTGTCAAGTTCTTTGTTGCTGGTTTCGACCTTTGCCTATTCTTTATTCATTTCGTGGTTGAGTGTCTTCTTCGTTGTTTTCTTCGGAGTTATCGTCGGTGTTTTTGTTGGCCTTCTGACAGAGTTGTATACCTCTGGCAAGAGAATAACCAATCTCGCAAAAACAGCATTGACTGGCTCATCCAATATATTGATAAGCGGTCTTGCATTAGGTATGGAATCGACAGCTATCGTAACTGTATTAATAGCTGTTGCGGTGTTACTCTCCTATAAACTGCTCGGGCTGTTCGGGGTTGCGCTTTCTGCGGTTGGTATGCTTGCAACTCTGGGTATGAATCTTTCAATCGACGCTTACGGTCCAATAGCAGATAACGCTGGAGGAATAGCTCAAATGGCAAAACTTGAGGAGAAAGCCAGGCGTGTGACAGACCAACTCGATGCCGTTGGTAACACAACTGCCGCCATGGGTAAAGGCTTTGCCATAACTTCGGCTGCTTTGACTTCCCTCGCACTCTTTTCGAATTACGCCAGTACCACGCATATAGGAACCTTTGATATTAGACAACCTCAACTATTCGTTGGGGCGCTTGTTGGCGCGATGCTCCCATTTCTTTTCTCGGCTTTGACAATGAAGGCAGTTGGTGATGCGGCAGATGAAATGGTACAGGAGATAAGAAGACAGATAAAGGAAATCCCAGGTATCATAACTGGTCAGACACAGCCAGAGTACAACCGATGTATCCAGATAGCTACCAAAGGTGCTTTGAGGAGAATGATTCTTCCATCCCTGCTGGCAGTAATAGCTCCTGTGACAAGTTATCTCGTCTTAGGGGTGGCTGGAACTGCTGGTCTCTTGATAGGGTCCACCGTTTGTGGTGTCATGGTCGCTGTGTTCATGGCGAACTCGGGTGGAGCTTGGGACAACGCAAAAAAATACATAGAAGAAGGACACTTTGGCGGAAAAGGTTCTATCGCTCACATGGCTGCTGTGGTTGGAGACACCGTCGGAGATCCTCTTAAAGACACTGCTGGGCCATCTATAAACATACTCATAAAACTGATGGCGATCACATCGGTTGTCATTGCCACTTTGATGGGGAGGTAGTTCTATGAAGAGGATTGCCATTTTGTGTGTAGGAAATGACTGCCCCGGTTTGAATGCTGCGATCAGGGCAGCAGTGGTGAAGGGTACCGAAATCGGTATTGAGGTCATAGGAGTAAAGGATGGTTTCGAAGGGCTCTTGGCTGACAGAGTCGATGTCATGACGAAGAGTGATGTTTCTGGGATATTGCATCGTGGTGGAACAATTTTAGGAACCTCTCTTTTTGTTCCACAAAGTAATTTGGAGATTGAAAAGGTTGCAAAAAAAGTTGAACAGTATTCGATAACCTCCTTACTGATACTCGGTGGGAGGCTTGGAGCCAAATCGGCACTGAATTTGATGAAGATGAATGTACCATCTGTTCTTGTGCCAGCAACGATCGACAACGATCTATCGTTTACAGATTTCTCGATAGGTTTTTTCACGGCAATTGAACATGTACGTGAAGCGCTTGATGTACTTCACGCAACGGCTGAATCACACCACAGGGTTATGATAGTGGAAACTATGGGAAAGCCGGGTGGATGGATAGCAGTTACAGGTGGACTTGCCGGCGGTGCAGACTACGTTATAACAAATGCAGAATCAGTTGATCCAGATGATCTGCTGAAGAGAATTCGCACTCGATACGAGAGTCAAAAGAAGTTTTCGATAGTGGTTGTTGAAGGTGGAGTAGTCCTTCCCAAGGAGATGTATGAGATCAGTAACGCGAACGAGCAATTACCTCCCGCAGAGGTCGTTGGTATCTTCATTGAAAAACAACTCAAAGACATTGGTATTGAATGGAGGTATACGAACCTTGGTTATCTGCAAAGAGGTGGTAGTCCAGTGTGTATGGACAGAATCATCGCGACCCAAATGTCCACACATGCCGTCGAGATGGTCAAAGCCGCACGAGTATACCGCGCAGTCGGCATGAAGGGACTAACCGTTACGGAGATCCCATACTCAGAGACCATGGTTAACATCAAGATCATAGAAGAACACCTGAGAAATCTGGCTAAGCTTTTCTACTGAGGTGGTTGTGTGAATCTTCTGGAAATCATTGGTCCTGTGATGGTAGGTCCATCCAGTTCCCATACGCTTGGTGCAATGAGAATCTCGAAATTCGTCTATTCGATGGCTGGTGTGATGCCAAGAGTCGTTCAATTCTTTCTTCACGGTTCTTTCGCAGAGACACACAAAGGACATGGTACCGATAAGGCACTTCTTGCTGGCATTATGGGCTTGAAATACGATGATGAGAAGATTAAGGAGTCTTATTCCTTAGCCAGAATGAGAGGACTTGAGTTTTCCTTTGAAAAAGCTGATCTGGGTGCTGTACATCCGAACACCGTTAGAATAAAGGCGCAATGGGCAGGATATGAGAATGAAGTTGAAGGGTGCTCGATAGGCGGTGGAATGATAAAGATTACAAAGATAAACGGTGTTGACTGTGATCTGAATTGGCACTATGACACCTTGATAGTCGTCAACAAAGACGAACCAGGCGCCCTGTCAAAGATATTGAATTCTGTGAATGCCAACATAGCAAATCTTTATTTGAGGAGAATGAATCTTTTGCAATCAAAGGCATTAGCGATAATTGAACTCGATTCTCCAATTGACAAAATCTCTGACCTTCTAAAGGTAGATTCAATTCTCGAGTGGTATTTTGTGCCGAAAGATGATTTTGTATAGAATATTCATAGGATGGTGTAGATGAAATTTGCTGAATTGATAGATTTATACAGGAAAACCAATCAAAAGTTCGATGATGTGATCTTGATATCGCAGATGCTCGAAGATGGCTCAGATCCATTGCAAACCAGGAAGAACGTCGAGAAACTTCTAAAAACAATGCTCGAGATATGTGAAAAAAGTTATGGACGTTCCTACGAGACGTTGACTCATCTTTGCGGTAGCAATGGATTTTTACTGGCAGAACACGAAGCCCAACTCATGGGAGAGTTCAATTACGTGGCGACAGTCGCAGCATTATCTCTTGCTGAGTCAAATGCATCGATGGGCAGAATAGTAGCTTGTCCTACTGCTGGTTCATGTGGAGTTGTACCGGCAATCGTGTATGCCCTCAGAAAGATGAAAAAGATCGAAGAATCAGTCTTAATCGACAGCTTGATCGTAGCTGGTGCTGTGGGTTTATCTGTGGCAAGCACAGTTTCGATTTCTGGTGCTGTTGCTGGTTGCCAAGCTGAAATAGGCACCGCGACAGCCATGGCATCTTCGTTGGTTGTGTACAGTCTTTCGCAAGATCCAGAAAAAGTCTCTCATGCCGCTGCGTTGAGTCTCAAATCGCTCATGGGATTGGTTTGTGATCCAGTTGGTGGTTTTGTCGAGGTACCATGTGTCAAGAGAAATGCCACTGCGGTGAATGTTGCTATTTGTGTTGCTGAGATGGTGCTTGCTGGCATAAAAAGTGTGATACCCTTTGATGAAGTAGTTGAAGCGATGGCAAAGGTTGGTAGATCTATGCCAGAGGAACTTCGAGAAACAGGTCTTGGTGGTGTGGCTTCTACCAAGACGGCACAGCTTTTCACAAAACAGATAAGAGGTGAAAGATTTGAAAGCACAGAATGTTGAGATAACTGAACCAGTTGATCTGTGCCTTAGAAATGGAAAGCTGAACCCCTCGGCACTCGGTTGGTCGAGGAAGCCGATCATCCGTTGCAACCTGAAGGGACACCTGTTCAGAAAAAAGAAATGGAACTACTGGGCAGTTTTCAATGAGGAGTGTCTCTTTTCTGCGACTGTTTCAAATTTAGATTACATTGGAGTGGTATTCTGTTATTTTCTCGATCTCAAGAGTATGGAGTTCTTCGAGAAAACTGTTTCTGTGCCTTTCGGCATTGGTTGTCACTTGCCTGACTCAGTTGACGGTGATGTGTCTTTCAACTCAAAAAAGATGCGGGTCAATTTCAAGAGGCATTCAACTCAAACTTTGATTGAAGCAGAGTTAAAAGCGTCTGAAAACAGCGACTTCAAAGCACGCATTGAAGTCTTTCACGATGATTATGAGTCTCTGAACGTTGTGGTCCCATGGAGTTGGTATAGGTATCAGTACACCAGCAAGGAGTTCTGCTTGCCAGCACGTGGTGAGATCACCTTCAAGGGTAAGAATTATCTGTTGGATCTACAGAACACCTTTGCTGTACTCGATTTCGGTAGGGGTATCTGGCGTTATTCTTCTTTTTGGAACTGGGCGAGTTTTGCGACTCATCTCGCTGACCAAACAACTGTCGGAGTAAATCTTGGGGCTGGATGGACCGACAACACTGGAACAAATGAGAACGCAATATTGCTGAATGGGAAAATCACCAAAGTCTTGAGTGATGTAGCCTTCAAGTATGACAAAAATGATTTGATGAAACCGTGGCACATATACACCAAGGATTCCGATGAGATTGATTTGGAATTTCAACCGATCTTTCGCAGAGTTGCGAAGACAGATCTGCTTATACTTTCTTCTAAGGTGAACCAGATGATAGGTCTCTTCAAAGGTTTTGTCAGAGACGAAAACAGAAAAACTTACATCATCAGAGATGCCTTGGGTTGGGCAGAAGAACATTACGCAAAGTGGTGATCAATCCAGTAAGGCATCGACGAATTGTTTTGCGTCAAATGGTTTGAGATCATCTACACTCTCGCCGATTCCTATGAACTTTATTGGTAGACCAAATTCTTTCTTTATTGCTAACGCGATTCCGCCCTTTGCTGTGCCATCGAGCTTTGTCAGAACAACACCAGTTACGTTGACCATCTCCTTGAAGATCTTTGCTTGAATCAAACCATTTTGTCCTGTTGTTGCATCTATGACTAATAGAACTTCGTGAGGTGCCCCTTCAACGATCTTTCCAACAACTCTGTGCACTTTGCTCAGTTCCTCCATGAGATTTTTCTTAGTATGTAGTCTTCCAGCTGTATCGATTATGACCACATCTTTTTGCTTGGCTTTTGCGTGACTGACTGTATCAAAAGCCACGGCGGCTGAGTCTGCTCCCTCGTTGTGGCTTATCACAGTGCAGCCAATCCTGTTGGCCCACTCTACCAACTGTTCAATCGCGGCAGCTCTGAAGGTATCGGCTGCTCCGAGAACAACTGTTTTCCCAAGCGATTGAAAGTACGCCGCGAGTTTTGCCGCCGTCGTGGTTTTACCAGTTCCGTTTACCCCAACTATTGTGATGACAAATGGTTTTTGATCTTCGAAGTTCAGATTGCTCTCTCCTGAAAGGACTTCGACAAGTATCTCTTTGAGAGCCATAAAGGCATCGTCTGTGTCCTTTTCTCTCAGTTTATCGATTATGTACTGCGTCGTTTGGTATCCAACATCTGCTGCGATCAATCTTTCTTCGAGTTCTTCGATGACTTCATCGCTGATCTTCTTTCCTTTCAAAAGCTGTGAGAGCCCTTCAAAGAAAGTCTTTCTCGCTTTGGCAAGACCTGCTCTGAGCTTTTCAAAAAAACCCATTCTCTACACCTTCTTGTGTGGATCATACTCTTCAAGTATTTTCATCGTACTGCTGACAATTTCATCGATTTGAGCCTTCACAGGCAACTGTCTTGAAGAGTTTCTTGGTTTTATCTCGACGAGACCTTCTGCAAGTGTCTTTCCAAGGGTTATCCTCACAGGGAAACCTATCAAGTCGGCATCCTTGAACTTCACACCCGGTGAAAGATCTCTATCATCCAACAAGACTTCTACACCCTTTTCTATCAGCGTGTTGTGTATCATCTCTCCCATTTTCTTCTGCTCGGCACCTGCCATTGAAACGATCGTTATGATCACCTCAAATGGCGCCACAGATCTTGGCCAGATGATTCCATCTTTGTCGTGCAGCTGTTCTACAACAGCAGCCATTGTTCGAGAAACTCCCCATCCGTAGCATCCCATTATGAAAGGTTTCAACTCTCCGTTTTCGTCCATATACAGTGCATTCATCGATTTTGAGTATTTCGTGCCCAATTTGAAAACATGTCCCAATTCGATTCCTTTCGAACCTGTCAAAGGCGTCCCGCAAGCGGGACAAGGGTCATTTGGTTGAACAACTCTCAGATCTGTGTAAGAGTTCACAGAGAAATCTCTACCCAAGTTGGCGTTGATGTAGTGATAGTTTTCCTTCATACCACCAACCGCAACGTTCTTCATGTACTTGACACCGTGATCTGCGACTATGTAAAGGTTGTCGATCCCAACAGGACCTATGAAACCGATTGGCACTTTGAAGGTTTCAAATACTTCGATTGGTTCAGCGAGTCTGAGTGATTGATCGTTCATGTGAACCTTGAGTTTCTCCAGATTCAAATCTCTGTCTCCTTGAATCAATGCCATTACGAAACCATTTCTACCAACAAAGAGAAGTGATTTCACTATTTGATTTGGTTTAACCTTGAGAAACTCAGATACTTGATCGATTGTTTTCACGTTAGGTGTGTGAACCAACGTCAATGGTTTTTCAGTATCATCGCTTTTTTCATACTCACCTTTGTAAGGAGCCTGTTCGTCGTTAGATGAATAGCCACATTTTTCACATCTGAGCAGATTCGTCTCGCCAACGGGCGCAAAACTCACAAATTCGTGAGATTCGTTACCGCCGATGGCTCCTGAAGCAGCTTCGGTGATGACGTACTTCAAACCTATTCTCTCTGCAATCTTGCTGTAAGCTTTTCTGCAAGCTTCATAAGTTTCGTTCAACGATTCTTGACTGTCGTGAAAACTGTATCCATCTTTCATTATGAACTCTCTGGCTCTGAGTAAGCCAAACCTCGGTCTTATCTCATCTCTGTACTTTGGACCTATCTGATAGAGAAAAACTGGAAGTTGTTTATAGGAGCGAAGTTCATCCTTTATCATGTGTGTAAAAACTTCCTCGTGTGTGGGACCAAGCGTGAACTCTCTTTCGTGTCTATCTTTTAGTTTCATCATCTCTGGACCATAATCATCCCATCGACCAGTGATCTTCCACAGCTCTGCAGGTTGAATGATGGGCATAGAAACTTCCTGAGCTCCTATTGAGTTCATCTCTTCCCTAATTATCTTTTCGATCTTGCTGAGGGTTCTATTTGCCAAAGGAAGATACGAATAAACACCGGCTGCTATTTTTCTGATGAAACCAGCTCTGTAAAGAAGTTCATGACTCACCACCTCTGCATCAGCAGGGGCTTCTTTCAACGTAGGTGCATATATCTCGGAGAATCTCACATCTTACACCTCCATTCTTTGACAAATTATAACAGTTGTCTGTGATAAAATTACTCAGAGACGAGCACTCGGGGGTTATTTTTCTATGAATAAATGTCACGTTGGTGTATTGTCATTGTTGCTGGTTTATTTATTCCTGTCAACGGTACTTGGTGAACAAACTCTAATATTCGTGAGCGGAGATCACTATCCACCCTTTGTCTGGCAGGATGAAAACGGCGATATCGTAGGGATAACTGTTCAGATCTTAGAATTGCTTGAAAGAAAGCTTGGAGTCAAATTTCAAATAAAGCTGATGCCTTTCTCTGAAGCTTTGAAGAGCTTGCAGGATGGTGAAGCAGATATTATAAACTTCATCTTCAAGACGCCAGAACGCGAAAAGCTCTTTCTCTTTTCCAAACCCGTTCTCAATTTGGAAAGCAAGGTTTATTTCAGAAAGGCATTGAATGTAAAAGATTTTGCTGGTCTTACACCTCATTTGGTTGGAGCTGTTGAATCTGATGCGAATGCAGATTTACTGAGACAGAAGAATCCCTCTATCACATTCAAGTACTTCAAGAACAGCGAAGAGCTTATGAGAGCAGCAAAGAACGGCGAAATAGATGCTTTTGTAATGGATAACCTTTTGGCGGAGTATTTTTTGATAAAAGACGGCATATTCCATCAGTTTTCAACCTTACCATTCGTGTCAATTCAGCAAGTGTACTTTGCTTTTCCGCTCAACAAACCACAGGTTGCCGAGCTGATAAACGATGGGCTATCAAAGATCAGCAGAGAAGAACTTCGACAGATATTGGGACCTTTTGTCAAGCCGACCGTTCTCATCCCTGTTTGGGTTTGGTATCTTGTGGCAGCTGGCGGTGGCGGCTTTTTGATTGTGTTTTTGCTTTTGATCTTAATAAATCGTTATTTGGCAAAGGAAGTTGAAAAGAAGACCATAGAACTCAAGAAAAGAAATGAAGAACTCACCTCAGCCAACGAAGAACTCGATGCAATGAATCAAGAGCTCAGAGCATCTTTCCAAGAGATGGAGGCAATGAATGAAGAACTGAATGAGGCTAACAAGAATCTGGAAAAGAAAACAAATCAAGTCTTGGCTTTTCAAGGAGCTTTCATAAAGCTGTTAGATATTTCTTCAAAGATGACCTATGAGAGCATTCAGGAGAAGGATTTTCTCTTTGACTTACTCAGGATCTTCAAAGAATATGCAACGGGATTGAGACACCTTGGTGTAGCACTCAGATCAAGTGAGCAGGGCAAGACCCTCTTTGTGATATGCCATGATGATAGATTCCTTTCCGAAAGGATCGATGAAACAATAGACTTTCAAGACGTATCCTCACGTGAAGTTGTTTTGAGGATTACTTCGCGACTTTGTGGTGAAACAACCTTGCAGGAGAGCTGTCTGTTTCAGAATATAAGTGCACTCAACTCAGTTTACGGTGTTTTGTTCTACACTTTGAAAGATTCAATGGTTTCTGAAAGTGATTTGAGCAAGCTTGCTGGTCTTATCGGCACCTTTCTTTCAATGAGGAGCTACGTGAGAGAGCAAGGACTTTTGCACAAGAAGTTGTTGCTCGTAATGGTCAAGGCTCTGGAGTACTACGATTACTACACAAGGGGACATTCAGAGAATGTGGCAAACCACGCAGCGAATTTTGCAGAAAGATTGAAGCTTGGTAAGGAGTCAATTCGAAAACTTTACTGGGCAGGCTTGGTACACGACACAGGTAAGATCTTTGTTTCACAGCAAATTCTCAACAAGAATGGTTTTCTGTCCAATGAAGAGTATGAGTACGTAAAGATGCATCCAATCAAGAGTTATGAGTTGCTCATCGAAGTTGGTCTGGACGAACTTGCCCGCATTGTCAGGCACCACCACGAAAGATATGACGGTAAAGGCTATCCTGATGGTTTGATGGGTGAACAGATACCCTTTGAATCGAGAATACTGTCACTTGCCGATGCCTTCGACGCGATGACCACAACAAGACCATACAAGAAAGGCATGAGCTTGGCTGAAGCGATTGCTGAGATCAAGCGTTGCAGTGGTACCCAGTTTGATCCAAATCTTGCCAAAGAGTTTATTGCAATGATCGAAGAGGAAAAATTCAAAGAGAGACTGTGAGAAATCATTTAGGCACAATCTTGCCTGTCTTTCTATCCAAAGAGAACTGAGATGGTCCAACTTGATCTTTAATAAGCTCCGATACGATACCAATACCTATGCGCACATTTGGATGACAGATCCTCCTGACTTTGATCGTTGCTCCAAGTTTGACTTTCTCTGTGTTGACGCTCACTTTCAAAATGTTCAATGCATTGCGGACTTTGTGCAGCTGTTTTTCAAAGGCAAATTTGACAGTCTGAATCTTTTGCATAATTGTTCTGATAGATTCTCTTTTGTTCAAATCCTTTGTCTGGAGTAATTGCTTTCTGAAAGACTCTTCAGCAGTCGAGAGTTTGTTTATCTGTTTCATGATTTCCAGCAAGCTACTCTGAAGCTGAATGTATCTTGCTTGATGCTCGTAGTCCACGCCAGCTGACACCTCGGTGCGAATGCCCGTGTTGCACCCGATCTCGCTGGCTTCGATATTCCCAGAAGCTTTCACCACGCCGCCAACTATCACTCCCTTGCCAAATACCTTCACATCTCCATCGCAAACCACAGTACTGTTCATGATGTAATCTTCTATCAAAAGATTTCCCCTGCAGAAAACCTGTGCTTCGTTCAAGAACTTTGCAGTGAAATCCTTCTCGACCTTTATCACACCTTTGCCTCTTGCAAAAACTCCACCCTGAACCATCAGCGATCCAGAACAGTTCACCTGTACTTCCCCCAGCACACCCTGTATCAATACATCGCCCTTCGCATTGATCTTGAAAGGTCCCTCGGCGTTGCCGCGTATGACTACACTCGCATTGAAGTCGATGTTTCCCGTGTTATAGCCAAGATCGTTGTCAATGACAAGCACATTTCTCACATTTATCTTTGAGTTTTTCACATAAGGTTGTCCATCACAACTGGCAAGAATCTTAGTATGATCTGCCGACAGAGTTACATTTTCACCGATGAAACTTGCCAGATTTACATCCTTTGGTCTTTCGATTCTCACCATCTCACCCGTGACTGTCACTCCGTCTTGTCCATATACTGGTTCTTTCTTAACTGCGAGTACATCGCCGCTCTTGCAAGTGAAGATTTTGTAAAATGATGCAGGATCGAATCTCTCATCTTCGACTGGTTTTTCAATGATAAAGCCGGTAACGGGGAAAAGAAATTCAATCGATGCATCGATCGATGGGACTGGCTTCTTTCCGAAGGCGACGGGTACCTCCAAAAAGAGCTTTTGTTCCTTGACGATCTTTTCGATCGCCTCTTCGTCTATGCCGTAGACAACCTTTGCCTGTGCCAGAGCCTGCTTTATTTCTTCAACGGTTGGTAAGACCTTTGTAAACCCAGGAATTATGAAAACAGTCGCAGTCATCTTGTCTTCTGAGATATTCACTTGAACAACAGGTTGTGCATGTTGACTCCCCAACTCACCCAGTTCTGGCACGGAGATAGGTTTGATTTCTACTGAAGTTATTTCCTCCGAAGTTTTCGGTTCTACAGCTTGTATAGGCTTCACATTAGCCTCTATGTGCTCACGTGTTTGTGTTATTTGAATCGTCACCTTGTTGTACCAATCAGAACCATAGTTCTTTTCCAAGATCGCAAGAAGTTCTTCAATGGAATTTGCTATTAGCTTGCTCAATGCTTTCCCCCCCGTTGTTATTTTACAGTAGAATATTTTGTATAATGTCAACTCATCTTAGAGATTCTTTGCTGCGATTTACGGTAAAATATTCAGGAAACGAACTTCTCTGCCGGGAGGGAAGGTTTTGTATAGACTCTTGGTCTGGTTGGTAGTTCTATTCTGGGGCGTTTCGTTTGTTGCAACAAGGGTTGTTGTGTTGTCAATTCCACCGATAACAGCTGCTCTGATTAGATTTCTTATTGCTTCTGTTGCGTTGATGCTTACCACCAGGAAACTGCCAAGATTGAACAACTGGCACACCTTCTTTGCTGGTTTTTGGGGCGTAACGATGTACTTTTTCTTCGAAAACTCAGGTTTGGTCTACACATATCCTACGAATGCTTCGTTGATAGTCTCAAGCGCGCCCATTTTGTACACACTTTTTTCCCATGTGGTTCAAAAGAAGAGAACGACTGTGATGGAATACCTCGCCTCGATCATAGCATTCTTTGGAGTTGCAATCGTTATTCTGAACGGTAGATTCGTTCTCAAGATGAGCTTGAAAGGTGATCTGATGCTCTTAGGAGCAGCTTTTGCGTGGGTCTTCTACACCTATCATGTTGAAAAGATGCCTGAACCCGATTCGTTAACAGGTGTGATGAATATAACTGTGTGGGGTGTTCTAACACTCATTCCTTTTGCAGTTTTTGAAGAAAGACCACAAATCACCCTGACCTTGCCCGTTATCATATCGCTTCTGTACCTTGGGATAATCTGCTCTGGGTTGGCATATGTCTTTTGGAACTTGGGAATTATGCGTGTTGGAGCACGTTATACAACGAACACGATCTATTTCATACCCGTTGTCACGAGCGTAGCTGAAGCACTTCTTTTGAAAAACCTGCCGAATCTTTACACAGTTCTTGGGGGGATCTTGGTACTCTTAGGATTGTGGCTTTTCAACAGAGAGGAAAGGGGGAGAGAAAGTGAAAGCCTTTCTAAGGGTTAGAATGAGCCAGCAAGACGCACACTATGCAGGTGGTCTTGTAGATGGAGCTCGGCTACTTCAATTGATTGGCGATGTTGCCACAGAACTTTTGATCAGGCATGATGGCGATGAAGGGCTTTTTAGAGCCTACGATTCAGTTGAGTTCGTAAAACCTGTCTATGCGGGAGATTATCTCGAAGTTCATGGAGAGATCGTTGAAGTTGGAAATACTTCGAGAAGAATGAAATTTGAAGTCTACAAAGTGATAACCAACGCGAATATACCTGGACATGAATCGGCATGTGAAGTCTTAGACCCTCCACTTTTGGTCGCAAAGGCAAGTGGAACATGTGTTGTGCCAAAGGAGAGACAAAGGAAGGTGAGAAAAGATGGATAAACTCATCATAACGGTTGCAGTTTGTGGAGCCGAAGTCACGAAGAATGATACTCCTTATATCCCCTTGACACCCGAAGAGATAGTACAACAAACTTATGAGTCATATGTCGCAGGTGCAAGTATTGTTCATCTGCACGTAAGAGATGAACAAGGAAGACCTACCCAAGATGCTGGTGTTTTTACGAAGGTTGTGAAGATGATACGAGAAAGATGTCCTGGTATGATTGTTCAAGTCTCCACAGGTGGGGCTGTGTGGATGAGTCCAGAAGAGAGATTGCAGTCTTTACAAGCTCAGCCAGATATGGCTACCCTCACAACTGGTACGGTGAACTTTGGCAACGATGTTTTCATGAACAGCATGCCGATGATCGAAAGATTTGCTGCCGAAATGAAAGAAAGACAGATCATGCCTGAATTTGAATGTTTCGATTTGGGTCACATAAACAATGCGCTTTATCTTGTTAAGAAAGGTTTGATCGAGGGACATCTGCACTTTGACTTCGTGATGGGTGTACCAGGCGGAATAGCCGCAAATGCACGAAATCTTGTGACAATGGTTGATTCATTGCCTCAGGGTGCTACGTGGTCGGTCGCAGGAATCGGTAGGAATGAATTTCCGATGGCTGCAATGGCAATAGCCATGGGTGGACATGTGAGAGTGGGTATGGAGGACAACATATACATATCCAAAGGAGTTCTTGCCAAGTCAAACGCAGAGCTGGTTGAAAAGGTTGTTAGAATCGCAAGAGAACTTCACAGACAGGTTGCAACACCAGACGAGGCAAGAGAAATACTCAAACTGAGGTGAGTAAAGAGATGAAAGTTATCGTCGTCGATTATGGTTCACAGTATACTCAGCTCATTGCAAGGGTTGTCAGAGAATTGGGTTATTACAGTCAGGTAGTGCAGTTCGATGAGATGGTTGATCTTTCAGATGTTGGTGCTGTAGTTCTTTCTGGAGGTCCTGCGAGTGTTTATGAAGAAGATGCACCAAGATTGCCTGTGTGGTTTGATGACTACACCGGTAAGGTACTCGGCATATGCTATGGTATGCAATTGATCTGTCACACCTATGGCGGAGAGGTTGAGCCCGGAAAGGTAGCTGAGTACGGAAGAACTCAAATAGCGATACTGCAACACGATGAAATATTCTTTGGATTGGAAAAAGAACTGATTGTCTGGATGAGCCATGGTGATCATGTCAAAACTCTGCCAAAGGGATTCAAAGTCACCGCACTTTCCAAAGATGGAATCATCGCTTCTGCAACAGATGGGAAAAGATTCTGGCTCTTACAGTTTCATCCAGAGGTGCGCCACACAAATCATGGTAGAGAGATCCTGGAAAACTTTCTTTCTAAGATCTGTGGACTCACACCTGATTGGAATTTGGAAGATTTCCTCAAACAAAAGGTGGAAGAGCTCAAAAAAATATTGGCTGGTAAGAGGGTTATTGCCGCTCTTTCTGGTGGTGTAGATTCCTCTGTTGCATCTGTGCTTGTTCACAGAGCCATTGGAGACAACCTTTTGAATGTCTTTGTCGATCATGGACTTTTGAGAAAGAACGAGGAAAATGACGTTCCCAGAGTTTTCAGGGAAATGCTCGGTTTGAATCTCATCAAAATCGATGCAAGAAAACTTTTTCTTGAGAAACTCGAGGGTGTAACAGACCCTGAAAGAAAGAGAAAGATAATCGGCGAACAGTTCATAAGAGTCTTTGAAAAACAGGCTCAAGAGTACGGTGCAACCCATTTGGTTCAGGGGACTATCTACTCAGATGTCATAGAAAGCGCTCGATCAGGTAAGAAAACAGCTGCGATCAAGAGCCATCACAACGTCGGCGGTCTACCTCGACAGATGAATCTTGAGATCGTCGAACCTCTGAGAAATCTTTTTAAAGACGAAGTAAGAGTGGTGGGGGAAATGCTGGGTATCCCTCGCTCGATCATAAATCGTCAACCTTTCCCCGGTCCTGGTTTGGGGGTGAGGATACTCGGCGAGATAACAGAAGAAAAGTTGGAGATTCTCAAAGAGGCAGACAGCGTTTTCATAGAGGTTCTGAAAGAAACTGGCTGGTACGAAAAAACTTGGCAAGCTTTTGCAGTCCTTTTGCCAGTTCGTTCTGTTGGAGTGCGTGGAGACAACAGGGCATATGAGTATGTCTTGGCTCTCAGGTGTGTTGACAGCGTTGAGGGTATGACCGCAGATTGGTCAAGGCTTCCTTTTGAAGTGCTTGATCTTGCTGCACACAGAATCTTGAACAACGTTAAGGGTATTGGGAGAGTGGTCTACGATATCAGCACAAAACCCCCGGCAACGATCGAGTGGGAATAATCTCAGCCTTTTGACAGCATCGTTTTTCAGGAATTTCACTGTGATCAATTATGATATGTTGCTACAGTTTCGAATGAGAGAGCTTTCTATACCGCTTTTCTCAATTGGTTTTCTTTCCACGTTGAACAGCGGTGTTGGAACTATAGCATCACCTTTTTGGGGTGCTCTGAGTGATGAACTCAAAAGCAGGAAAAAACTTCTCTTGATCTTGTTGAGTATTTCGGCAGTGCTCTTGCCGCTGTATCCACTTGCTAGAAGATCCTATCATTTCTTTTTAATCGGAGCAGTTTTCACATTTCTCTCGTCAGTGTTCGAACCAGTTTGCACCGCTATGCTCATAGATTCTTCTCCAAGAAAGACCTATCTCGCGCTTACTCAGATGAACGTCTTCAACTCTCTTGGTCTGGGCTTAGGTCGAATTCTACTCTCTCCTCTGTTGAATGTTCTTAGTGTTAGTTGGGCGATGAGCAGTCTGTATCTTTTGTCCCTTCTGGTGATTCTTTTCGTTTTTCTGGCACCTGATATTGAGCACAAGAGATACGAGATAGTTCGAACGAATTTGCAGAGGATCTTCTCTGCTCTTACCGCAAAAAAGATTTTGAAAAAGAACAATCTCTGGGCTATGTACCTTGGTTCTTTCTTGAGACAGTTTGGAATTGGTGGTACCTTTGCCCTAATAGCTGTATATCTCACCGAAAACGTTGGATTGACCAGAGGGCAAACGGTCTTACTGGCATCTGCGAATCCGTTCTTGCAAATTCCATCGCACATAATCTTCGGTTGGCTTGTTGGAAAGATCTCTGCAAAGATGGTTGCTGTTTCTGGTATGCTCCTATCGGGATTTGGTTCTATGCTTTTCGCAGTATCGGGAGATTACAGAGTCGTTCTAATGGCGTATGCAGTCTCTGGCATGGGTTTTGGTGCTTTCATAAACGGTGCTACAAACTACGTTTCGCAGAATGTCCCAGAAAACAGACGGGCGGAGTTTCTTGGTTTGCTCACCTCCGCCCGTTCTTTTGGGAGCCTATTTGGGCCAATCGTTGCTGGTTCTCTTGCAGAAATCTCCTTTGTGTTCATGTTTGTTTTCATGGGTGTAGCAATGCTCTTCGGTGGTCTTCTAACATGGGTGTACTGTCAACGCTGATCAGGTCTTTCCTGCATTCGGAACATGTTGGTTCTTTCGTTGTCTGAGATCAATGTCTTTCTGCGGTGTGCAGCATTCAAAGCCATCCTCTTCAGGATTGCGGTGAGGTCGCTCTTTTTGAGAACTTCTTCACCCAAGATCTTTTCAAGAGAGGTCGAAAGGCGAAAGCCGTTTTCCGACTCTGGATCGAAGTAGATTTGATCGATATAATTGCGAGTGATTTGGGGATTGACCTTGCTCAAAAGACCGATTGCGAATTCGATGAAGATGTCTCCTGTCTCTTCTGGCCTCTTAGCGCTAGACAATTTCTCACGGTAGGCACTTTCGATTTCTTTTTCGAGTTTCACAAAGGAAAGAATTTTCTCGCCCTTTCTCATCGGATGGCCCCCTTTCATATTTTGAGATTCAAGAAAGTTGCCATTCCAGCCACAATGATGGCAGCTGTTTCAAATCTCAAGATCTTCCTCCCAAGGCTGAGAAACTCCCCACGCTTTTTGAGAAGCTCGATTTCTTCTTCTGTGAAATCTCCTTCTGGTCCTACAACAATTCTGATCTTTCCCGCGAAATCTCCGATCACTGCCGGTCTACCGCTTTGATGGAGTACTATGGTGCGAAATTCTTCGTCTAAGAAATCAAGGCTTTCTCGAATTTCAAGTTGCGGGAAAAGGTACCTTGCCGCCTGTTTGGCTGAATCTCTTATGACCAATTTGAGTTTGTCCTCTTTCTGCAAGTAAGATCTACTTCGACGTGATTTGTACACCACTACTTTGTCAACACCTATCTCAACTGCCTTTTCTACCAGAAGGCGGAGCCTATCCCAGTTCTCTGAAGCAACACACAGAATGACATCTTCTTCTCTGCGTTCTATCAGTTTAGACTGTTTGATGGTCGCTCGGGATCGATTCTTACCCACTTCAATCAATTCGCATTCGTATAAATTACCATCTCCATCGGTTATCAAAAGCTGTTGCCCAACTATCGCTCTCACAACCTTCAGATGGTGTGTCTCGTGTTCATCGAGTTCAACAGACTCACCAGCTGGTTTGCCATAGAAGAGATGCGGCAATCAACCAAGCACCTCGCAGCCAAGATATGGTTGAAGTGCCTTTGGTACATCTATCTTGCCGTCTACTCTTTGATAGTTCTCAACAATTGCAACCAAGGTTCTTCCGATGGCAACTCCAGAGCCATTCAATGTGTGCACAAAGGAGAGTTTTCCATCTTTTCTTCTGTATCTGATATTTCCCCTTCTCGCCTGGAAATCGGTGTCGTTACTGCAAGAGGAAATCTCTTTGTAAGCGTTGTAAGAAGGGAGCCAAACTTCCAAATCGTATGTTTTGGCTGCTCCAAAACCAAGATCTCCTGTGCAGAGCTGAATTACCCTGTAAGGCAGTTCAAGTCTTTTCAAAACTTCTTCAGCATGCGTGACGAGTTTTTCAAGATCTTCAAAAGAACGTTCTGGTGTCGTCAGCCAGACCAACTCAACTTTGTCGAACTGGTGTTGTCGGATCATACCACGTACGTCTTTACCATAGCTTCCCGCCTCTCTTCTATAACAAGGAGTGTAGGCGGTGTACAGCAGAGGCAATTCTTTTTCTTCGAGGATTTCATCGGACCTCAACGCAACAAGTGGAACCTCCGCGGTTGGTATCAAAAAGAGGTCATCTGAATCTATTCTGTAAGCCTCTTCTTCGAATTTCGGTAATTGTCCTGTTGTTGTCATCGTGCTTCTCTTCACCAAATGTGGTACCCAGACCTCTGTGTAACCATGTTCCTTTGTGTGCAAATCGAGCATGAAATTAACTAAAGCCCTTTCGAGTCTTGCGAAGTCTTTGTACATCACCGTGAACCTTGATCCACTCAGTTTTGCCGCGCGATCGAAATCTATCAATCCCAGAGCTGGACCGATATCCCAGTGCGCTTGAGGGGGGAATTCGAATCTTCTCGGTTCACCCCATCTACGCACCTCAACGTTCTGTGTCTCATCTTTTCCAACGGGAACAGAGCTATCTGGCATATTTGGGATAAACAGAACCATAGTTTCGATTTGCTGTTGTATCTCTTTGAGTTGAGATTCTATAGATTCTATCTGTTCACCTATTTTCTTGCCTTCGCTTACAAGTTGTTCAACGTCTTTTTCACCAGCAGCCTTTTTCTGCGCGACTTGTTTTGAAATGGCATTTCGCTGAGCGCGAAGCTGGTTCACCTGGTTTGTCAAACTACGAGACTTTGAATCAAGCTCGAGTACATCGTCCAAGATCTTGGTGCTGTAATTCCTGTTCAAAAGTGCTTGCTTGACCATCTCTGGTTTCTCACGTATCAATTTGATGTCGATCACTCTATCACTCCTCTACGATCAATTCAACTTTGGCATTCGTTGCAACCATTTTATCATCAGCAGTGGTTATCTTCACGTTGTCAGCCCACATCTTTATGTTTTTCTCGTGATCCACGAGAACAACGTCACCTGTGAGTTCTATCTGGCCGTTTTTCCTATCGTAGAAGAAACTCTTAGCGGTTGCCTCTATCTTGCCTTTGAATATCTTAACTGCATCTTTCGAACCACCTTTGAATACATCTTTGTCGAGATCTATTTCCAGCAGATCGCAGCTCATCAGAATCGTATCACTGCTCTCTTTATCTAATATCTTGGCTTGCACATCCTCTGTCATCGTTCCAGTCTTGAGCTTTATGTCGTATTTCAACTTTGTCGACGTAGCAACTCCATCTTCAAAAAACACCGTCGATTTGTCGGCATCCACCAATCTCCATTCGTTTTGGTATTTCGTCACCTTCATGGAACTGCAGTTGACCCTTATCTTGTCTTCTTCGATCTCCACCTTCACATTTCCTTCATAAAATGCCTGTTCCTTTTCCGGTTTCACATAATCTGCGACAATATGAACGGTTTTCGCAAAATACGAAGTTGCCACAAAACAGAGGATCAAAAGCAGAATTCTCTTCACTTTTTCCACCTCAAAATCCGCCCATGGCGAAGATCACGGCGATTAAACCAACCACAATACCGGCTCCGCCGAGTAGATACGCTGTCATGAGACTGCCTTCAAGATCTTTCTGCTTCAGTTCAAGTTCTGAAATTTTCCTTTGAAGCAAATCAACCTGCGTTCCCTCGATTCTCTGTTCAAGACTCTGCAGGTTCAGCTCAACATTTTCGACTTTCTTCGACACAGATGAAATGGCAGTTTGCAAAGCACTAAGTTCTTCTTTGCTCGCAAGCGTCTCGAGCATTTTCATATTCTGTCTGAGTTCGTCTACCTGGCTCTCAACAGCCATTAAGCTTTGTTCATAATCTGTCAAAGTCTTTTTCTGGATCGACAGTTCGTTCTGAAGACTCTTAGAGAGGATGTCCAACTTTGTCGAAAGATCCAACAGCTTCTGATCGAAGAGTTTTCCTTGAGCGTAGAGCTGAACATTCACATCGTCCTTGAGTTTCTGAATAGCTTGTGTGTTTGCGGAGATCTTTGAAGAAAGCTCATTTGTGTTATTTCTCATACTCGTCAAGGCATTTGACAATGCGGCAATATCACTCGACATACTCGATTGTGTCTGTTCTAACACAGAGATTTTGTTGTTCAAGAGATCCAGATTTTTGTCTGAACTTGCCAGTTGTTTCTGAAGGGATGAGACCAAACCTTCAACTGCACTCATTCTTGAGAACAGAGGTTCATATCGAGCGATTTCTGCTTTTTGATCTTTCAGAGCATCCTCGAATTCCTCGCGAACCTTTGCGTATATCTCTTGTGAAAGATGATCAAATTGATTCTGAATCTTTGTCAGGGCATTTTCAAAATCCTTCATTCTCTGCTCATATGTTTTGTAGGCAGCCTCGATCCCAAGAATCTTGGTTGAAAGTTCTTGCTGATCTTTCTCAAAACTACTCAATTTCTTTGATATGTCTATAAGCTGAAAGTTCTTCAAGATGTTGTACAGATACTGTGCAATGTCAAACCTCGTTGTCAACAGCCCGCCTCTGAAATTACCATTCTCATCCAGTTCCATGATCTTGTTTTCGATCATAAAAGAAACTTGTTCATAGATATCGAGAACTGGTGACACATCCTTGATCTTTATCTCTGCTCCAAAAGATATAACGACGATTACCAAGAAGACAAAAGCGATGGTTTTGCGCACCTTCGTCACCTCCAATTAACGAACGTTGGCAATCTGGCCAGCTTCGATCTGTATTTGGAATTCCTTACCTCCCACTTGCACGGTATAGGTTCCTGGTTTCATTGAATAGAATAACACAGGAGTTAATCCAATGAACTGACCATTAACATAGCATCTGGATACAGCTTCACTGAATATGTTGAGATAGCCATATTCTTCAGATGGCTTGACCAGTGCCAGCACACCTTCTTTGAATTCCAAGGTTCTTTTTAGCGAAGACTGAGAGTGTATTTCAATCGAATGGAATCCTTTCTGCAGATAAGTAATCGCAGGTGGATAAAAGGTAAGACCCTCCACAATGTACTTGACATCTTCCACCTTTGGCATTATGAGTGTTGCAACGTTGAAGTTCACCCTTACTGTATCTGTTTGAGCTAGATCGACTATCCCAGCCCAAGATCGCTCACCAAGCTTTGCTTCGACCCAGTGAAGATCTCCCGAAACTCTGATCTTACCTGAGCCTCTGCCAACAGACAAGCCATCAACACAGACTATGGCATCTTCCGGAGCTTCTATGGTCAAGGTTTTCACGGCTGGCTGTAACGAAAGATTCAGTTCATTCAGACCTTGTTTTGGAGTGAATTCGATCGACTGCTCTTCAAATCCCTCGGCGCTGATTTTCATGTGAAGTTTTTGCAGTGGAAGATTGGTAAAAATGGCAGGTTGAATCTTTCTTTGGTTCTCGTATTCAACAACAGCGTGGTTCGGTACTACGTTAACCTTGATAGTTGCACACGGTATGAGAATGAAGCTGAATAATTGATTTTGATCATTGGTCACATGTATTTCTTCAGTCAATTCAAAAAAGTTCTCTGCACTTAGCCTCAGGGTGTACCTTCCGGGTTTTAGTTCCGTCTGAACAGGAGTTTGACCGACCTTCTGGTTGTTCAGCCAGACCGTCGAAACTGGCTCAGAGTTTATCGTGATCTTAGGTGTTGTACTGAGCTGGTAGATAAGCTGTGTTTTCTCAAAAGGCAGGGCTTTTATGATCTCTGTCACTTTGCAGTATCCATCTCTTTCCAAGGTCAAAGTCTTCTCTCCTGGTTCTAAGACTGTTTCAAGAGGGGTCTTGCCGTAGAAAACACCGTTTATGAAAACGCTCGCCCCTGTTGGTTGTGTATCTATTGCAATTGTAGCTGCAGGTACCATCTGTACATGATAGGTCATCGACGCATCATTCAGCAAAACTTCCTTTGACAGATATCCTGGTTTTGAGAAAACCACGGTGGCTGGCAAGGTTGTTTCAAAAGAACCAAACCCGGTTCTGTCTGTGATCGTCAAAACCGTTTGCTGATATCTAATTTCAACATAACCTGGACTTGTCACCACGTTGATAGCACAGCACGTTAAGCCAAAAAGCAAGAAAACAACTACAAGCTTCTGCACTTTTCGATCTCCTCTTTAAACTTTTGGAGGATCTTGAGAAGCTCAAGTGAATTTGCCTCTCCCATTTTCTCTATAACCTTTCCTATGAACTCAACTCTTTTTTCTATAACGCTTTTCACGACAGTCTTTCCCACTTCTGTCACAGAGATCATGTAAACGCGTTTGTCCTTGCCGCGGACTCTGGAAAGATAACCTGTGTTTTCAAGTCTTTGAACGATGCCACTTAAAGTACTCTTGGCGATTCCAAGGCTCGTACTGAGTTCAGTCATTTTCATTGGTCCTTTGAAGTACAATCTCTGCAAGAGATCGAATTGGGCTGCGGTAATGGGATAATCTTTTAGAACCAGTCTACCCTCAACTTTCACTATGAAGCAGATATCTCTGAGGATCTTTTCGAGTTCGCGCTTCAACCTTCCTCCCCCTTTCTCAAGTTTATTGCTAAGGTCAACTCTCCTTTCGTCTCTTTGAAAGATTCTACAGCACAACTTGTCTTTCCTCTGAACAGCTGTTGAAAGACTTTTGTCAATTCTCTGCCGATAAAGATTTCTCTATCGCCCAAGATGTCAAGCGCTTCTTGCAAAGTTTCTCCTACTCGCATTGCTGATTCAAAGAAGATAAAAACCACATCGTTGTCTTTGAGCTCTCTGAAAAGTCTCCTTCTTTTCTTTCCGCGTGGCAGAAAACCGACGAAAAGCACCTTTGAGCAGTCAAATCCACAGAGCGCTACAGCACTCGTCAAAGCACTTGGACCAGGTACTATGTCCAGTTGAATGTTCTTTTTCCAGCAGGCATCGATCAGTATTCCTCCAGGGTCTGCAACAGCCGGCATCCCCGAATCTGTTACAAGGCAGAGGTGTTTGCCTTGCGATAGAAGGTTCAACAACTTCGGCAGCGATTTCTCTTGATTGTGCACACCATATGAGATGATCTGCCTTGGTTGGATGTGAAAGAATTTCAAGAGCTTCATAGTTCTTCGTGTATCTTCTGCGACTATCACATCTGCCTCTCTGAGTGTCTTAATCGCCCTTATTGTGATGTCCATCATGTTGCCAATAGGTGTGCCGACAACTGTCAATTTCCCTGCCAAATGAAGTCATCCTCTCTTTCAAAGGCAGCCTTCATGAGAGTTTTGTCTACTGACAATGGTTCACTCTTGCCAAAGAGTTTTTCAAACTCTTCTATTAGTCTATCAGCAAGCGCTTCAACGGAAACTTGGTGAAACTCGAACAAGCCAGCCATCTTTCCTCTGAGATTTTTGATGTCTAGATTCAAACAGTTTGCATATTCTTCTACATGTTGTTTCAAAACGATTGAACCGTGTTGGAGAACTGCTCTTTCATTTCTCATCTGAGCGCTACCAACCACTTTTTTGCCATCTACCGTTATTTCATAAGAAGATGGTGCATCAAAACAAGCGGCGGTATTGGATACCGATCTTTTGGTCGGTTGGATTTCTGCATCGTAACCAAAGTGACAAAGAGTGTTCTTGATGCACTCACTTATCATTAGATACGTTTTCAAAACACCTTCTTTTGCGTGAGGATCATCGATGGGTATAGCGACACTGTAAGTCAGCTCATCCCAGTGTAAAACAGCTCTGCCTCCAGTGGGTCTTACAACACAGTCTATGACCTTTTCTTTCATGAATTCGGTGTTCAAGCTCACAGAACGCTGGTGTTTTCCTAAAGACAATGTTGGACGAGCCCATGTGTAAAACCTCAGAATAGGTTCTTTACAGATCTGCGAGAGTACAAAATCTAGTGCCATATTTAACTTACCAGGGAAGTTCCAAGTTCTCAGTATCTTCACTTCTATCGCCTCACAGAGGTTTTTTCAAGATAGCTCCTGCTTTTCTGGGAAAGATCTCTGGCGTCTTTTCTACCTTGTTCAGCACGAGCAGTGTCCTTTTTTCGCCTGTTTTCAATGAATATTCAACCACATCCTGTAGCTCTGCACCGAGAATCTGCATTGCATTTTTCGAGAGCGCATATTCCTCTTTCCAATTTGGTCCTTTGTACAAGAGCAATCTTCCACCTACCTTGCAAAACGGCATACAGAGTTCCAAAAGAATTCTCATGGGTGCGACTGCTCGTGCAGTAACTACATCAAAACTTTCTTTCAACTGTCTTGGCAAATCTTCTGCTCTTGAGCAAATGACTTTTGCGTTGTCAATCTGAAGTTTTTCCACGATCTCTTGTAACCACAGTGCTTTTTTTCTTATAGATTCTACCAGTGTAACACTCACAGAAAACACTATCGCAAAAACAACACCGGGTACGCCACCGCCAGTTCCGATATCAAGGATCTCACCTTGCAGAGATTGAACCGGTATCAAGACATCGGCTATGTGTTTGTGCAAGGCTTCATGATACTTTTTAACCGATGTTAAGTTCATCGGTGCCGTTATGAGATACTCGAGGTATCTGTGGAGCTTTTCAGTTTTCCTTTCTTCGAGTCTTATGGCATATTCGTTCAGGATCTGGTCGATCTCTTTCATACGAAAAAGCTCTTTGTCAACTGGGCTTTGCCCATGTCGTAGGTTTGTCCAAGAGCCAAGACTAAGGCAAGTTCAACTGGTAAACCTGCTTTGACGATCTTTTCACATGTGGTCTTGAGTTCGTATCGTACTCTGACAAATTCGTAAGACAGAACACCTTTTTCAACTTTTATCAGTAGGTAACAAGCCTTAGGGTCGCCATCCTTCGGCCTGCCAACACTTCCCGCGTTGAAGATCATCTTGCCTTTCACATACTTTGCCATTGGTAGATGCGTATGCCCATTGATTATCACATCTGCGTTGACGTTTCTGATGATCTCTTCTAACCTATCTTCCTTTGTTTGTGGGGTTATATACTCGTTCAATTCATTCAACGGACTCCCATGGACCAGCAGGAATTTGAGACCTTCGAATTCTAGTTCCATTCTATGTTTGAGAGAACGAAGATATTCTTTGATCTCTTCTGACGTGTTCTTGATCGTCCAGTCCAGTACGATGTTACCGATCTCTGTTTCTCTACCAGGTCGGTAATCACAACCACAGCTGGATTTTGAATAACCAACACCGTCATCGTAGTTTCCCGCTATTGTTGGTATCTCTAACAGCCTTCTCACTACTTTTTCTGGATCTGCGCCATAGCCCACTAAATCTCCCAAACAGTATACTCTGTCAACATGGCGAGCCTTTATATCACTCATAACTGCATCTAGTGCTTCAAGATTTGCATGTATGTCTGAGATGAAAGCCAGAAGCATCTTACATCGCCCTCCTGAAGAATATTCTACACGACTGTTCACAGCTGACAGAGCGCGAGAAAAACGGTGGCTCAGCCACATTCCTGATGGATATAGGTTAGATAAGGAAACTGAATCAGAAGAGACTTATCTGCTCTTTTTCAGGTAAGCCCTCGAGCTCGACCAAACGCTTGAAGGTTTCCAGATGGGATTTATTGAGTTTGGTGCGCCTGGAGATATCTTCAAGTGAGCTGAAAGGTTTTTCCGCTCTTGCCAAGATTATCGATTCTGCGACGCTGTCACCAAGATTTGGTAATTTGTTGAAGGGTATTCTGAGTTTGCCATTCTCTATCAAAAAGATCTTTGCGTCCGATTTGTTCACGTTCACCGGTAAGAAAGAGTAGCCCCTCAAAAACATCTCAAGCATCAATTCAAGGGTGGTTTCTCTTGCCTTTTCTCTCACATCTTTGTCGATGATCGTCGAAAGTTCTGCCAATTTTTTTCTCACGATCTCTGGTCCTTGGAGTGCAGCCTCGATGTCGAACTCATCACCTTTTAAAGTGAAATAAGCAGAGTAAAAAGCCAGTGGATGATGTACTTTAAAGTATGCTATCCTGAACGCCATGCTCACATATGCCGTTGCATGAGCCTTTGGGAAAAGATATTTGATTCTTTTACAAGATTCGATATACCACTCGGGGACATTGAGTTCTCTCAAGTTCTTTTCATCCTCATCGGAAATACCCTTGCCCTTCCTGACATTCTCCATGATCTTGAAAGCCTTTGATGCATTCATACCCTTTTTTATCAAATAATTCATTATGTCGTCGCGGCAGGCAATGACATCAGACAGAGTCGCTTTTCTTTGCCTTATCCATTCTTGAGCGTTGTTCAACCACACGTCGGTTCCATGAGACAGTCCTGAGATTCTCACAAGCTCTGCAAAGGTTTTGGGCTTTGTTTCGGTCAGCATACCCCGAACGAATTGCGTACCAAACTCTGGAATTCCAAAGGTGCCAACATCTGTGCCGATCTCTTCAGGTCTTATGCCGAGTGGTTCAAGGCTTGAGAAAATCTCCAAAGTTTCTTCATCGTCCATAGGAATCTTCATTGGGTCAATACCCGTTAAGTCCTTTAGAAGCTTTACAAAAGTTGGATCATCATGACCGAGTGCATCTATCTTGACAAGATCATCGTGAATGGACTCGTAGTCAAAGTGGGTCGTTAGAACCAACGCCTCTCTTGTGTTAGCAGGGTACTGTATTGGTGTGAAGTCATAAACCTCGTACTCTTTTGGGATTATCATCAGACCACCTGGATGCTGGCCAGTAGTTCTCTTGACACCTGTTATTGCATTTGCAAGTCGCTCGCTTTCCGCTTTTCTCACCTTTCTGGCAGATTTTTCTTCGTAAGCCCTCACAAAGCCATAGGCAGTCCTTGAAGCTATCGTGTTTATCGTTCCAGCACGATATACGTGTTCTTTACCAAACAGTGTTTCTATGAACCTGTGTGCCTCGTCTTGATAATCACCTGAGAAATTCAAATCAATGTCAGGGACCTTATCTCCCTCGAAGCCCATGAAGGTTTCAAAGGGTATGTCCTGCCCATTTCTGTTGAGTGGCTCTCCACAACTTGGGCAGTCCTTGAAAGGTAGATCATACCCTGAGCCATAACCGTTGTTCTGCACAAATTCTATGTAGTGGCATTTTGCACAGTAGTAGTGTGGTGGTAGTGGATTGACCTCCGTGATGCCCATCAGGAAGGCGACGAAGGAAGATCCTACAGATCCTCGAGAACCTACAACGTAACCATCACTCAAGGATTTGTCGACCATCTTCTTGGCGATGAGATAGAGAACTGCATATCCATGGTTGATTATCGCATCAAGCTCTTTCTGCAGTCTCTTTTCGACGATCTCTGGTAATGGGAAACCGTATAACTCAAGTGCCCTTTGTGTTGCGATCGATCTTACTTGGTCCTCTGCACCTTCTATCTTTGGAGTGTGAAGTTTTTTCTCTAACGGTACAACCCCTTCTATGCCAGAGGCTATTCTATTGGGATATTCCACAACAACCTTGAATGCTTTTTCATCGTCTTGGAAGATTTCTCGTGCTGCTTGAAGCATCTCCTCTGTTGTTCTCAAGTACGCTGCTGGTTGTTCTGGTATGTAGTCTTGTTGAGGAGCCTGAAGAACTGCCCTTATTTTCTCGTCTTCTGGATCGAGGAAATGTACGTCGCCTGTCATAACAACTGGAATGTTTATCCTTTCACAAAGTTGATAGAGTTTCACATAGATCTCCTTGAGTTTTTGTCGGCTCAAACCAAGGTCGTTGTTGATCGGTAGAAGATCAAGAGGCATGATCTCAACGAAATCGTAGAATGCCATTTTTTCTTCTATTTCACTTTCATTGGCACCACCGAGGATCTCTTGGATCAATTCACCACCAACACAACCGCTACCAATTAAAAGTCCATTTCTCAGTGACTGCAGATCACTCTTTGGAATTCGTGGAACGTTGTGGAAATACTTCACATGAGCGTTTGACACGAGTTTGTACAGGTTCTTCAGTCCGTCTTTGTTTTGGACGAGCAAAGTGGCATGAAAAGGCTTCGACTGTCTGAGGATTGAGTCTTTATGGAACGTCTCTATTTCCTTGAAGCTGTTGACATTCTTATCTGCGGCGATCTTTAACAACTCGAGGAAGATCTGCGCCGTGACCTTTGCATCTTCGAGAGCTCTGTGGTGTGAGAACGGACCAATCTTGAAGTGATTTGCGAGTTTTTCGAGGTTGTAATTTGCCAATCTCAAGAGTCTCTTTGCGAGTGCGAGTGTATCCACAACAGGCAACTTCCAACTGAGTTTCATTACTTTGTCGATCCAATGCCGGAGAAATCTGTAGTCGAAGTTCGCATTGTGTGCGACTAAGACGCTATCTCTGCAGAATTCGATGAACTTTGGCAGAACCTCTTCTATTGGGGGTTTGTCTCTTAACATCTCATCGGTTATCTTTGTGAACTGAACGGTGAAAACATTGAGTTTTTCTCTTGGTTTTACGAGGCTTTGGAAACTCTCAGTTATCTGTCCGTTTTCGATCGCTACAGCGCCTATTTCGATTATCTCTGAGAACATCGGGTGAAGCCCTGTGGTCTCGATGTCGAGAACAACAAACCTCTTTGTGTTCAAGTTGATATCATGATCGATGCCGAGTACTATTGGTTCTGAATCGTTTACAATATATGCTTCCAGACCAAATATGGCTTTAATACCCGTCTTCTTACAGGTTTCGTAGAAATATGGTATTCCTTGAACCACACCGTGATCGGTCAGCGCAATGGCTTTCCAGCCCCAAGATGCAGCCCTTTGAACATAATCTTCTATATCGAGAACGCTGTCTAAGTCACTGAGTTTCGAGTGAGCGTGCAACTCAACTCGCTTTTCTGTACAGTTATCAACACGAATCATAGGCTCCATCTTCTGGAATTTCTTGATGTGTAGGACAGGTTCTCCAGATTCATCATACCTCAGCGCACCTTCGAAGAGAGCCCAATCTTTTTCCTGGAAATTCTGAAGAACTTCATCGACTACGCTGTTGAACGCCAGACAAGTGAGTGAATCTTTCTTGTCGGTCAAGTACAGACTCAAAAACCTCTTCTTTCCTTCTCTCAGTTCCATCTTGAATATCTGACCTACGACTTTAGTGTTTTCAGAACTCTCCGGCAGATTAGATGGTGTACAGAAATGTTCCGTCTTTTTTGTTACTCTCTTGTGTTCTTGCTTCTTCACTTCAATCTTTGGTTCTTCCAAAACAATCTTTGGTTCCTCAACCTCTATTTGTATTTGCAAATCCTTACCGAGCAAATCGTTCACAACCCTTTTCACTTGCCCCATCTTGCTGTTGACTCTGTCTTTACCGAACTCGCCGGATACCTTTAGTACAACTTTGTCCTCCTGAACTGTTGCAGACTGAACATAAGGAAAGGCTCCGTTCAGCTCTTTTCTCAGCAATTCGATATCAATGTGATTTCTCAGTGAAGCGGTATGCTGAAAGGTTACGGAGACTTCGAAGAACTCCTCTAATGCAGTTTTAAGCTCCTTAGAGATCTCGATTGGTTTGTCTGTTGTCATCACCAAGGTGTTAGTAATGCAGTCGAAAGAAACCGATCGAACAACACAGTCACAAGAGATTTCAAAACCCATCTTACCGAGAATATCGCTGAGGTTTACGTTCAGATCTTCAAGGCTGACCCTTTTCATTCTTTGAACCTCCGTACGAAGTTCCTCGTAACTGCATGACAATAGGCGATTGCCAGAGCATCAGCAGCATCATCGGGTTTGGGAATCTCCGACAAGTTCAACAAGATCTTCATCCAGTTCTGGACCTCTCTCTTCGTAGCTCTGCCACTCCCAGTGACAGCCTTTTTCACTTCGTGTGGAGCGTATTCATGAATCTCTAAGCCCTTTTGAGCGGCAACGAGCAAGACAATTCCTCTTGCCTCTCCGACGGAGATCGCTGTCGTGACATTTCGAGAAAAAAACAACTTCTCCATGGCAATCTCCTCTGGACTGAATCGATCTACCAACTCGATGAGTTTTTCATATAGAAATTTCAGCCTCAGTGAAATCTTTTCCTCTTTCTTGGTCTGCAACGTTCCGTGACAAAGAGATTCAAAGATATTTCCACTTGCTCTCAGAACGGCGTAACCCAAGATGCCAAAGCCAGGATCTATGCCGAGAATTGTCAAAACCCACACCTCGATTTCTTTGGTAGGCAAACCACATTATAGACCCATATCGGTTGTTGTGTTGTTACTCAACCTTTAAAAATTCTGTGTAGATTCCAAATTCATGGAAAAAATGCTGAGCTTTCCTATTCTCATAACGGTATTGATCAAAAGATAAAACAGAGTTTTTGGACTTCTGCCAAACCAGATTGGTGTTGTGCACAAGATTGTGCAATGAGGATGCGGGCAGATGGTAAAATCATCGTGAATGTTTTCCACACAGTGCCTGATCTATGAATTTGCTCTTTGTGAACGTTGAATCTGTTGGAGGTGTAAGACTTGAAGGCTATCAAATTATCATCGGCCGAAAAGCTCGAGAGAATTACCGAAGGCTTACACGCCAGAAAGATTACGATCAGCGGTCCCTCGACTGGCAAAGCAGAAGCTCATGAATTTCAACACGATCTGTACCTTGCTATAGGTGGCAAAGCCACTGTACAGCTTGGTAAACTGACTGGACAGGTGGAAAAACTGTCCGAAGGCGAATTTCGAAGTAACGAGATGCAGATAGAACAAGAAGTAGTTCTACAGGTCGGTGAGCTGTTGCTGATACCAGCTGGTTTAGGTCACAGGGTCCTTGTCGATGAGTTCTATCAACAGTGGGTTCTAAAGATTGATGCTAAGGGTTGAGGACTAACCTTCGATAACTCGCCACATCTCTTCATCTTTCATAGAACTTGATAAAAGACCGGTGAAAACACGGTACTTTTTCGTGTTGGAAAATCTAATACTTCTGGAAAAAAGACGCAAAATATATTCGACTAAATCGGTGATATAATTCACACAGTACAGTTAATTGGAGGTGCTTGGTTGCAAACCTTTTGGGAACAAGAGTTCAAGTGTCCTGTTTGTTCGAAGAAATTCCATACTCTTCGTCTCTTCAGTAATGCAATCAAAATAAGGGATCGAGACAGTGATATGAAGCCAACCTATGATGGAGTAAATGCACTTTTGTTTCAACTGGTGACCTGCCCAGAATGTTTTTATACAACCTTCGAAGGTGATTTTGAAAATCCTGTACCTCCAGAAAAGCAAAAAATGGTTTCAGAGCTCTGTGAGAGATTGAAGAAAATGATCTCTGTTGATCTCTCAGAGAACAGAACGCTGAAAGATGGTGCGAGTCTGTTCACTGTGGCTGCAGCGATTTATGCGTTGCTTGGTAAGCACTTGAAAGCAGCAGAAGCCTATCTGAAACTTGCATGGCTTTTGAGGGATTTGAATAACTCTGAGGAAGAAAAGAAGGCTCTTTCGGGTGCATTAAAGCATTTCACAGAGAGCTACATGAACGAGGAACTTTCTGAGCAACAACAGATAATGGTTATTTTCTACCTTGGAGAGTTGAATGCACGGCTCTCGAATAAGAGTGAAGCAATCAAGTGGTTCTCGACCTTGATACAGAAGTTTAGCAGTTCGAACTCTGCGTATGTAAAACTTGCACGTAAAGAATGGCAGGAAATTTCAGCGAGGAAGTGAATTATGAAAAAACTGGTATTTCTGCCTTTGATTGTGATTCTTCTGTTTGCGTGCAATCCTTACAATCAGGACCTGATTAACCAGATCAACAGGCGATTGGATGATCTTGAGTACAGGTTATCGCAGATTGAAAGGAACACTATGAACAACCAAAGAGATCTCCAAAACCTGCAGAAAGAGATCTCGAAGATAAACAGTGATGTTGCTGCTGCCAAGCAAGCGATAAACGAACAGAAGAGTATGCCGGTGGTATCGCAGGACGACTTGAAAAACATCTTGGCAAGAATTACTTCACTTGAAATGAGATACAGCCAACTTTCAGCCGCTTTGAACGTCTCAGACATAAGAGAACTCATATACAGATTAGGCGATGTTGAAGTCTCTCAAAAACAACAACAGATGGCATACGAGAGATTTGTTCAACAAACCACACAGCTTCTTGAACAGGTTGATGCCAAACAAATAATCTCAAGGTTGAACAGCCTTGAGAACTCCGTTTCATCGATTTCGAATCAGCTGTCGCAGGCTGTGGAACTCACAACGAGAATAAGGTCTATCGAAAACACCATAGAGAGATTGGCATCTCAAACACCTCAAACGCAATCTTTTGCGGATTTATCCTTTATAGAAACGGAGATTGGTCAGCTGAGATCTGCTTTGAAGGAAACGGAGAGTTCTCTCAGAAGAGATTTTCAAAGATTGCTGGAATCTCAACCAAGACCAGTAGCTGTTGGCTCTTCTGCAGAGTTACAGCAGTACGTTGCCAATACTACAGCATTGGTCAGACAACTTGCAACAGAGCTTGAAGCATTACGTGGTGTTGTACGTGAATATGACAGAGACAGGTTTTTGAAACTCGATCAAGGGTACATAACCTATATCGTCAAGAGCGGTGACACACTCTTAGGCATCTTGCAAGCTTATGGCTTGAAGCAGGACAAATTGAGACAGGTCATGGAATTGAATCAAATTCAAGATGCAAACAGATTGATCGTTGGTCAGAGAATAAAGATTCCCATTGAAGATACGAGTGCCTTGTTCAGATACCCACTGAGTGCCCCGTTGAACCCTCAGGAAGTTGTAGGAGTTTTCTCTGAACCTGCTGGTGGAGGAGTCAGAACAGGTGTAGATATCAAGGTGACTGAGGAAAGAAAGGTTCGTTCAATTCTTCCTGGAAGAGTTACGAGTATCATTCAAGATCAATATGGCTATCACGTCAGAGTAGACCACGGGAATGGAATACTGGCAGTCTATGGGAATCTCAGCCTTATCGAGGTTTCTCAGGGTCAGTGGTTGATGGCAGGGCAGAGTATTGGAACGGTGGAAACTGTTTTTCATTTCGAAATCTGGATAGATGGAGAGCCAAGAGACCCGTTGAGAATCCTCTTGAAGTATGCCGGGAAATTCGAGGCGACGTATTATTCAGAATGGGAAGACGGCAAGTTGCCTGAGCATCCAACCTTTCGGGTAACAGCAACTGGAACGACTCCGAAAGATTGGTGGACGATTGCAGCAGATCCATCGGTTATTCCTCTTGGAAGCATCGTTTATATTCCACAGTTTTCAAATAAACCGAATTATGGCTTCTTCAAAGTTGAAGATACCGGATTAGCCATCAAGAACGATAAGATAGATATTTACACGAGTAGCTTGAAAGAGGCTCTTGTGAACATGAGATCTTATGTAGATGTTTACGTTGTTGCGTCTCAGATCAGATGAAATGGAGGTAGAAGGCATTGGGAATAACGATCAAGAGTGAGTATGCCTTTAAGATTCTTTTAGAGATTGTCGGTTGTGAGAATGTTGAACCACTCTCATTGGCAAGAATACTCACCAAAGTCAAAGTACCTAAGGAGTTTGCAGAAAAGATCATGGTCGAACTCAAAGGTGCCGGAATAATAGAATCAACTCGTGGAAGGAAAGGCGGTTATCGTTTGACTCGACCGGCGGAGAGTATAACTGCTCTTGATGTTGTTAAAGCCGTCGATGAACCAGATAGAATCATAAAATGCACCTTAGATGAAAACTGTTGTGAAGATCCTTCAACGTGTGTTATCCGCAAGATGATCTGGGAAAAACTCAGGGAATCTTTGCAGAAAACACTTGAATCTGTGACGCTCAGAGATATGATAGAAAACTGCCAGAAAGGGTTAAGATCATGAGAAGTATTGTACAAAACATAGCCGATGATTTCTTTGAACTGCTCAGATATGACAAAAAGGATTGGTATTCATACTGGAAAGTCTATCGAGAGAAGCACAAGCCTATTATTGAAAACTACGAAAAAGCATTGAATCTCTCAGAAGAGGAAATCAAAGCACTTCTCTTGCAATTTAGAAGACCAACGCTCGATGCTTTAATGCAATGCTGGCACGAAAAATCTCGAGATCAGAAACTCTGTTGTTCCAAACTCATCTCTCACAGGCATGAACTCTTTGAACTCAACAAAGAGGATTTTTCCATCGTTCTGACCGGTTTGCTTGGAGTCAAAGATTGGGCTGTGGTAGACGGCAATACCGAAAAGGTGATTCTGGTAGATTTGGTGGCACTGTACGAGAAGGGAATAATCGATAGAGTTTGTGAAGTTGCTTTTCAGTCCGTAAAGTCTTTCAGAGATGGGAAGATGTCTGGTAACTATATCTCGAAGCAAGACCTCTTTGAAGACCTCTTGAACCAGATAGAAGAGATATTGAAAGAAGCAGACCTCAACGAATCAATGAAGAGGATCTGTGGACTTTTGTATGGCAACGTTGCGTACTATGATTGGGTTGGTTTTTATCTGGTTGACGAAAACAAGAAAGACGAACTCATACTCGGACCATTCGTTGGAGAACCAACCGAACACGTTAGGATACCCTTCGGCAAAGGCATATGTGGGCAAGCTGCGGCAAGGGGCACAACTTTTATCGTGCAGGATGTTTCCAAAGAAACGAACTACCTTTCTTGTAGTCCGAAGGTCAAGTCTGAGATAGTTGTGCCGATAAAACTGGCTGGAGAGATCTACGGAGAACTAGACATAGACAGCCATATCTTAGAACCATTTGACGAAGAAGACAATCGATTTTTAAACGCCATATGTGAAAAAATATCTCGCAAGATGAGAGGTGATAAAGAGTGGAGTTAAACGACGTTGTTCGGAAAGCCGCAAGAACGCTTGAAACACCGTTTCTGCTTGTCGACTTGGACATCGTAGAGGAGAATTACAAGAAGCTTGCAAAAGCCATACCTGGATGCAAGATCTACTATGCTGTGAAGGCGAACAGTCATCCAAGAATAATCGAAAGATTGAGAGACCTTGGCAGCAACTTTGACGTGGCTTCAATAGGAGAGATAAGAAAGCTACTCGATCTGGGTGTCACGCCGGACAGGATGATCTTTGCAAATCCCATAAAGCGAGAGAAGGATATTGCTGCAGCTTACGATGTTGGCTTAGACCTCTTTGCTGCAGATTCTACTATGGAGCTTGAGAAGATAGCTGAAAATGCGCCTGGTTCTCAAATAGTGATACGTGTTGCCGTTGAAAACACACACAGTGATTGGCCCCTGTCGAGAAAGTTCGGTGTAGACATGTTGGTTGCAGTTGATCTGATTGCCTATGCACAGAAACTCAGGTTAGTACCGGTCGGTGTGAGTTTTCACGTCGGATCGCAAAACTACGATCCTCACAGCTGGTCCAATGCCATTGAAAGGGTTGCGAAGATTTTCTACTGGGCTGACAGGAATTTTGGCATAAACTTGAAGGTTCTCGATATCGGAGGCGGCATACCCGTGAAACACGTCAAACCAATACCAACCGTTGAGGAGATAGGCAATATAGTTCAACAGAGTGTTGGTGAATATCTCTATGGAGTGAAGGACCTTACGATCTTCGCTGAGCCAGGTAGATCGATGGTTGGTAATTCAGCAGTATTAGCCACCAAGGTGCTTTTGAGATGTCAAAGAGGTAGTGAGGAATGGGTCTACATCGATGCTGGTGTCTTTCACGGCTTGATGGAAACGATCGAGAATTTCAGATACGAACTTGTCGTTGATGGAAAGGAAACAGAACAAAAAATACCATTTGTTCTGGCTGGACCAACATGTGATAGCGTTGACAAAGTGTATGATGATGCGATGCTTCCTTACAATATTACACTCGATGATATAATCTATTTCATCAACACCGGTGCCTACACAGTTGAATATGGCACCAATTTCAACGGAATACCATCACCCAAGGTGTATTTCGTGCAAGATCTCAAGTAGTTGAAGCTGGAAGAATCTGCACTAAAACCGTTCTGACTCTGGGACCATCAAATTCACAGAAGAAAACCCTTTGCCAGGTACCCAGAGTCAGTTTCCCATTACTGATTGGTAATGCAAGCGAAGAACCAACTAAGGTTGCTTTTATGTGGGCGTCGGCATTCCCTTCAAGGTGTTTATAGTCTTGATTTCTCGGTATCAGATCAGAGAGTTTGTCGAGTAAATCAACGGCAACCGAGCTATCAGCTCCTTCGTTTATAGTGATAGCAGCAGTTGTATGTGGAACAAAGATTAGACAAATACCTTCTTTCACATTAGACTCATCGACTAGCCTTTGGACATCGTGTGAGATATCCAAAAGTTGTTCTCTCTGAGAAGATTTGACGGTGAAGTTTCTCATACCCTCACCTCATTCAAAGAGAACGTTGGTGATTATGACAATGTACCCATTGTGTTCCTCGAACTCTACCTTCACCCTGTCTTTCTGAACCTTGAATGTATCGCTCACCCAATCCACAATTCTCTCTTTTATCTTCTCTGAGTTTTCCTCGAATTCACTTTTCGGAATTATCTCGGTCACCGCAACGGGTCGTCTGCGTTCTAAGATGGTTTCCAATCTCTTATAAGCTGTTTCTCTACTCTTCTCGCGTCTTCTTCTTTTGAACAATCCAAAGAACCACACGGATCATCATCCCCTTTTCCTACCGAAGAGATTCTTGAAGAACGCAACGAACCCTTTCTCGGTCATCTGTGAAATGTCTTCATCTAATGGCAGTGTTTCTCCTTTGAGACGCCGAGCGATGTTTTCAAAGACTTTGGATACGCTCATATCACCGTTCAAGACAACAGGAAGCCCCTTGTTCGTAGCTATTATCACCTCTTCGGAATCAGGAACTACTCCAACGATCTCCAGTGCCAATGTAGACTCCACGTCTTGCTGAGTGAGCATTTCACCGGCTTTAACCATCTTGATTTTGAACCTGTTGAGTATTACTTTCATAGACTTGTCGTTGAAACCGAAGTTTTCGAGAAGACCTACGACTCTATCGGCATCGGAGATTGCTGGCAGTTCAGGTGTTGTGACTATCAGGGCAAGCTCAGCGGCGGCAACGGCGTTTCTGAAACCTCTCTCGATGCCAGCAGGTGAATCGACCAAGATGTAGTCGAAGACAGGATAGAGTGATTTTACAATTGTTTTCATATCTTCAGGAGACACCATCTCCTTGGTCGCAACTTGCGAGGCAGCAAGCAAATAGAGATTTCTCATCTGTTTATGTCTCACCAAAGCTTCTTGAGCGCTCACCTTTCCGTTAACCACATCCAATAGAGTGTACACAACTCTGTTTTCCAAGCCGAGAACGACATCGAGGTTCTTCAATCCGATATCGGCATCTATCAGGCAAACCTTTTCACCAAGCTTTGCCAACGTACAACCAAGGTTTGCAGTTATCGTAGTCTTACCCACACCACCCTTTCCAGATGTCACTACAATGACCTTTGCCACTCTTTCCACCACCTTCCGAGTGTTGCCAAAAACAGATCTTTTGACTAAATTTTACCACACAGAAAAGTTGCACCCGAAAACGATCTGAATCTTCTTTCAGTTATAGTCATCGAACTCTTCAAAGTCATCGTAATCTTCGAGATCTTCGTAGTCGTCTGCGTCGACAAGTTTTTCGATCTCACCGTCTTCTTCCTCTATATAGTAGTCGCTGTCAATGAGTTCTTTGAGCTCTTCCACACTTGCTTCGGTGAATTCATCTTTGTCAATCAGGAGTTCTTGGACTACATAAGGAACTCCATGCTTTTTCTCATAACCGATGGCGATCAACCGCACCTTTCCCTCATCGGTAAACTTCAATATTTCATAGTCACCGTATGGTTCAAGATGTTCAGAATTCTCAATCAACTCTCTTACGAAATCATCACCAAAGGTGTTTTCAAGATCACTGATCTCCCCACTCTGCAAAAGCTGTTTGAGCAATTTTCTCTCGTCTCTTGTCGTTACATACTTTTCCATCCAAGGTTGCATATGCTCACCTCCATTTAAGGCAAGTATTCCAGCTTACTCAATAGACTTCACACACCTTTATAACGGTTCAACATCGCAAGTAAATTAAACCACAAAAACTCATTTACTTCCACCTTCACTTTAATTAAGGTTTCAAAGAAAACAACAACGACAATTCTGATATGACATAATAACACCACAAAACATATGTTATAGTATTTTCTGAGACAACCACAAAGGAGTGTTTGTTGTGAGACTGTTCATATTTGACGTAGGCGGAGTTCTGTGTAACAACACCTCTGTTGTCCCTTTTATATGCGATTACCTCGGAATGTCCAAGCAGGAATTTCTGAAGTTTGCAAACCAATCAGGTTTAGAGGAAATCCAGACTGGCAAGATCACACCGCAAGAGTTTTGGCAGAGATTTTCTCTTTTAACTGGGAAGATCGTCACAGAGGATCTGTGGGCTAAGTTTTTCAATCCCACGTTGAACCTTGACACAGTCAAAATAGTGGAAGACTTGTCAGAAAATCACAGAGTAGTAGCTGGAACCAACACGATTGAGTCACATTACAATATACACGTAAGACGGGGGGATTATGAATTTTTTCAAGCAGTTTATGCCTCACATTTAATCGGTTTTATGAAACCAGATCAGAGGTTCTATTTGCATATTTTGGAAAAGGAAGGATTTCAACCATCACAAGCAGTTTTCATCGACGATACCAAGGAGAATGTAGAGGCTGCTTCAAGGCTGGGTATTGAGTCGATTCTTTTCATCAACGCAGAAGAACTATGGCAGAAGCTGGAAAATCTTCAGTTCCTGCCAATCAATAGAAAGGGGAGGTCTTCATGAAGCTGAGTTGGAAGATGCTCATGGTGGTATTGCTGCTGGCTGCAACCTTTGTGTTCCCAGCGAAGATCACGATCACCTGGTGGATCAATCCTTGGAGAATAGCACCTCCGGGTCATCCAGCTGACAAACCTCTGACAGGTGAGGAATTCCCCAAGTGGATCTCCGAAGAGTTTATGAAATTGCATCCAGATGTTGAGGTCAAGTATGTTCTTGTGACGAATCAAGAGTATTCACAAAAATTGGCAGCAGCGATAGCAACAAAGACACAACCAGATTTCTTCAAAGGACCTGTCTGGGACAGTCGTTGGGCAAAGAGCGGCTTGTTGGAACCTATCGATGACTATCTTTCCGCAGAAGATTGGGAAGATTTCTATGATCAGTGTCTGAAGGCTGGTTATATCAACGGTAAGCATTACATTTGGCCCTGGGTCTACGGAACGAATGGTATGGGCTCGACGATGCTCTTGTACACACCCGACTTTGAAAAGGCAGGCATAGACTGGCGAAAGATAGTGAACGAAGGCTGGACAATGGAGGAGTTCATCGAAGCTTGCAAGAAATTGACCTACGACAGCGATGGTGATGGACAGATTGATCACTATGCTATAGCACTTGGTGCAAAGGGAGACATGGTTCACAACGTTTTGAACTTCATCTATGCACACGGTGGTAGATTGACCAACGAAGATGAGTCTGAAGTGATCATCAACAGTCCTGAAGCGGTAGCAGGGCTTCAATTTGTTCTTGATCTCATAGAGAAGCACGGAGTTGCCCCAAAGGGTGCCGAAGCTCTTGATATCTACGGTGTCATAAGTCTCTTCCACACCCACAAAGCGAGTATAGGTTTTGGTGGTCCATACGAGATAGGCAGAATCACTCGATATGTCAAGGAAGGGCGTATCTCTGAAGCCTTCTACCCAGTTGTTGCACCGTTCCCACATCTTGCTGGGAAAGACCCAGTTGCCTACGCTCGTGGAAGTGGCTTTATAGTTTTCAAGCAGAGTGATCCGAAGAAAAGGGAAATGGTCTTTGAATTTCTCAGATTCATTACCAATCAGCAGAACATAGCTCTCTTGGAGACACTTCAATACCTCACCGCCAGAAAGTCAGTCAACGAACTTCTGTACAAAGACGATCCATACATGAACGAGCAAGTTAGGAGGTACGCACAGATCATGGACAAATACGGAATTGAATTCTTCGGAAGCGAAGAGTTCCCATGGTCTCAGATGAACGCACACTTTGTAGCTGCACTTGAAGCTACATTTGCAAAAACGAAAACACCTCAGAAGGCTTTGGATGATTTCGTTATAGAGGCAAACAAGATCCTCAAGAAGATCAAATGAAGATGGGACGACCACACGGTCGTCCCTTACATTCTTGCGTGAGGTGATACCGCTTGAGCTTGTTCAAGAGAATTTACAAGAACAGATATGGTTATTTCTTTTTGCTTCCTCACTTTGTCTTTTTCTTCATCTTTTTTCTCGTTCCGGTTGGAAGCGGAGTATATCTCAGCCTGTTCGATTACAATGTTTTCTCGAAGACATTTATTGGTTTGGGAAACTACAAGGAGATTTTCAGCGACTGGTTGTTCAAGAAAGCACTCATCAACACCTTTATCTACACCTTTGGGGTAGTTCCTCTATGGCTTGGCAAGGCGTTGCTTGTCACAGTTCTCATATATCCCTTTCGAAAACCGATTAAGACCTTTTTCAAGACGGTGTTCTATCTTCCCCATGTCACTTCTTCGGTCATTATTTCTCTGATATGGTTGTGGATCTTCAACCCAACCTTTGGTTTGCTGAATTATCTGATGAAATTGTTGGGACTCAGCCCAGTAATCTGGCTTGGGAACAAATTGACAGCGATGCCTTCTCTAATAGCAATGCAAGTGATCATGGGTGGGGGTTCTACAATTGTTTTACTCTCTGCCGCTATGGCTTCGATACCAGAGTACTATTTTGAATCGGCAAAGTTGGAAGGGGCGAATTCGTGGAAGATCTTCACGAAGATCACCATTCCGCTGCTCAAACCAACGATTCTGTATGCATTGGTAATGGGCATGATTGCCAATTTTCAGACCTTTTCAAATATCTACGTCATGACTCAAGGTGGTCCGGAGTTCTCAACGATAACGGTAGCATACCTTGTTTACACTACGGCATTCCGAGACTACAACCTCGGATTGGCATCGGCGATGTCAATGGTGATGTTTGTAATACTCGTTGGACTTGGTATCATTCAATTCAAATGGCTTGGCTCAAATGTTCAATACTGAGGTGATGAGATGAGTAAACTCAATCGAAAAAGATTCGTCAAGAACACAATTTCTCTGATCATCCTTTCGGTACTTGGCTTGATGGCTTTCATACCACTCTATTGGATGATCATAACTGCTTTGAAGCCACCGACTTTGGTTTTGAAGTTTCCTCCAGAAGTCTTTCCTAAGAATATCACCCTTATGAACTTCAAGCAGTTGTTCCAAAGACCGTATGTTCTGAGATGGACGATCAACAGCTCTGTCGTTGCCGGTTCTGTAACGGTTATCAGGATCATTCTGTGCGCGATGGCTGGTTATGCCATCGCAAAGAAAAAATTCCCAGGTGCTAAGATCTTTTTCTGGATATACATCGCTTCGATGATGATACCCAATCAAGTGACCTTGATTCCTCTGTACATAATCGTCTCCAATTTTAAAATGATAAACACCTATTGGGGACTGATCTTACCTGGCATAGCGGCACCATTCGGTGTGTTCTTGATGAGACAGTTCATGGTGACGCTTCCTGATGAGATCATTGAAGCCGCGAAAATAGATGGGGCTACAGAATTTCAAACCTTTTGGAAGATCATCTTTCCCATCTCGAAGCCTGCCATAGCCGTTCTTGGAATCTTCACTTTTGTAAACGAATGGAATGACTTTCTCTGGCCATTGATAGTTACCAACACAACGGCGATGAAGACGCTTCAGGCTGGCCTTGTGATGATCAGAGAGGAAATTCCCATGGAATATGCTCTGCACATGGCGAGTGCAACATATGCCGCTATTCCGATGCTGATAGTCTTCTTCGCCTTCCAAAGGTATTTCTTGCAGGGGATAACTGTTGGAGCAATAAAGTGATTTTGGAGCTTGAGACCTCCAACTGAACAACGGGAGGTCTCATCCTTTTATACCACTGCTCACCAAAGATTTCACAAAAAGATCTTGCAGTGCAAAAAACAGTACGAGTGTTGGAGCCAAAGCTATAACGGTTCCTGCCATTATGATGCCCCAGTTGTTTGAAGACTCCGCGTTGATGATCATATTTATCGCAACTTGAACGGTTTTCATCTTGTCTTCCATTGCAACAATCAGTGGCCATAGGTACATGTTCCATGCGTAAGTAAAGTTTATTATTGCAGCACCTGCAATGATCGGTCTTGAAAGAGGTAGTATAACCTTCACAAAATACTGCATAGAGGTCGCTCCGTCTATTCTTGCGGCATCTTCAAAATCCTTTGGAATAGTTTTGAAATGTTGCTGCATCAGAAAGGTGTTTGTTGCGCTTGCCATGAATGGTACTGTCATCGCCCAGTAAGTGTTAGTCCAGCCAAACCGCGAGACGATCTTGAACAACGGCACAATTAAAACTATCTCAGCGGGGATGAAGAGTGTGGCAAACAAAATGTAAAAGGTTATCTTTGAGCCTCTGAACTGAAAATTGGCATACGCATAGCCAGAAAGGGCGCCGGTAAACAATTTGCCCAGAGTTATCAAAATGGCAATTATTGCACTGTTGAGAATCATTCTTGCAAAGGGGACTATCCTAAAAGCGTCAAGATAGTTCTTTAGATAAACGCCCGCAGGAAAGAACTTTGGCGGGTAAGAAAAAACAAACTCAGGTGGCTGAATACTCATGAAAACAGCCAACAGAATAGGAGCAAAGATCAGCAAGCTTGATAAAATCAAAAGTATTTCAACCACATATGTCTTGATTTTATTCTTTGTAGATCTCTTCACGGTACCACCTCATTGATAGTGAACACGTCTTTGTCCATAGACAAAGTAAATGATTGTGACGATCATCATGGCGGCAAAAAGTACGACATTCTCTGCCGAAGCCAAGCCTGTCTTTTGAAATCTAAAGCCATCCATGAACAATTTGTAGATCATGTTGGTCGTGTACCCACCAGGACCTCCTTTTGTCATGACATCGATGATCGCAAAGGACTGAAAGGTTGAAGAAATAACACTCATGATAACAAGATAAAAGGTTATCGGAGAAACCAATGGAAAGAGTATTTTCCAGACACGTGTCCAGGAATTTGCACCATCTATGATACTTGCCTCGATCACTTCTGAAGAAATACTCTGTAGAGCTGCCAAGTAAAAGATGATATTGAAAGGCAGGGTTTTCCATATCGAGGCAAAGATCAAGGAATAAGCGGCAAAAGGCCTGGTTGTCAACCACTGGGTTTGTATACCGAAGAAGATTCGCATGAGATAATTCACGTGCCCCACAACGGGGTTCAAAAGAAATCCCCATAAAGCACCGGCTACTGCGTGAGACACAGCATAAGGTGCAAAGATCAAGGTTCTGTAAATCCTCGAACCTGGGACCTCTTGATCAAGTAACAAAGCCAAAAAGAAAGACAGAAAGATCGACACGATGACAGTTGTTGTCGTGTAAACGAGTGTGAAGTTCACTGCCATAAGGTAATCTTTATCACTCAGCAAAGAAAGATAATTCTGAAAACCGATGAAGATCCTTCTATTCCCAAAAACCGATACTTTGAAAAAACTCGAATAGAAAGAATCGTATGCAGGCAAGTAAATAAAGATCACTATAACCAAATAAGTTGGTATCAAGAGCAAATACGGTAACAACTTTCTGCGCACTAAGCCACCTCCAAAGGCGGCTCAGAAGAGCCGCCCTTTTCTGAGTACTCAGAAGTATTCCTTTATAGCTTTGTTTGCGTTCTTTTCTGCCTCATCGAGTGCTTGTTTTGGCGTTAAGGTCCCCGAGATCATCTTTTCTACAGCTGTCTCTATCGCGTCTCTGACCTCTGGGAAAGCACCTATAATAGCCCCGTTTGTGTTGTAATTCTGAACACTTGTGAGTAATTGCAGAATGGCGGTCAGATGGTGTGTATTGTTCTTATAATAACCCTGGACTTGAAGCTTCTGTATAGCATCTACCCTGATTGGGAAATAACCCGTTGCTTGATGCCAAATGATCTGTGGTTCGGGCTCAGCAAGGTATTTTACGAGTTTCCATGCCGCCTCGACTTCTGCTTGGTTTTTCTGTTTTATAATCCACAGACTTCCTCCACCGATCACAGCACCACCGCGCGCTGCACCATCGGGCAACGGTAGGAAGGCAGTACCAAGTTCAAAACCTTGCTTTGTAGATTCAGTTATCAGAAGCGCAACATCAGAAGTTGACGAAATCAACATACCAACGGTTTGCGAGATGAATAGTTGTCTTGCTGCTGTCCAGTCTGCGCGTTTTGTGTTGATCATCAGCCCTTCCTTAGTAAGGGTGTTCCAAAGGTTCAAGAAATTCAATGCGGCCTGATTGTTGAAGACCACTTTGGTTGCTTTGGCTGTCCTTCCATTGTTGTTGTCAACGAGCGCTTGATTTTGAAGTGCCATGTACTCTTCGAAGAACCAAGCATACAAGGGCCAAGTAATTCCAGTTCTGATGACATTGCCCTTGTCATCTTTTTTCACCAATTTCCGACAGGCATCGATCAATTCCATGTAGGTTTTGGGGGGATTGTCAGGATCGAGTCCCACTTCTTTGAAGAGAGTCTTGTTGTAATAGAGTAAAGGAGTCGAGCTATTCCAAGGCATCGAATAGAGTTTTCCGCTGATTCTGTAGTAATTTAAGACCTGAGGAAGGAACAGTCCAACATCAAAAGATGGGTCCTTATCAATCAGATCTTGAACAGGCACTATGACCCCGCTGTCGACCATCTTTTGTGTACTTATCTCGTTTAGTTGCACGACGTGTGGTGGGGTACCTGCCTGAACTGCCGCAACGGTTTTTGCCAGTATTTCTTCGTAACTGCCAACGTACTGTACCTCGACTTCAACTTCAGGGTTCAGCTTCATGAATTCATTCACCATGTTCTGAATGACTTCAATGCGCCAACCGCCCATCGCATGCCAGAACTGGATCTTGACCTTTGCGAAAGACACAACTGTCATCAAAATCAACAGCAAAACAGTTACCTTTTTCACCTCATCCACCTCCTTATGGGTATTCAGATTTTCCCGCAAAGATTCAAAAATGCTGTTAAATCTTTTTAAGGTGACTTGAAGCTACGTCATTTCGAGTTGTTCAAATTACTCTCAGGCAAGCCAAGTTTTTCCAAAACAAAGAAGCTTTATTAGCAAGAATGTTTGCCGGAGTTAGAGAGTCTTGTCATCGCTTTCTGAGTTAGAAGCAAAAAACCATACCCCAACATGGGATATGGTTTTCTCCAAGTCTCCACCACATCCACACGGTGTTCTTGATTTTTTAATTATTATATCACACTTGTACTCATAATGTCAATATGTTTATCATATGTTGACAATATCTCGTGATTTTTCACAATCCATTTGGAATAGAAAAAGGGCGAGGTTTAACCTCGCCCTTATACATTTCAACGATTTCACATCTTGACAGTCTCAAGCGTTGAGGATTTCTTCTTCGATCTGTCTACGTAAGTTGTGTGCAGTAGTTCATGAGACACATGACTGAGTGGGTGTTCTAAGAATTCTTCGTACAGCTTCTTGATGGACGGATTTTCGTGTGATTTTCTTATTGTACTTCGTTCGTCTATGGTATAGATGGCTTGCATTCTTTTTGTCAAAACGTCTTTGTCCAGACTCTTGGGTTGTCCACCGCCACCTATACACCCTGTTGGACAAGCCATTATCTCGACAAAATCGTAATACACTTCTCTTGAAGCAATCTTATCAAGCAATTTTCGAACATTTGCACCACCGTGTGCGACTGCTACTCTCAGTGGCTTTCCGTCAAAGTCAATTGTCGCTTCTTTGATACCCTCAAAACCACGAACGTTGTTGAATTCGATCTTTGGTAGTGGTTTGCCCAATCCCAGTTCATACGCTGTTCTCAGTGCCGCTTCCATCACACCACCGGTGACTCCAAAGATTGCAGCAGCACCCGTCGATTCACCGAGTGGATTATCGTATTCTTCATCTGGCAGAGATGCATACGGTATTTTCTTCGTCTTTATAAGTTTGCCGAGTTCACGAGTTGTCAAAACTATATCAACACCAGGCATTTCTTCCACCATGTGTTGTGGTCTTGTTATGTCATCCTTCTTTGCCGTGCACGGCATGATAGAAACGACCAAAATTTTCTCTGGATCGATGCCTTTTTTCTTTGCGAAATATGTTTTCACAAGAGGCCCGAGCATCTGATGGGGAGATTTACACGATGAGAGATTTTTCAAAAACTGTGGATACAGTTTTTCCGCCAAGTTTATCCAAGCTGGGCAACAAGAAGTGAACATGGGGAATGGTCCACCCTTTTTGAGTCTTTCCAAGAATTCAGAACCTTCCTCCATGATTGTGAGGTCTGCTGCGAAATTCGTGTCGAAGACATAATCAAAGCCAAGTCTTCTCAAAGCGGCAACCATCTTTCCTGTAGAGATGCTTCCTGGTTCAAGACCGAATTCTTCTCCGATAGCTACCCTTGTTGCTGGTGCTGTTTGGACTACGAGTACTTTGTCGTGTCTTTCCAGTTCTTCAAGAACTTTTCTTACATTGCTGTTTTCTGTGATTGCACCAACGGGACAAAACGCCGAACACTGCCCACAGGCAATACAATCTGTTTCATAAAGTGGCATTTCAAAGGCTGTTTGAGGTAGTGTTTCAAAGCCCCTGTCAACCATTGAGTAGATATCCATGCCTTGGAGTTCGGAACAAGCCCTGACGCATCTGCCGCACAAAACACATTTTTCAAGGTCTCTCACGACTGCTGGTGAACTGTTGTCGTAAATGGCACTGATTCTCTCTTCAGTGGGAAACGCATCTTTGACATCGTAGCGATAGATGAGATCTTGAAACTCACATCTGCCATTTGCCTCGCAGGTCATGCAGTCCTTCGGGTGTCTGGAGAGCAGCAGAGAAAGGTTAAATTTCACTGCCTTTTCGACTCTATCTGTCTTTGTTCGAATTTTCATACCATCTTGTACCTTTGTTGCGCAAGCTGGTTGCAGGTTTCTTGCTCCTTCTACCTCCACGACACAGACACGACATGCACCTGTGGGCTCAAGTCTTGGATGGTTACAAAGAGTTGGGACGTAAACACCTGCCAGATTGCAAGCTTCTACTATCGAAGACGTTGAAGGTACTTCGTACTTTCTTCCGTTGATCTCAACAACTACGTTAGCCACAATGAACCCTCCTCGCGAGCAGTTTGTTAAAGGATTCACATATATTATAACACAAAGAGGCATCCAATTGGATGCCTCTTCACTCAATGAGCTCCAACGATCTGCTTCTCAAGTTGCTCTTTCGCTATTTTCACATACTCGACAAAGGCATTCGGGTCATTCACGGCGAGTTCTGCAAGCATTTTTCTGTTAACTTGCACATTTGCCAGCTTCAAACCGTGTATGAGCTGGTTATACTTTAATCCATGCTGTCGCGCTGCGATGTTTATCCTGGTAATCCACAGACTTCTGTAATCTCTTTTCTTGATCTTTCTTCCGACGAACGCGTACCATCTTGCTCTATAATAGTGTTGCTTCGCAAGTTTATATCTTCTGCTTATTGCTCCTCTATATCCCTTTGCCGCTTTCAAAAATTTCTCTCTTCTTTTCTTCTTCGCATGCAACGATCTCTTGATTCTCATATTCTGTTTCCTCCTCTCATCTCAAAGCGAGCAATTTCTTGATCCTTTTTTCGTCGCCTTTCCTCAAAACATCTTTCTTTCGCAAAACTCTTAGCGCAGATCTTTTCCTCTTTCCCGTTGTATGCCTGGTTCGAGCGTGATTGTAAAGGACCTTGCCGTTCTTTGTCACTCTGAATCTTTTTGCAGCTGTCTTGCTGACCTTCATTTTAGTTTTTGCCATGAACAAGACCCTCCTTCAAGTATTCTTGGGCTTTAGTTGCATCCACATGTCTCTTCCCTCGAGCTTAGCCTCAGCCTCGACAATGGCTATGTCGTTCACATCGTTTGCAACTTTATCGAGAATCTGTTTTCCTCTGTCTGCGAAGGCAATCTCTCTTCCTCTGAACATGATCGTAACCTTGACTTTGTCTCCATCCTCGAGAAATCTTCTGATGTGCTTCAACTTAGTTTGGTAATCATGTTCATCGATTTTAAGCCGAAATTTCATCTGCTTGATTTCCTGTTGTTTTTGTCTTTTCTTTGCTTCTTTTTGTCTTTTCGACACCTGATACAAGTATTTTCCGAAGTCCATGATCTTTGCCACAGGTGGATCGCTGTTTGGTGATACGAGTACCAAATCTAGTCCTTGTCTTCTCGCAGTTTCAATCGCTTCTCTGGTTGGTAGTACACCGATCTGTTTCCCATCAGAATCTATTACCCTGACTTTGGGATGTTTGATTTGTTCATTTTTCAACATGACCTGTTCCTTTTCTATACTCCCGACCTCCCTATGAGAAATGGCGGGCAAAAAGCCCGCCTCCCGAATTGGATTCGACCAATTTACTGAACCCCTTCGACTGCGTCTTGGGGTGGGAAGCGAAGCTTCCGCTTTGCTGGTGGGCCGTGCAGGATTCGAACCTGCGACCCCCTGATTAAGAGTCAGGTGCTCTACCTGCTGAGCTAACGGCCCGATCTGTCTGGTGCCCCTGGGAGGAATCGAACCTCCATTTACGGATTAGGAATCCGCCGTTCTATCCTTTGAACTACAGGGGCACCGCTTTTTCATTTTATCATTTCGCATTGCGGTTGTCAACACTGTCGAAGAAATCTTATCGTCAGATCAAAAATGAAAAACCCGGGGAACCCCCGGGTTCACAAAGATCGATTCTCATTACTCTTCCTTCCACAGGTGATAGTAATCCTCGCCAGACCTCATAGCGTTGTGGAACCAACCTTTCACCCAGCTTCTCCTGACACTGAAGCCCATGCCTTCGTACAGAGGAACACCAAGGATATTCTTAATTGCGAATGCCTGGACTTGCTCGTAGAGCTTCTGCCTCACTGCTGGATCTGGATGTGTAGCAGCTTCTTCAATTATCTCATTGCAGCTGCGGCCTCCAAGATCTGGGTTTGGTGTTGAGACGAACTTCTTGAAGTTTTCACCTTGAGCGAAACCGTATGTTCCGGCTGAGTGATAGTATGTCTGTATAAAGTTGTGTGGGTCTGGATAATCTGCATGCCATCCTATGATAAATGCAGGCAGATAACCATTTTTGTAAGAAGTCAGATATGTTGGCCATTGCTCACCGCGAACTTCGATTTTGAATTTCGGGTTGATCATTTCGACGTATGTCTTTATCATTTCTGCAACTGTTCTTCTGACTTCATTACCAGTGTTGTACAGCAACGTCAATTTGAATCCTTTCTTCCAAACTTCTCCATTCCATGCCTTCTTGAACTCTTCTGTCGCCTTGGCTATACTGAACTGATAGAGTGGGAAGTTAGGATTGTATCCGATCAAACCTGCTGGCAGGTCAGTCGGTATTCTCTTGCCAAGTCCTCTGAGTACGTCCTTTATAACAGCATCGTAGTTGATGACGTATGCAAAAGCCTTTCTCAGATGTTCATCAGAGAAGAAATCAGGTGGTATACCTTCACCGTCGAGCTTACCAGAACCTATGTATTTACTATCTGGCCTGACATTCCAGTTGAAGTGCAGTGAGTGAACTGTGAGTGTTGAGAATGGTTTTTCTACCACAATGCCTTGAGCATTTTCGATTTGTGGCAGATACAGTGTTGGTACTGCTGCTATATCTGCATCGCCCTTCTCGAGCATGGCTTTCATCGTTGACCATTCACCGACGTTCCAAATGATCACTTTCTTGACCTTTGCTGGACCTCTCCAGTATTGATCAAATCTTTCAAGTGTCACTCTCTGCTGTGCTCTGTCCCACTCGACTACTTTGAACGGACCTGTACCATTCGTTTTTGCGTACAGTGGGGACTTTTCTTTTGGTAGATCATGGTATCTCCACCAGCTGTCTGGTTTGCCATCCCAACAACCCTGTGCGATTGACCATTCTTTGTTCAGGATGGAGCTCCAGTAGCCATAATGACAAATTATGGATAGGAATGGACCAAATGGTCTTGGCATTCGGAAGACCACGTTATCTCCATCAACTTCAATAGCTGGGTCAATGTAGTCTGTGTAGATCTTGATTAAGGTATCTTTGTACTGTGGCAGTGGCTCACCGGTGTTAGAATCGATCATATCGCTGTAAGCTTTACCTGCAATTTTTTCAACGAACTCTTCAAGTGAGTAGACTTCAAAGAGAGCTTCCCACATCATCCACATTGGTCCGCCAGCTGGGTCGAACAAAAGACCTCTCTCAAAGCTGTATTCGACATCTTCTGGCTTGAGTTCAGCACCGTTGTGGAACTTTACGCCTTTTCTGATCGGGAACACAAATGTCTTACCATCGTCCTTGATGAGACCGTTTTCCAGAGTAGGTACCGCCGTGGCAAGTCTTGGTTCATATTCTGTGAGGCTGGAACCTTTGTACTGAATGAGACACTCGTAGACCTCGTTCAAAACTTCACCACTTGCAGTGTCATATGCAAAGTGTGGGTCAAAGGTGTCTGGCTCGCCGGCAAGGTTTAGCTTCACGATAGTGTCTGGATTCTTCACTTCTGCGAATGCCAGCAAAGCTGCCAGAATCAAAAAGAGCGCCAAAAACTTTCTCATCTTCATACCCCCTTGTGATAGGTTTTTCACAACACAAGTATACACCCACTTGAATGAGAATTTCAAGAGAACAGTTTTTGTTGTGGTATTCTATTGAGAAAGGGAGGTTAGAGAGTGATAGCTTTTCTGACAGATTGGTCGTTGAAGAGTTACTATGTAGGTGTCGCAAAGGCAGTTATGAAAAGGATAAACCCAAACGTGGACATCATTGATATCACGCATGATATCAAGCCTTTCGATGTGAGAATGGCTGCCCATGTTCTTCTTAGGGCATCTGCGGATTTCCCGGAGGGTACGATTTTCGTTGCTGTTGTCGATTACGGAGTTGGAACGGCTCGAAAAAGTATCTGCATGAGAACGAAGAACGAGCAGTTCTATGTGGGTCCTGACAATGGCATCTTCACATACGTTGCCCTCCTGTATGGAGTGAAGCAAGTGAGAGAATTGGACAACAAATCCTATCATTACGGATCTTCGAATACCTTTCATGGTCGAGATATCTTTGCTGCAGTGGCCGCACATCTGTCAAGCGGTGTGGCTTTCGAGAAGATAGGCAATGTCCTTCCAAACTACATTGTTTTGCCGGTGAAGATCGCGCAAATTGAAGGAGAGTCAGTTTTGGGAGAAGTGGCTTTCTGTGATGGTTTTGGAAATGTTGAGACAAATATACCAGCCGCTTTTGTGAAGAACCTTGGTTGGGATATCGATGACACTATTGTGCTGAATGACACCTTTCAACTGAGCTATGTCAGGGCTTATGGTGATGTAGAGAAGGGTAAGGCACTCGTTCACATAGACAGTTCTGGGTATCTTGAAATATCGATAAATCAGGGTTCTGCAGCTGAAGTTTTCAACTTAGAAGAAGGAGCTCAAATAAAACTCAGGAGGAGAAAACTTGAGACTAATCGTAGGTCATAAAAACCCAGACTTTGATTGTTTTGCTTCGTGTATAGCGGCTAAGAAACTCTTTCCAGATCACACTGTTCTGCTGAGCGGTATTCCCCAACAGAATCTTGCTCAGTATCTCTCGATATATGAGGAGAGATACCCTTTTCTCACCGAAAGAGATCTTTCAGAGGAGGTTGTTGATTCGCTGATCGTAGTTGACACGGCTTCGAAAGAAAGGTTGGGCGAGAGAGTTCAGATGATTCTGGAGAAGGTTTCTGAGTTGAGAGTGTTTGATCATCATCCTGACATTAAGGAAATATCGATAAAAGGTGAGAGAAAAATAGAGAATGTCGGCGCAACGGTTACTCTGTTGCTCGAAGAGATCAGAAAGAGAAACATTCAAATTGATTCGATTGAGGCAACACTTTTTGCGATTGCGATATACGAAGACACCGGCAATTTGCTCTATACAACTACAACCGTTCGCGACATAGAGGCAATCAAATATCTGTTCCAGAATGGTGCAAATTTGATCGAAGTCTCTGATTTCATAAAGTATGATCTCAATTATGACCAAAAGATGATTTTTGAATCGCTGATATCAAATCTTGAGACCTTACAGATAGATGGAGTCACGGTGAATGTGAGTGTTGCTGAAACCGACAAGTTTGTGGGCGGGCTCAATGCGGTGACCAGCAAACTTTGGTATCTTGAAGGTGTAGAGACGTTGATCTGTATCATAAGAACTGGGAAGAAAACTCATGTTATCGGTAGAACATCGTCTAATGATGTTGATATCGGTGGTCTGATTTCAGAGCTGGGTGGCGGAGGTCATCGAAAAGCGGCAAGCTGTACGCTCAACACACAAGACCTTTCAGAGGTTAAAAGAATCGTCTTGGAATCGTTGAGGAAATATCTCAACACCGGGTTGTGCGCGAAAGATATGATGTCTTTCCCTGTCAGGGTAGCTTATGCCGAAATGACTACAGGTGAAGTCAACAAAATAATGGAGAGAACAGGACACAATGGAATGCCGGTGATTGAGGGAAACAAATTAGTTGGCATTGTGACAAAGAAGGCTGTAGACAGGGCTATGAATCATGGTTTGCAGAATGCGCCAGTAAGATCGATAATGTCAAGCAAACTTGTCGTTGTTTCACCAGAGACGCCCTTGAGCAAGGTTAGGCAGCTTATGATCGAAAACGATATAGGTAGAATACCAGTTATTGATCACGGCATACTCGTTGGAATAATCACGAGAACCGATATCATGAGAGCGAGTTTTTCCGATGCAGTTAAGCGCTTGCCAAGAAAGACAGTTCATGAGAGTACTCAGATAATTTTTTCAGATGTGAGAGAGCTTTTGATAAGCAATCTCCCAAAACGAGTTACAGATCTGCTGCGCACACTTGGGAGGTTTGGTGATGAGATCAAGTTGCCTGTCTACATAGTGGGCGGTTTCGTACGCGACTTGCTCATGGGTAATCCAAATTACGACATGGATATAGTTGTTGAAAGAGATGGACTGGCTTTTGCAGAGTACGCGGCAACTCAACTTGGTGCGAAATTAGTCAAGTATGAAAAATTTCTCACGGCTTCTTTGTTTTTCAAAGATGGTTTCAGGATCGATGTAGCCACAGCACGAACGGAGTACTACGAATCTCCAACGGAACTACCGCAGGTTGAAGTTAGTACGATAAAGAAGGATCTTTATCGAAGAGACTTCACGATAAACGCTATGGCGATAAAACTCAACACACAGAGTTTTGGTACTTTGATAGATTTCTTCGGTGCGAAGAGGGATTTGGAGAGCAAATTGATAAGGTGCCTTCACACGCTCAGTTTTGTGGAAGACCCAACCAGAATTCTTAGGGCGGTGAGATTTGAAACCCGCTTTGGTTTCAAAATAGAACTCCAGACAAGTCAATTGATGCTACAAGCTGTGCAACAAGGTTATTTGGAAAGGGTGACGGGTCAGAGACTCAGACAAGAGTTCGAAAAGATTCTCAATGAGAAAGATCCTCCTGTCGCGCTGAAGAGACTCTCTGAATTTGAGGTCATAAAGAGAATGTTCCCAGGTGTTTTCTACACGTCTGCGATGGAAGAGAAGCTCAGGTCAGCCTTCTATTTCATTCCATGGGCTGAAGATTTTTTTGGCTCGATCGACAGGTTTTACGTCGTTATGTTCGTGTTTCTGGAATACCACGGTGATACGGCTCTTGATCAGATCAAGGAAAGATATGGTCTTTCGAATTCATTCATCACTGAACTCAAGTTGGTGAGAAAGATGATCGTACCTTTATCTAAGATAGTCTCTTCGAGATTGAACTTCTCTGACATCCACAAGATTTCAAAAGACTTCACACCTGAGGCTTACTGCTATCTCAGTTCATATCTCGATATGGAGTCTCAAGCTTATCTGAAAGAGTTTCTCCAAAGAAAGAAAGCAACGAAGACAAAGATCGATGGACATTCTCTTGTGAAGAACTTTGGTTTGAAAGCTGGAAGGATCGTCGGTGAAATACTTGAAGAGCTGTTCTGTGCAAAACTTGATGGTATCATCACCGACGATCAGGAAGAGGAATTCGTCAAGAAATTCATCAACGAGAAAACTTCCTCAAAAGCTCTTGAACGATGAAATTGGCGACATCGCTCGGTGTAGTGCCAGCACCGAAACCAGCATCATACCCGAGTTCTAGAGCGAGTTCGTGTGTGATCCTTGGACCACCGACGATCACCAACAAATCTTCTCTCAAACCTTCTGCATAGAGAAGATCCATTAACTCTGTAAGGTGTCTGATATGGATGTTTCTCTGGGTAACAACCTGGGAAACGAGGACTACATCTGCTTGAACCTCACGTGCCTTTTTCACGAGTTCAATCGGAGGAACTTGGGCACCCATGTTGTAAACCTTGAAGGCATGATATCTTTCTAAACCGTAGTCGCCGTGGAAACCTTTCATGTTCAGAATTGAATCGAGTCCAACCGTGTGTGCGTCTGTTCCAACGGTTGCACCAACCACAACTATCTGTCTGTTGAACTCTCTTTTCACTAGATCATCCAGTTGCTCACGTGTCATCTTCTTGAACTTGGGTGCGACGATCTTTATCGCTGAAGCATCCACAGAGATTGTCGTTTTCGCATAGACGACAAAAAAGGTGAAGTTTTCTCCCATGTCCTCCATTGTTGCCACAGTGACATCTTGGAAGCCCAATTTCTCACAAAAGTGCTTGGCTACCTCACGTGCAAGTGGACCACATTCCAATGGAATGGTGAAAGAAAGCTGTACAGCTCCATCTCCCATCTGGTCTCCATAAGGTCTAATGCTCCTCAGATCTATCATCCTTTCACCCCCAGTCGCCTTTCCAGCTCTTCTTGTATGGGATTACAGTAATTTTCGGACTTCTTGAAAACACCTTCAAGTCCTTTTCCGGCATCTCTTCTTCGAGATATATCGGCAAACTGACCTTCTTCTATTGCCTTGAGAAGCCCAACTTCTCTTGTGTGTTCAAGCAATTTGACAGCCTCTTTGAGTACCTCGTTCGCGCGTCTCTCTATGAAACCATCTTCTTTGAAGAGAATTTCTCCGCCAAGATGGCGCGCATTGTTAAAGACATAGTTAGCGTTGACCAAGGCGAGATATCTGTCCTGCAGATATGGTGTGTGAATTGCTTCAGTGAGAATGCCAAGCAGTTGTATGCCCTGACCGGTCATCACCGAAACCAGATTGTACAGAGTTTCCACGGCATAGCCTTTGAATATATTTCCAGTCATGAATTTCGTCGGTGGCATGTACTTAATGGGGTAGTCTGGGAAGAGCTCTCTTGTAAGCATCGCGTGTGCTATTTCATAGAGCAAACCATCTTCAATATCCGGATTTATCTCGAAGGCATGCCCAAGTCCCATCAATGCAGGTTTCATTCCAGCCTTAAGTGCGAACTGTTCGTTGATCAACTGAGAGGCTGTAACAGTATGTGCCTTTTCTATGGCGTCTGATGTTGTCAAATAGTTGTCTTCTCCGGTGTTTATCGTTATCCCCGCGAAAGCACACAACAATCTGGAGGTGTACTGATCTGTGAAGGTTCTGATCATGTTTATATCCCTGAACAGAATGCCGTACATCGCATCGTTCAAAAGTATGTCGAGTCCCTCCAGGGAAGCAATAGCGGCAATTTCTGGCATACACAAACCCGAAGCGTAATTCACTTGTCTGATGTACCTACCGACTTTCTTAGCTATTTCATCAAGTGCTTGCCTCATTATTCTGAAATTCTCCTGTGTTGCATAGGTTCCACCATAACCTTCGGTGGTTGCACCGTACGGTACGTAATCGAGCAAACTCTGCGCCGTCGATCTTATAACGGCGATGATATCTGCACCTTGATTTACGGCAGATCTTGCCTGCGCCACATCTTCATAGATATTTCCAGTTGCAACGATGAGGTATTTGTAAGGTTGAGGTGGATCGCCCAGTTCCTCAAGAAGGCTCTCTCTTTCTTGACTCTTCCTTTCTATACTGTCGAGTGCCTCTGCTGAGATTTCTCTCATCATTTGTGAGATCTTCTCCTCTGGTGCGCGGGGTAAAGATCTCAGGTCCAGACCATCTACAATTGCTTCACATACGGTTTGGACATCTTTGTCTAATACGATCATCGCGTTTGTGATTGTTCTTGCCGCGCCATCTTCGAGCATATGCCATTCTTTGAGCTTGTCGACCACTGAATTCACAATGGGTATTTGATCGTCTGTGACTCCGTCGACTCCAAAAAGCCTGAGAACCGTTCTCTCGATGGAGACAGTTGAATGTTGTTGGATCATTTCCTGAATTTCATCGGTGATCTCTTTTGCAAGCTCTCTCGCATAATCGACAACCTTCTTATCCAACTTGATTCTCGGGCGATCCATGTACACACCTCCATGAAAATCGTACCACATCGCGCGTAAACAACAGTTTTATCACGTTGAGGTTGCAAAAAAACATCTCTTGACTTTGAACAACCGAACCGTGTTGACAACTTAGCAGAGATGTTTTATCATACATGAAATTCTCAAATGAGGAGGTGTTCTGATGGCAGAAAGTATCGCGTTAACCAATGCAGTTATCATCGATGGTACTGGTAAGGAGCCATTCAAAGGAACTGTTTTTATTCAAGACAGCAAGATAGTGGAGATCACTGAAGGGAGTTTCACGCCTACACAGCATGATTTCAAGGTTATTGATCTTCGAGATGCATTTCTTATTCCAGGTCTGATCGATGCTCATCTACATTTAACGGGTTTTAGAAGTGGAGATCTTTTGAAAGAATCGCTTTTGGTACCTTATGAAGTTCTTGTTGCAAGAGTTGTCAAAGACTTGGAGGCTTTGATCTGCTCGGGGTTTACAAGCATAGGAGATGCTGGAGGATCTATTGCCGTGGGTGTCAAGAAGGCTGTCGAAGAGAAAACCATCTTGGGTCCAAGGATATCGGCTGCTGGTCACACTCTCTCGCAAACCTTTGGTCATGGCGATGAACATTATCTGCCGATACAGTACGTCGATCCCAGAGAATCGAGGTTCAAAAGTTCTCTTGGTGCTCTCATCTGCGACGGCGTAGAAGAGTGTCAGAAGGCTGCCAGATACGCACTCAGATGTGGTGCTGATTTCATAAAGGTTTCAGCAACTGGTGGCGTTCTCTCTGAAAAAGATAGGCCAGAGTACACACAGTTCACTATCGAGGAGCTCAAAGCGATAGTCCAAGAGGCAAAACACGCCAAAAGATTTGTTCACGCACATGCTCAAGGAACAGAAGGAATAAAGAACTCGCTCTTGGCTGGTGTGAAGGTGATAGCTCATGCGATTTTCATCGATCAAGAATGCTGTGATCTTGCAAAGGAAAAAGATGCAATAGTCGTGCCAACTCTTTCTATAGTCGAACACATCATGAGATATGGAAAGCAGATCGGTATACCGGAGTGGGGCTTACAGAAATGTGAGCAAGTCTACAAAATACACATCGAGAACATAAAGCTGGCTTACAAATCTGGTGTAAAACTTGCAACAGGTACTGACTTCCTTGGAGGTACAAACGCTTTCAAACATGGACAAAATGCGCTGGAAATCGTGTTGTTTGTAGAGAAAATAGGTATGAGCCCTATGGAGGCGATCGTTGCCGCAACCAAGAATGCCGCCCAGGCTGTGGGCTTTTCTGAGATCACTGGTACTATCGAGGCAGGCAAGATGGCTGACATTGTCGTTCTAAAGGAAAATCCTCTTGAAAACGTTAGAACTCTTATGGAACCATCGAATATACTCATGGTTTTGAAAGAAGGTGCCGTTGTTAAAGATTTGCTGAAGTGTTCTATGAAATAAACTCTTGAATATCACCGATCAAATTCTTTGGTGATATTTTCTGTAGGTGATCCCACAGTTGTTGGTCTTTCAACGTTATAATAGCTATGGCTTTCAAGATGAACGGCTTTGCTCCTTTGAGCTGTTCATCTTGATATGCCTTCACAAGACAATCCAACGCTTTTGCTGTCGGAATATGAGAAAGTGCCATGGCAACTTGCTCGGCGAGTTCAGTTCTGTATTCGTCTTCCAGCATCAAATAGGACAGAATGTCGATGACCTTTTCCCCATCTCCTAATTTCGCAAGTGCTTCGTATATTACTATCTGCGCGTTTTCATAATCGTACTTGTTGAGCAACTGGTAGAGATCTTTTTTTATGCTTTTTTCTCCCATGTCGGAGAGGATATCCACTAGGTAAAGGGTCAGCACATCGTTCTTAGTCGATTCAGCCAGTTTTTCTCTGAACTTCTTCAGCAGTATTTGTTTAGCTTCATCTCCGAATCTGTGAATCGTTTGTAGAACGATTTCTCTGACTTCTTCGTTCTCGTCGGTGAGTAGTTCCAAAAGTTTGGGAATCGCCTGTGCTCCTTTTTCTTGAACGATTCTCTCTATCAGTGATTGATATTCTTCTACTGCCACCTCACCACACCACCTTTTTCGACGATCAGCTTTCTTTCAAAGTAATCTGCAAATTGCTGATCATGTGTGACGAATCCAATCACTTTGTTGAGTTTCTCCATTTGTTTCAAGGCGTTCGCTATGCGCAATTTGTTCTCCTCGTCCAATGATGAGAAACCTTCGTCTATGAAAAAGGCCTCCATTTGCCCTGCTGTGGTCTCGGCAATCGATATTGCCAAAGCGAGTGAAACTATAGTTTTTTCACCACCGGACAGACCACTTGCATCTCTTTCTATGCCTCCATCGGTTATGACAAAACCGTTCTCATTGACTCGGATCTTGAATCTGCCATCGGTGATGGTATCGAGAATATCGTTGGCTCTTACTCTGATTTCATCAAGGACTATGTTGGTGACAAATGATTGAAACTCTCTCGCCGAAAGAGTTTCCTTGACTGCTTGGGCGATTCGATACTCTGCATCAATCGATTTGTACTCTTTTTCGAGTATCAGTTTTTGTTCTTCAATGACTTTCAACTCTTGCAGTACATGTTCCAGCACAGCCTTCTGTTTGAGATTTTCTTCTCTTTCTTTCTTGAGCTGCTCCAATTCGATTGACAGTTTCTTGTATTCTTTTTCACACATTTCAAAATCCATTTTCACCGCTTCTCGCAGTTGGCTTAGTTTTTCTACGTTTCTTTCAATTTCCAGCTCTATCTTTTGAAGAATCTGTACAGCGCCTTCTTGTGGTGGTTGTTTTGCACGATATATCTCAAATTCTACAGGAGTAAAACCTATCTGCTTCAGTTTTTCGTGGAACTCTTTTTCTGCCTCAATTAAATTCTTACTGATTTGTTCCAACTCACTTGAGATTTGATGCTCTTCTTTACTGAGCTCTTCGATTCTCTTTGAAGACTGCTCGGTGAGTTCTTCGAGTTTCGAAACTTTGGATTGAATTTCAGTTCTTTGTTGTAAGGTCTTTTCTATCTTCATTGAGACATCCTGTATCTTGTTTCTGAGTGAACTCTCAAAGCCCAGTTTCGTAAGCTGTTCTTTGATTGATTCAATCTTTTGTGTTTTCGCCAAGAGGTCTTTTTCTGTCTGGTTCGCACGCGCCAATGTTTTCTCCTTTTGTTCAAGAAGGGACTTGGTCTCCAGTTCTGCTTGCTGTATCTGTTTTTGGACTTTTTCCATACTTTCTTTTAGTTGTTGATATCTCCGTGCATCACCTTCGACTTTGTCTATGTAGATCTTTCGAAAAGTACTCCCACACACTGGGCATCTATCACCATCTTGAAGGTTCTGAGCTATTTCGTGAGCCATCCACAATAAGCTCTTTTCTTTTACCGAATCAAATTCATCCTCTAACTTTCGAATCTCAGCACCTTGTTTCTGTAGTATTTGCTGCTTCTCAGTCAGTTGTCGGTCGAACTGGGACAGACTATCATGTAATTCATTTTTCTCTCTTTCCAAAAACACAACCGCTGTTTCGAGTTGGCTCAGTTCGTTGATTAAAGGCTCACTCTGCAGTTCGATCTTATGGAATCTCTCTCTATCTGTGTAAAGGATACTCAATTGCCTTTCAAGTTCGTTTTGCTTTTCGCGCAGCTTCTTGAGTTCACCTTGGGCTTGAAGGAGACCACTTCTGTAAAGCTCCATCTGTTGTGTTGATTTCTTCTTCTCTTTTTGCAGGTAATCGACTTTTTCGCGAAGATTTGCCAAAATCTGAAACTCTCCATTCAGAGATCTCGCAAGACTTATCTTTTTTTCTTCTTCTGCCGCTTCAATGAGTTTCAATCTCTCTGCTTTCAAAGTTGTCAGAGTATTTTCAATTTGTTTGATCTGTTCCCACAATTGCCTTTCTTGTTCTACTACCTTCACTGCTTCTTGCTTAGACTCGATCTCTTTGTAGAGTTGGCTGAGTCTGTTGTTGAGAAATGCAATTTTTTCTGCTGAAACCTGTTGTGATAGTTTGTCAGACCTATCTCTGAGATCTGACAATCTTGCTTGTCTTTTTTCACTTTCTGCATGAAGGTTTTTCACCAGTTCATTGACCTTTTCCTGGACAACTCTCAGCACCTTTTTTGGAAAAAGTATGTCGAAAACTATGTCGTTGATCTCTGATCTCTTTGCCGTGAGCAAGTATGTTGCTCTGCCCTGTGGCAAGAAAAAGGTAGCAATGAAACTGTCATAAGAGGTGTCGAAAATTCTTTGCAGTTCTTTATCCACATTACTCCTTTGGGTTGCAACCACAGAGTCGTTTTCAATCAGTAAGGCCTCTGTACCTCCAGAGCTCTTCACACGTCGGAGTACTTCATACTTCTTGCCGTTTCTGAGAAAACAGAACCTAACCTGGCAGTCCGATCTACCCGAGTGCAGGTAATCAGCAGGGCTTTTCCTTCCATATCTGACACCAGTTCCATACAGAGCGAAAACGATTGCTTCGAGCAAGGAAGACTTACCTGCCCCGTTCTGACCCAGGATGAGAAAAACACCTTCTTTGAAGTCCACTTTGCAATCTTCAATCCCCAGAAAGTTTCTTATCTCAATACTGATTGGTCTGATCTTCTTCAACCTCCTTGAGAATCTTCTTCACCAGATCAACCATCAAGACTTCGGTTTCACCGAATCTACCCTTCACATACTTATCATACAGTTGCAGAATATCCACCTTTTCTCTTGTTACAATGCTTGGTTGTTGACTTTGCCTTTCACTTTTCTTGAACTGCACTTTCACAACACATTCGAAGTTTTCCATCAAATACCTGCGTACTTCATCTGATGGATGGCTGTCGAATATCACGCGAGCATAACCGTCAAAACTCTTGAGTTCTTTAGTCAACGATCTGAGAGCGTCTTCAGAATAATCCAGCACAGAGAAGGTTTTCAAAGACTTTCTCGGTGTGTTTATCTGATGAACTCTTACCCTGTCCTTTTCGAACTCCACGACGATAGCACCCTTGTTGTCTTTTTCCTCTCCGAAGTCGAGTGCTATTGGTGATCCTGCATAGCAAGTCAGCGGTGATTGCTGCACAACAGACCTGTTGTGTATGTGACCGAGTGCAACGTAATTCAAACCAGTGGGAATCACGGATTTCTTTATCTGTACACCTATGGAACTCTCTTCATCAGATTCGATCAATCCTTCGATTAAGAGATGTCCAGCAAGTATGTTGATCTTCGTTTCATCTATTTGATTACGGACTTGTACTAAGAAGTTGTTCAGATACTCCCCGGCAGCAGCTAAGGGATCATCCTTCATCCCGAGCAGTCTCTGAGGATCGACATAGGGCAAGAAGAAGATCTTTATCTTCTCCAGAGTGACTTGATCTGGGCGGTCAACCACGAAAAGATTCTTCACCGGTAAGTTGTTCCATGTCTTAAGTCCTTGCCAGTCGTGGTTGCCCATCACGAGAAAGGTTGGAGCGATTCTTGCGAAAGAAGAGACGATCTCTGAAAGTACATTCAAAACCTCGATTCTCGGAGCATTCTTTTTGTGTAATACGTCCCCTGTGATCAAAACAACTTCAACCTTTTCTTTTTCTGCTATCTCCACAAGGTGAGAAAGAGAATTCTTTGTCTCTTCAAGCCTGTCCACCGCTCTTGAACCCATCCAAGATTCCAAACCCAAGTGCCAATCAGAGGTGTGCAAGATTTTCATGATCCTCCACCAGCTTTGAAAACGTTTTCTTCTGATGGGAAGGTACGACTGCGCACCTCGAGAGCATATTTCTGTACAGCTTCTAATGATGTCTGATAGAGATTTGCATATCTCTTTGCGAATTTCGGAAGAAAGCTTGGGTTCAAACCGAGCAGATCATGCAGTACCAGAACTTGTCCATCACAGTATCGGCCAGAACCTATACCGATCGTCGGTACAGTTAGATTTTCCGTAATTCTCTTTGCCGTTTCCTCGACTACCATTTCCAGTACTATCGAAAATACACCAGCCTTTTCTATTGCCTTTGCTTCTTCAAGGAGGTATTCTGCGCTTTTCTCAGTCTTACCTTGCACTTTATAGCCACCAAAGAGATTCACCGATTGGGGAGTCAAGCCAAGATGCCCCATGACCGGTATGCCGGCTTTTACCAATCTCTCTATCAGAGGTGCATAGAAGGAACCTCCTTCGAGTTTCACAGCGTTTGCGCCAGCTTCCTTCAAGAATCTTCCAGCATTTTTCACAGCTTCATCGTGAGAGCATTGATAGGACAGAAAAGGCATATCTGCAATGATAAAAGCTTCAGGTGCTCCGCGCCTAACGGCTTGAGTGTGACGTATCATATCCTCCATCGTTGCAGCTAAGGTATCTGAGTAACCAAGAACGTTGTTTGCAACAGAATCACCGACCAGTATTGCATCTACACCAGCTTGGTGAACGATATTGGCAAAAGGAGCATCATAAGCAGTGATCAAGACGATCTGTTCTTTACCTTTCATCGACATGAATTTCTGAACGTTCATCTTCTCACCCCTTTACTGATATCTCTTAGGAGATCTACGAAAATTCTGTAAATTTCTCGATACTCTGGAAATGATTTCTCGAAAAGAACTCCTTCCGCTTCTACGACTGCCCAGTCACCTCTTGCAACTGGTCCAGTGAGAGAATCCTCAACACCAAGTCTTGAGATATTCTCAACTGTATTCAGCATCAACTGAGGTATGATCTTCTCAAAACCTTCTATTCGATGAAGCTCATAGATCTTCTTTGCAAGGTACGCAAGTCCGACACCGAAATTCGATGCTACCACTGCAGCGAGATGATAAGCGCCTTTTGCACCTTGAGGAATTTCAATCCAGCATCCGGATATCTTCTTCACCATTTCTCTTGCGAGAGAAAGACCTTTTTCATTGCCCTCTATGCCAAAACAACAACCTTTGATCATTTTGAAAGCCACTTCTTCATCTGCAAAGGCAAGATTAGGATGGATCGAACCTCTTCCTGTTGCGCCTTCGAAAACCTCTGAAGAGAAAAATCCACTGAAGTGATAGATCAGTGCATCTACATCTATTTTACTCTTAAGTTGCTGATAGACATACCTGATGACGCTGTCTGGAACAGCTATGAAAACGATATCTTTCAAGACAAACTCATCTTCGTAATTCACTGGAGTTCCTGCACCAAGTTTTTGCACGAAGGAAATGGCTCTTTCCTTAGAGCGCGAAATGACATAACCAACTGAGAAGTCATTATCTTCGATCAAAGTTTTGCAAAGAACTAATGCAACCTTACTCGTGCCTGCGATGTTTATGACCATACAGATCCACCATTTTAATTAAACCACATAATGATAAAATGATCTTGAAGGAAGTTCTTAGGAGGTTACTGGATGAAGTGCAAGAAATGTTCCAAAACTGCCGTCATCAGGCTCATTCAACACAACACTGCTTTCTGCGCCGAACACTTCATCGAGTACTTCGAGAAATGCATTCAGAGAACTATCACCGAGTACTCGATGATTCAGAAAGATGACAGAGTTCTCGTGGCAGTTTCTGGCGGCAAAGACAGTATGACTCTCTGGTATGTGCTGAACAAACTGGGTTACAAGACTTCTGGTTTGTTGATCGATACAGGAATTGGTGAACTGAAAAGCAATGTGATTTCTGATTTTGCGGTAAAGATGTCAAGAGAACTAATGATCGTGGATGTAAAAGAGTATTTATCAGGACTTACGACACCAGAAGTAGCCAAATTGATAAGAAGGCCGACATGTTCTGTTTGTGGTTTAATCAGAAGATATCTTATGAACAAAGTTGCCTATGAGAACGGCTATGATCTACTGGTCACAGGTCATAATTTAGACGATGAGGTCTCATTTTTACTTGGTAATCTCTTGAACTGGAACTTGGAATACCTGCAAAGACAGGCTCCATTCATGCCAAAGACTCACAAGAGAATCGTGGCTAAGGCAAAGCCACTGGTTTGGTTAACTGAGAAAGAGATCTACGTCTATGCGATGCTCAACGAAATACCTTTTGAAAGCGAAAGATGTCCTTTCTCTAAGGATGCGAGCTCTCTGAGATACAAGAGTTTACTCAACAGACTAGAAATCGATCAACCTGGTACAAAATTGAGATTCTATAAACAATTTCAAAGGCTTAGTCTATTCCAACGTGATGCTATTTTGCTGAATGAATGTGTCACTTGTGGTTATCCAACGACGACTGATAAATGTTCTTTCTGTAGGATGAGAGAGAGGATAGAGAATGCCATGGGAGAACAGGCGAATTGATCTTTTCATACCAATAATCGTTGCCTTGCTGATGGTCGTAGGACTCTTAGCCATATACAGTAGCACGAGGGCCTACGGAACAAGCTTTGTGAAAAAACAGGTGATCTGGGACATTTTGGGTATGGCAGCACTCTTCTTGACGATGCTGCTCAGAGAGAGAGATTTGCAGAGGTTGAGTTGGTTTTTGTACTTTTTGTGTTTTCTCAGCCTTGTGTTAGTCCTTTTCTTTGGTACGGTCTCTGGAGGTGCCCGCCGCTGGTTTGATTTGAAGGTTGGATACTTTCAGCCATCTGAGGTTGCTAAGATATGTGTGATACTGATCACTGCCACGATATTGATGAGGAAAACTATCAAAAATCTGATCCTCTCTTTTCTGGTGGTTACTTCAATGGTGCTATTGGTGGCAGTTGAGCCAGATCTTGGCACAGCGATACTGCTTGTCGTTCTGTGGTTCTCGGTGGTCTTTTGTTCTCGAATGTCGTTGAAGCCTGTTCTTTTGATCATGATCATTCTACTCGCACTGCTGCCGGTGTTGTACTTCTTTGGGCTCAAAGAGTATCAAAAGGAAAGAATTATCTCATTTCTATCACCGTCAACCTTCAGGCAGAGTAGTGCATACAACGTAACACAATCTGTTCACACGATTGGTTCAGGTGGTCCTACGGGCAGAGGTTATCTGAAAGGTCCATCGACTATTTGGAGGTATGTCCCAAAGAATCATACTGATTTCATTCTGTCAGTCATAGGAGAAGAATTCGGATTTATCGGAATATCTCTGTGCATAATACTTTACTCTCTGCTGGCCTTCAGAATAGCGAATGTGATAAGGCTTGCAAAAAATGAATTCTGGCAGCTCGTAGATGTGGGAGTTATGACGATCTTTGTTCTGCACGTCTTTGTGAACATGGGAATGGCTATGGGAATAATGCCTGTGACTGGTATCCCCCTGCCTTTCATAAGTTATGGCGGATCGTCGACATTGTTCTTCTGCATCAAACTTGGTATGGTTGAAAAATCTTATGCAGTGGGTAGGACGGGTAAGGAAATGGAGGGAGGTCAACTGTGGTGAGAAAGAGGCGGGAATTCTTGGTGAGTTTTCTTGTTTTTCTCTTCATAGTTGCTCTTGTGTGTGGATCGGTTCTATCTATCTTCTCTTTCGTGTACTATCTCAAACAGAAAAAACAACAAGATGCGGTTGTTTCAAGTCTTGAAAAGAAGATAAACATGCTGAATGACAGGATATCAAAACTTGAATCCTCTTTTGGACCGAATTCTGTTTTCGACAAGTACATCTCGGCAGCGAATTTCCTTTCGAATACCTCTACAGACCTCGAAAGAATTGTCGAGGAACTCTACGATGATCCAACCACTGGATACTTGAGACTGTTCGTGATGGGACAAGAAAGCGTCTGGGTAACCTTTAGAAAAGGTGATACTGTTTATTTTTCGAGGGAACTAAAACCGGGATTGGCTCCGTACAAGTTCTACTACTTCAAAACTCCTCCAATACAAACACAGTATTCTCTTCAGGTACCAAGGGATTGCACCATTGTGATAGGCAAGCCTGGGATGGTGAGTTTCTTGATCTACGGTGTTGGAACGAAACAACATCCGACTAAGGTTATCACATGGAAAGATGCGAGGGTGAACAACTTAGAGTCAGATTTTTCTCTGTACATACCGAAATAGAATGAGGAGCCTGCTTGCGCAGGCTCCTCAGGCAGCTTGGTTCCATCCAAGGGGGGATAGGGGGGTCGCTGTCCAAGAAAATAATAACTCGAAAAATGTTACATGTCAATGACAGAAAATAGCCAGAAGTTGCACTGATTCTTAGAAATGTGTGAGAGATAGTTCTAATTGCTCTTTGAAAACCTGTCGCAGAGTGAACTGCCACCATTTATAGAAGTAGTGGCTTCGTGGTCAAGGCAACTACTGTTACCGAATTCCACACGCTCAAAGGGCTTCCCCGAAATATCAATTCATCTTAGCCAAACTCTTTACTTGGATAGTGTTATCATAACCGAAACTGAGTATCTATCAGCGGCAATTCATCTCCATCTTACAGAAGATGAAGACTTCTTGTTGAGGTACTGTTAAAATGGATAGAGCAGATTCTGAACGTCGAGTGAATCAAATGAAACCGAATAATAGATATCATCTTTTCAGATCAGGTTCACTGCTAATGCATGAAATCATTTGTTGCAGAAATTATCGGTTCTAAATTCTTAGCTGGAAACTCAGGCTCTGGCATAATCAGTTGTTGAAGAGAAGAACTGAGAAAGAAATCTTGAATTTTTTTACAGGAGGTGAAGTGTTTGAAGAATCAGATTCTCAGAAAAACAAAGTTAGCACCACAAGTGTACGATTTCGTTGTTGAAAATCCAGAGATAGCCAAAAGGGCAAAACCAGGACAATTCATCATAGTTCGTATAGGTGAAAGGGGTGAACGGATCCCTTTGACCATTGCGGATATCTATGAAAACAGTTTTCGAATGGTGGTACGTGCTGTTGGGAAAAGTACCTACCAATTGTGTATGATGAACGAAAACGATCTGTTGACAGATGTTGTTGGACCTTTGGGAAATCCAAGTGAAATCAAACACTTTGGTAATGTCATGCTGGTTGGTGGTGGTGTGGGTATAGCGACCTTACTTCCGATCGCCAAAGAGCTGAAGAGACACCAAAACAGACTCTTCATAGTTCTGGGTGGTCGCAGCAAAGAGTATGTGATCATGTTGGATGAATTTCAAAATCTTGCTGATGAGTTGGTCGTAACCACCGATGATGGTTCATACGGAGTCAAAGGTGTGGTGACAGATGGTATAGATATGCTTGTAAATAACTTCAGAATAGATATTGCCTGGGCTGTGGGACCAACCGTTATGATGAAATTCTGTGCCTTGAAGGCAAAGCAACTGGGACTAAAGCTATGGGTTTCTTTGAATCCAATAATGGTGGATGGCACAGGTATGTGTGGTGCTTGCAGGGTAACCGTTGATGGTCAGATGAAGTTTGCGTGTGTCGATGGCCCAGAGTTTGACGGAACGAAGGTGGATTGGGAGGAATTGCTCATCAGGTTAGCTCAATACCGCGAAGAAGAGCAGAAAAGTCTTAAGGTCTTCGAAGAAAGTGTCGGTGATCTGTCATGGCTGTGAGACCAAACCCCAAGAAGACTTTGATGCCAGAACAAGAACCCCACGAAAGGATTAAGAATTTCTCAGAGGTGGCGCTTGGTTATACCGAGGAGCAAGCACTAATCGAGTCACGAAGGTGTTTACAATGTCCAACGCATCCATGTGTCAGTGGTTGTCCTGTGGGAATAGATATACCAGGTTTCATAAGAGAAGTCAAAGAAGGGCGTTTTGACGAAGCGGCAAGAATCTTGAAACTGTACAACAACCTACCAGCTGTGTGTGGCAGGGTCTGCCCTCAAGAGGTTCAGTGCGAGGAAAAATGTGTCGTTGGTAAGATACCTGGTTCAGAGCCAGTGGCAATAGGAAGACTTGAAAGATTTGTTGCAGACTGGGAAGCTACCAATGTAAAAGATCCAAGGATAGAGATTGCTCCGTCAAAAGGTGGAAAGATTGCCGTCGTTGGTTCTGGTCCTGCTGGTTTGACAGCTGCAGCAGATCTCGCCAAAAAGGGTTATTCAGTTGATGTCTTTGAGACTCTTCACAAACCCGGTGGCGTCTTGGTCTACGGCATACCAGAGTTCAGGCTACCCAAAGCGATAGTTGAAAGAGAGGTTAAGTACATAGAATCTCTTTCTGTCAAAATTCATCTGAACACACCCGTTGGGAAGTCGATCTCCGTTGATGAACTTTTGCAAGAATACGATGCCATCTTTTTGGGAATTGGTGCTGGTACACCCAAATTCATGAAGATCGAGGGCACGAATCTGAATGGTGTCTATTCGGCAAATGAATTTCTCACGAGAGTGAACTTGATGAAGGCTTATCTGTTTCCCAGCTATGACACACCAGTGAAAAAGGGTTCGCAAGTTGTAGTTATAGGTGGAGGAAATGTTGCGATGGATGCAGCAAGAAGTGCCCTAAGGCTTGGTGCCAAACAAGTGAAGGTCATCTACAGAAGAACAGAGCAAGAGATGCCAGCACGTCGTGAAGAGTACCTGCATGCTGTTGAAGAAGGTATTCAATTCATGTGGCTCACACAACCGATAAAGTACATAGGAGATGAGAGAGGTAGGGTACTCGGAGCCGAATGCATAAGCATGGAGCTGGGTGAACCAGACGAATCAGGAAGGCGTAAGCCAATTCCAATCGAAGACAGCAGATTCATCGTCGAGGCAGACATGATAATCGAGGCAATAGGTACAGATGCAAATCGATTCCTACTGAGTGAGTTCAAAGGTTTGTCTCTGAACAAATATGGTTATATAATCGCTGACAGCGAAACTGGTGCAACAACCCTGAAAAAGGTCTTTGCGGGTGGCGATATCGTGACAGGTGCTGCAACTGTAATCGAAGCTATGGGCGCGGGTAAAAGAGCCGCTTATTGGATAGACAAATTTCTCTGCGGGGAATATAACCCTTGGTGATTAAAGAGTAGAATACAACTTGGGTTTCAAAAGGCGGCTACTGCCGCCTTTCATTTTTGATAGACTATATCACCGTCAATGAATACCTTTTCAACGACTGCTTTCATGTCGAATGGATGAGCTGACCAAACAACCAAATCAGCATCTTTCCCTGGCTCAATCGAACCAAGTCTTTCTGATAGACCGAGAATCTTTGCTGGGTTTATAGTTAACATCTTCAGCAACTCTTCCTCTTTCATACCGTATCTCATCGCTGCAGCTGCCTGAACAGTTGCAAATTCAAGTGGGATCACCGGATGATCACACATCAAGGCTACCAATACACCTTTTTGTACCAGAATGGAAAGACTTTCCATCGTCATGTCCCTCAATTCCAATTTCGTAGCAAAGGTGAGAAGAGGACCAGCGACAACGGGTACCTTCTTCTCTGCCAGCAGGTCAGCGACCTTGTACCCTTCTGTACAGTGTTCTATCACAAACTTCAGGTTGAACTCTTCTGAAATTCTTATAGCCGTCAAAATATCATCGGCTCTGTGCGCATGTATTCTTGCAACAAGCTCTCTCTTGAGGAGTTTTTCCCCAACCTCATACTTTGGATCTGTCTCTGTGAATTCCTTGCCCTCCTTGTTGGCGAGTTCTTTCTTTTTCATATAGTCTCGCGATTTCAAAAGAAAACTTCTCACAACGGCAGCCGTACCCATTCGCGTCGTGGGCATCGTCTTTTTCTCCGAATAGACTCGCTTAGGATTTTCTCCAAATGCCATCTTCACACCTTCAGGATTGACGATGCACATTTCTGCTGCCGTTCCCTTTTTGAATTTTGCTATGAAACCCTGTCCTCCAACTGGATTGGCACTGCCCATGACAACAAATGCTGTTGTCACACCACCGCTGAGTGCTTTTCTTATTGCAGTGTCATCTGGATAAAAAGCATCCAAGGCAAATAAATGGGCTGTCACTGGATCTGTCATTTCATTGCCTTCACTCTCGGTATTGCCCAGACCCTCTGGGTAGAGTCCTATGTGCGAGTGTGCATCGATGAAACCTGGAAAAAGGTACTTCCCTTCTAAATCAATCACATCGGCACCTTTGGTCGCTTTGATACTCTGAGCAATCTGTTGAATCTTGCCACCTTCAATCAGAAGATCACCTTTGAACGGCTTTTTCACAATTGAGAAAATCAATGCATTCTTGAGTAAGATCTTCACACAGTCACCTCCACTTAGTTAGTAGTACGTACTTTGAGTTTACCATAACTGCTATAAATGTATTATTATTTATTTATCAGAAAGCCTGGAGGTATTCTGATGAAAAAGGCTGGGGTAATTTTTCTCTTAGCGGCAGTTATCTTTGTAGTATGTATCTTCATCTTCTACAACTTGAACTTGAGGAACTTCAAAGAGAGAATTCAAACTGCAGAAGCTGTTATTGATGGAGCTGCTAATTTCATTGCTTTAGCGTTGAGTGAGAACTTATTTACTTCAGATCAAATGTATGAAGCTGCTTTGAATGATGCACAGAGTTACATTCAGTCCAAGCTTCAAGAGATAAAGACAAAATACCTTCATGTGTTGAGTGCATCAATAAAACAAGCAAGTGCACAGACGGTTGAAAAGATTAAAGATTTTCAGATAAATTTCACATCCAAGAACCTTGAAGTGGTATTGAAGATCTACGATGAAAATCGTCTTAGGCATCTTACGGAAAAACTTGCCTTCGTTGTCATCGATCTGGAAGGGTTGCTCAGCTCGCTTGGTTTCACAGATATCGTATTGTGCGAAGAGAGCAAATTAACCATTCACGGTATCGGATGTAAACCTACAACTGCACTCCTCAGCTCTGGAGATTACCTTTTTTCCTTTCTTGTTTCAGTGACATCGGTTGTGTTCATAAGATGGCTAAGTGTCAGAAAAATGGTGCAGTTGGAAAGAAAGTACAAAGATGAACTGCTCAAACGAACTCAGTTGCACGAGGCACTCTTGAAATTTACAGAACTCATCTTGAGTGGGAATACCGAACAAGCCTCTCAGTTTATTCTTGAGAAGGCTGTTGAGTTTGTTCCGGGTGCACAGGCTGGCAGTCTGTTGATGAAAGAGCAGGATCATTTTGTCTTCACCAATGTCTGTGGTTATGATCGCAAGTTTGTCGACAGAATGTTCTTCAAGGTTGAAGAGCTTGCACAGGGCATGAATAAAGAGATTAAGATCATTCGTAATTTGCATCAGTTGAATGAGCAGAGTCTTGACCAAGAGCGAAAGAAACTTTTGTATTCGGACGAGCGTGTTGGTCAAATAAAGGTTTTGTTGTCGGTACCAGTTGTTGTACAAAATGAGACGATAGCCTTTTTCAATCTGGACAACTTTGAAACCGAGGACGCTTTCGACGAAAGATCTATTGAGATTGCACTACTGCTGGCAGGACAGGTTGGCTTGCTTTTTGAAAGAATCAAGCTTGAAGAAGAACTCAAAAAACAGAAAGAAATGCTTGAGTATCTTTCTTATCACGATTCACTCACTGATTTGCCAAATAGGAGACTACTTGAAGAATGCGCCGAGAAACTCTTTGCGCTCGCTCGAAGGGAAGAGAAATCAATCTCTTTGGTCTTTGTTGATTTGCACAAATTCAAAGAGGTGAACGATACCTTTGGTCATCCAGTTGGTGATCAGATTCTTAAGATAGTCGCTACGCGTGCTCAACGAGTTGTCAGAAAGAACGACATCTTAGCAAGATTGGGCGGAGATGAATTTGTTTTCTTGCTCTACAATTCTACTTCCGAAGAGTCTGCGGCTTTTGCAAGGCGCCTGCTCTTCATAATTCACGAGCCGATTGTAGTTCAAAATATTACTTTCTCAATCTCGGCGAACATGGGTATCGCTTTCTACCCAACCGACGGAGATAATCTTGAAACGCTTTTGAGAAATGCTGATATGGCTCTGTACGTTGCAAAGAGGAAGAAAGTGCCGTTTGCGTTTTATAAGGAGTCAATCTGAGCCACTACTGGAAGAAAAATCTGTTCAGTGATCTCGACTCTAAGATGACACGAATATTACGTGTTTATGAACCTCGACAAAGATTACTTGCTCGGGAAAGGCTCTATGAATGCAATTTTGCACAATGTGGTATGCCGAAGAGAAACCAGACCACAGGGTAATTTTGCCTCTTGATTGTACAAACTGTTTGTCCGAACCTTCACCAACGCTCTATCATAATGAAAAAATGACAAGTGCCCTGAATATATTAAAAAAACAAACACAACTTTCTAACAGAGTAAAGAGGTGGTTTGACCACCTTTTTCTTTGCTCGGTATAATGAACGAAAAAGGAGGTTGTTCTAATGCGTCGAGTAGTTGTTACCGGCATGGGAATCGTTTCACCAATAGGTGTTGGAAAGAGCGAGGTTCTACAATCTCTGAAAGATTCGAAGATAGCAGTTGATCAGATAAAAAGCTTTGATGCCAGCAATCTCCCAGTGAGAATCGCCGCTGAGGTTGCAGATTTTGATCCAGAGGCTTTCATTGACAAGAAACTCGTCCGTCGAACCGACAGATTTGTACATCTTGCCCTTGCAGCAGCAAAAGAAGCAATCGAAGAGTCACAGATAGATCTAAAGAGATACGCAGATCGTGCAGCGGTGTTGATAGGTTCTGGCATGGGTGGATTTATCACACTCGATACCGAAAACAACAAATTTCTTTCGCAAGGTGCGTCGAAGGTGAGCCCATTCTTGATACCCATGCTTTTGATAAACATGGCTTCGGGAATTGTGGCAATCGAGCATGGTTTGAAGGGTGTAAACTTTGCACCAGTGAGCGCCTGTGCTGCGTCTGGTCATGCCATAGCACTTGGAACGTTACTCATCAGGCATGGATATGCTGATCTTGCAATTGTAGGTGGTGCAGAAGCAACGATAGCACCACTTCCAATTGCAGGTTTTGCAAACATGAAGGCTTTATCAACTCGAAATGACGATCCAAAAAGGGCTTCAAGACCATTTGACATTGCCAGGGATGGATTTGTCATGGGTGAGGGTGCTGCCATCTTGATCCTTGAATCAGAAGAAGTGGCAAAGAAAAGAGAAGCTCAGATCATTGCCCAGATAAAAGGATTTGGCATGAACGATGATGCTTATCACATGAGCGCACCAGATCCCAATGGTGCTGGTGCAGAAGCAGCGATGCGCATGGCTTTAAAGGATGCGCAAATTGAGGCAAATGAAATCGACTATGTCAGTTGTCATGCGACGAGTACGCCCGCAGGAGATATTGCAGAGGCGAAGGCGATAGAGAGAATCTTTCAAGATAGGGTTCTTGTCAACAGCACCAAAGGTTTAATGGGGCACTTACTCGGTGCGGCAGCGGCTGCTGAAGTTGTTGTGGGAATTCTTCAGATGCAAAATGGATTTCTGCACGCAATGCCCAACCTTGATGAAAAAGATCCAGAAGTGAAGGTCAACGTCGTCGGCAAAAGGATAGTTCCTCTACAGATTCGCAACTTTATCAAAAATTCTTTCGGTTTTGGTGGGCACAACGTTTCACTGGTCGTTGGGAGGTATGAAGGTTGAGGATCGACGAGATAATGAAAATACTGCCACATAGATTTCCGATGCTCTTAGTTGACAAGATCATCGAAAAGACAGAAGATCATGTCTTAGCAGTCAAAAACGTAAGTATCTCTGAGATATTCTTTCAAGGTCACTTTCCAAAATACCCAATCTATCCAGGTGTATTGATCATTGAAGGGCTTGCTCAGACGGCAGGAATAATGTTACTGAAACCTGATCAAGACACAATACCTTTATTCCTTGGCATCGATGAAGCCAGGTTTAAATCAGAGGTCAGACCGGGCGATCTTTTGATCTACGATGTCAAACTGAAGGAATCAAGACTTGGCGTTTTCAAGGTGAGCGCAGTTGCAAGGGTTGAAAACAGAGTCGTTGCAACGGCGACGTTGTTACTCGGGGTGAAGAAAGATGACAAACAGAGTGACTGAACTTCTGAAAATTGAGTATCCAATCTTGATGGGCGGTATGGCTTGGGCAGGTACAGCAAAGCTCGCCGCTGCCGTCTCAAACGCAGGTGGTCTTGGGGTAATAGGTTCTGGTGCCATGAACGCAGATCAGCTTTTGGAAGCGATACAAACCTTGAGAAAACTGACAGATAAACCATTCGGTGTGAATATCATGCTTGCTTCACCATACGTTGATGAATTAGTGCAAGTGGTTTTGAGAGAAAGTGTTCCAGCAGTCACCTTTGGTGCTGGTAACCCAGCGAAATACATTCCAACTTTGAAAGAAAAAGGTATTGTCGTGATGCCTGTAGTTGCTTCTGACTCGCTCGCAAGGTTGCTTGAAAGGTCAGGCGCCGATGCCGTTATAGCGGAGGGCATGGAGTCAGGAGGGCACATAGGTGAAGTTTCAACACTTGTTCTCGTTGACAAGGTTGTGCGTTCGGTGACAATACCAGTCATCGCAGCGGGCGGAATCGCAGATGGCAGGCAAATGGCAGCGATGTTTGCATTAGGAGCAGAAGGCATACAGATGGGTACAAGATTTCTTGCCACAGTTGAATCACAGGTTCATGAAAACTACAAAAGCAGGATATTGAAGGCTTCCATAAGAGACACGGTGATTACCGGAGCTGCACTTGGACACCCCGCAAGGGTTCTGAAAAGTCCATTTGCAAACCACATACGTCAACTCGAGGCGAAAAGCCCATTGGAGGCTGAACAGATTCTTGTAGGCAGTTTGAGACGCGCTGTTTTAGAAGGCGATCTGGAATCGGGTTCTTTCATGGCAGGTCAGTCGGCAGGTTTGATAGAACAGATTTTGCCTGTCGAGAAGGTGATTTCTGAGGTTGTGCAAGAATTCTTTCAAACCGTTGAAAGGTTGTGCAAGGAGGTGCTAAGATGAAGGCTTTCATCTTTCCAGGTCAAGGTTCTCAATACTCTGGGATGGGAAAAGATTTTTCTGTTTATCCAAGAGCATACTTCTTTTTTGAAAGAGCTCAAGATGTTCTGGGAATTGATATGTACAGACTGATGAACGAGGATGAAGAGATTTTAAAACTGACTGAAAATGCTCAACCAGCCATCTACTTGGCGAGTTACATAGCCTTTGATGAACTCATGAGAAACGGTTATCTTCCTTCGGTGTTGGCAGGGCACAGTCTGGGAGAATACACAGCTCTTGCGGCGGCAGATGTCTATGACTTCGAGTTGGGATTGTACATAGTCAGAAAGAGGGGGGAATACATCTCTCAAGCTCTCGTTCCAGGACAAGGTACAATGGCAGCAGTTGTTGGTTTGAGTTTTGCCGAAGTTAAAAGGCAGATCTCGGGTGTAGAAGGAGTCTGGATTGCGAATCACAACGCAGAAGATCAAGTTGTTATAAGTGGTCTAAGGGAAGGCGTTTTGACTGCCATGCAGTTGCTCAAAACGAAAGCGAAGAGAGTCGTTGAACTGAAAGTCAGCGGACCTTTCCACACACCTCTGCTCGAAGTGGCAAAAGAAAAGATGGCGCGTGAACTTGAAGACGTCAAGTTCAGAAAACCACGCTGGCCCATTGTCATGAATTGTACGGCACGAGAAACAACCGACCCACAAGAGATAAAACAGTACGTATTAGAACAAATAACTTCGCCTGTTCTGTGGTACGATTCGATTCTCACTATAACGAAAATGAGAATTCTCAACTTCATCGAAGTTGGACCAGGCAAAGTCTTGACAAATCTTCTGAAGAGATCTGGTAAGATCTCCTGTCAACATTTCACAGAATTCATTGCACAACAGAGTACAGTTGAGGTGGTGCAAGTCTGAATGAAAGTCAAGGTTCTTGCTTTTCTTTAGCTGGGTTTAGCGGGATCTTTTGATCAGCCATTCCGACCAAGGCATCGTAAATTGGTTCGCTTTTGAGAAATCCAGACACGATGTAGGACACAACCGAAACCAAGATCGTAGGTAGAAGATGACTGAGCGAACCAAAAAGTTCTGCCGTAAGAACGATACTCGTTAGAGGCGCCCTGATGACAGCCGTTAAAAAAGCTGCTACTCCAAGGATTGTGAAGTTCGGTAAATGGAAAGAATCTATATTGCTCAAAAAAGCAATCGACTGTGAAAAAAGAGTTCCTGTCATTGCACCCATAGATACCATCGGCAAGAATATGCCTCCTGGGGCTTTTGAGCTGTAACTGATCAGAGTGAAAAGAAATTTGATCGTAAGCAAAATCACGAGAGTCTTTATGGGAAAAGAACCAGCTAAACTGTGAACGACCAATTCGTGACCACCGCCGAGCACTTCTGGCAAGAAAAGGATAAGGAAGCAAGCAACGATGGTCGGGATGATCACAACGATATATCTCGAATTCCTTGAAAGAGCGACGCAACGCAAAAGAGACTTTTCAAAGACCCAGCCACCTATCGCTGCAACTATTCCCAGGAGGATGACAAACGAATAGTATTTCAGTGGTAAGACGTTATTGATTTTCACTGGGAATACCGGGTTCATTCCAAAAGCAGTCTTAGAAATAAGATCGGCAACAATTACGGCAATCGAACAGTTTACGATGGCGAACATTGAAGGGATCATCCGTAGTTCTTCAATAGCAAAGGCTATGCCAGCCAATGGTGCGTTGAACGCAGCAGCTAATCCAGAGCTCGCACCTATTATTATGAACTGTTCCTTAGTTATGCTCTTGTGTGGTATTGTTTTGTTCAGCCAATGTCCTACCGAAGATCCGATCTGTATCGAAGGACCCTCTCTACCAAGAGAGAAACCGTTGAATATCGCCAAAATACCTCCGATGAACTTGTAAAGCAAGACTTTCAACGGATCGTAGTCGATCTTTCCCAAGATGAGCATTTTAACCTGTGGTATGCCACTTCCACTGGCAAACGGTACTTTTTTTGCTATTTTCGTCAGAATCAGCATGATTGGTATTGTGAGACTTAACCAGAGAAAAAACTCGCTGTATGAGTCGATAGATTTTCTCAGGATTTCAACTCTTGAAATAGAGAATCTGTAAGCAGTTACGGTGATGCCGACTACTAAACCAATGAGCGCACTCGAAAACAAGGAACGCATTTCTTTCAACTGTAATCCCACCCAGTAGATTTCCATATTCTTCTCAACATGATAAGTACAGATCTTTTCACCAAATAGACGATTAGGTAAAGGCATGTTCATGATGGATTTGAAGAGATACCACGTGATTTTCAAAGAAAACCGACAGGAAAATTAGCAACAAGGCGAATCTGACTGATAAAGGTAGATCATCGCCGCCTTTGAAGATATATGTGCAGATATGAAGCCAAACGATATTTGACTCAATAGTTGACTTTTGGTATCCTTTGAGTGAAATACTTAGTCAAACGATTGACCTACCGTAAATAAGAGCTTTTCTGTCACTTTGTAATCTTGTTTTCAAGGCAAATGTGTCTTCTCTCAGAACTCCAAACTGTTCGTGAGAATTTATGGTCGCTTCAGCGACCTAAATAGAGGAGGTGGAGTATGAGAAGTTTCAAAGTGTTAGTCCTGTTATTAGCCTTAGTCATAGCTTTTGCTTCCATCGTTGAGGCTAAGAAGTTGGTCTATGGTTATGTAACACCTGGTCCCGACACTTGGTACAGGAAGGATGTAGAAGGTTTTGTCTATGCGGCAAATCTTGCAGGTGTTGAAGTCGTTGTTCTGAACTCTGATTACGATGTAGAGAAAGAGATTTCCAACATTCAAACGCTTGTCAATATGAAAGTCGATGGCATGTGTATTTTCTCATTCAATCCCAATGGTGCCTTCATTGCTGCAAGAGAAACTGCAAAAGCAGGTATACCCCTTGTGGTGACCGACAACGTAGGTGAAGTTTTGAGAGCAAAAGATCCCGTTGTCGCTTGTATCGATTTCAACTGGGATGCCATGGGAAAGGACATAGCACAGTACATCGCAACCAATTATCCAGGTGAAAACATAGCCGTCATAATGGGAAGATTAGAACACGTACCAGTTCAGATGTTCCTAAAGTCCTTCGAACCAGCCGTGAAAGAGCTCGGAAAAAACAAGATAGTTGCAATCAGAGATGGGCAGTACATCCCTGACGAAGCGGTGAAGCAAGCTCAAGACTTGGTTGAATCTGGATACAAGTTCTCCGTTCTGTTTGTTTTCAACGAAGAAATGGGTGCTGCGGTGGTTCGAATGCTCAAATCCAGAGGCTTGCTCAACAATCCTATAAAGGTTATCACGACTAACGGTGCACCTTATGGAATTGAATTGATCAAGGAAGGCAGCATCAAGTACTCCATTTCAAGCTCTCCAGGATGGGAAGGTTTTGTCTCCTTCTTGGCGTTGCACTCATATGTAACCGGCAAGATAAAGGCATTGAGACAGTGGATCTTCTTGCCTATCACACCTATAACTCCAGAAACGATCGATGACAAGACGAAGGTTGTCCCGTGGGACATAGATCCAGTGTGGATCCAACTCACGAAGGAATACTTCCCAGAGTACAAAGGCTTGTTGGACGTTCTCAACTGATAAAGCCATACGACTGGGGATGAGTTAATCTCATCCCCAGTCTTTCGATCTTTGGAGATGATCAGAATGGACAAAGAAACTGTCGTTGAGCTGAAAAAGATAGTGAAGATCTATGGTGAACACAAGGTTCTAAAGAATGTTGACTTTGACCTGAGATCCGGTGAAATACACTGTCTTGTGGGGGAAAATGGTGCCGGAAAATCCACTCTCATAAAGATTCTGTCTGGTGCGGTTACACCAGAATCTGGAGAGATCTTCATTCTTGGGAAGCATACAAGAGGGCTGAATCCAAGGCTCGCCATCGAACTTGGAATTACAACAGTCTATCAAGACGCTGAACTTGTTGACTCTTTGACGGTTGCTGAAAATGTTTTTCTGGGTAATGAACTGAACTCAAGCATACCCTTGAAGATCAATAAACGCAAGCAAGTAGAAGAGACAGAGAGAATATTTAGAAGGCTTGGCATAAACTTGAATCCCGACGAATATGTTGCCAACCTTTCTACCGCACAAAAGCAGATGCTACAGATCGCAAAGGCATTGCACCGCAGCGCTAAGGTAATAATCATGGATGAGCCAACAAGCTCTCTGGGCTTAGAGGAGACAAAAGCACTTCTGAATCTGCTGAAGAATCTCAGATCGCAAGGTCTCGGAATAATATACATTTCTCATTATCTGAACGAAATCTTTGATATTGCCGATAGATTAACAATCCTAAAAGATGGTGAAAAAGTGGGGACGTACTCTGCTACGGAAATCGATGTGAATACGGTTATTAAAAAGATGGTTGGCAGAGACACCGCATTGTTCTTTCAAAGAAGACCTGTTCAAATCAAAGAGGTGCTTCTCAGGGTGAATAGGCTCACCAAGAAAGGAATTGTGAACGGTGTGACCTTCGATGTTAAAAGAGGTGAGGTTTTCGGTATTGGTGGTCTGGTTGGTTCGGGTAGAACCGAATTGGTGAGCATGATTTATGGTGCCCTGAGACCAGATGACGGGGAAATTTTCTTGAAAAACGAAAGAATAGAACTTAAGTCTCCGTTAGATGCTATGAAAAAGGGCATTTGCTTTGTTTCTGAGGATCGAAAAAAATTGGGTATGTTTACTGGTAGAAATTTAGTTGAAAACTTGGTGATTGCCAAGAACAATTTGTCTAAGAGATTTCTGCTCAACTTGAATCAAGAAGTCATACTATCGACAGAGATAGTGAGAAAGCTTTCAATTGCTGTAGCCGATAGAGATCAACTGATTGAGGAGCTATCGGGTGGTAACCAGCAGAAAACCATAATTGGGAGATGGCTTTTGAACACAGATGCCCTGCTCTACATCTTCGATGAACCCACAAAAGGAGTAGACATTGGTGCAAGAGAGCAGATATATGAGATAATTCTACAGCTTGCAGAACAGGGAAAGAGCATAATAATGGTTTCTTCAGACATGCCTGAACTTTTGTCGATGAGTGACAGAATTGGTGTAATGAGAAATGGTGAGATGACTCACATTCTGGAGAACAGAAATGTGAAAGAAGAGGATTTGATGAAGCTTTTCATAGGTGTTTAACTTTGGGAGGTTATCGGCATGGTTGAGTTGAAGAGCTCAAACAACGGAGTGTTACCCAAGGGGAAGAAACCGATCTACAGAAATCAATGGTTCTTTTTGTTGCTCGCTGAGATTGTCCTTGCGATTATCACCGGAAGCATAAATCCACGATTCTTCGGAATCAGTAATATGACCAATATCCTTGAGCAGATAGCCGTTCTTGGAATACTCGCTTCGGGTATGACAATGTTGATAATCTCAGGCGAGATAGATATATCGGTTGGTGCAAACATTGGTTTAGTCAGTTGTGTGATTGCGATGATGATCAAGAATGACGTGAGCTACTTGTGGATAGCAGTAGTAGCCTTGGGCTTGGCGGCTTTCAACAGTGTCTTGGTTGGTTCTTCATCACTTATCTTCAAAGCTCCTTCGTTCATAACTTCACTGGGTTTTTTGAGTGTCTTCAGAGGAACAGCATATGCAATAACAAAGGGAGTTTTTCAAACTATCTACGGCAAATTTGAAGCGCTTGGTTTGACACGAATATGGAATATATTACCACTCGGCTTCTTGATAGGCATACTGATCTATTTTGTATCCCACTTTCTCTTGAAATACACCAAACTCGGTAGGCACTTTTATGCAGTAGGCAGCAACCCCGCAGCAGCGTATTTGTCAGGGATTTCAATCTTCAGAACGAAGCTACTCGCTTTTCTGATCAACGGTTTACTGGTTGGTCTGGCATCGATGATACTATTATCGAGGGTTGGAGCAGCTCAGCCAACAACCGGTTCAGGACTGGAACTGAGGGCAATTGGTGCGGTAGTGATTGGAGGGACACCGCTTTCAGGAGGTAAAGGAAATATCTTAGGAACCTTCTTCGGTGTTCTTCTGATGGGTATAATCTCCAATACCTTGAACATGTTGAGAGTCAATCCATACTTTCAGGAAGTTGTCTTCGGAATCTTTATAGTGGCATCTCTTGCCGTGAGTGCTTTCAGTGCATATGCTGGTAAGGGTATATTCAAGAAACGTATTGGCTGAGAATCCAAGGAGGGATAAATATGAAAATAGGCTTTCACACAGATGCGTTCAACTCGGCAGTTTTCAGTTTTGAAAAAACTTTGCAGTGGGCAAAAGATCATGATGTGCATTACATCGAATGCGGCGTGATCGAGAGTCTTTCGTGGATACACGGCCTTGGCTACTTTCCACATATATCCTTGTCTGAGGATCCTTTGAAGATGAAGGAGAAGATGGCTAAGTATGGTGTGAGGTTTTCCCAGTTGGATGCCGCATACCCGCTCTCAGGAAAAGATGGTGTGTATTTTGGGGTGCAGTACGTTCAAAAGACGCTCCCTTGGGCAAAGCTGATCGGTTGTGAAAACATAGCCACTACCGACGGATTGAACAAACCTGAAGATCTTTCAGAAAAAGAAGCCATGGAACTGATGAAGATGTCTTATTCTTACCTCGTAGATCTTGCAGAGCTGTACGATATCAATATAAATATAGAAATACACGGCTACTTCACCACAAAACCTGAAATGCTTGAAAAGATGCTTGATTTTGTGAAGAGCGAAAGACTTGGGCTGAATCTTGATACTGGGAATACCTACATAGCAGGACAAGATCCTGTTGAATTCTGCAAGAAATTCATAAAGAAGATAAAACATGTGCACATAAAAGATGTGTCTGAAAGTCTCGCGATGAGCTTGAGAGGTAAGGATACCGGCATAGGTATAAGCCACTGCGCCGTAGGGGAAGGTGTCAATGCTGAAAATATTCGAAAAGTTCTGCAAATACTCAGAGACAACGGTTACGGTGGAACTCTGAGCATAGAGTGTGAAGGGAAAGGCGGTATACTACTCGAAAAGTCACTCCTTTGGTTGAGAAACACCTTGAAGGAACTGGGCATTCAAGAAGAAAAGTAGAGAGGTGTTCAGATGAAATTGCAGAATTTTCAAGCCAAGAAAGTTGAGATAATGAAGAGTTTTCTCGAGTTCAAGAGAAAGTACCCACAGAAATTGGAGAGAAGATTCGACCTGTCATGGAGCATCTGGATGTTCGGTCGAGAACCAGTTGAAAGATCTTTGAAAAGACTGAAAGAGAATGGCATCGATTACGTAGAGTTAAAGGGAGACAGCTATACTCATGATCTTCATCAGAATTTTGAGCTGATCAACAAATGGCTTGAAGATTTTCAAATGCAGGTCTCTGGGATTTGTGGGCTGTATTCAGATTACAATGATCTTTCGAGCATTAATCCATACGTGAGACAGGCAGCCATTGACTACATCAGAAGGCAGATAGAATATGCCCAACTCGTTGGTGGTAGGTATCTCATAGTGGTACCAAGTGCCGTTGGAAGAACAGTACCGCAGGATGACTATGAGCTGTACAGAAGTGCCGAAACTTTGCGGCTCTGTGCCGAATACTTTGAGCAATCCAAAGTTATTGCAGCTGTTGAACCGATAAGATCTGCCGAGGTGAGTCTGGTTCACACAGTTGAACAGGCTTTGAAATACATAGAATTGGTGAATCATCCTGCGATTTACTATGTAAACGGCGACATTTACCACATGCTGTGTGAAGAGAAAAACATCGCACAAGTAATTCTTTCATGTGGAGATAGGCTCATAAACTTACATATAGCAGACAGTAATCGCGATGGACCTGGGAAGGGTATGATTGATCTGGATTTGGTGATCATGGCGGCGTACTTAGTTGGTATGAATCAAGAAGGTAGGTTCATCACCTTTGAACCACTTGGACCATATACGAATCCATATGTGCTTGCAAACTCTGTACCAGATGAGTCCATGATGAACAAATTGGTCAAAGAGTCCGTTGAATATTTCAGAGAGAGAGAAGAGATAGTCAGAGAAATGACTGAGTCAGACCTCGCTGCTATCACTTTCTGAGTCAATTCTTGAAGGAGGTTAGCAGGTGACCAAACTCAAAGAGATAGCACACTTAACAAAGGTGTCGGTCTCGACTGTATCAAGGGTTCTGAACGGTAAGGGTCAAGTCAGCGAAAGGAAACGCAAGGAGATCTTACGTGTGGCTAAGGAACTTGGGTATACACCAAATTACCACGCCAGAGTCATGGCAAAGAAGACAAAGATCACTTCGATAGGTCTCATTGTGCCAGATATCGTGAACCCATTCTTCGCACGTCTTACACGAGGTGTTGAAAAAGCTTGTGGCGAAGACACACTGGTCGTTCTTATGGATTCTTTCAGAAATCTGGAGAGAGAGGAAAAGCTAATAAGAAATGCACGATTTCACGGAGTCGATGGAATCATAATAGGCAACTCCCGCGTCAGTGATGATTTGGTGCTCGAGGTTTCTTCGTACATCCCCGTTGTCGTGTTCGATAAGGATTATAATATGGAGAACGTTGTCTCAATTGTGCTGGATAACTTCTACGGTGCCTACTGTGCCACAAAACATTTGATAGAAAGCGGTTGTGGAAAGGTCGTACATTTGGGTGGAACTCATGAGCTGTACGTCTCACTCCTAAGGCTTGAGGGTTATCAGGCAGCTCTTAAGGAATTCAATTTGCCACCATCTGCCTATGCCGTTGGTTATGATGAAGTTGCTGGTTATGAACAGATGAAGAAGATTCTTGCCTCTGGGCACATCGTAGATGGTGTCTTCTGTATGAACGATCTTGTGGCAGTTGGTGCCATGAAGGCGATTAGAGAATTCGGTTTGAGTGTGCCACAAGATATAGCTGTCGTTGGTTTCGACAACGACGAGGAACTTTGTGAAATCATCTCACCATCTCTTTCTTCTGTTCATCAACCTGTTGAAGAAATGGGTGAGATCTCGGCAAAATTGCTCTTTGAATTGATCAAAGGTAACACAAAGGTGAAGAGATATGTTTTCTCGCCAAGGTTGGTTGTGAGACAGTCGAGTCTCAAGAGAAAGGACTGATGATTCTGAAGAAAATTCTTGTTGTTTCAGCTCACAGCGATGATTCAGTCATAGGCATGGGTGGAACCATAAAGAGATTCACATTGAATGGTCATGAGGTTCATGTGATCAGCGTTTGTGGTGACAGAATAGTGGGGTTTGAGGACGCAATGAAGCTGCTCGGGGCAAAACCGATGTACTTTCAATACTCGTATGGCAAGATAAACCAGCACCAGCTGTCAGAAGATCTTAGGAAGGTCTTTCAAGAATTAGATCCACAAATTGTTTTTACGCATTGGGATAAAGAGATCCTTTATGATCATCAGATAGTCTCTGAGCAGACGGTGAGATTGGCAAGAACTTTCGAAAAACAGATCTATCTTTTTGAGATACCAGCCTCGAGTATAGATTTCGACTTCGATGTGGCTGTTGACATAACGCAGTTCTTTGAGTTCAGGAAAAAGGCGATAGAGCTCATGAAGGATGCCTTTGAAGAGAAAGTCTATTTGAAAGAGATATTGCCGTCTATTGTCTATGCACCTGGTTTCAGAGGCATTCAAGTTGGTTGTGAGTTTGCAGAAGTTTTCAAATACTGCGGCTCAAGGTTTCCTTTGGCTCCTTACAGGAAAAAACTTTTGGACATCGCTTCGATTTGAGGAGGTGTGTATCGTGAAAAAAATGGGAATAGGTGTCATAGGCGCTGGGAAGATTTCCGAGGTGTTGCACATTCCCAATACTCTTTACTCTGAATATGCTCGACTCGTTGCGATATCTGATAGCAACGAGCAAAGACTGAACTTCTTCAGGGAAAAATTGAAAGACGAAAAAATAAGCTTCTATTCAGATTACACACATTTACTTGAAAGAGACGATATTGACGCTGTGATCGTTGCCCTGCCAAATTACCTTCATGCGAAGGTAGCGATAGAAGCTTTGAGAAAGGGCAAACATGTGCTCGTTGAAAAGCCTATGGCGACAAACTCTCAAGAGGGGGAAGAGATGGTTAAAACTGCCCGGCAAGTGCAAAAGGTGTTGATGACTAACCATTCTCAGAGATTTTTCCCTCACCACCAGAAAGCCAAGGACATAGTTGCCTCAGGGTTAATTGGTCAAATAAGACTTGTAAAGACTATGTTTGGTCATTCCGGACCTGAGAATTGGTCACCGAAAGCCGCTTGGTTTTTCCAGAAAGATTCAGCGATGTTCGGAGCTTTGGGAGATCTCGGGGTTCACAAAGTCGATTTGATAAGATACCTGACTGGCTTAGAGATAACCGAGTGTACTGGGATGATCGGAACTCTTGAGAAACAAGGTACTGTGGAAGATGTAGCAAGTGCTGTTTTGAAACTTTCGAATGGGGGAATTGCAACACTCGATGCTAACTGGATTACAAAGGGTTTAGAGGAGAACTATTTCGTTATATACGGCGAAAAGGGCACCTTAAAGATTGGTCAGACTGATCCATCGAAGATCGATATCTACTTATCAAAGCCAGTGACGATGCACGGTGAGATCATTATGAAACCACTTTTCACCAACGAAGATCCATACTGGAAGATGCCTGTCATAGATCATTTTGCAAAGGTCTGCCTGGAACTTGAAGAACCAATCGTCAAACCAGAGGATGGTCTAATAGCGGTGAAGGTTGTTGAGAAGATCTTTGAATCCTCAAACAGAGGAGGAGCCATGAAGATCAATGAGTGATACGATCGTTCTATCTGGAAAGAACATATGCATGGACTTTTCTTCTGTGAGAGTCTTGCACAACGTTGATGTGCAGTTTCAAAGATCGAAGATCTACGGTGTAGTAGGAGAAAACGGTGCAGGGAAGTCCACTTTGATGAGAATTCTTTCTGGGTTCTTACAGCCAAGCGATGGTGAAGTCTTTGTTGAAAACCAACGGGTCTACCTCAATCCAATCAAAGCCAAGTCGATGGGCATAATTCTCATACCACAGGAACTCAATCTGGTAGACACACTGAGGGTGTATGAAAACATCTTTCTTGGAGATGAGATTGAAAAGAATCTCTTCCTCAAGAAGAAAGAGATGATTGAGAAAACACAGCAGTATCTGAACAGATTTGGTTTGAAAATAGAACCAAGACTCTACGTCTCAGAGCTTTCTCCAGCACAGAAACAGATGGTAGAAATAATAAAAGCGATATCGAAACAAGTCAAGGTTTTGATAATGGATGAACCGACTTCTTCTTTGAGTGAAGACGAAATCGGTAAACTCTTCGAAGTCGTAAGGAGTATGAAGATTTCAGGTGTCACGGTTGTTTTCATCTCTCACAAACTCAGGGAGATCAAATCGGTCACCGATGATCTGATAGTGTTGAGAGATGGAAGAAAGGTCTACGAAGGAAAAACAGAACAGCTTACAGAAAAGCAGATAGCAGAACTCATGATCGGAAGAAAGTTGGAAGAACTGTACCCCCCAAGATCCAAGCCCACAGAAGAGGTGGTCTTGGAGGTTAGAAACCTCACCGCAAAAGATGGAACCTTCAGAAATCTCAGTTTCAAAGTCTTCAAGAAGGAAGTGCTTGGCTTCTACGGTCTTGTGGGTTCTGGTCGTACTGAACTGATGGAGACGATAATAGGTATTAGAAAGTTAGAAGCCGGTGAAATACTGCTGGATGGAAAAACCGTTAACATCAATTCACCCCAAAGTGCAAGAGATTTGGGGATTGCGTATCTTCCTGAAGACAGAAAGACCGCTGGAATAATCCTTTCTCTTCAAAGTTTCATGAACACCACGCTCATGTCACTTGAGAAATTTTCGAAGATACTCCTCAAGAGGAAAGATGAGATCAAGACCTTTAAGAATTACCAACAAAAATTCGACATAAAAGCCAGAACACCATTTCAACTTGCCAAAACCCTGAGCGGTGGCAATCAACAGAAAGTGGTGATCTCCAAACTGGTCCTCACAGGCGCGAAGGTTTTTATCTTCGATGAACCTACACGTGGTGTGGATGTAAACGCAAAGTACCAGATATATCAGATCATGCATCAAATGATCGAGGAACTCGGCGTCACCTTCATCGTGGTTTCTTCTGAATTGCCAGAGATCATTGGGCTGTGCAACAGAGTCATAGTTATGAGAAACGGAAGAATAGTTGGAATTGTAACTGGTGAAGAGATAAACGAGAAGAATCTCATTTATCTTGCTACAGGTTTAGAGGAAGGTGATTCTTATAACGGCTAAGAAAACTTTCAGAAGTATCAATCTATCAAAATATCTTATAGTTTTCATTCTGATTGGTCTGATGGTTTTCTCTGGAATTCTGAGCCCTGCGTTTCTGAAACCAAGAAATATACTGAACATATTCTGGCAGACATCTTATGTTGGAATCATCGCCATTGGTATAACCTTTGTGATGATAGCGGGGGGCATAGACCTTTCCGTAGGTTCAATGCTCGCCTTATTGGGTGCTGTGGCGATCCAGTTGGTGAACAAATTTGGTGATAGAACATCTTCTGTGATTCTTTCGATCTTGATCACCTATGCAGTGGCAGTGCTCTTAGGCTTTGGTATAGGGCTTCTGACAACAAAGGGTAGAATACCAGCCTTTGTTACAACGCTCGGTGGTATGGCAATCTACAGATCCTTAGTTTTGAACTTTGCCAACGGTGGAGTCTACATGACTATGTCGCAGAGATACACCAGTATAGGAATGAAGTTCGTCTTTGGGTTACCTTTACCGATGCTTGTGTTCATCGTCTATGCCATTGTAGCTTACATCTTGCTCGATAAGACCAAGTTCGGTAGGCATATCTTCGCCGTGGGCGCAAATGAGACGGCAGCGATGTATTCGGCGATCAATGTAGATATGGTCAGAACCTGGACCTATGTAGTGAGCGGTATTTCTGTTGCAACATCTGCAATCTTGTTGTCTTCAATGATGAGTGCGGTGAGTTCGTCCTCTACAGGAAATGGCTTTGAGCTCGATGCAATCGCTGCTGCGGTGATAGGAGGCACAAGTCTCAGCGGCGGTAAGGGTAGTATTTTCGGCACATTCTTTGGTGCCTTAATCTTGGGAGTTATAAACAACATGCTTGTCATGCTCAACGTGGCAGTGTACCTTCAAGGCACGGTTAAGGGTTTGATCATCATCGGAGCGGTAATACTGCAAAATCTGAGAAAAGAATAAACCCCATTTTGGGGGTAATTTCAAGGGAGGTGTTTTTGTGAGAAAGTTTCTTGTTATCCTGTTTGTAGCCATGGTAGTACTGAGTTTTGCTCAGAAGCTCAGAGTAGGTGTGGCAATTCCTGCAGCAGACCACGGTTGGACTGGTGGAATGGTTTGGTGGGCGCAATATGCGATCAAGCAGTATCAGAACGATCCGAACGCTGAGTTCTACCTGGTCACAGCGAAAGAACCAAGTGAACAGATCGCTCAAGTACAGGCACTTTTGGCAAAGGGCATCGACGCACTTGTGATCAACCCGTACGAATCGGCTCCACTTACACCAATCTGTGTTCAAGCTTTCAGACAAGGTGTATTCACAGTCATAGTGGACAGAGGGATAAACTCTGAAGAGTACAACACCTACATCGCTGGTGACAACTACATGTACGGCTATCTCGCAGGAAAGTACATCGCCGAGAAGCTCAAAGGTAAAGGAAATGTCGTGGTTATCAGGGGTATACCATGCAGCATTGACGATGAAAGAGTCAAGGCTTTCAAAGATGCCATAAGCCTGTACCCAGATCTGAAGATCATTGCAGAACAACCGGGATACTGGAGCAGAGAAAAGGCTTTTGAAGTGATGCAAACGCTTTTGACAAAGTTCCCAACGATCGATGCTGTCTGGACAGGCGACGATGACATGCTCCACGGTGTTCTTTTGGCACTCAGACAAGCAGGAAGAGACAAGAACATAGTTTTGGTTGGCGGAGCTTGTGAGAAGAACATGGTCAAAATGATCATGGATGGTCATCCACTCATAGGTGTTAACTTCACCTATCCGCCGAACATGATCTCAACGGCGATTAATCTCGCGGTGATGGCGTTGAAGAAACAAGATCTCAATGGTTTCTACCAGAGAGGTATTCCAAGAAAGATAATACTGGCAACAGAGACAGTCACAAAAGAGAACGCAAAAGACTACTACTTCCCAGAATCGGTCTTCTGAGTCTCAGGGTCAGGCTTCTGCCTGACCCTGCTCTTATCTTATTCGAGGGAGGCAATCTTATGAAAGTGGGATTCTTGACGGTTGCACTTGGAAAGATGAAATTTGAAGAGATTGCAAATTGGGCTTGTGAAAATGGCTTTGAAGCATTGGAAGTTGCAGCATGGCCAGTTGTGAATGAAAGAGATTTTTCATCGACGACCATAGATGTCGAGCAGTTTGACGAAGAGAAAGCTGAAAAAATCAAAAGTTTACTCGAGAAAAAGGGGTTGAGTATTTCTTCTCTTGCTTATTATGATAACAACCTTGACGCGGATTTAGAAAAACGCAGGAGAGTCAATGAACATTTAAAAAAGGTTATAGACGCTGCAAGTTTGTTGAAGGTTGAATTGGTTGGCACCTTCATTGGTAGAGACATAAGAAAATCTGTAGAGCAGAATTTCGAGGAATTTGAAAAAGTCTTCAAGCCATTGATCTCTTACGCTGAAAGGAAAAATGTTAAGTTGATGATAGAAAACTGCCCAATGGTTGGTTGGCAAGAACCTGAGAAGATAGGTAATATCTTTTACTCGCCACAGCTTTGGAGGGAAATCTTCAGAGTAACACCCGATTCTTTCGGTCTGAACTATGACCCTTCACACCTTTACTGGCTTGGTATAGACTATGTAAAAGTAATTCAGGAGTTCAAAGACAGAATCTTTCATGTTCATGCAAAGGACGTGGAAATCGATGATAGCCTGTTGGACGATCAAGGTATCTTTGGACATTTTGGGACGAACCTGCACGGTAAGAGCTGGTGGAGTTACAGATTACCAGGTTTCGGAGAAATCGATTGGGAGGAATTCATACTCGCTTTGAAAAAGATTGGATATGACTTTGTTATAAGCATAGAACACGAAGATCCGGTGTGGTTCGGCACCGTAGAGAAATCGAAAGTTGGTTTAAAAATGGGTCTTGAGCACCTTAGAAGATTTGTCTAAAAAGTTTACTGCTCTTCCTCGCCGATCTTTAACAGCGCGAGGAAGGCTTCTTGTGGTATTGTCACTTGGCCTATCTCTCTGAGTTTTTTCTTTCCTTCTTTTTGTTTTTCGAGCAGTTTCATCTTTCTGGTCACATCTCCACCGTAACACTTTGCAAGTACATCTTTCCTAAGTGCCTTTATATCAGCTCGTGCGATGATTCTCCCGTGCGCCTTTGCTTGAACGGGTATCTCAAACTGATGGCGCGGTATTAACTCCGAAAGTTTATCGACCAGCTTCTTTGCAACGTTGTAAGCTTTGCTCTTGTGAACGATCGTTGCCAGAGCATCTACAGGTTCCTTGTTAACGAGTATTGATACCTTCACCACATCTGATTCTTCATATCCCAGAAATTCGTAGTCCATCGAGCCATAGCCGTGACTTATTGCCTTTAATTTGTCAAAAAAGTCTGTGATGATCTCTGAAAGAGGTACCTTGAACTGCATTATGACCCTGTTCTTTCCAGCATTCTCTGTGTGTAGCAGTGTTGCCCTTCTCTCGTTTTGAAGATTTGTGAATATGTCTCCAACATAGTCTGTGGGGGTTATCACCGATAATTTCACAAAGGGTTCGTAGACCTTTTGAATAGAATCTTCGTCTGGGAATTTCGCTGGGTCGTTTATCAGAACGGTATGCCCATCGCTCAAGAGTATCTTGTATTCCACGTTGGGTGCTGTCAAGATGACAGCCATCTCGTACTCTCTCTCGAGTCTTTCCCTGACTATATCCATGTGCAGAAGTCCAAGAAAACCACAGCGGAAGCCAAAGCCAAGAGCCGGAGAATGTGTTGGTTCGAAGGTCAGAGCCCAGTCGTTCAATTTGAGCTTCTCAAGGGATTTTTTCAGCTCTTCATAATACTCGGGCAAGCCTGGGAACATACCAGCATAGACCATCGGTTTTACTTCTTTGTACCCCGGCAGAGGTGATTCGATTGGCGTTAGAGCATTGGTAATGGTGTCACCAACCTTTGCATGGCTCACTTCCTTTATACCGGCGATTATATAGCCAACTTCACCAGGTCCAAGCTGATCGATTGGTTTCATATCTGGCGTAAAGATTCCAACTTCTATTACTTCGTATTGTTCATTGGTAGACATTATGGCGATTTTGTCTCCTTTTTTGATTACACCATCGAAGATCCTTACATAGACTATCACTCCACGATACTTATCGTATTTCGCATCGAAGATCAGAGCCTTTAAAGGTTTCGACGAGTCTCCTTTAGGTGGACGAATTCTCTGAACTATCGCATCAAGTACATCTTTAACGCCTTCGCCAGTCTTGGCACTCATCTTCAAGATTTCGGATCGATCTACACCAACCAGATTGACCAACTCGTCTGTTGTTTCATCGATATTGGCATGAGGTAGATCAATCTTGTTCATCACAGGAACAAGATCAAGATCGTTTTCAATTGCCAGATATGTGTGAGCAACGGTCTGTGCCTCAACACCTTGAGAGGCATCGACGAGCAGGACTGCTCCTTCACATGCAGCCATGCTACGGCTGACTTCGTATGAGAAATCCACATGACCAGGTGTGTCTATGATGTTTATTTCGTACTCTTTATCGCCATACTGGTAAAGAACCTTCACAGGCTGTGCCTTTATGGTAATGCCACGCTCTCTTTCGATCTCCATTTGATCGAGGAATTGCTCGTGCATCAGTCTTGGATCGACGCTCTTTGTCAGTTCCAATATTCGATCAACGAAGGTTGTCTTACCGTGATCTATATGAGCGATGATACAGATGTTTCTTATCAGTTCGGTGTCTTTCAAAATCTGTCCCTCCTGCTACATTCTATCACCCATTCGGTTGGCATTGCTGTTGCGCTTCCCAAAAATCCATTCACCGTTTCTGCACAGAATAGAGCGTCACATATGGCTTCATAGGTACATTCGACGACTGCTCTGAAGAGTGAATCGAAGTTCTCCCTTGTCTCCTCTGTCGTTCCTTTTGAAGTACTGAAGGCTATGCAGATGTCGCCACTTGAATGATAACCCGGTGCACCGAGCATTCCCAGGGCAAGGAATGAATGCCTTGCAATTCGTTTCAACTGTCTCGAATCGAGTGGCATATCAGTTGCGACTACGATTATGATTGAGCCACTTTCTTCTTTTCTTTCTATCCCAGCTCTCACATACTCTGATGCCCTCGAGCCAAGAATGACTAAGTCTTCGTAAGAACCAAAGTTTGCCAAGACGAGTACGCCCATTCTGAAATTGTCCTTCAACTTTCTTGATGAACTACCTATGCCTCCCTTGAAGCCAAAGGTTGTCATGCCAGTTCCTGCACCAACACTACCCAGTTCGAAATCTTCAGAAGCCAGTTCAATGGCTTTAAAGACATCTTCTGGTTTCACAGCAGGATAGAGTATGTCGTTGAGAAAACCATCGTTGCATTCACAAACCACAGGGTTGAGCGTTCTGAATTTATACTTAGTGCTCATGTAGTGAACCACGCCTTGAAAAACCGTTCCAACACTCAAAGTGTTCGTCAAGAGAATGGGAGTCTCTAACTGTCCAAGTTCTTCCACCTGCAGCAACCCGACAGATTTGCCAAAGCCATTCAATACAGCACATGCAGCACTCAACGGTCTTTCAAAAACATTTTCTGGCACGATTGCAGTCACACCAGTTCTCACGATCGAAGGTCTATCGTAACAGAGTGTCACGTGGCCTACTTTGATTTTTCCAACGTCTGTGATAAGATTCTTTTCTGCAGGCTGAAGCCTGCCAAAACTCAAACCAAGTTCTCGAAATCTTTTTCGCACGGTGATCACCCACGAATATTATCACAGAGAAAGAGGGTAGAGTGATGAACTGTCAATCTGTTGTAACAAGATGTGGCGCTCTTTGTATTTGTGAAGAAGACGGGTATGTTGTGAGGATAGAATTCAACAGAACGTGCGATGGAAAAATTGACAAGATGATCTTTGAACAGATTTTAGATTATCTTCGCGGTGTGAAGAAGGATCTGACTTTTCAAGTGAAGGTATCAGGTACAGAGTTTCAGAAAAGAGTATGGTATGCGCTTAGGAAGATACCGTATGGCCAAACGATTACTTACAAAGACTTAGCGATCAAACTTGGAACTTCACCCAGAGCGATTGGTCAAGCACTTAAGGCAAATCCTTTGCCTGTATATTTCCCATGTCATAGAGTAGTTGGCAAGAACTCCTTGGGTGGCTTCACGGGTGGTTTAGACTGGAAAAAAATGTTGCTCGAGACAGAGGGGTGCAGTCTGTGAGGAAGATAGCCTTTTTTCTGGGAATGGTCATATCTTTGGTTGGGCTTTGGGCAGGTTACTCTCTGAGTGTGAAAGACCTTGAACCACCTGAATCTCGACTCCCCACGGGACTCATCATCTTCTACAGAGACGGCTCGCCTGTTGTTCTTTCCAGATCTTTCTGGAAAGATATATCTCAGGTACCACCTGTTCTGATAAACGCACTCTTCGCCTCTGAAGACAAAAATTTTCTATCACATTTCGGGATCGATTTTTTTGGAATCACAAGGGCTTTTATTCAGAATATGATCAGTGGCTCAATAACTCAAGGTGCCAGTACAATCACCCAGCAGGTTGCAAGAACTCTTTATCTTTCAACGGAAAGAACTTGGGAGAGAAAGATCAGAGAAGCTTTTATTGCTCTATGGCTTGAGAGAATTCGAACCAAGGACGAAATTTTGCAGATGTACCTAAACTCGGCTTACATGGGGAATGGTTTGTATGGTCTTGCGAGTGCCTCCAACTACTACTTTGGAAAGGATCTTTCTGAAATAGGTCTTGAGGAAAGCTCGATTTTGGTCGGTACCATAAGATCACCTGAGAATTTCAACCCATATAAAGATCCTGAGCTTTCCAAAAAGAAGGCGAAAACAGTTTTGAACAGGATGATTGAAGATGGATATCTGAAAGAGGAGGAATTACAAGAGGTCTTTTCAAATCTTGAAAAGATGGCATTCAAGGAAAAACCTGTGCGAAATCTCGACGAAGAAGTGTTTTGGAGAGTCGTCAGAGAACTGAACTCGATCGGTTTGGGACTCAGCGAGGTCAGACAGGGTTACAAGATCTACACCACGCTCGATCCAGTGCTATCGAAGAATGCATCTCAGTTTGAACAGAATACTGTTTTGGAGGCACTCGATCCATTTAGTGGCGCCGTCTGTCTTTACAAAGGTGTGGGTTTGACGTATCCTGAAGGTAAGAGATTGGTTGGTTCCTCGATAAAGCCACTCTATTACTATCTGGCTTTGCTCGAGGGTTGGACCGCCGACAGTAAGCTAACAGACTTGCCAATTCGCATAGGTGACTGGGCTCCGGAGAACTTTGATAAACAGTTCAAAGGCACTGTGAGTTTTGCACAGGCACTGATAGAATCGAGAAACATACCTTCAGTGAATCTTTTCATGCAGTTGGGCAGAGACAAAATAGTACGCTTTTTGCAACAAGAGCTTCGGCTGAAGGGGTATTATCCAGATGATCTAACGGTAGCCCTTGGAACCGTTGAAAGCGCACCCGAAGAGCTTCTCAAAGCTTATGCCGCAATCTTCAACGGTGGAGTTGTTCTGCAACCGTACATAATAGATAGAATAGAAGATCCATTTGGCAGAACCATTTACAGGGCTTCACCAAGAGTTCTCAACGTCATCAAAGCCAGAAAAAACGATACGATAATCGCCAGTTCAATCATGTTAGATATAATGAAACGTGTTGTAGATCAGGGAACAGGTGTTTACGCAAGACAGAAAGTACCAGTGGCTGGCAAAACAGGTACATCTGACAAAACCGCATGGTTTATCGGTGGTGACAGCCAAATCCTACTCGCAGTAGCCGTCGATGGGGCGAACTTGACTGGTGGTCTCAGTGCAGCTCCAGTTTGGTCGAAAGTCATCGCTTCATATTCTTACAGCGGTGTTTTGCCGAAGTGGAATGTCTTGCTGAAAGGTAGACCAAGGGCCACATATGTCATGCCAACCCTTGATGTTGAAAAGATTATACAGTGGTTAGGCGAAGGGAAACTAACCGAAGAGACTCTTATCGAACTGACTAAACAGATGACCAACGAGATGGTACTCGACCTTTTGAGTTCACTGAACCAGAGTGATCAAGAACTGGCACGTAGATTGTGGGAAAGACTCAAGGACACACGTTCCTGGTGATCACCCCTTCGATGATGCGTTGTTCTGCTCACCACTCTTGTAAGGGGCTGGAATGTACTGAACAGAGGGTCTGCGCTGTTCCGTTTGTTTGTACAACTCCATCAGTCCATAGATCTCCTGAGGCATTTGATCTGAAACAGGAAGGTTCATTTGTTTGAGTAGATCCATGGTTATCGGATAGTCATGTGTCCATTGCCCACCACAAAAAGTTTCTGCAAGTTCTTTAGCTTTTTCTTCATTCACCTTTTCCTTGAGCAAGCACGTGACGAAATCTTTCATTTGCTGCGTAGCTTTTTTGGCCACATCAGCCAATATGAGCGTCTCATCGTCTATTTCGTTAATATCTTTCTTTTCAAGCACGCTGAGTATAGATGGTGCCGGGTAACCACCAATCTGCGGATCAAGTGGCCCCAACACTGCATTTGGATCCATGACTATTTCATCCGCAGCAAGGGCTATCAGTGTCCCACCAGACATTGCGTAGTGTGGCACGAAAACGGTCACCTTTCCACGGTGCTTGACTAAAGCTCGTGCGATCTGTTCTGCTGCCAAAACCAGCCCTCCAGGGGTGTGTAAGACTATATCTATTGGCATTTCGTTTGGAGTTAACTTGATAGCTCGAAGTATCTCTTCGGAGTCTTCGATGTTTATGTACCTACCAAATGTCAGTCCAAAAAAGCTCATTGACTCTTGTCTGTGAATCAATGTTATAACTCTACTCTTTCTCTTTGTTTCGATCTGTCTTATCAGTGCTTCTCTCATAGATCTCTGCATATTCGCACGAATAAAGGGTATGAAAAAACTCAGGATCAAAATCATCCAGAAGATTTCGAATATGAAAGAAGACCACATCTTTTCACCTTCTCTCCAAAATCAAGAGGTCTGGTCTTTTCATAGTTGTGCCTTCTAATTTAAATTCAAGATATGGCCAATCACTGTCTTCGAAATAACTTATTATCTTAAGCCCTTCTTGGGTCAGAGCGACAGTGTCTTCCGATTTTGTTCCCGTGACCGTTGGATTCCAGGCAAGGACGTTGCCTATCCTCAACTCATAATCTGTTGATTCGTTTGCCACAATCTCCCTTGCGTTGTACCCCGCGAGACCACCTTGGTGGTGGAGCATCCATTCATAAGGTCTGCCAACCTCTGCATAAGCTTGCTTGATCTTCTCAAAAACTGTGCTGAGTTTCACGCCAACTTTTGAGTTTGCAATTGCAACTGCGTCCACATAACAATTCTGCTTGTGTTGTTCGATCAAACTTTGATCTTTCTCGAACAGAACAGACCTTGTCAGAGAGACAACCAACCCTCTTTTTCGCGCACAGATGCTCACAAAAACTTTCTTTCCCAGAAGGACATTCCGCGGAAGGTTATGTCTATAAAGTTTCGCACTTTCTTCACCGCTGACCATTACGAAGATCGGTTCGATACCTTCTCTTGCAAGTGATCTGTAGACCATGCCTTGGACCTCGAGTTCTGTCATCTTGGGGTTCAATTCCTTCATCTGCTGGTTTAAAACGTGGTCACAAGTTCTTCCAAGATCCTGATAGACATTCAGTTCGAATTCAGTGAGTGTGTATCTCAGCTGGTCGATCTGTGCTTTGCAGTTCACTGTATCGAGCATACCTGTGTCAGAAATGATCTTCTTACCCGCGGTGAAGGGTTTGAGAACTTCAACCATATTCTTCGACCATAGGTATTCGGCAACCTCGATTTCCGAAAGAATATCTTCGTGGAGTTCTTCTGTTTCAATGCGTTTTCTTTCAATGTTATTAGTGAGAAGGTATACACTCTCGTCGTTTACAAATATATGGGCAGATCCTACCTCTGTGTTGAGAGTGATATGATTACGTGCTCCAAAGGTGAACCAGGCAAAGTTGTCACATCTGCTTAGAAGTATGCCATCAAAACCTTTTTGTTTAATGAAGTTCCTCAGAAGCTGTACTCTTGCTTTGAACAAAGCCCTTACCATTTACATCACCCAAAGATATTATACTGCATCGTAGCCGAATTGTTAGCTGAAGACTACAGATTTCCAAAGCCACTTAGTACAAAGCCGCGGATGTAATATCTCTGCAGGTACAAGAACAGAACAACCATTGGGATCACTTGATAGACGAGTGCCGTTAATATCAAATGTTGCGTTTCTACCGTGGAGAATGCCAATGACAACCTTGATATACCCACAGGTAGAGTCATAAGTCTTTGAGCTGTTGATGTGACTATCAGTGGCCACAAGAAGGAGTTCCACTGACCGATGAAGGTGAGTATCGCAAGCGTTGCCAAGGCTGGCTTAATCAAAGGCAGGATTATTCTCGTGTAGATTTTGAATTCTTTTGCACCATCTAATCTTGCGCAATCTAACAGTTCATCAGGAATGGTCATTATAAACTGTCTCATCAAAAATATTCCATAACCACTGACCGCAAAAGGAACAATGAGTGACAAATAACTGTTCAACCAACCAAAGAGTTTCATGAGGTAGTATACGGGTATCAGAAATATGAAGACAGGGAACATCATAGTTGAAAGGACGAAACTGAAGAGAATCTTTCTGCCGAAAAACCTGAGTTTTGCGAAGGCAAAACCTGTCATGGAACTCGTGAGAATGACGAGTAATGTCACGGAACCGGCAACTATGAGGCTGTTTCTGTAATAAGTCAGTATCGGTATCTTTTTCAGTACTTGTAGATAATTACCCCACTGCGGTTTTTCGGGCAGCCATTTTGGAGTATCAGACATCAGTTCTTGGGGAGTCATGAGAGAGGCTGAGAACAGCCAAAAAAACGGCAGTATCATCCAAAAAGCGCCAAAAACTATGATCACGTATCTGACTATCTCGAGAAAGATTTTCATCGTCTTTTTTCTATTCATATCCTTTGATACCTCCACGCCTGAAAACCCAGAGAATGAACAACGTGAAACCAAAGATCACACAAAAGAGCAGGAAAGCCCCAGCAGATGCCCTTCCCATCCTCAACGACTGAAATGCTGTTTCATAGACATACCAAGACACTGTCATCACACTTCTTGCAGGTGCGTTCCTCCCCATCGTAAACGGTAGATCAAAGACCTGCCAAGCTCCTATGAACCCCGTCGCAGTTAGAAAGAGTAGGGTAGGAGATAGTAAAGGGACGGTAATATGAAAGAACTGTCTGAACGGTCCAGCACCATCGATCTTGGCAGCATCGTAGTAGTCTTGTGGTATATTTTTCAAGCCTGCAGTTATGATCAACATCGAGCCGCCAATACCCGCCCATATTGCTGTGATAATTATCGATATGAGAGCTACATTTGCGTCTGTTAACCAGTAGATCGGTCTAATGCCAAAGATTTTGAGAATCGAGTTGAAAAGACCATTGTTTGGCCTATAAAGATAACCCCAGATTGTGCCTATAGCAACCTGTGGAGTTACAACTGGTGCAAAGTAGATGAACCTCCAAAGAACTGACAGTTTTGCATTGTTTATCAAAACCGCAAGAATGAGAGCAATAACTATTGTGAGAGAAACTGTTGCCAAGGCATACAGGAGTGTATTTCCCAAAACACCCAAGAACATCTGATCCTTCAGCAAATAGGAGTACTCTGAAAACCCCACAGTTCGTGCCCTTGACAGTGGGACTAACATATTCCACCTCTTCGTCGAGACAACGAAGGAAAAAAAGACAGGATAGATGAAGAAAAGCGAGTAAAAGACCAAAGCAGGGGCAAGGAACATGTGCCCTGCCCCTGTTCTTCTTTCAAGAGTTCTTTTAGAAGAGCTTTTACGCATCTTGGAAGATAGGTGAGTCAATTTGAATGCTCCTCTCATTTGTAAAACTCTGCCAGGATTTTGTCAATTTCCTTCTTTGCATCGCTCAAAGCTTTTTCGGCACTCTTTCGTCCATTCCAGGCTTCGATGATTTCCCTCATTAGTATTGTCTTAATCTCCTGCCCTTGTGCGACATTTGGCTCTTGATAAGTGTTCTCAAGCTCTTTGACAAAGACAGAAGTATACAGATCGTTCAGCTCGTTCTTGAAGAAAGCAAGATCCAATTTGTTCGGCGTAATTGACCCGATATTCTTAGCCATGAGTTCTCCAATTCTGGTAAAGCCACCAACATCTTGCAAGGTCATCCATCTTATGAAATCCCAGGCTGCCTTTTTGTTCTTCGATGCACTGTCAACGGCAATGAACCAAGTGTATCCAGCCGAGGCTGGCTTCTTCAGGTATGGTATGGGAGCTACACCGACTGTCTCTTCGTATTGATCTTTGAATCCCAGTTTCAACGCCGTCTCATACCATGGAGCCATTATCATCATGGCTACCTTGCCCGACGGGAAGCCCCACACACTTGCAGCAGGATCTGTTGCTCCATTCTTGAACAACTTTAGCTCTGCTTCAAGTGCTTCGATTGCTTCCTTTGAAGTCAGCAAAGATTCGGTGAAGTCGTCTTTGAATGGTTTGCCACCGTTGCTATGAAGCAACGCCAAGAAAGGATGGACCACAGCGGAATCCCAACCTGAAAGGAAGGCAAAACCATACTGTGCTACAGTGCCATCTGGATTTCTCTTGGTGAGCTTTGGAGCCATCGCAACCAGTTCATCCCACGTCTTTGGTGGCTCATTGAAACCTGCTTCTTGCAACAACTTTTTGTTGTAGACGAGTGCGTAGTTTGCAACTTCGACTGGTACACCCCATATAGCCTTGTCGATCGTTGCACCGTCGACTGCTACTCTGACGAAGTTGGCTTTGACCTTGTCGGCAATGTCTTTTGGAACTTGATCGAGTATACCTGAATCAACCAACTGAACACCCCAGAGTGAGTACAATACATATATGTCTGCTATAACCCCAGAGGTGTGACTGATCAGTATACGTTTCAAATAGTCGTCGAACGGCACCGACTGTATCTCGATCTCAACGTCTGGGTTCAGTTTTTGATACTCTTCAACGTACTGTCTGAGCCCCTTTACCGTGACATTACCATTTTCGTCCTTCACTCCCTCGACCTGGTAGTCCGACCAGTGCACGGCGAAGATCAGTTTGGTTTTTCCAAAGGCGCTGAAGCTGAGAAAAACACAGAGAATGACCACTAACAGAAGTAACGACTTTTTCATCCTTCACCCCTCCCATCTAAGGTTTCAAGATTCTCATTCAAGCAGAAAAACAACTGTTTCTCCGCCATCCATAGCGATATCTGTTATCACTGTAAATTCATTTGTGTCTTCTAATCCAACGTTCTTTGAGTGATTCAGGGATGTCACTCTTTCAAAGGTGCGCTCAGAAAGGTTGTTGGGTAGAGAAAGAGCAAAAGAACATTTACTGTCTTGGTGGTTGAACACAAAAATGAGAACTTCACCTGCAGGTGCTGTGGAAAGACGAATTTCCAAACCGCTCGTATCACCAGTTCTTGCATGAATCGAGTATTTTCTTTGAACACCACATTCGAATGCAATTCTTCTTACCAGCTCGAGATTATCAAGATTTCCCGTTTCTTCATATCCAACACCGAGCAGTGTTCCAACCATGATTGCCTTTCCCGAGAAGTAGTCGTTCTCGACTATGATTGGTTGGTCTTGAAAGAAAGCAACTCCATTACCAGTCGTTACTCTATATGTTGAAAGATACCGGCAAGCGGAGATGGTCAGATCTTTTTCTTTGAAAGTTGCCCGCTCCTTCAGTTCTTTCATCCACAGTTCCTCGCAGCCAAACAGCTCGTGCAACCCCAACCCGGGAATCTTCTCGCACAGAGAACCGTCTTCTTTCATCCATCCAATTCGACCGTCCGCCAGAACGGTTCCACCGTTGGCAACATACCTTTTTATTGCTGTGGCACTCTGCTCGTCTAACGCGATCGAGAAGGGTATGAGTATCAATTTGTACTTTGACAAATCTTTTTGCAGATCACTGATGTGCAAAAAATCGACGTTCACACCTACATCCATGAGCGCCTTGTACATCCCAAAGATGTCTTTTCTAATCAGTTCGGCGCTCTCTGCTCTCAAACACGCAAGGGCTTTGTGAGACTCAATGTTGTAAAGTATTGCTACTTCTGCTGCCAAGGGTTTTGAGTTTAAAAAGACTTCCATCTTTTCAGTTATCGTCCTCGCCACTCTACCGGCAGCTATCGATCTTTCGTTTGTTGAACCATCGTACTCAGTAAGACCAAATCCAGAGACTTCGTAACCACAGCTCATGGGTAACCACGCGTAATAGTTCAAGCCTTTTGCATTTCTTGAAACGGCAAGCCATGCCCATCTCTCGACATCGTTCTTGTCAACGGGCTCACCAAATCTCAGACCCGTTACCCCATGTCCAGTTTGAAGCTCACCTATCCAGAATGGCTTTCCTCGGCTTTCACAGGAAGATCTACTCGCATCCAAAGCTACTCCCATATGATGAGCCTTCAATGGCATCCAGGAACCTGTGTGTTTGGGATAGAATGAGGTTCCCCATACATCTACCTTCTCTGAAAGTTTCCAGTCATCTGAGGCACCATAACCTATGCCGGGTATTCCGTAGACACTTGATATAGCAGCATGACTCGATACTGCGTGGCTGCTATCTACCTTCTTGATAGTTGTGACCTTCCAGTGTAGATCTTCTGCTATCTTCTCAGTGTTGAACTGGATCCAATCGAGCAAATCTTTGAAGCTCGACAGGGAAACATACCTGGGTGCTATGACCTCTTCCCAACTTTCGTGCTTTCGATACCACGAGTCGTTCAAAGCCTCAATCGTTTGATATTTCTTCTTAAGCCAATCGATGAATCTCCTTTGAGAGTGTTCACAGTAGCAGAACCAGGGGTCTTTTATGTAATCAATCCAAGACCATTGCACGATGTGGGGCTCTGACCAAATATCCCATGCGTAAAAAGATTCGTGCGGCGCCACGACTGCTGCAAGTTTCTGCAGAAATACCTCTATGTGTTTTCTCACTTGCGGATGGTCTGAACAATACCCTGGCGATGCTTGAGAGTGTATGAGCAAACCAGATCTGTCCACAAAAAGTGAGTCTGGATAATCTCTTTCTACCCAGTTTGGTGCAGAATCTGTGTACACCTGAACGATCGCCTTTATTTGCAAGCTGTCTGCCACTGCAAGCAGTGTGTCGATGGTTGAAAAATCCCACTCTCCTGGCTTTGGTTCAGCGGCTGCCCAGTCGTACCAAAACCTGACCGAGTTGAATCCAAGAGATTTTATCGTGGTGATGTCCCTTTCGATCTGCTGGACGGATTCGATCTTTGCCACCATGGGTGCTCGTGATCTGTGAGGACCGTACCACACCGATACAGGAAAGAAACCCTTCAAGTTCATCACTCCCCGTAGATTCTCTTGTAATGTTCATTCATTGTCTTCTGGTGTTCGTCGAAGATCTTTATGTTGTAATCCACGCCGAATCCTTCAACGTTAGGAGAAACAAAGATCTTCAGATCCTTACCCCTCTGGTGCAAGATACTTCCTGTCTGAGCAACGAGAGACATGGTGATCGCAACCGCAGCAACTGTGGAAGAAGCCGCTAACCTTTCCTTTCTGCCTTCCAAAGGAACAACAGCGTCTTCAGGCGGTACGCAGTTGTCTATGATCAGGTCAGCGATATCAGAGAGTTTTTTACCACTACTGTGTGTTGGCACTGCAAGAGTCTGATTCTGCACCGAAAGAACCGCAATGACACTCGCTCCGACCTTTTTTCCATAGAGTGCAGCCTCAACTGGTGCGGCATTCACTCCGCCGTGTGAATAGACAACCAAGACATCTTCCTTTGCAAGCGGTTGGTATCTCAAATAACCATCTTCGATGTATCCTTCCTTTCTTTCGATCAACAACAATCCAGGAGCACTCGCAGGACCTGTAGGGCTGAACCACATCAAGCGAGGATCTGTGAGAGGGTTGAATCCAACAAAACTTCCATATCTGGGAAATGCATCCAAAACTGGAATTATCGAGTGACCACTGCCGAACATGTGAACCAAGCCACCCTTTGAAATGCAGTCTGCCATCAAGTTCGCTGCCTTCAGGATATTGTCTCTCTGTTCTGTCTTGATCTTCTTTAGAATGCTTTGAATCTTCTCAAGATATACCTCAAATGCAAACAATTTTGCCACTCCTTTCATCGGATTGAGAGTAAGTATTTGGTACAACCAAGAAGCTGAGCATCCTCTCCAAGGTTGGAAATCCTCACAGGTGGTCGCTTGATAGAAGGACTGATGTTCTGTTTGAGTACCTCGATGGCTTCATCTTGAAACACATCCCATTGAAGTGCCAGACTCCCAGCCAAGATTATGATTTCGGGGTTGAAGATATTCACAAGGACACTCAAAAGATAACCAACAACTTTAGAAGTGCTCTGGACAAGATGCCTCACACAATTGTCTGCCTCTTGTTTGTACAGACGGAAAATTTCCTCCGGGGACGAGGCAGAGTTTTTGCAAACTGTGTTGAACCTTTTTAGAATGCCTGGACCAGATATCGTATTTTCAACGGTGTCGATCCTACCTGTCAGTGGATCGATCACTCTTATCCACCCCACAGAACCTGCCAATCTTTCTGACCCAGAGACCACTACACCATCAATTAATATTCCCAGCCCAACACCAGTTCCGATTATTAAGTACAGAACATTCTTCTTAGAGACTGCGCAACCTTTGTAAATCTCTCCCAACAATCCTGCTGTTCTATCATCGATCACGTGAACCTCGATACCCGAAAGAAGGTTCTGAAGATCCTCGGCAACTTTGAGTCTTTCAAGGCCAAAGAGATTTGGCAACCACACCTCCTTGTTTTCAAGAACGGCACCTGCTACTGAAATGCAACAACCACAGATGTGGAATCTCTTTGAATTCTCTCTAAATTGGTCTTCAACTGTTTTCAAAAGCTCATCGTAATTTCTTGGAGTAAGAACTCTGTGCTTGTTCAGTATTGTCCCATTGAGATCTGTGACAGCCATTCTGAGATTTGTACCACCTATGTCACACACGAAAAACACCAAATCACCTTCTCAAGTGAACTTGGACTGAGTACTTGTCACTCCTTATGACAGACTCCGTGTACTCAACAGTACTGCCGCTCGCATCGAAAGCAATACGCTCAACAATGAATCCCGCAAAGGGCCAGCGCACGTGTAACAACTTGCATTCGTATTTGTCAAGTACAGTGGCAAAGTATTTCTCGTAGGCGGATCTTATGACTATTCCGTATTTGGTCTCGAGAAGTTTGTAAAGCGACTGAGTCAGATCATTTTCAAGGAAACCAGGGGCTATGTATTCTGCAACGTAGAAGGTTTGAATGCCAAGCGGCTCATCGTTTGCAAGCCTCAATCGCTTGACCATTATTACTTTTGTCTTGGGCTGCAGTTGAAGAACCTTAGAGATCTTTTCATCAGCTTCTTTGATACCCTTTTCGAGGACTATTGAAGATGCTTTCAAACCCATTGTGGACATCTCTTCACTGAAACTTGATAGCTTTCTTGGTCCCTGTCTGACTCTCGTATCGACCACGAAAGTACCCTTGCCTTGTCTTTTGACCAAGAAACCCTCGTCAGCCAGTAGAGAAACAGCCTGTCTTACAACAGCTGTGCTAACTTTGAAACTTTCAGACAATTCTCTTTCAGTGGGTATCTTTTCACCAGCCTTCCACACACCAGCAAGAATATTCTTTCTTAGGATCTCTTTGAGTTGGTAATAAAGAGGTTCTGTAGAATATGGGTCGATCAAAGCACCACCCCCAGTTACTATAATCATTATAATGATTATAATCATACCATGTCAAGCAAGAGTACAAGAGCGAGAAAAAGCTTTCCAAGAGGGTCTTTACCAAGATCATTTGTTAATCACTCTCTGTGAGAGTTTTTCCAAGGTGTGACACTATGAGAGATCTCTATAAGAGAGGATTTCTGAAAATAAGCCTTTGCAGATCTACGTGTTAACAAAACCAGTGTCTTTTGGTACCCCAATTCTTGCACGACATTAGTTTTGTCAACACTTTGACAAGACTACTCTTCAAAAACATTAGCAAAAGAGTAAAAGGATAAACCATTCAACCTTCATGAGGCTTTTGGTTCATCACATGTTGAGCAATCTAAGTACCGAAAGGCGTGACAGATTCGAATGACTCAGCGCACTTATACTAGATTGAGTCATGAGTTGTGACCGAATGAACTCCATCATCGTTCTTGCCATATCTGTGTCTGTGAGGTTGCTCACAGTAGTTGTGAGGTTTATCATCGTATTTGAAAGTTCCTTGGCGGCAGAACCAAGTCTGTTAGTTGTGGCTCCTATGTAAGAACGCAGGTTGCTCGTTTGTTCCAAAGCTTTGTCTATCTCTTCGATAGCACTTTGGGCATTCTGGGGTGTGCTCAGATTGAGATTCTCGACGCCGAGTGTCCTTGCATTGACAGGACTTATCGTTATTGACATCTTCTGCCCCTCATTCGGCCCTGTCTGCACTTGAAAATCTCTCACTTCCTGCAGAACTTTTGTGTTGTTGTACTGAGTCTGTTCAGAGGTCTTGTTTATCTGTTGCTGAAGTTGACGAAACTCTTCTGCAAGAGCGGCTCTGTCTGAGGAACTCAGCGTACTATTGGAAGCTTGAACAGCAAGTTCTCTCATTCTCTGCAAATTTGACCTGATAGAGTTCAAGCCACCTTCGGCTACATTCATCATACCGATGGCGTTGTATACATCGCTCATAGCCTGCTGGTATCCTGTGATCTGTGCTCGTATTTTCTGCGATATGGCACCTGCTGAGACATTCGCACTGAATGGTATGGTTGCTTGACTGAGCTGGGTTGAAAGGTTGCGCTGCTGATTCTGTAGAAAGTCGAGGTATCTAACCATCCACGCATTTGTAATATCGTTGATCCTCATGACGACCCCTCCGCTTTTATAATATCATTTTTTCGAAAAAACTCAAGATGGTTGTGAAACTGCTTTCTCATTTTTGTGCTTCACTGAGCTTTTGTATTCAATGAATTCATAGCCTACTATAAATATGAACAACAAAGATCGCTTTGTGATAACATAGTACTGCATGCGAAAAAAGGAGGTGCTGAAAAAGTGAAGTTTTCACCGAAAAATCTCTGGTCTGTGAGGGATAGAGGGCAGATTGAATCTTTCACAGAAGAATATGCAAAATTCATTGATTTGTCAAGAACAGAGAGGATGGCTATCAGAGAATTTGAGAAAATGCTCCAAGATGCCGGATACATATCGATAGAAGCCTTTGATGGCAAGGCAACCAAAGTCTATGCAGTCAATCGTGGAAAGTCTCTGATAGCGCTTCAACTTGTTGGTAAACTTGAGAATGGTCTGAATTTGGTAGCGGCACACATCGATGCACCAAGGCTCGATCTGAAACCTCAACCGCTCTTTGAAGAGGAAGAGATCGCACTTGCGAGGACTCATTACTACGGTGGTGTGAAAAAATACCAGTGGCTCAGCCTTCCTTTGGAACTTCACGGTTATGTTGTCAAGGACAGTGGTGAGATCGTCGAAATTCATTTAGGGCAATGCAAAGATGATCCAGTTTTTGTGACTCCTGACTTGCTACCACACCTTGACAAGAAGGATGCTCTGCTCAGTGAGAAATTCGATGCTGAAAAGCTTTCAATTGTCCTTGGCACCATCCCACTTGCTGGTGTGCAAAAAGAGGCTGTGAAAACCTACATTCTGAAGTTGTTAAACGACAGATACGGTTTGAAAGAAGAAGATTTCGTAAGCGGTGAGTTTGAACTCGTACCAGCACTGAAAGCAAGAAGTGTAGGTTTAGATGAAAGTTTGCTTGGAGCATATGGTCACGATGATAGAATCTGCGCTTATACTGCCATAAAGGGGCTGATCGAAGTTCAAAATCCTGTCAGGTCATGCGGAGTTATTCTCTTCGATAGAGAGGAAACTGGCAGCGAAGGTAACGCGGGAGCGAAAGCCAATTTCTACGTGATGGTCTTGAAAAAGATTCTCAAATCTCAAGGTTGTACCGATACCTCACTTGGCGTAGACGAGCTTTTCTCAAAAACTAACATAATCTCTGCAGATGTTTGTCCAGCAATCGATCCTATGTTCAAAGAAGTGCACGATCTTAACAACGCCGCAAGGGTTGGATATGGTGTTGGACTTGTCAGGTACACAGGCAGTGGTGGAAAATCTGGCTCCAGCGAAGCACATGCAGAGTTCGTTGCTAAGGTGAGAAAGGTGTTAAACCAAGAAGGTGTTGTCTGGCAGGTTGCCACGATGGGAAAGGTAGATCGCGGCGGTGGGGGTACAGTTGCGAAGTTCCTCGCCGAAAAGGGTGCCTGCGTCTTAGACATGGGTCCTGCTTTACTCGGTATGCATTCGCCTTTCGAGCTCGTCTCAAAGGCAGATCTTTACGAAACTTACAGGGCATACAAAGTGTTGTTGGAAAAACTCAGCTAAAATAAAGGGGACCTTCTGGTCCCCTTCTTGTTAGATTAGAAGCACGGTGCTATTTAGAACTTCGTATCGAAACTCAATATGAATCTTTGTTCACCCATAAGACCTGCGAAATTTGAATACTCGTAGACATACGCTGCAAAACCAATCTTTACAAAAGGTATATCGAGCTTCACACCACCTGTGAGCCATCCTGCATGCAATCCACCGTAAAGTTTTGCAAAACCAAAGTCTGTCATCAAACCAAAGTTGAGTTTTCTGAAGATTGTCTTTTGTTGATTGAGAATGTCTTCGAGTTCTGCTGCAACGGTCAAAAATTGCCACGTGTAGGAAACTCCAGCCGAAAGGACGTACCTTGGGCCATTGGAAAGGATGTCGTTGAAGTTGGCAAAAAAGCTCATGCCCAGCCTGACGTTTTCTATATCATAGGCAAGACCAGCACTTGCTATGAAGAACGGTTTGTTTATGGCTGCAAGAATCTTTGATGGATCATCCGGCAGAATGCCTGCAAATGGATCTGAACCAAGGAGGTTGACCTGCGCAGGAAACTCAGTACCAGTCGCGGGAATGATAAATCCAGCCATTCCTCCACCGAAGGCTGCACCAACTCTTATATTTTCAAATTTCAGCGCACCACCAACAACCCCGAAATAATCCATCCATGCTCCAAGTTCAACATCATCAAGTTTCATCAGAGAAAGATTCCAAAATGCAGAAGCTTGAAATCCTCCCATGCCTCCAACTAAGAAATTACCTATTTGCATTCCATAACCAGCGGCTAAGTTCAAATCGTAGTTGTGAACACCCTGGAGTGCGGTTAAAAGTGCTGTGTCCGTTGCAAGATCCGTTATTGAAGCTGGATTTGAAATGTAAGGAATTAATTTTGTAATTTCAGCAATGTTGTTTGAAAGACCAGGCGAAAACTTCAGCTCAAAACCACCAGTGAACAGTGCCGGATTTAGTATCAATGCATTTATTCCATCCACTGTTGTTGTGTAGACACCACCCATTGCCAGACTCTCAACGGGTTTGAAAAACCCCGGGAAAACTTCCCACTGGTATGAAACTCCCAACACGGCAAGAATTGATAACAGACAAATGATTATCTTTTTTTTCATTCTTCACCACCTGCCAGAATGTTGAAGAGATCTGATAACTTCTCGGTACCGTACAGATCTGTTGTGGCTGGTAGATCTGGTAATGTCAGATCAGCACCAATTATTCCAATCACTTCGTTCATAATCTCATAAGCCCAGACAAATTCATTACATGCCGTTTCATCGTGGTACAAACCACTTGTTGCATTGCTTGTCAACTCTACAAAAGAGGCAGGGTTTGTTATAGTGCTTTTTATCAGTTGTTCATCTGTTATCTTTCCGTCGTTGTCTGTGTCGAAGATGAGATTGAGCATATAACCAAGATCGTACCATGCACAGAAAGCCGCATACATAGGACTTGAGTCAGCTGTTTGTGTCGCGGTGGCAAGCGCGTAATAACCGCTTGTCAAGAATTTGAGAAGCTGTGCATCGTCGAAAAACTTGGAAATCGTTGATACAATCGTTCCTGCGTTTGTCTCAATGATCTGCCAAAAATCTTCTTGTTCGTTGTTCTTAGATTTTGGCAGAAACTCTGAAATATCTAAGCCCAGCTCTTGTGCAATGTCTTCTAAATCAGAGATCACATCAGCGATACTCTTTTCAGATTCTGCCGCAGCTGCTTCAAGTATGATCTTCACAGCTTCGATCGCTTGGTCGTTCAATTCGTCCTTCTTTTCATAAAGAGCTTCAGCAAAATCATATAGCGTACTCGTTGAATCGAGCAAGTTCATCAGCTGTTCATTGGACAGATCTAAACCCAGCAATTCATTCAAAACTGAGCCTGCGAGTGCTATGGCTTTGTCGTAATCTTTGCTGCTCAAAGCACCTGATGCAGCAACCAACTTTTGATCTGTCTTTTCGGAGTTCAAAAGGTTTTGAAGCTCAAGATCTGCAAAGAGATTGAAGGCACACGAGGACAAAAGTAACCCAGCGAGCACAATAGCCCAGATCATTATCAAGTTTTTCCCCTTCACAGTCACCACCCCTTTCTTTATCTCAATTATACAACAGAAAGGGCAATCCTGAAGATTGCCGCTACTGCGATTTTGAAAGATTTAAGCTTTCAGATCGATCTGATGGATTGCTCCTGGCTTACCATCTTCTGTTAGGTAGAGACTGCTCGATGCGAGTCGTCCCTGAAGTTCTTCTCCATCGTAGAGACTGAACTTTGTCGGCACAAATCCAAGATATATGGCACCAACATTCATCTCTTTCAAAGAGAAGAGCCTCTCATCACCATTTTCATCTACAAACCAAATCTTCAACCTTGCAAAGATTGGATCAGCTTCATCGATCCATTTGTTTCCGTCTGCATCATACTTTGAGAGCTCTTTGAAACCATTTCCCGTAGTTGGTCCAAACAGCTCCTTACCGCTGTCGATCTTTCCATTTTCGTTCAAGTCCAAAGCCAGAAAACCAATTTTCGATGAAAAAGCTTGTAAACGATCTAATGCTCCATCTAAATCAAGATCTATCCTTATTTCCTTAGGAGAAAGGGTTGGTGGCAAATTGTCAAAGTTGAGAACAATCGGGTCTTTCAAAGCCTCTCCAACTCTCAACTGAAAATTCTCTTCAAAATAGAAAGATCTTTCCATCTTCAGCGAGAGACTGAAATCGATCGTCCTGCCATCCTTTGTTTTTACCGTTCCTGCTGTCGAAAAGGTCATCTTTTCCGATTCAAAATATCTCTGACTGCTTTCGTAGATCATGCCAAAACTCGGTCTTGCCTGTGATTGGTTTTCTGTTTCTTGGGCTTGGGATGAGTTGTCTTCTTCCGAGAGCTCTAACGCCAACAGTCTTACCTTTTTTCCTGTTAGCTTCTCGAGTAGATACTTTATAAGCTTGAGCTTCGCCTTCTCTTCGTCAGAGAGTTTCAGCACCGGTTCTTTGCTCTGTTCGACAGAAACAGTTTGTGTGTTGTTGTTGTTCGAAGGGTTGTACCAAACTTGCAATTTCTCAGTTCTTTCATAGATTTTCTCAAAACTGTAGTAACTTCCTGATTGTATTGAATAACTTTCTATTCTCATACCTTCCACCTCGTTCAATATATCGGCAGAAAACGCAAAAACAAAAGGGCGATCTTCGATCGCCCTTTGCCATCATGAAAATCTCTCAGCGCGCTGTTTTAAAAGCCCAACCTTTTCTGATCGTTTGAGACAATGCAGCCAAGCCTACCAGAACAAATCCAGTTAGATCTGTTACCAATCCAGGGAAAACCACCATTATACCACCGATGCTGTAGAGTAAACCTTCCAGTGGCTTTAGGCGTCCAACGAAATAACTGGTCAACCCACCAGATAGGACTATCAGTCCAAAGGTTGTAGTGAGTAAGGGCCAAATCAGTGACAATGGATCCTTCATCCCAATCAACAAAATCTGCGGATAGTACACAAAGACATACGGAACCAAAAAGGCTGCGATACCAATCCTTGTAGCGGTTACACCTGTTTTGAACGGGTCTGACCTGGCTATTCCAGCACCAGCCATAGCTGCAAGTGCTACAGGTGGTGTGATGTCTGCAATGACACCGAAGTAAAAAGCAAACATGTGTGCTGGCAGAACCCAGACTCCCAGTCTGAGAAGAGCTGGTGCTGCTATTGTAGATGTGATGACGTAATTCGCCGTTGTTGGTACACCCATGCCCAAGATCAAACTCGTAAACATCGTGAAAATCAAAGTGATCAAAAGATTACCCTGTGCAAGATCGACAAGCGCTGTGCCAAGTTTCAACCCAACGCCTGTGACTGTGACAACCCCGATGATTATACCCGCACAGGCGGTTGCAGCGACAACGCTCAACGCCCCTCTTGCTCCCGCTTCGAGTGCGGCAGGTATGTCGATAAGTTTCATCCTCGTTCCCTTTCTGATCATCGAAGTTATTACAGAAACCACTATTGCGTAGAAAGCAGCCCGAACCGGCGTAAAACCTGTCACCAAGAGGTACAGAACGATAACCAACGGCAGAAGCAAGTGTCCCCTTTCGACAAGAACCCTTCCAATCTTCGGAAGCTGTTCCTTCGACATGCCTTTCAACCCAATTTTCTTTGCCTCCCAGTGGACTGCCATCCACACAGCGAAGAAATAGAAGATAGCCGGAACCATTGCAGCAATGATGATCTTTCCATAAGGTATGCCTGTGAACTCTGCCATGAGGAAGGCTGCAGCACCCATGACAGGCGGCATGATTTGACCACCAGTGGAAGCAGTTGCCTCCACTGCAGCAGCAAACTCTGGTCTGTATCCCAATTTCTTCATCATTGGTATGGTGAAGCTGCCAGATCCCACGGTGTTTGCGACCGAACTTCCCCCTATAGTTCCTTCCAGTGCGCTGGTGAAGACAGCCACCTTCGCAGGTCCACCGGAAGCCCATCCAACCAGAGCGTTCGAAAGATCGATGAAAAGTTGACCAAGCCCAGTTCTTTCAAGAAAAGCGGCGAGCAATATGAACAAGAACACGAAAGTTGATGACACACCGAGTGGTATTCCGAAGATGCCTTCGGTGGTAAAAAACAAATGTCCTATGAGCCTCTGAAGAGAGATCCCACGGTGTGCCAAGGCACCTGGCATGTATCTGCCAAAGATCGCATATGCGATGAAAGCACTTGCCACGATGACCATTGGTATACCAACTATTCTTCTAACCGCCTCCAAAATGAGTATCAAGCCGAGCACTCCAACGACAAGATCGAGTCTTGTGACTGTGCCAGCCCTCAAAACGAGTTCTTTGTAATTGATCACAATGTACATGGTGGTCATGGGAGCTAAGATGGCGAGCGCCAGATCCAGAGGGTTGATCTTGTCCTTTCGCCACTTTTTACTCGCAGGATAGAGTAAGTAAATCAAAGTCAAGCCAAAGGTCAAATGTATCGATCTTTGTATCATGGCATCAAGGACCCCAAAGGCAGCTGTGTAGAGCTGAAAGACAGAGAAGGTTATAGCTATCGCTGCAACCAGTCTTGCAAAGAATCCTTTGTATTTTCTGTAGGCTGATTCTCTATCGTATTTCTGCAATATCTCTTCAACTTCCTGCTGGGAGATCTTCTCCTCGTCCAAATTTTTCACCCCTTACTCAAATTTGGATCTCAAGACTGTGGAAGATATCGTTAGCAGTTCGTTTACCTCTGCAATATCTTTGAACATGAGATTAGAACCATCCTCAAAGATCAAACCGTGACCATCTAAATGAGAAACTCGAAGGGAGATTTCTTTGAAAACTCGAGATACACGAACTTTGAAAAACCCATCTTCGATCTCAAATCCCCCTTCGATATCTGACGGAAGACCTGCTCCTAAGGAACTGTACCAGCTTTCATACAGATGAAGAGTACCGTCGTCTTCAATTTCGTACAGTTCATAGACTGTGGTCTTTTCTACAGAGTGAACGAATGTCAGTATGAATTTCCCGCTCAAAACCTCTTTACAGTAAACGGTTTCACCGTTTTTTTTGATCAGCAGTATAGGTACTCTCTCAACTCTGACTGTTGCAGAAAGACTAACAACTATTGCCAGAGTCAAGAACAAGAAGCGCATTGATCATTACAGACCCATTTCTTTGAAAAATCTCTCAGCACCTGGATGCAGTGGTATGGACATTCCCTCTTTACCAGTCTCTGGGAGTATCATTTCACCTTTTGCATGTGCTTCGATCAACCTTTTTTGGTTGGCGTACATCGTCTTGAGCATCTCATAGACAAGATCTGCCGACAAATCTTCTCTAACTGCCAACATTGCTTTGACTGCAACTGTTTCAGTGTCTCTGTCAACACCTTTGTAGGTACCAGCAGGTATGACGATCTTTGTGTAGAATGGGTAGTTCTTCTGTAGGATCTGTACGATCTTCTCATCAACAGGTATGATGGTTATTTTCTTAACAGCCGCCACGTCTATTATCGCTGCCGTTGGGTGACCTGCAGTGACAAATGCTGCGTCTATGTTCTCGTTTTTCAGGTTGTCTGCGGCTTCGGCGAAGCTCAGATACTGCACTTTGATATCGCTGTAGGTTATACCAGCAGCCATCAATATATGTCTTGCGTTGACCTCTGTACCACTTCCCGCAGCACCAACGGCGACCCTCTTACCCTTCAGATCGTACACGCTGTTGATTCCCTTATCAGCGAGTGCAACAATCTGAATGGTTTCAGGATAGAGCGTTGCCAGTCCACGAATACTTTTATAGGGGTTGTCCTTGAAGAGCTCGATACCAGAGTAAGCATAGAAGGCGACGTCATTTTGCACAAAGATCACATCAACGTCTTTGTTCTTCAGAAGGTTTACGTTTGCAACCGAAGCACCAGAACTCTGAGCCGACGCGTTCACATTCTTCAAGTTCCTCGTCCAGATATCTGCCATCGCCGCTCCGAGTGGGTAGTACACACCTGCAGTACCACCAGTCGCAATTGTCAAAAAGGTTGCACAGAATGTGGAGACGCTCAAAACTGCCAAGACCAGACCAACAACTACCTTTTTCACGCCAAATCCCTCCCCTTGAAATGTGTGGTTTTAACACAAAAATTATACCACGGCAATGATCTTTGCAGTGAAGTGAGTTAAATCTTAAGAAAGTATTATGTTAGTAACCCTTCACTCTTTCAGTTGATCAGTACTTTGAAGGTTCTTTAACGTCTCCTCAAAGGCAGATCGTATGTGTATTTTCTTCAAAACAACACTTATACTTCCACTCAAGCTTATGAAAGAGCAGTTTTTGAAATTGATCAAAGGTTACTGTCTGTGAATCGACCTTATCTCAACTCACGTTGGCACTCAGTGCTGCACATGCTCTAAAGACTCTGTAAGCCTCGGTGTAACTGCCTGCTTTGTAAAGCAAGGTTCTTGCATCCTTTCGAAGAATTCCTGGTATCAAAAGTGCCATTTCTGCCATTGCTGACCTGATGAAGGCTATCTCCAACTCAATAGGCTCCTGCTCCACAGTTGGTTTGAATCTCTTTATGTTTTCAAGGGCTTCTTTAACACCTTTTCTCAAAAGCTCTTTGACAACTTCAAATGGATATATCTTTGCAGAATATCTTCCGTATGCTTCCTTTACAGCTACACCAACAAAATCGTTGAGCTCTTGTCTGGCACATTCTATGGTTGTTTGATCACCTGTGATCAGTACAACAGGCACGCCAAAAGATCCTGCAAGTCTTGCATTCAGTCCTGCTTCGCTCATCAACTTGTTGTTGACCTTTGCGTACAAAACCCTGCCTGTGTAGGTGTGATCCATGATAGCTTCAGTGCTTCCAGCTCTTGCATGATATCCGACAAAGAAAGCAGCGTCAAAGCTTTCATCGATTCCCTGCATCATGCTCCATGGCTTTGGGCTACCGCTTATCAAAACAGCTCTCGGGTGAAGTTCCTCGATCAAAATGTTGTCCATGTTGTTGTGTGAATCGTTCACAACAACCTCTGTGGCACCAAATTCATATGCCGCCTCCACAACTGCGTTGACTTCCTTGGTCATCAGCCTTCTGAAACGCTCGTATTCCTTGGTATCGGGTTCTACATGAGATGTAGAAACTACACTTGAAATGCCTTCCATGTCCACAGAGATGAAAATCTTCATTTCTTCTTCCCCTTTCTACAGCTCTCCACGAATGCCTCAAAGAGCTTCAACTGTTCTGGAAAGCTCTCAACCATCCTCTCTGGATGCCACTGAACGGCGAGGATAAAAGCCTCATCGTCAACTCTTTCTATGGCTTCGACTATCTTATCTTGTGCGTGCGCGACAGCTTTCAAAAGTGGTGAAACTTTTTTAACAGCTTGGTGGTGGAAACTGTTCACCGAAAGTTCATCTTTACCGAAAAGCTTTTGGAGAAAACTATCTTTTTGAAGGTAGATCTTGTGTGTTGGGTAAAAATCTGGGGCATCTTGAGAGTGTTTTAAGGTATTTTCACACTCTGAATATATGTCCTGGTACAAACTGCCGCCGAGTGCAACGTTGATCAGTTGTATTCCTCTGCAGATACCAAAGATGGGTTTCTTGATCCTGAAGAAAACCTTGCAGAGCTCTATTTCTTGTTCATCTCTCGATGGAGTTATCGTTCCAAGTCCTCTTCTCGGCTGCTCGTCATACCATTTTGGGTCGAGATCAAAACCACCCGAAAAAATGATACCATCGAGTATCTCGGCAAGACGTTGAAGGTTCTGTTTATCGGCGTAAAGTGGTATCATGAAAGGGAGCGCCCCAGCCTTTTCTACGGCTTTGTAATAAGTTTCATTCAATTTTGATGAATTCTCGTCTACAGAACAAGTTATTCCTACCGTTGGCTTCATAACCTGAATTATACTATTCATTGGTGCGAAAAAGTCAACTTTCGCTCAAGATGAATTAATACACAAAACTAAGATGTTGTAAGCCGAAACTGACACAGTACAAAAGGAGATGATCTATGTGTTCGATTTGTTGATTCTCAACGGGATGATAGTCGACGGAACATCCAATCCTTGGTTCTATGGTGATGTTGGTGTTGTTGGAGAAAAGATCTCAAAGGTGGGCAATCTGAAGAGATACAAGGCAAAAAAGGTAATAGACGCCAAAGGGTTGATTGTCTCACCAGGCTTCATAGACATTCACAGCCATTCGGATTTCCAAGCAATAGTTGATTTCAGGTGTGAAAGTAAGGTAAGACAGGGTGTGACAACTGAGGTTGTTGGGAACTGTGGTTATTCGTTGGCTCCATTGATAGGTTCTGTGCTTGAAGAATCGAGAAGAACACATCTCGAGATCTATGGTGTCGAAGCAGGATGGCAGAGCGTTGAAGAATATTTGCAGGTTCTGGAAAGTTCAAAACCTTCAATAAACTACGCAACATTGGTTGGACACGGTACTATTAGAAAGTCTGTGATGGGTTATGAAAGAAGAAAGCCCACCGAAGAAGAACTTTCTAAGATGAAACAACTGCTCGACAGGTCGATGAGACAAGGAGCCTTTGGCATGAGCACTGGTTTGATATACTCACCCGGCTCCTTCGCAGAAACCAAAGAACTGATAGAGCTGTGCAAAGTTGTGGCAAGAAGAAATGGGATCTACACAACGCATATGAGAAGTGAAAGTGAGCACTTAGAAGAATCGGTTGCCGAATCGATTGAAATAGGTGAAAAATCTGGTGTGCCAGTACAGATCTCTCACCACAAAGCTTGTGGCAGAAAGTACTTTGGCAAGGTCAACAAGACACTCGAGATGATAAAAAGTGCAAGAGACAGAGGCGTCGATGTAACTTGTGATGTCTATCCTTACACCGCCACTGCGACAGATCTGGATGCAATCTTGCCAAACTGGGTTCACGAAGGGGGTGTTGAGAGACTCTTAGAAAGGCTCAAAGACCCCAAAACAAGAGAAAAAATCAAGGAAGAGATAGACCCAGTTCAACAGGCGATGAGTGGCTACGAGAATCTGTACATCACATATACCTTCACAGAATCGAACAGGCGATTTCAGGGAAAGAGCCTCGCAGAAATATCCAGAATGCTGAACAAAGATCCGCTCGATGCAGCCTTCGACTTGATAATCGAAGAAAGGGCAAAGGTTGGCATGATGAGATTTGCAATGGATGAAGAGGATGTCAAGAAGGTTCTCAAAAGTTCCTTTTCTATGATTGGCTCAGACGGTAGTGCTTTGTCTGTCGAAGGTGTACTTTCCCATGGACATCCTCATCCGAGGAATTTCGGTACCTTTCCAAGAGTGATCACTCGATATGTGAAAGATCTCAAACTCTTCTCGCTCGAAGATGCAGTTCACAAAATGACTTATCTTCCGGCAAGAAGAATAGGTCTTTTTGATCGTGGTATCATTCGACCTGGTGCCTTTGCTGATATCGTGATCTTTGATTTTGATAAAATTCAAGACACCGCAACCCACGACAATCCCAAGAGATATCCGCAAGGCATAATCCATGTGATAGTGAATGGAACTATCACAATCTACGATTCAGAACACACCAATGCCCGTTCCGGCAAGGTGTTGAGAAAGAAATAATATCAATAAGAAGGTCAAGCGATACAGATCAACAGTTCTCTAATGATCTTCGCCGCAAGAAGAGATGTTCTTTCGGAGAAATCTAATGGCGGTGAAACTTCGACAAGATCAAACCCAACTATCTCGAGTTCTCTGAAGGTCTTTATGATCTCAAAGACCTCCTTCGAGGTGCAGCCTCCAGGTTCTTGGGTGCCTGTTCCTGGTGCATAGGCTGGGTCTATCACATCGATGTCGAAGGTTATGTAGATTGGGAAGCTTTTTAGTTCTTCCAAGACCTTCAGAAAAGGTTCCTTAACATCGATCAAGAAGGTGTTCGCATGATCTTTGGCAAAATCGAACTCCTCTTTCACCCCAGATCTAATACCAAATTGATACAGATGCTTATCCTCAATGCATTCGCAGACTCGCCTGAGTACGGTAGCATGAGAGAGCCTTTCACCGAAGAAACTGTCTCTTAGATCTGCGTGAGCGTCGAAATGAAGAACCTTCAATTTTGGGTACTTGGAGACTACCTGTTTGATCACAGGATAAGTGATCAAATGTTCTCCGCCGATGAAAAATGGGATCTTACCATCTTCGAGGATCTGCTGTGCTGTTTGTTCGATCATTTCAAGGCTCTTGTTCAAATTGCCAAAGGGTAGTTCGATGTCTCCAAGATCGTAGAAATTCTTTTCATTCAGAGAATCATCCAAATATGGGCTATAGTCTTCTAATCCGTAGGACAGTTCTCTGATCCTCCTTGGTCCGATTCTCGTGCCAGGTCTAAAGCTTGTCGTTTGATCCAAAGGTGCTCCAACAATGACAACCTTACTCTCTTCATAGTTCTCTTTTGACCTGAGAAAGTTGCATTGATTCAAAAATTGTACTTTCGTCTTCATCACAAAACCTCCTTAATCTTGAACCTTTTCAACACTCAAAATCCTGTCTGTCCTGAAGGTTCTCATTTCCTTTCTCTCAAGACAATAGGCGCGAAGCCCATGAAAGCTCTTACCTTGGAATGAAAACTCACCAATCTCTACAGGTTTGACTACTCTACCTGTGGTTTGATTATTACGATCCAGATAGACTATTCTTATGTACTTTTTCTCTTTCATCGCTTCATCAATCAGCTTCAGCTTAGCACTCAAGGGTATCTGCTTGTGCCAACACCGTTGCTGGAAACTGCTGAGAAAATAGACGATCCTCCTGTCGACCATGACATCTGATCTTCTCACCTCTTGTGTTAACGAAATGCCATCCAAAGATCTGCATCTGCTCAAGGCTACGTACAGCTGTCCTGGGGCGAAAAGCCTCTTTGAAAGGTCTATTATCACGTTGTCGAAAGTCTTGCCCTGACTCTTGTGAATGGTGACTGCCCATGCGAGTTTCAACGGGTACTGTTTGAAAGAACCAACGATCTTTGTTTCTATCTGTCTTTTTCTTCTGTTATAACTGTAGTGGAAGATATCCCATTCATGAGGTGTTACTTCCTCGATTCTCTGATCGGGAAATTGAACCAAGATGTGATAACCATCTTCACTGAGCTGAACACCAGTGACTTTGCCGACAGTGCCGTTGACCCATCGCCCATCGGCATCGTTGTTGAGCATCATGATCTGAGCACCCTTTTTCACAAGGAGCTTGTAATCTGCGGGAAAGGAATCTTCATCGAAATTGCCAACGATCTGTGCATGGAATATGTAGAGTCGTCCATTCAATTCACTGAGCCTCTGCTCGTTTATCTTCCTTGCGGTCTCGTTGTGAGCTGTCAAACAGACGGTGTAACCACCTCTGCCCAACCGAGCACCAACACGACTGTTCAAGATTGAAAGGCTTTCATCACTGACTGTGTTGTTTCTGATCTCGTTCAAGATTCTTATGAACCGCTGGTCTTCTTGTCTGTATATCTTCTTCAGCTCAATGAATTCCCATTCAACACCTCTGAATGCATCTGAATCGAAAAAGTACTTACTCTCGTAACGTTCTGTGAACAACTCCTTTTCCTTCTGCTTAACCACCGGTGGAAGTTGATAAAGATCACCTATCAAGATCATCTGAACACCACCGAAGGGTTTATCTTTGTATCTGGCGTTGAGCCGCAAGAATCTGTCAATGCAGTCAAACAGATCAGCCCTCACCATGGAAATTTCATCTATCACCACTGCATCTATATGTTTGTAGATCTCCTCGTCTGCTGATTGAACTTTCTCGAGTGTAATATCAGGCTTGAAACCAAAGAAAGAGTGAATCGTCTCGCCATTCACATTCAAAGCAGCGACACCAGTCGGAGCGAGCACGACTATTCTTTTCTTTGTCTTCTCACGGAAATACTTGAGCAGAGTTGATTTTCCAGTCCCAGCTCTGCCCGTTATGAAAATGTTCTTGTTTGAATCTTCCATCAGTTTCAATGCATTCAGAAACTCTTCGTTCAGTTCTATCTTTTGCATACTTTTATATTAACACTATTTGAAGCATTGACCAGAGGGACCAGATCATATATAATTTACCTAAACAAAGGGAGTATGTCGATGAAAAGATCTTTGGTTGTTCTAATTCTCACCTCATTGGTAATCCTCAGTTTTTCGCAGATCAGTCTTGATGAAGCAGCTCCAGTCATTCAAAAGCTTGGCATCTTGAAAACCATCGACGATTCAGTTCTGAGTTACGATGAGTTTTATTCAGCGGTCGCAAAGGCATTTCCAGGGAAAGAATCTTTGGTGAAGAAGGGTTCAGATCCTGTACTGCGCAAAGATTTCATCATGATCTTGGTAAAGGTACTTGGTCTTGAAGGAGAAGCTGCGAAATTCACAGAAATCTGCACACTTGCAAATGATGAAGATAGAGTTCCAAAAGAGGCGGTCGGTGCCTTCACATTGGCTTTCAGGAGTGACAGGCAGTTGTTAGACTACCGCTACGGTCATTTGCTTGAACCACTTTCTCCAATCACAAAATCTGAAGCAGCACGATCTCTTTACATGGCACTTTATCCACCAAAGCGCGGTGGTACGATCGTAACAGCCGTTGGTGCCGATCCAAAAGGATTCAACACACTGTTCACCTCAGCGGGATTAACTTGGACGATCTGCAACATCATCGGTGATGGCTACACAGGTACCGACGACAACGGTTTTTATCACCCAAGAATGATCAAGAGAATGCCTTCTTTGGAGAACGGTCTTGTGAAGATCAACTCAGATGGTTCGATGAGTATAACCTTCGAACTGCGCAAGGGTATGAAGTGGCACGACGGCTTTCCTGTAACGGCTCGTGACGCGAAGTTCCAGTGGGAAGTTATGGTCTCTGAAGCCCCTGTGACATCGAACTACTTTGAAAGAATGGTTGATCGCGTTGATGTGATCGATGATTATACCTTCACGATTCATCTTCCAAACCCAGCACCAGGGGCTGAACTTGGTTCTTCCGTCTACGCATACTACTACGGTTGGTTCCAGTTGCCAGAGCACCTCTTCAGAAAGGATTTCGAAGAGGCAAAGCAGACAGGCAAGTGGGACGAATTTGTGCAGAAGGTCACCTTCAACCCTGTCATGACAGGTCCCTACAAATTCAAAGAATACGTCGAAGGGCAATACATTGTTCTTGAGGCTTTTGATGGATACTACATGGGGCGTCCCAACATCGATCAAATAGTGATGCGAATAATTCCAGACAGCGATGTTGTGTTTGCTTCTGTTTTGAAGGGCGAAATAGATTTTGGCAGGTACACACTTGACCTTAAACAGAGTTTGCAACTTCAAAAAGATAAAGGCGATCTGTTCAACGTGTATTTCACTCCAAACGTGGCAGAGTGGACACTCGATCTGAACTTCAGAGATCCGCAAGATCTTTCAAAACCTCACCCAATCTTCTCTGATATCAGGGTAAGACAAGCCATTTTGTACGCAATCGACAGGCAACAGATCAACAACGTGGTCTTCTTTGGAAAGGGTCAGGTCGTTGATACCTGGATCACAGAGGTTCACATGATGAGAGACGCTCTCAAAGGTGAGCACATAAAGAGATATCCATACGATCCAAAGAAGGCTGAAGAGTTGCTCGCACAAGCCGGATGGAAGAAGAACAAGCAGGGTGTGTTAGAAAAAGATGGCAAGATCTTTGAATTCACACTGATAGCTGGAGCAGGTTCCAGCCAAAACGAACTGATGACACAGTTGATTCAAGGTATGCTCAAGAAGGTAGGTATTTCTGTGAAAATAGAGCTCAAGCCGGCTCTCGTGATCTGGGACGAAGCACCCATGGGTAAGTTCGATGCCTGGTTGACAGGTTGGGGTTATGGAGTGAGCGATGAAGCCTTGAACTACTGGGGCAGTGACATGATACCGTCAGAAGCAAACAACTGGGGTGGAACCAACTACACAGGTTGGTCCAATCCTAAGAACGACGAGATACTCGCCAAGATGGCAACAGAGATAGACTATGCAAAAAGAGTTCAGCTCTACAAAGAGCATTTTGCTCTGTGGACGAACGATCTTCCAGTACTGCCGTTGATCTCCGATCCAACTCCGCATTTTGCGAAAAAGTACATAAAGAGCTTCAACTCCACTTATGACAGTGGGCTTGGTTGGATCATCTACAACTGGTACATAGACACAGAGAAACGATGAAGGCTGGGGGTATTCCCCCAGCTTTTTTCAGCAAGGAGGCATAAGATGGATTTTCACACTTTGATCGAGAAGATCCCCAATTACCAAAGATTTTTCTATGTTGACGAATTTGACGAAAGAACAGATCATCTTGCGAAGAAATATCCTAAGATCGTGAAGGTTTACCAGATGGGAAAGTCAAGAAAAGGTCATCCGATAAAGGTCATTCAGATTGGTAATGGTTCTAAAAGTGCTTTACTCTTCGGTTGTCCACATCCGAACGAACCAATAGGGGCAATGATGCTGGATTTTCTTGCCCAAGAACTTGCCGAAAACGAAGCCCTGAGATCTCATTTTGATTACACATGGTATCTGATAAAGGTCATCGATCCTGATGGTACTAAGTTGAACGAAGGATGGTTTTCAAATCCGCAGTCGATAGAATCTTATGCAACCAATTTCTACAGACCACCAGGATTCAAGCAGGTGGAATGGACCTTTCCGGTAGATTACAAGACGCTCCACTTTCACGATCCACTGCCAGAGACGCAGGTTCTGATGAAAATAATCGAAGAGCAAAAACCTGCCTTCATGTATTCTCTTCACAATGCAGGTTTTGGAGGTGTTTATTACTATATCAGTGAAAACTCACCACAGCTTTACAAAGATTTTCACCAAATTCCTCACAGCTTCAATGTGCCGCTTGCCTTAGGTGAACCAGAGGTACCGTATTTGAAAATGCTTTCACAAGCTGTCTACAAACTCACTCCTATAACTGAAGAATATGACTATTTAGAGAAAAATTCAAAAGTCGATCCTGCGCAGATCATCAAGGCTGGAGCGAGCTCCGATGAGTATGCAAGCCGCGTTGCAAACACCTTTTCTTTGGTCTGTGAAGTGCCGTACTATTACGATCCGAGGATTGAGGATTCTTCACAGAGTTCTATTACAAGAAAGGAAGCCAGAATGATGGCGTGGGAAAGTTCCACAGAGAATGCCAAGATCATTCAAGAGATCTTTGAGAGAAGTCGAAGGTTTGCAGATGAGAACTCTCCCTTCTTTGAGGTCTTTGCAAACTACGTTGAGACGGTGCCGAAGTACCTGGAGGCAGAGAGAAATTGGATAGAGACAGATCCTGAGCTTTTACGAAAGGCAACAGTTGCCGAGGTCTTCGACAACACGTGTGTCACGCAGTTCTATCAGTCGCTGTCACTTGGAATGCTCAGACGATTACTCGGTGAGATTTTGGCTAAACGGCAAGACAATCAAATTGAAGAAACAAGAGAGAAACTAAACGATCACTTCAAAAAGAAGATCGAATATCTAAAGAAGAATCTGAACTACAAAGCCATTCCCATAAAGGATCTTGTGGCGATACAACTGCTCGCAGGACTGATAACAGCCGATTATGTGCAGAGATCTTAGGAGGTCATTTCTTTGAAAAGATACTTGATCGTTCGACTCATAGAGCTCATTCCCATATTCTTCCTGATATCTTTGATAATATTCACCATACTCAACGCAATGCCAGGAGATCCCCTTTTGTACAGCCGTTTGGAAAACCCTCGAGCCGTTTTGAAAGATCCTGTGAAGATTGCCGAACTCAGAAAATACTACCATTTGGACGATCCGCTGATAGTCAGGTACTTTTTCTGGCTCGCAAATTTCCTGAAGGGCGATCTTGGTTTTTCGTCGATGTACAAACAGCCTGTTTTGGGAATAATCGTTAAAAGGTTGCCAAACACATTGCTTTTGACGGTCACTGCATGGCTTATAGGATTGGTTGTAGCCTTTCCAATCGGCATATACTCAGCTGTAAAGAAGTATTCTTTCTTCGATTACTTTTTCACTGTTCTTGCTTTTGTGGGTATCTCATTACCCACCTTTTGGTTTGCCTTGATGGCGATAATAATCTTCTCTGTTGTGCTTGGTTGGTTTCCCATCTCGGGTGTGCAGACCTATGGCATTACAGGTAGCTGGAACATCTTCGCCGACAGAGTACGGCATTTAATTCTACCGTCCTTAGTCCTTGGATTGGTTCAGGTTGCGTACTGGGTCAGGTACATAAGAACCTCGCTTTTGGAGGTGCTCGATCAAGACTACATAAGAACTGCTTATTCGAAGGGGGCTCAGGAAAGAAGAGTCATACTGAAGCATGCCCTGAGAAACGCTATGATACCCATCATAACTATCATCGCGTTGGATATACCGTATTTCTTCGGCGGTGCTCTGATAGTCGAGACTGTCTTCTCCTGGCCCGGCATGGGTAGGCTCATATACGAAGCAGTTTTAGCGAGTGATTACAATCTGGCTATAAACTGCTTGATGTTCATCACAGTGATTACCCTGTTCTCCAACCTCTTGGCAGACATACTCTATACTGTTGTCGATCCAAGAGTCAGACTCGGTGCAAAGGCGGTGTAACAGGTGTTTTTTGTGAAGAAGAAATACGAACAATTGCAAGACAGCGCTGTAATACCGATCGGAAGTTACTGGCAACTCGTTAGAAGGAGGTTTTTGAAGCATCGGTTGGCATTCGTTGGGCTGGTCACGTTGCTGCTCGTTGCCATTTTCAGTTTGGTCGGACCTTTTCTGGTTAAAACTACATACGATGAATTTGACTTAACGGCGATCTTTGCACCGCCATTCTCACAACATCATCTTTTTGGTACCGATGAATTGGGCAGAGACGTGTTGGTAAGACTCATGTACGGTGGAAGGATATCTCTGTTCGTGGGCTTTGTCTCTTCTTTGATCACCACAGGCATAGGCTTGTTGATAGGTTTACTCTCTGGTTACTTTGGCGGAATAGTTGACAGATTGCTCATGAGATTTGTCGATGTTATGCTTTCTGTACCACTCTTTCCTGTTCTGCTCATACTGACGATGGTCTTTGGTTCTGGCTTGACAAACACAATTCTTGTTCTTTCGGTCTTCGGATGGATGGGTGTTTCAAGGTTGGTGAGGGGAGTTGTTCTGTCTTTGAGAGAGAGCGATTACGTGATGGCTGCGCGCGTACTTGGTACAAGCAGAATAAAGATTCTCTTCAAGCACATACTCCCGAACGTGATGCCGATAACGATCGTCTCGGCAACGCTCAATCTTTCTTATGCAATACTTTCTGAATCTTCTTTAAGCTATCTTGGACTTGGCATACAACCACCAACGCCTTCCTGGGGTAACATGCTTCAGAGATCGATGAACTACATACTCTCGACGGGTCATTCCTCAGTTGTACCGTGGTGGCTTGTTTTCTTTCCAGGGTTCATGATCTTCATAACGGTGCTGAGCGTTAACTTTCTTGGTGACGGACTGCGTGATGCCTTGGATCCAAAGTTCGTGAGCGAAACCTGAGGTGATTTGATGCTCTTGAAGGTGGAAAACCTCAAAGTTGGGTTCAGAACAAACATGGGAAGGATAGTACCAGTGGACGATGTGTCCTTTGATTTAAAAGAAGGTGAAGTTCTTGGGATCGTTGGTGAATCCGGCTGCGGCAAGACTGTGACAGCCTATGCGATCACAAGACTCTTGCCAAAGAATGCCTTCATCGATGAAGATTCACACATATGGTTTAACAACGTAGATCTGTTGAGACTACCGAAAGATGAACTTTACAAAATGAGGGGAAAAGAGATATCGATGATCTTTCAAGAACCGATGTCTTCTTTGAACCCTGTTTACACAGTCGGTTGGCAGATAGAAGAAGTCTACGAGTTGCACGAGAGATCAGACAGAGAAGAAAGAAAGAAGAAGAGTGTAGAAATGTTGGCGAGTGTGAAGATACCTGAGCCACAGAAAAGGTACGAACAATACCCAAATCAACTTTCCGGTGGAATGAGACAACGTGTGATGATAGCGATGGCATTGGCGTGCAACCCAAAGCTCTTGATAGCCGACGAACCAACAACTGCGCTTGACGTGACCATACAGGCACAGGTGCTCAAGTTGATGCTTGATCTCAAAGAGAAATTCAACACTTCGATACTTCTCATAACACACAACCTGGCAGTTGTTGCCGAAATGTGTGATCGAGTTGTGGTGATGTACGCAGGGCAAGTCATCGAAAGGGCTACCGTTGACGATATCTTTGAAAATCCACTTCATCCATATACAAAGGCTCTGTGGAATTCTGTTCCTAAGATAACGCATCAAGAATCCAAAAGAGAAAGGTTAGCATCGATAGAGGGTATGGTGCCACACCCAGCAAGATATCCTTCTGGTTGTCGATTTCATCCAAGATGCTCCTACAAGATGCCGATCTGCTCTGAACAGAAACCTAAGGACATATCTTTTGGGTCTGATCATTACGTGAAATGCTGGCTTTATTCGAACGGTGAGGGGAAAGAGGATGCGTGAGATTCTTAACGTCACAGATTTGAGCAAATGGTTCGCCGTGAAAAGATCGTTTAGAAAGAGATCATACTTGAAAGCCGTCAACAACGTTTCTTTCAATGTCTTTCGTGGAGAGACCTTTGGTTTAGTTGGTGAATCTGGTTGCGGAAAGACAACGCTTGGCAGATTGCTCGTTAGACTTTATGAACCAACATCAGGAAAGGCTATCTACACAGAAGAAAAAGAACCCGTGGATTTGTTCTCTCTCGATGAAAGAACTTTTAGACCATACAGAAAGAAGATTCAAATGATCTTTCAAGACCCTTACGGTTCATTGAACCCAAGGCTCACTATTTTTCAAATAGTCACCGAGGGTCTATCTGAGACACCTTTGAACGAGAAAAGAGAGATAGTCTTTGAGGCTCTCGAAAGCGTCGGTTTGCGAAAGGAATACGTCTACAGATATCCACATGAATTCTCGGGTGGACAAAGACAGAGAATTGGTATCGCGAGAGCTTTGGTTATGAAACCAAGACTCTTGATCTGTGATGAACCTGTCTCGGCACTCGATGTCTCCGTTCAGGCACAGGTTATAAATCTGCTGATCTCACTCAAAGAGAAGTACGATCTTACCTACATCTTCATAGCGCACGATCTGGCAGTTGTGAAGTACGTGAGCGACAGAATAGCCGTTATGTACCTGGGCAAGATCGTCGAACTGTCGAGTTCAAAGGATCTCTTCAATCGTCCCATGCATCCTTACACTCAAGCGTTGATATCCTCTGTTCCAGTCGCAGACCCCAAGGCTCGCAGATTGAAAAATACACAGCCAATAGAAGGTGAGATCACCTCTCCAATCGATCCACCGGAGGCGTGTTTGTTTGCATCACGGTGTCCGTACGCGATGAAAAAATGCCACGAAAGCGTGCCGCAGCTCAAAGAGGTCGACACGCTACACCAAGTTGCTTGCTTTCTGTACGAGTGACTCTATCAGTAAACTCACCTGCAGCAGGAACGACTCATTACAAGAACGCGAGACCAGCTGTACTCCGACCGGTAGTCCTTCGACCTTACCAGCTGGTAAAGAGACTGCTGGCAGTCCTGCGATGTTGAAAGGTGCTGTGAATCTGGTCAATCTTCTTGCCATCTCGACTGCCCCTTCACCGCAGATGGGTGGTGCAGTTATGGGCACCGTCGGAAGCAAGAGAAGGTCGTATCTTCTGAAGAACTCTTCGAAACGCTTCTTGGTGATACTCTGTGTGTACCTTGCAGCCGCATAATCTACACCTGTTGTGGAAAGTCCTTCGTTCAATCTCTGCCTTACATCCTCTGAAAACCATTCGGGTCTTTCTTTGAGCCTCTCTCTATGAAAGGCAGCAGCCTCTGTTTGTGTCATCAATCCATTCGCCACAGCCGCATCTCTGAGCCAGTCCATCTTTTCCATTTGCACCGTTGCTCCAAGCTCTTCAAGCTTTCTTGCGACCTCATCGACTACCTTTAGGATTTTCGCATCAGCCTTTTGGAAGAACTCTCCTACTGCCTTTGCCACCCGCACGCCAGAAAGGTCTGTCGTTGTCTGCAGAAGATCTGTTCTCTTGACCTTGAAGCTGAATGGATCTTTTGAATCATGACCTTCTATCGCCTTTAACAATATCAACGCATCGATCACAGAGTTTGTTATCGGCCCGACGTGGTCCAGATGCCAGGCAAGAGGTATGACGCCTCTGAGGCTAACCTTCCCGTAGGTTGGCTTCAACCCAACGACTCCACACAGTGCAGATGGAATCCTTATCGAGCCACCTGTGTCTGTGCCTATCGCTCCGAGTGCCATACCGGTTGCCACCGCCACAGCAGAGCCGCCCGAAGAACCACCAGAAACCTTCGTCGGATCATATGGATTTCTGCACGGTCCAAAGTGTGGATTGTTGTTCGTCACACCTAATGCAATCTCGTGCATGTTCGTCTTTCCTATGATGATCGCTCCAGATCTTTTAAGCCTTCGAACGATAAAAGCATCTTCCTCTGGTATAAAATCTTTCCAGAAAAGACTTCCTGCCGTGGTTCTCATTCCTTTGGTGTAGATGAGATCTTTCAAAGCGATCGGTATTCCGAACAGTAGTGGTAATCTTTCCAGATTGGCTGTTTTGAGCATTTCATCTTGTCTTTTTGCTTCTTTCATCGCACCGTCGATATCTAAGGTTATGAAAGCGTTCAGATCCTTGTGTTCTTCGATCCTTTCCAAGCATTCTTTGAGAATCTGTGTTGGTCTGAGCTGTCCATTTCTGATAAGCCTTTGTGCTTCAAATATCTTCATCTTCTCACTTCCTCGCCAGCATACTTGGTCCATCTTGGATGAACTTTCCTTTGAATCTCTCTTCTTTGAGCATCAGGTGGCTGTCAAGATCACAAAAGTCAAAGGCGCCGGTAGCAAGTGCAAAGTGAACACTTTGATTTATACCAAGACTTGACTCTGCCATACAGCCAATCATCAATCTCAAGTTGGCGCTTTTTGCAAGCTCTACGATCGACAGAGCATCGCTTATACCAGACTTCATCAATTTTATGTTCACATAATCTACGGCTTCTTCCTTGATCAATCTGAGCACGTCAAACTTTGTCTTTGCGGACTCGTCCGCCGCAACGGGAAATGGAACGTTGGATCTCACAAATCTCAGTCCATCAACATTAGTTGCATGAACTGGCTGCTCGAAGACGGCGATCTCTATTCCAGCTGCATAAACTCGATTGGCAAACTCAACTGCCTGCTTCGGCGTGTATCCCATGTTTGCATCGACTATGTACTGTGCACCTTTGGTGACTTTGTAGATCTCCTGCATTGCTTCGATGTCTTCTTTCAGATTCTCTCCAACCTTGATCTTGATCACCTTGAAACCAGATTCAAAGATATCTTTTGCATCCTTCACTCTGTTCTCGATACTGTCTATGCTCACCGTCTTGTCAGTCTCGATCTTTTTTAAAGCACCTCCAAGTAACCGATAGACCTCCAACCCGACCTCTTCAGAAAGTGCATCGAGTACGGCATACTGAACGGCTGCTTTGAGACTTGGAGTTGCCAAAAGTTTGTCTGTAACTTCAAAGATCTTACGGTACTCTTCAACCTCCATTCCCAGGAGCAAACCTTTGACAAACTCTTCAAGAGCCATTATCATCTCTGGCTTCTCACCGTTGACTCTGAAGGAAGGGGAAGCCTCACCAAAACCTTGAAAACCGCTCTCTGTGAAAATCTGCACCTCGATGTTCTTCGCTTCAGATGAGATACTTCCTGTGATATGAAAAGGTTTATCGTACTCATAGCGCTTCAATGAAAACTTCACATCGATGATCTTGCTCATCTTCAATCCTCCTCACAGTTCCTCAAAGGATACAACCTCGATCTTTGTGTGCAACTTGATCTTTTTCTCTTCACTCTCAGCCTCACCAACTTGGTTGTCTGTGGGATCTTCTCTGTAAAAGTTGGTCTTTGGCTCAAAGTCTCTCATAAAGCCAGAGTTGGCAACCATTCTAAAGCCGTCCAAGTTACCATAGTAAAAACCGCGAAAACCTTCGTTCTCCCTCCTTGCACCGCCGAAGGATGGATCTGCAGGTAGCCAACCGTACGGTTTCACGTAGAACAAAGCCCAGTCATGCGAAGATGCGTACACGGGGTTGGCATACCAACCAGACTGCCACCTTGCCGGTACACCAGCAATCCTGCACATGGTTATGAACAAGATCGCTTGAAAACCACAATCGCCCTTCAGGTTTTCCGCAACGTACTTGGAGATGTTTTCAAAGGTTGCGTAAGGTCTAACGAAGGAATATCTCACGTGTGTCGTTATCCAGTCGTAGATTCTTTTCGCCTTCAGATAGTCATTTGACTCACCATCGACAACCTCTCTGGTGAGCTTTCTCAAATAGGGGCTAAAGACGATGTGCGGCGGTTCTTCGCCAAGATGGTCTTCAAGATCGCATTTTTCAACCATCTTTGGATCTACTCTGTTGACCCATTCTCTGACTGTGTATTCGAACTCGACATAGTAATCTTTGTCTTTTGATCTGAAGTATATCGTTCTCTGGGGCACACAGTTTTCTGAAACAATGTACTCTTCGTGGCTTGTAGATATCAGCTTCACATCGCTGATTTGAAGCTCTTCCTTTGGGAAAGGAAGCCACACGTGGAACACTTTACCTTCTTCATCTATTCTTGCACTGACCTTGATTCGCACTCTAAAACTTTTGGGCACACCTTGGTTCAAGAGTTCCTTCAGCCTCTCAGCCAGCAGTTGTCTTGCCTTTTCTGAATCTTCATCCTTCTTCATTCTTTCTTTGTACTGCGGCAGCGCAAAACCTATGTTCTGTACAAATCTCTCTTGAAATCTTCTCTTACCATCGACGAGTATGTAGTCTACGTAACCATTTTCGAGTAATTCATAGAACTCTTCGTACTTGAAATCCTTGATCATCTCCTTTGCTTTTGCTATGGCTTGATCTTCTTCAAATGGATAGTTTTCAAGAAGCATATTGATCCTAACCTTTTCATACAAAAGTCTTTCTTTCTGAGTCTTTGTGATTCTCTCATCTTTCAGCCACCTGTCGATCAGCTTCAGCGCCGCGGTGAAATTCCCAAGATTTTCTTCTCTCTCTATTTCTTCTGAAAGACCACAACAAAGAAACTCCATTTGATCACCTCGTTTTACAATTCTACCAACTTTCAAAGCCAAGACAAAATTAAGCACTCTCAGCAGGATGAAAGACACCTTTCTTGAGAATGAACAGTGGGCATCTGACTTAAGGTTCATCCTCAAAGAGCTTTACTTCAGACATGGTTTGTGATATACTTTTATCAAAATAAAACATTGTCTTCATACCAAAAAGTTTATTTTAATTAACCAGTATGAATTTCTGCTAAACAAGGCTTTTGTAGATCTCTGTAAAGGGGGTGTGTTCATGAAGGTGAAATGGTTACTCGTTCTGGCTCTCGTTGTGCTACTCTATTCATGTTTTGGACCCATCAACCAATTGCCGCAGGTTTCTTTGATCTCACCGCAGGATGGTGCGCAGGTGGCAGTTCTCGCTTCGACAAAATCCGTGACTTTGAAATCGACAGCGACAGATCCAGAAGGACGAGCTTTGACCTTCGAGGTGTACTTGGGAACCAGCCCTGGGAACCTTTCAAAGATCACTACAGTGAATGTGCCGCAGTACACCGTTAGCAATCTGACACCGGGACAGACTTACTACTGGAAGGTCGTTGTTTCAGATGGTGTTCAGTCTGCAGAAAGCCCTGTCTGGAGGTTCACCGTTGGAGAGAATCTCTCTGTAGTGAAGGTTCTTGATTTCACCACAGGCAGTGCCACCGTTGGCGCGACGGTGCAGATCTTGCAAGATTCAGAAGAGATAATTTCAACAACGACCGATGAAAATGGGCACGCAAAGTTTTACCTACCAGATGGAAGATACGATATCAAGATCACAGGTGAAGGAAAGGCAACGAGCGTTGTTGAAAACTACGATCCAGAGATTTTGCCTACGATCGAAACATTTTCGAGAAGGGCGATGACCGATTACGATGTCGTACCAGAAGTCACGGTAGAACTCTTCACAACAGAGGGAACACCGATAACCGATCCAGAAGCCACTACGATAACCTTTGATTCTGTAAAGGTCAAAGTCACAAGCTCAGAACTGATGTATGTGCTGTACATCGGTTTGGACTATGTTCCAAGTGCTGTGGCAAGAGATTACGCTGCCTCTGACGTGAAGGAATATCAAACCACAGTATCGTTAACAAGGTTCGACGGTGTGACAGTCCCAATGCATGTTGTGGTTTACACGCCGAACGATACGAGGCTCGACAAGATCATCTACTTGACGATCGATAGAACTCCACCAGAGGTAACTTCAAGAACTCCTCCGACAGGCTTGTGGTACGCCGGCTGGACGAGCGATGCTGATGTAGAGTATTACAATCTGCCGAACCCAATAAAACAACTGCTTGAAAAACGGCTGACAAAGGAGATGATAGAAGCTCTTAAGAACTACAGACCAGAGCACAACATACCTGAGACGAACATCTTTGTACAACTTGCCTGGACTCATGCACCAGCAGAAAACCGTGTAGGTTACAATATTTACAGATCGACCGATGGAGAAAACTGGGAAAAGATCGCTTTCACGACTTCCTATTACAGATTCGACAGAGGCTTTGACCTTGAACCCGGTAAGAAGTACTACTATACGGTTAGAACTGTTTACAGAGATGGTAGTGAATCAGACAACAGCAACGTGATAGAGGTAGTTCCGCTCGATCTTTTCAAGGTCAAACTCATCTCACCGGCAGACAACGAAACGAACGTCTCAAGAACTCCAACCTTCAGATGGAAACCTGTTGACTGGAGAGATCAAAGTTCAACACCTCACATAGGTGGGGATCTGATAGATGATGAGGATATCTATTTCATCTACGAAGGTAGTCCATGGATCTACGACATGGTCGTGAGTGAACAACACATATATTACGATTCTATAATTGCAACTATGGGACCGCAGGAAATTATTCTGCCTTTCGATCCCATTTCCGATCCAAACTGGGTTAGGATCACTCCAGAGGAGGATGATATCCCACAAACCGAACCACTTGAAAAGTTCAAAACCTACGAATGGGGCTTGGACGCCGCAGTAGCCTACTACGAGGCTGAAGATGGATACTGGATCTCCTGCACCATAGACTATGGGTATGATTGGGACAGATGGACAAACGAGGCAGACTACTTCAACAGGTTCACAACCGGTGAGTGAAAAGGGGGTGAGTGAAGATGAAAAGACTTCTTATTGCAGTTGTTTTGGTAGCTTTGTTCTTAGCCGGTTGTATGAGCAACATTCCAAAGAACAACGTCAGTGAAAAGACCTTCGAAGAGATAGTCGCCCCCATCGAAAAAGATGCAGAAATCATGGAAGGCATAGTCATCGTTGGCTACAAAGATTCAATCGATGATGCGATAAATCTTGTCAAATCGATCGATCCAAGCGCAGAGATAAGGGTGAAGCTCGAAAAGATCAATGCGGTGAGCTTTAGAACAGTGCTCAGTTATGCAGAGATGAGGGCGCGAATCATTGAAAAGCTCAAGCAGGAAAAAGAACTGAGGGAGAAGATATCCTACGTTGAGCCCAGCTACAAGAGATACCTGATAGAACCCGTCAAGAACGATAGCTGGAAAGACTCTCAACTTTTGAGCAAAGCGGTGTACGCAGATCAACAAGAAGAGTTCTTCGAAAAATACATGTGGGGTTTGAGAAAGATTAAGGCTCCTGAGGCTTGGAACCTTGAATACACCGGTGAAGGTGTGATCGTGGCAGTAGTCGATACCGGTGTCGATGGAACTCATCCTGATCTGCAGGGTCAACTTGTGACAGGCTATAGACCTACCACAGGTGAAGAACTCGATCCAAGCGAAGATAGCTCGTTCGACCCACACGGCACACATGTGGCAGGAACGATCGCTGCGCTGAACAATGACATAGGCGTAGTAGGAGTGGCACCCGGTGCGAAGATAATGCCTATAGTGATATTCGAACCTGGGTACGTTGGAGACGATTATGTTGCAAACGGCTTTGTCTGGGCTGCAGATCACGGTGCAAAGATCTTTTCAAACAGCTGGGGTGGAAAAGGTTACTCCATAACGTTGGCACACACGATAGCTCGTATAATGGAAGAGTATAAAGGTATCTTCGTAGCCTCTGCTGGCAACGGCCACACAGACGAGATTCACTATCCGTCGTGCTTTCCAGGTGTGATAAACGTTGCGGCAAGTACAGCAGTAGATGGAATAACGCACTTTTCAACACGTGGAAGGTGGATAACCGTCGCTGCACCTGGTGATTTTACAATCCTTTCCACGGTACCACTTTGGGATGAGGAGGAATTCTTCGACGGAGAAAATCCGTACGCCTTCTACGGTGGTACGTCCATGGCGACACCGCATGTTTCGGGTGTGATCGCGCTGCTTTTGGAAAAACTTGGTGAAGAAGAATACACGCCTTATCAGATCAGAAAGCACATAGCCAATACCGCCGACGACATCATGGCAGCTGGTTTTGATCACGACAGCGGTTGGGGTAGGGTGAACGCCTACAAGGCTCTAACACAAAGCCTGCCAACGGACACTGGTGCGGATGTTTACTTTAGCTTTTACGTGAGAGATAACGAAGATGAAGTGTTCTATGCACCTGAAGTCTACGTGACGATGTATCCAGAAAGCAGCACAGTTCCAGTGTACTACGGTAAGTCTGATGATTGGGGCTTCTTGCCGTTCGTTGGTATTGAGCCAGGTGTCTACGATGTCTACATGGCTTTCGGAGATGCATTCTACTTGGAACTTCCAACGAACTGGCAAAAGACTCACTACATGAAAATAACAGTTTCAAACGGTGACAATCCATTTACGCACGTCTTTGAAGTTGAATTTGATCTTGAGCCTGCTGGTTGATTTTGACGTTGGTGCTGCTTGGTCGAATCGATAAGATTTGATTCATCGTGAAAAACGTGATATAATTCACTTGAAATCTTCTGAGGTGAAGGAGTGAATCTGACACCGAGGAAAGGAGGCTGAGTACAGGGTTCAATCTACCCCCTTTCCTCGGTGAGAGGAAGGGGGTTTTCTCTTTGGAGAGGTTTTACATACTGAACATCGTGGTGGAGGACAGGCAGAATGCATACAGACAGGTGAACGAGCTTCTGCACGATTTTGCAGAGTTAATAAAACTCAGAATAGGTTATCCTGTCCCAGATGAAAAGATGGCAATCATACTCTTGATCGTCAAGACTAACAATGACCTGATCGGTAGTTTGACAGGAAAACTCGGTCAAATCAAGGGTGTCAAGGTCAAGACGATGCCCATAAAGTGAGGTGAGAATCTTGATTCTGTTGAAAAAGATCGAAAGTATCGAAGATCATGAAAGTTTTGTCCACCACTCTGAGATAGAACAGCTGTTGAATGAAACAAAGAACCCCGAGACAAAGTTGGTCGAAGAGATCGTCGAAAAGTCTCTGAAAAAGGAACGGCTCTCTGTGAAGGAAACAGCTACACTTCTGAACGCAGAAAAGCCTGAACAGATCGAAATGATTTTCCAAGCCGCGAGGAAATTGAAGGAAGAGATCTACGGTAACAGGATAGTCCTCTTCGCACCACTTTACGTTGGAAACTACTGCATAAACAACTGTTCGTATTGTGGCTTTAGAACCGAGAACACACAGGTGATCAGAAAGACGCTGAGTGAAGAAGAACTGGAAAGAGAACTCTACGCACTCACTTCAAAGGGACACAAGAGGTTGATCGTTGTTTTTGGAGAAGATCCTCTCTACTCACCTGCTTTCATAGCAAAGACGATTGAAAGAATATACAGCTACAAGAATGCTCATGGGGAAATAAGGCGCGTGAATGTGAATGCGGCACCGCAGACGATCGAAGGCTACAAGATCATAAGGCAGGTGGGCATAGGCACTTTTCAGATCTTCCAAGAGACTTACCACTTGCCCACCTACAAGAAGTACCATTTGAAAGGTCCCAAGGCTTCCTATCTGTACAGACTCTTCGGTTTGGACAGAGCGATGCTCGCAGGTATAGACGACGTCGGCATAGGTGCTCTCTTTGGACTCTACGATTGGAAGTTTGAGGTCATGGGTTTAATGTACCACACGAAGCATTTGGAGGAAAGGTTTGGTGTGGGACCGCACACCATATCGTTCCCGAGGATCGAGCCTGCGTTGAACACGCCGCTTGCCCAAAGACCGCCCAAAGCTTTGAGTGATGAAGAGTTCAAACGTTTGATTGCGATCATAAGGCTCTCTGTTCCCTACACAGGTATGATTCTCACAGCCAGAGAAAGTCCAGAGATAAGACGCGAAGGGCTGAGGCTTGGTGTGTCTCAGATAGACGCTGGCTCGAGCATAGGTGTTGGTTCGTATTCCAACGAAGATCCGGAGAAGGTAAAAAAGAGCCAGTTCATCTTGGGTGATACCAGATCTCTCGATGAAGTGATGAGAGAGCTTGCTCAGAACAACTACATACCATCCTTCTGTACGGCGTGCTACAGGGCTGGCAGAACAGGTCAGCACTTCATGGAGTTCGCCATACCTGGTTTTGTGAAGGAGTTCTGCACTCCAAATGCCCTGTTGACCTTTAAGGAGTACTTGATCGATTACGCTTCGAAAGAAACGAAGACTATAGGAGAAAAGCTCATTCAAAACGAGCTTGGAAGAATGCCTGAAGAAAAAAGAAAGATCGTAGAGAAACTTCTGCAAAGGCTCGAGGCAGGAGAGCGCGATGTCAGGCTGTGAAAAGCTTCTAAAACAAATCGCACAAATATTCAACTGCAAGATCTGGGTGTGTGAAAAGGTTGGAAGAAGGATCTCTCACATTCCAGGTTTGAGAGCAGGTGAGGAGAGGTTTGTTCCACCTCTGGTGGCATTCGAAGATGAGGAGTACGTAGTGTTCGCTCAACTGGATAGAGTGAGTGATCAACTCAAACAGATGTGCAAGAAGGTGATCGATTGTGTACGGAGTGATCGAAAAGATCGTTAACCATCGAGAAAGTGTGACAGTTGAAGAGCTTGCTTGGGTGATTAAAAACAACGAGCTGAACGAACGACTCTTTGCAGTTGCTGATGAAGTCAGGCAGAAATACTTGGGCAGAGAGGTCTATCTACGTGGCATCATAGAGTTTTCTAACTACTGCAAGAACGATTGTTTGTACTGTGGTATCAGAGCATCGAATAAAAAGATCAAACGCTACAGAATGAGCGTCGATGAGATCGTGGAGCGCGCGAAACTCATAGCGCAAATGGGCATCAAAACTGTGGTTCTTCAGTCAGGAGAAGATCCTTACTACACCAAGGAAATGATCTCTGAAATGATTCAAATGATCAAGCGATTCAAAGTAGCGATAACACTCTCTGTAGGCGAAAGAAGCTTCGACGAGTACAAGTGCTGGAAAGAGCTTAAAGCAGACAGGTATCTTATGCGCCACGAAACGGCAGACGAAGAGCTCTACAAGAGATTGCATCCAAACGATTCTTTCGAAAACCGCAAAGAACATCTCTTCAAACTCAAAGAGCTTGGTTACGAGACTGGTGCAGGCTCAATGGTGGGGCTTCCAGGTCAAGACGAGCTATCGTTGGCAAAAGATATCTTGTTCGTGTACCAACTCGATGCAGACATGGTGGGTATTGGTCCGTTCATACCGCATCAAGATACACCTTTGGCAAACTGCAAAGCAGGAGATCTGACTGAAACTCTCAAAGTGATCGCACTCACCAGGCTGTTCTTGCCCGATGCCAACATTCCGGCGACCACAGCACTGGGAACGATAGATCCTTTTGGAAGGCAGCTTGCACTCAAATGCGGTGCGAACGTGATCATGCCGAACTTCACTCCATCACCTTATCGGGCACAGTACACACTCTATCCAAACAAGATATGCATCTTTGAAAACGATCTTGCCTGTGGTGAGTGTACAAAGAATTTGGTCAGATCGGTTGGTTACAAGGTCAGCAATGATTTTGGATACAGGAGGAAAAGACATGAACACTTCACATGCGGGCTTTAGAAAGTACATCGCGATCATAGGTAGAAGGAATGTTGGAAAATCTTCCTTGATAAACGCGATCGTTGGTCAAGATGTAGCAATCGTGAGCGACGTACCTGGTACTACTACAGATCCAGTTTTTAAGACTCTTGAGCTACATCCACTCGGTCCAGTAACGTTCATCGACACGCCTGGTTTGGACGATGAAGGTTTTCTTGGGGAAAAGAGGGTCGAACGTGCCAAAAGAGCTCTGTATCGTGCAGATGCAGCGATACTTGTTGTTGATGATCTGCCGAGCGAACATGAACACTTTGCAGCAGATCTTTTAAGGCAGCTCGAGATACCTTTCATCATTGCTGTGAACAAGTTTGATTTGAAGAACGGTTTGAGAAAATTCTACACACATTTCGATGTACCGATCGTAGAAGTATCCGCAAAGACAAAGGTCAACATTGCAGCACTTGCCCAAACGATAGCGAAGATCATTCCCAAAGAGGAATCAAAAACACTCCTTGCTCACCTTGTGGCTGAACACAAAACTGTCGTTCTTGTCGTGCCCATAGACACAGCTGCCCCAAGAGGAAGACTCATCATGCCTCAAGTTGAGGCAATAAGGGAAACGATCGATTGTGCTGCAACAGCGGTAGTGACCAGAGACACAGAGCTTGCTCAAGCTTTGGAAAAGGTGAACTTCAAAGTTGATTTGGTGGTGACTGATTCACAGGCGATCATGAGAGTTGAAAAGATCGTGCCAAATAATATTCCATTGACCACCTTTTCGATTCTCGAGTCGGTCAGCAAAGGTGATATAAAGCAATTCATGGAAAGCATTGAGACACTCAAGAATCTGAAAGATGGCGATACGGTCGCCATCGTTGAAGCGTGTTCTCACATTCCAACCTGCGATGACATAGGTCGAGTCAAGATTCCGAGCTGGATATCTGAAAAGCTCAAAGTGAAACTCAATTACAAATTCTTCGCTGGAAAGGACTTTCCAGAGATAGAGGAATTATCTGACTGCAAGCTGATGATTCATTGCGGTGGTTGTGTGTTGAACAGAACGGCGTTCATGAGGCGCATGAAGTTAGCCAAGAGGTTAGAGATTCCTGTTGTGAACTATGGAATGCTCATATCTCACTTGCACGGAGTTTTAGAAAGGGTTTTACAACCAATCCTTGTGAGAAAGTAGCATCCCATTGGTGGGTTTCTCAACCAGTACCTGAGGTGGATCGCAAGGAAGTCAGCCTACCTTGACGGATTCACGGTCAGAAAGGATTTCCAGTGATAAGTGTTGCTAACCTCAAAAGAAAACTCAGTTGCGTGCGAATGAGAAACAAGCTTCTACAAACCTTCTGGACTCACTCTGCAGTTGAAAACTCTTGTCTTACTGTGAAAAGAAAGTACCTCCGTTTTGAAGAGAAATGTATCCTCTTGTGGTATAAATAACATAAAGAAGGTGAGGCTAATTCTTAAATTATTGATCTTAAAACTTTTAGAGTCTATTGCAAAAGTGTTTTACAGAGTGGACAGAAATCTGGTGACACTCTTTTTCGCAGGAATCTCAGGCAGTAATCTAATGCCAATCTTGGAAGCACTCGAAAGAGGAGAAATAAGAGATTGTAAGTTCAAGGTCATAGAGTTACCAGAGAAGCCTTTTGAATCACTCTGGGAGAAGTTTCTTTTCAGTTGGTACGTGATCAAATGGAGGACCAAGAGCAAGGTGATCGTCACAACCCACGGTGGAAGAAAGTTACGCAGAAAAACGATTCACATAGAGCTTTGGCATGGCTTTCCCACCAAGAAGGCTGGACTGATGGACAAGAGAGTCGAAAGATACAGTTACAAACCAGATGTCTTTTGTTCCTACTCAGATTTCGGTACAGTTTTGAGAAATGCTTGCTTGGGCTTAGCTGTCAGTAGCTATATTATCACGGGTGCACCGAGGAACGATTATTTGTTAACAGAAGATGGTAGAAAAAACCTGGAGAAACTCTTTGGAGTGGATCTTAGAACAAAAAGAATCGTTATATTTGCTCCAACTTTCAGATTTGGGTATAAAGACTTCGTGGAGGGAAACAAATCGTACGACAACTTTTTTGGTTTCAAGGAATTTGATCTACAAGAATTTTTGCGCTTTCTTGAAGAGAACGACATCGTCTTCTTTTTGAAACTCCATCCTCTTGAGGAGCGACTCTTTTTGGATCATTTCAAGCGTTTTGAAAGTGAGTGTGTAAAGATCGTAGAGTCCGAGGTTCTGAAACGTGAAAGAACCGATTTCTACAAAGTTTTGAATGGGGCAGATTTGTTGATCACTGATTACTCATCTATCTACTTCGATTGGTTGTTGCTCGACAGACCCATCGTTTTTACACCAGTCGATTTCAAAGAGTACAAAGACACACGTGGAGGATGGTTACTTGACTACGATCTCTGGACTGCGGGGCCAAAGTGTGTAGATCAAGAATCTTTGCAAAGAGAAGTGAAGAAGAGTCTTGAAGAACCTGATTACTACAGAAAAGAAAGACAGTTTGTGCTGAATTTGACTCACCAATATAAGGATGCCAATTCCACGAAAAGGGTGCTTCAATTGATTGAGAAAGCACTCTATAGGGGGAAATTACTATGAAAAAGGTTCTAACTTACGGCAGTTTTGACCTTTTCCACGTTGGGCATTTGAATTTTCTTCAGAAGGCGAAGAGTTATGGTGACTATTTGATCGTTGGGGTGGCGACCGATGAATTCAACCTTGAGAAAGGAAAGGTCAGCTTGTTCAGTTACGAAGAAAGATCGAAGATCGTTGAAAACATAAAGTGCGTCGGTGAAGTTTTCCCAGCAAACAGTTGGCAGGAAAAAATCAAAGATATTGAAAAGTACAAACCGGATATCATTGTTGCAAGTGAAGAGTGGAGGGAAAAATACGAACCACTGAAAAAGTTTTGCCGCATCGAATTTCTTCCCAGAACATCTGGTATAAGCAGCTCGAAGGTTCAGCATTTGCTCAACTCGATAGATGAACTGTGTTCAATTCTACAACCATTGCCCTTGGCTGAGAGACAGACGATGCTGAAGTTGATCGAACAAAAACTCAACGATCGTGGTTGACGATGGACTATCGATATCTCTTGAAGCAGTTCTTCACTTTCTCTTTGGGCACGTGGATCAACGCACTGATTTCCTTTTTCACAACACCGTTGATTAGTTACCTATTTGCACCGCAGGAGTTTGGAAAGGCAATGATGTTCTCCACGGTGTACAACATCTTGGTGATAATAGTAGTCTTTGGGACAAACAGTAGTTTTGTGAGATTTTTCTACCAAGTCGAACCTACGGAGAGAGTAACTCTTTTCCAAAGCTGCCTCTTTGTGCCAAGTTTTTTGGGAGTTGTTGTGAGTTCTTTGTTGTTAATCTTTTCTGAACAACTTTCTTTCATGTTGATTGGCGACAGAGATTCGACCTTCTCAAGATTGTTGGTCTTAGCGCTACTAACAGGAGTTGTGCAGAATTTCAACCTTCAGAGTATTCGAATGAGAAAGAAAGGTCTTGTGTATTCAGCTATTCAAGTTGTTCAGTCTGTTAGCAACGTAGGTTTCATAATCGTGTGTGCATTCTTTTTCAAAAGAAACTTCCACACGATCATCTTGGGGCAGGTAGTTTCAAATGTCGTTGCTCTCTTGGTAGGTGTCGTTGTGGATCACGAGTATTGGTTGCCTGTCAGACTAAGCAAGAGAATCATCAAGGAAGTTGTCAAGTACGGTCTTCCATTTGTTCCTGCCTCGATCATCTGGTGGCTCTTCACCTGGATGGACAGGTTTGCACTCAGAATCTTTTCAGATTTCACACAGATGGGACTCTACTCTGCCGCTTTCAAGATCGTCTCAGTGATGAATCTGTTTCAAACGGGCTTTGTGAATTTCTGGCAGCCTGTCGCATACGAAAGCTATGAGGCAAAGAAGGCAGACACGAAATTCTTCGAGCAGATGGCTTTGCTGGTCAGTTGTGTAATGTTCCTCCTGTGTGGCTTGGTTTTGATCAGTAAAGATGTGATTTTCTCCTTGCTGGCTCCAAGCTATCGCAAAGCTTCACAGATAGCACCATTTCTGGTGTTGATGCCTGTGATGGGTACCATATCACAGATTACCATGCGTGGAATAGATTTTGCAAAGAAGACTCACTGGCACATGATAAACACTCTTGTTGCCACTCTTTTCAACTTTGTGGGGAACTTAATATTGGTTCCGAGAGTTGGTGCAAGGGGAGCTGCTCTATCAACAGGTCTCAGTTTTCTTGTCCTATTCATCATGAGAACTAAAATCTCGCAGAAGTTCTACTCGGTGAATTACCCGCTCAGGAAGATATACATCTGTACGGCAGTTGTGGTTCTTTTGTGCTTCTTCATGACATTTGCCGATAACCTCTTGTGGAACATCCTACTTGGTTCGATTGGGTTTGGAGTGATCACTGGAATATACAAACAGACAATTGTGAAAACGATCTCTCTTGTGATGTTAAGAAAGAAGTAACTTCTGGAGAATGTAAAGCAGATTGACGATGCTTCAGTGCATTTTTTGCGTGGAAACTGTTCAAATCTTTGAAAGATCCTTCGAGCCGATGGTCGTGATCACTTTTGTAACATTTTTCGACACCAATAAGGTGTAATATTAATTTAGGTGGTTTGTTTTTCATCCAGTATGGGTGTGGTGATGAGATATGCCAAGAACCTTCCCAATCTTGGTCGCTGTCCTGGTCTTTTTACTTGTACTTGCTACAGTGTATCTTCACGACAGGGCGAGCGCACGACTGCATGCCAAGGAATCGGCGAACAACTTGATCAGATTTGTGGATGACTACGCAAGAAATGTGAGTTTGTCTCAACTTCATGAGTCTGTCGTTTACGAAATATTGAGCTTTGGCTCATCAGAGAAGATCGACTTTTGGCTTGAGGAGTTCAAGAACTCTTTGCCACTGGTTGAGGCAGTTGAAGTTGTTCATTTTTCAGATGATTTTGGTGCCGTAAGAATCCTATCTGCAAGCAAGAAGATTCTAATACATCTTGGGGTTTACGACGATTCTGGCAAGATCCGTTCAGATTCTGTTGTTGTGCTTCTGACTGTGGATGCTCAAAGGGTACTCGATTTACTCGGTATCAAAGATCTGCGTATTGCTTCTGAGGGTGAAGATTTTGCCTACGGCTTGAAGTACGCTTTCACAGAACCTATCATGAATGGTTCTTCCGTTCTTATGTCTGCACTCGTAGGACTTGCTTCCTATTTAGTAATTTTGGCAATCGATTTCAGGCGAAGGCTTTCTGCGGAAGAGAAGTTGAGAAATCTCAACGAGGCTCTGATCTCAATTTCGGCACATTTTTTGAGCGGGAAGGATAGGCAGCAACTTTTTCAGTTGATTTTGGAAAAGGCTTTGCAGGTTGTACCAAACTCGCAAGCCGGTAGTATTTTAATAAAAAACGGCGACAAACACTTCTATGTCGCTGCAATAGGGTACGATATCGAAGAACTTTCAAAGATAGAGTTTTCTCCCTCTCAGCATTCAAAGTGGTTGGAAAAGCCTATAAAGAAAAGGAATGATCTGCTCAGAATTGATAAGAGTAACGTGGGGTTATTCGAGGTTCTGAAAAAGGCAGGCAGGATAGATGAGATAATGTGTACACTGAGCGTAGGATTTAGGATCGAAGACGAGATTGTTTTGACTCTCAATCTGGACAACTTCGACAGAGAAAATGCCTTTGACAAAGATTCACTTTTCATCGCAACACTCTTTGCGAACAATCTTTCGGAAGTCTTTACCAGATTGAGATACGAGGAAAGGATTTTTGAGCAGCAGAGAATGATGGAGTATTTCTACAATCATGATCCACTCACTGGTTTGCTCAACAGAAGGGGATTTGCGGAATACGGAGAGAAACTTCTGTCATTGGCAAAGAGGGAAGCCAAGAGAGTAGCGGTGCTGTTCTTAGACTTGTCCAACTTCAAAGCGATTAACGACAAATTCAGCCATCAGATGGGTGATTTTGTTTTGAGAACTGTTGGTTTGAGATTGATGAAAGCTTTGAGACAGAGTGATTTGGTTTCGAGATTTGGCGGGGATGAATTCGTGGTCTTGCTCTATGACTTTGATGAATCTAATACAGATCACTTACTGGGGAAGATCTTTCAAACGATAGAAGAACCTATGGCGGTGGACGAGAAGGTTTTCAATGTTAAAGGGAATGTAGGTGTTTCTGTCTATCCAAACGATGCCTGTGAACTCGATCAACTGGTCAGAATTGCCGATGCTGCAATGTACTATGCAAAGAAGAACAATCTGAGGTACGTCTTGGCAAGTAACAATAAGACATAGATCTTCCCACCATCAACCCACCACAAGATAGAATTCTCATGCCAGAATCTCTTTGCAACGGCATGCACACTTATAACTAAGGTGTGGCAGTACCAAAGGGGTAGACCTATGCCTATTACGTGGTCTTTCTTTCACCAAGATCTTGGTAGGCGCCTTTTTGTTCCAATATATAATATACGAAAATGCAAAAAACTAACACTCGGTGCAAAAGCTTTGTTAGAGAGAAAAATCTATCGATAACTTGAAGATCTTCACTCAGAAAGCTTGAAATAGAACTTATACAAGACTAACATGGAGAAACTCAAAAAGCTTTAAATCCCTATTTTCAGCCGAAGCGAGAGCTTGCTTGAGAGTTTAAAGAAGCCCGAGATGGAACTCGGGCTTCTGGTTCAAATTTTAAAGGTCCTGACCTGTTCAGCTAAAGTTTGCGCAATCGAACTTAGCTCTTCTGAAGCACCGCTCACATTTTGACTTGAGTCTGCTTGTTGTTTCACAGCCGCTGTCATCTCTTCTACCTGCTGTGCTATCGCTGTTATCGATTTTGTAGCTGTGTCCATCGCACTGCTCATCTCTTCTGCCGCTGCACTCTGCTCTTGTGAACTTGCCGCCAAACTCTCTATCTGACTCGTTATACTCTCTACTTGCTTTAGTATGTTCGTTAGCCTTTCACTAACTACCTCTGATTGTTCTGCAGCCTTCTCTACTACATTCACCGTCTCGTTCGTCGCTACACTCGCCTGCTGTGCCCCTTGTTGTATCTGATTCAAGATCTGCCCTATCTTGTCTGTTGCCTTTTTACTCTCCTCTGCAAGCTTTCTTATCTCGTCTGCTACTACAGCAAAGCCTCTTCCTGCTTCTCCTGCCCTCGCTGCCTCTATCGCTGCGTTCAACGCCAATAGATTCGTCTGCTCTGCTATGGAGTTTATCGTCTGTACTATCTCTCCTATGTTCTTTGCCCTCTCACTCAGTTCTTTGACTGCCTTCTCTGTCTGCTGTGACTTTTCCTTCGTCTGTGCGATTATCTGTACTATCGACTGTACTGCCTTTTCCCCTTCTTTCGCTGCATTGTTCACCTGTGAAGCTTTCTCTGTCAATTCTTGTGCAGACTTTGATACATTCTGTGCACTGGCTGCCACTTCTTCTATTCCACTGGTTACCTCTTGTATCGATGCAGATGCGTTCTGTGCAGATTTGTTCACCTCTTCCATCTGTGAGGCAAGTTCTTCACTCGTAGCGCTGACTTCATGGGAGGTTGATACGAGTTCTTCAACTGATGCTGAAACCTTATGTGAGCTGTCAAAGATGGTTTTCACCAAAGCTGTGAGTTTTTCACTCATATGTGTGAGTTCTTCAGCTAGTTTAGTGAATTCTTTAGTTCTGAAATTCTTTGATATACGATAGTTCAGATCGCCTTGAGAAACTTTCTCAACAGTATGAGATATGATTGCAAAAGGTTTTATCAAAATGCTGTTCATAAGGAAAGTTGCTGCAAATGAACCTACAGCTGCCAAGATTACGATGAGCAAGATCGACCTTTGAAGGAAATCGTTTCTTGCCTTTAGAATGAGCGCATCAATCTCGCCTTTGGGTGTTCCTACGAAGAAGATACCTATGACATTCCCTTTCTCGTCTAAAATAGGATCATAACACGTTGCATAGTCTTTTCCGAGTATTTTCGCTTCTCCGAGGTATCTTTGCTTTTGAACAATGGGTTTGTACGCGGCGCTGTCCTTTCCAAGGTATGTTCCAATTGCCCTTGTGCCGTCGTCTTTTCGAATGGAAGTGGTTACTCGCAGAAAATCATCACCTTGAGCCTGAAAGATCGTTGCAACTACGTTCATCTGTTTGCTTATTCTGTCAACGGCTTCGAATCTGTCTTTGATGGGTTTACCGTCTTTGTCAACCAGTTGTGAATCTTGCAGGCGCAAAGTGCCGTATTCGTACTTTGCGTATTCTCTCAAGACCTCTACTGCACCGTTGAGCTTGTCTTTGTACATTTTTTCAGTGAGTTGACTTGCAAGATCTTGAGTGCTCTTCAATGACACAGAGAAAAACAGAAAAACTGGCACTACAATCAGCAAGACACTCAAGATCAGCACGTACCATTTCAAAGACAGTTTCATTTTATCAATCCTCCCATATTTGATAATACACGCATATTTTATGACAAACTCTGTGCGAGTTATTATGAACTATGTGTGAACACCTTCTTAAAGACGATAGATCTACGAGATTTTCCGAGTTATTTTGGTTAGATTTGTCTTGGTGCATGCAAGATGGTACAATTTTGTTGCAATGTCGCAGGAGGTGATTGTTTTGTACGATGCAGTTGTGATTGGCGCAGGTCCTGGTGGATACGTGGCTGCAGTGAAACTTGGACAAAGGGGTAAGAAGGTTGCCCTGGTAGAAAAATCGTTCGTTGGTGGTACCTGCACCAACTGGGGTTGCATCCCAACAAAAGCGCTCCTGAGTAGCGCACATCTTTATTCAGAGATCGTCGAGAAGTCAAGGCAGCTTGGTATAAACGTGGAAGGTGTGTCTTACGATTTCACAGCAATCAAGAATCACATGAACAAGGTTGTCACCATGTCCAGAAAAGGCATTGAATATCTACTGAAGAAATACAACGTTGAGCTCATAAACGGTGAGGCAACTGTCGAGTCACACAATCTTGTGAGAGTGGCAGACAAGTTGTTCGAAACGAAGAACATAATCATTGCAACTGGTTCTTACCCATCGCTGATATCTCCCTTTGACAAACTGGATGGTCTTTGGACCAGCGATGATGTCTTTACAATGGAAGCACTTCCTCAGAGCATCTTGATAGTTGGTGGTGGAGTGATAGGTGTCGAGTTTGCAACCTTTTTCTCCACTCTGAAGATACCCGTTACGATCGTCGAACTCATGGAACACATACTCCCTACCGAGGATAAGGATGTAGCTGAAGTAGTCGCCAAGACTCTTAGAAAGAGGGGAGTAGAGATATATGAGTCTTCCAAGGTGATCGATGTCGAACCAGTGGACAATGGTTTCAAATGTGTTGTAGAAACAGCGCAAGGAACGATCGAGAGAACAGCGCACAAGGTTCTGATATCTGTTGGAAGAAGGCCTAAGATAGGTGAAGATCTCAAGGCACTTGGCATCGAGATACAGAGAGGTATAAAGACAAACAACAAGATGCAGACGAATATTCCTAACATCTATGCCATTGGTGATGTGAGAGGACAGATAATGCTCGCACACGTCGCGATGTACGAAGGTGTTGTGGCGGCAAAGAATATCTGTGGAGAAGAAGCACAGATGGATTATTCAGCCGTACCCAGTGTGATATTTTCGAATCCAGAGGTGGCGAGTGTTGGGTTACACGAAAAAGATGTTGATCCTTCGAAGATCAAGATCTTCTCATTCCCGCTGAGCGCCAACGGCAGGGCAAGGACGATTCTTGAAAAAGATGGTTTTGCAAAGGTTATTGCCGATAAAGAAACTTTGAAGGTCCTTGGAATGACGATCGTTGGTCCTGCCGCAACCGATATGATAATGGAGGGAGTTGTGGCAGTACGCAATGGTCTGAGCGCAAGAGAGCTTGAAGAGTCGATACACCCGCATCCAACTCTGAGCGAGATGGTGCTCGGTGCCATAGAAGGTGTTGTCGAAAGACCAATACATCTGTAAAAAAGGGGGCTCTGGTCCCCTTTCAAATTCTTCAAAGAGAGGTGGTGCCTTTGCGCAGGATTGAAGCTCATCCAATTTTGGAAGTTGGAAAACCAAAGGTGTTGAAGTTCTACTTCGAAGGCAGAGAAATGGAGGCCTTCGAAGGTGAGACGATAGCCGCTGCGCTCGTTGCGAACGGTGTTGATGTTTTTGGAAAAACAGAACATTCAAAACCAAGAGGCTTTTACTGTGCGATAGGCAAATGTTCTTCGTGCTTGATGATTGTCGATGGAGTTGCCAATGTTCGAAGTTGTATCACACTTGTGAAGGAGGGAATGAAGGTCAGAAGGCAGATCGGTAGAGGTGAAGTCACATGGTGAAGACAGATTTCTTGGTGATCGGAGGCGGACCGGCAGGGTTGTGTGCGGCGATTGAAACGAGCAAGAGAGATGTAAAGACTTTGATTGTTGATGAAGGTGTTGAATTGGGTGGGCAGTTGGTTAAACAGACACACAAGTTCTTTGGACACGAGGGATTTTACGCTTCAGTCAGAGGTTTTGAGATAGCCAAGAAATTGATCTCTCAGTTGAACGAAAATGTCACCGTCAAAACTCAGACAACGGTGACAGGGATCTACGAAGATATTATCACCGCCTACGATAGAGAGAAAGATTTAGTTTTTGAGATAGAACCCAAATACATTCTCATTTCAGTTGGTGCGAGTGAACGTTTTATTCCTTTCAAAAACAACCACCTTCCAGGTGTTTACGGTGCTGGAGCTGTGCAGACACTGATGAACCAGTTCAAAGTTCTCCCAGGTAAGAGAGTTCTGATGATTGGTTCTGGAAACATAGGTCTCATTGTCTCGTACCAACTGCTGCAAGCAGGCGCAGAGGTCAAAGCGATCGTGGAGATAGCAGACAAGGTTGGTGGATACGATGTTCATGCAAGAAAGGTGAAAAGGCTTGGCGTTCCCATACTTCTGAGACACACCATCAAAGAAGCGATTGGAGAAGAGAAAGTTGAAGGTGCCGTCATAGCTCAAGTTGATGAAAAATACAACATAATCGCTGGTAGTGAGAAAGAATTTGCTGTTGATGTAATCTGCGTTGCTGTTGGTCTTGTGCCTTCGATTGAGTTAGCATCGATGGCAGGTGTACAGATCCAATATATTCCAGAACTCGGAGGATATGTTCCATATAGAGACAGAGAGATGAGAACGAATGTCAAGAATATCTTCGTGGCTGGAGATCTTGCAGGTATTGAAGAAGCAACAACGGCTATGATAGAGGGTAAGATTGCCGGGTTGAAAGTTGCTGAAGAGATTACAGGGCAAAACCTTGATTCAGAGATCGAGAGGATGCAAGAAGAACTGGTTGAGTTCAGATCGGGACCATTCTCAGAAAAGGTTCGAAAGGGTTTGGAGAGGTTCTTTCCCCAAGAGATGATGAGTTACTCCAAGACATCACAACAAGACCTTGGTCCTGTTGGAAAACTTAGGCCTGTTATAGAGTGCTATGAGAATATTCCCTGTAACCCATGTCAGACATCTTGTCCTGCGGGAGCAATCACAGTGCCGGAGAACATAAACAGCTTACCGATCGTGGATTATTCAAAGTGCACTGGTTGCGGCATTTGCGTGATGAAATGTCCTGGGCTTGCGATCTTTTTGGTTCAGGAGAATTTTCAACCCGACAGAGATCTGGTCATAATGCCATATGAGTTTCTCCCTCTACCCGAAAAGGGACAAGAGGTCATCGCTTTGGACCGTGAGGGAAGGGAAGTTGCTCGAGCACAAGTTGTGAGAGTAGTGAAATCAGCCAATAAAACGTATCTCGTTCATCTGAGTGTGCCTGCTGGCATGGGTGAAGTTGTTAGGAGTTTTCGCCTTCCAAAAGAGACTGAATCATTTGTATGCAGATGTGAAGAGATCACAGTTGATCAAGTTGAGAGAGCTATAGAAGAAGGTTTTACAGATTACGAAGAACTAAGAAGATATTTGAGAGTCGGTATGGGACCGTGTGGTGGGAGAACTTGCAGATCGATCGTGCTTGGAATACTTGCAAGAAAGACAGGCAAAACTCTGAAGGAGATTGGCTTTGGGACATTCAGACCACCCTCAATGCCCGTGAAATTCGAGTCGATCGTAAAGGGAGAGATCGAGAATGAAAAGTGAATATAGAGTGGCGATAGTTGGCGGAGGAATAATTGGTTGTTCAATAGCCTATCACCTTGCCAAGTTTGGCGAGAAGGACGTTGTACTCTTTGAAGCAAACTATCTGAGTTCTGGTTCAACCGGTAGGTGTGCTGGTGGCATAAGACAGCAGTGGAGTTCTGTTAACAACGTGCTACTGGCAATGAGAAGCGTTGAACTGTTCGAAAGAATGTCACAGGAGACAAGCATGGACATAGAGTACAAACAAGGTGGATACTTAGTTCTTTCCTACGACGAAAAAGAAGCTGCTGAGTTTGAGAAAAATGTTCAGATGCAAAAAGAGCTTGGACTCGATGTTCAGATACTTTCACCTAACCAAGTCAAAGAGAGATATCCATACTTGAAAGTAGATGGTGTGAAACTGGCAACTTTTTGTCAAACAGATGGACATGCAAACCCACATCTTGCGAACTTTGCTTATGCAAAGGCGGCACAACGGCTTGGAGTTGAGTTATTCACACACACGAAAGTTGTCGCAGTAGAGGCACTCGGTGACCACTTTGAAGTTCTCACGAGTAGAGGGACTGTAAGATGCCAAATCTTGGTGAACGCTGCCGGAGCTCACTCAAAAGAGATAGGAAAGATGGTTGGTGTTGATCTTCCGACTGAAAGTTATAGACATCAGATACTTGTCACCGAAGCTGTAAAGAGCTTTTTTGATCCAATGGCTATAAGTTTTTCGGGAAACTTCTACATGAGGCAGACCAAGCATGGGCATTTCATAATGGGTCAGGGTGATCCGGACGAAAAACCTCAGATCAACTACAACGTTACTTACAGATTTGAAAAAGACATGGCGAAAAAGATGACAAAAATCTTCCCGTTTTTGGGCAGATTGAGAATTGTGAGACACTGGTCTGGCCATTACAATATGTCACCTGATGCACAGCCTATCATCGGTGAAGCGCCTAATCTACCAAACTTTTACTATGCAGTGGGTTTCAGTGGCCATGGTTTCATGCTCGCACCAGCGGTGGGAGAGGCGATAGCTCAGATGATAATTCACGGCAAAACCTTGAACGTAGACATAAGTGAACTGAACTTGCAAAGGTTTGAAAAAGGAATTGTACGCGAGAGGAATGTCGTTTAGGAGTGAGAGTTTGCATAAGAAGATCACTTTATTTCTACTGTGGTTGTCTTTGTCAACGGCTGTTTCATATTTCTTGCAACTTTTTGGTGTGCCGCTTATAGAGCGATGGCTTTTGCCGAATATCTTCATAGTTTTAACTGCCACGCTGCTTCATGGTCCGATCGTTGGGAGCTTAGTCGCCGCCTTTGGAGCCATGACAAGCTTTATGGCAGTTGGATCACCTGAGATTGGTTTCTTAGGACCCGTAATCTTGGAAGCCCTGACTGTTAGCCTTTTGACATCGTTCCTTTACAGAAGGAACAAAAATCTTCACTTGGTGATCTTGTTAGACTTTTTTGCTTCGAAGATTGTCCTATTGGTCTCGATATGGCTGTTCAAGGCACCGATCAGAATTTCAGTTGACTTTCTCTCCGGACTTGTTGGTTTGGGATTGCAACTGATTTTTGTTCCCATGATTTACACAGTTCTGGTAAAATCATCTAAGGTTGAAAATTCAAAAGGAGGTATTTGAGGTGAACATACTCTACAGTGCAGCACCAGGTGCGACTGGTAGTGCTCCAACTTCAACAACGGCAACAGGTTCTGGTTTTAGCTTTATCTTTCTGTTGGTTATCCTCTTTGCGATGTTCTATTTTCTCATCATACTGCCTCAGAGGAGACGAGAAAAGCAGTTCCGTGACATGGTCTCTAACATGAAACGTGGCGACACAGTTATCACTGTTGGAGGCATAGTTGGGAAGGTCATAGACATCAAGAAAGACACAATCAAGATCAAGACAGCCATGACGACTGAGCTTGAGATCACAAAAAGGGCAATAGCAACGGTTTTGAAAGAAGAAGCAAAGCAAGAGGAGAAAGGACAGGAGGAAAAAGACAAAGACAAGGAACAAAACTGAGGAGGGAACATCACAATGAGAGCAGACAGGGTGAGATTGATAGTCGTAATCGCTGTTATATTTGCGGCCTTTTTGGCACTGCTTTGGCCAAGTAAAGGTCAGACCTATAAAGGCTTGGCTGCAATCTTTCAGCGTATACCTTTGGGACTTGATATCAAGGGTGGGGCTCGTTTGGAGTACAGAGTTGACGTAGAACAAGGTGTAGAGAATCCAAGCGAAGTTGTAGACAATGTTTGGACGGTCTTGAGAAACAGGCTTGACGCCGCAGGTTACACTGAAGCCACTGTGAGAAAGGCTTTTAGGGAGAACAACTCTTTCATAGTGATAGAGATTCCAGCTGCAACTGACACGACAAAGGCTGAAAAACTTTTAGGTTCAACCGGTGTCATGTACTTTGGACAGGTTTTGGAGGAGACTCAAGTTGATCCACAGACTGATCCAACTTTGAAAGATTTGGCAAGGGTGAAGAGGGCAGAATGGCTTCCTGCAAGAGAAGGAAAGATATGGTATCTCGTTAGGCAGGAAATAATGCTCGTCAAAGACTTGAAGTTGATCTCACCACAAATAGTGACGGCAAGTCCTGTACCAGAAACACGTGCAGGAAGATTTGGTTACAAAGTGACCTTTGAATTGGCAAGCAAAGATGCTGAGATGTTCAAGAAAATCACGCAACAATTGGTTGTTCCAGAGGGTTCTATAGGCAGTGCAGCTGCCAGAGAGAAACGGCTTGCGATAGTTCTGGACAACGTTGTGCAGTTTGCTGGTTATGTTATCTCTGTGATACCAGATGGTAAAGCGGAGATCACTGGGAATTTCTCGATTGAGGAAGCAAGACAGTTAGCTGCGATACTGAGAAGTGGTGCATTACCGGTGCGACTTGAAAAGGTTTCAGCAGGTTGGGTGGCTCCTTTGCTTGGTTCGGACATCGTGAGGACTTCACTCTTGGCAGGAATCGTTGGGTTGATAATTGTGTTCATCTACATGATAGTCTTCTACGGTATACAAGGTGTTATTGCAGATATAGCACTGTTGTACAACACCTTCTTGTTGCTTGGTGTGCTCGCTGCTACGCGATCGATACTGACACTTCCAGGTATTGCAGGTATTGTCTTTACGATAGGGACAACTGTTGATGGGAATATCATTATTGCCGAGAGAATCAAAGAAGAGTTAAAAGCAGGGAAGTCCGTTAAAGCAGCCATAGCAGCAGGATTTGGCAGATCTTTCATCACCTTGTTCGACGCAAACTTAACGACTATCATAGCTGGTCTTGCCTTGTATTATTTCGGTACTGGTACTGTGAAAGGTTTTGCCACAACACTCATCATAGGTGTGGTTGGAAGCTTTTTTGTGAACATAGTCCTTTCGAGACTCTTGACAGATGCTTTTAGTTCTTTGCTACGTAAACCAGTCGTTGAAACAAAGGGGGCTCAGCAATGATGCACATGGACTTCGTAGGCAAGCGAATGATTTTCATAACGATCTCCCTGATCTTGGTTGCTGCAAGTGTTATTTCCATCTTTACGAAGGGATTCAATTTTGGTGTCGAATTCTTGGGTGGCTCTGAGATCATCTTGAGAGTTGAATCGTCAACCTTTGTAGAAGCCGATGTGCGAAGGATTTTCAACGAGATTTCTAATGATTTTTCATCGGCTCGGGTTACGAGAGTTAGATCTGTTGGTGATCCCGAGGGTGTGACAAAGTTCTCAGTAACGGTGACGAAAACCTTTGATGTGACAGAAAAGGACGCTCTTCAATCGACGATAGAGAAAAAACTTTCTGATAGCAACGTCAAAGGACAGGTAGTTTCTTTCAACGAAACTGGAGGTTCAGCCGCTGAAGAGATCAGAAGGTTGACCTGGAGAGCAGTACTGATAACGTTGATAGCTATACTTGTCTACATCACCCTGAGGTTCAATTTCGTTTTTGGTATCGGTGCAACTCTTGCTTTAGTACACGACGTTGTGATAACGCTTGGTTTCTTTTCATTCTTCAGCTATGAATTGAATGTGCCGGCAGTCGCTGCGCTCTTAACGTTGATCGGTTATTCTTTGAACAACACCATAGTTGTCTACGACAGAATAAGGGAGAACATGAAAAAATACAGAGGCAAAGAAATTGCTGTTACTGTGAACAACAGCATAAATCAAGTCTTTACAAGGAGTATAAACACGTCGCTGACAACCTTTATCGTGGTTTTCGTGTTGCTTCTGTTTGCAGGAAATGCTATAAAACCTTTTGCTTTTGGTATGACTGTAGGCTCAGTGGTTGGAACATACTCCTCCATTTACATAGCGAGCCCAATGGTTATACGTTGGGTGAAAGTCAAATAATAGAAAAGCCCCCTGCGGTGGGGGCTTTTCTAAAATTGAATGAAGCTCAGATCTCCTACGACTAATCTTGCGACCTTTGGCACACCACCATTTTGAATGACTTTTGCACCTTTGCCGAGAATGGATGAATCTATCCTACTTGTGACATTTGCCACATTACTCAAATCCATAAGAATGGAGTTTTCGATCTCACAGTTTTCGAGAGACACGCTGTTACCAATAGCCGTATATGGACCAACATATGAGTTGATCACCCTGCAGTTTTCACCTATCACAGCAGGTCCTCGGATGACTGAACCTGCGATGATCGTGCCCTTGCCAATACTGACTCTACCTTGTATGGAACTGTTCCTTTCCAAACTTGCAAGAACTGCAGTTTGCTTCATGTTGTCTAATATCTTTCTATTGGCTTCAAGTAAATCCTCTGGTTTTCCGGTGTCCTTCCACCATCCTGTTATCACATGTGCCTTAACAGAATAGTTGTTCTGAACGAGGTAGCCTATGGCATCTGTAATTTCAAGTTCGCCTCTCCAAGAAGGTTTGATGTTCTCTATGGCTTTGAAGACATCTTTTCTGAACATGTAAACGCCTACTATCGCAAGATCACTCGGTGGTTCTTTGGGTTTCTCGACAACGTATTTTATTCTGTCGTTCTCCAGAACAGCAACGCCGTAAGACCTCGGGTCTTCAACCCGTGCCAAGAGGACAACAGCATCTGTCTGGGTGTTTAAGAACTGCTCAACGGTTGGTTTTATATCCTCAAAGATCAAATTATCACCAAGAACCATTAAAAAGGGCTCATCTTTCACAAATTCCTTTGCTTGATATGCGGCATGTGCTATGCCCTTTGGTTGTTCTTGGACTATGTACTCTATTGAGATGCCGAGAGCTGCACCGTCTTTCAGATTTTCTTTAAAGAGCTCTTTGTTTTCTGGGCTCACTATTATTGCCACTTCTCTGACACCGGCATCCTTCATAAAATCGAGCGTGTACTCGATCACAGGTCTATTTGCCACAGGAATGAGATGTTTTGCCGTAGTATAGGTCAAAGGTCTGAGCCTTGTCCCCTTGCCAGCACAAAGAACAAGTCCTTTCATCGCTTCACCTCCTCATAGATTCACATCGAATAAAGATGATAGATCAAATCCGATGAATGGTTTTTCACCAACGAATCCAAATCTAAAGCCCACCGTCAGTTCTCCAAGATACTCTGGCAGATCTTTAAAGGTGTAAGCAACCCTACCTTTGAAGGAAAACTGCGATGTCAGTTCTCCGACAAGCCAATGTGTGCCCGATGGTATCGTTCCATCGTGCCAGGGCTTTTCAGGTGTCCTTGTGCCGTATATGAGCCCTTCATAGAGAGTGCTTATAGACCAGCCATTGTTGGAGTATTCCAGAGCAATCGAACACGCGATGTTGTTTTCACCATGTAGATAGCCGATCATGTTCTTTTCGATTGGCAGATTGGAACCTTCAAAGTACACATACTCGTAAGGTCTGCTGAAGGTTGATCTTTCAAAAGTGAAGGCAGTTGCACCTGCAACTTCAAAGGTCACTTTATATGGTCCACTTTTTCCAGTAAAGCCAACTAAGAAAGCTATCTTGTCTGGGTTTTGAAAACCTTCCGGGTTCAGAAATCTGTTCATGTTGATGTCGTCCAAGAGTATTTCACCGTAGACAGAGTATCTGTTGTCTGAGTATTTGACGTAAGCTCCAACCATGGAATTGTCATCGAGTTGTGTTGTTGAATACCCCCAAGGGGCGTTCAAATGCCAAAACTCCTGTATACCGGGAATTGGTATTGGGACCAAAAAATAATATGGATCGAAAAATCTGTGCAAATAAAGGACAGCATCTTCGTAGGCTATCTCGAGTCCCTCAACAGGAAAAAAGGCAAGAGATCTGTAGTTAAGTGCTTTGACAGGTTGTGAAGCATTCTCGAAAAGTCTCAAGCCGCCCCACAATGTCTCGACCTTGAATTTCTCACCGCTTGCAAGCAAACGCACAGTAGGATAAGAAAAGTCCTTTTCTTCAAGAAAAAGTTTGTATGTATTGCCCGGTCCTGCAGAGTTGCGCTTGACACCTAATTGTACTCCCATCTGTCCGTAAGACCAACTCAAAAAACCTTCATCGAAATACCAATAGTTGTTCCACAATTTATCAGCGTAGGGTGGAATCACCAAGTTGTCTCTTTTGAATCCGCCACTGGTTGTGAACTCAACGTTGAAGGATGACACATTCACTGTGAACTTTATCACGTCTGTTGGTTTGTCAAAATCGTATTCAATCCATCCATCGAATTTGAAGGTAAAACCAAAACATAGCACACTCACAAGAAGTGAAGCGATGATCAGTTTGTTCATTCTTTTCTCTCCAGTCGAAAGTTATCTCTTCGTCTTGATATGTTCTACAAAACTTCCAACGTCGTTGGTGATGACAGCGTCTATCTTATCTTTGATCCTTTCATATTTTTGTAGATCGTCCAGTGTCCAGATGAAGATCTTCACGCCTTGGCTCCTCACCAGATCACATATGAGGTTGAAGTATTGAGGATAGTCAGCCAGCTGATGTGGTAGGTGCATCGAGTATGGCTTATACTCTAACAAGGTTCTGATGAGCTGAACTGGGTCATTTTTCAACTCTTCACCAACTAAGAAGCCGAAGTTCATATGAGGGTATTGTTTTATCAATCTGGCTATCAAGTCATGATGAAAAGATGAAATAACCGTTTCCTTCTGCAGGGAATATTCTCCGATCAACCTTATTGCATCTTCAGCCACTTGAGGTTCTTTGAGCTCTGCATTCAACAACTTCCCCTTGGGAACAATCGAGAGCAACTCTTCGAAGGTTGGGATCTTTTCACCTTCTTTTGTATAGCTTTTCAGCTCGCTCAGAGTCAACTCACAGATTCTCTTTTTCACGCCGAAGAGCCTTTCTAAGTCTTCATCGTGTATGACTACTATATTTTTATCTGCCGTCATTCTCAGATCGAGCTCAATGCCATCTGCACCAAATTCAAAAGCTTTCTTGAAAGCCTTCAAGGTGTTTTCAAGAAACTTTGCAGAATAACCTCTGTGTGCGATGATCACCATCTGCTTGCCCCTCCTATTCTCGCAAAGACATCCATCAATTCGTTTGCGAACTTCTCAGCATTTGAAGAAGATTCAACTACGAACAACCATACATCTCTCCACCAAGCAACGACGTACTTGCCTTCCTTTGCAACGCTGTACAGACCACTGTTTGGGAGATCTATGTAAGTGCGTGAATTCCAAGTTCCATATTGTTTAGTCACCTTTTTCCAATAATCCTTTGGTGACTCTCCGAGAAACTTAAAACCGTAGAGCAGGTAACTTGAGTCTCCCCTGATATAACTTGCGACCAAACCTTTTTTCGCAATCGGACCATATCCATCTATTTCTTCAAGAAAGATAAGAGCATAGCCATTTTGAGCCAATCTGAGTGCTGATGTCAGAGAGTAAGCACTCGGTGGCACATAGACTGGTCTGAGCATGCAACTTGAAAGCGAAAGCACAACGAGCAGGAGTAAGATTTTTCTCATATTGAAGCCTCCTTGAGAAAATAGTTCTTCTCGAAAAGATCTCCGACGAAGCCTAATTCCATATGACCAGGGAGCACAAAAGCTTTTTGATCGATTTCTTTGAAAATCCTTGCCAGTTTTCTTAGGCTTTCAAAGATCTTGTTTTCGTCAGATTCAGGAAAATCTGTTCTACCTATGCTTTCCATGAAGATTGTATCACCGGTGAAGAAGAATTTCTCAGTTGCGTAGACTACAGACCCCATCGTGTGTCCCGGTGTCTCTATAACTCTGAAATGCCATTCACCAAGCTCTATTTTTTCAGACAGTATCTCACACTCTCCGTTGTAAGAAAAACTGCGTCTGAACAGATCTGACTTGTTCATCCTTGGATCGCGTAAACCGTTCAGATCAGCCCTGCTGATGTAAACTTTCAGCGGTTTGATTTCCTCCAGACCGCAGATGTGATCAAAATGCATGTGCGTCAAAAGGACAATACATTCACCCCTAACGAACTCTTTCACACCATAACCAGGATCGATGACGATCATAGGATCATTCTTCAGCACATAGGTGTTTGTTCCTATCGGTCCTGTCAGTATATGGATTATGCGTTCATCTATTACATTCACCATCATATCACTCCTGTATAATCGGTGTTGATGAGTCGATATCGAGCAACCCTAATTCTACTGTCAATGATATCATTTGTGGCTTTGGGCATAGAGGTTTTCTTCACTCCTCTCATGTCCAGTGATGTGGTTGTTAACCAGATCAACAGTGCGCAACAGATCATTTCTCTATGCACCTTTTCTATAGATGAGCCAAGGATAGTGGAAGCTCTTGAAAATGCTGTGAGACGCGGCGTAACAGTTAGAATAATCAGTGAAAATCCTTTGACTAATTCTCAAATACCTGCGAAGATCGATGCTGAAAGTTCTTTGTTCCACATGAAGGTAATCGTGATCGATGAAAAGGTTCTGTTGCTCGGTTCTGCAAATTTCACAGTTCACAGTCTTTTTCAGTCATTCAACGATTTTCTCATCTTGGAAGACGGTGATATTGCATGGGTTTTTCAGCGTTTCTTTGATGATCTATGGGAAGGCAGAAACACAGGACTGAAACTGAGTAATTCAAAGATTTTCATCACCAACCTCTTCATCGCTGATACTGTACTGCGTGAACTTGGCAAGGCAAAGAAGACCTTGGATGTGGCGATGTATGCATTGACTCACCCACAGGTTTGGGCAATGCTTAAGATACTCTCCAGTAGAGGAGTTCGAGTGAGAGTCTTGATCGACGAGTGGTTTTTCAAGAATTCGACCTTGTCGAAACTGCCGTTTGGTGGTATAGATCTAAGGGTAATCAGAGACTTCACTCTTCACAGCAAGTTGTTCATAATCGATGGGAGAACGGTGTTGACAGGTTCGGCAAACGCGACAAAGAGTGGTTATACTAGTAATGCAGAGCTTTTGGTAGTTCTCAAGGATAAACACATTACTCGTCAATACAATGAGTATTTCGAGAGACTCTGGATGGAAGGAGAGATACCTTGAAGATCTTTGTTTTTGACTTGGACGGTACTATTCTGCAAGACACACACAACATACACCCGGCGAATGTTGAAGCCATTGAGAAGTTGATGAGAATAGGGAAAGAGATCGTTTTCGCGAGTGGTCGTATGTTACCATCGATAGTCAAATTGTTGCGTCGATACTTTCAAAAGGACTTTCCATTGATCGCATACAACGGCTCTGTAGTGTGGCTGCCAGAAGCTGGCAAGGTACTCGATGTGAAGATAGACCCAGCGACAGCTCGGGCGGTTGTAGAATTTCTCAGGAAAGCCGAGATGCACAGACAGGCGTACATCGATGACAAGCTCGTTGTCGAAGAAGAAAATGAATTTGCAAAAGCTTACAGCGATCATTCTCAGATTGAGTTGACGGTTGTTTCAGATCTTGCCAGAGAAGTTGGTGAAAAAGGAGCTACCAAACTGCTGGCAATAGACGATCCAGTCAAGCTTGATTCAATCATAGGTGAACTCAGAGCAACCTTTAAAGGACTTTCGATCTTCAAGTCTTTCGCCAACTATCTGGACTTTGTTCCATCGCAAGTTGACAAAGGCGAAGCGCTTAAACTGATCGCAAGATGCAATAACTGGGATTTGAAAGATGCTGTTGCCTTTGGTGATAACGACAACGACATCCCGCTGCTCAAGGCGGTGGGTTTCAAGGTGGCAGTTGCCAATGGCACACAGGCGCTGAAGGAGGTTGCAGATGTCATCGTTGAAGAAAACACAAAGGGTGGTCCTGGCATCTTTATTCTTGATATGCTCCAACGTGGTCTTATCGGCTGAGATCTTCTTTGATCTGCAAAGAGTTTCGGGTGATTCGATACTCCTAATTCCTTTAGAGAGATTGGTAGATGATGTCAGCTTGCTGTGCCTTGGTTGCAATCAGAATCTCGAGATAGCAAGAGATGTTGGCTTTGTTGCAGGAATGGTGGCAAGATCTCACGGTTTTCATTATTTAGTCTTTGGCACTGTTGACACACTTGACGAGTCTGACACAGATCCTCTTGGGAAGATCTCTCGATCTGCTTTCATAACGAGTCAAGTACTCACCTATCTTGCTGAAGGTTTGTTCAACAGTGGTGTTGTACCGATATTGAACGGTCTTGGCAATGTGGATGTGGATGTCATCAGATCACTTATCAGCAGAAAAGCCATCTATCCAGTTCTTGTAGAAGATGAATCAAAGATCAAAAAGCTGACGGATTTAGGTTACGAGAGCGTATTTGTCTTTGCCGATGGTAGAGTAACTGGTAAGCTGCCAAGAAACAACGTCGATTTGAAGGTAGATCTTTCAACCCTTCAAGAGGTTCGCCGAAAGGCACTCGAAGGTGCTGTTGTCCTCCTTGGAAAGGCTGAGAGGGCGATAAACGTCAATCAACCATTCAAGAGAAGTGGTGTCTTAGTTTTCTCGGATGAAGAATGGCTGTTGAAAATAGCCCAAGAAGTACTCGAAGGAAAGAGATCTTCAATTGGAAGAGTTCCGTGAAATCAAAGACACTGCTGTTGCTGAGATACCTTCTTGTGATTCAAAGCCAAGGCCATTTGAACTCTTGAATTTGATCCCAACGCAGTCTTTTGGTATTCCAATAGTTCGTGAAAGATTTTCGATCATCTGGTCTCTGTACTGAGACAGTCTAATCAAACCTGTAACAACTATGGCATCGATGTTGACAATTTGCCAACCATGATCTTTAAGCAACTGAATTGTTTTTTCAAGCAATTTTAGACTTGAGACATCCTTCCACTCGTTGGTTTCTGGAAAGTGACTGCCTATGTCTTCTAATGATGCTGCACCAAGAAGAGAATCTATTATCGCATGAGACAGAACATCTGCATCAGAATGGCCATCAAGACCGAGAAAGAAATCTATCTCAATACCGCCAAGAACTAATTTTCTACCCTCCTTGAAAGGATGTCTATCGATGCCAATACCAACGCGTAGGTTAGTCATTCTCTGACCACCTGTTCGACTTCATAAAATGAGGCAGTCTTTGGTTCAAACATGAGCATCACCGTTCCTATTGGTCCATTTCTCTGCTTTCCTATGATTATCTCTGCTTCATGAGGCTCATGGATACGATCACTCTTCTTGTAATATTCATCTCTGTAGATGAAAATCACCGTGTCTGCATCTTGTTCAATAGCGCCAGATTCTCTCAAATCACTCAGCCTTGGTCTTTTATCCTCTCTTGCCTCTACAGCACGAGAGAGCTGAGAGAGTGCTACCACTACGATGTTCAGTTCTCTGGAGAGCAGTTTTAGAGATCTTGAGATCTCAGAGATCTCCTGTTGACGGCTTTCGGAAAATCCCCCGCGTACGTGCATTAGCTGAAGATAGTCGATGAAAATTGCGTCGACGTTGTACTCCCTTTTCATTCTCCTGGCTTTGGCTCGAAGTGTTCTTGGATCGAGTGAGGGTTCATCATCGACGATGAGGTTTGCTTTGTAAAGAAGCGATGCCCCAACCGTCAATCTCTCCCATTCATCGTTGGTCAGAAAACCGGTTCTGAGTTTATGAAGGTCAACTCTCGACTCTGTGCACAGCAGCCTCTGAGCCAGCTGCTCCTTCGACATCTCAAGGCTGAACAGGCCAACAGAAAGGTTGAACTTCACAGCCATGTTTCTCGCTATTGTGAGAGCAAAGGCAGTCTTACCAACCGAAGGACGAGCAGCCACGATGACGAGATCTGATTTGTGAAATCCTGTTGTCTGTCTGTCCAACGACTTCAAGCCAGTTGGCAGCCCACTCACCACCGCACCCGGTTCTAAGACATTTGTGCTCCTGGTTCTCATCTCTTCGAGATTTTCAAAGACTTGGTGCATAATAGCGCCTATGTGTTCATAAGTTTTAGTTGTCCGCGATTCTGCTATGTCAAAAACTACACGTTCGGCTTCATCGAGGATTTCATCGACTTCTTTTTCACCATAAGCTGATTCAACTATGTTTCTCCCTGCCTCGATCAGACTGCGTAATATAGATTTGTCTCTCACTATTTTCGCATAGTGCATAACATGCGCAGAGGTTGGCACAGTTTCTGCCAGTTTTGCAACATCAAGATCACTGCCCACGAACTTCATCTGTCCGCTCTTTTTGAGTTCCTCACAAACTGAGAGTATGTCTATCGGGTCTCCTCTTTCATAGAGTCTTTCCATCACTGTGAAGAGAGCCTGATGCTTCTTTGAATAGAAATCGTTGTTCCTCAAGATTTCCATCACATCGTTTACAACACTTGGGTCGATCAATATGCTTCCTAAAACAGCTTCCTCAGCTTCAAGGTTGTGAGGAGGGATCATCTGCGTCACGTGTATCACTCCCAAAAGGAACTTTAACACAAAAACGGAGCCAAAAAGCCCCGTTTCTGGTGGAGCCGATGGGATTCGAACCCACGGCTTCTACCTTGCGAAGGTAGCGCTCTCCCAGCTGAGCTACGGCCCCGTCACAAAAAAGATTATAAACTTTTGTGTTCAGAGTTTCAACTCTCTTTTATCAAACCCCGTAGGATGAGAGTTTGTATCGCTTCGGTGGCAGAAGAGCCACTCATTGCTTGCGCAATCAGCTTTGCAGCCGCTCTTGAGTCAACGTCGGGGTGAACGACTTTGTTTTCCTTGCCCTCATCTATGAGTTTCGCAACCTTCTCGACGAATACATCATAACGCTCCTTGAGTCGAAACCAACTCGTGTTGCTATCCTCGTTTGAAGCACTCAGCACCGCCGGTCTTTCCCTTTCGATAACGCTCGAAAGGATTTTTCTGCTGGTTACAAAGTCTATATACGCCTTCAGAAATCTCTTTATCTTTCTGATGTAATAACTCTCGCCTTCTATCTCTTTGAAAATATGCCTTTCGAGTTCCTCAAGCGCGTTGTTCCAGACCTCCTCAAAGAGGACTTCTTTGCTTGGAAAATAATAGTATATCAGTGCCTTGCGTACGCCAGCACGCTGAGCTATTTCCTCAACACTGACTCCTTCAAAACCTCTTTCTGAAAATGCCGCCCTCGCAGCCTCCAGGATTCTTTCGCGTGCGTCAGACATCCTTTCACTCCCTGCCTTGGCAAGGAAGTGAGGGAAGACCCTCACTTCAATTTCTTATCGACCGCTAGAGCCTCTTCTTTGTTCATGTACCGCTTCATACGTGTTTCATAGTTGTATATTCCCCTGTTAACTGGGTATCTATCGACATACCCTTGTTCGTACCAGAGTTTGTCTGCGTAAACCTTCCATTCTTCTGCAAGCTTGTCGATTTCCTGTGCGAGATCTTCGACGACTCTCTCAGAGCCTTCGTGCTGCGGTATGGCGTTGAAATGCTTTACCATTGCTCTGTAGACCTTTGGATTGTCTATGATTGGGCACGGTCTGAACAAGTTGTTCGAATAGGGCACCATTCGTTTGTAAGATTCGAAGAACGGTGATTTGAGTATTTGCAGAAGAGATTTTTCTCTGATGCTGTCAACGGCATACTGCTGAAAGACACAAGGTTCAACATAACCTTTGGCATTCACATGGAAGTACTTCGAACCGGCTGCAAGACAACCGTGTGTCAGAAAACCGTGGTTCCAGAAATCTGCCACAAAGGCGAACTTTCCGCCGAGTCTGACTTCATCTGTTTTGAAGAACCTTTCATACCTCTGCTGTGGCGTCGGGACAAGATCCATGGATGCGTTGATTCCAACGGGCATGTATTGAAAGACCCAGGCATAAACTACCTGTTGCTCTTCGAGGAACTTCCAAAATTCATCTTTCATCAACGTATCGTGGTTCATTCTGGTTGCGGTGATCGAGGCTCCGAAAGGCACACCGTATTTCCTGAGCCTTTCCCAGGTCTCCATAATGCTCTTGAAGACGCCTCTTCCTCGTCTCCAATCTGTATCGAGTTCAAAACCTTCCACAGAGATCGCAGGGGTAGCATTACCAAGTTTTGCCAGCTTCTGTGCAACCTCATCGGTTATCAGAATACCGTTGGTGTAGATCAAGAAATAGTTGTCGTTGAACTCTTCGAGTATCTCCAACAGATGAGGCCAGTAGAATGGCTCTCCACCGGTGATAACCCAGAAGTAGATACCCAATTCATTTGCCTCGCGTATGACCTTTTCGACCTCTTCCTTCGTGAGCTCATATTTGCGTCCGTACATTCCGGCATAACAGCCAACACAGTTTAGATTACAGGCATAGGTCGGGCTTATCACACCGAGTTTTGGCAGAACTACTTTGTGTTCTTGCATCTTCTGCTGTCTCATGGGTTCTCCAATGGCAAATTCGTTGATTATGAGGTTGTTTATGATCTTCTCCACACACTTAGGGCTCGATCTTCTGAAAACGTTAACCCAACTCGTTATCATTGGGTGTTTTTCCTTAGCCATGATCGCCAACTTCTTCAGACCGCTCTTCGAGGGTTCCTTTGTGAATGCACTCAGTGTAGAGAAAAGTTTGTACAGTCCTTCTTCGTCAGTGTGCTGAAGAACCGTCGAGACAAGCTTTCCCGCTTGCCTGTAGATGACACCTTTAATTCCTCCCACCACTGGCATAATCATACCTCCTTTACTGACTGGTCGGTCAAATTATGATCGATCAAAATGACTTTTGCATTACTGTAAAGTAACTTATTGGTTTCGCAGGATGTTCAGTTTCTCAAGAACGACTTTCGTCGCACGTGTATCGTCTTCGTTATAATCGAGGACGACTTTCAGATAAGAGTCATCATGGGTGTTCAGCCAAAGCTGAAAGTACCTGGAAGCTTTCAAGCCATCCAGTTTTGTTCGCCAGTTGAAACCGTAGAAACGTGCAACACTTTTCAATGAGTAAGTGAACAAAGGGAGAGCCACGTGTTTGGTGAGAATTTGATAGAGATCGACAAATCTCCTCTTGATTTTTTCGCCGAGAGGTTTCAAATCAGTCCACTGCTGAATGAGGCTTGAGAAACGTGAAGGTTCGTAAGGACAGTAATGGTAGATCGGTCCATCTGTTTGGTCAAGAAATTCAAGCAAACTGGTGAAAACTTTGTATTCTTCGTTTTCATTTTCACTGAGGAATGGTACGTATTTATCATCGACGAGCACGCCGAACAGATAGTCAAATTCTCTGAGGGTATGAGACTCTATGTCTAAGAAAACTCCATTGGACAACTCCTCGTACTCTGAAAGAATCACTTCTCTTTTGTCAAGAAGTGAGATCGCTTTCTTTTTCATCTTCTCGAAACTCTCCTTAGAAATATCCTTGATGTCCTCGCTATGAGCTAAATCCAGCAAATTACCTATACCGTTTTCTATCAACTTCAGTCTTGTCTTTTCGTTCAAACCGTGTATGGCAAGCAGATCTTTTTTCTGAACCAAAAGCTCTGTGCAATTCAAAACATACTGACAACTTTTGCACTGTGAAATTGGTTTTGGATCAGGAGGATCGTTCATCCTAAGCTGGACGATACTTTCGATCACCGAAAAAAGACGAGTCAGACCATCTCTCCAGTCGATTTCCTTAACGAAGTATGGAGTGTCTATTATTACCTGTGAGACTATAAATCCAGCACTCGAAAACACATAGCCGTGGAATGCTGCTTCCAGATAGTATTTGTTCTTGAAGTGCTTAGCGCTTTTTTTCAGCACGATCTTCCATCTATCACCATCGGGAACTACCAGCTGAGGATCAGAGATCAATGTTTTGCCGAACAACTCAACAGCTATAACGGGCTTTTCTACCGAAAATCCTGCCTTCATCATGTCCTTTGTTTCTTGCTCGAAGACAGTCTTTTCCCACTTTGAAGTAATTTCTTCCCTTTCGAGGTAGTATCTCCTGGGACAAATCAAAAACTGTTCGAGATCGTCGAACCACAGACTTTCATTCATATTCACTCCACCAATCACGTGCTACAGATTTGACTTTGCTTTCCAAGAAAGAGCGCACCCTCGAGAACTGATCTTGTAGGTATGCATCTTCTTGGGTCTCTTCAAGAAGTGGTGTGATTTGTTCAGCAACTTTCTCGTTCGCTGCAGAAGATTTCAGTGGGTGTCGAAAATTCAAAGCTTTCACAGCGCACATCAGCTCAATGGAGAGTATTGAGACGAGGTTTTCCAAGATCTTCAAAGTCTTCAAACAGGCATTCATTCCCATACTCACATGGTCTTCCTGATACGCACTGGTTGGTATCGTATCAGCAGAAGCAGGATGTGATAACACCTTATTTTCATTGCAGAGTGCAGCAGCTGTATACTGCCAGATCATGTACCCAGAATTCAAGCCACTGTGCTGGGCAAGAAAGGCAGGCAAGCCTTCGTTGACTTTTGGATTCAAGAGCCTGTCAATTCTTCGTTCGATCATATTTCCAAGATCTGTCAGTGCAATCGACAGAAAATCTGCAGCCAGCGCGATAGGCTCGCCATGAAAGTTCCCCTGTGAAAAGACTCTATCTTCGTATACAAGAGGATTGTCAGTGGCTGAATTCATCTCCAGTTCGACGATCTTCTTGACGTAGATTATCGTATCGAGAATGGCTCCGTAAACTTGTGGTATGCACCTGATAGAGTAGGCATCTTGGACTCGAGGACAATTCCTGTGTGATTCTCTTATTTGACTGCCTTCTAGTAGAGTTCTGAGCAGTCTTGCAATCACCTTCTGCCCGAAATGTGGTCTTGCAACCCATGATATATCTTCATAGGCATCCGTTGAAGAAAGTAATACATCAACACTCAAAGCAGAAACAGCTGTAGCCAAGTGTAGGAGATTAACAGAGTCGTTTATCGCCAATGCGAGAGATGCAGTCATCGCTTGTGTGCCATTCACCAAACTGAGCCCTTCCTTCTCCGCTAACTGGATGGGTTCGAAGCCTTTTTCACTCAGGATCTTCATCGATGGTACTCTCTCATCGCCTTCGAGCACATGACCCTCTCCTATTATTGGCAATGCCATGTGTGCGAGTGGTGACAGATCACCGCTTGCACCAACGGAACCTTTTGATGGTACATAAGGAACAATTCCCTTGTTGAGCAGCTCGCAGAGTTTTTCGACTACGACAGGTCTTACACCGGAAAAACCCAAAGCCAGCGAGTGTGCTCTTATCGCCATCATGGCACGAACTATGTCTTTGCTCAGAGGATCTCCTACGCCACACGCATGTGACAAGAGTATATTTCTCTGAACTTTGAGAAGATCTTCCCTTGAGATTCTCGTTGTCGCGAGTGCTCCGAAACCTGTGTTCACACCATAGACTGTCTTGTCGCTGTCTAAGATCTTCTCAACAACGAGCCTACTCCTTTTCATTCTTTCGATTGCTTCTGATGAAACACAGACAGACTGTTCATTTCTGGCTATTTCAACGATATCTGGAAGAGCTATACTCTCACCGATTACTTTCACACAATCGCCCCCAAGATTAGCCTATCATTCATAGTATAGCCAAAAAAACGATCTGTTTGTGGTATACTTTATTTCCAAGGGGTGAGGGTTTTGGACAAACTCGACGAGCTTGAAGCTTTGGTTGATAAATTCCTTCAAGATTACAAGAGGTTGAAAGACGAGAACGAACAACTTTGGAATCAGATGAATGAAGCACTGAGCAGGATCGAAAGATTGGACAAGGAAAAAAGAGAGCTTGAGACACTCGTAGAGAGCTATCGAAACTCATTGGGTTCTCTGGTTGAAAAACTCCAAGGTATGATAGGTTTTGCGGAGAGTGGTTATGACGAAAAGCATCACGATTAGACTGGGAGAAAGGACGTACGATCTCACAACCGATTCGACAGAAGAAGAACTTGTCAATGTCTTGAATCAGATTCAGACCCAGTATTCTCAGATCAAGAACGCTGTGCAGGACGCGCAGACAGATGAGATTCTTATTGTCATGCTTGCCAACGCATTACTGGACAAATTGAGATATGAAAGAGCCATCTCACGTATGGTCTCTAAGTTCAATGAAAGTGCTTCAAAGAGAGTGGTGAAGTGATTTGAAGATAGGGCTTTTTGATTCGGGCATCGGTGGTCTAACCGTTTTGGCGCAACTTGTGAAACGCATGCCCAACGCTGAATATCTCTACGTTGCAGATACGAAGAATGCACCGTTTGGAGTCAAGAGTCGGGAAGAGATACTGAGAATATCCACAAGGGTGATAGATTTTCTCGCAAAACAGGGTGCTGAATGTGTTGTGACTGCATGCAATACAGCAGATGCATCTATTAGAATGTCAGGATGCAACTTTCGAATACCGTACTTTGGAATACTCGATTTTGAGTTACCTGAAAGTTTTGAAAAAGTTGTGGTCATTGCAACAGAGTTCACCGCCAAGAGCGGTGTCTACGGGAAGATTCTCAGAACCAAGGGAGTTAAAGAATGCCTCGAGTTGCCTTGCCAAAGTTTTGTGAAGATCGTCGAAGATGGTTTGACGAAATCATCCCTTGCAGATCAAGAAATCGAGAAATGTTTGAGTCCGATCAGAGATATAGACATACAAATTCTGGTATTTGGTTGTACACATTTTCCGTTTTTGGCAGAAAGGATAAGGCTTCATTTTCCAAACCTCAGATTTTTTGATCCTGCAGAAAGTGTTGCAGAAAAGGTTGCACGAAGTCTTGCAAAAGACTCCTTCAATGACGGCAAGGTGAACTTCTATGTCACCGGTGATCTTTCAAGTTTTGTCAAGAAGGTTGAGAAACACAAGAGTTTCTTCGCTCTTGATTTCTGTGTTCAGAGTATTGACTTGGAGGCTTAGAAAAGGTGAAAAGAGTACTGATACTTTCAGGGCTTTCTGGAGCAGGCAAGAGTACCGCGATAAAGGTTCTCGAAGATATGGGTTTTTTCTGCATAGACAATCTTCCGCCCGCACTTTTGAATGATTTCATGGCGCTTCTTGCCAGTTCATCTGTGGACAGAGTTGCACTCGTCGTCGACGTCAGAAGTGCTCAACTCGGTGACGCAGTTCAGGCAACCAAAAGGCTAATCGAGATCTACGATGGTTTGGTCACCGTTATCTTCCTCGAAGCAACTGTTGAAGAACTGCTCAGAAGGTTTGCAACAACGCGTAGACGTCATCCATTAGAAGGAGTACTGAATCTGCAACAGGCGATTTTGAAAGAGAAACAGATGCTTCAAGAGATGCGAGAACTCTCTATTGTCATTGACACCACCGATTTGGACATACATTCTTTGCGTGAGAAGATAGGTTCTCTCTTGCGTGAAGAAGAGCAATTTGTCATAAGAATTAGAAGTTTTGGGTTTAAATACGGTGTCCCACTCGATACAGATTTCGTAATAGACACTCGTTTTTTACCGAACCCTTTCTATGACAAGGAATTGGCACCACTTAATGGCAGAGATGAGAGAGTAGCAGAGTTCTTCAAAAGATATGACGTCGTGAGGGAGTTCATCGAATGCACGGCTAAGATGGTGTCCTTAGCGGCTCAAGGGTACATAAAGGAAGGAAGAGCGGCGATGACCGTGTCGGTGGGCTGTACCGGCGGTAAACACAGATCGGTTTACGTCGTTGAAAGGCTCTTAGAGTTACTCAGCGATGATTTTACAGTTCACGTGGAACACAGGGATGTGAATAAATGAAGGTTGTGGCCATCGGTGGTGGTACAGGCCTCTCAGTTTTGTTGAGAGGCTTAAAAAATCATAATTTGGATCTCTCGGCAGTCGTTGCTGTGACAGATGAGGGTGGAAGCTCTGGAAAGCTGAGGGAGGAACTGGAGATTCCACCACCTGGTGATATCAGAAACAATATCATCGCATTGGCGGAAGATGAGAGTCTGATGAGTCGTATCTTTTCTTATAGATTTCAAAGTAATGGTACTCTTTCCAATCACAGTGTTGGAAATATCATTTTGGCTGCACTGACCAGAATGACGGGGAGTTTCAGCACCGCTGTTAAGTTGGCTTCGAGTATCCTTGCCATAAAAGGGAGAGTCTTACCAGTCAGTGAAGAATTGGTCAGACTTGTTGCCACTTATGAAGATGGTACGACGATTGTGGGAGAAACACAGATTACTCAGTACAATTCGAAGATAGTTTCTGTCAAGCTGAACAAACCTGCTAAGGTGCTCGCTGAGGTCTTTCAAGTGCTTCAAGAGGCAGATGTGATTGTACTCGGACCGGGTAGCCTTTACACAAGTGTGATAACCAATCTACTCGTGGAAGGTGTGCCTGAAGCCATATGCAGCAACAGGAAAGCGTTGAAGATCTACATTGCTAACCTGATGACTCAGCCTGGTGAGACATTGAAGATGAGCCTGGAGGATCATGTTCAAGAGATAGAAAAGTATCTGCACGTTTCTTTGGATTTTATCATTGCAAATAACTCAGCTTTTCCAAGGGAGATAATCGAGTCTTATTCGCTGCAAGGCGCGGAACCAGTCAAGCCAAAGGGGTCAGTTGATGAGAGATATATCTTCAAACCCCTGATGAAGACGACCTATGAGGCCAATGATCCACGACTCAAAGCCAGGCACGATAGTGATCTACTCGCTCAAAGTATTCTCCAGATCTGTGAAAGGAGAAGCTGAATGAATGATGTGAGCTTCTCTGAGAGAGTCAAGTATGAGTTGTGTTCTTTGGATATCTCTAACGTCTCTGAGGCAAGAGCAGAACTAATGGGTTTCATAAAAGCTCGAGGTGTTCTGAGGCTATCGAAAGAGAAAAGTACTGTCTCTGTAGCTTTGCCAGACATCAGAGTGGGGAGGAGATTTTTGAAGCTCATGGATTATCTTTCGGTCGGTGAACACGAGACAGCAATTGTGCAACCAAGACGCCTGTGGAAGCAAAAGACTGTGGAGTTCAATTTGCCCATAGACTCTGCTGGGATTTTCAAAGATAACTTAGCTCAGCAGTTGCCAGCAGTGATTTTGGATGATGCGGTACTTTTCGGTACTTTTCTTAGGGGAGTTTACTTGTCGTGTGGTTCGATGGTCGATCCGTCTATTTCTTATCATATGGAGATCAGCAACAGTTCGCAAGAGCTTTTGGAACAAATTCGTGATTGCTTAAAAGCAAACTTTGGAATAGAATCGAAGACAGTGCGTTTCCGAAATAGTTATAAACTGTCCATAAGAAGGGCGACAGACTTGATCGAATTTCTCAATTTGATCGGCGCCGTCGAGGCAGCTTTGAGAGTCGAGGAGATTGTACAGAAGCGTTCAGTGGCATCTGATGTTAACAGAAGTATGAACTTTTTGTCTGCAAATGCTGATAGAATAGGAATTAGTACTGTCAAACAAGTAAGGGCAATTGAGGTAATCGATAGAACGTTGGGAATAGATTCATTGGAAGACGATCTGAAAAATCTCGCAAGGTTGAGGATTGAAAACGAAGATCTGAGTTTGAGAGAACTTGGAGAGATGATGGAACCAAAGATGAGTAAATCAATGGTTTACGCGAGAATGAAAAAGATCATACAGCTTGCCGAGAGAATAGAAAGAGGGCAGAATAGGTGAAATGCCCTTTTTGTGGTTATCCAGACAGCAGGGTCTTGGACTCAAGGCCAACGCTTGATGGAACTGCGATAAGAAGGAGAAGAGAATGCCCTGAATGTGGCGCAAGATTCACAACATACGAAAGGTACGAGTTGCTGCCACTCATAGTTGTGAAAAAGGACGGTAGAAGAGAGGCGTTCGATCGATCAAAGCTACTGAACGGAGTTTTGAAGGCTTGTGAGAAAAGGCCCATATCTTATGAGACACTGGAAAAACTGGTTGAAGAGGTTGAATTAACTCTACAGAGGCAGGGAACGGCTGAAATACCTTCGAAGCTCATAGGTGAGTTGGTTATGGGAAAGCTCAGGCAAATAGATCAAGTCGCATACGTGAGATTTGCGTCTGTCTACAAAGATTTTCGCGAGATAGACCAGTTCCTTGAAATTGTACGTGAATTGAAAAAAGATCAGGAGGTGTGAAAGTGAACAAGAAAAATGTGATTCACTTGACGAAAGAAGGTTACGAGGAGCTAAAACAGGAACTTGACACACTGAAGCAAAAACTCATGTACGAGGTAGCAGAAAGGATAAAGGAAGCTCGTGAACTTGGAGATCTTTCAGAGAACACAGAGTACGATGAGGCTAAGAATGAGCAGGGCAGAATAGGGAGCAGAATAGCAGAACTGGAGCAAATTCTGAACAATTCCGAAATCATCGAGAACACAGATTCGAGTCAGATTTCAGTTGGCTCATGGGTTTTGATAAAGAATCTCAACACGAGTGAGGAACGCTCGATAAGGCTTGTTAATCCGCAGGAAGCAGATGTCTTTGCAAACAAGATTAGTATCGATTCGCCTATCGGTAGAGCCCTCGTTGGCAGGAAGGTCGGTGAGGTAGTGAAGGTGGCAACTCCTGCCGGTCCAGTCAAGTACGAGATTATTGGCATAAGCACAAGATCATCTGAACAAGAATGAGGTGGTTATGTGATCGAAGAAGTGCGCAAGCAACGCGCAAAGGAAGTTGAAGAACTTAGAAAGCTCGGAATAAATCCTTATCCGTACAGATTTGAAAAAAAGCAGAGTACTAAAGAAATTTTAGAGAAGTACGGTTTCCTTGAACCTGGTCAGACTTTGGAAAAAGAAGTGATTTCGATAGCGGGACGAATCATGACGATTAGGCTGCACGGTAAATCCTGTTTTTTCACTTTGCGCGACTTCGATGGAAGAATTCAAGCTTACATACGGCAAGAAGAGGTATCTCAGTCAGGGTACGAACTCTTCAAGAAATACGTCGCACCTGGTGATTTCATTGGAATAACTGGCTTTCCTTTCAGAAGCAAGACAGGTGAACTGACCCTATACGTCAAAGAATATCAGATTCTGAGCAAAGCCAGAAGACCTATGCCTGAAAAGTGGCATGGTTTGAAGGACAAAGAGATTGCCTATCGCCAGCGATATGTCGACATGATCGCAAACAATTCAACCCTTGAGAGGTTCAAAATTCGTTATAAAGCCATTTCTTTCATAAGGGCATTTCTGACCAACAGGGGATTTGTTGAAGTGGAAACACCAATTTTGAACTTCATACCTGGTGGAGGAGCCGCAAAACCTTTTGTGACAAGGCTCGAAGCACTTGACTGTGAGATGTACTTGAGAATAGCACCGGAATTACATTTGAAAAGATACATCGTCGGTGGATTTGAAAGAGTCTTTGAGCTGGGGAAAAACTTCAGAAATGAAGGGATTTCTTACAAGCATAGCCCAGAGTTTACGTCGATCGAGATCTATCAAGCGTACGCAGATTACCACGATATGATGGAACTCACTGAGACTTTGATATCAGAACTGGTCTATCACTTGTATGGTACTTACAAGTTGAATTATCAAGGCAGAGAACTTGATTTTACCAGACCTTGGAGAAGGTTGAAGATGAGAGAGTTCATAAAGCAAGAACTCGGAGTTGATATACTGGAAGACAGAGACGAAGTTTTGCACGCTGTCTTGAAAGAACGTGGTATTGAGCTCGATTCACACACGAGGGCGAGAATGATAGAAAAGCTCTGGGATTTAGTTGAAGACAAAGTTATTCAGCCGACATTTCTGATGGATCATCCTGTTGAGATCTCTCCACTCGCCAAAAGACACAGAGAAGATCCCAGGTTGACTGAAAGATTTGAACCGATCATCTGTGGAATGGAGTTGGGCAATGCTTTCAGCGAGCTTAACGACCCAGAAGATCAAATGGAGAGGTTCAGATCCCAAATGGAGCTGAGAAGTGCTGGCGATGAGGAAGCCCACAGAATGGATCTGGATTTCATCAGAGCCCTTGAATATGGACTTCCTCCCACTGGTGGTCTGGGCATAGGTATAGATAGATTGATGATGCTTTTGACTGATTCTCCATCGATAAGAGATGTGATAGCCTTTCCACTTGTTACTGAAAGCGATGATGAAGATGACATCGAAGGGAGTGCTGCGGAATGAGAGAATGGTTTAAGAAGCGACAAAAGATTATCGTCTGGATTCTCGCGGTGTCTTTCATAGCCGGTATTGCCTGGTGGTCGGTTGCCAGTTATCTTTCATCTAGACCATCGACTACCCAGACATCACTTGATCAAGCCATTGGCTACATCAAGATCAGTGGCAGTCCTCTAAACGATTCACAGACATGGGTTTTACCAGCAGAACTTGAAAACGAATACAGTAAGTTGCTGAGCAGTTATGGTATTGGTTCACTTGATCCACTCTTTCAAGAGCCAAGACAGAAGGCAGGGCTACTCGCAGAATTGCTCAGAGAAAAGGTAATGATACACTATGCGAAAGAAAACAAATTGATGCCGAGTAAGAAGGAGATCGAAGAGAAACTCAAAGAGTACAGAAAACAGATAGAGAGTAACCGCTCTTTGGTAGAGTATTTCACGAAGTACTACGGTGGTGTCGATGCCTATATCAACAAGATTCTGAAGCCGTCTGTCGAAATATCACTCATGCAACAAAAGGTGATTGACACAGTTGCAAAGGTGGACAGTGAAGAGATGAAAAAGTACTTTGAGGAAAACTTAGACCAACTGAGAGCAAAATACGACAAAGCAGATGTGAGATTGGTCTCTTTCCAGGGTGAAAAAGAAGCTCAGAGTTTCATAGCAGATCTGGTGAAGATGGACTTTGACTCGGCGGCGAGTGCGATGAATCTGAACGCGCAGGATCTACCAGGTTTAACAAGGGGAATCTTCGACGAGAAATATGAAAGTGACATATTCTCGGGTGCAACGGGTACCGTTATAGGTCCTATATCGCTGGGCAGCTCTTGGTATGTTTTAGAAGTGCAGGATGCAACAGTCATAAAGGATTTCAACTCCTTCACTCTTTCAGAGGGCTACGAAACAGAGAGAAACACGCTTCAATCTAAGAAAATGCAGGAATGGTACGATAGCTACCTTAAGGCGAAGAACGTTGAACTGTTCTTTGCGAACGAAATCTATGATACATGGCGAAGGATTGACCAGGCTTCGACTTCTACCGAGTACGAACAACTGTATAAACAGCTGAAGCCAAAGGTTTTCAGCCAGGATGGAACAATTCTTCCAGAGTCTCCTGATGCCATGAAGAGTGCCTGCATAGTTCTGATTGAAAAGATGGAGGATCTGCTTGATCAAAACGAACCAGCTAATAAGGAGAAGATTGAAGAACTCAATAAAGATAAGGCTACTTTGGTGAAAAACCTTTACGAACAGTATCCTTCTTCCTTAGAAATAAGCCGTCGTATGTACGAGATCGACAAGGACAACCTTCAGGTCAAGTACGGCTATTTCACCTTACTCTATTCAGAGATCAAACCATACCTCTATCCTGAGTACCTGCAGTACCTCTTGCAGAGCATCATCGAAGTTGAGGCGGGATTTTCCAGCATAGCGCTTGATACGAATGCTTCAACGGAGATGCGAGCCAGTTCTTATTACAACTTGTACGATTTGAGTAAAGCACTTCAAGATGCTACGAGTGCGAAGTTTTACTTAAATGAACTCAGAAAGATTGAGCCGAATTATATCGATTTCGAAGCGGCTCTTAACGAACTAAAATGATCTCGATCAGACTATAATAAAAAGCGGGCAGAAGCCCGCTTTTTGTTTGGCTGGGGCGGGAGGATTCGAACCTCCGAATGTCGGATCCAAAGTCCGATGCCTTACCAGCTTGGCGACGCCCCACCGTGATATAATTTTACCATTGCCAAGTGTCGGCGTCAACATTTAGGAGGTGATGGTTTGAGAGAACTGAGGTTAATGATGACTGATACGGGTGAAGAAGTGACAGTCTCTCAAGGTGAACGGCTTACAGATTATGCCTCCAAGTATGCGAAATACCATAAAACACCAATCTTAGCTGCCAGAATAAATAACAGTATTGTAGAACTCAACAAACCTCTCGATAGAGGCGGAACAATTGAATTCATAGATCTATCGACCCTGGACGGTTTGAGGATCTATCAAAGAGGTGTCCTCTTTCTTCTGCACATGGTTTTGAAGGAATACTACAGAGGATACCAACTATGGGTGCTTCATTCAATAGGCAATGCTCTGTACTGTGAACTGAGAAAGAATGGGGAAAGGAAAAACTTCACAGATGAAGAGATTCAGAGAATCAAGATGAGAATGCTCGAGCTCGTTGAACAGAACGTACCATTTGAAAAACAAGAATTCTACAAAAATGAAGCCTTCGAGATCTTTTCGAATCAAGGTGATGCAGATAGAATCAGACTTTTCAAGTTCAGAAAGAAAAAGACGATAAAGCTCTACAAATGCCTCAATTACTACGACTATTATTATGGCTACATGCCCCCGAGTACCGGCTGTTTGAAATACTTCGATCTTGCCAAAGAGAAAGACGGATTCTTGCTCATCCTTCCCGATCGATCAAATCCACAAAGTGTTACCAAACCTAAGCCACTACCAAAGTTGTCGTCCGTTTTTCTTGAATATGCCAGATGGCTCGATGTAATTGGAATTAACACAGTTGCAGACTTGAATGAACTGATTGCTGCTGGTGAGAGAGCCGTTGTCGAATTGATGTTACTGAGTGAAGCGCTCCACGAGAAAAAGATAGCCCAGATTGCTGAACAGTACGCAAACAGCGGAGCTCGACTGATTTTGATCGCCGGTCCATCTTCCTCGGGAAAAACAACCTTTGCAAAGAGGCTGATGATTCAACTCAAAGTCTTCGGTTTTCAACCTCTCAGTATTTCACTCGACGATTACTTTGTCGACAGAGAAAAGACACCAAGAGATGAATCTGGGAACTATGATTTCGAAGCTTTGGAAGCGATAGATATAGAGCTTTTCAACCGGCATTTGGCCGATTTAATCGACGGCAAAGAACTCTGCTTACCTCGTTTTGACTTCAAATCTGGTAAGAGAAGTTGGTCTGACAAAACAGTTCGTTTGAGGAAAGATCAACCAATAGTGATAGAAGGCATACACGGTTTGAACGAGAAATTGACGCCTTCTATTGACAGGTCTTTCAAATTCAAGGTGTACGTGAGTGCGTTGACACAGCTAAACCTCGACGCACACAACAGAATAACTACAACTGATACCCGCTTGCTTAGAAGGATCGTACGAGATTACAAGTTTCGAGGTCATTCCGCCTTAGACACGTTGAGGATGTGGCCTAATGTTAGAAGAGGCGAAGAAAAGTATATCTTTCCGTTTCAAGAAGAGGCAGATGTGATGTTCAATTCGGCAATTGTATACGAACTTGCGGTACTAAAGATCTTCGCCGAGCAACTTTTGGTACAAATCTCTCCAGATGAAGCAGAGTATTCTGAAGCCTTGAGATTGACGAAACTTTTAGACTATTTCTTGCCCATCACCAACATAGAGGACATTCCAAGGAGTTCAATTCTCAGAGAGTTTGTGGGAAGGAGTGTATTCAAGTATTGAAGAGAACGTTGTTGTTATTGCTGATATCACTTTGGAGTTTCTGCTTTTCCTTTGATCTTTACATCGGGGATAAGTTAATCTACTCGTCGGCAGATCTTCAGAATACGATGAGCTGGTCTTCTTTTGTTTCGTTCTTTGAAGAGTACACAAAGATCCTGGGGATCGACAGCCCATCCACAGGACAGATAGGTGATTTTCAGTATTTGGTATGGGCTGGTCATACGATAGGTTTTGACAAGAATGCCGATGTCTTCATAATCGACGGGATTACGAAGAAAAGTAAGGTAGTGCCATTCAAAGATATCCTTTCAGCCTTTCAGCTGCTGTTTATCGAGCAAGAATCGAAGATCGTATTACCCGACATGGTGATCGACAAAGTCTCTCAGATGGGTGATATAATCGAGATAACCTACGAAGGTATTAACAGACTGGTCTTTAAACAAGAAGAAGGGCTCATAACAGTTCTGAGTAAAGGTTATGTTATAGCAAATGGAAGTGTTTACAAGCCTGGTCAGTTAGTCCAAAGCCTTCCAACCGACAGAAAGATCGAGCAAGAGATTCAGATGCCGGGTTTGATTCGTCTCGTACTCGTACCTGAAGGTTTTTCATATCACAATTTAGTCGTGGCGAGATTGGGGCAATCCTTGGAGGCCTCGAAAAGCGATGTTGTGGTTTTTTATTCGAATGGAGATGACAGGATCATCATCAGGCCATATGCACCGGAATTCGAGGGCTCCGACTGGCCTTTTTATGCGCATACGAAAAGAATTGCACAGCAATTGGCAGTTCGGTTTGATTTGAAGCTGGAAATATGTCCTATTTACGATCTGCCTGTTGGAAAGATAGCGATGGTTCTACTGCTCTCAGACGAACAGAGATTGCTCGAGATTGAGGAGTATCTAAAGGAGTTGCTTCGGTGAATGAGAAAGTTGGTTCTTTTAGTGATTCTCTTGCCTGCAGTTATCTTCTGCAGAACTTATACGGTGTTCTACCTTGATCAATCTCTTTCTCCAATAGCGGTTAACGTGAGATACGATGGAGAGGATGTACTGAATTTTTTGTTTGAGAAATTATCGCAACCCGAAGCAGGTGCGCTCACTTTTGTTCAGAAGAATCTTTTGAGGGCGTACTTCTTTGTGGAAAAGTCGTTGGTTATTGATTTGAGATCCTTGGCAGTAGCTGGTTTTAACTTTCAGGAAGAGAGGTATCTCATTCACCAATTGCTCAGGACGATCTTTGAGAATTTCAAGGCAATAGACTCTGTATACTTTGTAGTCGATGGCAAGAGAAGAGAAAGATTGCTGAACTATGTGGACATACGGTATGGCTTTGTGAGAGATATCTGGTCCAGCTGGCCTATAGAGGGAGGATCATGAGCGAGAAAGACCTTGTCAAAATCGGTGACAGAGTTATGTTGGTTTTTGATGATGGCTCAGAGTTTATCGTCCAGGTTCAAGACGCGGCTTTTGGTACTCATAAAGGAATCGTAGAGCTCGGTAATCTAGTCGGCAAAGCTTATGGAAGCAAATGTGAATCGAGAAATGGCAACTTTTTCAGGGTCATGCGACCAAGGTTGATCGACGAGATTTTCAAGATGAACAGAAGAACACAAATCGTTTATCCAAAGGACATAGGTTACATACTCATGATGCTCGATGTAAAGGAAGGGGACTGTGTAATAGATGCCGGCGTTGGTAGTGGCGCTATGTGCGCCGCACTTGCGAGAGCCGTTGGTACATCTGGTAAGGTCTTTGCTTACGAAAAGAGAGAGGATTTCAAAATGCTGGCAGAGTCCAATCTCTCAAAATGGGGAGTATTGGAAAGAGTTGAGATCAAACTGAGAGACATCCAAGAAGGCTTTGATGAAATAGTGGATGCGATTTTCTTAGATGTCCCCGATCCTTGGAACTACATTGAAAACTGTTACAGAGCACTGGTTGGATCTGGTAATTTGGCGATCGTTTGTCCAACGACCAATCAGGTACAAATGGTTCTTGCACAGATGGAAAAATGTAATTTCATAAACTTGGAAGTCTGGGAAAGTCTTTTCAGACAGTACAAACCTGTTTCAGAGAGGTTAAGACCATTCGACAGGATGGTGGCACATACTGCCTACATGATATTTGGCCGTAAGGTGAATGAAGAGGAGTGATGAAAATGAAGAGAAATTCCCTGATCTTTGTTATCGTGATGGCGATCTCGGTAATTGTAGCAAGTCTAATTCTTTCAGCGGCTGTCACAACAAAAGATGTGAACAAAGCCCTTGAGCCTTTTTATCAGACTCTGTCCTACATTTTGAACACCTATTATCAAAAGGACGATATCAATTTGAACAAGCTCATGGATTCAGCAATAGACGGATTGGTGAAGGGTTTGGGAGATGATTTCTCATATTATGAAAATCCAGAAGGTGTGGAGGAAAAACAGATAGAGATGGAAGGCGAGTATGGAGGTCTTGGTATCGAAGTCACATATGACAGCGAATACAAAGCCGTGAAGGTTGTCTCGCCCATGTACGGTACCCCTGCCTGGAGGGCAGGCTTGAAGGCTGGCGACAGAATAGTATCGATAGACGACCAACCAGTAAGCGAGATGGAGTACATGGAAGCCGTCAGAAAGTTACGTGGTAAGCCTGGTACAACGGTGAGAATAAAGATTTTGAGAGAAGGTGTTGATACACTTTTAACTTTCGAATTGATCAGGGAGAAGATACAGATAATTCCAGTCAAACACGCGTTTATAGAAACCTCCAAAGGTCGAATTGGATACACACTCATAACCAGATTTGGAGCAAAGACCTCAGAAGAGATGGCAGAGGCTTTGAACGATATCTTTGCAAGAGGTGTGAAGGGTTTGATACTGGATTTGCGAGATAACCCCGGCGGATATCTCAACAGCGCCATAGAGGTTGCGAGTTATTTCATAGATAAAGGTGTGGTCGTTAAAACGAAAAATGCGTACGGAATAGAAGAAGTTTATGAATCCAAAGGCAACAACTATCCAAATGTACCGATAGTTGTTTTGGTGAACAAAGGATCGGCCTCCGCATCTGAGATACTGACCGGAGCGCTCAAAGATTATGAAATAGCGAAGATTGTTGGCGAGAAAACTTTTGGAAAAGGTTCTGTCCAGACAGGATTCCCTTTGAGCAACGGTGGGACTCTGTACTTGACCACAGCCCATTACATGACTCCATCCGGAAAGGACATACACAAGATAGGCATAGAACCAGATGTTTATGTGGAAGAAGCGACAACGACGAAGCGAGAATCTGCTGCCGTTGATTATACCAAGAAGATCATAGATATCGATATGAGCGACCCTTACTTAGTTAAAGGATTGGAGGTCCTTCTGGGGATGATCAAATGACCTCTGCGGGAATGGCTGTAGTATCTTTCCTGATCTGCTTCGCCGTTTCTTTGGTTTTTCTTTATGCAACGAGCGATCGGGATGAACTTTTCATCGTTAACCCATTCCCGCGTGTTGTTATCTCTTCACCTGTTGAAGAGTTGGTGAGTGAACTAAAAGTCATAGCAGAACAGATTATTCTGTACAGAAAGGCTCTTTCGATGGGTCAGAGGGTGACTGTGAAAATCCCGTTTCGTAGCTCGGTCATTCGTGTGCAGTCACTGGCAGCGTACGAACAAATGCTCGATGAAGCAACGAGAAAGACAGGTGCTAAACCCGATGAGAGAAAGGTCTATTTGAAGGACAATTACTACGAATACCTCATATACGCATCTTTTACCTACAAAGATGTGTTGTTTTTGTACAAGCCCAGAATAACTTTGACTGATTCTGGTTATGCGCTCCGTGATCACTCTGATGTTGCAAAGGTGATCCTGATGGCTCTGAATGGTGAAGGACCAAATCTCAACTTTGAGCAGAGTGACGAAAGACTGATAAGTCCTTTGATACTGCTGTCACAGAGGTATGGTGTAGAGGTGATAGAAACCAGATGAACTACTTTGAACTTCTCTACTCAGCTAAGAGAATATCAAAAGTTGCTGATTACTGGACGCTTCTTGTGCCTTTCATTCTGGCGAATGTTCTGTGGTTTTCAATGCTAGATCTACTGAAATACGTGCTCTTGAACACAAATTATACATTCAAGTACATCGAACTGAACATTTTCATGTTCATCTATGTGATTATTCTGAGTGGAGTTGTTGCGCTCTTTGAAAGAGATATCAGAAAAGCCCTATCTTTACCTTTGTTCTTCATTCCTTATTTCTTCTTGCCCGTTTATTTTCGAATCTTGGGAATGTTACAGTTGCCACCGATGCTTTCCATAGCAATTAGTTTCACGCATTCGGTGATGATTTCCGCTGGTTATTACAGGTGGACGATTCAGATCATCAGGACTGCGGCGTGTATAATGGTCATGCTGGTGGTGAGACGTTGGCTGTTGGTAACTTTGTGATCAAGAATCGCCTTTTCATTGTGGTTGTTTTCTTAGTACTTGCAATAGTATTCGGATATTACGGACTAGCAGGTTTATCGGTGAACTCCGATTTGGCAAGCCTTGCTCCTAAGGATGCTACATTCTACGCAGAACAAATCGACTTCTTAGCTGAGAAGCTTTCTTCCAATACTCTAACTGTGATTGCCTATACCGAAGGAAATATCGAGAAGACGAAAGACGCTTTAGCGAAGCTTAAAGATCGATTCGAACAGACTGAGTACATAGTGGAAACCATGAAACTCGATAATCCAGAAGTTTTCATCAAGTATGGTTTCCTTGCGATAGATTCAACAAATCTGAGGAAGATCGAGAATTCTTTTACCTTGAACACAAACAATTTGTTGGACTTCTCTGAGTACAGAAGGATGGCACAATCTCTTGTAACAGTTCAGCAATTGTTGGAAGAGTATGAGAAGCGAAAGGGAATAGAGCAGTTCATAATGATTTCGCCAGATCAGCGCGTGGTGATTATAAACTTCGTTTTGAAAGACAGTTTCATAGATGTCAACAGGGTAAGTCAAGCCGTACAGAACCTGAAAAGAATCGCCCAGCAGTTAACCAAAGAGAGTGGAGTTAGATTTCTTTTCACTGGGACCTCAGTTGGCGTTTATGAATCGAACGAGCAGGTGAAAAAAGACTTTCTACTGACAACAACTTTGTCGCTGGTTGGCATATGTGCTGTAATCTATCTTGGTTACAGAAGTTTTTCTATGCTAATGATGTTGTTCAGCTCAATGATCGTTGCGATGTTCATGACCTTGGGTATAACAAAGTTCTTTTTAGGAGAAATAAACATCGTGACTTCTTTCGTCAATGCGATGGTTCTTGGTTTGGGTATCGACTATGGGTTGCACATGATCACAAAGATCACAGCACATGCGAAAGAAGAGAAAATCTGTTCAGATGACGTGTTAACAGCAATAGTAGAATTCATAAAGCCTTCTTCTGCTGCTCTTCTGACGACTGTTGGAGCTTTCTCCTCTATGTTCTTTGGCCTCTCAAAACCATTTATGCAAATGGGAGCCTTTGCGATTATAGGTGTCTGTATATTTTTCTTAACGATGCTTTTCTTTCTTCCATCTCTGGTTTTGGTTTTAAAGCCAAAGATTAAGAAGGGAGCACAGGAGCAGGGTTTTCTGTTTTTCTTCAGAGGGAAAGCCAAGCGAATCATAAGAGTGATAACAGTAGCGGTCATTCTCATCTTCGTGCCCATTGGCTTTCTAAACCTCAAGAATTACTGGTACACACCATCGGGACTGGTCTCGGAAAAAGCTGAGTCGTCTATAGCCTTCGAAGAGGTGAAAAGGAGTTTTCAAAAGGTCGGTTTCGGTGAGATTTGTATTTTGGCAGAGAATCTGGAGGAACTCAGAAAGATAGATTGTCTCATCAGAGATTCTGGTTTCCTGACACCACCGCTTTCGGTTCTGAGTATTTTGGAGTATGCTTCCGAAGATGCTGTGAAGACTTTGCCAAATATGTATTCAGATCTCTTTCAGGTTGTGAACAATCCATTTCTGGTTGCCGTCTTTAAAAGAGTGGGTATGTACGGTCAGATACTCGAGATGCTTTCAATGGTGAAGAACTCCAAGAACATCGAAGACGTTTTGGCTGAACTTAAGAAAGATGTTCCGATGTTCTTCTACGACCAAGGTGGCAAGACTAAGTTTGTGTTGTACACCGATACAGTTCAAGATCTCTATAAGGAAAACAGGATAAAGGAAGTTTTCAACTTTTTCCAGCGCAATGGTGTCAAATCCTATGGCTATCCTACGATCTTGTACAGCGTGATGAAAGACATGAAAGGAACGATCTACTGGCTTTCGTTTTTCGTCTGCTTGGGTGTGTTCATTATGTTGATTATAGACTTGAAGTCAATCAGAGGAAGTTTGTTGATTCTTTCCTCAGTGATCATTTCCATAGTTGTTACTTTTGGTATCGGTTCGATCTTTGACATTCATGCTACCTTCATGACTCTGCTTTTGATACCGATACTCGTTGGTACAGGCGTTGATGGTTTGATTCACATGAAGCATGCTTCAAAGAGCTCTGACAGTCTTCAGCTCGCCAGAACATTGAAGTCTGTTACTTTTTGCACCTTTACAACGGTTGTGGCTTTCGGCAGTTTCGCGTTTGCAGAGGGTAAGCTCTTACAGGAATTCGGAATACTAATGGCAGTTGGATTGGCCTCGGCTTGGTTGATAACAGTCTTTGTAGCGGAGTATTTTTTCAAAGGTGGTGATATTGTTGAAAATCGCGATGTTCACTGACACATATATACCCCAAGTCAACGGGGTAGCAACCTCTGTGAGTCTGTACAAACGTGCTCTTGAAAAGCTGGGGCATGAAGTTTATATCGTTGCTCCAATTGGACCAAAGGATGAGACAGTCTTTTCTTTAGGTGGGATTCAGTTCAAGTGGGAAAAGAACCACATCATTCCCAGAAGTGGTCGAATTTTGCCTTTGTTGAACTTCATCAGACAAAAGAAGATAGAGGTTATTCACAGCCACGCACCGTTCGCTCTTGGTTTTAGGGCTTTGACGGTTCAAAGGCGTTTGCAGATTCCTCATGTTCACACATATCATACCCTGTTGGTGGAGTACAGACACTACATTCCAAAGCCATTAACACCCTCCGCAAAGAGTGTGGAAGAGTTTTCTGCATGGTTTTGTAACATGGTCAATCGAGTCATTGCGCCAACAGAGAAAATAGAAAAAGAACTACTGAGATATGGTGTGATCAAGCCAATTCATGTGATTCCAACTGGCATGGATGTTGAGCTCTTTGAAGCTCCAAATGAATTTGACATAAGAGAACGTCATGGCATAGACAAGAGAACAAAGATCTTGCTGTTCGTAGGCAGGCTGGCAAAGGAAAAGAACGTAGCGTTCATCGTTGATCTCTTTAGAACGTTACTCAAAAGAAGGTATGATTTACACCTGATGATAGTCGGAGATGGTCCTGAGAGATCGTCATTGCTGCACATGGTCAGAGAATTTGGCATAGATTCGCGTGTCACCTTCACCGGTTATATGTCCAGAAGTAGACTTGCCAATTATTACAGACAAGCCGATCTCTTTGTCTTTGGCTCTGAGAGTGAGACCCAAGGACTGGTGGTACTGGAATCTCTTGCTGCGGGCACACCAGTTGTTGCCGTTGCAAAGATGGGTATAGCCGATGTCTTGGTCGAAGGACAAGGTGCGTTGTTGGTCAAAGAACCTGTTTTAGAGGAGTTCGTCGAAAGAGTTGAACGGTTACTGAACGATTTAAGCCTCTACGATCAAATGAAAAAAGCTGGAAAAGAATATATAATGAAAAATTGGTCGATCGATGCAAAGGCGCTTCTGATGGAAGATGTGTACAGACGCGCTGCCGAGGAAGGTGCATCTACACACGATTTTCGTGATAACGTTTGGATTGAAATTATTGCGGAAAAGGTCAAGAGCATTTCGGCAAAGATATTCGAAAATGCCAACACAGGAGGTGCAAAGAATGTTACCACTGAACGTTTTACTCGGTCACGTCGTGGCTGATCACGCTTTTACCAATAACGCAAAGATCAGAACCTATTCCGGTACCAAGTTAGTTGGACATATAATCTGGTCAGCTTTGGCAATCCTCGCCTTCACCTTTGATACGTTGTTAAAGTCTTCGACAGGCATTGTGATTTTGGTTGTCTTCTTACTTTTCCACAGCATTCTTGACCTTCTACGGGTGAAATGGTATCGTGAAAAGAAAAGGAAAATCGTCGATCTTGTTGAGTTATCTGGAATTGTCTTGGCGCTTATTGCAAACCTGTTGTGTATTGGCTCTCTTCAAAGCTCATATCTCTCACCCGAGTTTGTTATGTACCTGATGGGGATGAGCGTTGTGTCTGTAGGTATCACCTATGTCTTTCGAAACTACTATCCAGCAGATGAATTTCTGCCAGATGTGGACGGTATATCTGAAAGATTGGCTGTCTTTGTTTTCCTCCTGGCTTCTAAGCCACTCTTTGTTGTTGCAAGTATCGTCATTGCCTTTTTGTACAGATTGATATTTGTTAAGAAGGTCAACCACACATGGTGGATTAGTCCAGTCAGCGCAGTTGTTATAAGCTTCTTGTGGAAGTGGATGCTCTATAGATGATTGGCGAAAGAACTATCTGGGTAGCAGCTTTACCGTCGACCAATCAATTTTTGAAAGAGAACTGGCAGAGGTTGCCAAATGGGACCGTTGTTGTTGCAGAGTATCAGAGCGCAGGCAGAGGTAGGTACAACAGATTCTGGCATTCACCAGAGGGGGGATTGTGGTTTTCAGTGCTTTTCAAACCCAGAAAGCAGATCAAACCAATTTTTTTCACAAAACTCTGTTCTGTGGCAATCGTTAGAGCTCTCAGCTCTATGAAGATTGATGTGAGGATCAAGTGGCCCAACGATCTATACTACGACAAAAAGAAGCTGGCAGGTATCTTGACTGAAGGTATCTTTGAAGAAAACACTCTGAGAGCCGTTATCGTGGGTATAGGAATTAATGTGAACAACGACATCCCTAAGGAACTGAAATATAAGGCGATAGCTCTTTCTCAAATCCTTTCTCGAACTTTCGATCTAAAGGTATTATTGAAAATGATTTTAAAGCAGGTCAATCAATTACTGAAACGTTATTGGAGTAAACCCGAAGCTCTGACAAGAGTGTGGAAAGGTTTACTGTTACAAAAAGAAGGAATGGAGGTATCCTTCATTTACGAAGATCAGGTGAAAACAGGCAAGATTGTGAGAATAGAAGACGACAAAATACACATACTCACAGAAGGGCAAGAACTCTCGGTAAGTTCCTTAGAAATTCTGGATTCTTGATTGACTGAGTATCTCGTATTCGGAATCTGAAACAACACGAACGGTGATTTCCTTAAAAGGATGTATGATCTTCAAAATGTCTCCTACCTTGATCTCGTACGACGGCTTGACCTCTCTGTTGTTCACCAAGATCTTTCCGTGTGACAACATCTGTTGTGCGACTACTCGTCTCTTTATGAGTCCTGTTGTTTTGAGGTACTTGTCGATTCTCACCTTTCATCCCTCAATCGTAAATTATACTCTGATATTTTTATCCTGTCCTCCTTCTCGACAGATCACGATGTTATAATCTCTTAGAAAAGGTTCGACTCTGGGGGATAAAATTGATGCGGTTGTTGAGTTTCTTGCTGCTTTTGATCTCTTCTTTATGCCTCTCAATCACCATAAAGGTGGGGGTTTATCACAATCCTCCTTTGATAGATTTTGAAAATCAAAAGGCATCTGGTTTGTATGCCGAGATCGTTGAGCAAGTGGCTCTGCAGAACAACTGGGAAGTTCAATATGTTTTCGGTGAGTTCTCCTGGTTAGTAGAACAACTCAAAGATGGTCAGATAGATTTGCTGACGGCTATAGCGTACACACAAAGTCGAGCGGAGATCTTTGATTTCAACAATCAAGCTGTGATAATCAACTGGGGAGTTCTATGCGCCAAAAAGGCTGTGAACTCTCTTTTAGACCTACAAAACAAGATCATTGCTGTCATGGTTGGTGATGTTTACGCCGAATCTCTGAAAAGACAGATCGAAGATTTCAAACTAACGGTTCGGTACTTTAACGTAGAAGATTACGAAAAAGCGCTTCAAGCCGTTCAGAAAGATATGGCCGATCTTTGCGTTGTCAGCAGGATCTTCGCCCAGAAAAATGTTCCACGTTACTCCCTTCAGATGAGTGGTATAGTCTTTTCCCCGGTAGAGCTCAGATTTGCTTTCACAAAGAACACAGAGAAAAGCCAAATGCTCATAGAGGCATTTGATAGATATTTGTCAAAGATGAAATCAGATCAGTCCAATTACAGCCTCTTGCTCAGCCGCTATCTTGGAACACATGAAGAGAAAAGAGTGTTGCCATTGTGGTTGTTGTTCATGTTGATCTCATCGGGTATTGTCATCTTGATATTCTTGCTTTGGGTATTTCTGCTGAGAAAAGCAGTTGCAACGCGTACAGAACAGTTGGGTAAGAGCGTAAAAGAAATCGAAGAGAAGAAGGAAGAACTTCTCGCGGCGAATGAGGAAATCAGTGCTCAAGCTGAGGAGCTTGAAAGATTGAACAAAGAACTGGAAATGATGTTTGAAGGGCTTAGAACAACTGTGCAGAGGTTCAATCATTCAATTGATCTCTTTGGTCAAATAGCTGCTGTCACAAGTGATGAGGAGTTTTTCTTGAAGTTTCTACTGCTTGTAAGGTCGATAGTGCCGGATTGCTCGGCTGTTTATGTGCACGGGGATATCTGTTACGGGCGAATCAAAGACAATGGAATGGAGTTCATAAGTGTGAAGAGAATGCAAAGAAGTCAAACTCTCCCCATCGGTAGGTTTCAAAATATCCCAAGTCAAATTGAAATCACCTTCAACAACAGGGTCTATGAGACGATCTGCCTTGCTTCAGAAGATAAAAGCCACCTCATGCTTTTCAACCATAGAGAGCTTCCCTTAGAGGGAGAGATTATCGAACTGGTAAAGGCAACACTGAATATCACTAAAGTTTTCATGAAGATGAAAGAGTACGAAGAACGTCAGAGGAACTTCTTCAGGAAGATCAGCGATGTCTTGCTGACTGTTTTGAATTACCATGAATCTTACACTGCTGTTCATTCAAGTCGAACAAGTGAGTATGCAACTAAGATTGCTCAACGCCTACTCTCAAGGGATGAGAGCGTCGAAAAAGTCTACTGGGCAAGCCTCGTTCACGATATTGGTAAGATAGCGATTCCAAGAGAGATTTTGTGTAAACCATCAAAGCTTTCACCAGAAGAGTATGAAATGGTAAAAGTACACCCGACCATCGCTTCTGAATTGCTTGCGAAAGCTGGGCTTGACGAACTGGCAAAGATCGTGAGACATCACCATGAAAGGTTTGATGGGAACGGGTATCCAGATGGATTAAAAGCAGAGCAGATACCGATTGAATCACGAATTATAGCCGTTGTGGATGCATATGATGCAATGACAAGTGATAGACCATACCGAAGGGCGTTATCAGATCAACAGGCGATTGAAGAACTGAAGAGAAACGCAGGCACTCAGTTTGATCCACTGATTGTGAATACATTTGTTGACATACTCAAAGAGTCATAGAAAAGGAGTGAGCACTTTGGTCTATTTTTATCTGGTGGCAACACTTTTGTTTTGGTCATCTATGGAAGTTCTCACCAAACCTTTGATGAGTCAAGTCGATCCTTTTTTCCTCACCTTTTTCAGATTTCTCGTGGGTGGAATCTTTCTACTCGTCTTCGCTCGTAAAAGAATTGCCCCAAGAGACATGATGTTGATTTCTATCATAGGTTCAATTAACGGTGTTTTGTCGATGTCCCTTTTACAACTCTCTGTGAAGTTCTCAAATGCTTCAACGGCAGCGACACTTGTGGCTACAAATCCTTTGTTCGTGAGTGTTTTTTCATTGCTGCTTGGAAAAGAAAAACTCGATTTCAAGAGAATTCTAAGTGTTTTTATAGGGTTAATAGGAGTTTTGGTACTCTCTTATGGCAGGCTTGAAGGCGATAGTTTAGTTGGTCTGATATGTGGAATCGGTGCGGCGATAACCTTTGCCCTTTATATTGTACTGATGAGGGATTTCACACTCAAATATGGTTCGCTGAACGCCACAGCGGTTTCAATTCTCTCAGCGGGTCTTGTTTACGGTGTCCTGCTCTTTGTCACCAACAATCTGAGATTTCCAGTCATCAACATCGGGCAATGGATGATCTTACTCTACGCCGGTGTCTGTGTAACAGGGCTTGCGTATGTCACTTATTTCAAAGCCATGGAGAAACTCGGGCCAACTCGAACGAGTATCGTGTTTTATTTGAAACCAGCAGTTGCAAGTTTTCTTGCGTTCTTGGTTTTGTCAGAACCTGTTGGGATCTTCAAAGTGGTTGGTACTGGTGTCATCGTGCTGGCACTTTTTTTGAGATGATCATTCTGGGGAGGTGACGATGTGAAAACGACACTTTCTGTCTTCTTTTTGGTAATACTGATGGTGCTTTTGAATGCCGATCAAATGGTTATGTCCCCAACTATAGGAATGATAGAAGAAGAGTTCAACGTAACCGACGCCCACATAGGTTTCGTCGGGGCGCTTTTCACAGTTGTTGGTGCTCTCATAAGCCTTGTATGGGGCTATTTGTCCGACAAGTACAACCGAAAAAACCTTTTGATCTACTCCATTCTTGTCGGAGAAATTCCTTGTTTCATGACCGCCTTTTCTACATCCTTTGGTCAGCTCTTCTTCTGGCGTGTGCTGACGGGAATCGGTGTTGGTGCGAGTTTTCCTATAGTCTATTCTCTTGTGGGGGACATGTTTGACGAGGTGAGCAGAGGAAAAGTGGTAGCCCTCTTGGCATCTGCGATCTCTGTCGGTTCAATCTTAGGGATGATCGTCGGAGGTTTCTTGGGTTCTACCTTTGGCTGGAGAATTCCTTTCATCTTGGTTTCACTGCCAAATGTGGTACTCGCGTTGATCGCATTCTTCGTGTTGAAAGAGCCGAAACGCGGCGCTTTTGAAAAAGGAATAGGTGAGCTCGTTCAGGCTGGTTATAGCTACCCCAAGTTACCCAAGCTCGAAGATTACGCCAAATTGGTAACGATCAAGACAAACCTCCTTCTTTTCCTTCAAGGTATCCTTGGAACGGTTCCCTGGGGAGCTATACCGTATTTCCTGGTCGAGTACTTTCGCAGAGAGAGGAATTTGTCCGTGGAGACAGCTACAGTCATCTTCCTGATCTTTGGGATCGGGAACATCTTAGGTACGATCATAGGTGGCTGGGTAGGAGCAAGACTGTACAAGATATCAAAACCATCCGTGCCGATTTTCTGTGCAACCACTACTGCACTTGGAGTTTGGCTCACAGTTCTCACTATAGACTATTCTGCTGTGGGGTCAAAGGGGCTTTTGATTCTTGGAATGCTCGGTTTAGCTGCAGCTTTGATGGACAGCCTCACCGGTGCAAATGTGAAGTTCATGCTTTTGAACGTCAACGAACCGCAGGATCGAGGACGAATCTTCTCGATCTTCAACCTCACAGACTCTCTTGGAACCGGTGTTGGTAGATGGATCGGTGGTTCTCTGTCTGTGTTACTCGGTTCTCTTGGCGCGGCGATGAAGGTATCGGCGTACTTTTGGTTTGGGTGTTCGATTTTCTTGTTTTTGTTAGCTCTGTACTTTGCAAAAGACGTGCAATCACTCGAGCAAAAGATGATTGCTCTAAGAGAAAGGGGGTAAGTTCATGTTTCCAAAAGACTTTTTGTTCGGTGCATCGATGGCTGGTTTCCAGGTAGAGATGGGCTATGCAGGTGAAGATGTAGATCCTAATACAGACTGGTTTGTTTGGGTAAGAGAACCGGAAAATCTCATCACGGGTGCGGTGAGTGGACATTTGCCAGAGTACGGTGTTGGTTATTGGAATAATTTTCCCGTCTTACACCAACTTGCTGTGGATTTTGGCATGAATGCACTTAGAACAAACATAGAATGGTCAAGAATCTTTCCAAACCCAACCTTCGAAGTTCAAGTCAGCGTTGAAAATCAAAACGGGATCACAAAGGTCTCAGTGACGCAAAAGGATCTTGAAAAACTCGAAAATCTGGCGAACAAAAACGCTGTCGAACATTACAGACAGATCTTGAAGGACATGAGAGATCGAGGATTGAAGGTTATACTCAATTTATCTCATTTCACGCTCCCTATCTGGATTCACGATCCAATCGCCGTTCACAGAGGTCAAGCGACCGAGAAGATGGGGTGGGCAGACGATCGAACCGTTGTGGAATTTGCGAAATTTGCAAGCTATGTTGCCTGGAAGTTCGACGATCTTGTGGATATGTATTCAACAATGAACGAACCGAATGTGGTGAGCCAAATGGGGTATGTGATGAGCAGATTTGGTTTTCCTCCCTCTTACTTTAGTCACGAGTTGTACATCAAGAGTCTTTTGAACCAGGCACAAGCTCATGCACGAGCGTACGACTGTATTAAATCTCTCAGCAAAAAACCAGTTGGAATAATCTACTCTGCATCTGTCTATGAATCGGTTGGTAAGGACAGAGAGATCGAAGAGAATGCGACCTATCTGATGAACTACCTGTTTTTAGATGCAGTCATCTTCGGGAAAGTGTTTTTCCAGGAGCGGTCAGATCTAAAGAATAAGACAGATTTCATAGGTATCAACTACTACACCAGAACGATGATCGATAGAATACCGGCGATCAACCTGGGAGCCTTCTCGCTCGAATGGACGATAGTCGATGGATACGGTTACAACTGCCCTGCAGGTGGTTTCTCAAAAGATTCCAGACCAGTGAGCGATTTTGGTTGGGAGACATACCCAGAAGGACTTCTGAAAGTTCTTAGATCGATCTACAACAGGTACAGACTACCCATAATCGTGAGCGAGAACGGTGTGGCTGACTGTAGAGATTGGCTCAGACCATACCACTTGGTTGGACACCTTTACGCAACAGAAAAGGCTATTGAAGAAGGTATAAATGTGCTTGGTTACTTACATTGGTCGATCGTTGACAATTATGAATGGGCAAGAGGATACCATATGCGTTTTGGGCTTGCCGAAACAGATTACCAGACAAAGCAACTCGTTCCAAGACCATCGTTTTTTATCTTCAGAGAGATTGTTAAGAACAACAGTTGCGAAAGATTTTACAGATATCTCAAATCACCTTACGATATATGGAGAGTTTGAAGGTGGGCTGTTCAACCCACCTTTCCTTTAAAGAAGAGTATTCTTGTTGAGTTGAGTGTGCACAGCAGTGCTACACCGGTGTCTGCGAAAACACCTTCCCACATCGTTGCTTTTCCAGCTATCGCAAGGACAATGAAAAAGACTTTTGTTGCTATCGCAAAGATTATGTTCTGCAAAACAATTCTCCTTGTGAATCTTGCAACCTCTATTGACTGCACGACCTTGATCGGCTCTGAGCTCATTACTACGACATCTGCTATCTCTATGGCAGCATCGTTTCCAAGTCCATTCATCGCTATACCAACATCTGCCCTCGCGAGTGCCGGAGTGTCGTTTATTCCATCGCCAACGTAGGCAGTTTTCCCCGTCTTCATTATCTTATCCTCCAAAAGTGTGAGTTTGTCTTGGGCGAGCAGCTGCGCGTGGTACTTAATGTGGCTTAGTCTTTCCGAAATCCTTGCTGCCTTCTTTTCATTATCGCCCGTGAGCATATAAACATCTATGCCCTCTTGCTGAAGGTTCTTCACAGCTGACATTGAGGTTTCTTTGAGTCTCTCGGTGAGCTGAATATTACCCGCATATTCCTTGTCTACAGCTACGTGCACTGCAGAATCCGCATCCATACTGCACACAGTTTGCGGATGTGGGATTTGTTCAAGATGAAGAAATTTGTCGTTTCCGACATGAACTGTCTTTCCATTCACCGAACATTTGACACCAAAGCCACTGAGTTCATGAAAATCTTTCACAACTGAATGGTTGATCTTCTGTGACGATCTAACAATAGATCTGGCAACTGGATGGTTTGAATTGACCTCTGCATGCGCAGAATACATCAAAACTTCGTCTTGTGAATAACCGTTTGTGTTTTCTATCTTGGTTATCTCGAATTCGCCGCTGGTTAGAGTACCTGTCTTGTCAAAGACAACATTCTTGACAGCAGCAAGAGTATCGATGAAGGTTGATCCCTTAATCAAGACGCCTTCCTTTGAAAGTCTGCCAATCGCTGCAAAATAAGCCAACGGCACTGCTAATACCAGTGCGCACGGACAAGAGATCACAAGCAAGATCAAACCTCTACTGATCCAAATACTCATCCTCTGCGCTGTGAGGATTGGCACTATGAAGGACACGAAGACTGTCAGCAAAACAACGGCAGGTGTATAATATCTGGCAAAGGTTGTGATGAATTTCTCTGACTTGGCTTTTCTTTCTGAGGCATTTTCTACCAATCTGAGTATATTCGTCATTGAAGAATCTTCGAAATTCTTCAGAACACGCAGTTTCACAGGTGCTCCTTTCACTATAACTCCTGCCTGTATGGTTTCAGAGGCGCTTGCGTATCTTGGCATAGATTCACCAGTCAGAGGTGAAGTGTCGATAATGGTACTTCCTTCTAAGATAACTCCATCTACCGGTGCTTTCTCACCACTCTTCACCAAGATTATCTGCCCTACTTCAAGATCTCTGGGATCAACCTTTTCAAAATGATCTTCTTTAACAAGCCAGGCATGTTTTGGCATACTCTCAACGAGCTTTTTCACAGATCTTCGTGATCGATTCACAGCCATATTCTGTAGTAACTCACCGATTTTGTACAGAACCATCACAGCAGCAGCTTCTTCGTACTGTTTCAAAAAGATAGCACCAATCGTTGCAATACTCATAAGGAAATTCTCGTCAAAAACAGCTATCCTTCTGAGATTACGAAAGGCTTTCAACAGCACATCATAACCCACCAGAAGGTATGAAAAAACAGCCAAATACCATAGGTGAAGAACAAAGGAGGAAACCAGCAAGACAGATGCCATTAACAACAAAATCAGTTCAGAGAATTTTCTGTTGTCGTTTTCAGAGACTTTCACGTTGCTTTCGATTGAGTGGATGATCTTTTCAACATTCACTTCGCGGTCGCTTTCAATATCGAGTGTACCGAGAGTGAAGTTCAAACTCACTTTCTTAACGCCTTCTGTCTGAGACAGGGCTTTCTCTATCTTTGCGGCACAGTTCGCACAGTGCAGATTCTCCAGCTGATAACGTTTTCTCATCTTCATCTCTCCTTTACGTGTTCGAGTGCTGTCTTGAGGAGCTTTAACACGTGTCTATCGGCGAGTGAGTAGAAAATTTGCTTTCCTTCCCTCCTGCTCTTGACTAAATTAGCCATCTTCAATATTCTCATCTGATGAGACACAGCAGACTTTGTAGCTCCAGTTATGGCGCAAAGATCACAACCGCACAGTTCCATCCTCTCAAGTGCTAAGAGAATTCTCAACCTCGTTGGATCTGAAAAGGTCGAGAATAGACTTGCCATCCTCTCTGTTGTTTGTTCATCCTCAAGGTTCTTGCAAACGTCTCTAACACGTTGTGAGTGAATCTTGTCAACCGAGCACATGAATTTGTTCACAATATCACCTCAACAGTTGAACAATCGTTCAACTCTATTCTAATCCTCTTTTCTCATTTTGTCAAAGATACTGCTATAATACTTGTAGTTTTCCTTTTAGGGGGATTTCATGCAACTTTTGCAGGCTCAAGAGTGGCAGTACGATCAGCTCTTTGATTCAATGATGAAGTACACCTCAACTTACCTTCAGAACGTCATGAACAGCTTAGGAGTTTCTGCTGAACAATTCAAAGAACTTTTCAAGAAAACTGGAAAGATCCAAGTAGTGTACCTTCAAGAGCGTATCGCAGGTTTTTTCTGGACAGAGAAGCGAGACGAAGTTCTCCACATTCATGCGCTGATAATCGAAGAGGAATTTCAAGGTAAAGGACTTGGTAAAAAAATCCTTCAGACGATTGAAAAGGAATACAATGAGGGCGCAAGAGTCTTAGAGATTGGCGTTCATCTTTCCAACAACAGAGCCATTAAACTCTATGAAGATTTTGGATTTGTCAAAGTTAAAGAACTCAACGAGATTGGCTTCATAGTCATGCAAAAACAGTTGAGTGACTGATCCTTCATTTTTCGCGTTTGGCGACAACGGCGCGTAGTCCGTTTGAAAAGTATTCAGAGTCTATGATCTTGAAACCAAGTGAGCGAAGCTCTTCTTTGATCTTTGCCGTCGTTCTCAGGACACGAAAAGCTGGATAGTACCAGACCATGTCGTTATCTTCTGAGATACTCGGCGTTCGGTAGAAGACAGTAACCTGTTCGGCATCTAAAACTATGTTTTTCATCTCTGTCGTTTGTTCGACACCAAAGAGCACGAGCAAGTTCTTTGACCTTTCGTTTACTGTGATCTCAAGTTCTGAAAAAACACCCTTCATGTTCTCGTACTGACCTGTTACCCTCAGCTCATGGCAGTCAAGTCTTGAAAGCACTCTACAGAGCTCGTTCGGTTGAACCCTCATCGGTACGGGTGTGTAAGCTTCTTGTTCGAATTTCTCGTACGCTTTGAGTGACTCATCTGTGGGGTAAGGTTTTGCATAGATCAAACCATTCTTGCTCTTGTACCAAGCCCTCACAGGATGAATCACCCCGAAGGTGCAGAACTTCTCTGATAAGTTGCCAACCCACAGTAGCTCGTCCTTATCGTTGAACCAGTTGAGAGTGATATTCGGGTAGAGCCCTGTATAGGGAAATCTTCCGCCAACTATGTCTGCGAGCCTTTCGTTTTCCTCAACGGCTTTTACATGGTAAGACAACGATTTCCTCTTGTCTATCTTTGAGTAGAATTTGGCGAGCCTATAATAATACATTGGGAAATGTTCAGGTTGTCTTATTCTTTCGAGCAATTCAACGGCTTTTGTTTCGTTCTGGCTGTGAACTGCAGAAGCATAGAGTGCAACATCGCTGTCTGAGAGCAGGTGTATTTTGTTTACACCGTTTCCGAAATATCTCTTGAAATCGACCAAGAACTCCTTCTGCCTCGAGTAGAATTTGTACAACTCCTCGTATACGCCTTCTATAGTTGAATCCAATCTGGTCTTCAGATCTTCGACAACTGGCTTAACGAACTGCGAAAGTTCTGGTACAAGCTGTATGGCATCTCTATAAAGCCTTATTGCTTCCAAAAACTTCCTTTCTTTGATAAGATGATCTGCCAGTATTGCCTTTGCAACTCCACGAACTACTGTGTCTTCATCCTCGACGAAATTCTCCACCAAAGACTTCTTCTTAGAATCTTCCAAGAGTGAATAAACTAAGAGTAAACCGCCAACACCATTTTCCTTGACTATGTTCTGCAAATTACCTGAACTCATAGATTCTAAAAGAAGATCTCTGTTAGTATCTATCCTCTGAAGCAGAGCAAAGCTCATCGGGGACACATCTTTCACAACGATATCTTGCAAGCTCACGTGAATGTGTTTCTCGGCGATTCTTTCGTACACAGGCTGCATGTTCACCCTCAGTTCTTTCTTGTTCACCAGTTTTGTCAAATACTTGAGGGTTGGCAAACACTTTTCTATATCTTTCTCGGCGATTTTGTTGATCAAGTGTTGAATCCAAGCTGTGGGAAGATCGCTGTCACGCTCAAAGAGATCGCGGGCAATCTCGTTTAGTTTTTCATACTCTTCAAGTTCGATGTAAGCAATCATTGCCATGAGATCTGCTGCTGGAATATCTTTGAAAGACATTATAGTCCAGCCGAATTTCTCAATATTCTTTGAAGCGCTTTCGACGGCTTTTTTGAACCTTTCATGCAGTTCGACTACCTTGCTCCATTCTTGTTTTCTGAAGTGTACATTGAGCAGAGAAAAATAAGGATCAGGGTACTGTGGAGTTGCTCTTATTGCAGCCTCGGCAAGTTCCATTGCAAGATCGTACAAGCCTGCGTTGATTAGATCGAATGAAAAGATGTACAGAAACTCCAGACCAATCGCCGGTATCGAAGTCATCGGTCTGAGCAACTTTAGAACCTGCCAACCAACCTCTGCCGCCTGATGAACCTTACCACCAGTTTTTTCAGTCTTGTAAAGTTGAACAAGGTAGTAGATCTTCTCTTGGTCGTTCTTACACTGCTCCAAATGCTTTCTTATGAGTGTTGCTGTCCTTTCATATTTTTGCTTCCTGAGCTTTCTGGTCCAGATGTAACCGTAATGATAGATCACGAAATTTGCATTCACAACTCTGGGTTTGTATATTGCCTGATTGTGAACGATGTTCTCGTAGTGGACTGTACCATTTCTAAAGATTCGTGGTGTAGAAGCTGTTTCTGTCCTTTTGAAATCCCAATCCATGTAACTGATGGTTGGGAGGTAGATTGTATTGACATCCCTCGGCAGTGAACTGAGAAAATCTCTTATCCCATCTCTGAACTCTTGCGAGGCTTCTTCATCGGCATCGAAGATCAAAACCCACTCGCAGTTGACGTATTTGAGCGAGTTGTTCCTCGCTTCTGAGAAATCGTTTTTCCATGGGTGAAAGTACAGTTTGTCTGTGTATTCTCGAACGATATTGGGAGTGTTGTCACTTGATCCTGTGTCGACCACCACTATTTCATCCACAACATCTTTTATACTGTCCAGAGCTCTTCGAATGTTGTGCTCTTCATCTTTGACGATCATCGCAACAGAAAGTAATGGTTTATTCAGAATAGATTCCCCCAATCTCTAATTTATTTTATTATATCCTGAATTTGCCGACCAATTCATTCAGTTTCTTTGAGAATTCAACTAATCTCGAACTTTCCAAGCTCACTTGTTGGTTGATCTGTACTTGTTCCTTGACAACTCTATCGAGTTCCTCAACTCTATCGGAGATATTCGAAATTGAGAAATTCAGACCAACGATAGCTGCATTCATTTGCTGAGCAGTAGCGCTTTGCTGCTGTGAATTTGCAGCCAGCTGATCTGTCATATCCGCGATCTCTCTGACTGATCTGTCCCAGTACGTTGATGAGAGAATTTCTCACTGTGTCAGATTGTTGTGTGACTTTCTCGACAGCACTAACAGCCTCCTGCGTCACTGAACTGGCTTTTTCTGCGCCCTGTCTTATGTTATTCAGTATCTGGTTTATTTTCTCGGTGGCAACTTTGCTTTGTTCAGCGAGCTTTCTTATTTCGTCGGCAACAACAGCAAACCCCCTGCCAGCTTCACCAGCTCTTGCAGCTTCGATGGCAGCATTTAGAGCAAGCAAATTTGTCTGTTCAGCGATTGAGTTTATAGAATCAACTATTTCTCCAATGTTCTGAGCATTCTTGGATAATTCACTGACAGCCAATGCTGTGAATGTAGCTTTGGCTTTGGAGTCTTCAATCGACTCGTGAATCATATCAAGTGCTTTCTCGCCGTCTCTTGCCGCGTGTTCCATCCTTTCAGATCTGTTGGCAAGATCTTGTGCAGCCTTTGCTATATTCTGTGCACTTGCTGCAATTTCACTGATACCACCAGTGAACTCTTTAGAGGATTTTGACGCCTTCTGAACGGCTTGGTTTATATCTATAGTACATCTGTTCAAGTTGGATCCAGAAACTCTTAGCTGCTCAGAGATATCTCCTAAGTTGTCGGCTGAGCTATCTATACTCAATGAGAGATCGAGGATATCCCCAACAGTTGACCTCAAACCTGCAGCCATGTCGTTCAATGCATGTGCGATTTGAGCAACCTCATCTCTGCCCTTTGTTTCGAACTTTGTTGTCAAATCGCCTTTATCGAGTTTATTCACACTGTGAGCCAGCATCGTGATAGGATTGGATATCGAAGTAGCAACGATGAAAACAATTACAGCAATCACCACGATCAAAAGGACAAACAGACCAATAACGATGTAATTAGTCCTTCTGGCATCCTTAAGAACCTCATCTGCCGGCACAACTATACCCAGTGACCAACCAGGCGACGACTCAATAGGGGTGAAAAACACGTAGTGTACAACTCCTTTGTTGTCTGAGTATTTACCGTAACCACTCTCTTGAGCAACCATCCTTTTCCCTATTTCTGTAAGCCCTTTGTAGGCAAGTTTCTCATCTGATTCGGCGATATTCAAATTCATCACTTGCGCAGCATCAGAATGGACCATGACTGTGCCTTTAGATGTTACGACTATCGGAAAACTTCCCTTACCAAGCTGAATACCCTTTATCATATTGGAAAGCGTTTCTAAAGGAATAGTAGCTCCGTACAATCCCATTGTCTGTCCTTGATAGTCCTTGAAAGCAGCTGCCACAACGAAAACAGGGATAGATGAAAATACAGAGATATCGGGTTCACTTATGACCAAATCTTTTCCTTCAAAGATCTGCTTGAAGTATGATTTTTGAGATATGTCGGCTTCCTGAGCTTTTGTTGACCGAGCGATGCCTTCTGACCAAGATACGAAGAGATCCTCTGCTCCCTCGAGTGTGATTTGTGCGATTACTTTTTTCTCAGCCAGAACTTTGATTCTGTCTACAACCCTGAGGAGCCATTCACTCACGACTCTGCTACCAAGATTGACAATTCCCTGCGCAGCGGTCTCTGCCATGTGAATTGACGACTTCGAAACATTCGAATAAACCACAAAAGCTATACCTGTCGAAAGCAAAACAACCGGTATCAGAAACCATACAAGCATTCTTGAGCGAAGTTTTTTCATTTGTACACCTCCAGCACGTCAAAGAAAAAAGTGTTTTTGAAGGTTGATCCGAACAAATTTTATCACCAGATCATGCTATTCTTACTCCATTTGCTCTACATAGACAAAAAAAGCCAAGGTGTGCTACACCTTGGCTGAATTTTTCGTACAGATCATTCTACCCAATGATGTTAAGAAGTCTGTTTTGTACGTAATGCACCTTCTTTGGTTCACCACTGAGAAACTTTGTGACCTTCTCACTCATCAAAGCAATTTGCAGCACTTGGTCTTGATCTGCGTTAACTGGAATCTTGATTCTGTCTCTGAGTTTGCCATTCACCTGCACGGCTATCTCGATCTCTTCGACGGTGAGTGCATTTGGATCATACTTGGGCCAGTTTTCTTTCATTATCGATGTATCTTTTCCCATTCTGTGCCAGAGTTCTTCGGCAAAATGTGGCGCAAATGGAGATATCATCAGAAGAAATTTCTCGGCAAACTCTTTCAGAACACCGGTATTCCAGTCTTCCTGGGGGATCTTGTCCATGTAATCAGAGACAGTGTTTGTCAGTTCCATCAGACTACTTATGGCGGTATTGAACTTGAAGCCACCCTCCATGTCCTGTGTGATCTTTTTAAGTGAAGAATGCAATTTTCTTCTGAGCTCTTTTTCTTCCTGTGTTAATTGACCATTTGCACGATCCGGTATCGATATTATCTGGTCAATCAAGTTCCATGCCTTTTTTATGAAACGGTGAACGCCTTCTATACCTGAATCATTCCATTCAGCATCTTTTTCAGGTGGTCCCATGAAGAGAATGTACAATCTCAATGTATCAGCACCGTATTTCTCAATCATATCATCCGGTGAGACAACATTGCCTTTGCTCTTCGACATCTTGGCACCGTCTTTGTAGATCATGCCTTGGGTGAAGAGATTTTCAAATGGTTCATCGAAACTCAAGTACCCCAAGTCGTGCAAGACCATTGTTATGAACCTTGAATACAGAAGATGCAATATTGCGTGTTCCACTCCGCCGACATACTGGTCTACTGGCAACCAATAATCGACATCTTCCTTTATGAATGGCACATCGGTGAGTGTTGGATTGACGTACCTCAAGAAATACCATGAAGAATCAACAAAAGTATCCATTGTGTCCACATCTCTGAGTGCTGGTCCACCACATTTAGGACAGGTGGTCTTTCTGAATTCCTCACTCAACATCAACGGAGACTGACCTGTTGGGAGAAACTGGACGTTGTATGGCAGTCTTACGGGTAGGTCTTTCTCTGGTATAGGAACGACTCCACAATGATCGCAGTACACCACAGGTATGGGTGCACCCCAGTAGCGCTGCCTAGAAATCAACCAGTCTCTCAACTTGTACTGTACAGCCCGCTTACCCAATCCTCTTTCTTCAAGCCAAGACAGAACCTTTTCCATGCCATCAGGAACTGGCGTACCGGTGAGTTCACCACTGTTGATCATGGTTCCTGGTCCATCATACGCCTTTCCCACAACTGCATCCTGCAGTGGTTTTATGACTTGCTTTATGGGTATACCGTACTTACTGGCGAACTCATAATCTCTTTGGTCGTGGGCTGGGACTCCCATAACAGCACCTGTTCCATACTCCATAAGCACATAGTTGGCAACGTAAATGGGAACCTTCTCACCATTCACAGGGTTGATCACATATCTACCGGTGAAGAAACCTTCCTTTTCGACATCGGCAGAACCTCTTCGAAATCTATCTTGTTGACCAACCTTTTCCAGAAACTTCTCAAGGTCTTGATGGAACTCAGGAAGTACTATGTGCTCAATCAGGGGTGATTCGGGTGCGAGTGCCATGAAGGTTACTCCCCAAAGCGTGTCAGGCCTTGTTGTGAAAACTTCGATCTGCATCTCTGATCCGTCCACTTTGAATCTTATCCTTGCACCTTTGCTTTCACCTATCCAGTTTCTTTGCATGGTTTTCACGTGTTCGGGCCAACCAGTCAACTTGTCTAAATTTTTCAAGAGTCTCTCAGCATAGTCGGTTATCTTGAAAAACCATTGCTCCAAATGTTTTATGGTAACGGGTGTGTCACATCTTTCACATTTGCCATCTTTAACTTGCTCGTTTGCAAGAGAGGTCATACACTTCGGGCACCAATTGACAGCAGCTTTCTTTTTGTAAGCCAGACCGGCCTCATAGAGCTTCAAGAAGACCCACTCTGTCCACTTGTAATAAGATTCAACACAAGTGATGACTTCTCTATCCCAGTCATAACTGATGCCAAGTTTCTTGATCTGTCCCCTTATTGTGTTGATGTTCTTCATAGTCCAGTCCTGTGGATGGATCTTTCTTTCGATCGCAGCGTTTTCCGCAGGTAGACCAAAGGCATCATATCCAAAAGGATGCAATACGTTGTAGCCGCACATTCTCTTATAACGAGCTACAGCATCACCGATGACGTAATTCTTCACATGACCTACGTGCATTGTCCCTGAAGGGTATGGGAACATCACAAGCATGTAGTATTTTGGCAGCTCTGAATACTGCGGTGTTTTGAACATGCCTTTTTCTTCCCAAAAACTCTGCCACCTTGGCTCTATTTCCGCTGGATCATATTTAGGCACAAAACCACCTCCGGTTACTTGAAAGAGATTATAGCACTTAATTTCTCAAAAAGTTTGCTAAAAGCTTTATATCTATGACTGATTTTGTGCTTTTCTTCACCCATTTCACCAAAGGTCATCTCGTATCCATCTGGTACGAAAATCGGATCATAGCCAAAGCCGCTTGTTCCTCTTATTGCCTCAGCTATCGAGCCTTCGACAACACCTTCACAGCAAAGTGAGAGCTTTTCCACCGGATCATGATAAGCAGCTACACAGACAAATCTTGCCTTTCTGTCAGATTTTCCTTGAAGCATCCTTAGAATGAACCTCATCTTCTCTTCATAAGATTGACCTTCCATGAATCTAGCTGAGTGCACACCTGGAAAGCCATCAAGTGAGTCGATCATCAGTCCTGAATCATCGGCTATAGTCTGTGTTCTGGTGAGGTTCGCATAGAAGATAGCTTTTTTCAGAGCATTTTCAACAAATGTGTTGCCATCTTCGGTTGGTTGCACCTTCAAGTTGAAATCATCGAGAGACAGCACCTGAACTCCGTCGGGTAAGAATCTTTTTATTTCTTCAACCTTGTGTTTGTTCATCGTGGCGATCAGAAACATTTTATCTCCTCCAGCTTTTTCTTGAAAGAAGCCGGGTCATTTTTGAAGATTCCATACCCCATCACCAATATTTCTGCACCGTTGCAAACTACCTTTTGGACGGTTTCTTCGTTTATGCCACCGTCGACCATTATCTTCGTCTTCAACTGTCTTTCTTTTATCATCTTCGAAAGCTTACGCAACTTTCCAACTGTTGTCTCGATGAACCTTTGCCCAGAGAAACCAGGATTAACCGTCATCACCAGAACACCGTCTATATCACTCAGTATTTCAGAAAGGAGTTCTATAGGAGTGTGTGGGTTCAACGCAACGTACGCTTGCGCCCCTTTATCTTTGATCTGATAGATCGTTCTGTGAAGGTGTAGACATGCTTCATAATGGATGGTTACAATCGAGGCACCTGCCTCGACAAATCTTTCAACATACTTCTGAGGTTCAACGATCATCAAGTGGGCGTCTATGGGCAGGTTAGTAGACCGCTTCACCGCTTCGAGTAGTGGTAATCCAAAGGTTATGTTCGGTACGAAGACGCCATCCATGACGTCCAAGTGAACCATGTCTATGTATGGTTCAACCCTTTTGATTTCATCGTTGAGTCTAGAAAGGTCACATGCCAATATAGAGGCTGAAATCATTGTCATCGTTCCATCACTTCCCTAAAAATCTGCAAATAGTTTTCATACCTGCTCTTAGCAATTTTGCCTTCTTGTACTAACTCCTTCACCTTACATCCTGGTTCGTCTATGTGGTTGCAATCCTTGAAGAGGCAACTGTTGTTTTCTGCGATCTCAGGAAAATAAAACTTCAAATTCTCTGGCTTTATGTGATCTATTTCGATCAGAGAAAATCCAGGTGTGTCTACCACGAGTCCGCCAAAAGGCAATCGAATAAGCTCTGCACTCGTCGTTGTATGTTTTCCTCTGTCTGTTCTCTGAGATATATCTTGCGTTCTCAAGTTTATCCCTGGACTGATGCAGTTCAACAAGCTGCTTTTGCCAACACCGGAAAGCCCAGCGAAAACAGACAATCTATCCTTGAAATGATCTTTCAGTTCTTCTATGCCTTCTTTAGTTTTGACACTTGTACATATCACTGGATAAATTTTTGAATAGACATCAACGAAATATCGCTTGATTTCTCTTTCGGGTCCTTCGAGGAGATCTATCTTGTTCAGAACGATCAGGGCGTTGAGCTTTGCTTCTTCTACAAGAACAAGAAGCTTGTCGAAAACAAGTAGTGGCACCTCGGGCTTCTTGATCGTGTAGACACACACCACCTGATCAACGTTGGCGACTCTCGGTTTTGCCAGCTCATTCTTCCTTTTCAGAATCGATTCCACCACACCTTTGTCTTGCACCTTTGTGTATTCAACTATATCACCCACAATGGGACGCACCTCTTGGACTCTGAAACGACCCCTCAGATAACAACTGATTCGTTCTCCGGTTTTGATATCCTCGACGATCAAGGCATTTGACATGAATTTCACAACGATACCCCTATTTCTCAGAAATGATCAACTCCTCTGGTTCACCTGAATCTACTAAAATCGAAATCTCTTCACCTCGTTTCAGTGATTTCCCAACAGGTGGATAGATACCCATCACCCTACCATCGGTGCCTTTGAAGGGCATCTCCACTACCCTGACCTGAAAACCAATCTTCGAAAGTATCTGAACTGCGCTCTCCTTTGGTGCTCCGATGAGATCTGGAATCACAAACAACTCCGGTTCGCCAAGAAACAGTATTATTGCCCTGTTCTTTCTAACTGTCTGACCAGCGTTGGGAAAAGTGTGATCAACGACACCAGTACCGAAGGTCTTATCGACCTTCAGTCCAATCTCTTTTAACACTTCGATTGCTTGATCGACCTTCAATCCTTTAACATCTGGTATCTTCACTACTTCAGGGCGTATCGAAAAGCAAACTAAGAATATAGCTGCTCCAACAATGATACCGAGGATGAAATAAAAAGCGAATGAAAGGATTCTCTTCATCAATGAAGATTTCTTATTCTCAGTTGCCCGCATGCAGCTTCGATGTCCGCCCCTTTCTCGTACCTCACTTCTGCCTCAATGCCGTGATCGATTAAGAGTTCCTTGAATCTGTTTATCTTCCACTGAGTTGGTTTTTCCAACCCAGTGACAACTGGGTTTATAGGTATCAAGTTGACAAAAACTTTCATGCCGCTGAGTAATCTCGCAAGTCTTCTCGCATCTTCATCGAAGTCATTGAATTCCTTGATGAGGATATACTCTATCGTTACTCTGCGATCTGATTTTTCTTGATATAATCTCGCGGCGTGAAGGATCTCTTCGATAGAGTACTTTTTGTTCATGGGAATAATCTTGTCTCTCTTCTCATCGCTAGCAGCGTGCAAAGATATCGCTAAATTCAAATCCAACCCTTCTCCGGCAAGCTGCAAGATCTTATCTGGAATTCCTACAGTGCTTATGGTTATTCTTCTCACACCTAAGTTCTTAGTCCTTTCGTGTATCAGTATCCTGATACTCTTCAGCACATTCTCGTAATTCAAGAGCGGTTCTCCCATACCCATGTACACGATATTTCTCACAGTCTGTTTTGAATCTGCTTCAATCGCTAGAACCTGAGAGACTATCTCGGCAGCCGATAGATTTCTCACAAAACCACTTTGACCTGTCGCACAAAAGGCGCACTTGACAGGACATCCTACCTGTGTCGATATGCAAGCTGTTGCATATCCTTCGTGAAACAGAAGAACAGATTCTATAGTGTTGCCGTCTTCGAGTTGGTACAGATACTTTGTAGTGCTATCCAGAGACGAGACTCTTTTAGTGATAATCTGAGGCAGTGGAACAGAAAAGTTTTCTTTCAGCAACTGCCTGTGTTGCTTGGAGATGTTCGTCATTTCTTCAAAGACAAAGACGTGTTTTTTATAGAGCCAATCCAATATCTGATCTGCTCGATATCTTTCCACACCGAGCTTTCTTATCACTTCCACCAACTCTTCGTATGTCATCCCGAGAATATTCAGAAGAACTCACCTCACGGATTCAATTATAAGACCAAAATTTCACAATTTGTTGAGAGTTTCAAGATCTTAAAGTTATCGAGACGCAGGAGTTCTGAACCACCACACGGTGATATGTGCTCTTAGCGGTATAGATGGAGTGGCTTTGCGCAATCTTCTGTTGTACTATTCTCTGAATAGAGTATAATGCAACAGGAGGTGTAAACCTTGACGGTAGAAGAAGCCAAATTGCTCAGTAGAAAGATTATGGAGGCAGGGGAATCACCGCTCTTAGTTGGCCATTTCGGCGTAGGCAAGACAGATATCGCGAGAGAAATAGCCCAAGAGACCAACAGAAAGCTCATCATCTTAGTCCTTTCGCAAATGGAACCAGGGGATTTAATAGGACTTCCATCCCGGCAGAACGACCAAACGGTCTTCCTTAGGCCAGATTGGTGGCCCGAAGATGGTAATGCGATAATTCTCCTTGATGAGATAAATCGTGCTCACAGGTCCATCAGAAACGCCATCATGCAACTTGTAATAGATAAGAGAATTCATAACCACATTCTCCCTGAGGGAATTTGGATCATGGCTACGATGAACCCACCAGACGATGAATACGATCAGGCTGATCTCATAACCGATCCTGCCTTCATCTCACGCTTTTTCGTATTGGATATCTCGCCATCTTTGCAGGAATGGCAAAGATGGGCAAGACAAAATCACGTTGAGGAGAACATAATTCGCTTTGTACAAGAATATCCTGAGTTTCTCTACACACACTCTCCGATGTCGCTGAGAGTTGAGCTCAGACCAAGTCCCAGAAGTTGGTACAAACTCAGCAATGTCCTCAGGACATTGAACGAGGATGAGCGAAGAAAATACGGCTATACCATAGCAAGTGGAATACTCGGTCCTGAAGCAGCCAAGGCATTTGTGAGTTTCGGCTACGATAAATCGGTGCCTGCGCCCCAACGTGTTTTGTTGGAAGGAATACAAAATGCTTTGAAGGACAATTTTGATCAGGCAAATTCGCTGACATTGCGTTTGATAGATTACTTCTCCAAATTGGATGAACAGACCGTTGAATTGCTTCAATCTCAGATCAGCACAGTTGCAAAGAATATAAGTGAACTCGTGTCGATCCTCCCGAGGGATTCATTCTATGCGATAATGAGGTACATCACCGACAGAGCTCAAAGTAGTGACAACAACTCTGGATTCTTCGAAAAGCTCGTAGAGAAACTTGCAACCTTTGAGCAAGTGAGGTCAGTTCTCGATGAAATCTGATTTTGAAAGCATTGCATTGGATTTAGGAAGAAGATCGCCCTTTTACCTCTATCTTTTGCTCAACATCTCGCGCGTACCATCAAGAGATGTCAGAAACGTCGAGCTATCTTTCTCACAAGATTCGAGGACGGTTCTTTATTACAACCCAGAGTGGGTCTTGAGCAGAGATCCCGATTTTGTCCAAGCAATGTTGGTTCATCAATTGATGCATCTGATAAACCTCCATTTTCTCATAAAGCCGAAGAGCAACGCAGATAGGATGATATGGGACTTAGCAATGGATGCGGCAATCAACCAGTATATACCACAGCTTTCAGCCTTTGGGGTGCCTTTGAATCTTTTGATTGAGGAAGGACACGGTGTTGATAATGAGAGACTGTTTGTCTTACCACCAGATTGGATGCCGGATAAAAGTGCTGAAGAGTACCATAAGTGGATATTACAGAGAATGGAAGAACTCAAGAGATTTGACATCGTTCCCGTGGCAGAACTCAGAGAACAGTTCTCTGACAACCACGAAGGACTCTTCAAATCAGAGAACATAGACATGATTCTCGAGTTGAACAGGAGTAACTTGAGTAAAGCCTTCAACATCTATGGTTCCGAATTACCTTCAGGGGTGAAAAGATTGGTCGAACTTTCGATATCAAGGCCTCTTTTGAATTGGCGAGATAGGATAAGGAATTTCGCAGGCGTTTCGGAGTATGGAGAAAGGTATGCAACTGTCCTCAAACCCAACAGAAGGTATGAAGGACAACCCGGTTGGAAAACCTCACACACAGCGAAGATAGCCATAGTGGTCGATACAAGTGGCAGCATAATAAACGAAGAACTGGACGATTTTTTCTCAGAAATAGAGGCACTTTCAAGGTATGTCGATACAGATCTTGTATTAGTTCAAGTAGATCGTGCCGTGAATCTTGAGATCAGATACTCAAAGGGCACTTATAAGAATATGGAAATTGTGGGTGGTGGTGAAACAGATCTTCAACCTGCCATTGACTATCTTCAAGATCAACACCGTCCAGAAGGTGTGATAATCTTCACAGATGGTTACACCAACCTTCCTTCTGTGAAAAGACGTGTTTTGTTTGTGCTGTCAAAACATCACAGCGAAGAGTTCGTCAACGAAGCTCGAAAGATTTACGGTCGATCGAGTGTGGTGATCTTGCAATGAAAGCAATTGGTCCAGATCACATAATCAAAACCCTCAAGGAAAACATAAAAGAACTGCCAGTTGAAGAAGCTGTCTTCGAACTTGAGAGCTACAGAGAAAGGTTAGATCAATACCAAAGACATGTCTTTCTTTCAGTCGCTTCCTCACAGGAAAACTTTTCTCTCTTTTCGATAATCGACACAGAGGGTAGATACGCTCTGGGTTTGTCAATAGTCGATCCTTTTGAAAAAAACCTGATGATCTACAGCTCGACGGTAGATTGTGAGCTTCTCGAAAAACTCTATCAGCATCTTTTCAGTGTCAAACCAGACCCTGTGAAGTCTGGTATCATCAGACTTCCATTTCAGAGCAAAGTACTCGCCGTCGTTGGTGTTGAAGAACTTCTGCACAGAGAAATCTTAAAAGAAAAGGTCTACGGGACAGAGAACTTCTCATTTGCCGAACGAATAGACCAAGAAGATTTTGAGAACCTCAGAACGTTGAATGGAAAGAAAATAGACTTTTGCACGGTTCATCTGTTAAACGATCACATCGTCTGTGTTCTCACACTGCCAGAGGACTTCAATCCAGATCATGCTCCGTTACTTGCAGAGATATCAAGAATGTACAGAAAAAGATATGGCGTGCCCTATCAGGGCAATGTTGGGAAATTAAAAAGGTTTTCATCGATCCTCACGGCGTTTTTGGTTTCGTACGAGAGTTTTTTGAATGGCTATGATGTGGAGCAAAGTTGTGCTGAGTTATGCATCAGGGTCAGAAAGGCTTACAAGTGTATCATTGATCTCGAAAATTCCTCACAATGACAAATCTACCCTTTTGGTCCTCTATTCTCACGAATTCATCAAAGACTGAGAGAAACAACTTCGCACTCATTCTTGATAAAGCCGAGCGAAGCCTATGTGGAGAAACTTCCACCTGAAATGGTTTACTGACACCCATTTGGAGTTCTGCTTTGTACTGAACGGTGCCATAAGAGCCATAGAAATCGATCTGTTTGCCACTTCCAGTTATTCTCAAAGGCGTGTCTTTGGGTAGAAGCCAAGCAGCCTTCGATACAAACTTTCCAAAGGCTGAGTACAGCTGTTCAGGTTTCTGTTGAGTTGTGACTATCTGTTGAATCTCCTTTTGATGCGTGCTGTTTTCACCGCATATCTGCATTGCAAAGTCTTCAGATATCAAACTGAGCCACGCATCACCTACTGCCAGAGTCATTGGACCATCTCTTTGATAAACCTTGAGTGCTTTTACGACATGTCTGCTGCTCATGTAGGGAATCGAAAAAGCAAAATCGCCTTTGACGCTGTTTTGAATCTTGCACAAGCTCACTATTGTTTTCGAAGAAGCGATCAGCAAAAGAGAATCGTCGAATGATTCTATCTGTGTCATATCCCCTTCTTCCAGCGCTGCTGTAACAAAATCGAGAAATATCATGAACTCTCTGATCTTCATCGTTGCAACTTCTTTGAACGGTTTCATATGCTCTCTTTCCTTCGGCTGAGAGACCCTTATTCGAAGGGTTTCTTGGTAACCGTGTAAAACAATCTGATCGCCCAAAACTTGGATTTCGACTTCCTCAGCCTTTTCACCGACCAAAAAACCCTTCAAAAGCTTCAGTGGAACCTGAACCTCACCGTAAAAAGGTTCACAATTGGTGATCTTCATCCACGCGGTGACACACCCATCGGTAACCTTCAGGACAAGACCGTTTTTGTAAGATAGAAAGACATTTCCAAAACTGTACTCCGAAGAGCCCATGATCTTGTCACAAAATCTCAGCCAGTGAGCCAACGAAGCTGTTCTGACAAGTACTTTCAATCACTTCACCACCGTGCGAATTATAACATCTATCAGTTCTTCAAAATTCATCCCTGCTGCCTTTGCAGAAGCCGGAAGATCACTCAGATCTGTGAGACCTGGTATGGTGTTCAGTTCAAGCACGTAGAAAACGTTGTCCTTGAGTATGCCATCAACTCTGGCGAATCCTTCGCATTCACACATTTCATATGCCTTGAGTGCAGACTTTGTCACCCGATCTTCTTCTTGCTTGGACAAAGGTGCCGGTAGGATAAACTCTGTCATCTGTGGGGTGTACTTTGCAATGTAATCGTAAAATCTCCTTTTCGGCTTCAGTTCGAGAATTGGTAATACCTGTGGTTTTCCATCCATCTCCAGTATGGAAACAGTCAATTCCCTGCCCTGTATATATCTCTGCACTATCATTTCTCCGTATCTCGAGAGCTCTTCAAATAATGCTTGGTAAAGTTCTTCTCCATCATCGCATATGTGGACACCTATACTTGAACCTTCTCTCCTGGGTTTGACGACACACGGATAGCCAAAGGGTGATTCTCTAAGGGGTGTAGTTGTGAGAGTGTACTCGGGATATTCAACGGCGCCATTCAAAGTGCGATATGTCATGACTTTGTCGAAACAAATAGCGCTCGAAAGCACCTTTGATCCTGTATACTTTATGCCAAGCCAATCAAGAATGGCCTGGATCACGCCATCTTCTCCAAACTGCCCATGAAGGGCATTGAAAACGAGATCGAATTTCTTGAGCTCTGGGGCAATCTGAAGAAAATCTCCGTTCACATCAACTGCAACTGCTTCATGACCGAGTTTTCTCAGCGCTTTGAGCACATTTTCTCCACTCTTCAACGATATCGGTCTTTCACGTGATACTCCACCGAGTAATACAGCTATTTTCACATGAGATGCTCCTTTCCCTATAGAGTATTTTACAAAACTTCCGCCAGAATGCCTTCGATTTCAATCGAATGATGAATGGTGGTTTAATTTCTTCCCGTTTGTGCTATGATTTAAGCAAACCGGAGGAGATGTTAGGTGCAGACAGTAGCTATCAAAATAAAGCTTCTACCTCCTAATAAAGGCAAGCTTGAGAAGCTGGTACGTATGCTGGACACGTATCATTAAGCTTGCTCTTGGTTCTTGGAGCAGGCTGAAAAAATAAAGACTACTAGTCGGGCACATTTGAACCGAGCGACCTACAAAGAGGCATGCAAACTGTTCGATCTCAACCGAGCTACGCTCCAATGTGCTATGCTTAAAGCACTGTCTGTCTACCGATCTTACATTTCTCAAAAGAAAAAGGGCAAAAAAGCCAGCTTTCCTGATTTCAAAAAAGCGGTTCCGGTAATGGTGCGACAGGATTGCTACTCACTTGACCAGCTTCCTTCTGGCACGTGGGTCATCAAATTTCCAGTTTCCTCAGGCAGAAGTCAGATAACTGTACCTTTCTTTGCTTCTGCATACCACGTTAAAAAGCTTCAGGACCTGGCAGGAGGTTCCTGCCGTCAAGGATCCATGGAGATATGGCAAAACAAAAAGGTGAGTGGTACGTCTCTGTATCACTGATTTATGAAACACATATGGAAGAGCCAGGCGGTATAATTGGGGTCGATTTTGGCATAGTAAAGCTTGCCGTATTGTCCAACAACGTGTTCTTCAATGGTCGTCAAATCAGGTGGCGAAAAGAACGTTGGGCAGAGCGACGCAAAGCACTCCAAAAAGCAGGTCGGCTTGCTCGTGTTAAAAAGGAAGCAGGGCATGAGCGCAGGTGGATGCAGTATATCAACCACTGTATCTCCAAACGTATTGTAGGAATTGCAAAAGCCGAAAGTAAAGCCATTGCTTTGGAGAACTTGCGTGGAATCCGTGAACGAGTTAAAGGTTCCAAGAAATTCAACCGTATGATGTCGGGTTGGAATTTTCGAGAGTTAGCTTCATTCATCGAGTACAAAGCTGCTTTTGCTGGAATACCAGTAATCTACGTCGACCCCAAGGAAACTTCCAGAACCTGCCCAAAATGTAGGAATGTTTCCAGGTACAATCGAAAGACACAGGGCTGGTTCAAATGCACAAAATGTGGCTACCAGTCAGATGCTGACAGGGTGGGAGCATTGAACATAGTCGCCAAAGCGCTCGATGCTCTTGGAGCAAGACTCTGGGAGAAAGGGGAGTGTGACACCCCCAAAGGCCAAGGTGATGATCCGGATCATCCGGGGAATGCTGGCCAACCTGTGGCAAAAGCTACCATCCTACGAGTGGATGCCTCCTAATTAATTAGGAGGAGGATGTCACAGCCCTTGGGAATGTTATACAATACACTGTGTGATGAAGTACATAAAGACATTCGTTCTCATCGTGATGATTTTCTTTCTTCTATACGCGTGCGTAACATATGAGCCCACAGATCTGCCAGGCGATCTACAGATCAGGTATATCGCCATAATGTACAAATATGGTCCATTTCTCGATATGCAGAGAATCGAAGCACTTTTGGAGCAGGATAGTTACGATGACGATGTCTTGGCGTATTACCAATACTTCAAAAGCTCAGTTGAACTATCAGATCTCAAAGTCATTGAAAAAGCAGAAATATATGATACCAGGATAAAAGATTACATCAGAGAGCACTTGCCATCAAATCATTCAGAGGAAGTTCTGTTCTTAGACAATTTTGACGACTCTGTACCAGTAACGATCGAACTCTTAGAGTCTCAGAAAGACGAGAAACTTTCAGAAAGAATCTGCAATCTCTTGATGAGAGATTGGCAGAGAAAAGGCTTGTTCAGAGTTTGGTATGAAGAATTCTACGAAGATCAGCTTTCTGAAGAGCAGATGAAAAGATACGCCGAATTGTTGACGCGAGTAGCCTATGGCTATTCATCGACGACAGTTGAAAGAGTTCATGAAACTTCATCGACCTTCTATCGAGATTCTGTTGATCTATCAAAGATTCCACCTGAACTCTTGTTGGCGATCGCTTACAAAGAATCGAGACTCTTTCCAGCTTCTTTCAGAGCAGAGATATATCAGGATAACATACAGGCTGTTTCGTGGGGTTTGTGTCATATTCTGATCGATGCCGACACATTAGCTCTGAGTTACGCTGACATAGGTGACCAGAAGATTGACAAGAGAACCTTTGAACTGATCAATTATTACTATTTCAGTGGTGCTTTGAACGAAATCGACTTGATCCAGCTGAAGGGAAATCTCTTGGTCAGTTTGATACAGCTTGCTTTGATATACGAAAATCTCGAGCAGAAAATGACTTTTTGATCATAAGCTATTGATTGGTAAAGAACTCTGTGATATCATGAAATTGCGAGCAACGAGAAAAAGCATCTTGAAAAATCCTTAGGTTTGTGGTATAATATAATTTGTCTGGCCCCATAGGATAATGGCTAGTCCATCGGATTCTCAGTCCGAAGGTCCGGGTTCGATTCCCGGTGGGGCTGCCAGAGTTCAAAAAGCGGCTGAAAAAGCCGCTTTTTTCTTTGAAGCAACCTTCGAGGCAAATCTTTCTTGACATGATATAATTCAGATAGAACAGATCTACTTTTCGGGAGGTGGTTAGATGAGTCAGGGTATATCGAATCAAGGAAAAAAACAGATGATAAAGGACATAATAAGAGAACTTCACAAGGGAATGACGCCTCAAGAGGCAAAAGAGAAGTTTGTAAAAGAAATAGGTTCCATTACATCTTTTGAGATCGCCCAGATAGAACAAGAGCTGATAAATGAAGGAGTTCCTGTTGATGAAATCAAGCGATTCTGTAACGTTCACGCCTTGCTCTTTGAAAGCATACTCTCTGAAAGTCTCAAAAATGTAGACTATCCTGTTCATCCCGTAAACCTTTTGAAACAAGAAAACCAACAGATCAAAGGGCTTACTGAAAGAATCAAGCGAGTAATCCAAGAAAATGATATTGACAAGTTGAAAGATTTACTCGAGCAACTGAGTAAAGTTGATCTCCACTATGCCGCAAAAGAACACTTGCTTTTCCCTTATCTTGAAAAACATGGATTCATGGGACCATCAAAGGTCGTGTGGGGAAAACACAACGATATAAGATCGATGATGAAAGAAGCAATTGCGAATTTCAAAGAGACTGAATTAGAGGATTATCTGAAAAAATACCTCGAGCCACTGATTGAGGAGATCGATTCGATGATCTTCAAAGAAGAAAACATACTCTTCCCAACGGCTCTCGAGATGCTCTCACCTCAAGAGTGGGTTGATATCTTGAAGGAGATGAAAGAGACTGGTTTTGCCTTTGTAAAACTGCCAGCCACGCTTGACAAATTGATCGATGAGTTTGAGAAGAGTCTCTCGATTAATCCAACGGTCGAAAACGATGAGGTGATTTTTGAAACCGGAAAGCTTTCACTCACCGAACTTGAATCGATACTCAACACGATGCCTGTGGATATAACTTTTGTCGATGTTGATGATAAAGTCAAATACTTTTCAAAATCAAAAGATCGGATTTTCTTAAGGACAAAAAGTGTAATTGGTCGCGAAGTACGCAACTGTCACCCACCGCAAAGTGTTGACAGGGTTATGCAGATAATAGAATGGTTCAAGAAGGGTGAAAAGGATTCAGTAGACTTCTGGATAAACTTCAAAGGTAGGTTCATCTACATAAGGTATTTCGCAGTGAGAGACAAAGACGGCAAGTACCTTGGTACTCTTGAAGTGACACAAGACATCACGCAGATAAGAGATCTGAAAGGAGAAAAAAGACTTGCAGATTAAAGAGATAGACCTTGATAAGAGTATCTTTGAACTGACAGATGAATATCCAGAATTAATAGATATACTTGCACAGATGGGTTTTGTCGGAGTAAAAAACCCACTGCTGAGAAACACAGTTGGGCGAGTGATGACCCTAAGGGAAGGTTGTAAGAAACAGAACAAAGACCTGAATTATGTTGTTCAAGAGTTGAAAAGAAAAGGTTTTTCTGTCAAAGGTTTATGAATTACAAACAGATCAAGGAGGTGTGTTTGTGAGGTATCTGTTACAGGTACCAGATATCTCCTGCAATCATTGCAAGATGAGGATATCGAGAAAACTTGAAGAAATGGGTATCAAAAACTATGAGATCGATCTATCGAAGAAGACAGTTTTGCTTGAAACAGAAGACGTTCAGAAGGTGATTGACGAACTGGCGAAGATAGACTATCCGGTGAAAGAATTTCATGAAGTATGACTATTGACAGAACGAATTTCTGCTGATATCATACTTGCTAAGAAACTCATGGGGGTATAAAGGTTGAAAAACAGTTTTTGCACAAAGAAATTCAATGAGAAGGTAGTTTTGAGCATTCTCAGACGGACTAAGGGCCGGTGGGTGTTAAACGGCACTTAGTCCGTCTTTGCTTTTACAGCACCCACACGGCCATATCAGAAATGATATGGCCGTTTTTTTTAGCAGAAAGGAGGAAAGATTGTGGAGAAGGAAAAAGTGATACTTGCCTACAGTGGTGGATTGGATACTTCTGTGATTCTCAAATGGCTTTGCGAGAGAAATTTCGAAGTAATCGCTTACGTGGCAAATGTGGGACAACAGGAAGACTTTCAGCAGATTGAGGAAAAGGCACTCAAAACAGGCGCAGTGAAGGTTTATGTTGAAGATCTCAGAAGAGAATTCGTAACCCAATTCATCTTTGTTGCTCTTATGGGCAACGCTGTGTACGAAGGAAGATACCTACTCGGCACATCGCTTGCCAGACCTCTGATCGCCAAGAGACAAGTCGAGATAGCTTTAATGGAGGAGGCACAATATCTCGCTCATGGTGCAACAGGAAAGGGGAATGACCAAGTCAGATTTGAATTAACCTATGCTGCACTTGCCCCTCAGCTCAAAGTGATTTCTCCATGGAAGGACCCAGAGTTTCTATCGCACTTCAAAGGAAGAACCGATCTGATAAATTACGCAAAAAAGAAAGGCATACCCGTGAAGGCGAGTGCAGAAAAACCTTACAGTGAAGATGAAAATCTAATGCACATATCTCACGAAGCAGGTATGCTTGAAGATCCATCGATGAAAGCCGATGAATCGATTTTCAACAGAACAGTCTCACCCAAAGAGGCGCCTGACCAAGAGACCGTTCTGCAGATTCATTTCAAAGATGGAGTACCAATTAAGATCTTAAATTTGAACGACTCTACAGAGAAAGAAGACCCGTTGGAGATCTTTGAGTATCTGAACAAAGTCGGTGCGCAAAATGGCGTTGGAAGAGTTGATATGGTGGAAAACAGATTCATCGGTATAAAGTCGCGCGGTGTCTATGAGACTCCTGGTGCTACGATTCTCTGGATTGCCCACAGAGATCTTGAAGGTATCGCTATGGACAAAGAGGTTATGCATCTGAGGGATATGCTCGCTCCTAAGTTCTCCGAACTGATTTACAACGGTTTTTGGTTTTCTCCAGAAATGGATTTCCTACTCAGTGCTTTCAAGAAATCCCAGGAAGGAATCGATGGTGTTGTAACGGTAAGCATTTACAAAGGAAATGTCATGCCGATCAGCAGGTATTCACCAACTTCTCTTTACAATCAGGCTCTGTCGAGTATGGATGTTGAAGGTGGTTTTGACTCAACGGATTCAAAAGGTTTCATAAATATTCATGCGATAAGGCTCAAAGCGCACAACGTGGTTTTGAGGGAAAAGGATCCATACGCTTGGAGAAAGGGGATAGTGAATGTCTGAAAAGTTGTGGCAAAAGGGTTATGAGATAGATAAACTCGTCGAAGGATTCACCGTTGGTAGAGACTACATCGTAGATATGGCGTTGATTCGTTATGACATCGTTGCTTCTACAGCACATGCGAAGATGCTTTTGAAGATGGGGTACATCACGCAAGAAGAATTTCATGGAATAGGAAGTGCGCTTGAGGAACTCTCAGATTTGATCGAGCAAGGAAAGTTCCAAATAAAACCTGAAGAAGAAGATTGTCACACCGCGATAGAGAACTTCTTAGTTCAAAAACTTGGTGACACCGGGAAAAAGATTCACATGGCAAGATCGAGGAACGACCAAGTTCTAACGGCACTGAGAATGCTTTACAAAGATCAGTTGAAACAGATCAAAGAGGCTGTTGAAGATTTGATGAAAGCTGTCGGGAATTTTTCAAAAAGGTACGCCAAGGTTACTTTTGCAGGTTTTACACATACCAGAAAGGCTATGCCGACGAACTTTCGAAGTTGGGCAACGGCACTTCGCGATGCACTGAAAGACGATTTGAAATTGCTCTCTGTGGTGTACGAGCTGATCGATCAATCTCCTTTGGGAACCGGTGCAGGTTACGGACTACCAATACCCACAGATAGGAAATTGACTGCCAAGGAACTCGGTTTTAAGAAAATTCAGCGAAATCCCATCTATACCCAACTGAGCCGAGGAAAGTTCGAGTACTTGATATTGCATCTTTTGTCTCAGATCACCTACGATCTGAACAGATTTGCGAGTGACATAATCTTCTTTTCCCTGCCTGACATAGGCTATATCGAACTACCGAAGGAACTGTGCACAGGTAGTTCAATAATGCCCCAGAAATTGAATCCAGATCCATTAGAACTGATCAGGGCATATCACAGTGTTATCGTCTCGAGAATGATTGAATGCTCAATGATCACATCGAATCTGATAACTGGTTATCACAGAGATCTTCAACTTCTCAAAGAGATAGTAATCGATAGCTTTCAAGACGTTAAAGACCTCCTTGCCGTCATGAAAAAAGTTTTCGAAAAACTTCGAGTCAACAGAATCAGTTGTTTCAACAGTCTGACAGACGAAGTCTTGGCTACACAAAGAGTATACGAATTAGTCAAACAAGGAGTACCTTTCAGGGACGCTTACAGGTTGATAGCCAAGGAATTAGGTGGTGGTGAAAAGTGAAGCTGAGAGTTGGGATCATAGGAGCCACTGGTTACACAGGCTTTGAGCTTTTGAGAATTTTGAAGAATCATCCCTACACACAGATTGCCTATCTTGGTTCAAGAAGCTATTCTGGCAAACTGACTGAAGAACTCTTTCCTTTCACCATAGATGAGAACTTGCTTGAGGAAATCGATGCCAACAAGGTTAGAGAAAGATGTGACATTCTTTTCACTGCACTGCCATCAGGTACGAGTTATGAATTCGTCAAAGAACTTGGAAATCTCAAAGTGATCGATCTTGGTGCGGATTTCAGATTCGAAGATGCTGCTGTCTATGAAAAGTGGTATTCAAAGAAGCTCGTCGATTATGATCCGGGCAAAAGAGCTTATGGATTGGTAGAGATCTTCAGAGATCGCATCAAACAAGTTAATGTAGTAGGAAACCCCGGTTGTTATCCAACCTGTGTGCTGCTTTCATTGGCTCCAATCTTGAAAGAAGGTTTAGTGCTGAAAGATGAGATCTACGTTGATGCGAAATCAGGTGTTTCGGGAGCTGGAAGAAAAGAGGAATCAGAATACTCCTTCTGTGAAATTGATGAAGGCACGAAAGCTTACAATCCTGCCAATCACAGACATGTTCCTGAAATGGAGGAACAGATCAAAAAAATCTGTGGTAAACGATACCACATCACTTTTGTACCTCACTTAGTTCCGATGGTCAGAGGCATCTTGAGCACGGTGTATTTGAAGACAGATCTGACATCGAAGGAAGCCTATGAACTCTACCTTGAGTTCTACAAGAACGAAAAATTCATTCATGTACTCAAACCAGGAGTCTACCCATCAACAAAATGGAGTTATGCATCAAACCACTTCTTCATCTCGTTTGCGAAAGACGATCGTACTAATACCTTGATCTTAATTGGCGTTTTGGACAATTTAGTCAAAGGTGCTTCTGGTCAAGCAGTACAGAACATGAACCTTCTTTTCTCCTTACCAGAAGACTCTGGAATTGATTACAACCCAATCTATCCATGAAAGGAGGAAGATAATGGTTCTGAGTGTACCGAAAGGCTTCAAGTTTGTAGGGATTTACTGCGGAATCAAGAAGTGTAAGAAAGACCTGGCAATTGCATTTTCACAAACAATGTGTACAGCGTGTGGTATGTTCACAACGAATACAGTCAAGGCTGCGCCTGTGATCTATGACAAAGAAGTATTAGAACAAAACCCAGAAGGTATAAGGGCTGTTGTTGTGAACAGTGGTAATGCTAACGCCTGTACAGGTGAGGAAGGAGCCAAAAATGTTGTAAGAATGGCTAAAAAGGTAGCAGAAGAACTTGGAATAGAACCACAGAGCGTTGTCGTTGCGTCTACGGGTGTAATCGGTGTGCAATTGCCTATCGAGAAGATAGAAAATGGCATGCAGAAGGCTGTCAGTTTGCTTCAAGATGATCCGATACAGTTTGCAGAAGCAATAATGACTACCGATACGGCAATCAAATTGAGTTACCGCGAAGTGGAATTGAAAGGGAAAACTGTTAGAATTCTTGGGATTGCAAAAGGTTCTGGAATGATTCACCCCAATCTTGCTACAATGCTCTCTTTCATTTTCACAGACGCGAAGATCTCACACAACGCCTTGAAAAAGATTCTGAAAAACTCCGTTGACAAGAGCTATAACATGATCGATGTCGACAGAGACACGAGTACGAACGACAGTGTCATAGTGCTTGCCAATGGCATGGCGCAAAATGAAGAAATAGTAGAAGGGACAGAACAGTACTGTCATTTTGAAAATGCTTTTGATGAGGTCAACATTGAGCTCGCAAGAAAGATAGTTGAAGACGGTGAAGGAGCCACTAAGTTGATTCAAGTTGAAGTGATCAACGCATCTGATGAAGAGAGTGCCAAAAAGATAGCAAGGAGCGTAGTTTCCTCAAACCTCGTGAAGACAGCGATCTATGGCGAAGATCCAAACTGGGGAAGGATTATTGCCGCAGCTGGTTACTCAGGCATGGTCTTCGATATCTCAAAGGTAGATCTTCATCTGTCCAATGGAAGAAAAAGTATAACTGTTTTTCAAAACGGTAAAGGTGTCTACTTCGACGAGCAAATTGCAAAACAGATACTCAGTTCCACAAAGATTTTCTTGAAGATTGATATGAACTGCGGGAATTCAAAAGCAACCGCTTGGGGTTGTGATTTGACTGAGAAATACATTCAAATCAACGGGAGGTATAGGACATGAGAGAAAAACTGCAGGTACTTTTTGAAATTCTGCCATTTCTGAGAGAGTTTCACAACAGAATTTTCGTGATAAAGATCGGTGGAAATGTGGTGAAAAATGAAGATTCAAAAAAGCTCTTTGCAAAGAGTGTAGTACTCCTGAAGTACATGGGCATAAAGCCCGTTGTGGTTCATGGTGGTGGACCTGAGATCACGCAGATGATGAATCAACTCGGAATGAAGGTGGCTTTCAGCAATGGTTACAGAGTAACAGATGAAAAAACTATGCATGTGGTTGAAATGGTTCTCGGAAAGATGAACAAAGAGATAGTTACGAGCCTGAACAATGAAGGAGCGAAAGCCGTTGGGATTTCTGGAAAGGACGCAAGTTTCTTGTTTACTTCAAAGGACTTGAGCAATGGTGACATAGGTTATGTTGGAAAAATCGAGAAGGTTGACACAGAACTTGTCGAGGTTCTCTTGAGCAAAGACTACATACCCGTGATAGCACCCATCGGCTTTGGTGAAGAAGGTAGATCTTACAACATAAATGCCGACACAGCAGCTGCCGAGATAGCAAAAAGTCTGTGCGCCGAGAAACTGTTGCTTCTCACAGACGTCGACGGTGTTCTTAAAGATGGAAAACTGATCAGCTATCTTACAGTTAGAGACGCACAGCTCTTGCTGGAAGAAAAGGTTGTGGAAGGTGGCATGATACCCAAGATACAATGTGCTATCGATGCCTTGAGATCGAATGTGAGAAGCGTACACATCATAAATGGAAATGATCATCTGTCGTTGCTCTTGGAAGTTTTTACACTCGAAGGTGTTGGAACGATGATCAAAAACGGCTGAGAGGGTGAAAAAAATGAATCATTTGATGAATACCTACAGTAGATTTCAGATCGTGCTCGAACATGGAAAGGGCACACTGGTGTGGGATAGAGAAGGCAAGCTGTATCTTGATTTCGCTGCGGGTATTGCCGTGAATATTCTGGGGCATTCACATCCAATAGTACTCAAAGCCCTCAAAGACCAAGCGAAGAAGCTAATACACTGCTCAAATCTATATTGGAATGAGCCACAGATGAAACTTGCGACTATCTTATCTGAAAACTCCATAGGTGGCAAAGTGTTCTTCGCAAACAGCGGTACAGAGGCAAACGAAGCTGCGATAAAACTTGCGAGAAAGTATGGAAGAAGGATCTCACCCGAGAAATATAGAATTCTCTCCGCAAAAGATTCTTTTCATGGTAGAACATATGGTTCTTTGAGTGCCACCGGTCAAGAAAAATATCAAAGAGATTTCACACCGCTTGTGAATGGCTTTGACTACTTTGAGTTCAACAACATCGATTCTCTGAGGTTGAAAATCTCCAAGGAAGTCTGTGCCGTGATAGTTGAACCCATACAAGGCGAAAGTGGTATTCAAGTTGCCACAAAGACCTTTCTACAGGAAGTTAGAAAACTGTGCGATGAATTTGACGCCTTGTTGATCTTTGATGAAGTTCAATCTGGTATGGGAAGAACGGGGAAACTCTTCGCTTTCGATCATTACGGTGTGAAACCAGATGTACTCACTTTGGCAAAGGGTCTTGGTGGCGGGATACCCATCGGTGCTGTGATTGCAAGCGAGAGAGCTGATGTCTTTGAGCCTGGCGATCATGGTTCAACCTTTGGTGGTAACCCACTTGCTTGCAGCGTCGGCATTGCTGTAATGGAAAGTCTCCTCACCGAGGGCTTTCTTGAGAGAGTCCAAGAACTTGGGAATTCTTTGAAGAAGGGACTGCAAGAGGTGAAAAAGCGATACCAGGAGAAAGTAAAGGATATAAGAGGAATTGGTTTGATGATTGGAATTGAGCTGAACAATATCTCAGCAAAGGATTTCGCAGAAAGGTGTGTTCAAAATGGGCTCTTAGTAGCTGTGGCGGGGAACAACACGATCAGATTATTACCGCCTCTCACAGTCAAAAAGAGTCAGATGAAGGAAGCTATTCAGGTCATCAGAAAAACCTTGGAGGAATTTTGAGATGAAGAGGGCTTTGTTAGTTCTCGAGGATGGAAGCTATTTCTACGGAAGTAGTTTCGCTGCTGAGGGTGAGGTCTTCGGTGAACTGGTTTTCAACACGGCCATGACGGGTTATCAAGAAGTGCTCACTGATCCCTCCTACACTGGACAAATTGTCATCATGTCCTATCCAGAGATTGGTATCTACGGAATAAACGATTCAGACATGGAATCAAATACTGTCAAGGTTGCAGGTTTTGTAGTCTACAGGAATGTCGAGAAACCTTCGAATCACAGAGCAACAAAGTCTCTTGTTGATTATCTGAGGGAAAATAAGATAGTAGCCATCGAAGGTATTGATACACGAATGCTCATAAGAAAGATAAGAGACAAAGGTGTGGTAAACGGTGCAATATCCACACAGGACTTAGACCCCATCTCTTTGGCTGGTAAGTTGAAGTTCATGCAGAAGATAGACGACATCGATCTTGTAAAGAATGTCTCCGTAGAGGTCGTTGAAGACAGTCATCATGAGTACGGTTGGAAAGTGGCAGTTGTAGATTGTGGTTGCAAGAAAGGCATAATAAGAGAGCTCGAGAGGCTTGGAGCCTCAGTTGTTTTGCTGCCGTATACAATCGATTTTGAAGATCTCAAAAGACTCAAAGTCAATGGGGTGTTGGTTTCGAATGGTCCTGGGAATCCTGCGGTTCTTGACAGAACTATAGTACTCATAAAGCAGATCCTCGCGCACAGAATGCCTCTTGCTGGAATATGTTTAGGGCATCAACTGTTGGCACTTGCAGTTGGAGCAAGCACTTACAAGATGAAATTTGGGCATCGAGGAACCAATCATCCTGTGAAAGATCTTGAAACACAAAAAGTCATGATAACAACTCAGAATCACGGTTTCGCAGTAGATCCAGAGAGTATTGGTATCGATGGAATAAAGAACAAAGATCAAGATCCTGGTTTTGTTTTTGAAAAAACACAGAGCCTCAAAGATCTTGTGGGCAAGAGCACGGAGGGATTCAGAGTCAAGATAACTCATCTGTCTTTGAACGACGGCACAGTTGAAGGGCTCAAGTTAGTTGATTACCCTGCCTTCTGTGTCCAATTTCATCCGGAAGCATCTGCTGGCCCGCATGATGCGAAAGATTTCTTTGTAGATTTCATGAGGCTTGTTCTTTCGAGGTGATCGAATGCCGAAGAGAAACGATATACACAGAATACTGGTAATAGGATCAGGTCCCATAACGATAGGACAGGCTGCGGAGTTCGATTACTCTGGTACTCAAGCTTTGAAGGCACTCAAGGAGGTTGGTTATGAGGTTGTTGTTGTCAATTCGAATTCCGCAACGATAATGACAGATCCAGATCTATCTGATGCAGTTTATATAGAACCTCTGACAGTTGAGTATGTAGAAAAAGTCATAGAAAAAGAAAAAGTGGATGCGCTTCTCGCTACACTCGGTGGTCAAACGGCTTTGAATCTTGCCGTTGAACTTCACGAAAAAGGTATTTTGGAAAAGCACAAAGTCAAATTGATCGGTGTGGATGTAGAAACAATACGCTTGGCAGAAGACAGAGAACTGTTCAAAGAGGCGATGAAAAAATCAGGCTTAGAAGTCCTGAAAAGTAGGGTGGTCTCAAAGATCACAGATGCTCTTGAGGTTGCACAAGAGTTGGGTTACCCAGTGGTCATCAGACCGAGTTTCACCCTCGGCGGAACAGGCGGAGGCATAGCTTACAACACAGAAGAACTCAAGACAATTGTGGCAAACGGGTTGATTGAAAGTCCGTCTCACACAGTGCTGATTGAAGAGTCTGTAATTGGATGGAAAGAATATGAACTTGAAGTGATGAGAGACAGTAAATCGAATTTCATCGTCGTCTGCCCTATAGAGAACTTTGATCCCATGGGAATTCACACCGGTGATTCAATCACCGTAGCTCCAATGCAGACCTTGAGCGATGTTGAATATCAGCAGATGAGAGATACGGCAAAGAAGGCTTTAGATGCGATTGGTATTAAAACAGGGGGATGTAATATCCAGTTTGCGGTAGAACCTGAGACCGGAAGAATGGTGGTCATAGAGATGAACCCAAGGGTTTCGAGATCTTCAGCTCTCGCTTCAAAGGCAACGGGATACCCTATTGCGAAACTCGCTGCTCTCACTGCAGTTGGCTTTAATCTCGATGAGATAATGAATTACATCACAACCAAGACAACGGCAGCCTTTGAACCTTCCATAGACTACGTTGTTGTCAAAATACCGAGATTTCAAGTGGAAAAGTTCCCAGGCGCAGATCCAAAATTGAACACACAGATGAAATCGGTAGGAGAGATAATGGCGATAGGTAGGACTTTCAAAGAGGCTTTGGGAAAGGCTATCAGATCCCTTGAATTAGACATCACACCAAAGCTCGATCTTGAACATCTGAGAGAGTATCTGGCAAATCCCACTGCAGATAGAATTTCGTACATCTTTGCTGCTTTTAGAAAAGGAATCTCTGTCGAAGAAGTCTATCGTCTAACGCGTATCGATAGATGGTTCTTGAATGAAATAAAGCAGATCATGGATTTTGAGAAAGATCTCAGAAAAGATGGCATGAAAGATCCCTCTTTGTTGAAAAAAGCAAAACAGTGGGGGTTTTCAGACAGAGAACTTGCTGAGATCTTCAACTGTGACGAAAAAGATGTCCGTCAGTTCAGAAAAATTCATGGCATCAGGCCTGTCTACAAGATGGTTGACACCTGTGCAGGTGAATTTGAGGCGAGTACTGCTTATTTCTATTCAACGTACAACGGTTCTGAGAATGAAATGGTTCTCAGTGAGAGGAAAAAGATTATTGTTCTGGGTTCGGGGCCAAACAGAATAGGGCAAGGAATAGAATTTGATTACGCGAATGTCCACGCCGTTTGGGCTTTTCAAGAAGAAGGCTATGAAGTCGTAATGATCAATTCGAATCCAGAGACTGTATCCACTGATTACGACATCTCAGATAGACTCTATTTTGAACCGTTAACCGTTGAGGATATTCTTGAAATAATTGACAATGAAAGACCTCAAGGCGTTGTCATTTCCTTTGGAGGACAGACTCCGCTGAAGATAGCCAGTGAACTGGTAAGAGAGGGAGTTAAACTCATAGGAACAACCTTTGAGCTCGTTGAGGTCACTGAAAACAGAGAGAGGTTTGCCAAGCTACTCGAAGAACTGCATTTGAAAACGCCGCCCTTTGCCGTTGTCACATGCGTTGAAGATGCTTTGAGATCAGCAAAGACGATAAACTACCCTGTGCTTGTCAGACCGAGCTATGTACTTGGTGGCAGAGCTATGGCAGTCGTAGATTCTGAGCAAGAACTGATCAAGTACGTAACACAAGCCGCTCTTGTCTCACCTGGATATCCCCTGATAATAGACAAATTTTTGGAAGATGCCACCGAACTCGATGTGGATCTGCTGTCCGATGGTGAGAATGTCTGGATAGCGGGTTTGATGGAACAAATAGAAGAGGCTGGTGTACACTCAGGTGATTCGGCCTGTGTCCTGCCTCCTGTTAGTCTATCCGAAGATATGATTTCGTCGATAGAGTCGACAATCTATAGATTGGTGAAAGCGTTGAAGCTCATTGGACCAGCAAATGTTCAACTGGCTATCAAGAACGAGCAGATATACATACTCGAATTAAATCCAAGGGCTTCGAGAACTTTTCCTTTCGTGAGTAAGGCAATAGGGATACCAATAGCAAAACTGGCAGCGAAAGTGTTACTTGGGAGAAAGTTGATCGATTTGTTGTCAGAGTACTGGCCCTATCCCACAAGATATAGATACGCAGACCTCTTGGATGGTAGTGGGATCTTGCCCACACCTTGGCCCAGATATTATTCGGTCAAGGAAGTGGTCATTCCGTTCAACAGATTCCCTGGAACTGATACGCTACTTGGACCCGAGATGCGTTCCACTGGTGAAGTCATGGGAATTGGTGAAGATTTTGCTGAAGCCTTCGCAAAGGCTCAGATATCTGCTTTCAGTCCTCTACCCAAAAAGGCAATTCTTGTGACCGTGAGGGATAGAGACAAGAGAGAGATCATACCGCTGGTGTCATACCTCTACGATCTTGGATTCGAAATCTATGCAACCAATGGTACTTCAAGATCGCTGAATTCTGCAGGAATACCGGCTAAGTATGTGCCAAAGGTTGGGGAAGGTAGGCCAGATGTCATTGACCTCATCGAACAGAGAAAAGTGGATTTAGTTTTGATAACTCAATCGCCTAACAGAACTCGAGATAGTTTACAAGACAAGATAGGCTTAAGAGCCTCATTGAACTTTGAGGACAAGCGTAGCCTGGGATACAAAATAAGAACTTGTGCAGTGAAAAACAAAGTGCCATACCTCACAACAATAGAAGCTTTTAGGGCGGAGATCTCTGCTATCAGAAAATCCAAAGTCAACGGTATTTTCGAGGTGAGAGAACTGAAAAAGTTGTACGGGAAATAGCTCAGCCGACTGTTTTTAGTTCTGAATGTCAACGGAAACGAAAAATGTGGTTTAATATAATTAATACTATAAAAAGGCAGTTGGCGATTGTGAGGTGGATAGTAAAGCAGGTTGATCAGCAACAAATTGAGTTGCTGTGTAACAGTCTAACGATAAGTCCATTTCTTGCCAGATTACTCATCAACAGAGGTTTTAAGGAACCCCAGCAGGTTTTTGAGTTTCTGAACCCGAATATAGCTCATCTGCACGATCCTTTCTTACTCAAAGATATGGACCGTGCCGTTCTTCTTTTGCTGAAAGCCAAGAGTGAAGATTTGCCCGTGCTGGTCTACGGAGACTACGACGTGGATGGAATAACAGGAGTGGCAGTCCTGAAGGAATTTCTCGAACGATTCGGCTGGAGAACGGAGTATTACATCCCAAAAAGGATGGATGAAGGTTACGGGATACAACCCTCTGTTATAGATCAATTTTGTAGAAAATCTAAAGGAATAATTGTTACTGTAGATTGTGGTATCACAGCTTTTGAAGCTATCGATTTTGCGAACTCACTCGGATGTCCTGTAATTGTGACCGACCACCATGAAGTGGGTGAAGAACTCCCAAGAGCCGCAGCGATCATAGATCCAAAAAGGCCAGATGATCCTTATCCCTTCAAAGATCTCGCTGGTGTGAGTGTAGCTTTCAAATTGATATGTGCGCTTGCACAAGAGCTTGGGATTGAAAGAGAACAATTCTTCGATCTCCTTGAGTTAGTTGCACTTGGTACTGTGGCAGATATGGTCAAATTAGTCGATGAGAACCGTTTCATAGTGAAGGAAGGTTTACGCAGGCTCAGAAATACTAAGAGACCTGGCTTATCTTTGCTTTTTGCGAGGCTTGGTATTGTTGAACCAGACTCACGTGATATAGGCTATAGAGTAGCACCTAAACTGAACGCAGCTGGGAGGTTAGACTCAGCCGACGACGCTTTTCAACTGCTCATAGCTCAAGATATAACAGTTGCAGAGAGGTTAGTAGACCTACTTTTCGAGTACAACACCGCACGTCAGGAAATAGAGGCAGATATCTTTGCGCACGCTGTTGAACAGATAGAGGAATATGAATTACAAAAGGATCCATTGATCGTCGTCAGGGGCAGTGGTTGGCATGTAGGGGTTATTGGCATCGTCGCAACGAGACTGGTTCATCGGTATGGTAGGCCTGTGATGGTCATCTCGGAATCTGAAGATATTGCTCGTGGTTCTGCAAGGAGTGTACCGGAAATCAATTTGATCGAACTGCTACAGCCTCTGTCGTCTCATTTCAAAGAATTCGGTGGTCATCCTTTGGCAGTTGGTTTCAGCTTGAGCAGTGACAGTATAGACAGCTTCATTGAAGCTTTGAGGAGTTGCAAGATACCAGTCAGAGAAACCTTTGACGTGATAGAGGTTGATCATGAAATCCAGTTAGAGCAAATAAACGATCAGATGTTGTTAGACATGCAGATGCTCGAGCCTTTTGGGCACGGTAACCCCGAACCGATCTTTCTATCTAAGAACATATCTGCAGAATTTTTGAGAACTTTTGGACAGAGTCATTCAAATGTGAAGATGGGATTTGTCATCAACGGTCGGAAGATTGAGGCTCTCGGTTTTGGATTGGGTTATTTGTTGGAAAAACCGAGCTATGAATCGACGAATTTGGATATAGTCTTCAGCATAAGGAATGGCAGAGGTTCCTTATCGCTGAACGTCATAGATCTCTCTCTTCCCAAGAAGAGCTGTCAATCTACTGAAGAGAATGAAATCGCGCAGAGATGGCTGCACTTTGATCGTCTCTTTTCTGAACTGAAGCCTGGAAGATTCTTTATACTCGATCTGAGAACAAGAAACGCTTTTCTCTTATGGCTGAAAGAAAAAGTCGATCTTAAGTGTGCTGTGATTTCAATAAACAACATCGTTTCATCACACGTTCACCAGAGTCTTTTGAGACATGTTCAAGGTAAGTTATCTTATGCGAATTCACTCAACAGGAATAGTCTTGAGAGATTCACCTTCATGACAGTTTCATATTTCTTGGATGAAAAGGACAGAATAATGAGTCAGTATGATTTGTTTGTCGTGAATGAATTAGCGCATTTCAAAGTTTTTCAGCAGAACCGCCAAATTTCCGAATTTCTACAACTTGTGAGGGAAAATATCGACAAGTTCGTCGCACTGAGTGTTAAGAACCCAGACGATCTGCTCAACTTTGCCACTGCAGTTGGTTTCGAAACAGCCTATGAGAAGTCTTTGAAGCCGAATTACGGGCTTACTGACCTTTCTGGAGACATTGATTCGGTTATCAACGATGCTTCTTGTTTCTTATTCTCCGACCAACGCAAGCTCGCAGAGTTTTTCAAGAGATTCAAAGACAGATGGAAGGACAAAGAAGTGATCATATACTCACACACATTGAGACCAGGTCAACGTCTCAATGTTGTTAACTGTCTCAAGAAGAAGAAATTCGGAAAACTAATAAGTTCGACGAATACCGACGGTTTACCAACCATGCTTGGTCAAGAAGCAGAGATCGCGATTATTGATGCGCCGTTCACCTTGTTTGAAATACTCGATGTCCTTTCTACCGATGGTGACAATCAGCTTCTCGATCTGTGCTTTACGAGCGAAAGTGTGAAAGAAAGAGAAGCAGACTTGGAGGAACTCTTTCCCTCTGAAAAGATACTCGATGAAATATTGACCAAGATCAGAGGCGAAAGAATAAACCAACGTGATCTGAATGAAATACTCGTTGAGTCTGGTTATCTCAAAACTCAGTCTTATGCGAAGATAATTATGAGCATTCTCAGAGACTTGGGTGCAACATTTGTTGGTGAAGAAATAATACTGAGTCATCTGCGTTTTTCAAGAAAGCCCGTGAGGATAATGGAAAGAGAACTTGAATTTGCCTATTTTGAAGGCATAACAAAACCTTTGCTGACTCAGCGTGTTAAAGGTATCTACAGAGCCTTGGCAAATGTGAAAACGGTGATCTGATGTTTCTGGCAATAGATTATGGTGAGGCAAGGTGTGGCTTAGCCTTAGGCGAAAAACTAGTTGCAAAGCTATGGACTGTCCAAAGAGAAAAGCTTTTTTCGGAGCTCTCTAAGTTCCCAGATGTTGAAGCCTATGTGGTTGGACTACCGTTCTCAATGAGTGGAAGATATTCAAAGCAGACATTCAGAGTCATAGCTTTCGCAGAGAAACTCCACAAGAAGTATGGTAAGTCTGTCTACATGATCGATGAAAGATTGAGCAGCAAGATCTTCAAGGGTAGTAAGGATGTTGACCGTCTGAGTGCGGCGGAAATCTTTGATAGGTTCATCTCTTCGGATCGCAATCGATACGAGATAAAACCACCGTCAAGGTTGAACGATGAAAAGATCGCTGAGTTGAAAAGCTTGGTTGGGAAGATCTTGATAGCCAATCTTTCCGACACCAGAGTTGCCAGAGATGAAGATTGCGTTGTCTATCAGGTTGATCCATATTACGCATACTTGTTTTACAAGCGTGGTTTTCACGTGGAGAGAGACCGCACACAGTTGGAAAACTCAGCACCATTTGATATCATCGTTGCAGGAGGGGATTGCGAGGAGTTCAGAGTTTTTCTAAGACCCTCTGGTAAAATTCTGTGCCTGTAGCTCAAACGGATAGAGCGCTGGACTCCGGATCCAGAGGTTGCGGGTTCAACTCCCGCCAGGCACACCAAAGTATCTCCTCAAATGATGCAGGAGAGTTCAAGGAGGTCGTTCTGATGCCAAAAGGTGACTTGGGCATAGATCTTGGTACGGCAAGTTTCATCGTTTATCAAAGAGGGAAAGGCATAGTGATCTTCGAACCATCTGTCGTTGCAATTTCTGAAAAAACAGGCGAGATAGTCGCGATCGGTGAAGAGGCTAAAAAGATGCTCGGCAAGACTCCAGATTACTATAGAGCAGTTAAGCCGATGAAAGATGGAGTCATTGCCGATTATAAGACTATTGAAGCTGTAATCAAAGAATTCATAAATCGCACTGTGAAGAAGTCATTTCTTTTCAAACCAGAACTTGTGATAGGAATTCCCACAAAAGCCACGAGTGTCGAAAAGAGGGCTGTCTTCGAGGCTGCATTGAATGCTGGAGCAAGAAAGGTACATGTCATTTCCGAGCCGCTTGCTGCAGCGATTGGTGCTGGGATCGAGGTGACGAAATCAGAAGGAAGTATGGTCGTCGACATTGGTGGTGGAACGACAGATATTGCAGTGATAAGTCTTGGTGGTGTTGTCGTTGGTGACTCGATAAAAATAGCCGGTGATGCAATGGATGAAGCAATCGTCAGGCATGTGAGAAGAAAATATGGTTTGGTGATAGGTGAACCCACCGCAGAGAGTGTGAAGATAAAAATAGGAAAAGTTCATCATTCCATGGAAACATATGAAATGGAAATCAAAGGAAGAGATGCGGTAACGGGTCTGCCGAGAACGGACAAGATAAATTCAGAGGACGTAATGGAGACACTCAAGCCGCTCATTGAAACGATCATAGGAAGGATAAAGATGGTCTTGGAGAAAACTCCACCGGAACTGGCAGCCGACATCATAAACCAAGGAATCATTCTAACAGGTGGAGGTGCGCTTACAAGAGGTCTTGACTTGCTGATGTCTGAGGAACTCGGAGTCAAGACAATCATAGCCGAGGATCCAATAACATGTGTGGCAAAAGGCACTGGAATATTGCTTGATGATCCTGAACTTTTGAAGGTTGTTGCGACTTCTTATACGAGGTGATTTGGTGATAAGGGGTATCTATTCTGCAGCAATGGGGATGTTACTCGACGTGGCAAAGCTCGATACGACGGCAAACAATCTTGCGAATATCGAGACCACTGGTTACAAGAAGGACAGAACCACCTTCAGAGCTTACGATGATAGAGCGATTTACGCATTGCCTAACAGAAATCAACCTATTGGCAACTTAACCTATAGCGCCGTTCTGGATGATGTTTACCTTGATACCTCTCGTGGGATATTTCAGCAGACGTCCAATCCACTTGACCTTGCAATAGACTCTGATGGTTATTTTGGGTTAATTGGACAGAATGCTATCTACTACACTCGAGCTGGGAACTTCAAGTTAGACACTGAAGGATATCTTGTGAACGCCGATGGACTGAGGTTGATGGACCAAGACGGTCAGCCAATAAGGTTTTCAGACGGTTTCAACATCGATCAGGATGGTTATGTCAAAGACAGGTTCAACAATGTTGTGACAAGAGTTGCTGTATTCATCTTTGAAGATCCTTCGAATCTCAGAAAGGTTGGCTACACACTTTTTGAACCAACTGAGGAGAGTGGCGAGCCAGTTGCCGCACAAGATTTTAGGATTTTGTCCGGCTATGTGGAACTATCAAATGTAAACGCCCTTATGGAGATGACAAAACTGATCGAAGCTCAGAGACATCTTGAAATATCGCAGAAGGTTGTTGTAGCAGAAGATGAGATGCTGTCCAAGCTGATGAACCAAGTAGGTTCTTTGAGATAACAGGAGGTGCTCTAAGATGATGGTTTCACTGTACTCAGCGGCAACTGGAATGTGGGCACAACAGTACAAACTTGATACAGTCTCGAACAATCTTGCCAACGTTGATACAACGAGTTACAAAAAAGTTCGTGCGGAGTTTCAAGATCTTGTGTACCAATACTACAAGAACGCTGGTACTCCCACAGCTGTCAACTCAACTATACCAACAGGTATCTACTTTGGTCATGGTGCGAGATTAGCAGCGACAACAAGGATCTTTTCCTTGGGCAGCATGGAACACACTGGAAACGCACTCGATGTTGCGATAACTGGTGATGGTTTCTTCCGCATACAGTTGCAAGATGGTAGGACTGCCTATACCAGAGATGGTTCTTTCAAGATAGACAGTCAGGGTACAGTTGTTACTGCTAATGGATTGGCATTGATTCCGAATATCGTTGTACCGGCTGATGCAGTGGCGATCAACATCTCTCCTGATGGAATTTTCTCAGTGGAAATGCAAGATGGAACCATACAGAACCTTGGTACGATAACACTTGTGAGATTTGTGAATCCTTCTGGTTTGAAATCGATTGGTGACAACCTCTTTATGGATACAACAGCTTCCGGTGAAGCGATAGAAGGTACGCCTAATCAAGATGGTTTTGGAGCCCTCCAGCAAGGTTATCTTGAGAAATCAAACGTAGACGTGGTCAAGGAAATGGTGGACATGATCACAGCTCAGAGGGCTTATGAGCTGAATGCAAGAACGATACAAACTGCTGACAGTATGCTCCAAACCGTTTCCACACTCAAGAGGTAGTTCTTTCTTTTTGCGGATGCGCATCCGCCTTTCTCTGATTGAGAAAGGGTGGAAGAAGTGAAAAAGTTTATATTGGTCTTTTTGATTGTTGCATCATTGGTTTTTGGTAACGATCTCTCTCAAAGTTTGAAGAAGTCCATTGAAAGCTATTTGTTATTGCAACTTGGCAAAGATGCGACCGTTACCAACGTTCAATTCAAGAGCAACCCTCCTCAAGCTGATAATTTTGAGATACTTTCTTGGAGCCTTTCCAACGGCAAAGCAAGTCTTCTCATCAAACTGTTTCACAATGAATCTTTTTCAGGATATCTTCAAGCTACCGCTGAAGTCATGATCTTAAGGAATATTGTCGTCGCTTGTAGAACGATAAAGAGCGGTGAAATGATATCCCAAAACGATGTAGTTTTAGCACTGGTCAATGTCCTGAACTTGAGAGCACAGTTTACCGAGAAAGAAGAACTGGTCGTTGGAAAGATTGCTAAGAAGATGTTCAGAGAAGGCGAGCCAATAGACCTGACCTACACGGCAAAGGCGCCAGATGTCAAGGCAGGTCAGACATTATTGGCAACGGCGCAGATTGGCTCGGTTGCCGTAACAACATTCGTCAGGCTTCTTCACGATGCAAACTTTGGTGATCTAATAAAGGCGAGAAATATATCGACCGGACTACTGATACAGGGTGTACTGAAGGAAGATATGACTGTACATGTCATGGGGAGTTGAAAAGATGAAGAAATTTCTGATCGTTTTTCTCCTATTGCAAGTCATGGTTAGTTTAGGTAGTTCTCTGTGGAATACTTCAACGAATAATCAATTCAAAAACATCATTGCTGATCGCAAGGCAAGCAGAATTGGGGATATAGTAACGATTGTTGTGAAAGAGACACCAAAGATAAATTCTGCCAGCCAAGACACAGCTTTTGAAAACGCCTTGCTGAACCTTTTCACTGGTGCGGTGAAGAACATAACTCAGTTTGATCTTTCTAAATTCATACCCATAAACAACAACTCAACGAAAGAAAGATCAGCTGAGATGAGTTCGACGGTTACACTCACAATTTCTGCCGTTGTTGTTGATCTTCAGAATGGTAACCTCGTTGTGGAAGGCAACAAGAAGCTCAAAGTTGGCGAACAATTGAGTGAGATAATGATAAGGGGAACTATAAGACCAGACGACATAGCTTCAAATAACACCGTTGATTCCTCGAAGATTGCGAACTGCCAGATATGGGTGAACGGTCAACTGGTCTTCAGACAGAACCCAGATCAAGAATCCTGGCTTGATTACATACTTTCAGCGATAGCTAAGTGGTTCTTGTGAGGTGAGATGATGAGGAAGATCTCGCTGATTTTCATTGTTCTTGCTTTCACACAGATCTTTGGTGCTACTCGCATAAAAGACATAGCGATTTTTAGAGGGGCACGCGATAACCAACTCTTCGGAGTTGGTGTAGTAGTTGGCTTGAATGGCAGTGGTGATTCTGGTAAGGTTAACTCAACGCTGTTGTCAAATATGGCAAGGACATTCAACATAAGCATAGAATCAACCGATCTGAAAACGAGAAATAGCGCTCTTGTCATGGTTTTGGCAGATATCCCGCCTTTTTACAAAGAGGGTATGAGATTGGATGTGATTGTGGCTTCGATCGGGGATGCGAAGTCCTTGGAAGGAGGCTTCTTGGTTCAAACGCCATTGTACGGTGCGGATGGGAACGTCTATGCAGTAGCTCAAGGAAATGTTGGTCTTGGTGGAGTCGATGTGAAGGTCTCTGCAAACTTGCAAAACAAGTACAAAGTTGTGGGCTATATTCCAAATGGTGCAATAGTCGAAAAAGAGATTCCCTTTGATTTTGTTGACTCAAACACCGTGACCATTTTGCTGAGAAGACCTGATTTTACCACAGCCGCGAGAGTAGCTCAGGCTATAAACACAACCTTCGACAGAAAGATCGCTAAGGCAATCGATGCTTCTTCGATAAAAACACAGGTTCCCTCTGGCTTCGAGGACGATGTCGTTACCTTTTTGTCTCTCGTCGAAGAGATAGAGGTTTCAGTTGATCAACCGGCAAAGGTTGTCATTAACGAGAAGACTGGAACCGTTGTTTTTGGTGGTAATGTCAAGGTATTGGACTTCACACTTTCATATGGCATTTTCAACATAAGCGTGAAGAATGGGAAAGTAGTCTCAGAGGGACAAACCGATGCAACGATATCGTCGTTGGTGGAGGCTCTCAAAAGTCTTGGTGCGAAACCGCAGGATATCATAGCCATTCTACAGACGATGCACAATGCCGGTGTACTGCTTGCTGATTTGGTGGTGATGTGATGGTTTCCCCTGTGAATCTGCAACGGAAAGATCCTCTGTGGAATGCCTGTTCTGAGTTCGTTGGATCGATCTTCTACGACGTTTTCAAGAAAATGTACAACTCAATCCCACAATCTGACTTGATACACAAGAGTTCGGCAGAGAAATGGTACACTGATATGCTGCTGTACGAGTATTCGAAAGAGGCTGCGAAAAGTGATCTCAAACCACTTGTGGATATGATTTACAAGAAACTTGCGGTGAACACCTATCGCTGAGAAGTCAAACTCTTTTCAGTCAATTGTTTGACCAGTTCATTTTCGAGTAGTTTCGTGATCAACTCATCGAGATCACCGTCTAAAACGTCTTTTAATCTGTAGATTGTGTAGTTTATTCGATGGTCGGTTACTCGATTCTGAGGGAAATTGTAGGTCCTTATTTTTTCACTTCTTTCTGCATTGCCTATCTGGTTTTTTCTCTGTTGAGACAGTTCTGTGGAAATTTTTTCTTGTTCAATCTCATACAGCTTTGCACGGAGTATTGATAGAGCCTTTTCGCGATTCTGATGTTGCGATCTCTCACTTTGGCACGAGACAATCAAACCAGTCGGAAGGTGAGTAATTCTCACCGCGGACTCAGTTTTGTTGACATATTGTCCGCCATGACCAGAGGCTTTGAAAGTATCAACTCTTATTTCCTTTGGATCTATGTGAATTTCGACATCTGAAACTTCAGGCAGAACAGCGACTGTCGCCGTCGAGGTGTGGATTCTTCCAGAAGATTCAGTCACAGGAATTCTCTGCACTCTGTGAACACCACTCTCAAGCCGGAGAAGTTTGTAAGCCGATCTCCCCTTTATCAGAAAGACGATTTCCTTGAAGCCGCCAAGTCCAGTGTCATGAAAATCATAAAGCTCAACTTCCCAACCCTTTCTTTCTGCAAATCTTGTGTACATACGGTACAAGTCAGAGGCAAACAAAGCCGCCTCCTCTCCGCCTGTACCAGCCCTAATCTCTACGATCACATTGTTGTAGTCTTTGGTTGGAAGAAGTTGCGAGATCAGTTGAGCCATCTTTCTTTCGTACTCTCTTTTTGCCTTTTCAAGTTCACCTTCAAGAGTGGGATCTTCTTGGAGAGCTTGTTGCCAGAAATCGATTTCTTCAGATGCAGATTGCAATTGTTGATAGGTATAGAGTATTTCTTTCAGATTTGAATACTCAACAGACAGGGATTTTATCTGCTCAGGCTGAAGGTGTGAGTTTGCCAGTTCCTTTTCAAGCTCGCTCACTCTCTCTACGATCCTCTTAACAGCTGAATCTATTATGTCTATCATCCTATCCTTCTCCTCATTTCCTCTGGATTTCTCGCATACTCGTAGATCTGTTCTTTGCTGATGAAACCGTTTGCATACGCTCTGAAAAGTGCGTCATCAAAGAGAACCATTCCTTGTTTTGCACTGGTTTGCATAATGGACTCTATCTGGTGGAGTTTGTTTTCTCTTATCAAGTTTTTGACTGCAGCAGTGCCAACGAGAATTTCCAGAAGGGGAACCATTCCTTTGCCATCAGCACGGGGCAGTAGTCTTTGATAGATTATTGCAACGAGCGTGTTCGCAAGCTGAAGTGCAATCTGTTTTTGTTGATGCGCCGGAAAGACATCTATGACCCTTTCCGGTGCACTTGCTGCACTGTTTGTGTGAATTGTGCTGAAAACCAAATGACCCGTTTCTGCCGCAGTGAGTGCAAGTGCCATCGTTTCAAGATCTCTCATTTCACCAACGAGTATCACATCGGGATCTTGCCTCAAGGCGTATTTCAGACCATCGTAAAAGCTGTTCGTATCCTGACCAAGTTCTCTTTGGTGTATAAACGATTTTTTATTGGTGAAAAGGTATTCGATAGGATCTTCTATTGTGATGATGTGATACGGATGATTCTCGTTAATGTAGTCTATCATCGCTGCAAGAGTGGTTGATTTTCCACTACCAGTTGGTCCAGCAACGAGTATTAAACCAGAATCCCTTTCGGTGAAATCTTTCAATATTTCTGGTAAGCCAAGTTCTCCGAAAGTTCTGATCTTTCTGGTTATCAACCTCAAAGCGAGCGCGGGTTTACGCCTTTCGTAATACAAATTGCCGCGTACCCTAACTTGATCTCCAACACTGAAAGCAAAATCGATTTCTCTCTTGCTGAAGTCCGGTTTGAAGTCAATCTTTTCAAACAGTGACTCTATTGCTGACATGAGATCGATTTCACTGACAACACCGAAATTTTCTTGGGCGATCAGAAGTCCATTTATTCTGTACACAGGAGGACTGTCTGCACACAGATGAATATCAGATGCCTTCTTGCTGAAGGCATCTGTTACTAAACCAGAAAGCTCTATCATTCGCTTTCATCCTTTCTGCGATCTCAAAATGCTCGCACACCTTGGACAGGTGGTTGGGAACTCTTGATCATGCCCAGTCAGTGGGTGGTACTTCCAGCATCTATCGCATTTTTCACCCAAAGCCTTCTGCACTTCAACTTCAAGTTCACCGTCAGCATCGTGAACCTCTACCTGTGATACAATGAAAAGTTCCTCCAAGTGCTGGGCATACTTTTCAAGCAACGTGCGGATTTTCTCGGAATTTGACCTTATCACAACTTTTGCATCTAATGAATGACCGATCACACCAGATTGCCTCACTTCTTCAAGCGCTTTCAATACGTGGTCACGAACCTTCATGAGCTCTTCAAAGTCATTCATCACTTCCTGATCAATCCATTTTTCTTGATATTCTGGCCATCTCTCAACCTGAACGGTCAAAAACTTTTCTCGCTGGCACTTGAAGTGTTCATAGGCTTCTTCACAGGTGAAAGCGAGAATAGGTGAGAGCATGACCAAGAGTGACTTCAATATGTGGTACAGAACCGTCTGAGCTGACCTTCTTGCCAAAGAATTCTTTGATTCTACATAGAGTCTGTCTTTTATTATGTCCAGATAAACGGCACTCAGCTCAACAGAACAATACTTCACCAGAATGTTGTAAACCTTGGAAAACTCATAACTTTCATAGGACTCAGTTACGTTTTTGATGATCTCCTGAAGTCTGCCCATTGCCCATTTGTCTATCGGCAACAACTGATCGAATGAAACCAGATCCATCTGCGAAAAGTCGTCCAGATTGCCTAAAAGATATCTGAATGTGTTCCTGATCTTTTTGTAGACCTCAACCTGCTGCATTATTATGTTTTGAGATATTCGTATATCGTTGAAATAGTCACTGCTCGCAAGCCAAAGTCTGAGCACATCGGCACCGTATTTCGAGCAGACTTCAAGCGGATCAACCACATTACCGAGCGACTTACTCATCTTTTTTCCTTCTTCATCTTTTATGAAGCCGTGTGTCAAGACTGTTTTGTACGGGGGCGTATCGTGTTTGACTACCGACAAAACTAACGATGAGTTAAACCAACCTCTGTGCTGATCACTTCCCTCAAGGTACATATCAGCTGGGAAGGTAAGTTCTGGCCGAGTTGTCAAAACTGCCTCAAAGGATGAACCAGAGTCTATCCACACATCAAGGGTGTCGAAAGTCTTCTTGAGTTTCGTTGAGCCACATCTTGGACAGACATATCCTTCTGGCAAGAGTTCTCTTTCTTCCATCTCGAACCAGGCATTTGTGCCCTTTTCTTTGACTATCTGTGCAAAGTGGTGAATGATCTTCACATCGAGAATTGCTTCTTGGCAATCTTCACATTTGAAAGCCGGAATGGGAGTACCCCAAACACGTTGTCTTGAGATACACCAGTCTGGTCTTTCTTCCATCATTGCGGTGATTCTGTTCTTTCCCCAGGCTGGAATCCACCTCACCTTGTCTATGTTTTTGATAACCTCATTTCTCAGATTATTCTTCTCGACCGAGACAAACCACTGTTCCGTTGCTCTAAAGATAACGGGCTTCTTGCATCTCCAGCAGTGCGGGTAAGAGTGTGTTATCCTGGTCTCTTTCAACAGAGAACCGTTTTTCTTCAAGTCTTCCGTTATTATCTTATTTGCCTTTTCGATGTGCATTCCGGCATATTTTCCAGCCTCTTGAGTGAAAACGCCGTTCTCATCAACTGGTGATATGACATCAAGCCCATGGACGAGATGGCCGTACTGATAGTCTTCCTCACCATGACCTGGTGCAATGTGAACACAACCAGTGCCAGTCTCCATGTCCACGAAATCAGCAACGATTATACGAGAAACTCTGTCAAACAGAGGATGAACAGCCAGCTTCCCTTCAAGTGAACTGCCATCAAAACTCTGTATTACCTCGTAATTCTCAACGTTCATCTCGCTCATCGCGCTGCCTAAAAGCTTTTCTGCCAAGATCCAAACTTCGTTGCCAACACGAACCTTCACGTATCTGTGATCTGGGTGAACTGCGATGCCAGTGTTTCCAGGAAGTGTCCAAGGTGTAGTTGTCCAAATCACTATATACTCGTCAGAGTCTTTCATCTTGAACTTCACATATATCGATGGAGATGAATGATCATGGTATTCTATCTCGGCTTGAGCCAGCGCCGTACGACAGTTGTGACACCACAAGACGGGTTTTCTTGCCCTGTAGACATAACCTTCAGCGACAAGTTTCTCAAAGACCTCGTAGATCTTGTACTCGTACTCCGGTGTGAGTGTTGCGTAGTAGTTCTTCCAGTCACCGATAACTCCAAGTCTCTGAAATTGCTTTTTCTGTATTTCTATTTGCTCTCGTGCGAACTTTTCACACGCCTTTCTGATTTCCGTCGGCGTCATTGATCTAACCTTTTCACCGAGTTTCGTTGTTACTTTGTGCTCGATGGGCAAACCATGAGTGTCCCATCCTGGGACATAAGGTGATCTGAAACCTCTCAAAACTTTGTATCTCACAACGACATCTTTCAAAATCTTGTTCATAGCCGTTCCAATGTGGATATCTCCGTTGGCGTAGGGTGGTCCATCGTGAAGAACAAAGGTGGGACTGTTCTCTCTTTGTCTTTGCACGTACTCATATACATTCATCTTTTCCCATCTTTCAAGAATGCTCGGCTCCTTCTCAACAAGATTTGCACGCATTGGAAAATTGGTATTTGGAAGATTCAGAGTTTGTCTGTATTCCAAAACAGCACCTCCTCACATCTGCAACAACTTTGCTATCGTCTCTTTCAATTCTGTCATATCTGCCGATTTGATCACATAGGCATCGGCTGCCCAAGAGGCAAGGTCGTATTTGTAATGTGAATATGCTGTCAGAAGTACTATTCTCAAGCCTGGAAACTTCTGCCTCAATGTGCCAGCAAGCTCGATACCACTTTTCCCAGGCATCTCTACGTCTATCGTTGCCAATTCAAAGTTATCTTTTTCGAACTTTTCAAGTGCCTCGTCAGCGTTCGAAGCGGTTTCAACATCATACCCAAGATCTTTGAGTTCTTCGCTGATCAACAGTCTTATGTTCTCTTCATCATCGACTACCAGAATTCGCGTTTTGCTCACCTTTATCCCTCCTTTTCAAAGGTAACTCAAAACAGAAGACAGTACCATCGGGCTTCGGCTCAGCCCAGATTCTCCCAGAATGTTCATCTTCAATGATCTTCTTACAGATCGCCAAACCAAGCCCGGTACCATAAGTCTTTGTGGTATAAAACGGCACGAAGATCTTTCTGAGCACATCTTCTGATATTGGTTCACCTGTATTGAAGACAGACACTATGACCTTGTCATTGTCATGTTGAGTCCTCAAGACAATCTTACCATTTTGTGGAGTAGCTTCTAAGGCATTTTGCACAAGGTTTACTAGAACCCTCTTTATTCTATTTCTATCGGCTTCAACCTCCGGTACGATAGATAGATGAGTTTCTATTGATACATTGGCTTTATTCGCCTTTTCCTGCATGAGCAAAACTACTTCCTCTAAGAGATCGTTGATCTGAAATGTGCTCAGATCTATCTTCCTGATGTTTCTACTGAACTCGAGTATCTCAGAAACTATATTCTCCAGGTTTTCTACTTCACTGGTGAGTATGCTCACATATTTCTCGCGTGCTTTGGGATCGTCAATGTTTTTCTTCAGTCTGTTGAGAAAACCGCCTATGACTGTTATTGGGTTGCGGAGTTCATGTGCAACCCTTGCAGACATCTCCCCAAGAAGAGCCAACTTTTCCTTGTCTTTTCTCTCTTGTTCGAGTTTGTACTGTTGAGTCATATCCTCAAGAGTGACTATTACGCCGTTCATAGTAGAGTTGTTCAAATCCCACAATGGAGAATACTTAGTATCGAAAAACCTTTCACCACTCGGTGTCTCTACTCTGTACCTTGCAAGCGTTATTGTTTCTCCTTTTTCGAAGACCTTCATTGCCACTTCAAAGATGTTTTCAAAAGCCTCTCCAAAATCAAGGTAAGAACTTCCAATAACTCTTTCCTTCGGTAAGCCCAACAACTGCTCCACCCTCTTGTTGCACTCTATCACTCGTCCAGACCTATCCAGAACGATAACGGCTGTTGTGAGGTTCTGCAGGATACTCTCGCTGAACTTTCTGAGATAATCGATCATATTCTTCTGTTGTTCGAGGCTTTCTGTTTTTCTTCTCAGTTCCTCATAGTTCATGGCATTCTCTATTGCAAGTCCTGCACTGTCAGCTACAACTCTCAGAACTTCGATATCTGCATCATTTATCGGTGATCTGGTATATCTGTTGTCCAGAATCAGGACTCCGATTGTGTCCCATCGTCCCACCAACGGAACGACAACAAACTCATCGACTTCGAGCACGTTCAGAAGGTCTTTGATAGAATCTTCCATACTCTTTGCGAGAGCTGGTGTGATATGGATGAGTCTTCTTCTCAGGACAGCTCTCTCGAACACAGGATGATCTTTGTATGTGAAAACCTTCCCTTCGATTTTCTTAGTCAAGCCTTTGCTTGTGTCAAGCATGAGTGCCTCTTCTCTTAGAAATTGGGAAAAATCACCGTAATTCATTGCTCTTCTCTCAGCTTCTTTCCAGATCTCAGTGATGTTGTCACTGCTGTCAGGACCAAGCCACATTCTTCCGAGGAGAGATTCTGTCTTTCTATCTCTAAGCAAGAGCAGAGCTCTGTTAAAGCCAAGACCTCTTCCAGATGTCAGTCCAAGGAGGAGGGTTTTGTAGACATTGTTCGGATCGTAGTTGGCTCTCATAGCGTTGCTGATGCCGTGGACCAAATCCATCTTCTTAAGGTACGTCTGTTGTTGTTGAATGAGTTCTTCGTAGCTTTTTGTGTAATTTCTCAATCTCTCGATCTCTCTCTTGAGATTCTCCTGATATTCGAGTCTCGTATAAGCAAGGGCTATACGACGTGAAAATTCATGGAGCACCGACAAGTCAAGTTCATCAAAACTGTACTGAGTTCTGTAACCTTCCACTGCTGTCTTATTGATGGCTATGAGAACACCTATTATTCTCTCTTTGAGCTTCACGGACGCGGCGACAAATGATTTTACAGTTGTGCTCAGAAAATCTATTTGGACCTTTACATCGAGGACACCGCTTTCGGCTCTCTCTACCCTGCTGAAAAACGGATGTGATTGGGGAGCTTTTTCAAAGAGTAGCTGATCCTTACTGATGCCAGAAGCCCCACGAAAGACATAGTTGTCATCAGTTTTTTCGAAAAAAATTACAATATCTGCGCCCAAGACCCTTGCCACCGTTCGCACCATTTCATCGGTGAATTCTTCACGAGTCTCAAAACTATAGAACACGTTTGTAAGCTCGCTCATTGCGTGATATCTTTGGCTGATGTTCTGTAACTCTATAAGCTTACCAACCCACCAAAGAGAAAAACCTAACTCGTCTACAAGAGAATTCACCTTCTGAAGACTCTGTGGCTCTTCCAAAAGAACTGCACCCAAAAGGTTTTCGTTGTACAAGACCTTTATGACATGGCCATGTTCATGCAGGGCTTTTAAAGAAACCTTCGCAAGGCCAACCTTTTCTTTTTTATCTGTTGTTCCAACAAGTCTGAAGTGGTCTTTCTGTCTTTCGTAAATCAAGATATCGCATTTTCTTGCCTCGGCAGTTGAGCAGATCACCTGTGCGATTTGGTTCATACTATCTGTGTTGTAACCCTTTTGATAGAACTCATAAACCAACTCGAAAATCCTCAAAGCATCAGCCTCCTGAACTCTTCAAGAAGATGTTCCACATGTGAACCAGCCCAATAGACCCTACCACAAACAGGACAGCTGTAGAACTCGTTCTGTGTTTGTTGAACATAAAGTGGCACTCTGTCTTTCACTCGCTCAAGATTAACCGGCTCAAGTACTGCGTTACACAAGCTGCATCTTGACATCTTAGCACCTTGATTCAAATCGTAGTACAACAAAAGCTCTGACAATTGATCACGCCAGTTGTCAGACTTTATGAGGACAGTCCTCAGAGATCTTTTCGACGCAGCAGAGTGTAAAGATCTATCCCTTGTTATTAGAATTCTACCTGTTTGTTTACACAGAATCAAGATTTCTCGTTCATCAACATCCGAGAGATAGATCGTATCAAAACCCAACAGTCTCAACTTCTTTGCGAGTTTTCCTAACATCCTGTCAGCGAAAAACATGTGCCTTTCATCCCCAAATCTTTGCAAGGTAATTATACTCGAAAGATTTAGAAAAAGTTTGCCGTTGAGAGTTGCGTTTCAGACCAATTATATGATCAGTTGTACGATCATTTGAACTGTAGCAGTTATCAAGTCAATTCTTCTTGTTGCTGAACATAGGACACATATTGTATAATCATTTAGACTCTTACACAAGGAGGGAAGGTCTATGAGAAGTAAGCTCTTAGTGGTTGCGTTGGTGGCTTTAGCTTTTGTTGTCTTTGCCGGCGAAGTTACTATCTGGAGTTGGAGAGCCCAAGATGCCGAGGTCTGGAAACAAGTTGAAGCAGAGCTCAGAAAGATGGGGAAGGACATCAAGATCAATTTCATGGCATTTGCGCCAACTGAATATGACGCAAAGGTCAACCTCTCTTTGCAGACAAACACAGGTCCGGATATTGTCTATTCAAGAAGGATCACCCCAGGTGGCACCTATCCTCTGATCGACAACGGTTTGTATCTTCCAATCGATGAAGTAGTGGATTTTGCCAATTTTCCAGCAGAGGTTTTGAAGTTTGTTACTTACAAAGGCAAGAAGTACGGTATACCTTTTGCGGTACAAGTGATTGGTATCTTCTACAACAAAGAGTACTACGACAAATTCAAACTTAAAGAACCAGAGACTTGGGACGAACTTGTTGAAAACGCAAAGGTTCTCAAGAAAAACGGCATAACTCCTTTCTTTGTCTCTGGTAAGGAAGCGTGGTCACTGGCTATGCAGCATGCAATGTGTGGTGTCAGTGTGCTTGGACCAGAATGGATAAAGAAGTTGACAGATGGCGAGACGAACTTCCTCGATCCGAAATTCACCGACTTGAACAAGAGATTGAATGACCTGAAGGTTTATTACCAAGATGGATTTCTTGCCAATTCAACTACTGACCAAGACGCGGCTTTCGCCTTCGGTCAAGCAGCGATGGTTTTCTACGGGATCTGGGGCTACCAAAACTGGAGAAATCTCAATCCAGACATCAAAGTTGGTTACTTCATGGTGCCCCCAGTTAGTAAGGACCAGAGACCTTATGCTTATATTTATATGGATGGAGCAATCACACTCACTTCGAATGTGAAGAACAAAGCCGATGCCATCGAGGTTCTTAAGTTCTGTGCTACTCCAAAGTTCGGTACGATCTTTTCCAATGTGACTTACAACATACCTGCTGTTTCTGGCGCAACGTTGCCGAAAGATCCTTTGTTTGAGGAAATAATGGACACCTATGTCAATCATGCCTCACCTTACGTCTACTGGGTAGGTTCTGTCTTTATCACAAAGAAGCCAGATCTGTACAACGATGTTCTGAGCCCTGGCATGCAAGAACTCTACGCAGGAAAGATCACACCTGAAGAACTCTCTAAGAAAGCACAAGATGCTATATCTCAGTGGTACGAACCTTTGATGAAAAAGTAATCTGAGCCCCAGCCGAGGCTGGGGCTTTCTCAAGGGGTGCTCGTGATGAAGGTCAAACTCAAGTACATCTTGCTCTTTGTGATCCCAGCAATGTTCTTTTACACACTCTTTGTGATCTATCCGCTTTTCGACAGTTTGCGTCTGAGTTTCTACAGTTGGCGTGGTGTTGGACCCAAGCTGTTCGTTGGTTTCAAAAACTACAAGGACATGTTCTCGGGAGGTTTCTCCAAAGAAGTTTTCAACGCCTTGGGTCATAACATCTATTTCTTTTTCCTCGTATCTGCCTTTGAATTGGGACTCGGTTTTCTGATTGCCTTGCTTCTTGCAAGTAAGATAAAAGGAACGAAGATTTTCAGAACCGTTGTTTATCTGCCGAACATGATTCCTCTTGTCATGGTCGGTTTCATGTGGAGTCTGTTCTTACATCCGCAGATAGGACTTGTCAATCAATTTCTCAAGGCAGTTGGCCTTGGTTCTCTCGCTCGTCCTTGGTTGGGTGACCCGAATCTGGCTTTGACTACGATTATCATGGTTAACGTGTGGAGGAATCTTGGCTTTTATGTCTTGGTGATCTTGGCTTCGATCTTGAACATATCTCCAGATTTGATCGAGGCAGCATACATCGATGGTGCGAGTAACTGGAAGATCAGCTGGAAGATAATCTTTCCGCTAACAGTCCCAACTTTCAGAACACTCTTGATTTTGCTTTTCATAGGTAGTTTCAACGTCTTTGACATGATCTACGCACTCGAAGGAGTTCAAGCGGGTCCTTTCAGATCGACGGATGTACTTGGAACAGTCTTTTACAGAACGGCTTTTGGTGGTCTTGGGAGTGCTTACACAGACATGGGACTCGGTGCAGCCGTTACTGTTTTCATCTTTATGATAGTGATGCCGATGTCTATTCTCTATGTTTATCTTGTTGAAAGAAGGGATCGAAGATGATGAGATTCAGCAGATTCTACAAATTTCTTGCATATCTCGTTCTGTCTATCTATGCGTTCATAATTGCTGGTCCCTTTTTCATGATTATCATGAACTCTCTCAAATCGATGAGGGAGTTGTTCTTAAGACCTTTCTCTCTGCCCACGAAATTCATGTATCAGAACTACATTCAGGCTTGGCAAAGGGCTTCAATTGCTCGAGGCTATCTCAACAGTGCCATAATTGCTGTAGTTTCAGTGATCACCGTTGTGATTTTGGCTTCTATGTTTGCTTATATGATCTCAAAATATGAGTTTAAGGGCAGAAGATATCTTTTCTTGTATTCCATGCTTGGTCTGGCTCTGCCAGCAAGGCTTGCTGTTATACCTATCTTTCTTTTGCTCAGGTCTTTGGGTCTAACCAACTCGCTGCTCGGATTGATAGTGGTTTACAGCTCTGTCAACATTCCTTTCTCTGCCTTCATACTCAAGAACTTCATGGATTCGGTTCCAAACGAACTGTGCGAAGCTGCCAGAATAGACGGCGCTTCCGTTGCAAAGATCTACAGCAAGGTAGTTCTTCCACTCGTAAAACCCGCTCTATCGATCGTTGCGATCGTTACCTTTGTGAACGTGTGGAACGACTTTTTCTTTCCACTGATACTTATAAACGACAAATCAAAGGCGACTATCACACTTGCTGTGTCGATATTCTTTGGTGAATACTCCACTCAATGGCACCTTCTGTTTTCTGGATTAGCACTCTCGATCGCACCCACTGTAATTCTGTTTTTGATATTCTCTCAGTATTTCATCGCTGGGATGACGCAAGGAGCCATAAAGTGAGGTGGGCGTGTGAAGTTGGGATTGGAAGTCTTTCTTGAAGAGTACTGTGAAAACTATAAAAATGCCAGGATAGGACTTGTTACTAATTCAACAGGTATAGACAGCTCTTTGAGAAGAAACATCGATCTCCTTCTCGAGAAGGGCTTGAAAGTTGTAAGACTTTTTGGACCAGAACATGGAGTCTTCGGAGCAGCTCCAGATGGTGTGAAGGTGAGTGATTTTGTTGAACCAAGGTACAAAATACCAGTTCACTCACTCTATGGTGAGAATCTCAGACCCACTCCAGAGATGCTCAAAGATTTGGATATTATGATCTACGACATTCAAGATGTCGGGCTGAGGTTTTACACCTACATCTACACGATGGCATACTGCATGGAAGAATGTGCAAAGCAAGGCATAAAGTTCATAGTTCTGGACAGACCAAACCCTATTTCCTGTAAAATAGAAGGTCCTGCTATCAAGAAAGACCTTGAGAGCTTCGTTGGTGGTTACAATCTTGTACTGCGATATGGACTGACAGTTGGAGAACTTGCAATCTATTTGAACCAGACCTTCCAGATGAATGCAGATCTTCTCGTAGTACCCATGAAAGGCTATCTTAGATCTCTTTACTACGACGAGACTGGCTTGCTTTGGAACACACCTTCTCCGAATCTTCCATCTCTTGAACACACTATTCTCTACGCCGGTTTTTGTCTTTTTGAAGGAGTTAATGTATCTGTGGGAAGAGGAACCGTTCATCCTTTCAAATACATTGGTGCCCCATGGATAGATTCTCAGAGGTTATACAAAGAGATCAAAAAGTTTGGTCATGAAGGTGTTGCCTTCAGAGAAAGGATCTTTGTACCAGCTGCCTTCAAACTGCAAAATCAAGTGTGCAATGGCTTGGAGTTCTTCGTCACCGACAAGAACAGAATAAAACCTTTGAGTATTGCTGTCGATCTCATATCTGTGCTCAAGCGAATTCACCGTGAAGAGTTTTCATGGGACACTTACTATCATGACGAGACAGAGAGATATTATTTTGATCTTCTACTCGGTGATGATCTCTACAGGAACGCAATCGAAGATGGTGCAACATCGAAAGACTTCGAGCCTCTCTGGGAGAAGGCGGCTCAACAGTTCTACAGCAGCAGTAAAAGGTACTATTTGTACTAAAAAAGGAATAGGAAAACTTGGACTGGGAACTGCTGAAAGATCGGTTCCCTTTTTTCTTTTTGGACAAAACCATAGGGATGGTAAGCCTTGCAAACGATCTATCTGTGTGATAACATACAATAAACAACCTTAAAAAGCTAAGAAACGGAGGTATGCCTATGTCTGTTGTCTACTTTACCGATCTTACAACCAATGGGAAGATGAACTTGCTGAAGAAACTTGAAGTACTCTTAGAGAAGGTAGAACTCCACAAAACTGTCAGACAGAACAACTTTGTTGCTGTAAAACTGCACTTTGGTGAGTATGGAAACCTTGCCTTCATAAGACCTCAGTATGTCAAGGTTGTGGTTGATCAAATAAAGAAGTACGGTGGCAAACCATTCCTAACAGATTCAAATACGCTTTACAGAGGTCGTAGATCGAATGCCGTTGATCATCTGCTCAATGCATATTTGAATGGTTTCACGCTCGATGTCACTGGTGCACCAGTCGTCATAGCCGACGGTTTAAGAGGCTCAGACGAAGTGAAGATCAATATCAACAAAACTTACGTGAAAGAAGCAAAGATCGGTTCTGCAATAGCTTTGGCAGACTCGCTCGTTGTGCTGACACATTTTAAGGGACACGAACAGACAGGTTTTGGAGGAACCATAAAAAACGTGGGAATGGGAAGTGCATCGAGGGCAGGTAAGCTTGAACAGCATTCGGAGTCAAAGCCTTATGTTGAGTCAGAAAACTGTATAGCGTGCCGAATGTGTGAAAGAAACTGTCCTGTTGGAGCGATAACTGTCTCAAAGGTCGCCGTTATAGATTACACCAGGTGTATCGGCTGTGGTCAGTGCATAGCGATGTGCAATTACGGCGCGATCTTGCCAAAGTGGGACAATTCTTCCGAACTCTTGAGCAAGAAAATGGTTGAATACACTTACGCAGTTCTCAAAGACAAGCCGGCTGTTTTCGTATCTTTCATCACCGACATCTCTCCTGATTGCGATTGCTGGAATACGAACAGACCTGCTGTCGCTCCAAACATAGGTATCGCAGCGAGTACAGATCCGGTAGCTCTCGATCAAGCCTGCATTGATCTTGTACTTAAGGTTACTGGGAAGGACCCATTTCTTGAAGTTCATCCAAAGGTCTCTTGGGAAACACAACTCGAGTACGCCGAAGAAATAGGCTTGGGCAGCAGAAAATATGAACTTATAAAAGTGGCTTGCAACGTACTTTGATGTGAACTACCACCACTTATAGAAGTAGTGGCTTCGTGGTCAAGGCAACTACTGTTACCGAATTCCACACGCTCAAAGGGCTTCCCCGAAATATCAATTCATCTTAGCCAAACTCTTTACTTGGATAGTGTTATCATAACCGAAACTGAGTATCTATCAGCGGCAATTCATCTCCATCTTACAGAAGATGGAGATTTCTTGCCGAGGTACCGTTAAACTCTTGAGCCGCTGGCTGGGTCAAAAAAGAGTAGATTCTCTTCTTTGATCTTTAGAAAAACCTTTTGCTTGTAGCTGAATCTTTCTGCTTGCGAACAGATTGTTTTGACAATCCTACCTGATACCAGTACAGTTATGAAAACCTCTCTACCCATTGGCTCAATTGTGTAAATCTCTGCTGGTATGCTGATAGCTCCATCAGCAAGCCTGTCTGTGATTTCGACATGTTCTGGTCTGAAACCAATTATGACTTCGCTGAGATTCTTTAATCTTTTGTGGAGTCTTTCTGTAATTTGAATTTGCAGTTCGTCGATTCTCAAAGATGCCTCTCCGTTCTTCCTTTGCAACAATGCATTCAGGAGGTTCATTGGGGGATTACCCAAAAAGGACGCAACAAAGGTGTGTGCAGGGTTGTTGTAGACCTCCTCTGGTGATCCCAGCTGTACCAACTTGCCGTTGTTTATTATTGCGATTCTGTCAGCGATGGCAAGTGCTTCTGCTTGGTCGTGAGTAACATAGATCGACGTGATCTGAAGATCCTTCTGAAGTCTCTTTATCTCGGCGCGCACGTTCAATCTGAGCAGGGCGTCTAAGTTGCTAAGTGGTTCATCGAAGAGCAAAACTCTTGGCTCTTTGATCAAAGCCCTTGCGATCGCAACGCGCTGCTGCTGTCCACCTGAGAGCTGCCAAGGGTACCTGTCCAAAAGAGCATCGATCTTGAGCATAGTTGCGACTTGTCGAACCTTCTCATCTACATGAACTTTGTTGATCTTTTTCAGTGTGAGCGGAAAGGCTATATTCTCATAGACCTTCATGTGTGGATACAACGCCCAATTTTGAAAGACTAAACCTATGTTTCGATCTTTGGGATTTGTCTTTGTAACCTCAAGATCGTCAAAGAAGATTCTGCCAGCAGTAGGCTTGTATATACCAGCTATTAAGTACATCAGGGTGGTCTTTCCACTGCCAGAAGGACCCAAGAGAACCAAAAACTCTCCATCTTCAATTTGTAAAGATATTTCATCGAGTGCTGTGAATTTACCAAATCTCTTACTGATCTTTTCCAAAACAACGCGAGCCAAAGAGTTTCACCTCCTAATTCCACCTGCATAAACTTTGAACAGCAACTGTTGTGAAAAAACATAAAACAAAACGGTGGGAAGAAGATAAAAAGTCGCAGCGGCAGCGAGTAAGGGCATGTACGCGACCTCTGTTTCAAGATTGGACTCTATAAAGGTTGCCAAGGTCTTGTCTATCAAGAAGGTTCTCACATATATTATGTCCTGCCAACCTGCGAGTAAACTCAAAGGGACTGTCTTGGCTTTGGAGAACACCCACCAACTGGTCGATGAAGTTTTGGAGGTTGTAGAAGCTGTGTCCAGCGAAAAGATCAGGCTACTCATCGATCTTGGACATCTTTACCTCAGATGCAATGGTGATCGATTCAGATTTCTCGAGCAGATCGAACTGGGTCTTAAAAAGTCAGTCGAAATACACGTACACGACAACTTTGGTAAGCAAGCAGAGGATCTTGATGAGAAAATCACACAAAACCTCCATTTTGCTTATCTGTACGGTGTTGGTGACTTGCATCTGCCTTTGGGACTTGGAACGATACCATACGACGAAGTCTTTACTGTGCTCAGAAAAAGCTTTGATGGCTTTGCTGTTTTGGAGATCAACGATTTGAACAGATTCAAGATGGATATACCAAACTCACTTTCTTTGTTGCGGGAGAAGCTTTGTCTTTCGAAAAGCAGTTAATTCATTCAAATGTACCTTTGACAAGAATCTCTTTATCTTTCATCAAAAGCTTTCCCTTTGCGATCACTGTGTCGATCCTTAGGTCTTTGTCAAGCAACAGGATATCTGCGTCTTTTCCTGGGGAGATAGAACCTTTCGTATGAAGTTTCAATATTCGTGCCGGGTTCTCAGTGATCGACTTGAGTGCCTTTTCAAGAGCAACACCATTCTCCACAGCGGCTTTGAAGTTCTCGTAAACAGATACAACACGTCCTACATCGAGTCCAACAAACTCTTTCTTCTCGTTGAATCTGGGTAGACTTCCTTGTCCATCAGAGCTCATCGTGACTTGATCTTCAAAACCTTGTTCTATGTACTCTTTCAATGCCTTCGACGCCTGAAGATCTTCCTCAAGCAACGCCCCCGTGCTGGTTGTAAAGTCGACAAATCCTCCTTTTTCAACCCATTTCATTGCCTCTCTCAAGAGTTTGTTGTTTCTGTTTATATGTGTTGGAAGAAACTGAGTGATTGGGATTTCTGTTTTATCAACGATTTCACAGATTAGATCGAGCATCGAACTGCCGTCGCCAAGATGAAGATTCACTATTCCAGCCTTACCAGACAAAATACCACCAACTCGTGAATCTGCTGCCAATCTTTTGAGTTCTTCAAAGGTTGGTTGCGATGATCTGTGATCAGAGATGGCTATTTCACCAGCACCAATGACTTTATCGATCAAGATCAAGTCTTGCAACAGACTACCCGTGAAAGTCACAATTGGAACTCTGTATGAACCAGAATAAATATAGCTGGTCACACCTTCTTCTTCAAGTGCCTTTGCCTTTGCGTACAGAGAGTTCAAATTCCTTGTGACGCCGTCAGTACCAAGGCATCCAACAACGGTGGTTATTCCGCCTTTGACAAGATCAGAAAAGGGTAGTTCAGGTGTCCTGGTTCTAAAGCCTCCCTCTCCGCCGCCACCGATGATGTGAACATGTGAGTCTATAAAACCAGGAACAGCAATTTTGTCAGAACCATCCAAGATCTCAACATAGATTCCAGCGAGGACTATATCTTTTTCGATTGCAACTATTTTATCGTGAGCAAGCAAAATATCCTTCTTGCCCAACGGTTTTGGAGAGAAAACTTGCACATCTTTGATGATCTTTATCACGCTATCACCTAAGCCATAAGGTTCATCTGGGCTTTGAGAAAGTTCTCAGTGGCTATTCTCACAAGCTTAAGACTCAGCCCACTCTGTTGGTAGAGCATGAAATTCAGTATCTGCACCATTTGATCTTTACTCATAGCTTGAGCAACTTCACCCTTCACTTGACTGACGACTTGAGGATAGGTCACAGTTCCTGTGGAACCAACACGGCTTACTTCCAACAAAACCACCTCATTATCATATCGGAAGATTCTTCAACCTTCTTGAGTTATTCTACCCTTTGAGTGCCCCTTGGGTCAAACCTTGAACGATATACTTCTGTGCCACAGCGAAGATTAAGACAGTCGGTATCAATCCAACGACAATACCAGCCGCCATGACATTCCATTGAATGCCAGCCTTTGAAACGAAAGAATACAGAGCTACTGGCACCGTCATTTTGCTGTCGCTGTGCAAGAACAAAACGGCTGTGAAGACCTCATTCCAACTGTTGACAAAACAGAAACTGAATAACGCACTGATATTCGGTACGAAAACAGGAACTATCACTTTCATCAGAGCACCAAAACGCGTGCAACCATCTATCCAAGCAGCTTCTTCTATTTCTCTTGGTAGTGATTTGAAAAAAGCACGCGCCATAATCGTTCCAAAAGCCACACCGAAACCGGTGTAGATAATTACAATACTCAGAAGAGTGTTCGTCAGTTTCAACCTTGAAAACATTGTGAACTGAGGAATCATCAAAAGATATGTTGGGAGCATCTGAACAAAGAAAAGCATCAGCAACAGAAAATGTTTCATTCTGAATTGATATCTTGAAAGAACATAACCACTCATGAGAGAAAAGAATGTTGAAAACATTGCTGAAAACGAGGCTACAAGAAAGCTGTTCTTGAAGTACACATGAAATCTTGCGAAACTGAAAAGATACCTGTACGCATCAAAGGTAATTCTTGAAGGCAGATACTTTATCGGGAAGGTGTAGACTTCATCGACTGGCTTAACAGATGTGAGCACAATCCACGAAAGTGGAAAAAGCGCCACAAGCAGATAGATCAGGAGTCCGATAACCCTGAGTGTACGCATAACCTTGTTGATCTTCACAGCTCGAATGCTCCTTTTTCAGTTGTTGTCAGATACACAATTGAGAAAACGAGTAAAATCGACGTGATTATCATTCCCAATGCAGATGCTTTACCGAAATTGTTCTGATAATAAACGATGTTTATCATTTGCACCGAGAGTATGTTCGTGGCGCCAGCTGGACCACCCCTTGTTGTCCCATAGATGATATCTGGAAAGTTCATCACCCAGATGATTCTGAGCAAAACGGTACTGAATATTGTAGGTTTCACATAGGGTATAGTTATCCTTATCAATTTGCTCCATACTCCTGCACCATCTATCTGGGCTGCTTCGTAGAGTTCCTTTGGTATCGATTGCAACGCTGCGAGAAGCATTATTGCAAAAAAAGGTATTCCGTACCAGACATTTATCGCAATCACAGAAAACATGGCAAACTTTGGATCTGAAAGAAAACTTATCGGTTTGTTGATCAGATGGAGTCTCATCAGAATATCATTCAGTATACCAAATTGCCCATTCAAGATCCAGGACCACAGCAAACCGATTGCGAAACCGGATAGTGCCCATGGGTAGAAAACAAGACCCATGTACAATCCTCTTCCTCTGAAGGGTTTTGTCAGGAGTAAAGCCAAAATGAAACCAAACAGGAGTTGGAAGAATACCGAAAATGCTATCCAGATGATTGTGTTGAACAAGAGATTCCAGAAGCTTGGATCGCCCAAAACAGATCGGTAATTATCCAAGCCAACAAATCTCGGTCTGTTAAGGTTGAAGACTGTCAATCTCTGAAATGAAATTACCCCCCCACGCACGAGGGGGTAAAGGTTTATGAATAGAATCAATACAAGAGTTGGCAACAACATCAAGAAGATCCAGAACTTCAGCGTTTTCACTACTTACCAAGCCCTGCCTTTTTCCAAAAATCAGCCCACTGTTTCAACGCTGCTTCTGGTTTCATCTTGCCAAGCAAAACCTGCTGCATTGTTGTTTCATGAAGTTCATTCCACTCACTCCAAGCTTCATTATCGAGTGGATACTTGGTGAACTGATAGTGTAAGTTGTCCTCAAACATTACCTTCCAACCATTGAAAGTCTCACTCTTGAAGTAGGGATCTATTTCATAGACCCTCTTATCTACAGGCAGGGCGCCATAATCTCTGCACCAGAAAGCGTTGATTTCAGGAGAGTTGAAGAATTCGAGAAACTTCCAAGCCAAATCTTTGTTCTTCGAGTAACTTGTGATACCCCATCCGGCAAAACCAATCGTTGGGTAAGCCTTTCCACCCTTTCCAACTGGCAGAGGGGCTGTACTGTATTTCTCTCTGCCGAGGAGTTCGTTGAGCAAGCCGACGGTGTCTGGATCTTGGAACAAGTATGGTGTAATGCCAGAGACGAAAGAGTTCACTTGCTCGTCAAATCCCCAGTTTATTGAATCCTTTGGAGCTGTCTTGAAGAGTTCCAAGTAGAAATTCATTCCATCAAGGGCTCTTCTGTCTTCAAAGATGAGTTTGCCGTCTCTTGTCAAATACATGCAGTCTGGGTCTATATCGTTGAAGAAGGAAGTCATAACAATGTCGATGAATGCTGTTGGATAACCCTTGCCTCGAAAATCAAAACCGTACTGGTTCTGTTCAGGCTTAGTGATAGTCTTACAATAATTCAAGAGTTCATCCATTGTCTTCGGTGCATCGACCAAGTTGTACCTCGAAGTAATGTCTGGTCTGTAAAAAAGCGTTTTGACGTAGATGGCATTTGGCAGTAGGTAGGCGGTGTTCTTATAAGTACGAGCTGCTTCCAAAACTCCAGATACAAGGTTTTTTGTCAGTTCAGAATTTGCCAGATATGCTTCCAGAGAGAGCAACTTTCCCATACTTGCGAGAGCGCTCAAAGACCAGTCTCCCACCTCAACAATGTCGAGTGGTTCCTCCGCACTCACCATCAGATAGATCTTCTGATAGGCAGTCTCGTACGGTGGTGATATCAATTCGATCTTCACACCGGGGTTCTTTGATTCAAATTGAGAAATGATCTGCTCCAAAACCTTTGTACGAAGAGGACTTGTGAAAACTTGGATCACTCTCAGCGTGACCGCTTCACCGAACAAGAATGAGATACTGACAATGCAAGTTATGAAAATCACCCAAAATCTGCGCACCGAAATCACCTCCAACAATGCATATTATAAGACATTCAGCCGTTCATTCTAAATGAAAATCATGAGCGCGAGAAGATACTCTGATCTTAAGACGTTGTTGAACATAAATACATACGTTGTTCACTGAAAGATACACAGAGTCTGTTACTATGGTAGTGCTGTTGAAAGGAAGTAAAGCTTTGAACGTTCCAAAGAAAGTGATTTCAAAGGCGACGATAACGATCTTTTTGCTTACAGCGTTCCATGGTGTGGTATTGTTGCTGGAACTTAAGACAAATCTTTATGTTCTTATAGCTGGTGTACTACTGCTTTTGCCAATAGTCCACGGTGCGGCTGCTTGGAAATTGATTGGCGGAATCATCTTATCGGCTGCAAGTTTCTTTGTGTTTTTCGTTGGATATTCCTACGTTCTATCCTTTCATGAATTTCTCATCAGTGTGATTGGCTATTCAATCGTTGGTTTGAGCTTGGGCTCAGTCTTTAGATATGTACAAGGTCAAAAGATACTTCTTGAACAGGGCGAAGAGAAATACAGAAAACTCTCAGAGCTACTGAAAGTCTATTTTGACTCGGTACAAATTGCTGTTGTTGTGCTTGACAGCGAGGGAAGAGTGAACTTCATCAACACAAAAGGCTGCCAGTTACTTGGATACCCACAGCAACAGATTTTGGGTAAAGATTGGTGTGAGAACTTTGTTCCGAAAGAAACAGCTAAGGAATTGAAAGATTACTTGAACAGGCTGACAGTTAACAAACAACAATTCTGTGATTATCACGAAAATCCCATAATGACTAAGGGCGGCGAAGAAAGACTCATTCTCTGGCACAACACAGTACTTCGAGATGATGCGAATAATTCAGTTAGCTTGTTGAGCAGTGGGCAGGACATCACAGAACTGAAGCAAACAAAATGGCAGCTTGAAGAACAGCTGAGAATTGCAAAAGTGTTGTATTTAGCAGCAGAAGAATTGATAACAGAAGAATTCGATACAGAGAAGAGAGCTCAAAGGCTTTCAAGAATATGTGTTGAAGAACTCGGAGCGTCTCTCGCGTGGGTTGGTTATGCAGCGGCAGACAGAAGTGTGAGAATAGTTGGGCATTTTCCAAAAGATCATCCGTATCTTGAAAACATGAAGGTCCGTTGGGACGATAGCCCATATGCAAATACTGCGGCAGGTAGATCGATAAAGACACGAAAGAGTCAAGTTGTGGAGGATATTTTCAGCGAGTTCAGAGATGAGACTCTCGAAACTTGGCGAGAAAAGGGAGCTTTCTTTGGCTTCAAAAGGATTGGAGCTTTCCCACTGATGACCCCAGAAGGAGTGCTTGGCACTTTGGTTCTCTACAGTGATGAAGATGATTTTTTCAGTTCTCAGAAGATGGATCAGTTCCAAACACTTGCACACGTTGCTGCGGCGTCGTTGGAAAATGTCAAACTCTTTGAGCAGTTGCAAAGAAGATTCTCCAGAATGGAAGCACTACACAGAATAGACAGAGCGATCAGTACAAGCTCTGATTTGAATGTGACGCTCTCTGTGGTGTTGGATCAAGTTATCAGCGAGCTCAGAGCAGACGCTTCAGAGATTTTCTTGTTCAATCCGCATACATTGAAACTCGAACTGATTGCCTCAAAGGGGTTTCATGCTCCACCAGCTGTCGGGTTTACTTTGAAACTCGGTGAAGCCTTAGCGGGTGAGGTAGCGTTACGAGCTTCCATACTGAGAAAAGAGGAGCTAAGAACTATACAGGAGAGGTTGCAGAACTCTCCATTGGGAAGGCTCATAGTGCAGGAAGATTTTAGATATTACATTGGAGTTCCTCTGATAGCAAAAGAGCAACTGCTTGGAGTTCTTGAAATATTCAACCGCTCGATTTTGCAAGATGATCCCGAATGGTTTGAATACTTGCAGATACTTTCTCAACAGGCAGCCATTGCGATAGAAAACGCAAAATTATTTGAGAAAATCCGTGAGACTAACTTGGAACTTCTTCAAGCGTACGAGACGACGATTGAAGGATGGGTGTATGCACTCGATATGAGGGACAAGGAAACAGAAGGGCACACCGAAAGAGTTAGCGAATTGACTTTGAGGTTGGCAAAAGAAATGAGACTACAAGATGAGAAAATTGTGCATATAAAGCGTGGAGCACTGCTGCACGATATAGGCAAGATGGCTATACCAGACCACATATTACTGAAGCCAGGAAAGCTGACCGACGAAGAATGGGAGATAATGAAAAAGCATCCCGTTTATGCACACGAAATGTTGTCAAAGATAGATTACTTGAGACCGGCTCTCGAGATACCGTATTGTCATCACGAAAGATTCAATGGTACAGGATATCCAAGAGGATTGAAAGGCGAAGAGATACCGCTTTCTGCGAGGATCTTCGCGGTCGTTGACGTCTACGATGCGCTCACCAGCGATAGACCCTATCGAAAGGCTTGGAGCAAAGAAGCGGCCATCGAGTACATAAGGAAGGAAAGTGGAAAGCAGTTCGATCCCAAGGTCGTCGAAGTGTTCTTGAAGGTAATCGAAGAAACCTAAAGCACGATCCTTTTCACAGAAAAACAACCGCGCGCGACGAGGTCATTCTTTGGAGTCTCTCATTCTCGTTCGAGCAGTGCGAAGAGCAACCAAGCGGGAACAGCCACGATGGTTTCATCCTTGAAGAGTGTTTCTTGAGTGACTATCAAGCCTTTGTTGAAGACCTTCCTCATGCCCAGATAATCGGACCGAGTTATTCTGCTTTGGTACTTCACTTCGATCGGTACCAGCTCGCCGTTGCATTCGCAGACGAAGTCAACCTCGTTGCCGCGCTCCGAGTACCAATAGTAAGGTCCGTTATAAAGGTTCAGACCTTCTTGGGACAAATCGCTGTCTCTCAGAATGTGTCTGAGCGTGAACATCTCTATCAAGTGGGGAAGGGGGATCTCTCTGTTGCTGATCTCAGTTACGATCTCGGCGACTATTCTGTCACTCGGATAGACCTTTTTCTGCTTTTTCACTCTGAGAACTTTTTCCGACACGTCGACAAAGAAGACATTGGCGACGATGAAGCTGTATCCAAGGTACTCAAAGTACTTCTGAACGGTATCGACGCTGTCTATACGACCAGAGAAGATGTCAACCAACGAATTCCAAGAGAACCTTTGTCCCACGATGTCTGGAAGTTTTCTGAGTATCTCGAGCACTCTCGTGCGGGACTTCAAGTACTTCTCGGCGTCTCCGAGCACGAAATCTCGGTACACGCTCTTGGTACTTTCACTGATCCTGCCCTCTTTAAAGAAGTCGTCTATGACCTTCGGAAAGCCGCCCGTTTGCAGATACTTCGAGAAGTACTCCTTGACGAACGCATATCTCGACAGATACGTCTTCAACTCTTCTTCTGCTAGAGACAGTATCTCCAGCAAAGACTTGGCTTCGACGTCCACTTTCAAGCTTCTAAGAAATTCTCTGAAGGTGATCGGCATGTAGACCAAATTTTTTCCCAACCCTCTTCTACCTGGGAGTCTCTCACTCGATTTCTTCAAGTCGTACGACGACGAACCAGTGAGGATGATCAAGCAGTTGTCCAACAGCCCGATATCCGTAAGATATTTGATCGACGACTGCCAGTCTTCGATCGCTGTCACCTCATCGATGAAGAGATATCTGATCTGTCCAGGACTCGTGCTGAAAATCTGAAAATACGCCTTTATCGTTTCTATGAGCTCGAATCTGTCTTTGATGCCATCGCACGTGAGGAAGAAGATCCTCGACGGATCAACACCGTTCTCGATGAGCTGTCTCATGTAGAGCTTCAAAAAGGTGGTTTTTCCAACCTGTCGGGGACCTCTCAGCACGTAGATACCGAGGTTGTTCGAGGCTATCTCACGAAACAACTTCTCCGGATAATAGCGAAAGATGCCCTTTTCGAACGACACAATGTGACGATCTGAAAAGATCGCCTTTGGATCTCGCCACCAGGGATTCATCAAATACAGCTCGTCACTTCGCATCCAGATTCCCCCACAGTGATTTTACCCCACGACGTTCGAATTTGTCAATTTCATTCGATAAAACCGTACGAGTTTATCGAGTGAAATCGACAAAAATCAACAGTTGTCAAAACATCATGGCAATTTGAAAGCAGAAGATACGAGCATTTTTCAAGATTAGTATCTTCCCACTGAAAATCTCGACGCTGTGTGTTCAATACCTTCTTGTACAATGTCTTTGTATCACCAAAGATGAATTGCTCATACCATTTTTCCAAACAAAAAAGCTTGCGGTGTGTCTTTCAGTACTATTCGAATATGAACGGTCCATCTGTGAGTACATACTGTTTGAACTTCTTCATCAATATCTTTGTTGTTGGACCTGGCTTGCCGTCGTTTATGATCCTTCCATCCACCTTAACAACAGGCATTATCTCCGCCGCGGTGCCTGTCAAGAAGCATTCGTCTGCGTTGTAAAGATCAAACTGTGTGAACAGGCTTTCTTGCACAACGATGTTTTCTTCTCTTGCCAGATCCATCACGGTGTTGCGTGTAATGCCTTCCAAGATACCTATGTGGGCAGGTGGAGTGATCAATCTGTTCTTCTTGACGATAAAGATGTTTTCCCCAGTAGCCTCAGTCACATAACCGTCTTGACTGAGCATGATCGCCTCTGGAACATTGCACAGGTTTGCTTCTATCTTCGCCAGCACGTTGTTGAGATAGTTCAAAGACTTGATCCTCGGGCTGGTGGCTTCGTTCAAGTTGCGCCTCGTAGATGCAGTGACAGCTTCGATGCCATCTTCATAGAGCGAACTGGGAAACAGAGCGAGTGGAGCAGCTATACAAAAGATCGTAGGTTTTGGGCACTTTCTTGGATCCAAACTCAGATCGGTTCCTTCTCCTCTCGTGACCACTAATCGGATGTAGGCTTCTCTTAGGTTGTTTCTCCTCAATGTCTCAAGGACGATCTGCGCCATCTCTTTCTTGTCGATGGGAATCTTCAGCAGAATCGCCTTTGCCGATTCGTACAATCTGTCGATGTGCTGCTCCAATTTGAAGACGCGATTATTGTAAGCCCTAATACCTTCGAAGACACCATCACCGTAAAGAACGCCCCTGTCGAAGACCGAAATGCGCGCCTCTTCCTTTTTGAGGAATTGTCCATCCAGATAGGCGACCAGAGACATTTCTGCACCTCCACATGCGAGAGTAATTGCTGAAATTCTATACAAAAAGTGTGTATCTGTCAAGGATTGACTGCGAGTTTGCTCGTGGTATAATGTTTTTAAAATTTAGCTCAGCACAAATGTGTGGGGGAATCCGCATGGATACGGTGAAAATAGCCCTTCTTGGTTTTGGAACCGTCGGCAGGGGAGTTCACAAAGTTTTGGAAAGCCAGAGGCAGAAGATCGCCAAGAGCTGTGGTGCGAACATCGAAATAAAGAAAATTCTCGTGAGAAACGTGCAGAAATATCGGTCCACGTTTTCGAACATTTCGAATCTTTTCACCGACGATCCACACCAGATTCTTGAAGATCCCGAAACAGCGATCGTTGTAGAAGTGATGGGTGGCATCAAACCAGCGTTTGATTACGTGATCGAAGCGATGAAGAACGGTAAGAGTGTCGTCACAGCCAACAAAGATATGATCGCAGAGTGTGGCAGAGCGTTGTTTGAGACTCAGAGAAAGTTCACAGTAGATCTTTTCTTCGAAGCGAGTGTCGCCGGTGCGATACCCATCGTGAAGGTCTTGAAGGAAAGCTTGGCTGGTGATGAGATAAGAGAAATCATCGGCATTGTGAACGGCACGACGAACTACATACTCTCTAAGATGTCTTTTCATTCAGTGGATTACCAAGATGCCCTGAAAGAGGCTCAGCAAAATGGTTACGCTGAAGCAGATCCAACGTCGGATGTGGAAGGTTACGATGCCGCAAGGAAGTTGGCTATTCTGTCGTCCATAGCCTTCAACTCGCGGATCGTGTTCAAAGACGTCTACGTTGAGGGAATAAGCAAGATCACACCGATCGACATAAGATACGCGCACGAATTTGGAGGGGTCATAAAGCTTCTGGCGATCGCCAAACGAAACGAAGAAGGCATAGAACTTCGAGTGCATCCGACGATCATTCCCTCCTCTCATCCTCTGGCTGCGGTGAACGACGTTTTCAACGCCATTTTTGTTGAAGCGAATGCCGCAGGTGAGCTAATGTTCTATGGTAAAGGTGCAGGACAGCTGCCGACAGCGAGTGCGGTGGTTGGCAACATCGTCGAAGCAATCAACAACCTTCTGCACAAAGACAGAGGAAGGATCGGCTGCACGTGTTACAAGCAAGAACCCTTGATATCCATTGAAGAGATCGTGACGAAGTACTACATCAGACTGCTCGTGGATGATAAACCCGGAGTCTTGGCATCGGTTGCGGGTGCTTTTGGTAGAAATTCTGTCAGCATCGAGTCTGTGATACAGAAGCGCCGCTTGGGTGAGCTTGCCGAAGTGGTCATCATCACGCACCGAGCGAAAGAGAAAGATCTTCAAAACACAGTCTCATTGCTCAAAACTTTGCCAATCGTAAGGCAGATCGGAAACGTGATCCGAGTCGAGGGGGATTTCTGATGCGCTGGGAAGGTGTTTTGAAAGCATATAAAGAATACTTACCGATCACTGAAAAAACACCCATACTGACGCTCAACGAAGGCAATACACCTTTGATCTATGCAAAACACATTTCACAGCTCGTTGGAGCGATGGTCTATCTGAAGTTCGAAGGCACGAACCCTACAGGTTCTTTCAAAGACCGTGGTATGGTGTTTGCCGTAGCCAAAGCGCTGGAAGAAGGGGCACGAGCTGTTATATGCGCTTCAACGGGTAACACCTCGGCATCTGCCGCCGCCTACGCGGCTCGAGCGAACTTGAAGTGCATCGTTTTGATCCCACAGGGCAAGATCGCTCTGGGAAAACTGGCGCAGGCGTTGTTCTACGGTGCGAAGGTCGTAGCGATAAAGGGCAACTTCGATGAAGCTTTAAAGCTCGTTAGAGAGATAGGCAAGAACTTTCCCATAGCGATCGTGAACTCGATCAACCCTTACAGAATAGAAGGACAAAAAACAGCTGCCTTTGAGGTCTGCGATGCACTCGAAAGATCACCGGACTATCTCTTCATACCTGTGGGAAATGCTGGCAACATCACAGCATATTGGAAGGGATTCAAAGAGTATTTCGAACTGAAGAAGATCAAAGAGTTACCAAAGATGATGGGTTTTGAAGCCGAAGGTGCAGCTGCAATAGTCAAAGGTGAACCAATACCAAATCCTGAAACGATAGCCACAGCGATTAGGATAGGAAATCCTGCGAGCTGGCAGCAGGCAGTGGCAGCAGCCAACGAATCCAACGGCGAGATTTCCTGTGTGAGCGACGATGAAATCATAGATGCGTACCGTTTGATAGCCCAAAAAGAAGGCATCATGGCTGAACCGGCATCTGCGGCGAGTGTGGCAGGTTTGCTGAAATACCACCGAAAGAATGGTTTCAAACCAACTGACGTCGTTGTCGCAGTTTTGACGGGTCATGGTTTGAAAGATCCAGACAACGCCTTGAAGTTCACCTTAAACGAGCCGATCGAGGTTGAGCCTTCTTACGAAGAAGTTCTGAGGGTGATCCAATGATAAAGGTCCGTGTGCCGGCAACGTCAGCCAACCTTGGTTCTGGGTTCGATACGATCGGTATGGCGCTCTCCATCTTTAACGAGGTGTGTGTCGAAGAATCGAAGAGATTGGAAATCGAAGTCATCGGCGAAGGTGAAGACAAGATATCCAAGGATGAAGACAACTTGGTCTATTGTGCGTTTTATAAGGTATTCGAAAAAGTTAAAAAGAAGCCCGAGGGTGTCAAATTCACTTTGAAGAACGAAATTCCACTTGCACGCGGTCTTGGGAGCAGTTCGGCGGCGATCGTGGCTGGCTTGGTGGCTGCGAATGTCTGCCTTGGTTTCCCACTGAGCCCAGAGGAACTCTTGAAATTGGCGGTGGCTTTGGAAGGTCATCCGGACAACGTCGCAGCGGCGCTCTTTGGGGGTGTAACCATATGCACCCAACATCCAGAGCTTCGGTGCGTGAAGCTGCCGATTCCTGATCTCGACGTGGTGCTTGCTATTCCAGACTTTGAAGTAAAGACTTCAGAAGCTCGAAAGATTCTGCCAAAGAAGATACCGTTCGAAGACGCAAAAACAAATATTGCGAGCGTTGCTTTTCTCGTCACAGCCCTTTTCACAGAGCAATACGAACTTTTGAGAATCGGAATGCAAGACAGAGTTCATCAGCCGTATCGAAGCAAGCTCGTACCAGGTTTTTACGAGATCTTAGAGTGTGCAAGGCAAGCCGGTGCTTTGGGTGTAGCTTTGAGTGGCAGTGGTTCAACAATCATAGCTTTCACAAGATCTGCTCGAACCGTTGCACAAGCGATGGAAGAGATTTTTAAAAGTTATGGAATCAACGCAAGAACACTTACAGCTCGACCACAAGATAGAGGTGCGCTCGAGTTGATAGAACTTCAAGAATGAGAAAGATCGATTTGCTGAACAAAGGCAAGGTACAATCTCGCAAAGAAAACATGAATTGATGAAGCAAACCAGCGATTCAGAATCTGTAATTGATCTTCAGAGAAATCGGTACACTCAGAGACCTAAGAGATAGATCTCGTGTCAAGATGCTCAGATCGTGAAATCTGACGTTTATTCCCATTCCCACCGAAAACTGCTCGCTCAGCTGCCAGAGAAAATCTAACTTTCCAGTGTAGATCCATCCTTGAAAGTTGCTCGTTCCTGAGATACCAAATCCTGCAAGACTACCTGTCGGGCCAACGAGCACATATTGTACACCACCGCTCAACTTGCAAACAACGTCAAGAAAATCAAATGCAAAACTCGGAGCTATCCCAACACAGAGCAGACTCGAATCCACCGAACCAAGGTCTGTCTTGATACTCATATTCAAATACGCAAAACTCACGCCCATTCTTAAGCCTCTTTGCAATCCATAATCAAAGCCAATCTGCATGCCGTAATCTGTCATAGCACTTATGGGTTTGTTCTCGGGAGTGTAAAGTTCACTGTATAGAGAAAAACCCAGTGATGAATCAAACCAAAAATGAATCTCTGCAACAGACAGCGTGGACAAGATCATTAAAGAAATCACTAAGATCTTTTTCACAGTTCATACCCCCTACAGAAGATATTACCACCCCACGGTCTATTTTTCTACACCGTTTTTCCCTTTTGAGGGGGTTATGCCAAGTCATGAAAGATCTCTGAAGTATACTGGTTGTGCAGAACTTCCTACTAAGAAACATATGACTTTCGTATTCATTTGAATCTAAGCTGGAAAACTGAAGATTAAAGCCTCCCTTTCGGGAGGCTCACTCTTCAGAAAATGGGCTGGAGCTTAGGATAGTGAAGCAGCTCCGTTGCAGATCCCGTACCACCTATGAATACAGTGAAGAAATAAGCCTTTGTTTCGTTGACTATCGTTATCATAGGCAAAGATATGCTCGTTATCGTTGAATCTTCTGTTTGTAGCTGGGCAATTATCCTGTAAACCTTGTCAACAAATGCTGGCGGATCATTGATGATGTAAGGAGGGATCGATTTCACGTCGTGTTCGACAACCGAAAGAACTGTAAAATCAACAGCCGTCGCTGGCTTAGAAAAATTTAACACTAAGACAAGGCCACCAATATCTAGAGCACCTTCAATCACTTCCGAGTCATTTTCATCACCCTCAGGAATGTAGATGAATCTTTTTACCAACTCCAAGAGCTCCGTTGGACTGCTGTCTGGATCTGGAAGCTCCTCACCCAGGATATCTATCACGGACTCTAACAAGTCTTTTGCCAAATTCTCTTTAGTAGCACCCGATGGAAGAAAGGGTTGACAACCTGCCAAGATCAACAGTCCAGCAATCACAGCTACTAACAGGACAGCCTTCATCCTATCACCCCCTTGCACAGATTGTGCCTATTATATACCAAAAGATGCGGCGTGTGAATATCAAATGATAACTATGAAAGTACTGTCTTGCTAAGTTGAAGTCTTTCTACTTCTTGTCTTCGGGATATCGAAGAGAAAGCTTTCATGACGGTCAGAATGATCTCACTGCACACCAGAGCAAAAGCGATCGATATCTTTTCAATGAACTTCCCCTGATCACAACGATTCACTTTGGCTTGAGCGATTTCTTTATGACTGAGCTCATTCACGAAATCTGCCTATTTTGAGGATCTTTGCGATATTTGCGTCTGGATCGATGAGTGGTTTTAATCTTGGCTGGGCGCAGGTCATAACGGTGGTCACTCCAGGTCCGTGACCTGCATACTTGCAGTCGCTGTGAATCACCACACCTATCGTTGCTGCACCCCTTCTGTAGCATCTGCCAAAGGCGTTGTCATGGTCTTGAATGTAGACTATATCTCCGAACCTTAACTTATCCAGACCATACTCCTTCAGAGTCTTTTCATCGGCAGTCATTATGTCGTAGTCACCTGTGCCCATACTCGTTGAACCTATACCCGAACCCATCAAGAACGATGGTACAACGGCTACAACTGGTATCTGCAAATTTCCGTCGCTCTCTGTGATTCCCATTTTCTCCAACAGATTTGGATCGATGTTGTAAACAAAGACGTCAGGATAATCAAGAAGTTTTAAGCCCTGTCCAAAGGCTTTGATCAAGATCTTGTCATCGAGCGTGAGTTTCTCAAGTACTTCATCGGCAAAGTCTACAAGAACATGCTCTGCCCCGCCGTGATGACCTGTCACGACGCCTTTTGCGCCCTTGGCATCACCTGTGACTATTCTTGCTTCATTTCCAATGCATGCATAAAAGTTGTAACCTCTGTTTGGTCCAGAATCTCTCTTGTCTTGATCCAAGATCGTAGAAACTCCAGGCTCCACGTGGTCCACTTCCCAACCGAAGGCACAGTCTCCGACCTTCACATTGTAGGTGATGCCCCCAGTCCCTGGCAACATGAAAGGCTTTCCATCGTGTGAGACACTGTGCCTGCCAGAATGCTCGGGTTTGACGATTGTACCTTGAACCGAGATCATTACGAGTCTATCTTTGTTCGTTCTCATATGAACACCTCCATTGATATACTACCAGATTTGTTCGAAGATCGAAGCATTCTCTTTGGTATGATCTGTACTGGAGGGAGATAGTTGACCGATCTGTTGCTGCAGATATACCGTACTCTTTTTGATATGTACGGACCTCAAGGCTGGTGGCCTGCGGAGAGTTGGTTTGAAGTTGTGGTCGGAGCCATTCTGACTCAGAACACCTCTTGGAAGAACGTTGAAAAGGTGATATCGAATCTGAAGCGAAATGGATTACTGAAACCTGAAAGACTCTTTTCGCTCTCAAAAGAAGAGATAGCAGCTTTAATAAAACCAGCGGGTTTCTACAATCTGAAAGCTAATAGACTAAAGAACTTGATGGATCTCTTGAACAAGTACAACTTTGATTTTGACAATCTTTCAAAGAAGCTCACGAGAGAAGAACTGCTCTCTGTGAAAGGTGTTGGAAAAGAGAGCTGTGATTCAATTTTGCTCTACGCATTCAACAGACCCATCTTTGTTGTCGACAGCTACACAAGACGAATCTTCAGCAGACTGGCGGTTGTGAAACCAGAAGATGATTACGACGAGATTCAAAAGCTCTTTCAGCTAATACCTCAAAATGTTGAAATCTACAAAGAATACCACGCCTTGATAGTCAAGCATGCAAAGGAGCTATGCACCAAAAACAAACCAAAGTGCCCATCATGTCCTATCAAGAACCACTGCAGATACCTCATTCAGCCTCTATAGACCTATGTTTTTAGAATCCAAAGTTTCGAGCAAATGAAAAGAGGCACTCGCGTGCCCCCAGGATTTCACATTTTGAAAACAGACACTATCTCTGCCAGTCTCTGTGCAATTTGAGCCATCTGCTCACCAGTAGCGCTCAACTGCGATGCGCCTTTTGCTTGATCCTTCATCGCCGTATCTATCTCACTCAAACCAGTCGCTATCTGAGTGACAGACTTTGTCGCGGTGTCCATTGCACTACTCATCTCTTCTGCCGCCGCACTCATTTCCTGTGAACTTGCTGCCAGATTTTCTATCATTCCAGTGATCTCTTTGACTTCTCTCAGGATATTCACCAACTCATCGCTGACCACAACGGCTTGGTCAGAGACCTGCGCAACCCTGTCGACGGTCTTACGGCTTTCTTCGTCTGCGTGTAGCGAGCCTTGTTGTATCTGATTCAAGATCTGTCCTATCTTGTCTGTTGCCTTTTTACTCTCCTCTGCAAGCTTTCTTATCTCGTCTGCTACTACAGCAAAGCCTCTTCCTGCCTCTCCTGCTCTGGCTGCCTCTATCGCTGCGTTCAACGCCAATAGATTCGTCTGCTCTGCTATGGAGTTTATCGTCTGTACTATCTCACCTATGTTCTTTGCATCTTCTGCCAGCTGAGCCACGGTCTTCTGTGTCAGAGCGACACTGTCTTTGGCTTGGTTTATCATGCTCGTTATCAGTTTCACAGCCTGTTCACCTTTGTCTGCTGCAGATTTCACCGAAGAGGCCTTTTCAGTGAGGTTCTGCGCCGCTTTTGATACGTTCTGTGCGCTGGCTGCCACTTCTTCCACACCGCTGGTGACTTGCTCTATCGAAGCGGATGTGTTCTGCGCAGACTTGTTGATGTCATCAACTTTCGCTGAGATTTCTTCCACAGAGGCAGAGAATTCTTCCGCGGTTGAAGCAAGAGTCTGAGACATCTTGGTTGCACTCATAGAATCTTCTCTGATCTTCAGCATCGACTCTCTCAGAGAGTGTTTCATCTTTCTCAGTGATTCTGAGATCATTCCTATTTCATCTTTCGAGTTGATCTCAAAATCAACGGTCAGATCACCCGCTGCAAACTTGTCTATACCAGATGCCAAAGACACGAGCGGTTTTGAAAGGTAGTTCCTCGAGATGAGGATGCCAAAGACAAGTCCACCGACGATCGCTGCAGCAGATATTATTAAAAGTAGTTGAACCAACCTGTTCGAAGAGGCATAGAGGATGCTCTCGTACACGCCTGCGTTCAAAATCCAGCCGTTGCTCAGTTTCGTGAAGACCACAGCCCTTTTGATTTTGTCAATCTCGTAGGTCAAGAAGATCGTTTTTTGTGTAGAATCTCTCGCTGTTTTGAACCAGCTCTCCGCGGAGAAATCCCTTCCAAGAAGTTCCTTGAGTGTGTGAAACAGAGTTTTTCCCTGCGGATTGAAGATGCCAACGAAATAACCTTCTTCGAGTCCCTTTCGGATGAGATCAACGACCTTGTCGGTCTTCACAACCAGCGCAGCTGCACCGACGACTTTGCCGTCGACTTTCACGGCCTTGGTGAAGGCAAAGACGTCTGAACCTGTGTCTGAATGTTTGTAAGGTTCTGTAATCGAGACTCGATCTGGATTCGTCATCGCCAGTTTGTACCAATCGCGCGTTCTTGGATCGTAGTTTGCTTCTCTGGTCTGAACATTCCTGAAGAACCTGCCGTCCTCGAATCCAACTTGAGCGAATTCGACATCTTCAAAGTCTTTCTTGAGCTCAACGAGGAACTGCAACAGTTCTTTCTCGTTCTCTTGACTCGGATTTCTGTAATACTTTGCAATCGCCTCTTCTTCGGCGAGAAGCTCAGTCACCTCTATGTGTTGAGTGAAGAAGGCTTCGACAGCGTCTGCTTTGCTCACGCACACAGCTTCTAAGTTTCCTCTTGCCAGGTTGTTGACGATGTTGCGGGATTGTAGGATCGAGACCAATGACAGTATAGCCATTGGTGCTACTGCACTGATGAGGATGAGAACCAAGATCTTGCCTGAGATTTTCAGATTTTTCATCTACATCCCTCCAAAAAGTAGTATTATATGTAGTATTACATGTTGCAATTTATAATTTATCACATTATAGATCGTCAAGGATCTTCAGGAAACAAGTGAAAAGAAACTAACGAGTATGAAGAAAGATCTCATCGAAACATCTTTTGTGCGCATATATCTACAACAACGATAATGACTCTGTTTACCATAACAAACTTCATTTTTGGTCACAGATGCGATGATGTTTCTGATCTTGGTTTTGATAGATCTACTGAGCTACTTTATTGTCTTTGCTGTGTGTTGCAGAGCGGTGTAGAACGTAACACTCAAGCTGGTACTTGCGAATCTTTCTCATTTGTGGTATAAATAATGTTGCAGATCCAAGATTCAGGAGAGGTGGCCGAGCGGTCTAAGGCGCACGCCTGGAGAGCGTGTGGTGGGCAAAACCCACCCGTGGGTTCAAATCCCACCCTCTCCGCCAAGGTACCGGGACAGATGTCCCGGTTTTTCAGTAGAGGTGATCTTTATGCAAGAGGTCATTGAGAAGCTTAAGCCTGTTGTGGAAGAGATGCTCAGGAACATGGGACTTGAGCTGTTTGATATCTCTTTTAGACGCCAGAAGGGTAGCTGGGTGCTGAAGGTTGTGATTGACAATCTGGAAGGTTATGTGAGCATTCAACAATGTGAGCAAGTTTCAAAGCGGTTGGGTGATTATCTTGATCTTTACGATCTGATAGAGCACAGTTATCTTTTAGAGGTCTCTTCACCTGGACTCGATAGACCCATGAGAGGTATTCAAGACTACAAAAGATTCGTTGGGAGATTAGCGAAATTTTGGCTCAATGACGGTAGATTCGTGATGGGACACATAAAAGAAGCAGATGAATCAAAGATTGTCGTACAGACTCAACAAGAAGAGATCTCTTTTGAGCCAGGAGAAGTGAAAAGGAGTAAGCTCGAGGTTGAATTTTAGGGAGGTGAAGCTATGAACCTTGGACTTTTGGATGCACTTGACCAGCTTGAAGAGGAAAAGGGCATATCTAAGGATGAGATCATACAGATACTCGAAAAGGCTCTTGTCAGTGCGTACAAGAAGAACTTTGGCAGTGCGAGAAACGTCGATGTCAGGATAGATCGGATGACCGGTGATATTCAGCTCTTTCAGGTTTTCGATATCGTTGAAAAGGTGGAAGATCCTCTGACACAGATAACTCTTGACGAAGCCAGAAAGCAAGATCCTCTTGCTGAGATCGGAAAGAAGATCTACAAGAAGATGAGCGTGAAGAACTTTGGCAGGATCGCTGCTCAGACCGCAAAGCAAGTACTCATTCAAAGGATTAGAGAACTGGAAAAGGAAAGACAGTACGAACACTACTCAGGACTTGCTGGCAGTGTTATCACCGCTGAGGTCATAAGAGTTACTGCAGATTGGGCTGATGTCAGGGTAGGAAAGATAGAAACAAGACTTCCAAAAAAGGAATGGATTGACAACGAGAATATTAAACCAGGTGACTTGATAAAAGTTTATGTGGGAAGCGTTTTGAAAGACAAGAAGGGGCCGAAGATCCTCGTGAGCAGGGCATTACCGGAGTTTGTAGCAGGTCTGTTAAAGCTTGAGGTACCCGAGGTTGAAAATGGTATAGTACAGATTAAGGCGATTGCGAGGGAACCTGGTGTGAGAACAAAGATCGCGGTGATCTCTACAAACCCACAGGTCGATCCTGTCGGAGCTTGTATCGGAGAAGGAGGCAGTCGCATAGTTGCAATTCTCAAAGAACTCAAAGGAGAAAAGGTCGACATCTTCAGATGGTCTGAAGATCCAAGACAACTCATTGCCAACGCACTTGCTCCAGCTTCGGCGACCAATGTGGAGATACTTGATTACGAGAGAAAAGCCGCTCGCGTCTTGGTACCACCAACGCAACTGTCGTTGGCGATAGGTAAAGGTGGTCAGAATGCCCGACTCGCAGTCAAATTGACTGGGTGGAAGATAGACATAAAGCCAGTAATGAATTTGTGAGAGGAGGATTTAGGTGATCTACGAATCTTTGAGAAAAGAGCTTCGTTCGAAGAAGTATAGAATGACCGCTCAAAGAGAGATAGTTTTGAAGATCTTTGCAGAATCTGGTGAAAAACACCTTGGTGCTGAGGATGTGTACAGAAGACTGATGGAAAAAAGGTACAGAATCAGTAAAGCCACCGTCTACAGAACTGTAGAACTTCTCTCAAAACTTGGCTTTCTTCGAAGACTCGAGTTTGGTGAAGGGGTTTACAGGTATGAGTTGGCAGCACCTGACTCTGAAACACTCCACCAACACATAATTTGTAAGACATGCGGAGAGATTGTGGAAATTGATGAAAGAACTGTGAAGGATCTTGTCAAGAGTGTTGAGGAAAAGACAGGCTATTTGATAAACGACTACGATATAAAGTTCTACGGCTTATGTCCGAAGTGCCAGAAAAGAAAGAGCATTAGCGCTGAGAACAGGGCATAACCGAATAGCCCTAAGGACAAGGTAGGAAGATTGGCAGTAAGCTCTATCATCTTGTTCAAGATGAAAATGAAGGGTGTTGCGCCAATCAGAGCAACCTGACCGAGTTTCTCGAATCCCATACCTCTGAACAATATCGATACAAAACCTGCCCAAAGTGTAGGGATCACGAGAAAGGTGGCTGGGATACTGGTGAGCGGTGCGAGCAGGTTGATTGTCGAGAAAAGGCTTAGGAACGGTGCAACACCCATGAAAGCTGCCGACGAAACGAGTAAACCCTGTAAGAGCGTCTTCTTAGTTTTGATTCTTTCATGAAAGATCAATATCGAAGTTGTAGCAGAGTAGCTCATCAGAAATGACGGTGAGAGGATCGAATACGGTTCAAGAAGAAGGTTTATCGTTCCCACCAACCCAATCACGTTGAGTGGTTCTATTGGGTAATCAACGATCTTAAAGAAATTCCAGATGATCAGCATGATCGATGCCCTGAAGGCTGAAGGAGTTGGACCAGTGGAAAGGGCAAAGAGTAAGGCGATCAGAGTGCTTATACTTCTTCTGAAGAAAAATCTGTAGGTGAAGAAACTCACCAGAAGTTCACAAAAGGTGTAGATTATACCCACATGAAGACCAGAAACGGCAAATAAATGTGCAAGACCGCTGTTTCTGAGTTGTTCAGAGTCTGCTGCATCGAACTCCCCATCGCTGAATAAGAGACCGTTCATGATCTTTCCAGTGCTGCCAAGTGTTTGAACTGTGAATTGTTTGTTGGCTTCTTTCATCTCTTGAAGTAACGAGAGAACTTTTGTAAAACCGCTTAGGGTTTGTTCGACACCTGCACAGAAGATGGGTTCAACTGTATAAACTGGATAACGAAAGGCTTTTGAGAGCCTACCAAAGATGTAGACCTGTTGTCCTGCTTTCAATTCCTTTGAATTCACCCTAACTTGGTGGTTTGAAGACCGCCAACCATCTTTCGTGAGAACTCTTACATTCGTGATGATCACGTAATTTGACTTCTTTATACTGACCAATCCAACGAGTTCCACTTGCTTGTTCTCGATCGTTGCCGTTCCAAGAAGCGCGCCTAAGATAACACAAAAACCGTAGATTTTGAAATGAGTGCCTTTGAGAAAAAGAAAGGGTAGAAAAAAGATGACGACTAAAAAGACTGGGGTGAACAAAACCCCAGTCGAAAAGCCCAAAAAAGTAATGAGCCAGAAATATTTCATGCACCGAATTTTTCAAGTCTCAGAGCGTGTGCGAGCATTAAGGACATAGCATCTACTGCGTAGATGGTGCCTATACTTCCTTTTGCACATTCGAATTCATCAAATGACTTGCTTAGACCCTTTCTGGTGAAGGGTGAATAGATCATGAATGGAACAGGATGCCAGCTGTGAGATTTCAACACTGCAGGTGTAGAATGATCACCTGTGACGGCGAGTACATCTGGTTTTAGCGATAGTATCTGCGGTATGATTTTGTCTACTTCTTCGATGACATGAACCTTTGAATCGAAGTCTCCATCTTCTCCGTATGAATCGGTCTTTTTAACGTGGAAATAGAAGAAATCATAGTCTTTCCAGATCTCTTCAAGAGTTTTGACCTCGTCTTGAATCGTTGACCCAGTTTCTACAACCTCCATACCAACCAACTTCGCAATGCCTTTGTACATTGGGTATGTGGCGATTGCCGCTGCACGCAGTTTGTACACCTGCGGAAATTGAGGCAACCTTGGGTACTTGGAAAAGCCTCTGATCAGGGCAAAGTTCATCTTTGGTTCATCCTGAAGAACTTTGGCGATCTCTTTCATCAATTGGTTTACTACCTCGGAGGTTCTTTTTGCTTCAGAAACCAATGGCTCGGTGAAAAGAATTGGCTTTCCTTCCTTCTGAGGGTCGGCATCACTCAGTCGATCATCGAGTCCTTCACCAGTCAGCTTGACTACAAATCGATGTTCCTTGCCTGCATAGAAGGTTATCTTGACACCGTTTATCTCTTTTATGGAACCAGCGAGTTTTTCAACGACCTTTGAACTTTCTTCTGTAGATGGTCTGCCAGCCCTTCTGTCGACTACGATGCCGTCCTTGACGGTTGCAAAGTTGGCTCTCGCAACGACATCTTTTGCCTCCACAGGCACGTTTGAACCAAGTGCTTCGAGAATACCTCTACCAATCTGGTATTTCACAGGATCGTAACCGAAGAGTGCCAAATGTCCTGGTCCGCTCCCTGGAGTAATACCTGCCAGAACGGGGATTGTCTGTCCAAGATCAGATTGGGTGGCGAGGTTATCGAGGTTAAAGGTCTGTGCTTGCTGTAATGGAGTTTTGCCATCTTTCGGCAAATCACCTATTCCATCCATCACCAGAAGAACGATCTTCGTCTGCGCAGGCTGTACGATCTCCTTGAGAAGTTCTTGTCTGTCGTAATTCACCTATATCACCTCCACTGCATGCGGAAGATTGTATACAGATCTTTCAAAAGACCATCTTCGATCTCTTTTGGAACTTCCATCGATAGGGCTTTCAGAAGTTCTATGAAAAGATCACTCCCTTTTTCTGGTTTCAAATTCAAATCTTCAAAGGAAAAACTCTCCTCTTCGATTCGAGAGACTCTCTTTGCAAATTCCCAGTGATATTCTTGTAGGTCTGAAACAACCTCTTGCAGAAAAACAGACAGATCGAAATAACCATTTGACTTTATGTGAAACAGAACCCTCGTCAAGCCAATCGCTACTGCGAGCATTATGCCACTTCCGTAGAGCGCAACGGCAGTTTTTGTCACATTCTTTTCGATCTCTATAGGATCTCTTGGAGTTGCGAGCATCACGGCTACTAAGATTTCTAACCAACGAACCGTGTCGATTGAAGTATCTTGTGAAGGTATAAGACCTTGCCGCAAAACCTCAATTCGTTCACCATCACGAATAAAATGAGCCAATCTTTGAACGTCTATCTGAGAACCAATCATAGATGATCTTACAGTTTTCACTTTTTCTTCCATGAAATGCGGCACGACTATGGAACCATCCCATTGTCTCAAGAATGAAATCAGATCGTCTATTCTGGCTCTGTAATCCTGTGAGAGATCTTTTGAAAGGGACAACGCTTCGTCTTTATCAACAAAGAAGGTTAGAAGAACTTGGTTGAAGAGCACAGATTGTTCGTCGCTGAGTTCTTTGGTTTTGTCTATGATTTCCTTTGCTTCTTCATAAAAACCAAGTCTTCTAAGCATGAGTGCGTATTCATTCAAAAAAGAGGGATTCTCTGGCTCTTTATCGACAAGCTTTTTCAGAAGATTCATTGCCTCGAAGTGCTTTCCGAGTTTGGAAAGAGTGTAGCTCAAGTTAAAGGCAACAGCAGAATCATTTGGTGTAAGGTTCAAGGCTTTTCTCAGAGCTTTCTCTGCGTGTTCGAATCTCTGCAAGATATTACAAGCAACGCCAAGTCTTGAATAGGCTTGAGAGAACTCAGAATCCAGCTGTGTGATCACTTGGTAAAAATCGCAGGCTTGACGTATCTCTCCCATCTCCATATAACAATCACCTATTCTCAAAAGCGGCAAGAGAAAGGTTTTCTCAAGCTCGAAGGCTCTTTGATACTGCATTATGGCATCTTCAAACTCTTTCTTAGCCATCAGAATGTTTCCAAGTTCATAGTAGCCGAGTACAAAGTTCTGATTCTTTGCCACGCTCGATCTGATCAAGATTTCAGCGGCTTCGTAGTCCTTCAGCTTCGCTGCGATCAAACCTCTGAAAAAGTCATATCTGTAGTCCTTGATCAATCTACCTGCCTTTTCTAACCATTCTTCTGCGCCCTTCAGATCGTCGTTGTTCAGTGCCACCTTCACCTTTTCATAGTAGAAGTAGACCAAATAGGATTCATAGTAAGGATCCTTTGAGATTTCATATTGCGCTTCAAGTCCACGAATGACAACATCAATAGGTATTTGGTTCGTATCGACGATGGTTGGGAAATCATCTACGAGCACCGGTAGCTTGACTGGAAGATTTGATTTCTTCGCTTTTTCTGGATCAAGTGGTAGATAAACTATCGCTTTGATGCTCTTCGACCTCCTCGGGAACTTCAAAGCTGAGTCTTCCAAACTTTCCCTGGGCTATCGAGTTGAAGAAATTCACCAATGCCCTCTCGGTATCGGGTAAACCACCTTTGGCAAGCATCTTTCTTTCCAATGCGTATCCTTCCAGAAATCTCTGCAGATCACTTTCTTGGATCTTCACGAGGTGAGCGTATATTTCAAAAGCCTTTTGCACAATCTGTGGTGGAACCATATCCACCGTCAAACTTCCAACCAAAAGCAGTTTTGCTGCTAACTCTTTACTCCAAAGCTTTGGTAAAAGAAGCCCAGGGGTATCGAGAACTCTGAATCTATCGGTGACGGAAAACCATTGTAGTCCTTTTGTTATACCTGGCATCGCACCAACTCGAGCAGATCGGCTACCTTTGAGTTTGTTTATCAAAGTTGATTTCCCAACATTTGGAACACCAACTACCATGATTAAACCATTTTTCTGAACGTGCTCACCAACAAACTCAACAATTTCATCGGTGGTAGTACTCTTGTCAAGGACAAAAACGTGCTGTCCCAATCTTTCAAAGAAATCTTTCCATCGGCTTGTTACTTCGCCAGCAGCCAAATCCGATTTTCCCATGACGATAACGTTTTTCTTTGCCTTTATGGGCTGATGGGTGTAAGCATGTGTAGCCATAGGGGCTCTCGCATCCAAGAGCTCGACAACCAAATCTATGTGCTTCTTGATCTCTTCAATCGTCCTCGACGCCTTAGCCATGTGCCCTGGGTACCACACAGACAAACCTCCTTAAAGATTGTATACCAACATCTGTTTTTTCACACTCAGATGATAGAATCGAAACGGAGGGATTGGTTTGAGAGTCTTGGGGTTGATCTTGGCTGGTGGGCAAAGTGAGGCGCTCGGTCCTTTAGTTTCAAAAAGGGCAAGTGCAGCATTACCAGTCTTCGGTAAATACCGCGCAATCGATTTCACTTTGAGCAACATGGTCAATGCCGGCATCAGAAAAGTTGGGGTTCTGACGCAGTACAACCCCAGAAGTTTGATGGATCATCTTGGTTCCGGCAAAGAATGGGACTTAGATAGAAAAAACGGAGGTTTGTTCATGTTGCAGCCATATGTCAGTCAGGAGGGTTATTACTGGTACAAGGGAACAGCAGATGCCATCTTTCAGAACATGACATTACTCAGAAGAGGCGAAGAAGATTACGTACTCATAGGTTCAGGTGATCACATATACAAGATAGACTTTTCAGAGGTCTTTGACTTTCATCTGTCAAATGGAGCGGACATAACGCTTTTAGTGAAAGAGATGGATGAAAGCTACAACCTATCGCAGTATGGAATTGTCGAGTTGGCGGGCAATAGAATCGTGAGCATCGTAGAGAAACCTCAACAGCCGAAGACGAAGATTGGTTTTCTCGGAATTTACTTCATGAACAAATATCTGCTCATGGAACTCCTGTACAACTATGCCACAAAAGGTGAAACAGATCTTCTGAACATCGTTATCTCACAACTCGATAGACTCAAGGTTTGTGGTTACCTCTTTGATGGTTACTGGAGAAATGTGAAAAAGGGTGTCTCAGAGTACTATCGCACAAACATGGATGGTTTGAAGAAAGAGATACGTGAAGAACTTTTCTACAGGCATGGTAAGATCTATACAAAACTGAAGGACTTCCCACCTCCTAAGATTGGAGGAACCGCTCTCGTCAAGAACTGCATAGTCTCAGACGGCTGTGTCGTCAACGGTACAGTTGAGAACTCTATACTGTTCAGGGGAGTCTTTGTGAAGGCAGGAGCCATTGTGGAAAACTCTGTCATCATGCAGGACACAGTTATTGAAGAGGGTGCGGTCGTGAAGAATGCCATACTCGACAAAGAGGTTTTGATAAGACAAGAATCTCGCTTGGTTGGAAGAGATTCGATAGCTGTTCTTGAAAAAAGAGCAGTCCTGTGAGGTGGTCTGAATGAGACAGGTACTCGCTCTGATCTTGGCTGGAGGTCATGGCAAGAGGTTGGGAGTTCTGACAGAAAAGATTGCAAAGCCGGCGGTTCCATTCGGTGGAAAGTACAGGTTGATCGACTTCACTCTGAGTAACTGCGTCAACTCTGGGATATATCAAGTAGGAGTTCTAACGCAGTATCGTCCACATTTGCTGAACAATCACATCAACATAGGAAGACCATGGGATTTGGACAGAAAGAAGGGAGGAATAACGATACTACCTCCCTATCTCGGTGGTGTCTCAGGTTGGTACAAAGGCACTGCAAATGCGGTCTATCAGAATATTGAGTACGTGGATTCAGCCAATCCTGATTTTGTTCTGATCCTGTCAGGTGATCATGTCTACGCAATGGATTACAACGACATCATAGATTTTCACATACTCAAAGGTGCGGAGGGCACTATAGCTTGTATGGAAGTTCCCATAGAAGAGGCGAGCAGATTTGGCATCATGATAACGGATTTGGAGGCGAAAATAATCGATTTTGAAGAAAAACCGGCAAAACCACGTTCCAATCTGGCTTCACTTGGCATCTATGTCTTCAACTGGAATTTTCTGAAAGAATACCTGATGAAAGACGAAAACGATGGATCGAGTACTCATGACTTTGGTCACGATGTTATACCAAGAATGATAGATGAAGGCAGGAGGATATACGCCTACAGATTCAGTGGATACTGGCGAGATGTTGGTACGATAAGATCTTACTGGGAGAGCAATTTGGAGCTCACCAGACCTATTCCTCCCTTGAATCTCTACGATCGACATTGGCGTTTTTATACGCAAACCGAGGAGATGCCACCTGCTTATTGTGCACCAACATCGAAGATTGTCAATTCAATCGTCAGTGAAGGTTGTGAGATTCATGGAACAGTTGAGAACAGTGTGATCTTTCAAGGTGTACGCATAGGTGAAAATACCGTTGTCAGAAACAGCGTTGTCATGACTAGCACCAATATCGGTAGAGATTGTCTGATCTCTGAGAGCGTCATCGCAGAACGTGTTAACATAGGTGATCAAGTGATGATAGGTCAAGGCGAGCCTGCTCCAAGTGAGCTAGACAAAGAAGTGTACAACGACCAAATAACTGTTGTGGGTATGTACTCAAGGATACCGAGTGGTCTTTCTATTGGGAAAAACTGTGTCATCGGGATTGGTGTCTCTGAAAGAGATTTCACTTCCAACGTTCTCCATTCAGGTGGTTATGTGCTCAGTAGGGAGTGAATGGCTTTGGACTTCTACTTTGTCAAGTATCGCCTTAAGAGTCGTGTGACGGCTGAGGAAGGTATAGGCTTCTTTTTTGGAAAAGCCAATGAAGAACCCGAATACGACCTTGTGATCGTGCCAAGTAGGCATGCAAATTATCTGAGCGTAGATCTTTCTTTGGAGTACACCAGCTTCATGAAGTTATTCAACGAGGTTAAGAACAGGGTGTTTGCACAGATTCCGGAAAGCTCTGACCTGTCTCGGGAGTTTCTCACTTATCTGAGGAACTATGTTACCAGAAAAGGTTCTCAAATCTTTGGGGCAGAAATAACTGCGGCAGTAAGGGATAACGATGCAGATCTTGTTCAGTACATCATCTCGGAAATCTTCAAAGAATGGGCACCGAAGATCGAGATTACTGTTGACTTCAAGCAAGTGAACTATGAGGAAATATCTGCCGAGAATTTCATGCAACTGTGGGAAGAATTCGACGATGAAGGATTAGCCGAGGTGATAAAAAGACCTGACGTAGCAGATCTACCAGAGATCTTCCCACTCGTTGATCCCGTCAGAGGAAGAACACTTGCAGAATTCGATCTTGGTGATCAGTTGTTCTTTGTTGTGCTGAATGTTAGAAAACCAGAGAACCTTGAGAGGTTGAAAACCCTTTATCCCAAACACTTCACAGAGAGAGGGAATGTACTGCCGCTTGCAGGAACTCTCTTAGGGAAAGAATTGCTGAAGGGAAAGAGAAGGGAGTATTTTTTGGTAAAGGTCGACATAGGCGAGGGGATGATAGGAAGAGGCATTATACCAAAGTCTGTAAAGATAATGTCAGAGATGAACAGATATCAAGAGAAAGTCGATTCAGTTCAGCAAAGAAAATGGGATGAGAAAATTGCTGAGATGGTCAAAGAGGGTAGTCAAGAGAAAGAAAAGAAGTTGGAACAGCACCAGACAAGAGTACCAAAGGAAAGTCACAAATCTGATTTTCTCTTGGCTTTTTTGATGAGTTTGTTGCTTCTGGGAATTGTACTGATTGTCTCATATTTCTTCATGGAATTTTAGATATTCTCTGTGAAAATCATGTCAACTAAGGTATATGGGACTATGAAAGGATTTCTGATACTCGATGTAGTGGTTGGTTTATTTTTGATCAGTCTTGTTGCTGCCTTGGCTTTTTGGTTTGTATCGAATCAGAAGAATCTTTTGAACAAGGCATACGAGATGGATTTGGCGAGACGTACCGCCGTGAATCTCTTGGCGAGAAGGTTGGTCAAAGCGGAAGAAGATGTTTTACAGATGAATGGTTTTGAAATAGAATGCACAAATGATACAATCGATTTGAGGTCAAGCGAAAAGGTCTACAGATATCGAGTCGGAGATGATACGAATTGATACTCAGAGCATCAGTTGGTACCCTGTGCAAGCTGGGGATGCACGCGGGAAGTAAGCTGGAACTTTCGACAGCATATTTGATGCTCGATGGAAGGTGTCAGTTCAACTGTCTGTACTGCACTCATGCCCTCTCTTCGCAGAGCGACCAAAGGTTCTTGAGTCGCGTAACTTGGAAGGAGATCGATCCTGACAGATTGATTGAATCACTGAAAAACAGCGATTTCAAGAGAATATGCGTCCAAACTGTTTCCTACAAAGGTTATCGAAAGGATCTTTGCGACCTCATGGTTTTGTTATCCAAAATCAACAAGCCAATATCTGTTTCGGTGAGACCAACTGATTTTGAAGAAGTCAAAGGTTGTTTTGATTTAGGTGCTGACAGAGTTGGAATAGCTATCGACGTTCCAACAGAGAGGCTTTTCACAAGGATCAGAGGTGGCAATTTCCGAAAATTCATAGAGCTCATAGAAAACTCTTCAAGAGTCTTTGAAGGAAGAATATCGACACACATAATCGTTGGTCTGGGCGAGACCGACTTTGAAATAGTCAGTACGATGAAGAAAATGTATGACCTCAACGTTCAAGTCGGTCTTTTTGCCTTCACTCCGATCAGAGGTACGGCACTTTACGGCATACAGAAGCCATCCCTTCAAAGATACAGGAAGATACAGTTGGCTCGCTATTTCATATTCTCTGGTAGATCTGATCTGATTGTCTTAGATGGAGACTGGATTGTTGGCTTTAAGGAAATCCCTCATGATGCGCTCAAAGCCTTTCTGACGAGTGGTTGTCCAGACTGTTCACGCCCGTATTACAGTGAACAACCTGGTCAACCGCTTTACAACATACATTCTGCAGAACTGCTTTCAAATGTTGATTTGATGCGGGAGGTGAAATAGTGAGGTTGCTGAGTTTCAGAGGTGGTATTCACCCACCAGAGAAGAAGGAACTTGCCAAAGAATCAAAGTTGATCTACATCGATCCACCGGAGATCGTCTATGTTTTTCTGTCCAATCACGCTGGAGCACCTGCAAAGTGTTTGGTCAAGGAGAACGACTCGGTGAAAACAGGGCAGGTTATTGGGGAACCAGGAGGTTTTATCTCGGCATACCTTCATTCCCCCGTGACCGGTGTTGTGAAAAAGATCGACAAGATCTACCATCCAATACAAGGTCGTCCGATGGAAACGGTGGTGATCGAGAGAACCTCACAAGACGAATGGCAGTACTTAGAGCATCCAGATTGGGAGAACCTTTCGAAAGAACAGTTGCTCGAGGTCGTTAAGAAGGCAGGTATAGTCGGACTTGGCGGTGCGATGTTCCCGACTCACGTTAAGCTGAACCCACCGGCGAACAAGAAGATCGACACCTTCATAGTGAATGCAGCTGAGTGTGAGCCTTATCTGACGGTGGATTACAGACTGATGCTTGAAAGATACCATGATCTCATACTTGGAATAAAGATAGTGATGAAAATACTTCAGGTTCAAAAGGCTTACATAGGCATCGAATCAAATAAAACAGATGTCTTTAACCAGCTGAAATCTGCTCTGGACTCTGAGGAAATAGAGCTCAAACTCCTCAAGACCAAGTATCCACAAGGTGCTGAAAAACAGTTGATATACGCTATCACTGGTAGGAAGGTACCAGTTGGAGGCCTTCCTATGGATGTTGGCGTGGTAGTTCAAAATGTTCAGACTGTCATTGCCATAAAGGAAGCTGTCGTCGATAGAAAACCTCTCATTCAGAGAGCGATAACGATAAGCGGTGAAGGTGTGAATAAGCCGGTAAATCTGATTGCGAGAATCGGCACGAAGATCGAAGAGCTGCTGCAATATGCTGGTGGACTGAAAGAAGAAACAGAGAGAGTGATCCTTGGTGGACCAATGACGGGCATATCGGTAAACAGAGTGGATATACCCATAATGAAAGGAACAAGTGGCATAACGGCTTTACTGAAAGAAAAAGAGTACACCCAGAAAGCCTGTATAAGGTGTACGAAATGTGTCATTGCCTGTCCTATGGACTTACAGCCTTATCTTCTCTATCTGCTCGCAAACAAGAGAAAATACGACGAAGCAGTTGAAGAGGGACTTTTGAGTTGCATCGAATGTGGTTCATGTGCTTACGTGTGTCCGTCGAAGATAGATCATGTGAGGGCTATAAAACTTGCCAAGAAGGTCTATCAAGCATTGAGAGGTGGTAAGAAATGAAACTCGTCGTCAAAGATGCTCCACACCTTCGAAGCGATGATTCTGTGAGAAAGATAATGATCGATGTTCTGATCGCATTGGCTCCAGCCATTGCAGGTGCTGCACTGTTCTTTGGTTGGTATGCTTTGTTTCTGTGTGTCTTTGGTGCTGTTGTTGCTGAACTAATCGAGTGGTTCATAGTGAGAGTTCTGAGAAACCAGAAAGAGTTCAAGCCAGATTTCAGTGCCGCGGTGACAGGAGCTCTGCTTGCAATGAATCTCCCCCCAACGGCACCGTGGTGGCTTTTGCTCATAGGTTTGCTGGTTGCCATAGGTGTTGCAAAACACGCTTTCGGTGGAATTGGTCAAAATATCTTCAATCCCGCACTCGTTGGCAGGGTCTTTCTCTTGATCTCTTTCCCAGCTCTCATGACTAAGTGGATTAATCCGGTGATGAGTTTTTCTCGTTCTCCTTGGGATGTAATGACTTCGGCGACACCTCTTGGTGTTCTGAAACAGCAAGGATTTTCAAGAGCCATAGACACCTTCAGTTACACTGATCTGTTCATGGGTAACATTGGCGGATGCATAGGCGAAACGAGTGCACTGCTCTTAATAATAGGTTTCATCTATTTGCTGTACAAAGGAAGAGTCAATCCTATCATTCCTCTGTCGTACATAGGTACTGTTTTTCTGTTCTCTGGTTTGTTCTATTTTGTGAACGCTCAGAGATTTGGAACACCTCTTTATCACATTCTCAGTGGGGGTTTGTTCCTTGGAGCTCTGTTCATGGCAACCGATATGGTTACAAGTCCTATGACTTTGAAAGGTCAAGCTGTCTTTGGTGTTGGATGTGGTCTTGTGACAATGATAATCAGATATTTTGCGGGTTATCCAGAGGGGGTTTCTTTGGCAATACTTCTGATGAATTCAGTGACTCCACTCATAGATCGCGTCTTCAAGCCTAAGGTCTTCGGAGAGGTGAAAACATGAGAGAGCACATCAAAATGGGTTTCATACTGCTGATATATTGTGCGGTAGCCGGTTTCTCACTCGGTTTGGTCTATACGATAACAAAAGACAGAATAGCGATTACCGAACTTGGAAAGAAATTCGAGGCGATAGAGAGAGTACTCAAAGATGAAAACGGTCGCTATATAGTACCAATCGAAACAGTTAAGAGTACTGTTGCAAAGGCTAAAGATGGATCTCAGGTTATCTTTGAAGATCGAAATGGTAAGGTTTACTCACCGGTATATCAATTTGAATCCGATATGGGCAACGTCTATGTCTTGAGTGGTTCTGCCATAGGTTACGGTGGAGCTGTCTCTGTTGTTGCAAGCTTTGTCAAAAAGCCGGAAGGTTTCATGTTGTTCTCGATCAGCGTGACAGATTTTTCTCAAGAAACACCTGGTCTTGGTGCGAAGATACAGGAGGAGGAAATTCAGAAAAGATTCTACCCAATGGAACCGTCTTCACTTGAAAACGGTGTGAGAGTTGATAAAGATGCCAACATGACTGGCGCAACCGTTGAAGAAGCAAAGGCGAAAGGCGTGGCTAAGGTGAGCGACGTGATGACCGGTGCAACAATCACACCAAGGGCAGTCGCAAATGCGATCAACGCGATGCTTTCCTATTTGAAGTCGGGGGTGAAATGAAATGAGTTCACTAAAGGAATTCACAAAAGGTTTCTTCAAGGAAAACCCCACCTATGTGCAAGTACTCGGGATGTGTCCAACATTGGCAGTTACGACTAATGCCATAAATGGACTTGGAATGGGTCTTGCAGCCACGAGTGTTTTAGCACTTTCAAATATCGCGATCTCTTCGATTAGAAAAAGTGTGCCAAAAAACTTGAGAATACCAATCTTCATAACCCTCATAGCAACCTTTGTCACAATACTCGATCTTTTGATGCACGCCTTTATCTATGATCTGTGGAAGACACTTGGACTTTTCATCCCTCTCATTGTGGTGAACTGTATAATAATGGGACGCGCCGAGGCTTTCGCTTCGAAGAATGGTATATGGGCTTCATTCTTGGATGGTCTTGGAGTTGGACTTGGTTTCACTGGTTCTTTGGTGCTCTTGGGGAGTATCAGAGAACTATTGGGAAACGGGACTATCTTTGGCATTCAGCTTTGGGGTAAAGCCTTCAATGTTTTCGTTATGATACTACCACCTGGTGGGTACATGACACTTGGACTTCTGGCTGCATTGTTCGCTTTCATAGGCTTGAAGCGTAAGCAGAGGGGTGAGCAGAAATGAGAGTCTTCCTCATACTCTTTTCTGCACTACTGGTGAACAACTATGTTTTCATAAGATTTCTTGGGATCTGTCCATTCCTCGGCGTTTCAAAAAAGATGGACACTGCCGTTGGAATGGGCTTTGCCGCTACCTTTGTGCTTGTGATGTCTTCAGTGATCACCTGGTTTGTCAACAAATTGCTCATCGCTTTGGGCGTACAGTTTCTGCAGATTGTCACCTTCATACTCGTCATAGCGACCTTTGTTCAGTTTGTCGAATTCTTTCTCAAAAAGAACAGCCCTGGTCTGTACGAAGCACTCGGAATATACCTACCTCTCATCACGACCAACTGTATTATTCTCGGTGTTGCAATCTTGAACGCACAGGCAAATTACTCTTTGCTTGAAGCAGTTTTTCATGCACTTGGTGCTGGAATAGGATTTCTCCTTGCTTTAGTCATCTTTGCAGGCATTAGAGAGAGGCTTGAACTTTATGATGTACCAAAACCGTTCGAAGGACTTCCCATGGCTTTGATACTCGCTTCGATTATCTCGATGGCGTTCATGGGTTTCCAAGGCTTGATAAAGATGTGAGGTGATAGAATGCTCGTTCTGTACTCGACAGTTTTGCTGAGCATCCTCGGTTTTGCCTTTGGTACATTTCTCGCTTACTCTGCCAAGAAATTCGAAGTGAAAGAAGATCCAAGGGTGGAGATGATAAAAGAAGTTCTTTCAGGTGCTAACTGTGGTGCATGTGGCTATGCCGGTTGTGAAGCCTATGCAAAAGCAGTAGTCGCCGGCAAGGCAACCTATGACATGTGTATACCCGGAAGGCCCTCTGGTGTGGCAGACAAGATAAAGGAGATCATGCAAAAGAATGCTCCCAATTGAGATCTTTGCGCTTTCTTATTTTGGTAGATTCTCATTAGAGGAGATTGAGAATCTCACAAAGTCGTACGGTTCGATCTCGGAGCTTTTAGAATCTGAATTCATGGGATTCAACGAGCGCTTCAAAGCACGCTATGATGAGAAGTTCGTTGAAGAGCAGGAAAGAAAGGTTGAACAGCTCGGTGTAAAGCTCGTGACTTTCTGGGATGAGGATTATCCAAAGTTGCTGAGGAGCTCTATTGCGCCACCTGCCGTCCTTTTTTGCTTAGGCGATATTAAACTTCTAAACGAAAACTGTGTGGCTGTTGTCGGAACTAGAAGGCTAACAAGTTATGGAAAGGTTGTGACAAAGAGAATTGTGACTGATCTTGTGAAAGCAAATCTTGTTGTTGTGAGTGGAATGGCTTTGGGCGTTGACAGTGAGGTACATAGAGTAGTTCTTGAAAACGATGGAAAGACCGTTGCGGTACTCGGCACTGGTGTCGATGTGTGTTATCCGTCCTCTAACAGACTCATCTACCAGAGGATACTGAGAAATGGATGTGTGGTCAGTGAGTATCCACTTGGTACAAAGGCTGCAAAACAAAACTTCCCTGCTCGAAACAGAATTATCGCAGGCATCTGCAGAGCAACGATAGTCACCGAAGCTCCTGTGGACAGCGGTGCTTTGATCACAGCAAGAATGGCTGCTGAGATTGGCAGGGACGTCTTTGCGGTACCAGGAGATATAGACAGAGTCATGAGTGAAGGCTGTAATTGGCTTTTGAAGATGGGTGCAATTCCTTTGACAGATTCTTCTCAGATATTGGAGTACTACGGTGTGAATCTTCGAAAAGATCAGACAAGAGACGAATTTCTTCAACTTTTCACAGATGGTCCTCTTCTTGCTGAAGAGATAGCCGAGAGATTGAAGATGGATCTCTCGCAAGTTCTTTCGAAGTTGACAGAGTACGAACTGAGTGGTTCCGTGGTGAAGTTACCCTCGGGACATTATAATAAACTTTGAGGAGGGAGTTCCGTGAAGATACTCGTTGTGAACTGTGGAAGTTCATCGGTGAAGTATCAATTCATCGATATGCAAGGTGAAAAGGTGCTCTGCAAAGGTCTTGCCGAGAGAGTTGGCATTGAGGGTAGCAGGCTTGTTCATCGCGTCAACGCGGATAAACACGTGATTGAAAAGCCTATGAAGGACCACGAGGAAGCTTTGAAGTTGATATTGGAAGTCTTGCTTGATCCTGAAATTGGTGTGATAAAGGATCTCTCTGAAATCTCTGCTGTTGGTCACAGGGTTGTCCACGGCGCCGAACGTTTTGCAAGTTCTGTTCTGATCGACGACGAAGTCATGAAGGTCTTAGAAGATAACGTCCATCTTGCACCGTTACACAACCCGCCGAACATCATGGGAATTCGTGCTGTGCAAAAACTCTTGCCAAATGTCCCCAACGTTGGAGTCTTCGACACCGCTTTTCACCAATCGATGCCCAAGAAAGCTTTCTTGTACCCAATACCTTATGAATTCTATGAAAAATACAGAATAAGAAGATACGGTTTCCATGGCACGAGCCACAGATATGTCTCCAGAAGGGCAGCCGAGATACTGGGAAGAGATTATTATGACTTCAAAGTGATCACCTGCCACTTGGGTAACGGTGCGTCGATAGCAGCGGTCAGGCACGGCAGATCTGTTGACACCTCGATGGGCTTTACACCACTTGAAGGTGTAGTAATGGGAACGAGATCTGGAGACATAGATCCGGCAATTGTGATCTACATGCAGCAAAATCTTGGCATGCCGGTGGATAAGGTCTATGATCTTCTGAACAAAAAGAGTGGAATGCTTGGTTTAGCAGAGCTCAGCTCCGACATGAGAGATATCGAAGATGCAGCTTGCGCTGGAAATGAAAAGGCTCAGATGGCTCTGGATATATACGTTTACAGAATAGCCAAGTACATCGGTGCCTACGCGGCGGCAATGAACGGCGTTGATGCCATAGTTTTCACCGCCGGTGTGGGAGAAAACTCACCGTACGTACGCGAAAAGGTGTGTACGTACCTTGGTTTCTTGGGTGTGAAAATCGACAGGACGTTGAACGATGTCAAAGGAGTTGAAAGAATCATCAGCACACCAGATTCGAAAGTCGCCGTTGTGGTAGTTCCCACCGACGAAGAACTCGTAATAGCAAGGGATACGAAGAAGATCGTCGAAAGTGGTATAAAGGAACTCAAACTCTTTTGAGAACGATTGGGGGCTCGACGAGTAATTCGATGCCCCCATTTTTCACTCCTTTGAGTAGAAAAAATTGTGCGTTTTTCTGCGGATTTCCATAGATTGGTAACAGTCTTTTCGGTTGGAGCTTTCTTTCGAGAAACTCACTCAACCAGAAAACTATATGAGTTGGCGGCAGTATATAGACGAATGTGCCTTTGTTTCTGAGCAGATATCCCGTTGCATCTATGAACTGCCTTGCGGTTTGAATGTCACAGCTTCTTGTACTACTTCTCAGAAGATCTGGGCTCGGTATGCTCGTCAGGTGATGCGGTGGGTTTGCGACGACCATGTCGAAAGATTCTGCCTTGAAAACACTCGTCACTTCTGAACAAGAGAGGTTGTAGACGATCATCTTTTCTCGCAAGTTGTTCATTTCAACTGTTCTCTGTGCCAGACTGGCAAGAAATCTGTCCTTTTCGAGAGCTACCACGTTTCGCTTGTACGTCAAGGCAATATAGGCTGAGACAACGCCTGTTGCTGCACCAAGCTCGATGACCATCTTCTGGGCTTTGGTGGGCTTAGCGTACCAAGCCAAAAGTGCGGTTGCGTGAGTTGGACGGTATGATCTGCCTGCATCGGGTAACTTGATCGCTTTCAAAAGGTTTTCGTCGAAGTCACATGGCAAGGATCTCTGACCTTCCAACTTTGATTACCTCTCCTCGAAATTCAGTCTTGGAAAGTCTGACCCTCGAGTCTTTCACATACATCGCCGTGGTGGAAGTGATCTTATTTGCAAAACTGTTGAAAACAGAATAGCCAGAGATCGTTACTGCAATATCACCACTGAATTCGGTACTACGGGCTCTCAATATCGAGTAGTCTTGAACTTGGACACATCTGCTTCCAGAGATCCAGCTATCGATGAGTTCAACAACCGAAAGATTGCTGACGAAGAGTGGAAGATCTTGTGAGTAGACTGAAGTTGAATAAAGCCTACCTTTTGAAAGACTCGAGACGTTCAAGTGATTCAGCTTTGAGTCTTTCACCACGAACTGTGAAGTGTTTTTGATCAAGAGTTTTCCAATATTACATGAGTTGATCCAAAGTTTCCCGACATTTGTCATCTCGATCATCTGTGCTCGTACATCTTTCAGAGATATCGCTGCTGCTCTGGTGATTGAGACAGTTGCCTTTGAAAGATCGGTATTTGAAATCCATACCATGGAAGACCCTGCGATTACCACATTCGTCTCTATTCTTGCTCCGATGAACGCAACTCTTCCTTCATCGGCTATGGTCAACTTGCCGTAGCCGGCTATCTTCGAACCGCTTTCGGCTATGAGTGTGCCTTTGAGTATCAATTCGCACCCTTGAGGTATCTTCAGTGTGGCATTCTGTTTTAGCAGTACTGTCTCAGATGATGGAATGACTACCTTGCCAAAGACATTGTACTCACCAGATTCAAAGATGCCACTGCTGAAGGTTATGAGATTTCCAGCCGAGATTCTCGCAGTAGTTTTCACTGAATAGTGCAGAGCAGGAAAGCTTTCATTACCAGCAGTATCTAAGTCACAGACAAAGGAAAAATCTCTCTCTAACTGGTTCTTCTTGAGGTCTTCTTGTTTCATTTCACTGTTCGTCATGTAATAAACACGATGCGTACGATCGGAGAATATCTTACCTGATTGAATACTCGGTGTTGGTGGTATCTGCGGAACGACGGTGAATCTGTAGGTTTTATCAATTACATTCGAACCGCTATCTCTACAAACCACCCTGAGTCTGTGTTCGCCGGAATGCAGCAAAAAGGTATCTATCACAATCGATCTGTTTTCCAGAACATCAGTTCTCTTACCATCTACATAAGCTCTTATTGTCAACTTGGAAAGATCGTCCCAGTCGTCTATTAGTGACAGAGGAAGAACTACTCTATCTGCAGGCAGATATGCCGGAACACTCAGTGACAGCTTTGGAGGTTGATCTTTTATCGCACTGATTTTCATTTCGATTTGAGTTTGTTCTTTGCCATCTTTCACTGGTGTTAACTTTATGTCCGTCTCTGATCCTTTTTGCCATGGTATTCTGATGTTTTGGGCATCCACCTCGAAGGTAATCTGGTCGATCGTTATCTTAAGTGAATCGTAAGATTCAACTCCTGTTATGATCAAATGAGATTGTTCGAAATAATAGCCCACCGAGAACAACGAGGAAGAAATCAACAGTATCGCCAAAAGCAACTTATTCACACTCAAGCTCCTCCTCAATCATCTGTTTTCTGTACATTCGTGAATACATTTGCTCATTTGCCATCAATTCCTCGTGAGTTCCCATCTCAACGATCTTGCCATCGTCTAAAACCACTATTAGATCGGCATCTCTGAGTACCTTAAGCCTATGAGTTATGACGATCATTGTCTTTTCTCTGTAATTCTCTCTCAAGGCGCTTATGATCTTTTCTTCTGTCTCTGGATCAACCGCAGAAAGACAGTCATCGAAGATCAAGAGGTCTCTTTCTGTGTAAAGCGCTCTGGCTATCGTGACTCTCTGTTTCTGCCCACCGGAAAGCGTGACACCTCTTTCACCTACAATGGTGTCGTAACCTTCTGGAAATTTCTCTATTTCACTGTGAACGGAAGCAAGTTTTGCATAGTTAACGACCTTGTCCAGTTCGATATTCTGCTGTGCAAAGGCAATATTTTTCTTGATCTGGTCTGAGAAAAGGAAAGATTCTTGAGGTACAAAGGCGATCAAGCTTCTAAGATTCGTTGATGATATATCGTTGATATCGACACCGTTGATGAAAACCTTTCCTCTTTCAACGGGATACAACTTTGCAAGAACTCTCACCAAAGTGGATTTTCCACTTCCAACGGTGCCTACTATGCCAACCATATCTCCCTTTCTAAAGGAAAGGTTAATCTCTTTGAGCACATCTCTGTTTGTCCCTGGGTAACGGTATGTGAGGTCTCTGAACTCTATCTTTTCGATCGCGCTTATTCTCACGGGAATTTCAGGCTCATCAATTTGAGGTTTCTGTTTGACTATCTCCATCAGCCTTTCATGAGAAGCGCGGCCACGCTGAATCATGTTCAAAACCCAACCAAGTGCCATCATGGGCCATGTGAGCATACCCAGATAGGAATTGAAAGCGACGAATTCTCCGAGTGTCACCAAGCCGTTTATAACCATTTTCCCACCAAAACTCAAGGCGAGAACTTGCGACATAGCTGCAAAAAAGGTCATTAATGGGAAAAAGAGCGAAGAAACCCTTGCAAGGGACATCGCGCTCTCGTAATTCCTCATAGATCTGTCGTTGAACATCTGGTGGATTCGATCGTTGGCTGAGAAGCTTTTGATGATCCTGACACCTAAAATGGTTTCCTCGGTCAATTCGCTGAGCGATGAATATTCTTTCTGCACTTGCATGAACCTTCTGTGTATCATTCTGCCGAAAAACAGTGCTATGAAAGCGAGACCTGGCAAGGGGATAGTCGACAGCCATGTGAGGCGCCAGTTGACTGTTCTTCCCATGAAGATCAAGGTCATTATTGCCATGAAGGTCGCATCAACAGACAGCACAACACCTTGTGCTAATGCCATTCTCACAGCCTGTAGATCGTTGGTGAGTTTTGCCATCAGATCTCCACTACGGTTTTGGTCGAAATAACCCGGTGTGAGAGATAACAGCTTTTCGAACAGAAAGTTTCTCGAGATGTACTCAAATCGCCTCGAGGCACCTATGATGAAATATCTCCAGAAAAACCTCAAGATCGCCATGCCCAACGCAATGCCCATTATCCAAGATATCATCAAAGAGATCATACTCTGATCTGGTTGAGGTTGTTTCAGCTGATCTACTACACGCCCTATCAACCTTGGGATGAAAAGCTGAGACAAATCAACCAGCACCAGAACGAAGATTCCGATCACATAGTGGTGCCAGTACCTTTTCAAGAAACTCTTTATCATTTCAGTGTCACCTTCCAATGAAATTGCCTATTCGTTTGATGCCCTCTTTGAGAAGTTCTTCGCTGGTTGCAAAAGACAGTCTCACAAAACCTGGGGCATTGAAAGCAGAACCAGGCACCAGTGCAACATGCTCTTTGTTCAAAAGATTCATGCAGAAATTCACATCATCCTCGTCAAACTCCCTGACATCAACCAGTACGTAGAAAGCACCCTCCGGTCTGCGATACTTCAATCGAAAGTCAGAAAGTAGCGAGCATACCAGATCCCTTCGTTCTTTGAATCGCGCCTTCATGTAAGAAGTGTCGACCTCAAAAGCCTTCAAAGCAGCATACTGGGTAATGCTGTTTATATTCGAAGTCAAGTGAGCTTGTACCTTTGCTGCTGCCTTTGCAATCTGCGTTGGCGCGACAAGATAACCTATTCTCCAACCGGTCATTGAATGAGATTTGGAAAAGGCATTGACCAAAACAGTTCTGTCGCCTTTGGTTATTGCGAACAAAGAAAGATGTTCTTGATCGTAAACCAACGGCTCGTAGACTTCATCACTTATGATCAACAGATCGTGTTCTTTCGCTATCTCATAAATTCCAAGAAGGGTCTTTTCATCGTAGACAGCCCCTGTCGGGTTGTTCGGGCTATTGATGATTATCGCCCTTGTTTGCTTTCTAACAGCTTTTTCGATCTCATCAGGCTTGGGTATAAAACCCTCTTCGAAATCTGTCTGCACGTGCACCGCTTTACCACCCAGCAACAAAACCATTGGTTCATAGCTAACCCAACATGGATCGATCAAGATCACTTCATCTGACTGGTTCACAACAGTTGCCAGTACGTTGAATATCGCTTGTTTCCCACCATTGCAAACTACCACCTGTTCTGGCGTACAGCTCACACCAAATCTCCGAGCTACATGATCTGCTATAGCCTTGCGAAGTTCAGGTATTCCAGAAGAATCGGTGTACTTGGTCAGTCCCATATTGAGTGCTTCGATTGCAGCCTCCACTATGGGTTGAGGGGTTGGAAAGTCTGGTTCACCCGCTGTAAGGTTTACCACATTCACACCCTTCTTTTTGAGCTCTTGAGCAAGTGCGTTGACCTCAAGGGTTTTTGAGGTAGGCATGGAAGAAACATTTGTTGAAATGCGCATCTCTAAAACCTCCTGGTTTTTCATTCATCAACAAGTGATATTATAACACTATGGGGGTGAATTGACTTGTTACCCTTCGAAGAACTGATCAACAATGCAAATCAACATTTATGGCTTTTGTTGGACAGCTGGTATGTTGTGATACCGATCTGTGTTTTCTTGATCTTCGCTGCAAAGTTCGTTGAGAGAGTTGCTGTTAGCCTTTTTGGTTTTCTGCTGGGCGGTTTTGTAGTCTATCCAATCCTTTATGATCGATTCGAAGTTTTCAGAAATTGGGTTAACGACTCTCAGATTGCGCAATATGTAGCTTTTTTCGTCATTGGAATCGCTTGTGCGATCGCGCTCTATGTGCTCTTCAAAGTCTTTGTGTTCTTAGTGGGTTTCTTTGCAGCTGCAGGTGTAGTTTACTATCTTGCAGACTTTCTGGTGAAAAGATTTGAGATCCTGCCGAAGATGAACGACTTTGTTCAGCAAAACTGGTTTCCAATATTGTTGGGCATATGTGCGATCTTTGGAGTTATAGCAGGACTATTCGCCATGAGGAGAAGCTCCTCGATCATAGCAATACTGAGTCTTTTGGCAGCATCGATAATTCTCGCAGTAGAAGCAATCGGTTGGGTCTATTATCTCGCCTCAAAAGACGTGGAAAAAACCGTTGAACTCTTTTCCACAGTCTATGGTTTGGCAGTCTTGATTGTTATCTGCCTTGTTTTCTTTTCTTTTGGAATATATCTGAACTTTGCCAAAAAGAGAAAGAAAATCGAAAAGAACTCTGATTAATCTTGCTTTATCACCAAGACCCTGAATACACCAGCCTTTGAAAGTTCTTCACCGAGGTCTTTCTTTCTCGTCACATAGACTTTGTACGGGTCAACACTTTGTGGAAGTGCCTCCACACTGATCGAGTTTGGATCGTTTTTCAGCACAAAGTTCGCCTCTTCATCTGTAACGAACAAGATCATTCTTTCCCCTTGAAAATCATCTTTTCTTTTCAAATACTGTTGGAAATCTTCTTCGACTTCTTGATAGACATACCGCAGAACCTGTGCAAAGGTACTCGCCGGAAGATATCCAGGCAGATAAACCAAAGGAGATGCTTCGGCTGTAAAAAACCATGTTACTGGAACGCTGTTTACTTGAAAGGCTGAGAAGAGTTCAGAATAACTCATTGGCTTTCCAAAAGCCGATGTCTTCTTTCCATAATCGAAAAGCGCTTCTGCAAAGATGTAGTTTGCATATATCAATTGTTTGACTGTTTTGTCTGTAAGGGTTTCGTCCTTCAATTTCTTGCAGTATGGGCAGGTTGATGTGGTGAAGAGTATTGCAAATTTCTTCTGTTCGATTCTCGCCAGACGTACTGCCACGTCTAAGTCTGAAAACAGAATCGATTGACTGAGTAATACAGTTGCAACCACCAGAATTAAGAAAACCGATTTACTTCTCATGTGATCACCTCTTTCATATGAAGAATCTGCCGAGCAGTATCATCGTGCCAATGAAAAACAACAAAGCCGATGCTGCATACTTTAGAAGTTTCTCCCAAACAGGTGTTTTCAGAGTGACCTTCGTGAACAACTTCGAGATGAGACCACCGATACTGAGAAATGGAATCGAGATTCCAAGCGAATAAATGAACAACATGAAAGCACCTTTGAGAGCACTTGCTTTAATAGAGGCTATTATCAAGATAGAAGCAAGCACAGGACTTGCACAGGGTATCCACACAAGACCGATTCCAACACCTATGCCGACTCCAGCCAGAAAGCCTCCAGATTTGAAGCGATAAAGGTTTAGCCCTTTGAATTTGAGAAATTGAATTTGAAACAAGAAAAGCACAGCCATCAGCAAGATCACAGAGCCAGCAAGGTATCTCATGATTGTGCGATCGATCAGCAAACCAAAGGATCCGCTGAGCGCACCTAAGGCTGAAAAAGTTGCTGAAAGGCCTACAAAGAAACCAACTATTCTCAGAAAGGACTTGACCCCTTTTTCAGAGATCAACAGAGCGATGAAAGTTGGTATCAACGGTATTGCACAAGGGCTGAAGAATGACAGAAAACCATGTACAAAAGCAGTGAGTATATCTACTTGAGTGATAGAGATTGCCATACTATTCCTCCAAATTCAGACTGTATTTGTCTAAATTATACCATAACGTTTTTGTTCAACGCAAGGAGAATTTTGGTTGTCTAAAGAATGATCAACGTGGTAAGATATAACAAGAAAAGCATTCAGTGGAGGTGAAAGTTCATGAAGAAGGTTCTCTTAGCAGTTACACTGCTTGTTGCGGCTCTTGTTTATGCGCAGAGTTTCTCTGATGTTCCGGTCAATCACTGGGCATACGAGGCTGTGACGACACTCTCTAAGTTAGGGATAGTTTCGGGGATGCCAGATGGTACTTTCCAAGGTAACAACCCAATGACACGCTATCAAGTTGCTGTGGCTTTGAAAAAACTTCTCGATTACCTCACTCAACAGATGGAGAAGACAACATCTGCTGCAGATCTACAGACTTTGATCAAGAGAATCTCTGCTGTTGAAGACCTTGTCAGTACAGCTCTCAACAGAGCACAAAAAAGCTCCGAACAGATTGCAGCAACAGATCAGACACTTCAAACAGTTCTAGCAGAGATCTCGAATCTCAAATCGACGGTCGTTGAGATTGCACAGGTAAAGAAAGATATGCCCACGATGATTGCGGCATCTGAAAACAAGATGCTGACGATGTACAATCAACTTTCTTCAAAGGTTTCACAGGTTGAAAAGAGTGTTTCGGATCTACAAGCACAGATTTCTTCACAAGTCATGGCACAGCTCAAAGGGAACATAGATTCGATCAACGCAAATCTCTCTTCACTCAGCAGCAAAGTAGATTCGCTCTCTGCCAGAATAGACAGTGTTGCAAAATCCATCGATCCAGTCAAAACAGATCTCGCAACACTTGGCAAGAGAATCGATGCAGTTGAAAGCAATATTCAGGTGCTTCTGACACTCAGAAAGAGCTTCAGTGATCTTGAATCAAGGGTTGCAGCGCTCGAAACAAAGGTAGCCAGCGACATTGACTCTCTCAAGAAGGCACTAAACACAACGACGAATCAGTACGACGCAAGACTCTCGCTCCTCGAGGGGCAGGTCGCATCACTTGCAACAGATGTCGAAAAAATCAAGAAAGATGTTCAGGATGCCGCACAAGCCGCTAAGAAGGTCTCGGTACTCGAAGGCAACGTCAGTACAATCGCAGGACAGGTTGTCTCTTTGAACCAGAAGACCTCTCAGCACGATCAAGACATAGCGGCACTCAAGAAGACGGTAGACAGCAAACCGTGGAAGAGCGATATTGATTCAGCCACTGTGCAGCTTTCAAAGAAGATCGATGATGTCTACAACATGGCTTTGATAGGCGTTATTGCTGGTGCTGCTGGTGCTGTTCTCGGGTTGCTCGGTATGTTCATGGGTCAGTAGTTTGAAACTCTTGTGAGAAAGGACCCTTCGGGGTCCTTTTTTCATGGAAATAAGGTAAACTCATCACAAGGGGGTGTTTCTGTGTTCGTCAAAGATGTTATGACTACAGAGGTGATAACGATTTCACCAGAGGCAACTTTCTCTGAAGCGATGGATTTGATAAGACAGAAGGGAATAAGGAGATTGCCGGTGGTGAAAAACAACAAAGTCGTTGGCATCATCACAGAGAAAGATCTGCTGTCTGCCTCGCCTTCACAGGCAACAACCTTAGATGTGTGGGAACTCACGAATCTTTTGAGCAGACTTAAGGTGAAACAGATCATGAAAAGTGATGTAGTACACGTACATCCCAATACACCAATCGAAGATGCCGCAAAGCTCATGAGTGATAGAAAGATAGGTTCATTGGTCGTGCTGCAAGAAGAAAAACTCGTGGGAATCATTACAGAATCTGATATCTTCAAAGTTTTCATCAACATGCTTGGAGCAAGAGAGCAAGGTTTAAGGTATGTCTTGAGAGTTCAGAACGTTCCTGGCATTTTGTCCAGAATACTTTATTTGATGTACCAATGCGGAGGGGATTTGATCTCTGTCACAACTTATGAAAAATCGCAGGAAGAGTACAACGTGGTCATAAAGGTTCGTAACATGAATAGGCAAGATTTTGAACGAAGGTTCTTAGAGGGTATACCGTCTGCTTCAATACTCGACGTGAAAGAAAGCTAAAGGGGGCAGACGCCCCCTTTGTTCACTGAATGGGCCTAAGCGTTGTGCTCACCGAAACACTCTTTCTGTCCACTTTCAACGTGATGAGCTCTGCATAATACCCACCTTTGATCAACACCAATTGGTAGGTTCCATAGTCAAGATCCAGTTTGAGTGGTGTCATACCTTTGAGATAGCCGTTGATGTAAACAAGAGCATTACTCGGTGAACTGTTGATCGAGACCGTTCCAACCTTTTGTATAGGCTCGAGTGTGAGCGTCACATTCTTCGTTTCATTCGGTGCAACCCGAAGTTCGGTTTTGGCATCTTCGTAATCTGGTAAGCTTGCAACGACAGTGTGAGTGACATTTGCATCAACCTCAACTCTCAAACCATTCGGACCGGCTACACCCGCATATCTGCCGTTCACATAGACAGAGGCGTTCACTGGATTGGTGAAGATGTTTAGAAAACCAGTTCTTGGTATGGGTACGAGTGTGATATCAACCCTTCTTGTCTCTCCAGAGGAAAGATTCACATTAACGGCCGCTTCCTGGTAATTTGCGAGCTGTGCGATGATCGTATGCAGTCCTGGATCGACTTCAACACTCAAGCCTGTAGAGCGTGTCACTCCAACGTAGTTGCCATCAACGTAGATCGCTGCCCCTGTGGGTGTGCTGAAGATGTTCAAAACACCTTTTCTGATAATTGGCACTAATGTCAAATCGATCCTTCTGACCTCACCTGGGTCAACGGTCACTATAGAGCTGGCATCTTGGTAGTTTGTGAGCCTTGCTGTGATTGTGTAGGTGCCAGGTGCCACGCTGATGCTCAAACCAGCTGGTCCTGCCGTACCTCTCAGCTGGTTGTTCACGTAGATCGAAGCACCACTTGGAGAAGTGAAGATATTCAAAGTGGCTTGCTCAGCCCTCAATGTGAGGTTGATCGTTTTTGTTTCACCTGGTGCTATCGAAAAGCTCTGCTGAGCTGCCGTATAACCTGCCATCGTTGCAAGAACTGTGTGCTGTCCTGGTTGAACCTCCACTTGAAGTGGACTGACACCGATGTAAGCACCATCGAGGAATACTTGAGCTCCAGCTGGCGTGGTGTTTATGTTGAGTATCGTCTTCTGAATGAAATTGCCTGTGACAACAACAGTCCTTCCGGCTGTGACGAAGAAGGTCTCCGTTATAACATTGTTCTGCCAGTAGAAGGTTGCAAAGTGCTGACCTTCATCGAGTTCAACTCGTGCTGGAGTTCTGCCAATGTACTTTCCATCCACATAGACGTAGGCACCAGTTGGATTGGATTCAAGCTGTGCAATGCCAGTCCTTGCGGCTCTTCCGACGTAGAAGTATGTGATGTCGCTTGCCCACTCACCAGTCAGATAAGGGATGATCTGTCTTTGGACATAACTCTCTGCATCCTGTGAAAGCATGGGGAATGACTGAGTCGTGCCAAGGTTCTTCAGCTGTTGAATGATTGGAAGAAAGGTTGTCGAAGCTATGATCTGAATGAACTCCTTGCCTTCTGGTGGTGAGACCTTGAAAGAGTAAAGATTCGATATGGGAAGTTTGTAAGTTACGTTCGGAGCGATGTAGTTGTTCGAATCGTACTTGTTCGGGAACAAAAGCGTGATCTTTCCATCAGTGCGAATGTCGTAGATGAGAACATAACAGCTCTTGTTTGCTTTGAAGAAGATGTTCAGCGACTCGTTCTCTTGATAGACAGAGCCTTCCGGTTTGTTCAGCCACACCTTGACCTCAAGCTCGCTCGGCTGTGGAACGATTATGATGTTTTTGAGTTGCATATCTGCAAAGACAAAGCTTGCGATCAGCAAAGCTAAGAGTACCACAAATGCCTTCTTCATCTATATCCCCCCTTCATGGGTGTATAGGGTATATGACTCGTGCATCGACAACTTTGTCATCATCGATTCTAAAGAACGCAAAGCCCTTGTTTGTGATCGAAGACATATTCTTGGGAACGACGAAAGCATTCCAGTCACGATCAACTTGAACCTTTGTGACTTTGTAGACTTGATTTGTAGTGTCCTTTTCGAATTCAACAAGGACATAATTAGTTTTAGTTACTTTCGCCTGTCTATCCTCACCTATGTACAAGTCCCAGTTGAGCGATTCATCGAGCCGCAGATACATGATCAAGGTGCCTGAGAAGGTCGTTTTACTCGCGCTGATCGTATTTTTAATTTGGTCTAATTGGTCTAACCCAGTGCCATAATTTCCAATATACTCATTGTTTAGATAAACATTCTTGTCAGCTACTGGTGGATATTCAGGAGATTCAAAAACAGTCATTCTTTCATTAAAGTCCTCTGGCTCATTATCAAAATCATACCAAAGCATCAATATATCCTGTGAATCACACCAGCTGGCGAGATTTCTTAGAGTGGTATCTACATTATTCGCCGTGACTTCTACGATGTTGTGAGCAACGCTCGCTATGGTTGTTAGTATTGATCCACACGAACTGAGTATTAAGATGCCAATCAATGCGGCTATGAGTAAAAGCCATTTTAAACCTTTCATTGAACCACCCCCTCGAGGTTTTCACCTCATCTGTAGGTGAAAGAGTAAATCATCTTTGCTCCTTTTCGATAGACGAAGATCGCTACAAAATCTCCTTGTTTGATCTTGCTGACGATTCCATTCCAGTCACTCACGGAGTTGATCGGATAGTTCTTGCCGTTGACAGCAAGTTGATAGATCACATCTGCCTTCTGAATCTGTGAAAGGGTTTTTGATTCTCTTACAATGACACCGCTGAGCGAAGCAGGCAGTGAATAGCTTTCTCTGTCAGAATCGGTGATTTCATCTATGACTATTCCAACGAATTCCTGAGCCGCCTGTGTTGTCTGAGTGCTTTCGTCTGTAGATGCACCGAGTGTGACCTTCAAGGTGATCTCTTTGCCAGATCTGTTGACAACTATTGTTACGACATCACCAGGTACATGGCTGTGTATCAACGAAACGAGTTCTGAGTCGCTTGCCACCGAAATGTTGTCAAACTTCACAACCACGTCGTTCTCCCTCAGCCCTGCCTTTTCAGCCGGAGAGTTTTCGAGCACCTGAACTATCAACACACCTTGGTTTGTTTTCAAACCCATTGCCTTTGCGAGGTTTTCCGTCACAGTCATCAACCTGACTCCAAGGTACGCCTTTTGTGTCTTTCCCGTCTCAATGAGCTGGTTTACAAATCTCTTGACTGTGTTTATTGGTATTGCAAAACCGAGGTTCACCGCTTCCGTTGGATTGATGATCGCTGTGTTAATGCCGATCACCTGACCATGAATGTTCAGCAGAGGTCCACCGCTGTTGCCAGGGTTGATCGCAGCATCCGTTTGTATCAAATTCGTGTAATATCCAGAGCCGTCTGGTTTTGGAATGCGCCTACCGGTTGCGCTCACAACACCTATGGTAACGGTGTGCTGAAAACCAAGTGGGTTTCCAATCGCAATCGCCCATTCACCGATCTTCAGGGTATCGGAGTCACCGAATTCCAACACCGGCAATTCTCTGTCGGGTTTGATTTTCAAAACGGCGATGTCGAGTTCTGTATCTCCACCTATGTACTCTGCTTTGTAGTTCTTACCATCCAGCAAGGTGATTGTTATCTCCTTAGCGCCATTTACGACGTGTTCGTTGGTCAATATGTAGCCATTCTTGTCAAAGATGAAGCCAGAACCCAGGCTTGTACTCTGCTGTGTGCCACCGAACGGGTTGTAGCCAAACCAACGCTTGAAGAACTCCTCCATGAATGGATCGAAGTAAGGCGATGTGGTGTACTTGACTGCTTCTACCTTCACCACAGCTGGAGCACACTGTTCAACCACCGCTACCACTGGACTCTGATAATCTGGATTCAGATAAGCAAAAGTCACCAGAGTGGTCAGCAAGATCACAAAGACCATCAAAGATTTTCTCATGTGCAACACCTCCTACTCTGACTGTCTTCAATCCATTCGACTACCTCATTGTTACATCCGTTCATTAGAAAAGTATTAAAGAACTCCTCGATCATCTCTCTGGCTTGACTCTCTGTGTTTGCTTTTGTGAACCTCTCCCTAAACTCTCTGGCTCCTTTTATTCCGTGCGTGTACCCGGCTACAAATTGGCGCATCTTGTACACAGATCTTTCACCTTCTTCCTCAACTTGCATCTTCAAGTGCTTCAAAAACATCTGTTCTATCTCTGGCACAGAAGGTGTTCTGCCTTGAACAATCTGTGCAAAGATCCAAGGTTTTCTCAGAGCACCGCGGGCTATCAGAACAGCTTGGGCACCAGATCTCTCAATGGCTTCTCTTACATCTTCTGGCTCGTAGATATCTCCGCTTATTGCCGTTGGTAGAGTGTATTTTGAGAGCTTCAAGTCCCAGTAAGCTTCTCCTGAATACTGTTGCACGACGGTTCTTCCATGAACTTCGACTGCATCTGCGCCTGCTTTTATGCAGGTGTTGAGTATTGCATCCAGTTCATTTTCTTCAAAGCCAACTCTGACTTTAACAGTAACAGGAACCTTCACCGCTGTCTTGACACTCTGTATGATCCTCTCAAGTCTTTGCAGATCCCTCAGAAGGGCGCCACCTGAACCTTTTTTGATCACCTTTTTCACGGGACATGCGGCGTTTATATCGATCCATTTTGCGTATGGTTCGACTATCTGTGCCGCTTGAGCCATCTTAAAAGGGTCGTTACCAAAAAGCTGCACGGCGACGTTAATCTCATCCTTAGGAAGCATCTTTTCAACTACTTTGAAGTTTCTCAGTACACTCTCGGCACTGATCATCTCCGTAAAGGAGAACTCTGCACCCCACATGGTGCAGATCTTCCTGAAGGCTCTATTCGTGATGCCAGACATCGGAGCGATACCTACGATTCCAGGGTAACTAAAACTGGTAATATTCGATCACCTGCTTTTCTATTCTTGAATCCACCATACCTTTTATCGATTTTCTCTCTCTGACTCTCTTTCTTATCTCTGTCGAAGACAACTGAATTAGAGGTGCTTGTAGGAAAATGATCTGTTCGTAGAACTCTTTGAGTACCTCTCTTGCATGCATTTCATGAGGTCTATTGCAATATCTCGGGTAGACCACAAAATGACAGATCTTCAGCAGTTCTTCGTAGTTGTACCACTTTTCGATGTAAGACAATGTGTCTTCACCTGTTACGAAATATGGTTTTGTGTTGTGAATCTGAGAGAAATGCAAAACGGTGTAGAAAGAATAAGAGATATCCTGGCGGGTTTTTTCGTAATCGCTGACGATTATTCGCTGGTCTTCAAAGATGATTTTACACCATTCAAACCTCAAATCATAGGGAGCGAGGTCGTTCGGTTTGTGTGGTGGAATATAGGTTGGTATAATGTAGAGCCTCTGCAGATTCAGAAGTTCTACGGCGAACTGTGCAACGATAAGATGTCCTGTGTGTGGTGGGTTGAAAGAACCACCAAAGATCCCTATTCTATTCTCTGTATTCAAAACTGTGGTTCCCAATCCAGACAGTATCACCATCTTTTGCCCCCATCTCTCTAAGTTTCTCGCTTAAACCGTTTTTCTCGAGTATCTCCAAAAACCTTGCAACTGCGTCTCTCTGGTCCAAAGAGTATCTGCTCAACCAGTTTTCAACTTGCTGCGAGTAGATCTCGTAACCGTCGGTTGTCTTTCTTATCTGAAAATCGAATTTCTCTTCTATCTTCCTGTGAACGGGTTTTGGCTTTTCAAAGGCTGGAATGAACTCCTTTTCGAGCGACAGTTTACTTTTGCCAACCATTTCAAAGATCCTCTTTTTCAAAACCTCGATGTTCAATCTGAGCAAAGCAGAGACAGGATATACCTTTTGATTGGCGTGTTTCTCGAGGGCTGAGATTCTCTCCTGCAACTGCTTTTCATCTAAAAGATCGATCTTGTTTGCCACTAAGATCTGTGGTTTCTCGCTCAGCTTCTGACTGTACTTGTGCAGTTCATCGATGATGGTGTCGTAGTCTTTCAGAAAATCTCTGCCTTCAGAGCACGAGATGTCCACCACGTGAACCAAGACACCGCATCGCTCGATATGCCTCAAAAAAAGATTTCCAAGTCCAGCACCCTCACTGGCTTTTTCTATTAAGCCGGGGATATCAGCCAAGAGGAATTCATGCGTTTGATCTATCTTCACCACTCCCAAGTTTGGTATCAAGGTGGTGAAAGGATAATCTGCGATTTTGGGTTTTGCGTTGCTCATTGCCGCTATCAAAGAGGACTTGCCAACATTTGGAAAACCTATCAACCCTGCGTCTGCCAACAATTTGAGTTCGAGTTCAAGCCATCTGGATTCTCCTTCGTCTCCTTTTTCTGCTATCCGCGGTGCCCTTAGAACACTCGTTGTGAAATGGAGATTTCCGCGTCCTCCTTTTCCACCACGTGCAACACAGACCATCATGCCCGGTTTATCGAGATCTGCCAGAATTTCACCACTTTCAGCATCTTTCACCACTGTGCCAACCGGCACGTCTATGATGAGATCCTTACCGCTCTTGCCCGATTGCTTTTTTCCTTTACCGTTTTGTCCATCCTCCGCCACGAACTTCTTCTGGTGTTTGAAGTTCAGCAATGTCGAGAGATTGAGATTGGCACGCAAGATGACAAACCCACCATCTCCACCATCTCCACCATCTGGTCCTCCCTTTGGAACATATTTTTCTCTTCTGAAACTCACCACGCCATCTCCGCCGTCGCCGGCTTTGACGAATATTCTAACCTTGTCGACGAAATCTTCCCTCTGCAAGAAGATCACCTCTTTTGCGATCTGATTTTACTACACAACCCGGCAAATGGTCGTCTAAAGGGAGGGTGATATAATTCTACCGATGGGTGAAGACAGAGAACTCTGCGAATACAGATTTGATGAACCATTGAACAAACATACGAGTTTCAAAATCGGTGGCTGTGCGAGAATCTTTGTTCAGCCAAAGACGACGCAAGCTCTTCTTTGTGCTTTGCAGAACTTTCAACAGGCAAGACTCCTTGCAAAAGGTACCAACGTTTTACCTCCTGATGAAGGTGTTGAATCGGTTGTGAGTACACTTGGGCTGAGCAGATACCAGCTGAACGGTGATCTGATCGAGAGTGAGCCGGGCGTTCTGCTCTCTACACTGTGCAAGGCAGCTGCACGAGAGGGATTGTCTGGACTGGAGTTTGCCTATGGGATACCTGGCACAATCGGTGGTGCCGTATACATGAACGCCGGCGCCTATGGTGGTGAGATTGGCGAAATCGTTGAATATGTCGAGGCTTATAACGGCAACGAGGTTTTCAGACTCGACAGATCGCAGATGGAGTTTTCATACAGATCGAGTGTCTTCAAGAAAACGGGCTGGGTCATCTTGAAGGTTGTATTGAGATTACGTCGCGCAGATCGTGAAAAGATCGAAAAGACGATGGAAGAGATTATGAGAAAACGAATTTCGACACAACCATTGGATCTACCGAGTGCCGGTAGTGTTTTCAAAAGACCAAGACAGGATTTCTACGTTGGCAAGGTCATCGAACAGCTTGGGTTGAAAGGCTTTCGAATCGGTGATGCGCAGATTTCTACCAAACATGCCGGGTTTATCGTCAATCTTGGTAATGCCAAGGCAAGTGATGTTAAGCAGCTCATAGGTGTTGTTCAAAAAAGGGTCTATGAGAACTATGCGGTACACCTTGAACCAGAGGTGGAGATCTGGTGAAGCAACCTTTTGGTATATTGGAAGAATCAACAGCAAAGTTGAATGTGCAACGTTCTCAGTTTTATTCCCATATCTTTGAGATCGACACCGTGATGCAGGCGAAGGAGAAGATAAAAAGGCTTTCAAAGTCATACAGCGATGCGACGCACCTCTGCTGGGCTCTCAGGGTCCTTGAAAAAGAACTGGTGGAACTTTGTTCAGATGGTGGAGAGCCCAAAGGCACAGCGGGTTTTCCTATTCTGAACGTGCTGAAAGAACATGACCTGATAAACGTTTGCTGCGTTGTGATAAGGTACTTTGGTGGTGTCAAGCTCGGTGTTCGCGGTCTTATCGATGCCTACTCTGAAGCGGCACGCCTTGCCGTGAGAAGCGTCAAGATAGTGCCTTTGACGAAACTTTTTGAACACACCTTTTTCTGCAAATACGATCAGCTCGGTGAAGTACTCAGGATCATCAGACAAGCAGATGGCAAGATTGAGAGAATAGAGCAAGGTGAAATAGTCACAGTGCAAGCCCTTCTGAATGAGAAGATCGAGCGGTTTGATCCGCAAATCGTTGAGAAGCTGGTGAAGATGTTGTGAGAATTGAAAAGTTTTTGCTGATAACATTGACTGTCTTTGCCTTTCTGTTCTTGATGAGTTTTCAAGCCTATCGTTCAGTTCAACAAAGATTAAACAGGTATGAGAAGCTTACTAAAGCTTACGAGCTGTATTGCCTTGGAAAGTACGAGGAATTTTCTAAGTACGTCGATCAGCACAGGCTCAAAGAGCTGTCATACCTTCTCGGCTCGATCAAAGATCAAAGCTTTCAAAAAGATTACCTTACAGCGCTGAAGGAGTTCAACCTTGGTAACTTTGCCTCTGCGGCAGAACTTTTCAAAAAGGCATTGGCTCAGATAGATCGAAAGGACACGCGCTATGGTGAAGTACTCTATTATCTGTCTCTATCTTTGGCAAACGGCAATAGGTTTCAAGAAGCCAAGATCGAACTTGCAAATTTTCTGGATCTCGAAGCTTCGGTTTACAGAGAAAGAGCTTTGTTACTTTTGATCGATCTTTACAAAAAGACAGGTGAGTTATCGAAAGCCCAGCAGGTGGAGAAAATACTTCAGGAGGTGAAGAAATGAGAGAGCTCTTTGGAACCGATGGGATAAGGGGCATTTTCAACGAAGACTTGACAGAAGATTTAGCCTACAAGGTGGGATTGACGATCGGTGAAATGCACTCAGATGGCAAGTTCTTGGTTGTACGCGACACGCGTGAATCAGGTGTTGCCTTAGAACAAGCAATCGCCAAGGGAATTGCGAAAAAGGGGGCAACAGTACTTTTGGGGGGAGTTCTTCCAACACCTGCGGCGGCACTGATAACAAAGGTAAAGAATTGGTTTGGCGTTGTGATATCTGCTTCACACAATCCCTATTACTACAACGGTATAAAACTGATGAAGGCGGGCTTCAAACTCGCAGATGAAGAAGAAGCACAAATTGAAAGTAGACTTACACAAATAACTGATTCTGCACTTTACAGTTCGGGCGAGATCGTTGAATTCCCTGAGGCCGAGGAACTCTATGTGCAGATGATCAGCCAACTCTTCGCAGATCTTGATTTCAGTGGTGTTTCAGTAGCAGTAGATGCTTCCAACGGCGCTGCCTATAGAACAACACCAACTGTCTTAGAAAAACTTGGCATGAGGGTTGTCTGCTATTACAACGAACCAGACGGAAGGAATATAAATGAAAACTGTGGTTCATTGCATCCAGAATCTTTAGCACAGAAGATCTCTGGATTCGACATCGGTGTACTTCACGACGGTGATGCAGATAGATGTATTCTTCTGAGTAAAGATGCTAAAGAGATCAGCGGTGACAAGATCATGGGCGTTGTTGCTCTATCGATGAAAAAGGAAGGTAGGTTGCAAAACGATCTTCTCGTTGCAACGATCATGAGCAATTTGGGTCTTGAGTTGTTTTTGAAAGAACACGGCATCGGAATGATCAGAACAAAGGTGGGAGATCGTTATGTGCTCGAAGAGATGCTCAAATCCAAAGCAAATATCGGTGGTGAAAGATCTGGGCACATAATCTTTTTGGACAGATCGACTACGGGAGATGGTTTGATAACGGCTTTGGAGTTCATCAAGGTGATGATCCTATCTGGGAAGGATTCTTCCGAATTAGAAGCCCAGGTTGTCGACCTACCTCAACACATGGTGAACGTTGAAGTCGATGACAAAAGGATCGCAGATCATCCGAAATTAAAAGAAAAGGTTTCTCAGTTGCAACAAAGCGGTTTTAGAATCGTTGTAAGGGCATCGGGGACAGAACGGGTCGTAAGGGTTATGGCAGAGGGACAAGATCTTCTGAAAACCAAAATGATCGCAGAAGAGATAGCCGACATGGTGAGGTCCTTAGGAGGTGCTCAAAGAAGGTGAAGACACATGAAGGTTGGTATCTGTGTCGGTTCGAGCAGTGTATCTGTTTACTCCGATGTGAACTCACCACTTTGGATACAGCACAACGGAGATCCAATAAGTGCCGTACGCAAGATTCTTGAAGAACTGCCAGATCGACTGCAGATTGCCTTCACAGGAAGAAAGCTCCGGAAGTCTTTCAATGCACCTTCGATCTCTGAATCTGAGGCATGTGAGATAGCCTATTCTCAATTGAAGAACAAATACACAGGTTATGACGCCATTGTCTCAGCCGGTGGAGAAAACTTCGTTCTGTACAAACTCGACAAAGATGGGCACATAAACGGTGTTTACACTGGTAACAAGTGTGCTTCTGGAACAGGAGAATTCTTTCTTCAACAACTCAAGCGAATGGGTATAAGTTTAGAAGAGATACCCTTGATGAGTTACGATGGACTCTACAAGCTCTCGTCGAGATGTACAGTCTTTTGCAAAAGTGATTGCACACATGCGTTGAATAAAGGAGTTCCCAAGCAGATGGTTTTGAACGGCTTGGGGAAGGTTATGGCTGACAAAATACTCCAGCTGGTTCATTCAGCACACGTCAGAAAGATACTGCTCATTGGAGGCACAACAAAGAACCTTTTGATGTTGAAGAATCTCGAAGGACAGATCGAGTTCACAGTGCCAGAAGAGTCCACTTACTTTGAGGCATTTGGAGCCTACGCGTGGATCAGTAGAAAAAAGTCATGGCTTTTGGAAAAATCGCGTATACTCTCGGCAAAGATCCCGTCTGCTTTCTCAAGACACTTGCCGCTGTTACATTTTGCTTCGATGGTCGAGTTCAAAAGGACGGAGAGAGCAGAAGCAAGGGCAAGTGACGAATGTATTCTGGGTGTTGATGCCGGTTCAACGACAACCAAAGCTGTTTTGATGAGAATCAGCGATAAGAAAATACTTGCGAGTAGTTACTTGAGAACGCTCGGTGATCCTGTGAATGCCTCAAGAAAGTGTTATACAGAGCTCCTTCAGCAGTTATCGGTTCCGGTGAAGATCGTTGCTGTTGGTGTTACTGGTTCAGGTAGAAAGGTCGTTGGGCTCCATGTTGGGACAACTGCCGTTTACAACGAAATCATGGCACACGCAAAGGCAGCGGCATTTTTTGATCCACAAGTGGACACAATCTTTGAGATAGGAGGGCAAGATGCCAAGTACACATATCTGAATGAGGGTGTACCGTACGACTATGCGATGAACGAAGCTTGTTCGGCTGGCACCGGTTCATTCTTGGAAGAAGCTGCGCGTGAATCTTTGGGGATCGAGTACACACAGATCGCTGATTACGCACTGAACGGTAAGAACCCTCCTAATTTCAGTGATCAATGTGCCGCCTTCATAAACAGTGACATCAAAACAGCAATTCAAGAGCAGATTTCGGCAGAGGATATCTGTGCGGGACTTGTCTATTCTGTCTGTATGAATTACATCAATCGAGTGAAAGGGAACAGACCAGTTGGCAAGAAACTGTTTGTTCAAGGTGGAACTTGCTACAACAAAGCCATTCCTTACGCAATGGCGGCACTAACAGGCAAGAAGGTGATCGTGCCTCCAGAACCGGGTTTGATGGGTGCTTATGGTGTTGCACTGATGACGCTCGAAAATCTCGAGAAACAGATCATAAAACCAAAAGATTACGATCTCAAAGAACTTGCAGATCGTCAGGTGAAGTATCTAAAGCCGTTCATCTGTTCTGGAGGAAAGAACAGATGTGATAGGAAATGCACGATAAGCGTTGTACAAATAAATGATAAGAGACTGTTCTTTGGCGGAGCTTGCAATATGTACGAAAACATCAGAGAAAAGAAAGAGGATACAGACGAATTGGACTTTTTGAGAAAAAGAGAAGAGTCGCTTTACAGACTCCCCCAAGCAGCCGCTTCAGGTAAAAAAATTGGTATGAGCAAATCTTTTGCAATGAACAGCCTGTTCCCGTTTTTCTCTCAGTTCTTTGCATGGCTCGGTTTTCAGGTAGTATTACCTGATGAACCAGATGAAAAAGGCAGTGAAAGGATGGGAGCAGAGTTCTGCTTTCCTGTTGAACAATCGCATGGTTTTGTGCTCTCTCTACTCAAGAAAAAGCCGGATTTCATCTTTATACCAAGGATAAGGGCAATCAAAGTGAGAAATTCTCGCAGCAATGGTGTTTTCTGCCCATTTGTTCAAAGTGAGGTCGACTGGCTGAAGGCTGATCTTCAAGAACTCAGAGATTACAATTTGCTTACATGCAATATCGATTTCAGTGAATCACAACAAAAGATTTTGACTTCCCTTCGTGAAATGCTAAAGCCGCTTGGTGTTTCAAAAGCAGATGTTAAGAAGGCTTTTGACAGCGCAATGAAATCGCAGACTAACTTCGAACAAGGGTTAAAAGAGATGGGTAAGGCTTTTCTTGAAGAAGTAGCAAAAAGAAAGATCGGCATCGTTATCTTCGGCAGGCCCTATAACGCCTTTCTCAGCTATGCCAACCTTGGTGTTCCCAGAAAGATATCCAGCTACGGTTATCCAGTTGCAAGCTTTGATCTCTTGCCCTTTGAGGAGAAGCCTGGTTACGAAAATATGTATTGGGCTTGGGGCGAGATGATCCTCAAGGCGGCACAGTTTGTCAGAGAACATCCTAATCTCTATGCGGTTTATATAACGAATTTTAGCTGTGGTCCGGATTCCTTTGTGCTCTCTTACTTCAAAGATGTGATGAAAGACAAACCAGCTCTGATACTCGAGCTGGATAGCCATACGGCAGATGCTGGCATAGAAACGCGAATTGAAGCATTTCTCGATGTCATCAGGTACAGAAAGGAAAAGGCGTACTCAGAGTTGGCGTATCAACCTTTGGGTGTTGAGATAGGCAAAAAAGGTGTTTACATACGAAAGGATGGTGAGAAAATCCCATGGACAAACAGTCGTGTTCGGCTCGTTTTCCCAACGATGGGTGCATTTGGAGCTTCTTGCTTGGCTGCGGCAATCGAACATTTTGGCGTGAGGACGCATGTCTGTCCACCAATTGGTGAAATGGAGTACAAATTGGGCAGAGGAAATTCCCTTTCGAAAGAGTGCCTACCGCTACAGCTAACGCTCGGCAGTTTGATCAGATACCTCTCTGAGAGAAAATCACAGGACGAGATAACGCTGTATTTCATGCCACAAACCTCTGGACCTTGTCGTTTTGGTCAGTACAACGTTTACATGAAGCTGTGGCTGAGGCAGAACGAGATCTCCAACACGGCACTATTGTCTTTGAACTCTGAGAACGCCTACGGTGGTCTGGGAATATCTTTCACTTTGAGAGCTTGGATTGCGGTCTTGATATCAGATCTCTACTCTAACATAGAAAAGTCTTTATTAACGCTTCATCCAGATAAGAGTGCGTCGATGGAAATGGTCAGAAGCCACGAACAACGGATAATCGACGCGCTCAGAAAGTACCCTTTGAGTGGTATCTTCAAAGTTTTGAGAGAAATATCAGACGAACTTGCGGCGCTCAGTTTGTCCGAAAGATATCTTCGCTCGCCCAAGGTTTTGTTGACTGGTGAGATATACGTCAGATGGGATGAATTCAGCAGAAGGAGACTTGAAGAGATCTTTGCTTCAGAAGAAATTGTCCTTCAGATATCGCCAATTCATGAATGGATCTATTACACAGATTACATATTTCTCAAAAGACTGACGAGCAAAAACTCAACTGCCTTTGATCGTGTTAAGAAGAGAATCGAGATATCTGTGAAAAGGTACTTCGAGAGAAAGTTGAAAGCCATCTTCTCAAAGGCGGGATTGTGCGATACGAGAATCTTGAATGTGAGGCAAATCGTGGAAAATGCTTCTTCATCCTTGAACCCGAGATTGACTGGAGAGGCGATTTTGACTGTGGGGAGCACTTTGACAGAGATTGGTGAGCATTACGACGGAGTTATATCGATAGGACCGTTTGGATGCATGCCTAGTCGGATAGCCGAGTCTATAATAAAGAGTGAGCTTGAAAGGAGAAAAACAGCTTCCTCAGAGATCTTGCCTTTTGTTTCATTGGAAGTAGATGGTAATCCATTCACACCTTCTGTAGAAGCGAAGGTTGATTCTTTCATAGCACAGGTCAAGGCAGCCAAGGGTAGAATATGAACTGTAGGTGGTTGAATTGAGCACAATAGTGCTTTCCGGCGATGCAACGGTTTTGAAAGATGAACACGTTAAGAGAATGGCTCTCGAGCGAGGGCTGACGAGAATAAGATTGGACATCGAAGACGCAGCAAGATCAACTGAAATCTTCAACCAGAACAATTTGTTCTCTCAGAATTTTCTTATAGACGTCGTTGATTTCGATGACTGGAAAAAAGATGACCAAAAGCAGTTGATAGAGAGGATAGAGAATACCACGATGCCAGTGATTTTGAGATCTCTGAAGACGATAAAGGGCTTTGAGTCTTTAGATTTCTCGTTGCCCAAACCTTGGGAACGCGAAAGGTGGATTGAGTACGTCGAAGAAAGACTTCGTGCGCATTCTATGTCTTTTGAAAAATGTGCTGCTGAAGAAATCTTCCAAATGGTCGGTCCAGATGATTTGTTGATCGAAAGAGAGATAGAAAAGCTCGCATGTATAGGGGAAAAGGTGACGCTGAATTTGGTCAAGGAGATAGTCTTTAATCATTCAAAGATTCAGATGGACGAGCTCTGTTTTGCGATTTCATCGGCAGACAAAAGCTCAGCTCACAAGATTTTGTCGAAGATTCTTTCCCACGTAGAACCTGTTTTGATACTGAACAGCTTGATCAGGTACTTCATCGACCTTTACAAGATAGTCGTCTTCGCCGACAAGCGATCTTCATATTCGTGGGTTTACATAAAAGACCTCTCACAGAGACTCGATGTACCAGTAGTGAGAGCTGCAAAGATGATGGGTTTTGTTTTCAAAGGTCAACCACCAACTGTGAATCATCTTCAGCTCTACGATGTGGAGAAAGTTGAATCGATACTCAACCAACTTCAGCTCTTAGACAAAGAACTGAAGTCCTCTGAAAACAAAACAATCCCCATCTATCTCTTCGTTGACTCTGTTGCTCAGTTGACAGGTGGTCAGAATTGAAAAAGATAATCTTCCGAATGCGGCGAAACAATCGTTACAGTCTGATACCACTCGTCGCTGCTGTGCACGATCGACTTGGAAATGTTCAGATCTTCTTAGCAGAAGATTTGCAAGAAATCTTAAAAATAGAACCTCCCGCTGTTGTTGCTTATTCTTTCATGAGCTTTGATCTCGATGAGATGAAGAATGAGATAGAACTTCTGCACTCGAGGAACTACACTCTGATTGCCGGTGGTCCACATGTCACGGCGAGATCATCGGAACTTCTGAAACTCGGTTTCGATCACCTTTTCATTGGTGATGGCGAACAGAATCTCATAAGATTCCTTGAAGGCGAGGAACAACCAGTCTTTGACGGTGTGAGTGAAAGAGTATCGCTTGACGACTATCCTCCTTTTTGCGCAGAACTTGATCTCTTCATGCCAATCGAGATAACCAGAGGATGCGCGTTCAATTGTGCTTATTGTCAGACACCTTTTATCGGTGGTCACAAGCCGAGGCATAGGAGTGTTGAGCAGATAGTTTACTACTGTCAGATAGGACTTAAGAAACACAGAGTTGTGGCACGATTCATCTCACCTAATTCCTTTGGTTATGGATCGATCGATGGAATAAGACCAAGTGCAGAACTCATAGATACCCTACTCTTTGAGCTGAAGAAGATCGGTATGAGAGAGATATATTTTGGCACCTTTCCTTCTGATGTTAGGCCCGAGTCGGTCAACGGTGAGGTCTTGAAAGTGATCAAGAAGTATGTTAACAACAGATCGATAATCGTCGGAGCTCAGAGTGGCAGTGAAGAGATACTCAAAAAGATTCACAGAGGCCATTCTGCTGAAGAGCTTCTTAGGGCAGTTGAACTCATTCTGGAACATGGTTTCACACCTCATGTTGACTTCATATTTGGTTTTCCTTTTGAAACAGACGACGACAGGCAAAAGACTCTCTCGTTGATAGAAAAACTCATCGAAATGGGTTGCAAGATCCATGCACACACCTTTATGCCACTCCCTGGAACAGAACTCGAAAAGGTTGGCAGTGCCATCATGCCAGAGTGGTTCAGAAAAAGAATAGCCCAACTTTCAGCAAAAGGCAAACTCGATGGCTATTGGCAGAAACAACAGCAGCTTTCACAAAAGATGGCAAATCGATGATCTTTTGCTCAAGATTTTGTGAACTCTTATTAACTATGAATCTCTTTCATCGTGTTACAATCACAACGGAGGGAGAGAAAGTTGGCAGAGAAATTTTGTTCTTTTTGCGGAAGACCTGCAAGTCAAGTGAACAAACTCATCGCTGGACCAAATGCTTACATCTGTGATGAGTGTGTAGAGCTCTTTCACGATCTTCTCGTAACAGATAAGAGAGTGAAAAGAGAGAAAAAGCGGCAGTTGCCTAAGCCAGCTGAAATAAAAGCTGAGCTTGATAAATACGTGATCGGGCAAGAAAGGGCAAAGAGGGTTATATCCGTTGCTGTTTATAACCACTATAAGAGAGTGTTCTTTGGTGTTAATGGTGATGATGTTGAGATAGAGAAATCCAACATAATGTTGATTGGACCTACAGGCAGCGGCAAGACGCTCATTGCAAGAGTATTAGCCAAGATACTCGACGTACCCTTCGCCATAGCAGATGCGACACCGTTGACGGAGGCGGGTTATGTGGGTGAAGACGTTGAAAACGTGATACTCAGACTTTTGGAGGTTGCACACTTCGACATAGAGAGAACTCAGTACGGCATCATTTACATAGATGAAATCGACAAAATTGCGCGCAAATCTCCTAACCCTTCTATCACAAGAGACGTCTCGGGTGAGGGCGTTCAACAGGCTTTGCTGAAGATCGTAGAAGGAACTATTGCAAATGTGCCGCCTCAGGGAGGTAGAAAGCACCCCTATCAGGAGTTCATAAAGGTGGACACTACGAACATTCTTTTCATCGTTGGTGGTGCCTTTAATGGCCTCGAGGAGATAGTCAAGCGAAGGATTCAGGATTCATCGATGGGTTTTGGTGCTCAGATAAAGAGCAAAAAGAAGATGAGACTTGGTGAAATTATTTCACATGTAACTCCTGATGACCTTGTGCAGTATGGAATGATACCGGAGTTTGTAGGACGATTCCCGGTGATAGCAACGCTTGATGACCTTGATGAGGAAGATTTGGTGAGAATACTCAATGAGCCAAAGAATGCAATCATAAAACAGTACAAAAAACTGTTGGAACTTGAAAACATAGAGTTGGAGATAACAAATGATGCATTGTACGCAATAGCTCGTAAAGCGCTTCAGAAGGGTACTGGGGCAAGGGCTTTGAAGAGCGTCTTTGAAGAAGTGATGATAGATGTGATGTTTGAACTTCCTTCCTCTAAGGATGTCGAGAAGGTCATAGTGACTCGCGAAGCGGTTGAAGGGATTGAAAAACCGAGGTTAATCATGAGGGAGATAGCTTGAAGTGCCTTTAGTCTTAGCGATCGAAACATCTTGTGACGAAACATCTGTTGCAATTTTGGAAAATGGCACGATTCTCTCAAATATTGTTCTATCACAAGTGCAGATTCACCAAAGATTCGGTGGAGTCGTTCCGGAGATCGCAGCCAGACATCATCTGAAGAACCTTCCGATCATCTACGATCAGGCTGTTGAAGAGGCTCGTGTGAATGTCAATGAGTTGGACGCTGTGGCGGTGACGGTAGGTCCTGGTCTAATAGGTGCCCTGCTCGTTGGACTATCTTTCGCCAAAGGATTAGCTGTTTCTCTAAGCAAACCGTTGGTCGGTGTGAATCATCTGCTTGGTCACGTTCATGCAGCACACTTGGCTTTTGAACAGCTGAAACCTCCATACGTTGCGTTGCTTGTCTCTGGGGGTCATACGGAGCTTTTGGTTTTTGAGAAATCATCACTTGAACCAAAAGTGCTTGGTAAGACCTTGGACGATGCGGCTGGTGAAGCCTTTGACAAGGTTGCAAGACTTCTGAAAATAGGTTATCCTGGTGGTCCCGCGATCGAAAGAATCTCAAAAGATGCAAACCCAGACAGGTATCGCTTTCCAAGGGCAATGACCGAGGCAAAGAACTTTGATTTCAGTTTTTCTGGTTTGAAGACTTCCGTTTTATATTTGATGCAAAAAGAGAGAATTGTCGACATCGCAGATCTCGCTGCCTCTTTTCAAGAAGCGGTCGTTGATATTTTAGTGGAGAAGACCATTAGAGCTTTACAGAGAACTGAAATTCGAAAACTCGTTGTCACTGGAGGGGTTGCTTCCAATTCGAGGCTCAGAGAGAAACTCACTCAAAAGGCTCAAGAGATCGGCTTTGAACTCTATATTCCACCAAAGAATCTGTGTACCGATAACGCGGCGATGATAGCAAAAGCCGCAACAGAAATGCTGAACAAAGGAATCTTTTCTTCGCTCAGCGCGAATGCTGACCCTGCTCTTTCTTTTTGAAGAGCTTCTGCTTGACTCTGCTCGCTTTTTCACCCAAGAGCAATGTGTGACCACTGTCGATGATTATTGCACTCTTTGCTTGAGCACCGTAAGTTAGATTCAGCATCTTGTTTGAGAAACTTGCTGTTTCGCGCATTTGTTTCGCCATCAAGTTGTTGATCGGTATGACTGCCTTGATTCTGTCTTTGTTCACGTAAACTCCTCTGGTTACTTGGACGAACATTTTATCCCTCTTCTCAGAACCAATCTCTCATCACAAAATGCATTGGCTTCCCATCTTGTTTGAGCATCTTGTGATTGACTATTCTGCCGTTATAAATGAAATGGTCTCCGGACTCAAACCTTCCGACCAGTTCACATTCGAAATAAGCAAGAACTCCATCGATCACTGGCAGTTGAAGCTTTTCACTTCTTGACCAGAGAACTTTCGAGAACTTATCAAAACTTCTACTCGAATTGTAACCGAAAATCTCTGCGACCTGACGCTGGGTTTCGTCCAAAACCTGAACGATGAATTTCCCACTTTTGTTGATCAACTGTGCTGTTTGTCTGCTTGGTCCAAGTGACACCGCAAGCATGGGTGGATCAAAAGAAGATTGCATAACCCATGCAGCTGTCAAGCCTGCCATCTGATTTTCAAACTGTGTTGACACAATGTAAACACCCTGTACCAAATAGTCAAAGGCATTCTTAGCCACCAGATCACCTTCTTAATATATATTAGCATCAAAGGGGGTGGTTTCAGTGAATGTTGTCATCAGTGTCAGAAATCTGAAGAAATATTACGGCACGACAAAAGCTGTAGATGGTATCGATTTCGATGTAGCAGAAGGAGAAGTCGTTGCTCTTCTTGGACCAAACGGTGCAGGAAAAACAACTACCGTTGAAATAATAGAGGGGCTCAGAAAAAAGGACGGTGGGGAGATCTACTACTTTGGAAAGAAGGTCGATCGAGTCGATCAGAGTATCAAGTCACAAATAGGAGTACAGCTTCAGAAAACGGCGTTTTTCGAGTATCTCACTGTGCGTGAGACGATAGAACTTTTCGCTGGACTGTACAACGTTAAGACACAGAAAGATCAAGTAGAGAGATTGATGGATCTTGTTTCACTGAAAGAAAAGGCAAAGAGCAGAGTTAAAAATCTCTCAGGAGGGCAACTTCAAAGATTAGCACTTGTTGTGGCATTGGTTAACGATCCAAAGGTTTTGTTTTTGGACGAACCAACGACTGGGTTAGACCCACAGGCGCGAAGGCATGTATGGGAGTTAGTCGAAGAATTGAAACAAAAAGGAAAGACTATCTTTTTGACCACCCACTACATGGAAGAAGCCGAGAAACTTGCAGACAGAGTGCTCATAATGGATCATGGAAAGGTTATAGCTCAGGGAACGGTGAAGGAACTCGTCAGATCGCTTTCGATGGATAGTTACGTGGAGTTCACGACCGATAATTCATCGATTCTTATCAAGGAGATTCCGAATATCAAAGAAATTGACCACGACAAACTGATTCTCCCAACGACAGATGTCGAAGAGACCATTCACATGCTATTGGTGAGAGCAAGATCACTCAATGTGCTGATCGACAATATCGCCATTAGGAGACCAAATCTAGAGGATGTCTTTCTGAATCTAACAGGTCGCCGCCTCAGAGATTGAGGTGATTGAAGATGAAGATCATAAAACTCTCGAGAGCATTGCTGTTGAACGATATTCGCGAATTCAATGGTTTTTTCTGGCCCTTTGTGTTCCCTTTGATTCTCTTTTTCATACTCACATCTGTCTTTTCTGGTGCCTATTCAGATGGCGGAGTGACTTTCAAGTTGGGTGTTGTAAAAGAGGTAGAGCTTTCTGGCTTTGGAAAAATCTTGGATCAAGTGCTTGGTTCGATAAGCCCAGATCCTTTTCAAATAACGTATTTTGAAGACCTTGAAGAAGCAAGGAAAAACCTTCAAACGAAAAAGATCGATTTGATACTGAAAATTCCCAAAGATTTCAACATGGCTTTGGCGAGGGTTATGTTGTTTTCACAGGGTGTCGCCAATCTGGAATTCTATGCACGCGCAAACTCGGTGGAATCAGAGATGGCAAAAAGAATATTGCAATCGATCTTGGGAACCATAGACCTTGAGATCTCAAAACAAAAAATCGCCCGAAGTGGAGGTAACTATACACAGGTGAACTTCGAATTGATTCCCGTCCAAAAACAGACTCAAAACGAGAAATTTCACTATCCAACCTATATCTTTCCGGCTGTGATACTGATGTCTGTTCTATCGCTGGGATTTTTCAATCTGCCCCTTGGTTTGATTTACAACCGTGAGTCAGGCATTAACAAGCGACTTTACTCTACTCCAGTGAGATCGCTTGAATATCTTTCATCATTCGGTTTGAGTGTTTTCTTCTCAATGGTACTCTCAAGTGTAATCATCTATGCAATGGGCTTGGCAATCTACAAAGTGAGTAACCTTGTTTTGTCTGCAGGCTTTATCTTAAAGTTGCTCTTTTCAATCGTGGTCTCTTTCAGCATTGGAATTACGGTTGTGTCAGTTTGCAGACGGTTTTCAACTGCTATAGTTACTGTACAGATCCTATACCAACTGATGATGTTCTTGGGAGGGTTTTACTTTCCAGTCTTGAACCTCAACATGCCAGTTTTCATAAGGGCTATAGCCTATGTACTCCCAACGACCTACCTCGCTGAGAATCTCAGGTATTCATTGCATCAAGGTGTTTATACTTTCTCACAGTTTCAGCTTTGGGCAGTCCCACTGGCGTGGGTTGCAGTTTCGATCGTTGCTTTTGCATTCAGTTTCAAGAAGGTGATGGGGTATGAATAGGCAGTTATTCGCGTTCTTAAAGGCTTATTCCGCAGAGTCAGTCAGAAATCTCCTTTCCCTGTTCTTCACAGTCTTTTTTCCTGTTGTTTTTCTTCTCATCTTCGGCTTTCTCTTCAGTGAAGAATCTTCTTACAGAAGAACGATGGGTATCTGTGCAGATGATGAAAGAATTACTTCTGCTCTACAAGAGATTGGCAGCTGGGATTTGGTTATCTACGATGATGAACAAAACCTGCAGAAGCAGATAAAGGATGGCAAACTTTCAATGGGGATAGTTGTTACAGGAGAGAAGGCAATTCTTTACTACCAAAAAAGCCCATCTCTGATGGGCGAAGTAAAGATGATTGAAATGTCGGCGAGAAACATTATAGAAAAAACCATGAACAATTCGGTGAATTTCATTCAAATTGATACAATCGAGGTGAAGGAAACAAAAAAAGAGATATCTGATTTTGATTACATGATGATGGGCGTTATCGCTCTGTCGCTCTTTTCCAACGGAATGTTCTCGATGATAACTGTCTTCGGTAATTACAGAAAGAAAGGTGTCCTCAGGAGAGTTTCACTGACTTGTGCAAAACCTATCACTGTTGTGCTAAGCGTTTCGGTGATAAGAATGCTTTTGAGTTTTCTTTCTCTTGTCGTCGTTCTCTTGCTTTGCCGAGTAGTCTTTAATAGCGAGATAGAGTTCAATTGGCTCTTGTTGATTCCAACAGTTGTTTCTGTCACTCTCGGCATGATGGCTATCGGCATAATAATTGTGTCCTTGTTCAGAAATCCGAATGCTGCTTCCAATGTTGGTTCAGTTCTCAACACAGTTATGGTCTTTTTCTCGGGTGTTTATTTTCCAATAACTTTCATGCCAGATTACATAAGGTGGATTGCGTACATCTTGCCTGTCAAATATGCCGCAGATCTTGTTCGTTATAGTGCAGACGCTCAGAATATGAATTTGGGACTCTTTCTGATCGCAAATACCATCTTCTTTTTTTGTGGGATTTTGGCTCTGTGGTTCTCAGCTAAAAAACTTGTAGAATCTGAATGAAGGAGGTTGAACTGCTGTGAACTGTGTGAACAAAGAGAGAAATCTTAAGAATTGCAACTGTTCCTATCCTGGATGTCCCAGGAAGGGTATTTGTTGTGAATGTCTCGCCTATCACAGGGCACATGGTGAATTGCCTGCTTGCTACTTTTCGAAAGAAGATGAGAAAAGTTGGGATAGATCGATTGAGAACTTCATTTCTAAGCACAGATGAAAAGTGGGAGCTTCTTCTACCTTATTCATTGCATACATATGCGACAGGTCAAAATCTTTCGAAAGAGTAGAATAACCCCAAGGATATGATGCTACATGGCGTGTACACGCAAGCCCAGGCTTTCTTTCCATTATATAATTTACGGACCCAAAGATGCTAAGAAACAGAGGAAGGCTCGATCAAAAGAGCAAAAGCGGATTTTTCGTGAGATGGATTTTGATCACAAGCACTTAGGCGTTCAATTCACCTGTTTGTTACATTTTGTTATTGCCGATGAAATGGCTGTGAGTACTTGACTTTTCTTCGATTTTCTGTCAAAATACAAAAGTGTTGGGGACGTGGTGCAGTCTGGTCAGCATGCCGGTCTGTCACACCGGTGGCCGCGGGTTCAAGTCCCGTCGTCCCCGCCAGAGGGAGGCAAATGCCTCCCTTTTGTGCTATAATTGTTGAAGAGGTGGGCTGGTGAGGTTTCTTCTTGGAAGACAGATTGTTCTGAAGGAATTCTATTACACCGATCTGGTAATATCTTGGGTTGAAGAGCCTGTCGCTGGAGCATCCAATTACCTCATAGGAAATGACAGAGGATATATGTACGTGGCTGCGAACTCTGATGAATTGCATTACGGCGGAGATTTTGATTTCCTGACAACACCCTTTGGTAAGATTGCAGTCATCTGTTGCACAAAACCAGTCCATTGGCAAATGATACACGATGCGAAAAAGGCTGAAGTTATCCTGACTGTTGTCTTTCAGAATGCGAGTACTGTATCTGATCTGCTCTTGTCCAAAGCGATATGTTGGGGATCAAGTAGGGAATTCAATCTGCCAATTGCACTTTTGGTGAACCGCGCAGACACATTGCAGTATCAGTTTTCAGTACCTGGTCAGGGAAAGGATCACTCGGGTCTGGTCATTGATTCCACAGCAAGTTGTATGATAGACATGAATGTCTCTAAAACTGAAAGTGGGCTTTTCTTCAGCGTTAGAAGCTTCGCTGAGGGTTGACTTAGATGGGCCTAACCAGATTTTTGCTCTCGCTTTTACTTCCAAACTTTCAGCTTCAAAAATCACTCAGAAACCTTGTACAGCCAGGCGCGGTGAAAAGAGCTAAAGGCGTTGTAAAAGCCGCGGTTATCCAGATGGAATACTCTCCTGTTTCCAACGTCAGTGGATTCATAGCGCTGATTAATCGATTTCTCATAAAGATGACCGACTTTGGCCCTGATATCGTTGTTTTTCCACATCTGATGGACAGTTTTCTCTTTCGCGTTTTTCCACTCTTTCTGCTCATCGGAACACGTCACCATGCCAAAGCGATAAGGGAGACATCAAGAACGACAAGCGAAATATGTGAGAGAACAATGGCTGAGTTTTCGAAAATCTGGAACTGCACAGTTGTCTTTGGAACTACTCAAGGTCACAAGGTCTATCACGTTGGAAATAGACAAAGCCATATTTTGGAAACCAAGGAATACAAAATGGCAGTGGTCTCACATAGAACTCTCAACAACAGCATCCAATTGGATCGCTTGGTATCAAGCGGGGTGAGAATAATAGCGACTCCAGGCTTTGGTGTGGCTGATTACAGTGATTGGGATGAGAGATATCACATGTGGGCTCATTCGCAGATGGTGGGTTTCTATGGTCTTTGGTCAGCTGTGTCTGGCAGATTTCTTGGTAAAGATTTGAAGGCTCGAGCCTGTGTCACCGCACCGATACCTATAACGAATTCACTTGATGGCTACATAGTGAAGAATAGCTCTACAACTGGTGATACAGTGTTATTGGCTGAACTCGATATGAACAAGATTGAATCCTTTGTGCAATCAAGGAAGTTCCCAACTCTTCATTATTCTAAGGACTAATGGTTGAGTAGAAATTCATCCCAAAGGGTATCCTCTGCAAACTGTGTTGAACTGTACTGTAATCTTGTGACGTCTTCTTTATTCGCTGGAAAAAAGACACTCATCCCAAGAGATGTTGGCAACTCCTCTGACAGATACCTGTACACAACAACTTCATTGAACTTCTCTAAGGTTTCTGTAGCTTGCATCTTTTCGAGTACTTGGCCAAGGTCATATAAATGAAAGTAGCTACTGTATGTCGTGATGCTTGACAGATTCGGCAAATCTTGTGGCAGCGGGCTTAAGAAAGTGTTTAAGGAGTTTATCGCCTCATCGACTCTGGATGTCTCATAAACTGCCAGAGATGTTGCATAGCTCTTTGAGTAATAATAATTCTTGTAATAATCAATTGCCGCTTTTGAAAAATCCACCGGCGATTTGTTGCTCACATCGGCGAGAAATCCATAGTCAAAACCATCAGCTGGAATATCATTAGGCGAAGCCAAGATGAAATCCGCTATCTCTTTGAGAGCGTATATCACTTCGACTGATCCCATCAAGCAGGCGTCCATACCAAAGACGTCCCAGCTGCCTTTGACGTTTTTTGCTATCTCATCGATTGTGAGAAAATCTTTACTCTGATCGTCATAGGAGATTCCTTTTGTTGAATAATCGCTCGGAGGAATGTCTATCCAAGACAGTCCATGATTCCAAATGATCAATGCCTTACGATCTGAATCGAGTGAACTGAATCTTTCGGTGAATGACTTGAGAAGATCACCATCTCCGCTGTTGATTTCACCACTGGGTTCTATCTTATAAATCGTTCTTAAGTCCGTTAAGATGTACAAGCCGTCCTTTGAAGGTTCACGACTGTCCCACAGAATCGCCACCGAGACATCATCTGCAGCCTTAACTATTTCCTGCAAATCTGTTTGAACGTATGTATCAAGATTGTTGTCAGAACAGATCCACAGAAAGATGAACCACGAAGGTTTTTTCAGTTGCAACTGTTTTGTCTCTTCTACTAACCCACTCTGTACTGTGATCTGCTTTGTACCACTTTCTGCAAAGTAAATCGGAACCGTTGCATAGCCAGAATCATCGGTCGTGTAATCTACATCATTCACCTTTATAGTTGTATTGGCTATCAAGAAACCAAAGGCGTTCTTAACACCTATCTTCACAAAATGAACCTTTCCGGCGTAGAGGTTTTCCGGGAAACGGTATACAAAAGCAGAGGGCACAGAGATATTCGTACAACCGTGAAGAAATGGTAAGAGCACTACGAAAAGAATAATGATCCTCTTCATGGCTCTACGAACCTATACGCCTGAGCGAAAAGTCCAAAGAGACCACCGGTATGAATGAACAGTACTCTTTGTCCTTTTTTCGAGAGCTGCAACATACCTCTGAAAGTTTTGGCTGTGTAGACTGGGTCTAATATTAGACCTTCATTTGCCGCGACGATTCTTATGCAGTCCAAATCTGGTTCTGTTGGAACAGCATATGCAGGTCCACTGAATTCATCCACTATTTTTATCTGATCTGTGGGAAGATCAATCTTTATACTGTATTCCTTTAGCTGTTCGACGGTCTGTCTGACTTTCTCGACGAATTTTTCAGAAGAGGTCTTGGTGACATTTATGCCTATGACTGGTATATCATAGCCCATGTAACGAAGCCCTGCGATCAGTCCAGCATAGGTACCACCACTTCCAACGGCACAGTAGATTGCATCGAAATTTCTCAGATCAAGCTGAGTTGCTATTTCTCCGGCTGCATAGACATATCCCATAGCACCGAGTGCATTGGAACCACCTTCGGGTATTGTGTAAACTCTGAGACCTCTCCTTTCGAAGTCTTCTTTGTACTTTTCATAAACCTCTTCGATCTGTGCGTACTGTTGGACCGTTACTGTTATCAACTCAGCACCAAGGAGTTTATCGATTAAGAGATTTCCTTCAGGAACTCTTTGGTTGTAAACTTTTAGAAATTCCATATCATCTATCGAAAGAGCCTTAATGATCCTCTCGCTCAACGAACTCCTCGGTTCTGCCTGGGTTTCTCTGAGAAACAGAACAGGTTTCAAACCACATTTCACAGCCAGGTGAGCCGTTGCTCTGGCGTGGTTTGACTGCATGCCACCGCAAGTGAAGACGACATCACATCTCTTTTTCAAAGCGTCTGCGAGTAAGAACTCAAGTTTTCTGATCTTATTACCGCTCGAAATGAGCTCAGTCATATCATCTCTCTTGACAAAAATCTCTCTCTCGTACTGGCGGCTGATCTTTGGCAGAAATTCAACAGGTGTTGGTAGCTTTGCAAAATTCAACTTCATCTCACATCACCTCTAATTCTTTCTGAAGTAGCAGAAGCAATTCATTCCAGCTCACATTACTCTTGAGCATACCTCGTTTCACACCACCTCCGCCTGAGCAAGACAGACTTTCCTTTAATTTGGATATGAGTTTTGAGCAGTCAAAGTCCTTCGAGGCAAATTGATAACCTTCAGATGTTTTGCAGATCAAAAGATCGGTTGTAAAATACTTTGCCAACGCATTGGCTACTTCGTCAAATCCTTCATAAAAAGAGATTCTGTATCTTCCCATCTGTTGTGTAGGTAAGGTATTACAGATATTCTTCGCCAACTCTTCAGCAAGACGGTTTATCAGGGAAGCTTGATCTTTTATCTTTTCGAGCAAGCCGAAGACTCTTTCTTTCATTTCGTCTACAGAACTTGTCAGTAACTTCGATAGTTCTCTGAGAACGAGGACCCTTTTGGCATAGTCTGACAACGCTCTATTTCCTGCCAAGAAATAGACTCTGGTTAACGTGCCCTTGGCTTTTTCCCAGGCGACTACCTTCACTATGCCTATCTCACCAGTGTTCTTCACGTGAAAACCACCACAAGCTGAAAGATCAAAATCACCTATTTTCACAACTCTGACCAGTTCACCAATCTTATCACTCAATGATTTCCTAAGATCCATCTTTTCTGCTGTTTCCCTGTCGGTGTGGATTATCTGAACTTCGATACACGATCTTACAACCTTGTTCGCGAGTGACTCTGACTCTTCAAGGGCTTCAATGGTCAGCTGAGGAAGGTCAAGATCGATCGTAGAGAACTCTTCACCCATGTGGAAACTAATTGTTCTTGCCTGAATAGTTTTCAAAAACGCTGCAGATAATATGTGTTGTGCTGTGTGTTGTATGGCTATATCCAACCTTCTTGACTCATCAACGCTGTATTCGTACTCTCCCGGTTCTATGGGTCTGTCCAACAGGTGAACTATCTCAGTTCCCCTTTCTTCTACCTTGAAGACCTTTGCAGAGCCTATCTTTCCACGATCACCCAGTTGACCGCCTTTACCGTCTGGGTAAAACGGACTCTCATCACTCAATGCATAGAAATTCCCATTTTCTTCATATACTCTTTTGACATTGATCACAACCCAAAGCCTCCTTTAGCTGTAGAATATGTTCAGATCGCGAACAAAGGAGGTCGTTCTGTGACTGTACTCTCAGTACTGACTTCACTTGCATCGGTAGTCTTATTTCAGCGTTTAACAAAACAACTGATCATTTCTATGATAGCAGGTTTTTTGGTCTTTGCGTTCGTCAACTGGCAGGTAATCTTGCATCTTCCTATGATCTTTCTGAACTCCGTCAGGGATCCTTCTTTCATAACACTTCTACCCAGTGTTTTTCTCATATATTTTCTCGGTGAACTCATGGCTGCCTCACAGGATGCAGAAAGATTTTCACAGTCAGTTCAGAGGTTATTTCAAAGCTCCAAATCTGCAGCGGCTTTCATGCCGGCAGTAGTAGGGCTTATGCCAATGCCTGCTGGAGCGATGTTTACAGCGCCGATCGTCGACCAAATTGGTTTGCAGATGAATGCCTTAGACAAGACTGCTGTTAACTATTGGTTCCGTCATTCTCTTGAGTTCTTTTGGCCCGTCTATCCGGCTATGTACCTTCTTGCGAGTTTGACCGGTACACCCTTGGGAATGATCTCAGTCAAGTTGTTTCCCCTATTTTTGGTCTCCTTTCTCATAGGCTGGGTCTATCTGAACGGTTTTACTCTGCCAAAGGTCAGAAATATCTCTGCGCAGGATTGGAAAAATCTCTGGCCTCTTCTTGTGATCCTATCAACTGGTTTCATGATACTTGTGTTCAAATTAGAAGGCTGGCTTTCTCTGTTGATAGCCTGTACTTTTTACGCGTTGGTCCGTGTCCAAGTTATTCTAAAAGCGCTTGCGAACTCTGTGAGGAAACTCGATATCTTTCCCATACTTCTTGTCGTCTTTCTCTACAAACATTCGATGATCGATCTTGGAATTGGGCAGAGAATGAGTGAAGAACTTTCCAAGTCTGGTTTTAGTGTTTTACTGATCGCCATCTCACTGCCTTTGGTTATCGGAATGTCCACGGGAATAACCAGTGCCGCTCTTGGTGTTTGTCTTCCCATTGTGCTCGCAATGCAAGCTGACCATCTGGCTATGATCACCTATATTTTCTCGGTGATAGGCGTTCTTCTTTCACCCGTTCATCTTTGCTTAGTCTTGACTTGCCAGTATTTCAAAGTGGACTTTCTGCGAGTGCTACGAAGGGTTTTTGTACCGATTGTAGTTACATCGATCGCTGGTCTTCTGCTGTATTCTTGGTAGGGAGGTGCAGAACTTGACTCGGTTTGTCGGGAAGATGTTTCCAAAACAATCGCCGTTAAAGCTTTTGTTCGAACATGCTTTGGTCACTAAGAAGGCTGCAGAGTTCATACTGCCAGCTTTGAGAAATTACTTTGAAAATCATCCGATTGACGAGATATGTAGAGAAGTTGATGTACTTGAAGACAAGGCAGATGAACTCAAGATACAGATCAGAGAAAGTTACTCAAAATTGAAATTCGTCTACTTTGACAGAACTGATATGTTGATCATTCTTCACGAAGAAGATGCTGTGATAGACGCGGTTGACGATTTTCTCAAGTCTTTGACACTCAACAAGTTTGAGAAACCGCTTACCAAGGAAATCAAAGACTTGATCTTTGAACTTGCAGAGAGCACTCGTGACAGCGTTCAGATGATGGTTAAAGCCGTAGGAGATTTGCAGAATTTGGTAGAATCATCATTCGCTCCTTCCATAGCTTTGGCCGAAGACAAGCTCGCGACGAAGGTTGAAACGAATGAGTCACAGACAGACAAACTGTCTCTCGAACTGGGCAGGAAGATCTTCTCGATGAAAAACACAATTCACCCTGTAGATTTGTATTTCCTTGAGAAGCTCGTTAGACTCCTTGCACGAGTGGCAGATCACGCCGAGAATGTGGCAGAGAGAATTCGTATGATAACTCACATTTGAGGAGGTAAGATCATGTCGATCTTACTTGCTTTTGCAAGTGGTTTCGCTATGGCATTTGCCATAGGGGCAAACGATGTCGCGAATTCAATGGCAACGGCTGTGGGTGCCAAAGCGATCAGTCCAAAACAAGCGGTTATAATCGCCTCCTTCTTGGAGTTTCTTGGAGCAGTTCTGTTTGGTTCTCATGTTACTTCCACCATCACTAAGGGCATCGTCAAGCCAGAAGTCGTGGCAGATCCCAAAGTGCTGTTGATCGGTGCCTTTGCTGCACTGCTCTCTTCTTCAGTATGGATTCTGGCTGCGACTATCTGGGGGATGCCCGTTTCAACAACGCATTCTATCGTCGGTGGCATGGCAGGCTTTGGTATAGCGGCGGCAGGATGGCAAGCTGTGAACTGGAAGGTGATGGTATCGATAGTCTCAAGTTGGGTGCTCTCGCCGCTCGCCGGAGGATTACTCGCTTACTCAATCTTCAAGTTGATATCGTTTTTCGTGCTCAGGAGACCTTCACCGTCTAATGCCGTCAAGAAGGCTGGACCAGTGGTAATATGGTGTACTTTTTTCATCATAATATACCTTTTGAACGTGAAAACAATTAAATTGAATCAAAGAAACAGTCTCATTCTCGGTCTAATCTTTGCAACTTGTGCAGGGATAATCGGTTATTTGATTTTGAAGAGATACTACAAGAGAAGAACGAGTGATTATGAATTTGTGGAATACATCTTCAAACGCCTTCAAGTCATGACCAGTTGCTATGTGAGTTTTTCGCATGGAGCTAACGATGTGGCAAATGCCGTTGGTCCAATCGCAGTGATCTACTGGGTAATCAAGACAAACAGCATCTCTTCAAAGGTGGAAGTCCCAATTTGGATACTGATGTTCGGAGGCTTAGGCATTTCGTTAGGTGTTCTTTTTCTTGGCTACAGGGTTATGAAGACAATAGGAACTGACATTACAGAGTTGAACAACACAAGAGGATTTTGCATAGACTTTTCAACTGCGTCTACTGTACTACTCTCTTCGATCTTTGGACTTCCTGTCTCAACCACTCATATAGTTGTAGGTTCTGTAGTTGGCGTCGGCATGGCTCGTGGCATAGAGGTGGTCAATGTGGGTGTGCTTAAGAACATAGTTTTTTCTTGGATAATGACTGTGCCGCTTGCCGCGGGATTGTCTGCCCTTCTGTTCAAGGTGTTTGAAAGGATCATTTAAAACTTCTCCTGAAGACTACCATTTGTATAAAACCAATCGAGCCAGTCAAGATGACCATCATCTGGGCTAATGAAAGCTCAATTTGACCTTTTAGAAGCACAAAGCAAAGAACGAGAAAAAACATCGTTCCACCGACCATCAAGTGTGCATCTATCCTTTGAGGGTTTTTCTTAGAATCAATTATGCCAAAAAGGTATATCAGCGTGAAGATGAGAATGCACAAGGAAAGCATCCAGTCAATTTTTAGAAAGAGCGAGAAAGAAATCAATCCCAAAGCAGTGTCAATAATCAGCATAAATCTTCTCACAGTAAAAGACCTCCCAAGACCTTAGTAATGTAGGCTAAAAGATAGGCAACTGAGAAACTGTAGAGAATTGAAATCAAAAGGTACTTCTTACCAGCTTCGGCAGATATTGTTCCTAAAGTTGCAAAACAAGGTATGTAAGCCATCACGAAAACTATCAGAGCTAAAGCAGTGGCTGGGCTGAAAGAATTAGCCAAAGTAGTTGTGAAAGATTCTTCTCCTCCAAAACCAAAGAACATACCCAAGGCAGAGACTACAACCTCCTTGGCTGCAACTCCAAAGACCAGCGCAGTACTGATTCGCCAATCAAAACCAAGAGGTTTCATGACCCACGATATGGTCCTGCCAACGTAAGATGCAAGGGATTTCGAAGGCTCTCCATTCGCAGGAAAGTAACTTGCAGCCCAAAGAGCAACGGAAGCTAAAAAGATTATCGTACCGGCCTTCACTAAGAAGTGTTTACCCCTGTGCCAGACATAGAGTAAGAGATTTCTTGGTTTGGGCATACGATACCTCGGGAGTTCAAGTGTCAGAAACCCTGGCTCACCTTTGAAGAGAATCTTGTTCAGAAAGACTGCACTGAGGAGTGCCACAGCAGCGCTCAGCAAGTAAACAAAGAAGACGACCAAACCTTTGTTTTTCTCGAAGAAAACACTTGCGATCAAGAGGTAAACTGGAAGTCTCGCGCTACATGAGATGAACGGAACCGTCAGAACTGCAACAGTTCTCTCACGCTGGTCTGATATGCCTCTTGTTGACATTATCGCCGGAACAGAACAACCAAATCCGAGCAAGAAGGACATAAAAGACCTGCCAGAAAGTTTGAGTTTGTACATTATTCTGTCAACTACAAAAGCTGCTCTGGGCAGGTAACCTGACTCCTCCATGATACCAAGCATCAGAAAGAGAGCAAAGATATTCGGAACAAAGACCAATATTGCTCCAACACCAGAGATGATTCCATCGGCAATCAAAGAAGCAAGCATTTCATTCTTCAAAAAACCCCTCGTGAGGTCAGCAAAACTGCCAAGGAGGGCTTCAATGAGATCTGAGATTGGTTGAACGATCTCAAAGGATACCGTGAATGTCATGTACATCAAGGCAAGGAATATAGGTATCCCTATGTATTTGTGTGTCAGCACGTGATCTAAAGCCTCACTCATCGTCAACTCTGAACCTGGAGCTTTGAAAGTCTCTTTGAGGATCAAATCGATGTGCTTGTATCTCTCTTGAGCAATCTTCTCTCTAAGAATGCCGTTCGGCAGGTTATCTTGTCCAATTAATTTCACAGTCTCTGGATCACCTTCAAGATACTTTTCAGAGAGCCACCTCAGCGGAAATGTCTTCAAAGAAGGTTTTGTTTGGAGGATCAACTGCATTTCATTTATCTTCTCTTCTATTTCTGGATCGTAGACGAAGTGAAAGTTTTTCTTTTCAGAAGATGCGGTTTTCAAAATTGTATCGAAAAGTTCCTCGATTCCTTCACCAGTCACAGCACTTGTTAGAATAACAGGAACACCAGTGTGTTTTGCCAGTTCTTGTTTATCGATATGAACACCTTGTTTTCGAGCCTCGTCTATCGCGTTCACCACCAAGATTATCTTCGTATCGAGTCCTGCAGCCTCAAGAAACAGATATAGTCCTTGTTTCATAGCCAGGGCATCTACAACAACTATCAAAACATCCGGTGTCCTGTACAGAAGGTAGTCTCTTGCTATCTTTTCATCCATACTGAAAGAGGACAAGCTGTACGTGCCTGGCAGATCGATGAATTCCATTTTCACGCCTCGCCAGTTTCTGATTCCTTCCTTTACCTCAACTGTGACACCTGCCCAGTTCGCAACGTACTGTCTCATTCCAGTCAAAGCATTGAAAAGACTGGTTTTGCCAACATTTGGGTTTCCACACAAGGCTACACGAAGAGCCATCTTACAACCTCCTCAACAACACGCGAGCTGCGATGCCAAAACCAACTGTGAACTGTCCTCTTTCTGTCCTTATTTTCATCGGAGCCACAACCTGCACAGTCTTACCTTCCACTACGCCCATCTTGGACAGTTTATTCTGAAAGGCTGCTCCACCAAATAGATCGATTACCTCGTAAATGCCTTCGGTGGCAGAAGAGAGAGTGATTAAGTTGTTATCGAGCTCCACCTCTATCTCTCTTGCACTGTCATTTCGCAGTGTTATGAGCTTGTCCATGACCAAATAGACCCTGGGATCACCCAGTGGAGCACTTCTGACGACCTTCACATAAGTACCTGGGATGAAACCAAGAGAGACAAGCCTTGAACCTATTGGAGTCTCTGGCACAGATTGTACCTTTGCAGAAAATCCAACTGGAACCTCCAACAGAGACACAGAGCCACCCCCTTATTGAGATTCATTCTCAATAAGAATAATATCAATTTGCATGAGAAAATTCAAGTGGTGAGTGTGTTAAAGATTTTAGTATCTTGCGATATGCGACAGCTCGGTACAGTAGAATTATCTGAGGAGGTATTGGGTTTGGATCTCTCGCTTAAAGCAAAGCTGGCACCCAACAGACCAGGTGTATATGTTTTCTACGGTTGTGGCGGCGAATATCTATACGTGGGGAAAGCAAAAAAACTTCGCAACAGACTGCTTTCTTATTTCAGGGAATCAACACACAGAGAAAACAAGAAAGTTGAAAGACTGATTCACGAAGCTCATGAACTGGATTACACACTCGTTTCTAATGAAAGAGAGGCTCTATTGCTCGAAGCTACTCTTATCTTTGAACACAAACCGAAGTACAACGTCATGCTTAAGGAAACGGAATTCTATCCGTACATAGAAATAACAAAAGAAGAGTTCCCAACTTTGAGAATTGTGCGCAGAAGGCTTTCAAATGGTGAATACTACGGACCATACACCAATGTGAGGTTTGTCAGAGATCTATTGGACTTTCTTCAACAAGTCTATCATTTCAGAACCTGCCAGAGAGATTTGACAAAACAATCCAAGCCATGCATGGATTTCTACATGCATCGATGTGAAGCACCATGTGCAGATCAGATTTCCAAAGAAGACTATGAGAAAATGGCGATTGAACCGATAAGAGAGTTCCTCAAAGGCGATGTTTCTCCAACGATGGAACTCATCGAGCAAAAGATGAAAAGACATGCACAGATGATGGATTTCGAGAACGCAGCGAAGTACAGAGATCTTCTTTTCAAATTCGAAAAAGTGATGGAAAAACAAGGAGTGGTGCTTGAACAATTTAGAAATTTAGATGTCATTGGCAGGGTAAAAGATCTATATGTTCTTTTCAGAATTCGTAGCGGTCACATGCTTGCCAAGCTTGTTTACGAAATGGATTCCGCAGATATCAAGGACTTCGTCTTCAATTATTACATGGTGAACAAGAACGATCTTCCACCTGCCATAATACTGCAGAGAAAGATCGATTTAGACCTACCAGTTTACTGTGGTAGACCACGAGACGAAGCCGAGCAGAATCTGTTGAACAAAGCCATTGAAAACGCGAAGAGTGAGTTGACGGTTAGAAGCATAAGGAAAGATTCATTGGATTCACTCATGAAAATTCTATCTCTTTCGAAATACCCGCATCGAATAGAGGGCTTCGATGTTGCACATCTTCAAGGTGGAACAACTGTAGCATCAGTTGTCGTCTTTCTTGACGGAACCCCATACAAAAGAGACTACAGACACTACAATTTTGGAAACAAAAGGATAGATGATTTTGGAACTATCAGAGAGCTTGTAAAAAGGAGATACTCGAAATATCCATTGCCTGATTTGATATTTGTCGACGGGGGAGTGGGGCAGGTCAGGGCAGTGAAGATGGCGCTTCAAGAGATTGGTAAGGATTGTGATGTTGTGGGGCTTGCCAAAGAGCATGAGATCGTTTGTACAGCAGAAGGTGAACTGTTTCTGAGTTTAGACAGTCCTATTTTGAGGATATTGGTTTCAATAAGAGATGAAGCACACAGATTCGCAAACACCTTTCACAGAAGATTGAGAACGAAAGATGCTCTCATTTCAATTCTCGATGAAATACCGGGTGTAGGTCCAAAAAGAAAGAAAAAACTCATTGAAGTCTTTAAAAGTATTGATCGATTAAAATCTTCAACTGTTGAAGAAATTGCAGAGGTTTTGGGTAGTAGAAAACTCGCAGAAGTGATACTCTCAAAGATATGAGGTGGTACTATGAGAACTGCTTTGTACCTCTTGTTATTACTCGGTGTTTTCTGTGCAGCCATAGGCATAGTCATGGCTTTGGCATATGGTCTGTTCCTGTATGTCGCTCCCATTTTCAAAGACGCCTTTGGCTTGAGTTTTCACACCTCAAGGTGGTTTTTCTTTGTTGTCTTATTGACGATTTCTTCGGGTCTATGTACCAGTTTTTACAGTCTAGCAAAGGCAAACGACGACAACTACATGATATTTCTATCCTTTGCCTTGATATCAAATGGTTTTTCGCTCGCAGTGCAACTCTTCAGAATGATCGTTCACGGTTTTGCGTGGATTGGTGTTGAGTTAGCTGGCAAATCTGGAGATATCAGGGCTGTGCAGCTTCTGTCGATGGGCTTTCTCGTTTTCACGTTGCTCAACTTTGTGCTCTGTTTGAGCATCCTTAGAGAGGAGAAGTTGTCTCGTTGAGGGTTCTGGGAATAATCGTCGAATACAATCCATTTCACAACGGACACTTGCACCATCTGAAGGCTGCTAAGGAGCTCGTCAAGCCAGATTACACTGTTGCGGTAATGAGTGGGAACTTCTGTCAAAGAGGAGAGCCGGCGATCATAGATAAGTTCTCAAGAGCTCAAATAGCACTTCTCAACGGTGTAGATGTTGTTTTTGAACTGCCGTTTGTTTTTGCGATTCAAGATGCTGGTGGTTTTGCAAAAGGAGCAGTCTGGCTCTTAGAACGCACAAAGGTCGTAACAGATATCGTCTTCGGTAGTGAGTCGGCAAACCTTGATTTTCTCACCAAGATTGCAACGGTAATGATTCAACAACCTGAGCCATTTCCTGCGTTGATGAGGGAAGAACTGAAGAAAGGAAATTCTTTCCCGAATGCCAGAAAATATGCGTTGTTAAGGTATTTTGAAGTGACGAAAGAGATGGACCCCAAGGAAGTTCTCAAGATAGAGAAATCTAATGATATCCTTGGTATCGAATACATCAGATCTTTGATGGAACTGAGAAGTGAGATAAAAGTTCGCGTGGTAAAGAGAGTAGGTGCAGAGGATCACGACATATCATTTAAGGGAAAGTTTTCGAGCGCAACTGCGATAAGGAAAATGATAGTTGACGGCCAGTGGGAGAAAGTTTCACAAGCCGTCCCCGAGACAAGTTTGAAGATAATCTACAAGGAACTCAACGAAGGCAGAGGACCTGTGACATTAGACCAGTTAGAACAGGTGATACTCGCCCAAGTGAGACTCTCTAACAGAGACAAATTACAGCAACTCTATGGATTCAGCGAAGGTATTGATCTGAGATTCGTAGAATGCGCCATGAAATCTGGTGAATTGCAGCAGTTCTTTGAATGTGTCAAAGCTAAACGTTTTACCATGAGTAAAATCAGAAGATTGGCACTTTATGCACTCTTTGAGGTTTCTCAAGAGTTCCTAGATCGATGCAACGAAGTTGGACCACAGTATCTAAGAGTTCTTGGCTTCACTACCAAAGGTAGAGAGCTGTTGTCTTTCATAAAGAAAAAATCAACTGTTCCGGTCCTTTCTGTCTGTTCAATGTACAAGAAGGTTATAGAAAAGGCTCTCAAGGACAAATCGGGTAGATTCATTATCGATCCTCGTTTATTTGAAAATCAGTTGCTCATGGATGTGAAGTCGACATCAATTCATTCTCTGTTGTTTCCAAACAAATCCGAAAGGTCCGCAGAGAGAGACTTTCGTGTACCACCCGTGATCGTCACATGATAGGAGGGTAGTGACATGATAGGTTACGTACAGGTCTACACTGGTAACGGTAAGGGCAAAACAACGGCAGCCCTGGGATTGACACTCAGGGCGGTTGGTAGCGGTTTGAAGGTTTACATTGCACAGTTTATGAAGGGAATGGACTATGGGGAACTGCATTCTTTGAAACTTTTGCCGAATGTGACGATCGAGAGATTCGGCAAGCCATCATTCATTCATGGAAAGCCTGATGAAGAAGACATCAGAATCGCTGCTGAAGGTCTGAAAAGGGTGAAAGAAATTCTCACCACTGGTGAGTACGACATAGTGATCTTAGACGAGGCAAACGTTGCATGCTATCTTGGACTGTTTTCTGCCGAGCAACTCGTTGAGGTTGTTCAATCGAGAACCCCATCAACTGAGGTGATCGTCACCGGTAGATATGCACCTGAGGAACTTCTGGAAATTGCAGACCTTGTGACAGAAATGAAAGAGGTCAAACATTACTACCAAAAGGGAGTTTTGGCAAGGAAAGGCATTGAGTACTGAGTTTTGTGAAAACTTTGAGTTGCTGTTTTTATGAGATCTATCTTTTGATATAAAATTCCATTAGGTGAGATTGTGTATTTGTTGATCACGCTCTTCGGTAGGATGACGATACTCGGAGTGACTATCTTCTTTGCTCTACAGTTCTACAAGACGAAGAAGTCCTTTGTCAAATTGTTTGAAGGAAATAAACCGATTGTTCTGGGTGTCTTTGGTGGTCTTTTCGGAGTTCTGGGGACTATCTTGGGACTGCCGTACAAGGGTGCGATCATAAACTATCGAGATATAGGAGTCATAGTCGCCTCACTTTACGGCGGTCTGCCGGCATCTCTGCTCAGCAGCTCTATTGCCTCCTCTCACAGATTCTTCTTGGGAGGTCCATCTGGCTTTGCGTGCGCTGTTGGCACACTCTGTGCTGGTCTCTTCTCAACCAGTCTCAGAGGCTGGTACCTGCGTTCTAAGGAGAAAGTTATTCTCGGCAGTCTCATATCTGCCTTTTCGGAGCTTGTTCATCTTTTTGTCGCATATTTCCTTATTATACCGCGCTCACTGGCAGCAGACATCGTTTTGAATGCATTGGCACCGATGGTGATAACCAACGCTTTTGGTGTGGCACTGATATTGGCACTCACGAAATTCACTGAGCAGGCTGTCAAAGATGCTTCATCGAAGGTATTTTCAACAACCCTTGCCGTGGCAGAAGACGCAGTGAAGACCATTGAGGAGCCGAGTACGGCAAACATACAAAGGTTCGCCGAGAAGCTTTCAACTATTCTTGGAGTTGAGAAGTTGATAATTGATTTTGATGAAAGAACTTCACGGCAGGAAAGCAACTGTCCTGTTAGGGCATGCATTGCGTTGAAAAGCAGAGGTAGGACAATAGGTAGGTTGATGGTTCTGAACAATACGGAACTACAGGAAGAACAGACTTTAATGTTGAGGGAGATAGCAAAATTCATCGAAATGGTTGTCGTGGCGGCAAGAGCAGTTAAAGAGTCGATACTCGCACGCGAAGCACAGATGAGAGATTTTGCTTCAAAGCTTGGTCCTCACTTTTTGTTCAATACCCTTGCGAGCATAAGATATCTCATAAGAAATGATGATGAAAATGCAGTGAAGATGGTTGACGAATTATCTGAACTGCTCAGGTATTACTTCAAAAACAAAGAATCTCTCGTAACACTCAGCGAAGAGCTGAGAATGATTGAATATTACCTTTCGATAATGAAGCTCAGATACGGAGATTCATTGGTTTATGAAATAGATATTCCAGAAGATTTGAAAGATCAACAGGTTCCAACAATGATTCTGCAACCGATCGTGGAAAATGCTGTAGAGTATGGAGCGAGGGATGGTAAGATCTCAGTAAAAGTCAAAGTGAGTTCAAAAGATAGTGAACTGATACTGAGGGTTTCTGACAAGGGTATGGGCATGAAGTCTGCGCAGAAAGGTATTGGAATGACTCTTGTAGAAGCACGGCTACGCAATCTGTACGGGGACAGGGCAAGAGTGGAATACAAGAATAAAGATGGATTAACTGTCACGATAACTATACCAATGGAGGGGGCTCATGATAAGAGTCGCTATATTAGAAGACGAGCAATTAGCTCGTGAGAGTATCGTTCAGATGGTGTCGAAATATCCTGAACTTAAGCTCGTTGGTGTCTTTGCCTCGCCAAGGGAATTCTTGAGACGTCTGACAGAGTTTGATGTTGCGTTCGTCGATATAAAACTACCTTCAGAATCTGGAATAAACATCGCCAAGAAAATCAATAAGATAGGTATAGTTTTTGTAACCGCATACGAAGAATACGCCGCACAAGCTTTTGAAATAGGAGCAATAGATTATCTTGTCAAACCTGTTAGAGAAGAAAGGTTCAAACTTTGTGTTGAAAGAATACTTCAAGCCTATTCACGTCCTCTCTTAAAGTTGCCCGTGCGTGACGGTAAAGATGTTCTCATGCTCGATTTTGAAAAGCTCTTTTACATCGAAGCCTTTGGTAAAAAATGTGTTGTCATGACCCTCGATGGGGAATATGAAGTGTATCACTGGGGTATTAGTGAACTTGAAAGAAGACTACCCAAGAACTTTCTAAGAGTTCATAAATCGTACATATGTAATTTGAACAAGGTTAAGAGGCTAATTCGCCTTCCGAATATGCAAATAGAACTCGAAAATGGTTATGTGATACCTGTTTCAAGAATGTATCAAAGAGTTGTCAAGTCTTCTCTCTTCGTGTGAGGTTCGTTTTTTTGCCATTCATTCCCTACAGTTGCCTTTCGATCCTTCGAATATCCTCCACCTTCATACAATGATAGTTGAATTCTTTAAAAAAACGGAGGTGATCTTTAATGAACTCGTTGGTCCTCGCAATAATAGCTTTCATAGGCTACATAGTTGCGTACAACACCTATGGTAAATGGCTTGCACAGAAGCTTTTTGGTTTGAAGGACACAAACCGCGTACCTTCTAAGGAATTCAAAGACGGTGTCGATTACGTTCCAACCAGGAGGCACATCTTGCTCGGACACCATTTCACTACGATTGCTGGAACCGGTCCCATAGTTGGTCCAGCAATAGGTGTTATATGGGGATGGCTACCAGCATTTTTGTGGGTCTTTCTGGGTCCTATATTTGCCGGTGGAGTGCATGACTTTGTCTCACTGGTCATCTCATCAAGACACGGTGGCAAGACCATAGGAGAGATGACAAAAGGCATCGTCTCGAACAGGGTTGGAATAATCTTTCTGATCCTGATACAGTTCCTGCTGTGGATCGTTCTGGCGGTATTTGCTATGATAATGGGTATTTTGTTCAATATGTATCCACAAAGTGTCCTGTCAATTTGGATGGAGATACCAATTGCCATGTGGATAGGTTACATGGTTTATAAGAAGGGCAAGAAAGATACCGTCTACTCGATCATAGGTCTCATTCTGCTTTATGTCTTTGCAGTGATAGGAATTTACTTGCCGTTGAAAATGCCGCAGATCGGTGGTGTTTCTCCGATCGTCTCGTGGATAGTCATTCTTCTGGCTTACAGTTACTTTGCATCCGTTCTACCAGTGCAGACGCTGCTGCAGCCTCGTGATTACATAAACTCTCACGAGCTGTTAGTATTGATGGCTGCGTTGTTCTTAGGTACACTCGTTGCAAGGCCACAAGTCGTTGCACCTGCTTATCAACAAGCGGCTGGTGCACCAAATCTATGGCCACTCTTGTTTGTCACAATTGCCTGTGGCGCCATAAGTGGTTTTCACAGCCTTGCCTCTTCAGGGACAACGGTCAAACAGCTTGAAAAAGAGACAGATGCGCAGTTCGTTGGTTATGGAGGAATGCTTCTTGAAGGTTCGTTGTCTATTCTGATAATAATTGCGGTAACAGCGGGAATCGGAATGTACGGTGCGGGGAGTGCAGGGTACCTGAAATACTATTCTTCTTGGTCGACGACTGCTGGCGCAGGGCTGGCTGCTCAATTGAAGGCCATTGTTGAAGGAGCTTCTAATTTGATGAATGCAATAGGCATTCCAAAGCAATTGGGAGCAACGCTGATGGCTATCTTTGTGGTTTCTTTTGCTGGGACAACATTAGACTCTGCTACAAGAATACAACGTTTCGGACTCGAGGAATTGTTTAAAGGCAAAGACATGAAACCAATTGGTCCTTTTAAGAACAGGTATTTCACAACCTTCATTGTGGTTCTGGCAGCTTTCGCGCTTTGTATGGTTTCGCCAGATGGCAGGGGCGCCATGAAACTTTGGCCAGTCTTCGGAGCTTTGAACCAACTTTTAGCAGGTCTTGCATTGATGATTGCAACTGTTTATCTCGCCAAGAAGAGAAAACCGATCTGGCCAACCTTGCTTCCGATGATTTTCATGTTGACGGCTACTATCTGGGCAACGGTACTGAATATCAAGACCTATTATTTGGCGAAAAACTGGTTACTTGTGTTCATAGCCACAGTGACACTGATCATAGCTGTATGGATGATAGTAGAAGCCTTCATCTCCACGGTAATGGCTTACAAGAAAAAATACGTTTACCAAGAAGAGTTCACAAAGAGTGGTGTAGCAGGTCAACATGTTCATATAGACTAACATAGAATTGCTGTCGCGGGCAGGCTCTTGCCTGCCCTTATTTTTCGAGATGAGAGAAAAGGTTTCTTTAGATGAATTTCATGGATTTCGTGAAACTACTTTGATTGGGAAAATATTTCATCACCTTGAATGCCTGCTGGGACTATTTGAAATCGAAATAATAATTTCAATTCTTTGTTGCTCTTGCCTTTCAGAGTGGTAGTATAATGAATTTTGCTGAGCTTTGACGAATAGAAGTTGACAAATTGCCGTTTTTATTATAGAATCGGCATTTGGTGTGTCGTTGAAGGGAGGATACAGATGCCGACAATAAATCAGTTGATCAGGCTTCGAAGATCTCAGAAAATTGAAAAGTCGAAGGCACCAGCTTTACAGGGCAATCCCCAGAAGCGTGGTGTGTGTATTCGTGTCACAACCATGACGCCAAAGAAACCAAACTCAGCTCTGAGAAAGATCGCAAGAGTCAGACTGTCTAATGGTACAGAAGTAACTGCGTACATACCTGGTATTGGGCATAACCTGCAGGAACATTCTGTTGTTCTTGTTAGAGGCGGAAGGGTTAAGGATCTTCCGGGTATCAGGTACAAGATTATACGCGGTACTCTCGACACCGCAGGTGTCGAAAACAGAAAACAGTCACGTAGCAAATATGGTGCAAAGAGATCAAAGAAGTAGTTTTGGGAGGATGATCTAATGAGAAGGCGAAGAGCAGAAGTCAGAGAGGCATCTCCTGACCCCGTGTACAAAGATGTGCTTGTTGCAAAACTCATAAACAAGATCATGTGGGATGGTAAGAAAGCAGTTGCTCAGAAAATAGTTTACGACGCTCTGGATTACGTAAAGGAAAAATCTGGCAAAGATCCTCTGGAGGTATTCCAAAAGGCAATGGAGAATGTCAAACCTGTTTTGGAGGTCAGACCAAGACGTGTTGGTGGAGCGACTTACCAAGTTCCCGTTGAGGTTCAGGAGCCCAGAAAAACCTCTTTGGCACTCAGATGGGTGATCAACGCCGCCAGATCGAAAAGAGGAAAACCGATGTATATAAGACTTGGCGATGAGATTCTTGCTTCTTATCAAGGTACTGGTGTTGCAGTGAAGAAGAGAGAAGACACACATAAAATGGCGGAGGCGAACAGGGCATTTGCCCACTTACGGTGGTGAAAGGAAAGATCATGATAGAAGTCGATGCGCTTTATGTTTCGCTGGACAGGTTACGCAATATCGGAATAATGGCTCATATAGATGCCGGTAAGACGACGACAACAGAGCGTATTCTGTACTATACTGGCCGTAAACATGCGCTTGGTAGCGTTGATGAAGGTACCGCCACGATGGATTGGATGGAGCAGGAAAAGGAACGTGGAATAACGATTACCGCTGCGGCTACCACTTGTTTCTGGAAAGATCATCGAATCAATATAATTGATACGCCCGGCCATGTGGATTTTACCATTGAAGTGGAAAGAGCTCTAAGAGTTCTCGATGGAGCAGTTGCTGTTTTCGACGCAACAGCTGGTGTGGAGCCACAGACAGAAACTGTGTGGCGCCAGGCGCAGAAGTATGGTGTACCGCGAATAGCTTTTATGAACAAAATGGATAAAACCGGAGCAGATTTCTTCATGGCAATGAAGACAATGGTTGATAGACTTCATGCAAGGCCGATAGCTATACAGATTCCCATAGGTAGTGAAAGAGATTTCGCGGGTGTTGTAGATCTCGTTAGAATGAAAGCAATCACTTGGCTGAGTGAAGATGGTAGCGAACTGTCGATCTCAGAAATACCAGATGATATGTTTGATTTTGCTGAAGAAATGCGAGAAGAGATGATTTCTTTACTCGCCGAAGAAGATGAAGAGCTGATGGAGTTGTACCTTGAAGAAAAAGATATATCTGTAGAAAAGATAAAACGTGCTCTGAGAAAGGCAACGATAAACAACAGACTCGTTCCAGTTTTGTGCGGAGCTGCAGCTAGAAACAAGGGAATACAGCCTTTACTTGATGCAATAGTAGACTATTTGCCTTCACCATTGGACATTCCGCCTGCAAAGGGATTGACTCTCACAGGAGAGGAAGTGGAAGTCCTACCTACAGTAGAAGGCGACTTTGCAGGGCTTGCATTCAAAATACAGACAGATCCATATGTTGGTAAGCTCACATATGTTAGGGTGTATTCAGGAAAACTGGAGAAAGGAACTTATATCTACAACTCAACAAAACAAGTTCGCGAGCGTGTTGCCCGACTGATGTTCATGCACGCGGACAAGAGGGAGGATGTCAACTACGCAAGAGCTGGAGACATAGTCGCGTTGATAGGTTTGAGAAGCACAACTACGGGTGACACTCTCTGCACACAGGAAAAGCCAATTCTGCTTGAAAAGATAGATTTCCCAGATCCAGTGATCTCAATCGCAATAGAGCCGGTTACTCACGATGATGAAGAAAAGATGGTAAAAGCAGTAAGTGCGTTATCTGAAGAAGATCCGACTCTCAAAGTTAACGTTGACAAAGAGACTGGACAAGTTGTGTTGTCGGGTATGGGAGAACTTCATCTTGAGATCATCACAGATCGACTCAAGAGGGAGTTCGGCGTAAATGTTAGAATAGGTAGACCTCAAGTCGCGTACAAGGAAACCATAAGACAAGCAGCAGAAGCTGAGGGAAAGTACATCAGACAAACAGGTGGTAGAGGACAATACGGACATGTTATAATGAGATTCGAGCCGTTGCCCTTAGACGGTGAAAAGCATTTTGAATTCGTTAACAAAACGGTTGGAGGTGTGATACCTAAGGAGTATATCCCGGCTGTTGAAGAAGGTGTAAGGGAAGCAATGGAGACTGGTGTCTTGGCAGGTTATCCGATGATCTGTGTCAGAGCGGTTTTACTGGATGGTTCGTATCACGAGGTTGATTCATCGGAAATTGCCTTCAAGATAGCAGCAAGTCTTGCTTTCAAGAATGCCATGAGAGCTTGTCAGCTGATTTTGTTAGAGCCGGTGATGCGACTCGAGATAATCACACCTGAAGAATACCTCGGTGGGATCATAGCGGACCTGAATGCAAGAAGGGCACAGGTTGAATCTTTGGAAAGTCGAGTCAATCATAGGGTTGTGAGAGCATTTGTACCTCTGTCTGAGTTGTTTGGCTATGCCACAACACTCAGATCTCTGAGCCAAGGAAGGGCAACTCACATAGCTCAGTTTTCTCATTACAAAGAGGTACCTGATAGAGTTATCGAAAAGATACTGAAGGCTGTTTAGGTGTGAAGGAGGGAGAATGAATGGCAAAGGAAAAATTCGTGAGAACAAAGCCACATGTCAACGTTGGTACCATTGGACACATAGACCATGGAAAGACCACGCTGACAGCGGCGATTACAAAGTATCTCTCGTTCAAGAATCTTGCTTACTATGTTCCGTACGATCAAATCGACAAAGCACCTGAAGAAAAGGCTAGAGGAATCACTATTAACATCACGCACGTTGAGTACCAAACAGAAAAAAGACATTACGCACACATTGACTGTCCTGGTCACGCAGACTACATAAAGAACATGATCACTGGTGCGGCTCAGATGGACGGAGCAATCCTTGTTGTTGCAGCAACAGATGGACCAATGCCTCAGACACGCGAGCACGTTCTGTTGGCAAGACAGGTTAACGTTCCAGCTATGGTTGTCTTTCTGAACAAGGTTGATGCTGTTGATGATAAGGAATTGGTTGATTTGGTCGAAATGGAAGTTAGAGATCTTCTCACGAAGTACGAATTCCCAGGCGATGAGGTTCCAGTCATAAGAGGTTCTGCCTTGCTCGCTATGGAAGGACCAATGAATCCAAACGATCCTGTTTACAAACCTATTCAAGAACTCTTGGACGCGCTTGACAACTACATACCTGATCCACTCCGTGAAGTTGATAAACCATTCCTAATGGCTGTTGAGGACATCTTCTCAATCACCGGAAGAGGAACGGTGGCAACGGGTAGAATCGAGCGCGGAAGAATTAGACCTGGCGAGGAAGTGGAGATCGTTGGACAGAGTTACGAGATCAAGAAGACAGTTGTCACGAGTGTTGAGATGTTCAGAAAAGAACTCGACGAGGGAATTGCTGGTGACAACGTTGGTTGTCTTTTGAGAGGTGTTGACAAAGACGAAATCGAACGCGGACAAGTTCTCGCTGCTCCTGGTTCAATCACACCTCATACAACCTTCAAAGCCAACGTGTACGTTCTGAAGAAAGAAGAAGGTGGAAGACACACACCATTCATGAAAGGTTACAGACCACAGTTCTTCATCAGAACAGCTGATGTCACTGGTGAAATCGTTGAACTTGGGAACAACGCAGAAATGGTCATGCCTGGTGATAACGCTATTTTGACGATCAAACTCATATACCCAATAGCGATTGAAAAAGGTATGCGCTTCGCAATAAGAGAAGGCGGTAAGACAGTTGGAGCAGGTGTTGTCGCTGAGATCATAGAGTAGTTGCCGGGTAGGGAGCTATGCTCCCTACCCTTTTCGCAAAGAAGGAGGGAACGAAATTTATGCCTGGACAGAAAATCAGGATAAAACTTAAAGCTTACGACCATGAAGTTCTCGACGAATCTGCTAAGAAGATTGTTGAGGTGGCAAAATCAACGAACGCAAAGATATCAGGGCCAATACCGTTGCCCACGGAGAGGTCTTTGTACGTTGTCTTGAGATCGCCTCATAAACACAAAGACTCCAGAGAACAGTTTGAAAAACGCGTTCACAAAAGATTGATAGACATAATTGAACCATCTCCGAAAACAATCGACGCCTTGATGAAGATAAACCTCCCAGCAGGGGTCGACGTGGAGATCAAACTCTAATCGTCGGAGGTGTACTAAGATGAAGATGCTCCTTGGTAGAAAGATAGGAATGACTCGTTTATTCAACAACAACACAGTCGTGCCAGTTACAGTAATTCAGGCTGGACCGTGCTATGTTGTTCAGAAGAAAACCGTTCAAGTTGATGGCTACTGTGCAGTTCAACTTGGTTTTGAAGAGACCAAAAACTTGAACAAACCACTTGAAGGACACTTTAAAAAAGTTCAGTTGAAACCCATGAGGTTCCTCAGAGAAATGAGATTGACAGATGAAAAGGAGCTTGGATCGTATGAAATCGGTCAACAGATAAAGGTTGATCAATTCCAAGTTGGCGAGAAAGTTGATGTGATTGGCTGGACAAAAGGAAGAGGGTTCTCAGGAGCAATGAAGCGTTGGGGATTCTCTGGTGGTCCATCTGCACACGGTTCGAAATTTCACAGAGAACTTGGCTCACTTGGACAGCATACAGAACCAGCAAAGATTTTCAAAGGTAAGAAAATGCCTGGAAGGTATGGCAACGAGCGTGTCACCACACACAATCTTGAAGTAGTCAAACTCGATGCTGACAACAATCTAATAGTACTCAAAGGCTCAGTCCCAGGTGCGAGGGGAAGTCTGGTACTCATCAGGAGTCCCAGGAAAACCCGAAAATGAACCATGAGGAGGAATAAAAGATGGCTCTTGTAGATCTTTACAACATGAAGGGTCAAAAGATAGGGACCCAAGAATTGAAAGACGAAGTCTTCAACATTGAGCCCAACCTTGATGTTATCTGGAGATATGTAGATTATCAACTATCTTTACGAAGATCGGGGACTGCTTCGACTAAGACTCGCGCAGAAGTAAGCGGTGGTGGAAGAAAACCTTGGGCACAGAAACACACAGGGCGCGCAAGACACGGTTCGATAAGATCACCCATTTGGAGACATGGTGGAGTTGCTCACGGTCCTAAACCGAGAGATTGGTCAAAGAGTCTGCCTAAGAAAATGAAGAAGCTTGCTTTGAGATCTGCTCTATCACAGAGATTTAGAGAGGGCAACATAATTGTTGTCGATGACATAAAGTTTGATACACCCAAAGCCAAGAACATGAGGCAGCTGATTGAGAACTTGCAGTTGAAAGATAAGAAGGTTTTGTTTGTCTTGCCATGGAAGAAACCAGAGTATGAACATGTGAAGCTGTCTTGTCGAAACATATCTGGCTTGAAGGCAATCATCGCGGACAATCCTGGAGCAACACGCGAAGATGAAACGGCAGTTAGAATAGATGGATTGAATGTTTATGATATCGTGAATCACGAGAAAATAGTTCTCACTCGAGATATGGTTACCAAGATCGAGGAGGTGCTGGGATGAACCAGCAAAAACTCACACCTTATGACGTGTTGATAAGGCCCTTATTGACTGAGAAGACTACAGCTGCAAGAGAGGATAGAAAGTACGCCTTTGAGATCAACCCACTGGCGAATAGAGTCCTTGTCAAGAATGCAGTTGAAACATTGTTCAAGGTTAAAGTGGAGAAGGTGAACATATCTGTTTGCAAACCCAAACCTAAGAGAAGAGGCAGGTTTGAAGGCAGAACGAGGGAATGGAAAAAAGCGATAGTCACCTTAAAAGAAGGATACACCATAAAAGAGCTCGAGGGTCAGCAGTGAGAGAGGTGAAAAACCATGGGTTTGAAGAAGTATAAACCAACGTCGCCTGGTATTCGTTTCATGTTGACGCCAGATTTTTCAGAGGTTACTAAGAAACAACCAGAGAAGTCTTTGCTCTCACCATTGAAGAAGAGTGGTGGACGTAATCATTATGGAAGAATCACCGTGAGATTTAGAGGTGGAGGGCATAAGAGAAAATATCGTGTGATAGACTTCAAAAGGGATAAGACAGGAGTACCTGCGAAGGTTGCTTCTATTGAGTACGATCCGAATAGATCTGCTAGAATTGCTTTGCTTGTGTATGCTGATGGTGAAAAGCGTTACATCTTGGCACCAAATGGCCTTCAGGTCGGAGATATGCTCATGAGTGGTCCCGATGCGGAAATCAGAGTTGGGAACGCTCTGCCTTTAGAGAACATTCCATTGGGAACTATGATTCACAACATTGAGGTGAGGCCAGGCTCTGGAGGTAAGATCGCGAGATCTGCTGGTGTTTCCTGTCAGCTCATGGCAAGAGAGGGCAACTACGCCCTTCTGAAGATGCCATCTGGCGAACTGAGAAAGATACACGTGAAATGTTATGCAACGATTGGCATTGTCAGCAATGAAGATCACAAGAACGAAGTCTCTGGTAAGGCAGGTAGAACGCGTTGGCTTGGCAGAAAACCACATGTTCGCGCCATGGTTATGAACCCCGTTGACCATCCAATGGGTGGTGGTGAAGGAAGAGGTAAGGGACAACACCCAGTCACACCTTGGGGTGTACCAACTAAAGGATACAAGACCAGACGTGGTCGAAGACCTTCAGACAGGTTTATCGTAAGAAGACGCAATCAGGCATGAGGAGGTGTGACGGATGGCACGTTCTCAGAAAAAGGGACCGTATGTTGATATCAAGTTGCTGAAAAAGATCAGATTGCTCAACGAGAGTGGAGAAAAGAAGATCATAAAGACTTGGAGCAGAGCTTCAACAATAGTTCCTGAGATGGTTGGTCACACGATAGCCGTTCACAACGGTCTGAAACATGTGCCGATATACATAACTGAGAACATGGTCGGACACAGGCTTGGAGAATTCGCACCAACGAGGAGATTTGGTGGCCATGCTGAGAAAAAAGCTGCAACAAAGGGTCAGGTGAAATGAGGAGGGAACTGTAATGAGTGCAGAAGCCGGCACAAAAAGGCCCAAGAGGTCTGTGCAGTACAGACAGAGAGCGGAAGAGAATAAGTCTGTTGAAGTAAAAGCCAAGGGTCGCTATCTGAAATCCTCTCCGAGAAAGGTGAGGACCGTGATCAATGCGATTCGCGGTAAGGATGTTGGCGAGGCTTTCCAGATACTTGAAATGTCTCCCAAAAAGGCAGCAAGGCTTGTGGAAAAGGTTCTCAAGTCTGCTGTTGCAAATGCTGAAAACAACGCGAAACTCAGCAGCGATACGCTTTATGTTTCACACTGCGTTGTCGATGATGGACCAAGATTCAAGAGAATTTGGCCACGCGGTAGAGGAAGGGCTGACATCATTCAGAGAAGAATGTGTCATATTACCATAGCGGTTAAGAGTAAAGAGACGAAAGCTTAGAGAGGTGATACGGTGGGTCAGAAAGTACATCCCAGAGGTTTTAGGCTTGGAGTTAGCGCTGACTGGCAGGCAAAGTGGTTCAACGAAAAGAATTACGCTATATGGCTAAAGGAAGATGAGCAGATCAGAAAGATAGTCAAGGATGTCTACAATCAAGCTGGTATCAGTGAAGTCTTCATAGAAAGACCTGATAACGAGAGTGTCACAGTAACGATCAAAACGGCAAGGCCCGGTGTCATAATAGGGAAAAAGGGTACTGAAATAGGAAAGCTTCGAGAAGATCTTGAGAGATCTCTTAACAGGAGAGTCGTTGTCAATGTAGAAGAAATAAAAACGCCCGAGACTGATGCAAAACTCGTTGCCGAGAACATTGCAAGTAGGATAGAAAAAAGAGCCTCGTACAAGAGGGCGATGAAGCGTGCCCTTTCAGACGCCTTCAGAAAAGGTGCCGTCGGTATGAAAGTGATGGTATCAGGTAGACTCGCAGGTGCGGAAATTGCACGACGTGAATGGTACCTGAGTGGTAGATTACCACTTCAGACAGTCAAAGCCGTTGTTGACTACGGCGTTGCTACCGCAAGAACGAAGTACGGAACGATAGGAATAAAAGTTTGGATATACAGAGGAGACGTGCAGATTTAGTACAAGGAGGTTTTCAAGATGTTGATGCCCAAGAGAGTGAAATACAGGAAACAACAACGTGGACGAATGCGAGGAACAGCAAAGGGTGGTGCAACTGTAACTTTCGGTGATTGGGGACTGAAAGCACTCGCTCCAGCATGGATAACCTCGCAACAGATAGAGGCAGGTCGTATAGCCATAATGAGAGTCATGAAAAAGAGCGGAAAACTGTGGATCAGAGTTTTTCCCGATAAACCATACACAAAGAAGCCTGCAGAGACAAGACAGGGTAAGGGAAAGGGCAACGTAGAAGGATGGGTTAGCGTTGTCAAGCCAGGCAAGATACTCTTCGAAATAGCTGGTGTCGAAGAAAATGTCGCGAAAGAAGCTCTTATGTATGCGGCGAGTAAGCTGCCAATACCTACGAAGATAGTCTCTCGTTCACATATCGGAGGTGAGGCTGTATGAAGGCAGCCGAGATCCGAAATTACACCGACGAGGAATTGAGGAAGCTCTTAGAGGAAAAGAAGAAACAGTTAATGGATCTGAGATTTCAGCACGCAATGGGCCAACTGCGAAATACCGCACAGATTAGCGAATTGAGACGAGATATAGCAAGAATCAAGACAATTCTTCGCGAAAGAGAACTTGGAGTAAGGAGGTAGTTGACTTATGCCAAAGAAGAGACTCACAGGTATTGTCGTGAGCGATAAAATGAATAAAACAGTTGTTGTTAGAGTGACAAGAAAATTCGAACACCCGAAATACAAGAAAGCCATTGAAAGATCGAAAAAATACCATGCTCACGATGAAAATAATGAGTGCAAGATAGGTGACATGGTTGTCATTGAAGAAACAAGACCACTCAGCAAAACAAAGAGTTGGCGAGTTGTCGAGATATTGAAAAAACAAATCGTTACTGGTGAGATACCCAGTTCCGAGGAGAGTGAAGGAATATGATCCAAGTCGAAAGCTATCTCGATGTTGCAGACAACTCAGGTGCCAAGAAACTTCGGGTCATAAGGGTTATGGGTGGTTTTCATAAAAAGTATGGAACTGTAGGTGATGTAGTGGTTTGTTCCGTGAGAGATGTTGTACCGAACACTGCTATCAAGAAGGGTGAAGTAGTTAAGGCTGTGATCGTGAGAACGAGGAAGCCAGTGAGAAGACCTGATGGTACCTACATCAGATTCGATGATAACGCAGCTGTTTTGATCGATAAATTCAACGAACCACGAGGTACTCGAGTTTTTGGTCCTGTGGCAAGAGAGATTCGTGAGAAGGGATACATGAAGATAATCTCGCTTGCCCCCGAAGTACTGTGAGAGGTGAGCTGGCATGAGAATAAAGAAAGATGATCTTGTACAAGTGATATTGGGAAAGGACAAAGGTAAAAGAGGAAAGGTACTCAAAGTAATCCCCAGAGAGAAAAAAGTGCTTGTCCAGGGTGTAAACATAATGAAAAGGCATCAGAGACCGATACCACAACTCAGAGAAGGTGGAATCATAGAGCGTGAGGGAGCAATCTATGCTTCCAAGGTGATGCTTGTCTGTCCCAGTTGTGATAAACCTACACGTGTTGGTCTGAAACTCTTAGAAGACGGTACAAAGGTCAGATTCTGCAAGAAGTGCGGTGAAGTCATAGATAAGGCGTGAGGAGGAATCCAAAGATGGGTACTCAGTACATCCCACTGAAGGAGAAGTACGAAAAGGAAGTTGTACCGAAACTCATCAAAGAGTTCAATTACAGGAATATACACCAGGTTCCGAGATTGGAGAAAATAGTTATAAATATGGGAATTGGTGAAGGCTCAAGGAATGCCGAAATTCTGAACAGGCATATGAAAGAACTCGCAGCGATAACTGGCCAGAAACCGGTTATTACAAAGGCGAAGAAGAGTATTTCAAACTTCAAAGTGAGAAAAGGTATGAATGTTGGGCTGAAGGTGACACTCCGTGGATTGAGGATGTGGAATTTCCTGTACAAACTTGGAAACATAGTGCTACCGAAAGTGAGAGATTTCAGAGGGTTGAATCCGAACTCCTTTGATGGTCGAGGTAATTACAGCTTTGGACTCACAGAGCAGTTTGTTTTTCCAGAGATAACACCAGATCAAGCCCCGAGAACACAGGGAATGGATATCATAATAGTGACGACTGCAAAGACAGATCCTGAAGCTTTGAGATTGCTCGAGCTTCTTGGTTTGCCTTTCAAGCATTGAGAGGAGGTATAAGATGCCAAGAAAAGGGATCATAGAGAGGTGGAAAAGGCCGAAAAAATTCAAAGTTCGCGAATATACAAGATGTTCAATGTGTGGCAGACCTAAAGCAGTTTATCGTGAATTTGGTTTGTGCAGAGTTTGCTTCAGAAAGATGGTTCTTGAAGGCAAACTCCCTGGTGTCAAAAAGGCAAGCTGGTAAAGGGAGGGAGAAAGATGTGGAGTGACCCGATAGCTGACATGCTCACGAGAATAAGGAACGCAAATGTAGTTTTTAAAGATTATGTGGACGTTCCTGCTTCGAATATGAAGAAAGCGATATGCGAGATTTTGAAGAAGGAAGGGTTTATCCAAGATTATAAATACATAGAAGACGGAAAACAAGGAATCCTGAGAATACACATGAAATACAAGGGTCAAAGAAGGAGCAGAGAGAGAGTCATTAAAGGGATCGTCAGGGTTTCCAAACCTGGTAGACGACTCTATGTAGCAAAGGATGAGATACCAAAGGTGAAGAACGGTATAGGTATAGCTATTCTCACAACTTCAAAAGGCATCTTGACCGACAAGGAAGCGCGAAGCCTTGGAGTTGGAGGAGAGATCATCGCTTACGTCTGGTAAGGAGGTGATTGGTATGTCGAGACTTGGAAAGAAACCCATAATAGTACCAACAGGTGTGCAGGTTCAAATAGAAGGAAACACCATAACCGTAAAGGGACCGAAGGGTACTCTTCAACGTAGCTTCCCCGAGTACGTAAAGGTTACTTTAGAGGACAAGAAAATTCACGTCGATCAGAATGAAGAAGTTATAGTTCGCAAGTCCCAGAGAAAGATCCTTAAGACATATCAAGGCACGTACTGGTCTTTGATAAGAAGTATGGTTGATGGAGTGACGAAAGGTTTTGAAAAACAACTCGAGATTGTTGGCGTTGGATACAGAGCACAAACACAGGGAAACAAACTCTCTTTGCAGGTTGGTTATACACATCCCGTTGTTCTTGAACCACCAGTGAATGTAACTGTTGAAACACCTGCTCCGAACGTGATACTGGTCAAAGGTATAGACAAAGAAAAAGTAGGACACTTTGCAGCACAGATCAGGTCGTTCAGAAAGGTCAACGTCTACACAGGAAAGGGTATCAAGTACAAGGATGAAGTGGTAATTCGTAAAGAAGGTAAGAAAAAATAAAGGGGGCATATAGTGTGATAAAGAAACTGGACAGAAGAACACAAAGATTAAGGAGACACTTGAGAATAAGGAAAAAGGTCTTTGGCACACCAGAAAAACCAAGGCTTTCAATCTTTAGGAGTGAAAAACATATCTATGCTCAGTTGATAGACGATACAAAGGGGCACACGATTCTTTCGGCATCTACACTTGACCCAGAGTTGAAGCAGAAGATAACTAAGACTTACAATAGAGAAGCTGCGAGAGAGGTTGGAAAGCTGATCGCTCAGCGTGCCCTTGCAAAAGGTATAGATCAAGTGGTCTTCGATCGTGGAGGATTCAAATTTCACGGACGAGTTAAAGAGCTTGCCGATGCTGCCAGAGAAACCGGCCTGAAGTTCTGAGGAGGTGCAGGGATAGATGGATGAAATACTCGAAGAAGAATTGATAAAGAGAGAATCGGAGGAATTTGAAGAACGAATAGTTGAAATAAAGCGCACTGCCAAGGTTACGAAGGGTGGCAAAACGCTGAGTTTTCGAGTTCTCGCAGTTGTTGGAAACAGGAAGGGTAAGGTTGGAGTAGGACTAGGGAAAGCGAGAGAGGTTCCAGAGGCGATCAGAAAAGCGATTAGTGCGGCACGCGCATCTATAGTCGATGTTCCACTTTACAAGAGCACAATACCTCATGAGGTTGTTGGAAAACAAGATGCATCGAAAGTACTGCTGAAACCTGCCGCACCCGGTACTGGTATCATCGCAGGCAGCACTGTGAGAGCAGTTGTTGAGTTGGCTGGTATACAGAATATATTGACCAAATCACTCGGCTCGTCTACAGCTGTCAATTTGGCTCTCGCTACACTGAATGGTCTGAAAGCCTTAGTTTCTCCAGATAAGGCTGCCAAAATGCGCGACGTGACGATAAGTCAAATCTTGCGCGGGGCAAGAAAGGAGGTCTGAGGATGTCCAAGATTTCGATTGAGTTGATCAGAAGCCCAGTTGGATACAAATACGATCAAAGAGAGACTGTGAAAGCGCTCGGTTTAAGAAAACTTCACGACGTAGTTGTAAAGGAAGACAATCCTCAGATCAGAGGAATGATAAGTAAGATCAAGCACTTGGTTTGTGTGAAAGAGTTAGAAGAGAAGGAGGAATAAGCTATGCTAAAACTTGAAGATCTCAAGCCAACTCCGGGTTCGGTGAGAAAACCCAAGAGAGTTGGGCGTGGAATTGGCTCAGGGCTTGGCAAAACTGGTGGAAGAGGACACAAGGGTCAGAAATCCAGGGGTTCTGGAAAGGTTCATCTGTGGTTAGAAGGTGGACAGACCCCACTTCATAGAAGACTGCCAAAGGTAGGTTTCAAGAGCTTCACACACAAAAATTATGCTGTGGTGAATCTCAGAATGCTCGAAGAGAGATTCGAAACAAATGAAGAAGTCACCCCAGAGACACTTGTCAGAAAAGGTTTAGTCAAAGACATAAAAGACGGGATAAAAATACTCGGTAATGGTGAACTGACAAAACCACTTACGGTCAAAGCTCACGCATTCAGCAAGACCGCCAAGAAGGCAATAGAGATGGTTGGTGGTAAGGCAGAGGTGATATAGCGTGTGGAAAGCGCTGCAGAACGCCTTCAGGATACCTGAATTGCGGGATAGGATTTTGTTCACGATTGCTACTTTGATCGTTTTCAGGCTTGGTATCTATATTCCCATTCCAGGGATAAACATCCAGGCTTGGGGCGAAGCCTTTAAGAGATTCGGTGAAACAGCTGCAGGAGGTATACTGAGTTTCTACGATGTTTTCACAGGCGGTGCTTTGGAAAACTTTTCTATCTTTGCCATGAGCGTGACTCCATATATCAACGCATCGATCGTGTTACAACTTCTGTCTTCTGTGATACCGAAACTTCGTGACATGCTCAGAGAGGGCGAAGAGGGAAGAAAGAAATTTGCCCAGTACACACGTAACTTAACGGTTTTGTTGGGTGCTTTTCAGTCATTCATAGTTTCCTTCAGCCTTGTCAGGCAAAATCCAGATATAGTTTCTTACGGTATCAATCCCTTTGCGTTCGTGATGATTTCGACTGTCTCGATGCTTGCTGGAACAATGTTTTTGCTGTGGCTTGGTGACAGAATTACCGAGAAGGGCATAGGCAATGGTATTTCTATATTGATCTTTGCTGGTATAGTGGCAAGATACCCAAATTACTTTGCCAGAATCTTGCTTGGAAGGCTCAACATCTTTGGATGGATTTTCCTCGTCGCGATTGCTTTGGTAACAGTTGCCGGTGTGATATACGTGCAGCAAGCCGAAAGACGTATTACCATACAGTATGCAACTCGAGTGACTGGTAGAAGGGTTTACGGTGGTGCATCCACCTATATACCTGTGAAGGTCAACCAAGGTGGAGTGATACCCATAATCTTTGCAAGTGCAATACTGATGATCCCAGCTGCAATAGCACAGATGGCAAACTGGGATTTTCTGAGGCGCTTACTTGGACCTGGTAGTGCTATGTACATCATATTGTATGGTGTCCTGGTTTTCTTCTTCACATACTTTTACAGTGTTGTTGTGTTCGATCCACATGATGTCTCAGAAAACGTGAGAAAATATGGAGGATTCATACCCGGTATAAGACCAGGGAAACCAACAGAAGAGTACATACAGAAGATAGTCAACAGAGTAACCTTCATGGGTGCTGTTTTCTTGGTTGTCATTGCCTTACTGCCCCATTTGGTTGAAGGTGTCACCAAAGTTGACATAGTAATAGGAGGTACGTCGACTCTGATCGCAGTTGGTGTGGCATTGGATGTTTTGCAACAGATGGAAGCCCACCTGATCATGAGGCATTATGAGGGTTTCATCAAGAAGGGGAGGATAAAAGGAAGATGAGATTGGTCTTGCTTGGGGCACCAGGAGCAGGAAAGGGTACGCTCGCCAAGGATTTGGTAAATCATCTGAACATACCTCACATTTCAACAGGAGATATGTTCAGAGAAGCTGTGGCTGCTGGCACGGAGTTGGGGCGAAAGGTTCAAAGTATCATTCAGTCTGGTGCACTTGTTCCGGATGAAATCGTTAACCAAGTTGTGGAGGAAAGATTGAAAAAAGATGACTGCCGAAGTGGATTCATATTCGACGGTTATCCAAGAACAGTTCCGCAGGCTGTCACACTGGACGAAATTCTATCTAAGATATCTGCAAAACTCGATGCAGTGATTTCATTAGAAATAAGTGAAGAGGTTGTTGTCAAAAGACTTACGAACAGAAGAGTTTGTCCGAAATGCGGCAGAATATACAACATGATTTCGATGCCACCCAAAAACGATGAACTTTGTGACGATTGCCAGGTCAAAGTTGTGGTTCGGGACGATGATAGAGAGGAGGTAGTAAGAAGGAGATATCGTCTCTATCATGAGTTGACCGAACCTTTAGTTGATTACTACCGCAAGAAAGGGATCTTAATTCAAGTGAATTCAGAGGTCGATCATCAGGACCTGGTCAAGAAGGTACTTGATAGATTAGAAAAGGTGAGAACTTGATAAGGGTTAAATCCGAAGCAGAGCTTCAAAATATGTCAGTTGCTTGTCGTGCGGTTGCTGCTGTACTAAACGAAGTCAAAGATATCGTGCGCGAAGGTGCTAATGCCCGTGATATTGAGGATTTTGTTCTCGCCAAATTCAGGGAAATGAATGTAAAACCTGCTTTCAAGGGATACAGAGGTTATAAGTATGCAACTTGTGTCTCGGTGAACGAGGAAGTTTTACACGGTGCACCGTTGAGGAGTAAAGTCTTCGCAAGAGGAGATTTGGTTTCGATCGACGTTGGTGCTGTGTATGACAGTTATTACGGTGATGGTGCCATTACATACGTGGTAGGAGATGTGGATGAAGTTGGTAAAAGATTGATGGAAACAGGACAAAAGGCACTTGAAAGGGCAATATCCGTTGTGAAAGATGGAGTTAGAGTAGGCGATATCTCTTATGCGATACAGAGTTTCGTCGAGTCAAATGGTTTTAACGTCATCAGAGACTACGTAGGGCATGGCATAGGAAGGCAACTTCATGAAGAGCCGGAGATACCGAATTACGGAAAGCCAGGGACTGGTGTGAAACTCTCATCGGGTATGACTTTGGCAATAGAAGTAATGATCTGTGAAGGAGATTGGCAGGTATCAACGCTCGATGATGGATGGACTGTTGTAATGACAGATGGGAAGAGAAGCGTGCACTTTGAACACACTATCCTTGTTACCGATGACGGTGTGCGTGTTCTAACACAGTTCTAAGAGGTGGTGAAATGCCGAAGGAAGATGTTATAAAAATGGAAGGAACGATAACAGAAGCACGAAGAAACGCAACTTTTTTGGTGGAACTTGACAACGGACACAAGATTCTTGCCCAAGTCTCGGGAAGAATGCGCAAGAATTTCATAAGACTTTTTCCAGGTGATAGGGTTGTAGTCGAACTTTCGATATATGATCTTTCAAAAGGACGGATTGTCTATAGAAAGAAGCTGGACAAAAAAGGAGAGGAAGATGAAGAAAGGAGCTGATGAAATATGAAAGTGAGATCTTCCGTGAAGAAGAGATGTGAACATTGTCAAATCGTTCGTCGTAGAGGTCGTGTTCTGATCGTATGCAAGGCAAACCCGAAGCACAATCAGAAGCAAGGCTGAAGGCAAGGAGGGAAATGAATGGCGCGTGTCATGGGTGTGGAGTTACCTGGAAATAAAAAATGTTTTGTCGCCCTGACTTATCTCTACGGTGTCGGTAAGACAAGAGCCTTTGAAATCCTGAAGAACACAGGTGTTGATCCAGACAAGAGAGTCAAAGATCTCACTGACGAAGAGGTCAGCAAGATAACCAAGTTCATTCAGGATCATTACAAGGTTGAGGGCGAACTCAAGACAGAAGTGAACAGAAACATAAAGAGATTGATCGACATCGGCTGTTACAGAGGATTGAGACACAAACTTGGATTGCCAGTCAGGGGTCAGAGGACTCGTTCCAACGCCAGGACTAGAAAAGGGCCGAGACCAAGTAGGATAAAGACGAAGAAGAAGGAACAAGCAGTCTGATACAGGAGGGTTGATTATGGCGAAGAGATCAGAAGGAAAGAAAAAGAGGAAGATCTTAACTGACAAGGGAATCGTTCACATAAAGTCTACTTTTAACAACACTATAGTGACTCTGTCTGACGCTGACGGTTCGACTATACTTTGGGCAAGCAGTGGTACAGTAGGTTTTGAGGGTACCCGAAAGGGAACGCCTTATGCTGCTCAGCTTGCTGCTGACAAAGTTGCTAAGGAAGCCTTGAGACTTGGCATTAAGCGTGTTGATGTCTTGGTTAAGGGTCCCGGCTCTGGTCGTGAAGCGGCTATCAGGACGCTTCAAGCAGCCGGTCTTGAAGTGGACAACATAAAAGATGTAACGCCTATACCTTTCAACGGCTGCAGACCGAAGAAGAAACGCAGAGTTTAAGGGAGGGAATGCAATGGCAAGATACACTGGACCAGCTTGCAGGTTGTGTCGTAGAGAAGCGATGAAACTCTATTTGAAAGGCGAAAGATGTTTTACTGATCACTGTCCTTTCGATAGAAGATCTTATGCACCAGGTGATCACGGACGTCAACGTGGAAAACTCTCGCAGTACGGGACACAGTTACGTGCAAAGCAGGTTATGAAAAGAATATACGGTATTGTGGAAAGACAGTTCGAGCGCTACTTTGAAAAAGCTTTGAGAATGTCAGGTGACACTCGAGAGAATCTTGTGAGACTTGTAGAATCACGCGTGGACAATGTCGTTTACAGAATGGGATTTGCCATTAACAGAAAACAAGCCAGGCAGCTAGTCACTCATGGGCACTTCTTGATAAACGGTGTGAAGGTGGATGTTCCTTCTTACAGATTGAAACCAGGTGATGTAGTTGAAGTCAGTGAGAAGAGCAGATCGTTGAACGTTATCAAAGAAGCCTTGGAGACATCCAAAGACAGGACAAAGGTACCATGGGTCGAAGTAGAAACTGAATCGTACAGAGGCACATTTGTAAGATTTCCGAATCTTGAGGAAGTAACAGATCTGCCAGTAGATGTTCAAGCAATAGTGGAATTCTACTCGAGGTGATCTGTGTGATCGGATACGTGGTTCCTAAGAAACTGAAGATAGAAGAAGAAAGGGCAGAGGCTGAATATTATTATGCCAGGTATGCATTTGGACCAATGGAAAAGGGGTTTGGTACGACTATTGGAAATGCACTAAGGCGTGTTTTGCTTTCCTCAATCCCATCTATTGCTATTGTGGGAATTAAATTCATAAAGCCAGAAAAATACCACGAATTCGACACGATTTCTGGCGTGAAGGAAGATATTTTAGAGATAACGATGAACCTGAAAAGGGTTCAACTAAGAGCAGAGATTCCCATAAAAGAAAAGGTAAAGCTTGTCGTCGAGAAAAAAGGACCCGGTTTACTAACCGCAGGTGATATCAAAGTTCCAGCTGGAATCGAGGTGGCAAACCCATCTCTAAAGATAGCTACTCTCGATGAAGAGGCTGATCTCTTCTTTGAACTGTATGCCCAAGCTGGGAAAGGATTTGTACCAGCCAATGAACTGGAAGAACATCCCGATATTGGTTGGATTCCAATTGATGGAGTCTTTTCACCCGTGATGAAAGTGAATTTCAAAGTGGAAAGTGCAAGGGTAGAGAAACGGACCGATTACGACAAGATGATTCTGGAAATATGGACAAAGAAGACTATATTCCCAAACGAAGCTTTGAAGAGAGCCGTAGAGGTTTTAACAAATCATCTGCAGATCATCACAGAGTCCTTGCCGGGAGATTTTGTACCGCTTACAGCAGAGTTCGTCACTGTTTCTCATGAGGAAGCAAAACCTGAACAAGAGGTGAGCGAAGAGGAAGCAGTTTACTCAAGAAAGATCGATGAACTTGATCTGACCATAAGATCACTGAACTGTTTGAGAAGAGACAAAATCGAAACTATTGGAGATCTGATGAAACGAACTGAGCAAGATCTCCTGAAGATCAAGAATTTCGGTCCAAAGTCGCTTGAAGAAATAAAGCAGAAGCTTATGGAGAAATTTGGTCTCACGCTCAAAAAAGGAGGCTGAGTTATGAGACACAGAATGCTGAAGAACAAGATAGGAACATATGGCAGTCATACTCGCTCTCTTTTGAAAAACCAGATGAGAGAGTTGGTTGAACACAAGAGTATTGTGACTACCATCACCAAAGCAAAAGTAGTCCAAAGGGCTTTTGAGAAAATCATGACGAAGGCTGTTAAAGCATCGAAACTCGAAAAGAAAGATAGCGTTTCCCTCAGAAGGCAGATAGATTACTATCTCAGCGATAGAAGATTGACAAACAAACTTGTTGATGAAATAGCAAAACCTCTTGAGAAAACGAGTGGTTTCACGAGAATCGTACGCATTGGAAAGAGACGTGGCGATGCAGCCGAAATGGTCTTGCTTCAAATTGTAGAAAAACAGTGAGGAAGATCCCCCCACCGAGGGGGTTTCCTTTTTTCAAATCACTTGACTAAATGATGTTTATCTGGTAAATTCTATGTGTAACCCTTTCGTGTGAAATCCAGCCCTTTTGAGTGTTTTAATCTTCGTTTTGAACTGACGAAAACATTTAGCATGGAGGTGTTTTTCCTTGGTAAACAGCAACGATCAAGAGAAAGGCGAAAGCATTACTGTCAAAATTGATGACCTCGAACGGATGACAATCAAGGAACTGTACGATCTAGCCAAGAAGTACGACATACCTAGATACACAAGTATGAGGAAACGTGACTTGATCTTCTCGATACTCGAAGCTCAAGCAAAATCACACGGATTGTTCTTTGGCACGGGTGTCTTGGAGATTCATCCTGATGGCTACGGTTTCCTCAGAAGTGGGGACAACTTGCTGCCTAGTGCAAATGATATTTATATATCTCAGTCTCAGATCAGAAAATTCAATCTCAACACCGGAGATATCATATCGGGGATCATAAGACCACCAAAAGAAAGTGAGAAGTTCTTCGCAATGATAAAGATTGAAGCAGTCAACTTCAGACCACCAGAAGCAACGAGCGAAAGAGTGAACTTCGAGAACCTCACTCCCGATTACCCAAAAGAGAGATTCGTACTTGAGACCTCAAGAGATATCGTCTCAACAAGACTGATCGACATCTTCGCACCAACAGGTAAGGGCCAACGCGCAATGATAGTCGCTCCTCCAAAGGCTGGTAAAACAACTTTGCTCAAGGAGATAGCCAATGGCATTGCAGCAAACCACCCAGAAACACACAGAATAGTCCTACTGATAGATGAGCGACCAGAAGAAGTCACAGACATACGAGAGTCTGTTAACGCACAGGTTATCGCGGCACCATTCGACATGGCACCCGACAAACAAATAAAGGTTGCCGAACTCACCCTTGAGATGGCAAAGAGATTGGTTGAGTACGGCCACGATGTTGTGATCTTGCTTGACAGTTTGACCAGACTTGCAAGGGTCTACAACATACATGTGCCGCCCAGTGGAAAGTTACTCAGCGGTGGAGTGGACCCAGCGGCTCTTTACAAGCCTAAGCACTTTTTCGGCGCAGCAAGAAACACACGTGAAGGTGGAAGTTTGACGATCATCGCAACAACTCTGATCGAAACTGGTTCGAAGATGGATGAGGTGATCTTTGAAGAATTCAAAGGCACTGGTAACATGGAACTCGTTCTCTCAAGACAGCTTGCCAACAAGAGAATCTTTCCTGCCATAAATCTCCAGCTTTCAGGAACACGAAAAGAAGAGCTGTTGTTAAGTGAAGATGTTCTCAAGAAAATGTGGATACTCAGAAGAGTTTTAAGTGGTATGACAGAAGAAGAGGGGCTGAACTTTATTTTAAGAAAACTTCAAGAAACAGAATCGAATGAAGACTTCCTTGCTCTAATCGACCAGCAGAAGGTAAAATATTAGTCGGAGGTAGAGCCCTTGAAGGTCATAGGAATAGATCTTGGTGGGACCAACTTTGCAGTTGGATTGGTAAATGAGACTGGAGAAATTCTTGATCGCATCGAAGGCAAAACAAAGGTTCAAGAAGGACCTGAAGCAGTTGCAAAAAGATTAGCAGAGGCGGTAGTCAAAGTACGTGGCTCTGCAGATGTTTCTGCTGTGGGTGTAGGTTCTCCTGGTAGTGTGGATCACAAAAGAGGCGTTGTGAAGTTTTCTCCCAACTTCCCTGGTTGGCACGATTTTCCCTTGGCTGATGAAATCAAAAAATACACCAACTTAGAAGTTTTTGTTGAAAACGATGCTAATGCGTATGCACTTGGCGAAAATACCTTTGGTGTTGGCAAGGGCTTCGAACATCTCGTGTGTCTAACGCTTGGGACAGGTATTGGTGGCGGTGTGATCACACATGGAGTGCTTTTGAGAGGGAGCACGGGTATCGGTGCCGAGTTGGGACATATGAATGTGATCCCCAACGGTCCAAAGTGCGGTTGCGGCTCAAATGGTTGTCTTGAAGCGCTTGCCTCTGCCACTGCGATGAAAAAATTCGTACTCGACGGTTATGAAAGACACACCAATTCATCGTTGTTTAGAGATAAAAATCCAGATCAAGTTACACCAAAGGATATCTTCGAACATGCCAGGAGTGGTGATCAATTTGCTCTGAGTATATTCAACACCGTTACGGAAGCTTTGGCAGTGGCGATAGGTACTTTGGTGAACATCTTCAATCCACAACTTGTGATTCTTGGTGGAGGCATAGCGAATGCAGGCGATTTCTTATTGAATCCTGTGCTTGAGAGATCAAAAAACTATGTTCTGCCAACGATGCTGGGTACTTATCAAGTGAAGTTGAGTCAACTCGGTAAGGATGCAGGCATCTTGGGCGCTGCCTCGATTGTTATCGAAAGGAAGGCAAAAGGTTGAGGATTCTGCTTGTTTCTGATTTACATGTGCCTGTTAGACTATCGACCTTACCCAACTCACTGCTGAATTTACTACAAGAGGCTGATATGACAATAGCTTGTGGTGATTTTGTTGATCTCGATACGGTTTTGACTCTGAAAACGTATTCCAGGCAATTCCACGGCGTTCACGGCAATATGGATTATGCAGATGTGAAAGAATACCTGCCTTCACAAACCCTGGTTCAGATTGATTCATTGATGATAGGTATCTGTCATGGTTGGGGTGCACCACATCAGATACGTGAGAGAATTCTTTCCACCTTCAAAAACAAGCCACAGATAGTCTTTTATGGTCATACTCATTCCGCAGATGATTCCTTCGTTGAATCTGTGAGATTCATAAACCCTGGTGCGCTTTGCGATGGAAGTTTTGCATTAGTTGATATATGCGTGGACCAATTGAGAGTAAATTTCAACAGATTGTAGACAACATAGTATCGGAAATCAGAGCTTTTGTCCCAGAAAGACTAGTGGTTGCTTTCTCAGCTGGAGAGGATAGCTCACTCGTCGCTGCTCTTGCAAAAATAGCACTTGGCAGTGAGAAAGTTGAACTAATCACAGTAGATTGGGGTCCGTTCATGTACGACAACGCAAGATCTGGAGCGATGAAGGTGGCTCAAGAACTTGGGCTGAGACACACCTTTATAAACGGTCAGCGAAGACAATCGGAGGTCTGGCGTCATGGTCCAAGTTGTAACATGTGTACTCGCTATGCCAAACTTGATCTCATCCTTTCCATTAGAGGAGACTTTGTGGTTGCGACAGGCTCAAATCTCTCAGACAGTTGGGGCAAGAACGGCGTGAAAATGAACGGCAGAGTCTATTCGCCTTTGAAAGATTTAGACAAAGATACGATCAGACTCTTGATCGATTATCTTGGTATCAAGCCGATGAAAATAGGTGAGTCTACACAACGCGAAGGGTGTAAACTCAAGCATCTTCTGAAGATGCTTGTAAGTACTTCCTATCATGGTGATGCCGTTGATCGATCGAACGAAGTGTTGCTCAAATTTCTGAGGGAAATCGATTACAGACATACAGTAGCAAATGTTAAGATAATCGGACCTCTCTCTAAGAATATCGCTTTGGTGAATGTCTTACCACATCTGAATGATTCACAATCAAATGAGTTGATCCGAAGAATGAAAGATGTGAAAACGATAGAAGAGATAGAGATCTTGAAAAAGCCAGTGAAACTTAAAGTTCTTCTCAATCCATCTTTGTACAACAATCCGGTAGCAAGAACAAGTGTTTTTCATGGTTTCATCGAAAAAGATTTCGCTGTTCCTGTGAGAACAGAATGGATCAAATCCGAAAACTCACGTTTGAGAACCTTTCAAGTAGTGGGATTTGAATATGACCATCGATGATCTTCTCAAAAGACTGAAAGACAGAGATGTCTTGATAATTGTTCCAACTGAACACGATGCTCATCTGTTGGCATCGAAATACAATTTTCTGTACTTTCCATCGCACGACGTCTTTCCATTTGAAGAGATTTCTGTGTCCTTTTCGGTGAGAAGAAATCGAATAGAGGTTCTGTGGGGACTGCTGAACGGTTCGCGCGAGGTAATAGTCAGTACACTTCATGCAATCAGTAGAAAAACGTTTTCTCCAGAGCAACTCAGAAAGTTTTCGAGAACTTTGAAAATTGGGGACAGGTTGTACGATTTTGGAAAATACCTCTATGAACTTGGTTATGAAAGAGCTTTCCTTGTAAGGACTCAGGGGGAATTCTCAGTTCGCGGTGATATCATCGACTTCTTTGGTCCACTGTATGACAAACCAGTTCGCGTAGAGTTGTTCGGAGACATGATAGAGAGCCTCAGGTTCTTCGATGCTGTTTCGCAACGTTCTATCATGCCAGTCGACGAAATCACCTTGCTTCCCGCACGTGAGTACGTTGGTGATCTTCATTCCTTCGACACAGTACCTGGTAAGGCAGGCTCGAATTCCACGATCTTCGAATATGCTGATTTTCGTGTTCTAGTAGCAGACTTTGACAGATGCCAAGAGGAGTTCGTTAAAAGAGAAAAAGAAAGCCGTGAAATCCTTGATAAGGAATTACTCGATGATTACGTCGAAAACTCGCAGATAAGGCTGTCAGAGTTGGTGAAATTCATCGGCAGTTTCACGCCAATCGAAATAGATTTGGGTGAACTTAAAGTAGCTGGGAAGATCTCACAAGTAGAACAAGCGCCAATTTTGAGTGAAGAAGATCTCAACATTGGTGACTACGTTGTTCACAAAGATTATGGGATAGGCGTTTACCGAGGAGTCGAGAGGATACACAATGCCCTTGGTATTAAGGAATACGTTGTGATAAAGTACGAAGATTCGATGATCTATGTACCCGTTGAAACCCTTGACAGAGTGCACAAATATCTTGGAGATACTGAAAGCGTTAAGATAGATAGACTGAATTCTCACAGTTGGAAAAGACGAGTTGACAAGGTGAGAAAAAACCTCAAAGAGAAAATCCAACAGCTGGTTCAGATATACACGAAGAGACAAGAAGTGTGGGGCTTAGGACTGGCTGGTGATGAAATGCTTGAAAGAGAGTTTGCTCGCACCTTTCCTTACATTGAAACGCAAGACCAACTCGTCGCAGTTGAAGAGGTACTGAGCGATTTGGTAAGTGATAAACCCATGGACAGGTTACTCTGTGGTGATGCGGGCTACGGAAAGACCGAGGTAGCAATGAGAGCTGCGTTCAGGTGTGTTGTTTCTGGCAAGCAAGTTGCAATCTTGGTACCTACTACAGTCTTGGCTAAACAACACTACAAGACTTTTAGAGAAAGAATGGAACCCTTTGGAATCGTAGTTGAGATTATGGAACGTTCGACGAGCAAATCTCAGAGGGCAAGGATTTTGGAAAAATTGCGTAATGGTGATATAGACGTCATTGTTGGAACTCACTCACTCTTATCAGATGAGCTGCAATTTTCAGATTTGGGGCTTGTCATCATAGATGAGGAACAGAACTTTGGGGTAGAGCAGAAGGAGAAATTCAAAAAGCTGAGAATAAATGTCAATGTTTTGACCCTCAGCGCCACGCCTATTCCGAGAACTCTTCACATGGCTCTGACTGGTATGAAAGACATGAGCGTTCTACAGACACCGCCACTTGGCAGACAGCCGGTTATAACCTATGTTGCGAGATACAGTGATCAACTCGTCAGGGCTGCCATACTCAGAGAAATCAACAGAGGAGGTCAAGTGATCTATGTACACAACAGAATAAACGATATACAGGACGTTTATGAGAAAGTGAAGAAGATTGTGCCACAGGTAAGAATTGTTGTTGCTCACGGGCGAATGAGTTCAAAGAAACTGTCGGAAGCTGTGAGATCCTTCTATGAGAACAGATCTGATGTGATAGTCTGCACTTCTATTCTCGAGAACGGGATCGATATACCAAATGCCAATACCTTAATAGTTGATGATTCTCACCGGTATGGTCTGGCACAGCTCTACCAACTCAGAGGCAGAGTCGGACGCAGTGACAGGAGGGCTTTTGCCTATTTCCTCTATGATTCTGAAGTTGAGGACAAAGCTACAAGGAGACTGCAAGTGATAAGGCAGTTCTCAGGGCCAGGGAGTGGTCTACAGCTTGCGATAAAGGATATGCAAATGAGAGGGATAGGTTCTGTTTTTGGCCTTGAACAGCATGGGATGATCAACGAAATAGGTCTCAATCTGTACACCGAAATCCTGCAAGAACAGCTGAGAGAAGCAAGAAAAGAAAGATCTGAAGATGACAACGAAAGAGTTGAAACACAGATCGAAGGTATCCCAGGCGAGTTGATCATTCCTTCGTATTACGTGGAAAACCCTATGGAACGCATGAGAATATACAGAAGACTGGCATCATGCAGAAATCTTGAAGAACTCGATGATATTTCTCTCGAGATGAGAGATAGATTCGGTGAGTACCCAGAACAGGTAACCTCTTTGTTAGACCTTTTTAAGATAAGGATAATCGCATCGAAGAGAGGAATAAGGAGCATAAAATACACCGACAACACATTACAACTACAGAGCGAGAAACAACTCGAAATAGATATTTGCCGAAAATATCTGTACAACGAAAGGCTCAAGTCATACTTTTTCTACGACATAGAACCAGAGGATGTGTTCTCATTTCTAAAAGCCCTACTTTCGAGAGACTGACACAAGTATATACTCATCCTCGCACTTGAAAACAAACAGATCTAATCTTTTCGATTTTTTTTGAGACAGCTCTAAGACAAGATCTCTTTCTACGATCAAGTACCTTTTTGCACTCTCTAATGGAACGGACCTGTAGTATCCAATGAACTGCAGTCTGTCAATTTCCCTTTTATTTCGAATCAAGAAATTCTCAAGGGCTTGTAAAGCCTGTTCCGTTTTGGGAAAAGGTGTGGGTTTGAATCTCGTGATTTTCAAAACTGGAAGGTTTTTCTCTTTGACCTCGGTTTCGATCAGACTGAGGTTCTGCGGCTGTGTACCTTCAAAGTTTAGGTTTTCTTCTCGAAGGTCTTCTTTCAAAGAACTACTCTGAAAAAATACTTCGGTGCAGATTCTTGGGTTGATACTTCCCTCCTTCACAGAAACCAATTTGTTCAAATTCACCTGGTTTGTTCTGACGACATCTTGATTTTGGGAGAAAGATCTGATTCTCAATTCTTTTGATGGTAACAAAAGCTCTCTGATAGAACTATGAAAGACTTCCCAATCCGTGCGGACTATTATCGAAATTGGTGGCTCATGAACGCCAGCTTCTATAGAGAGTTCTTGAGAACTGTTCACTTTGATTATCCCAAGTTCCATCTTCAAAGACTCTATCAACTGCTGGAAGATCTGCATATGTATTCAAGTGCCTTTTGAAGTCTTTGAAAAGGTTCAAGAAGATCGATTTCTTCTGCTATCTGCTTGAGTTTCTCCAATTTGTCCTGAGGAATTTCCTTTGCCGAGGCAAAACGTATAGCTCCTATAGATGTGGGAATTATGCACTCATCAGGTGATGGTTGCTCAATCTGCCCGGTTGAAGATACTGAAGCAACGGCGAAGAAAACGTTTTCAGCAGCATCTACTAAAACTGAGCTGTCTGTGAAAACTACTTCTGGTTTGTTGTCCAACTTTTTCAAGAGTGACTTGGCGATCACTTCTGTATTCAAGTATCCCTCCAAAGACTTTCCGTAAAGGATCTTCTGCAGTGTTGTTGGAACAATTGGGTCTGTGTATTTGAATTCATGGGGTATCCCTGATTCATCAACAACCAGTATGCCACCAACATACTTTTCGTCGATTCTCCTAACCGACAGATAGCCTATCACAATCTCACGTCCAGCATAAAACCTTTTCTTTCCTCTTTCTGATTCTGCCCACGTCTTTTGCCAAAATAGTAACCACCTGCAGAGCCTCCGCCTTCTTCTGTGGAGGATTTGACGATCTTCTCCTCGATTTTATTTTCTGGGTTAACCATTCTCAGTTGTTGCTCAGACTTAGACACTATCTCAGATTTCAACAATTGACTTGCCGCAATTTGAACATTTATGGCTTGTGCGGCAGCACCAGATATATCGGGCCCTCTAACAATGACTGTCTGAAGGTCCACCGGAGTTATCATTCTCTTCACCCAAAACCCGTCTCTTGATTTTCAAGAGAGCGGCTGATAAAATCTGAGACACTCTTGATTCACTCACACCAATAGTTAGACCGATCTCCTTCAAAGAAAGATCTTGTTCAAATCTGAGTGATAACACAAGCTGTTCCCGTGGTGTTAGAGTCTTGATGGCTTCGGCTAACTTCTCAGCTACAATCTCCTTAAAAGCACTCTCCGAAGGCTCACTCGGTTCACTCAAATTATCGGCGAAGGAATCGAAATCTTCATACAGAAACTCATCGAGTCTTAGAAGTTGTTTTCTGACAGTCTCATCGAGTGCCCTCTTCACCTCGTTGTTTGTCAGTCCAGTGTGAAGTGATATTTCTTCTATCGTTGGGTATCTGTTCAACTGCGACTCCAGCTCGTACACCGCCCTCTCGACTTCCTTGACGTTGTGTCGCAAGTTTCTCGGCATCCAATCTATCTTTCTCAGATAATCATACATCGCACCTTTGACCCTTTTCACAACAAAGGCATGCAAATTAGCACCTTTCTTTGGATCATATCTCCTGATAGCTGATAAGAGAGCTAAAACACCTTCTTGAACCAAATCGTCCAGCTCTACATTTTTCGGTAGATTATGGAGCAAGTCCAGTGCTATTCTCTTTACGACAGGGAGCATTTCTTTGACTATTTCTTCTTCGCTTGTCTTGTACACGTAATCATCCTCTCTATATTTCGAGGATTTGCACAGTCTCTCCTCCACCGACCTTCCTCACGAGTAATTTGCCCGTTTCGATATTGTATTCAATGCTTCTTGCTCTATTACCACCTGTATCTTCTCCCTTGATTGGTATGTCGAAATATTTGAGCCAGTACTTGACTGAATCAACGTTCTTTTTACCAATATTCATACCACTGGACTCAAACATCGCAGCACCTCCGGCTATTTTAGCTTCGATGCGCGATTTGACAGCACCCATCTCGATTAGCTTGTCGACGAGATATCGCACAGCTGTATCGGCGTACTTTCCAGGGCTCTTGACATCTCTGTCACCACTTTCTGGCAGCATCACGTGTGCCATACCACCCAGCCGAGCAACAGGATCTCTCATGCAAACACCCACACAAGATCCCAATCCAAGGGTTACAATGATCGCGGGGTTCCTTTCAATTGCGGCTTCGCCAATTCCAATTATCGTTTTCTTAACCATTACGCTCCCACCCTTGAAAACACTTTTTCAAGACTTCCTCGTCCTGGTATGAGAAACATCTGTGAAGTGGCAGATTTGACATCTTCAACACTCAATTCAGTCTCGACGAATATGGCATCGTCTTCATAATCTGCCCTTGAAAGAACTGCTTCGGAAACGATTGCTACAAGCATATCAATACTCAGTTCGGGTGGTAGAGGATCGAGGTAGAGTTGGGTGAATTCCGCAAGGGCGGTGATGTAAGAACCACACATGATATTACCTATCTCTCTGAGCGCAGAAGAAGACATCTCGTCCAGCTGTGTGATGTCCTCGCATGGACTACCCAATAAGTCTGTGAGAATCTTCTTACCGGCTTTCCTGTCCAAAACAAGTAGCACATCAAGGTCTATATCACCTTTCACAGTCATTCTTATTCCTATGACTATGTCCTCTGGTTGCTCGAACATGAAGATTATTCTTTCGATTGGAACCATCTTCGCACTTGGTACAGTTATTTCGATCCTCTTTCCTGTCAGAGTTGACAAAGCTGTTGCTGCATTCCCAGTACCGATATTGCCTATCTCTTTGAGAAGATCTAATTGTTTTTCGGTCAGTTGCATCCTAAACCTCCTCTCCTTGTGATGCTTTTCTCATCTTCAGTTCTTGCTGGAATACAAAAACAACCAGCGATCTTTCAAGTTCTGGTGATAGATCCAGAAATTGTACACCGTATTCGTAAAAACCGGTTGCTTCGTTCTTACCAACTGTTCTAACAATCTGAGCTTTCTGTTGAAGTAGCTTTATGCTACCAAGATCGAGATTTACGAAGATCGGTTGACCTACGGAAAGAACGTTCTTTGTGCACATCAACATTCCACCGGCGCTGAAGTCACGTGTCATGAATTTGTACTCTCTAAGATCACCAGGCAGTGTATATACACCATTTAGAACAAGTGGTATTCTCACAAACCTTCTTCTTTGAACTCTCTTAACCACCGATGGTATGCTCACGTACATGACCAGAAAATTGTTTTCATCTCGTCCATAATCGATTACACGACTTGAAAAGGTATAGACCACCTTGTTCGACAGTGCCGTGACGTAGATGAAATCTCCTCGAGGCAATGCAACAAACCTTCCTTTGAAGCTAGGCATCGCAATCTTCAAAGTGCCCTTCTCAAAGTAGGTTTCGTGTACGGTGCTCTTCAAAGTAGTTTTCTCGCCATCCTTGGATTCGACCTCTATTAGCAAAGGCATACCGGGTCTGATGACCAACGGAGCTTCAACATAGTTCACTTGCTCGACCATCGTGGCACCTCAACCAACTCCGAAGAGTGCTTTGACTTTGTCGATAAAAGACAATTTCTTAACAGGTTGTCTCTTGCTAACCACATCTGCAATTCCATAAACTGCCAAAGCTGGCTGTGAGATTCTCCTTGTTGTCACAAAAGGCAACTGTTTGTTGACGCTGTCTTTTACAAGAGAGTCATAGCGAATCAAATGAGTTGAGGTAATCGGAACACCTGCGAATCTCGTTATGACAGAAACGAATCTTTCCATAACCTTTCTACCATCTCGCATGTCCTTAACCATATTCATGACGATATGAAACCCATCTGGATCCACGCCCTTCACAGTCATCAATTTTACAAAAGTATACGCGTTTACAAGCGATGTGGGCTCAGATGCAGTAACCATTATCAGATGATCTGAACTCGCGTAGAATCTCTCGAGTTCAGTGTTAAAACCTGGTGGAAAATCAAAAACCATGTATTCATAATTTGAAGCGACACGCTGTAAGTGGTTGTAGAGTTCTGCTTTATCCTCCAAATTGAAGGTGATCAGATCATCCACATCCATCCCGGTGCTTATCAGGTCGACTTGGTATGGAGTCTGAAAGATTACCTTCTCTAAACTTGTACGCTTCTGCAAGAAGTCCTTCAACGTGTTTCTCGGGGTTACGCCCATGAGGATTTCAGCATTTGCAAAACCAGCATCTGCGTCAAAGAGGAGTACTCTTTCACCTCGCTGTGCGAGCACTATAGACAAATTCACAGCGACTATCGTCTTGCCGACTCCTCCTTTTCCGCTCGCGACGCTTATCACTTTTGGTTGGTTTCTCAATAAACCCTCAGCTTGATTGCGCAACTTTCAGCACCTCTTTAGAAAACATGTATGAAAACTCTCTTGAATTGGCTTCAACTATATCCTCTGGAACCCTTTGCCCATTTGTGACAAAGGCGATAGGGGCATCGCACAGCTGCGGTATGTTGATCAGATGACCATATGACTTTGTCTCGTCCATTTTGGTGAGTATGACATGTGTGTACTTGGCGACTGAAAAATGTCTTGTTATGTCTTTCAAATCAGAGTACTTGCAATTCATACTCGTGACCAAAAAACATATGTATGGAGAAACAGTCTCTGCAAGAGCTTTGAGTTCACTCATCTGTATCTCGTTGTTTTGACTCCTGCCAGCAGTGTCTATCAAAATTGTGTCAAAGTCTTGCATAGCGTCAAGTTCCAATCTGGCCTCTCTTGGTGTATAAGCTACTCTCATAGGTATATCCATAATAGTTGCGTAAGTTTTCAGTTGTTCGGTTGCGGCTATTCGGTAGGTATCAAGGGTTAAAATAGCTACTTGTCTTTTCTCTACAAGTTTCAGTCTTGCTGCGAGTTTTGCAAGCGTCGTTGTCTTGCCGACGCCAGTTGGACCCACAAAGAGTACGGTATTCTTAAGCTCTGGAACCTCCGTTCTCATGAAAGGTAACAGGTACTCGGCAAGTTTTTGCCGAAAGTTCTCATCGATCGTTATGTCGCCGTACGCTATTCTTATGTACTCCACAACTCTGTTCATCACAGTGGGATCAACTTCGTGAACTTGAAGTGCCCTGAGCAACCTTTGAATACTTTGTGGTAGATCATTTTGTTTGCTTAAACTGAGCATGGATCTCATTTCTTGAATCATTTGTTTCAGTTCTCTCATTTCCTCTTCTTGGCGCTTTTCCTTGTTCTTCACGAGAAGCTCTTGGAACTTATAGACTTCACTGTTTTCACTCTTAACCTGATTCTTGTCTTCACAAACTGCGGTGACCTCCAGATACCTCTTAGCTCCTATACCTAAAAAACCACCTTTTTTGATACTCCGAGTACTCAGTATCACTGCGTCTTCGCCGAGATCTCTTTTTATTTGTTCAAGAGCTTCTTTTATATCGTTCACCATGTACTTCTTTACCTTCACAGTTTGACCACACCCTCTATTTGAACTGTTACATCATCAGGTAGTTCCTCGTAAGCAATCACCGGCACATTCGGTAGAAATCTCCTGACTGTGGACGAAAGATATGGCCTTATGGCACCAGAGCAAATAAGGACAGGCGAAAAACCTTTCTTCATCAGAGTCTCAAGTTGCTTTGAGGTCTTTTCCATCAGTTCTCTTAGTATCTGCGGGTTAAGAGCGATCCTCTTTTCACCATTCATGTCCTGCAGAGAATCGAGTATTCTCTTTTCAAGGTCGTGATCGAAGGCTACTGCGTGAACCTTGCCGTCCTCAGAGAGAATCGATTGAACTATTTGACGTCTCAAAGCCCTTCGAATCTGCTCGGTGAGATAGACTATATCGGTTGATTTCTCACCGTACTCCAGTAGTGTCTCGAAGATCAAAGGTAGGTTTCTCACCGAGATGCCCTCACTCAGAAGCCTTTGAAGAATCTTTTTCACATCTGTTGACTTCAGAACGCCCGGAATCAAATCGCTCACCAGCTGTGGGAACCTTTCTCTGAGACCGTCGATCAACATGTTGAACTCTCTGGCACCGAGCAATTCAGCTGCATTTCTCTTGAGTACCTCGGTCAGATGAGTGGCAAAAACCGTAGGTGGGTCAACGACAGTATAGCCGAGCCTCGTAGCTTCTTCCTTGCGAGTCGGTTCAATCCAGAAGGCACTAAGGCCAAAAGCTGGTTCCTTAACGGGGATACCTGGTATTTTGTCTACAGCGGTACCAGGGTTTATAGCCAACAGTCTGCTGGGCATCAGCTCATACCTGGCGACTTCTGCACCTCGAATCTTTATCAGGTACTCATTCGGTTTTAAAAGGACGCTATCACGCATCCTGACGGGCGATATGACTAATCCAAGGTCAAAGGCGATTTGTTTCCTGATCATTGTCACTCGTTCTAAGAGATCTCCTCCTTGGGAAGGGTCAGCAAGTGGGAGTAATCCATAGCCTATTTCTACCTCTACTGTGTCCGTCTGGAGCACCTCAGCAACCTCTTGCGGTGTCGTCAAAACAGGTTTCGTGACAGGGGTGGGGGCAGGACCGGCTGGTGCTGGTACAGCCTTTTGTGGGACCGCACGTGCAGTGTAAATGGCGAGTGCGATGAAAACTACACCTATAATGGTACTCGTCAAGGGGATTGGCGTGACGATGCCAAGAAAGGCTAAGATAGCACCGGTGATTACTATCACCCTTCTTTCAGAGGTTAGTTCTCTCACGAGGTCTTGACCGAAATTCTCCTTAGATGCTGCTCGCGAAACGAGAATACCTGTGGCTGTTGAAACGAGTAAAGCTGGTATCTGAGAGACCAATCCATCTCCCACAGTTAGAAGAGTGTAGACCTTGGCAGCATCGGCAATTGAAAGTTGATGTTTCAAGATACCTATGAGTATACCGCCTAATATGTTCACAAGAACAATGATAATGCTCGCGATTGCATCGCCTCTTACAAACTTGGTTGCACCATCCATAGCGCCATAAAAGTCGGCTTCTCTTCTTATCGTTTCACGCCTTTGCCTTGCTTCCTGTTCGGTTATCAAGCCAGCGTTGAGATCTGCATCAACGCTCATCTGTTTTCCTGGCATTGCGTCGAGTGTGAATCTTGCAGCCACCTCGGCAATTCTTTCAGCACCACGTGTTATGACTATGAACTGAACGATCACAAGAATTATGAAAACCACAAGTCCAACTATGTAATCACCCTTGACAACGAATTCACCGAAGGTTCTTATGACCCTACCTTGAAAGTTCTCGCCTTCCAAGAGGATCAATCGAGTTGAAGCGACATTCAATCCCAACCTGAAAAGAGTGATAATCAACAACAGAGTTGGAAAAGATGACATATCAAGGGTATGTCTTATGTACATGGTGGAAAGCAGAATGACAAGGGAAAGTGCTATGTTGAGCAACTGAAAGAAATCCAGCAAGAAGTCTGGAATGGGTAAGATCATTATGAAAACTATAGCGACAACGAGAACGGCAACAAAGATGTCAACGTTCTTCACAAGAACACTCCCTTAACTCTAAATTATACCAAAATACTCGCTATCTCAAAGAGTAAACATAGGCTAAGATTTCAGCAACAGCATGATAAAGTCCTGGCGGAATTTGCTCTCCTACATCTATCATTCTGTAAAGCTGGCGGGCAACTTCGGGGTTTTGCACAATCGGTACACCGTTCTGCCTTGCTATCTCAACGATCTTATGAGCAACTTCATCAGCACCTTTTGCCACGACAACTGGTGCTTCCATTTCTGCAGAATCATACTTTATTGCGACTGCTATGTGTGTTGGGTTTGTTATAACCACATCTGCTTGCGGAACTTGCTGAAGCATTCTTCCTCTCGCAAGTCTTGCCATGATCTCTCTCTGTCTTCTCTTCACCTCTGGACTACCTTCGACCTCACGGTATTCTTCCTTCAACTCCTGCTTAGTCATTCGCAGACTCTTTTCGAATTCCCATCTTTGGTAAAAATAATCTACTATAGCGAGGACCAACAAAGCGATTGAACACTTGAACATCACTTCATACGCAAGATTGAAGACAATCTTCATCGAATCTGCTGTTTCCATATCGCTGTAGAGTGCAAATGAAGCGAACTTCGGCTTTATCACTGAATAAGCTACATAGCCAACGATGATCATCTTCAACACTGACTTGAACAATTCAAAGAGGCTTCTGAGGGAAAACATTCTCTTGAAACCTTCAACTGGGTTTATTCTCTTCAGATCGAACTTCAAAGGCTTAAAGGAAAACAGGAAACGTGTTTGTATCGCCCCAATCACAATTGCCGATATAGCAATGGAAAAAAACAGAACCACGAGAACCAAAAGAGGGTCCCTGAATGCATAGAGAACACGTGATGAGATCTTTTCAAGATCGTCGAAATCATCCAAACCCAAAAAGGTGGTACTTGCAGCAATAGAGAGATCGATTAATCTCTGCAGGACGAACCTCATGACAACAGTCGCAACCAAGAAAGCCACTGCCATGTTAAGCTCTCTGGAAAGTGCGACCTGACCTTCTTCACGTGCTTTTCTCTGCCTTCTGGGAGTTGGCTTCTCGGTTCTTTCTGGGTCAGCGAAGAGTTGCAGATCTATTTTGAAAAGATCTCCGTGAAGTAAGCCAAGAAATTCACCGTTTTTGCAGCAATCTGAGAAAAAACCTCTGCCCATACAGGTATCATCCCTACAAAGAGTATAAAGCCAACCAAGACCTTCAGTGGCATTCCAACCATGAACACGTTCATCTGTGGTACCAGTCTTGAGATTATCCCGAGCGCTATTGAAACAACTAGCATGAAGCCTATCATTGGTAAACCAATCTTCATCGCTATGACAAACATCTCCGTTGTTTTCTGAGTCAAAATCCCGACGAAATCGAAATTCGTAATGGTCTTGGATAAAGGAACCAGTTTCAGAGAGTCAACAACGGCCTGGTAAATCAGCAGATGACCCTTCAAAGCGACAAAGACAACAAGGCCCAAGGTGTACAAGATTTCGCCAGGTAATGGTACTTCTTCTCTCTGAGGATCGAAAACCGATGACATCGCAAAACCCATTTGGGTACCAAAGATCTCTCCTGCAACACTAAGCGCAACTATCGGCAGTACCGCTAGGAAGCCTATAGCAAGTCCAAAGGTGTAATTACCAAAGAGTGCGAGCGCGATTTCAGTTGGAGGTGTCTGCAAAGGGATGATCTCCTTTGACATGGGTAAGGATAACCATCCCAGCAAGACCACCAGCAGAATCTTCGCCTGCAGCGGTAGAAACCAATCGGCAAAGAACGGTGCTATTGTGAACATACCTGCTGTGCGTGTAACTATCAAAACCCAGCATAAAAACCTGTTCTCCAAGAACTCTCTGAATTCCAAATCAGATCATTCCCATGAATTTCTCCCACATCTCTTGTGCATACTCTATAAGCTTTTCAAACATCCAAGATCCCAAGAACATTATTGTGATGAGCATGAGTATTATCTTAGGTGCAAAGGTTAAGGTTTGTTCGTGTATTTGAGTAACGGCTTGAAAGATACTTATCACGAGGCCAACGATCAAGCTCACCAGCAAAACAGGTGTTATCACAACTATGACTGTTTGAATACCGTCCTTGAAGACATCTATGAACAAATCTAAGGTCATATTCGATCACCTCGCAAAACTCTTTACCAAGCCAGACACCAGTAGATCCCAACCGTTTACTGCGATGAAGAGCAGAACTTTGAATGGCAGTGAGATCAACACAGGAGGAATCATGATCATTCCCATACCGAGCAAAACACTTGCCACGACCATGTCGACAACAATGAACGGGATGTAAAGCAATACGCCCATTTTGAAACCTAACTCAAGCTCTCCGAGCACAAAGGCAGGTATAACAATGCTGTTTGGAACATCTTCGATCTTGTCGTACTTCTGCCCGAGACTCGAAGCGAGTAAGAAAACGTTGTCTTCGTTGTGATGATTCACCAATTCGTTAACCATGAAAACACGAACTCTCTGCATCATCCTTGAGAAAAGTTCCTGATAGCCTATCTCCGCTCTCATGTATGGTGAGATCGCGTTGTTGTAAATATCGTTCCACACAGGTTGCATTATAAAAAAGGTCAGAAAGAGAGCTAAACCGACGAGAACTTGCGCAGGTGGGGTTTGTCTTGTACCGAGTGCGTTTCTCAGAAAGGAGAACACAACGACAATTCTGGTGAAAGATGTAAACAAGATGATGATGCTCGGTGCTAAGGTGAGAACGGTCAAAATCAGAAGTATTTCAAGAGTAACCACCAAATCTCTTTGATTTTGCGCCGGTGAAATTCCAATACTAATCGAGGGGAAAGGTAATTCTTCCTGTGGTAGGATCATCGTCGGCATAAAGACAAGTATCAGAACTAATAACTTTCTCACTTCTCTTCATCCCTTTTCTCTCGTCTTCCAAGCTTTTTGAAGAGAAGGCGCGAAAAACTTTCAGACTGCTCAAGTTGACCTATTTCATCTTCTGTCAGTTGTTTTAGAACAGTTCCTCCATTTGGAGTGACGAGGAGAAAAAAGTAACTGTTCATGATTTGAACCAAAACTACCGAGCAATTTCTGTCTATGAAATATCTCTCGAGTACCTTAATGTTTCTCGAGGTAAGGAAAGGATTTCTTCTTCTGACAAAGAAATACACAACGGCGAGAAAACCTATTAAGAAAACAAATGCCAGCAACACTTGCCAAAAGAGCGATCCTATCCATCCCACCCCACTCAGTTGATTTTTTGAAGAGCCTCGACAACTCTGGTGTGTTGAAATGGCTTGACGATGAAATCTTTTGCACCTGCTTGAATCGCTTCTATAACCATCGCTTGTTGGCCCATCGCGCTGCAAACAATAATCTTAGCATCAGGAGCGAATTCACGGATTTTCTTTATAGCTTCTATTCCGTTCATCTCAGGCATAGTGATATCCATTGTCACAACATCGGGTTTCAATTCCTTGTACTTTTCAACAGCTTCAACACCGTTTGCGGCTTCCCCAACTACCTCGTAGCCAGCCTTTGTAATTATGTCCTTCAAAAGCATTCTCATGAACGCAGCATCATCAACTATGAGCACTCGTTTTGCCATCACCATACCCCCTCAGTACTGTACTCTGAAACGGTGATCAACTCACCCAGTATTTTTCCTATGTTCAAGTAGACAATCAACTCGTTGCCTTTCTTAATTATCCCTTTACACTTTTCACCAAATTTGGCGAGTTCTTGCAACTTCTCAACCTCGCCTTCATTGCATCTCAAAACACCTTTGACTTTGTTTACCAGGAAACTGACTTCCATCTCTTCCCAATTCACAACTACAACCTTCTCATCATCTGTCTTGCCGAATTCAACACCAAGTGACATGGCAAGATTTACGACTGGGACAATTCTACCACGTAGATTCATAACACCTAACACTGTGCTCTTCGATTTTGGCACAGGTGTTATCTCAGGCCTTTCTATAACCATGCTAACATGGTCTACATCAAATGCCATTTCTTGTTCGCCAACACTGAAGACGAATACCTCGAATTCGCTCTCGTTTTGCATCGGATCCCTCCTCAAGAATTCAAGCGATGTTGGCAACATCCAGTATCAAAGCTATACTACCATCTCCGAGTATCGCACCACCACTGAATATTCTGACATCACTGAAGATCTTTCCAAGGGATTTTATCACAATGTCCTCTTGACCAATCAGTGTATCAACAGTCAGACCGTACTTTCTGTTCCCGACCCTGACTATCACAGTGTTGTAAATGGTATCATCACCTTCGTGTTTCAGCTCCAGTATGTCCCATAATTTGACAATAGGGATGATTTCTCCCCTAATAACCGACACTTGTCTATCTTGGATCTTCTGAATTTGTTCCTTTGATATGCTCAGAGTACTATCAATATTCGCTATTGGAACAGCATACACAAGGTTATTCACTTTGACCAAAAGTGCTTGAATTATAGCTAAAGTCAGCGGCAAGCGCATTGTTATTGTAGTGCCTTTGTTCTTGGCGCTCTCTATACTGACAGTGCCATTGAGTGATTCGACAACATTCTTTACCACATCCAAGCCTACACCTCGACCAGAAAGCTCTGTAGTTTCTGCCTTTGTTGAAAAACCGGGCATGAAGAGAAATTCATAGACTTTTTCATCTGGCAATGTCTCTGCCTGAGCCTCAGTGACTAACCCTTTCTCAATTGCTTTCTTTAGAACTGCCGATCTCTCTATGCCACGACCATCGTCTCTGACCTCGATTACCACATTGTTACCCTCATGCCTTGCAGAAAGTACAACAGTACCAATTGGTGGTTTCCCTTTTGCCAGTCTCTCTTCCTTAGATTCTATACCATGATCGATGGCATTTCTGAGCATATGAAGCAGAGGTTCACCTATATCTTCAACGAAGGTTCTATCGAGCTCCGTATCTTCTCCTTCGACCACGAAGTTGATCTCCTTGCCAAGTTGTTTTGCGACGTCTCTAACCATCCTGGGAAATCTGTTGAAAACAAAGGCGATCGGAACCATCCTGATCTTCATCACCACATTCTGCAGGTCCAAACTTATCCTGTTCAACTGCGAGAGGCTTTCATCTACCTCTTTGATGCTGTACTTTCTCAGAGTATCGCCTATTCTGCTCCTGGATATGACCAACTCTCCCATCAAATTCATCAGATTATCGAGTTTGTCGATATCAACACGGACTGTCTGGGTGAGTCTTCTTTTCTCTTTTGAGATTTCAGCCCTTGTCCCTTCAACGATCTTTTTTTCCTCGTTTTCACCTATCACAGCAGTTTGGACTTGGACTTCTTTTTGTGAAATGTCTTTGATCGTAACTCTCTCAATTTCCGATATAGACATGATCATGTTTCGTAGAGATTCCTTATCCTCTCTTATCACGATTATCAGTTCTACATCTCGATCGAACTTTTCCTGTTCGATGTCTTCCACGGATGGCTTGGAACTCAAGATCTGTCCACCGTGTTCCTCTATAGCTTTGAAAACCATGTACATCCTGACGGCTTTGAACTGAGTGCCGCTGGCGAGTGTGATGCTCAACTGATAGGCGTTGTAGCCTTCTCTTTCTGCCTCGGCGATCACCTTTTGAACCGATTCGGTGATTTCTGCTTTCTCAGCTGATTCCTTTTTCTCTTTTGTTGGTTCAACAGTCTCAACAACTGATGAAAGAACTTCAAAATTCTGGGCAAAAGCCACGACGTCGAAATCTGGTAAATGATCAGTTCCACTCTTAACTATCGATGCAATCATTTTGTCAAGAACGTCTACGCCAATGAAAAGTTGGTCTAACATCTTAGAGTCAAGTTTGATTTTCTTGCTTCTTATCTTATCGAGTAACTGCTCCATTTTGTGACACAGCTTTGACATCGTTTCAAAGCCCATTGTACCAGACATACCCTTGAGCGTGTGGAGGGCCCTAAAGGTTTCATTTATGGCTTCTGCATCTTGATAGTCCTTTTCTAGCTTGAGTAGAGAATCGTTCAACGTTTGAATGTATTCCTTACTTTCATCAACGAAAACACTCAAGTATTGTTCATTCATGAGGATTCCTCCCATCGCTTTGAAAAATATTATATCATGTTGTGCAGATATCTCCAAATCAAATACAGTCCATGAGCAGCGATTCTTGCTCTGAAAATATTGCGCTCCTGCGGGTAAAAAAACTTGGTGGATTTGTTTTCTCTTTCATCGCTGATAGCGAAGTAAACCGTCCCAACTGGCTTTTCACTACTGCCACCACTTGGTCCTGCAATGCCAGAGACTGCTAAAGCTATATCACTACTGAGCAACCTTCTGACACCATTTGCCATCTCGATTACACATTCCTCACTGACCGCACCATGTATTTCAATCGTTTCGCTCTTCACACCGAGCAGATTCACTTTTACTGAATTGTCGTATGCAACTACTCCACCGAGAAAAACCTCTGAAGCACCTGGGACATTCACAATCTTAGAGCTCACCATACCTCCAGTACACGATTCTGCGATCGCAACTGTCTTTTTCTTCTCTCTTAGAACTTTGACCAATACTTCTTCCAGAGTGGTATTCTCCGTGGCGATCAGATGACCATGGGTTTGTTGAGAAAGTTTGCTGACAAATTCCTGAAGCTCTTTCTCACAATCTGTAGCTGCAGTGAGTCGAACACATACACCCTCGCTGAATGAAGCCTGGGTAGCAATTCTTATACATGGTTCTGGTGAAAGTTTCGTCATGATCTCGTCCAAAGTGGCTTCGGCTATTCCGAAGAACAACAGGGAAACAGTCTTTGTCTCAGATTCAACATGGAGTTGTCTCAAAAAACTTTCAAACATAGGTTGTAGTTCTTGAGGAGGTCCGGGAAGCAATACAATGATCCTTTCATCGACGTCTATTCGCTGGCCAGGAGCGCTTCCAACTGTGTTCGGCAAAATTGAAGCACCTTCAATGACCATTGCCTGCCTATCGATGTTTTCTGGCAGGTATTTGTGATATCTTGAAACTCTTTCTCTTATAGCTCTTTTGAGGGTTTCATCAACAGTGATTTTTCTGTTGAGAGCTGTTGCAACAGCTTCGCGAGTTTTGTCATCCTCCGTTGGTCCTAACCCACCGCTGATGACAACTATCGTTGAATCTACTAATGCATCTTTTACAGCTTTGGTTATCAGATCAGTATCATCATCCACTGAAATGTTGCGCAAAACCTTGATACCGATTTCGGTCAGTCTACTGGAAATAAACTTAGCGTTTGTGTTCAAAATGATTCCTTCAACCAATTCACTTCCAGTTGTGATGACCGTGGCAGTTTTCAAGATACTACCTCCAGGGTAAATTATACAAGAAAAGCAGCCTAATGGCTGCTCAAGATGATTTTCTCTTGAAGATCGTTGAAAACAACTGGGGTCCAATCAAAACCAAGATGGTGAGAACCAAAATGGTCAAACTGATGGGTCTCGTAATGAATGGCAAGAAGTTACCCTTCGTTTTTATCAGCCCTATCCTGAGATTATCTTCGATCATCCTACCGAGGATCAGCCCAAGAATCATGGGTGGCAATGGGATACCCAATTTCTCCAATGCATAACCGATGATTCCAAAAGCGATCATCACGTAGATATCGAAGAAGCTGTTCCTTAAAGCATAAGAACCAATAACTGAGAAAACTACGACGGCTGTCATGACAATGCTCGTTTGCAGTTTCAAGAACAACGAGAATGCCTTTATGCCGATCCAACCCACTGGAATTAAAAGGAATTGGATCACTATGGCGATTATGAACAACTGGTTGACCAACTGTCGTGACTCAGTAAAGATCATCGGACCGGGTCGGAGTCCGTACATGAGCATTGCACCAAGGACTATTGCAGTTATGGAATCTCCAGGTACACCAAAGACAAGAGCAGGGATCCAAGTACCTCCTATGGCTGCGTTGTTCGCGCTTGTGGGAGCTATGACGCCTTTTGTAGATCCCTTTCCTATTTGAGCATCGCCAGAGATATTCTTTTCAGCACCATAGGCAACCCAAGCAGCGATATCGGCACCTGCACCTGGTAGAGCTCCGATAAAGGTACCTATCAAAGAGCTGCGCAAAACTGTGAATTTGTTCTTCCAAACCTCCCTCAGTGCTTCGATAAATCTCAGCTTAGTCGTTTCTCTTATCGCAGGAACTTTCAAAGCCTGCAAACCGAACCCAACTCTCTTCAGAACTTCTGACAATCCGAAAAGTCCAATCATCGCCGGAATGAAACTCACTCCATCCATCAGTTCAATAACGCCAAAGGTAAACCTCGGATAGCCAGTTGTGACGTCGATTCCAATAGTTGATATCAACAACCCCAGAATTGCCGATGTGAGTCCTTTGATGGTATTTCCTTTGCTAAGCACAGCCGCCATGCTCAGGCCAAAGACTCCAAGCCAGAAATACTCGAAGTGGGTGAATTTCAGAGCAAGATTCGCTAAAGGTGGTGCGATAAGGATAAGCAAGATCACACCGATCAACCCACCAAAGGCAGAGCACAACAAATCAAGTGTCAGAGCGAGTGCTCCTTTGCCCTTTTTTGAGAGTTCAAAACCATCTAAAGTTGCAGCACCAGATGCTGGTGTTCCAGGTATTCTCAAGAATGTAGCGGGGATATCTCCGGCAAAGATAGCAGTAAATGATACCCCAAGGACCATGGCAAGACCAGCCAATGGGCGCATGTAATAGGTGATGGGTATTATCAGAGCAACTGCCATCGTCGCAGTTAAACCGGGTATCGCTCCCACGAAGATGCCGAAAGTCATAGATAAGAAAAGAGGAAGAAGAATATTGAAACTCAGAATCTCTGACAGGTTAGTCATCCAAGCCACCTCACAGTGGTATCAGAGTACCTTCTGGCAGAGGAACTTTGAACAGAACTTCGAAGACAAGTCGAATCAACAATGCGAGCGTTACTGAAATGACCGCAGAATAATACCACTTGACACGAAAGAAAACCATCATCGAAAAAGTTATCGCAATTACTCCAACAGTTGTACCGACCAGCTGGACGACAGGTACGAAGAGAATTGAGGATGTCAAAACTACCAACAATGGTGAGAGTTGACCTTTAGAAGATTTGTCTATTTGATTTTTCTCTCTCTTTCTCAACTTGAAAATACTTGAAACAATGTAGAATACCCCAAGGAGGATCATCAAAATAGACAACAAAGAGGGGAAATATTTCGGTCCTGGCAATTTCTCGCCTCTGACTACAAGGTTTGGAAAACTCGAGGAAGAAATCAGCACAAAGATTGCCAGAGCAATTAGAAAAACGCCCAAGATAGTGTCTGACATTTTCTCACCTCAAAAAATGGTAGCCCCTGAAGGGCTACCATTCATTTGGTGTATCCACCAAGCTCAAGGACGTGTTTCCAAGCTTGATCTTGTTGCCTCGCAAATTCATAGAATTCCTGAGCGTTACGTACCTTTATGCCGAAACCGTTTGTACTCATGAAGTTTTTGAAAGCATCTGTTTCCACAATTTCCAATATAGCTTTTTCGAGTGTTGACTTTATCTCTACTGGTGTTTTTCTCGGAACAGCGATCCCTCGCCATGTACCTGCAGACCAATTGATGCCCATTTCCTTAAGTGTTGGCACATCTGGAAATCTCGGGTCTCTTTCGTCTGCCATCACGGCTAAAGCGCGAGCTTGACCGCTCTGTATCTGGGTAATTGCTTCTGCCAAAGAACAGGTCACAACGTGTACGTGCCCACCTAACAATTCAACAAGCCCTTGGGCAGCTCCGGTTGAAGGCACCCATGTTACGTAATCAACTGGAATACCTGCTGCATCGAGCATACCAATTCTCGCAAGATCCCATATACCACCTGCAGCCGTTCCTGAGAAAAGGTACTTCCCGGGATTTGCCTTAATATCCTGCAAAAGATCATTCAAAGTCTTCCACGGTGCATCGGCCTTGACCATGACTCCGGCAGAATCTTCGTTGAACTGGGCGATGTACTCGAAATCCTCGTAAGTAAGTGTTGTCAGACCCATCCAGTGCATCGAGGCAATTTCCATTGTTACAAGGGTGAGAGTGTAGCCATCCGGTGCGGCATAAGCACCAGCACTGTGCCCGACTGCACCTCCTCCACCCGTTTTGTTTACAACTGTGAATGGTTGTCCAAACTTTTTGCTGAGTTCATCAGCTAAAAATCTTGCAATTCTGTCTGTGCCACCACCAGCACCCCACGGACAGATGATCGTGACAGCTTTTCTTGGATAGTCGGCAGCAAGAACTGTTGTGAAAAAGACTGCCAAGAATGTCACTAAAAGCGCTTTTTTCACAACCTTCACCTCCCTTTCATCTCAGCACGAGCTTCTTTGACGAGTTCAACGAACCTTCTCGCTTTTTGAACTATCTCTTCCTTGGTTCCTTTGGTCAGACCTCCACCTACTCCAACAGCCGCAGCACCTGCTTTTATCCAGTCTTTCACATTTTCAAGTTCGACACCACCTGTTGGCATGATCTTTGCTTGGGGTAGTGGTCCATGAATTGCCTTGATGTAAGATGGACCAACCGCGGAAGCTGGGAAAAGCTTCATCAAAGGTACTCCCAGCTCGAGCGCCTTAACTATCTCAGTTGGTGTGAGAACACCGGGAATGTAAGGAACTCTGTGTTTATTACACAGAAGAGCTGTTTCTTCAGAGAGATTTGGTGCAACGATGTACTTTGCCCCAGCTTCGATGGCGATCTTGGCAGTGTAAGGATCGAGAACGGTTCCAGCACCAAGCAAGATCTCATTGCCTATTTCTCTGTCTATTTGCTGAATCACTTCAACAGCATGTGGTACACTGAAAGTAACCTCGATTGCAACAATACCACCATCTCTGCATGCCCTGCACATCTCTACAGCCCGCGATGGAGAATCGGCTCTGATGACCGCAACGATACCATATTCAATCAGCTTCTCAACTACCGTCAACTGTTTCACCTCCTTCAAAGAACAGTTTTATTATATCTTCATTTTGCAGAATGGTAAAGATTATTAACCTTAAGGAAAAAAGATTCTCTCGATTACTTCTCTGATCATTCTCAAGCATCAAAGTCTTGAGACCGAGCAGAGTGTGCAAATGAACCCTTTGTTAAACTGTTCTTCGCAATACAGGAGAAGATCTGTTCTATAATCTTCAAGGAGGTAGCAATCTTGTATTACGCATTGGTTGGTTATGGTGTAGGGAACAGAGCATTGGCGACCAAATTGAAAAAGATTGGACACAGAGTTTTTGTCAGTGAGTCGAGATATTTGAGCGATGATGAGAAATCGTCTCTTTTGTCAATGGACATAGAATTTGAAGAGGGTCAAAATACAGAGAGAATATGCGAAGCAGACCTTGTTGTCGTCAGTCCCTCTGTGAAACCTGATCATCCTGTGATCTCGAAATGTCCTGAAAAGACGGTTACAGACATAGATGTGGTCTTGAACATGAAAAAACCTCGTGTTGTAATAGGTGTTACAGGTTCTAATGGCAAGACAACTACGTGTAGTATGATCTTCCATGTTTTGAAGGCAATGGGTTTGAGCAGTTATCTGTGTGGCAATATCGGTGAGCCAGTTGCAAATCTCTTGGGGTTAGACCCAGAGTATGTTGTTCTGGAACTCAGTAGTTTTCAGCTTTTCTGGTCTAAGCAGTTGCCAATCGATCTTGGAGTGATACTGAACATTAAGCAGAATCATCTGGATTGGCATCCTACCTTTGAACACTACGTGAAATCAAAGCTCAAGATTTTTGAGTTCGCAAAGTTGAAAATTTTCAATGTCTCTGATCAATCACTGATTAATGTTGATCAGAATGATGATACTTTTCACAGCTTTGAACCTTTGGTTGTCGAAGAGCCCCTTTCGCAAATTACTTACGACGGTAGAAGTTATCATTTTAAGAATGATCTTCTTTGGACCTTCCAGAACCTCGAAAACCTCTCGGCCGTTCTGAAGGTATTCTCATTGTTAAATGTTGAACCAAGCGTGGTTCTGAAAGCTTTAGAAGATTTCAGACCTCCAAGGCATAGAATGGAATTCGTGAGAAAGATAAATGGAATAACTTTTATCGATGATTCAAAGGCAACCAGTGCCGCTGCTACTGTATCAGCCCTTCAAAACTTCACGAGTAGGAACGTCATTTTGATCTTGTCTGGCAAAGGTAAGAACGAGAACTATGCCATGCTGGTTGAGGAAATGAAAAGGAAGGTCAAGCACGCATTCATCTTTGGTGAGATTGTGAATGCTATCGAAGTCTTTCTCAAGAAAGAGGATTTTCCGTTCACGATTGTAAATGACATGGAACAAGCCGTCTACAATGCGATGAAGATCGCCAGAGACGGTGATGTTGTTCTCCTGAGTCCAGCTGGTGCCAGCTTTGATCTGTACGAAGACTACTCCAAAAGGGGAGATCACTTCGTTCGTGTGGTACAATCATTGCAAGAGGGTGAGGGCTAATTGACAGATGCTGTGCCGATTCTCCTCGTGGTTTCAATACTCATATCGGTTGGCATCATTCTTATTGCAAGTGTTGATATCGGCGCACAGATGAATATCTTTGGTAATCTTGCCAGAAATCTCTTGTATTCTCATATCTTGAGATTGGCAATTGGTACATTCCTAATGGCCGCGGCAATGTTGGTTGACTACAGGATACACATGAAGCTTGCTCAGTTTTACTATTTCACGGTCATAGGGCTTCTATTGATCCCCCTTTTTTTTCCTGAGATAAATGGTTCAAAAAGGTGGATCAACTTACCTGGCTTCAGCATTCAACCTTCTGAAATTGCTAAAATCGCTTTACTGTTATGTCTTTCAGCCTATATTGCTCAGAATAGGGAACACATGAGAGAGTTTTATCGAGGGTTTTTCAAACCTCTGTTGATGAGTTTGCCAATTCTCGGGTTGATTCTGATAGAGCCCGATTTGAGCACATCTCTTATTCTTTTCTTAGTCGTGATTTTGATGCTTTATTCTCATGGCACGCGAGCCATCTATATCTCTATGACTCTGATACTGCTGTTCATATTGTTCTTCAGTGCGTTGAAGACAGGTTTGTTTCTGAAGGACTATCAATTGTGGAGACTGAGGACCTTTCTTGAGGGCAATTTTCCAGATCAAGTCTCTAAGGCAGTGCAGGCTTTAAGAGAGGGGGGGCTAGCGGGAAAGGGAGTTGGACTTGGTGAGGTTAAGCTGGCTATACCAGCTGTAGTGTCAGATTTCATCTTGGCTGCAATGGGTGAAGAATTCGGAATGATCGGCATTATTGTGATTGTTGTGTTGTTTTTCATTCTAATTGCCGTGCTTCTCAAGCTGACTCAGCGATTAGAAGATGCCTTTGCAACATCGTACATAGTTGGCTTTTCTTTTCTGATAATGCTTCAGGTGCTTGTCAATCTTGGCGTCGTCACCGGGACTTTGCCTGTAACTGGTGTTACTCTACCTTTCATCAGTTATGGTGGCACTTCTATCATCACCATGTTACTGGGTCTCGGAGTCGTGATCAACATGGTCACACATGGAAGTGATGAGAAATGAGAGTTGCAGCCGCAGGTGGAGGAACAGGTGGACACCTTTATCCTGCGCTCGCTGTCCTTGAAGCCCTTGCTTTAAAGGAGAAGATCGACGTAACCTATTTCTGCCTGGAGAGAGGTCTCGAGAGTAGAATCATTCCTGTAGAGCATCCAGAATACAAGTTCGTGGCTGTTGATCTAAAGGGACTGGAAAGACCTATCTTCAACCCAGTCAATTTGGGTAGACTATTGAAAATCTTTCGAATTGAGAGTATGATAGCCTCGGAAGTGAAAGATTGTGATTTTGGATTCGTCACTGGTGGGTATGTTTCCTATCCAGTGGCGAAGATGTGCAAGAAAAGTGGAAAACCTTTTTTTGTTCAAGAACAGAATGTCTTACCAGGTCTGGCGAACAAGGTTCTCAGCAAGAGTGCGAGGAAAATTCTTGTCGCCTTTGAAGAGAGTATAAAGTATTTTCCTGATTCGGCAAAAAAGAAGATCGTTGTCACGGGTAATCCAATAAGAGTTAAGGTGTGTAGTTCATCGCAGTTCGGTGAAGGTTATGTATTGGTAATTGGAGGAAGCAAAGGAAGTGAATTCATAAACAGACTGATGGAAGAGGTATACAAGATTGAGAAAGGTATGAAATTCGTGCACAGCACAGGGGATAGCTCCTGGACGAAGAGATTGTCGCAGTATAAAAACGTTCAAGCTTTTGACTATATACACGATATGTCTTGCGCGTGGAAAGGAGCAGAGGCAGTTGTAACTCGTGCTGGTGCAATAGCAGTAAGTGAGATGCTCTATTACGGTGTACCTGGTGTGTTGATACCGTGGGAGGGGTCTGCAGGAAATCATCAAATTTTCAACGCGATGTACGTTGAAGAGATCGGTAGAGGCGTTGTTGTTAGAGAGAAAGATTTGACGCCAAAGCTGCTTTTAGAGAAATTGCTGAGTGCTATCAAGCTTGGCAGAAAAGATGAAAAGAGAGACAATCCAGCAGAGACGATTGCTAAAATTGTGTTGGAGGAATTGAGATGAAAATTCATTTTGTGGGAATTGGCGGAATTGGTATGAGTTCGTTGGCTTTGCATTGTCGTCTTAGAGGAGATGATGTCTACGGTTCTGATATATGTGGTAATGAGCAAATAGATATTCTCAGGAGTGCGGGTATACACGTCTTTATTGGCCACAGCTATGAGAACTGGCTCCATCCAGATGTTGTAGTACACACACCTGCTGTTCATTCTGACAACCCAGAGATTCTCAGGGCGAGAGCAGAAGGAGTCAAAGTTATGAGTAGGTCTGAGTTTCTAAGGAGCATTCTGGATGGCGTAACCCAGTTCGCGATCACCGGTTCAGATGGTAAAACCACAACTACAGCTATGGTTGCGCATTGTCTCAAATCTCTTGGTGAAGATCCTACGGTCTTCCTCGGAGGTATGCACAAGTCTTTGGAGTTCTACAACTATCGTTCTGGAAAAGGTCCATACGTCTATGAGCTCGATGAAAGTCAGCCAGAGTTTTCCGCTTTTTCTCCAGACTTTCTGATAATCACGAATGCTCGCCAAGATCATCTTGAAAATTATGACAACAACGAGAACTTCTACAGATCCTGTTTTGAAAATCTGGCGAGAAAGACTCGGAGAGCAGTAATAACCTTCTCAGAGGACAAAAACACCTCTAACCTTGGTACTCATACCTTCGGCAGATCTTCAGGAACATGCAAACTGTTGAGCAGAGAAAGAAAAGGACTGTTGCAGATCGCTTCGATAGAGTTGGCTGGAAGACAATACGAGTTGAAATTGAAAGTTCCTGGAGAACACAACGTTTTGAACGCTATGGCTGTACTCACATTGCTCTGGTCGATTGGTTATAATGTCGACGCAGTGCTTACAGCCTTGGAGGACTTCGTCAGCACACACAGACGTTTTGACGTGACCGTTTTGAATGAAAGAGATAGAACTTATGTCGTTGATGATTATGCTCACACACCCGATGAAATAAGATCGCTCATCGCCGCTGCGAAGGAAGTTTTTCCAGAGGAGAAGAAAGTTGTGATCTTTCAACCTCACAGATACACACGTTTATTGCGTGAAGATGGTAATTTTGCGAAAGCTCTCAAAGATGCCGATGAGATTTACGTCACTGAAGTCTACGGAGCCTTCGAAAAGGCTATTCCGCAGATCTCAGCCAAGATGATAGTCGATGGCTTGATATCGCATGGCAAACAAGCAAGATACTTTCCAAAACTTGAAGAGCTACTCGAAGCCTTCAAACCACAGGAGAAAACGGTATACCTCTTTGTAGGTGCAGGAGACATCATCAAAGTCTCTCAGAGGTTTGTTCAAAATTACTCACAAAAGAGAAGGTGACCCAAACGGGTCACCATTTTTCATCACCCTAACGATCTTGGATCAAGAGCGTCTCTCAAAGCGTCACCGACGAAGTTGAAAGAGATAACAGTCACAAAGATGAATATGCCAGGGATCAAAAGCCAAGGTGCACGCGTCATGATGTAAACATCTTGTGCTTGGGCAAGCATCAGCCCCCATGATGCTTGAGGTTCGCGAATTCCCAAACCCAAGAAACTCAAGCCAGCCTCACCGAGGATGTAACCAGGTATTCTGAGTGTGGCATTCACTATCAAATAGGTCGCTGTATTTGGAAGCACATGCCTCGCCAGAACTTTACTGTTCGGTAAACCGATGGCGATAGCCGCTTCGACGAACTCCCTTTGCCTTATCGACAAAACCATTCCTCGAATCACACGAGAAGTACCAGCCCAACCTATGAACGAGAGTATGAACACCAACAAGATGTATATCTGTGTTGATGGCAGGTCCAATGGCAACATGGCGCGCAACATTATCAGCAGATAAAAGCCGGGTATCGACATGATTATTTCGGCGAACCTCATCAAGCCTTCATCTATCAATCCTCCGTAGTAACCTGAGATTCCACCAAAGAGAAGGGCAAAGGCAAAGGTGATGATCATGCCAATTATGCCGATTGAGAGTGATATTCTCGATGCGAAAACTATCCTCGACCAAACATCCCTACCAAAGAGATCTGCACCCATGATGAAGAACTTCACATACTGGTTGTTGTCGTAGTTGTCAACGCCGAAAAGATGAAGATTCATAGGAAAGATCCAGAAAAGCTTGCCAGTCCAGCTCTTTACAAACCACTTTATCGGATAAGTCTTGTATTCGTAGTCGATTACCTTTGCTTTCAGCATTTCAAATTTGCCGTCCTTTTTCACGACAATTGTATCGAGTGTTTCTTGCACGGCAACGGCTTGAATGTCGTCTTCACTCTTCAAATCGAATTTCGTTGAGTAGCTCTTGAAATACATCTCTTGAGCCACAGCCGAAGTGGTTTCAACTCTACTAACGCCTTTTGTCAGTGTCTCATCGTTGTACCCAAAGAGAAAGTAATCAGTTGTTCTTGGTGACTTTTTGACATCGACCCACTCGTTGTTTATCTTGATGCTTTCAATCGAATTCACAGAGAACTTGAAACTTTCCACACCCTCTTTACCGAGCTCGTAAGTCACGATCGAGCCATCTGGTTTCTCTAAAACCAATTTACTTGGAAAGAGCATATCCCTGTAAGTTCTCTCATATGTCACTTTGTCTACGTACGAGATCATCGGTAGAACGTAAGGTTTTGATCTGGCACCTTTGTAAGTTCTGTAAATTTTAGTTGGTGGTGCATAGGTGTGTTTTAGAGATTGCTCTATGGGGTTGTACGGCGAGAAAAAATCAGCGAACAAGGCCAATAAGTAGAGGGCTATTAATATACAGAGTGCGATCACCCCTGGCCTGTGCCTCAGAAATGCCCTCACTATGAGTTGACCTCTGGTCATATATTTTTCTTCAAATTCCACCTTTTTGTTGTTCTTCACCTCTGGCATCAACAAGACCTCCTAACTAACCGAGTCTGACTCTTGGATCAACCAATGCGAGCAGGATATCTGCCACCAAATTGCCTGCCACAAGGAGAATCGCACTGATCAATCCACTAGCCATTACGATGTACATATCTTGTTGAATCAAAGCTTGGTATATGAGTCTTCCCATGCCAGGCCAACCGAAAACATTTTCTATGAAGAGTGCTCCACCAAGAAGTCCAGATATACTGAACCCGAGGAAAGTTATCATGGGGTTTATCGCGTTTCTCATTGCATGTTTGAATATCACAACTCTTTCCGGCATTCCCTTGGCGCGGGCAAAGACCACATAGTCTTCATTCAAAACATCTAACAAAGACCCTCTCATATATCTCATTAGTCCGGCAAAAGATCCCAAACTCAAAGCCGTTGCCGGAAGAATCAAATGCCAAAGAATGTCTTTAAACCTTTCCCAAGTTGTCAGAGAAGAATAGTACACAGATTTCATACCCGATATGGGGAACCAACCAGTTTTGGCTGCGAAATACAACAAGACGAGTCCAAGGAAGAACTCAGGAATCGCAACGAATCCAAAAGCCAGGAAAGTCAAGAATCTGTCACCAAATGAATACTTTCTGAGTGCAGAGAAGACACCCAACGCAATTCCGAGAATCCAGGAGCTTGCCAAAGAGATGAGTGACAAAATCAATGTTGCACCAACCCTCTCCCAAATTAGGGTGGACACAGGTCTTCTGTAATAGAAAGAATATCCCAGATTACCTTTCAAAATATTTTTCAACCAAGTCAGATACTGTACAATTGCAGGCTTGTTGAGCCCAAACTCTTCTTCCATCGCTTTCAATCTCTCCGGAGAAACAGATGGATCGAGCCTGTACTGATCGAGGAAATCTCCAGGTGCCGCATACATTATCAGGAAAATCATCAGGGAAATCACTAAAAGTTCTGGTAAAGCTATCACAAGTCTTCTACCAATGTACTTGAGCAAGCACATCACCTCAGATCAAAAGGGGGCTGGGCAGCCCCCTAAAGATTACTTTTCTTTCCAGATCCAATCGATGTTCCAGAGCATGCCACCGAAAGCGGTGGGTTCGAGATTGTGCAGTTTGTTGACATATGCATAGAGGTATTTCTGCTGAATAGTATAGATGAGAGGTAGATGTTCAGAGACGAGTTCTTGATATCTTGAGAACATCTGGAAAACCTTCTTCTGATCAAGTATTCTTACGTTCTCTCTGAAGATCTTATCGATTTCAACTTCCCAATCTGGTGCCTCATACACATCTGGGCTTACAAAATCCTTAACCTCCGGACTGTAGTTCCAGAAATGGAGAGCTCCGTCGAGTTTCCATACATTTGCACCACCTTGTGGTTCATCTGAACCAGTCAGACCTATAACGATTGCCTCCCAATCACCTGTAGCTGTCATCTTCTGTACGAGGGTGTTGAAATCAATGGGTGTGAAGATCATTTCAATACCGAGTTTTGCAAGTTCATCTCTGAGAATGTTGCAGATACCTTCGCGCTGAATGTTGCCTGCGTTGGTCATTATTATGAAACTAACCCTGTTACCATTTGAATCGATGAGTTTACCGTCTTTATCCCAGCTGAATCCACCCATCTGAAGCATCATGCGGGCGTAATCCAAATCATATGGATATTTTCTGAGAGCATTGTCATCGTAGAATGCAGCGGCTGCTGCGCTTATTGGACCCCACTGAGCATCACCAAGACCTGCCATGAGTGTGTCGATCATCGCATCTTTGTCCATTGAATAGGCTATAGCCTTTCTGAAGAACTCATTTCTAAACCAATTTCTCTTGACGGGATCTGAGCAGTTGAAGTTCAGGGTGACGAAGGTTGTACCAAAGGTTGGACCTCCTGTACCGACTACCCAACCTTTGTCCTTTGCTTTGTTCTTTATCTCTGGGTAGAACTGTGCCGTCACACCGTAGACATCGATCTCACCGTTTTCAAAGGCAAGCCTGATCGCATTCAGATCTGGTATGATCTTGCGAACATATTCATCGAGATATGGGAGGTTTTGCCCATTGGCGTCTTTCTTGAAATAATATGGGTTCTTGACCATTCTTACAAATTGGTCAGGGACGTACTCCACTGGAATAAAAGGTCCAAGCCCTACCAATTCCTTCTTGTTGATCGCGTCTACTGTCCACATTTCTTTGAACTTACCCTGTTTTACCCAGGGTTCTGCTATGTGCTTTGGAAAGATCCGAATACCTGCAGCATACCTTACAGCAAGTCTGTATGGCTCAAGATAGGTAATCTTGACGGTGTAGTCGTCGACTTTCTCGGCAACAGGAAGTCTTCCTTGTGAGTCTTCGAGCAAGTTGGCCATATCATTCGGGATATCTGGGTTACAGTAGATATCATTGAGACTGAAAACAAAGTCATCTGCTGTGAATGGAGTTCCGTCTGACCACTTTACACCTGCTCTGATCTTGAGTGTGATGATCATTTTTTCATCATCTGTGACCTCTACTTCACATCTCTCTGCAAGAGCTGGATACATTCTCGCGTAGTTGTCCATTTCAATTAGAGACCACATGAAAACGTTGATAATGTCTGTAGAGCTCGTTTCCTGTGCAACAACGGCATTCATCGTCTTTGGACCGCTACCAAGTTGTGGAGCAATCAATGTTCCACCAGGCTTCCCTGTTGCTTTGGCACCCAGATACGGTGTCTTTTCATCGAAGTAAACGTACTTCTCTGCGGCAATGCTTAGAACCACAAAGGTGAGAACCAATGCAACTACCAAGAACTTCTTCATGCCAATACACCCCCTATTTCACCAGGTGGCATGCCACCCAGCGGTTTTGTGATACCTTTCTGAATTCTGGATACTCCTTTTCACAAATCTCCATCTTGAAAGGACATCTGGGATTGAAGAAACAGCCATTCGGTCTTGAAATAGGACTCGGGACACCTCCTCTGAGTATGATTCTCTGCCTGGCTCTCTCGACTTCCGGATCAGGGATAGGCGTTGCCGAGAGCAATGCCTTACTGTAAGGATGCAGAGGTTCTTCGAAGACGTCGTCGGTTTCACCCATCTCGACTATCTTTCCTAAATACATTATACCAACATCATGGCTGATAAATCTAACTAACCCCAAGTTGTGAGAGATGAACAGATAACTGAATCTGAACTGCTGCTGAAAATCGAGGAACAAGTTGATTATCTGTGCCTGCACAGAGACATCAAGTGATGAAGTTGGTTCGTCCAGTATCAAGAATTCTGGTTCAATGGAAATGGCTCTTGCAATCGCTATTCTCTGTCTTTGCCCTCCACTGAACTGATGCGGATACCTATCAAGGTGGAAGGTTTTCAAGCCAACCATTTCCATGAGCTTCTTTGCCTTTTCGTATGCTTCGTTTTTGGTCTTAGCAACTTTATGAAAGAGCATTGGCTCTGTGACTATTTGACCTACTGTCATTCTCGGATTGAGCGAGCTCATTGGATCTTGAAAGACAATTTGCATTCTTCTTCTGAAAGGTAACAATTCTTTGTAGCGCAGTTTGGAGATCTCTTTACCTTCGAAAAATATCTCTCCAGCCGTGGGATCAGTAAGCCTTAGAACAGTTCTTGCAACCGTCGTCTTGCCGCAACCAGATTCACCAACCAATGCAAAGGTCTTACCTTTTTTTATCTCAAAACTCACATCGTCAACGGCTTTGATCTCTGCGACTACACGCTTTATCAAGAAACCTTGTTTGACTGGGAAATACTTTTTCAGATTCTTCACGCTTAATAAGATTTCGGTCACCTTATTTGCCACCTCCAACTGGGTTGAAACAGCGTACGAAGTGACCAGGAGAGATTTCGACAAACTCGGGAATTCTTTGATTGCATTCCTCTACGTTCCTGGGACATCTTGGCAAAAAGGGACATACCTTTGGTATGTCTATCATTCTGGGTGGCTGGCCAGGTATTGGTTCCAGTCTATCGATCTTTCTGTCGATCCTTGGTATGCTCCTGAGTAACATGTGAGTGTAGGGATGTGTTGGATTGTAAAAGACATCGTTCGCACTACCCATCTCCATCTGTTTACCACCGTACATGACGATGATTCGATGAGCCATAGACGCTATGACACCAAGATCGTGTGTGATGAATATCATAGCGGTTCCAAGCTTCTGCTGAAGACTCTTCATCAAATCGAGTATCTGGGCTTGGATCGTCACATCGAGGGCTGTTGTTGGCTCATCGGCTATCAGAATCGATGGATTACAGCTCAAAGCAATGGCAATGACTACACGCTGGCGCATACCACCACTGAACTCAAACGGGTAAGATCTCATTCTCTTTTCAGGTTCTGGTATTTGAACCAGGCTGAGCATCTCGACAGCTCTCTTGAATGCTTCTTCTTTGCTCACTTTCTGGTGCTGAATAATGGTTTCGATCAACTGATCTCCAATTGTATACAGTGGATTCAAAGAGGTCATGGGATCTTGAAATACCATGCTGATTTCCTTGCCACGTATCTTGTACATGTCCTTTTCATCGAGTTTGAGTATATCTTGTCCTTTGTAGATTATCTCGCCATTGACAATCTTTCCGGGAAACTTTATCAATCTCATTATCGATTTGACTGTCACACTCTTTCCAGAACCTGTCTCTCCAACTATGCCTAAGACTTCTCTTGGCGCAAGATCGAAACTCACATCATCAACGGCAGCAACGACGCCCTCGTCCATATAGAAATATGTTGAAAGGTTTCTCACAGAAAGAATATTCTCCAAACTCAACTACCTCCCAACTCTAAGAGAAGATGTACTTGACCGCTCTTCGTGTCAAAAAGAATTATATCGTCGCCGTTATGTTCCACGATCAATGGCAGTTTCAAATAACCGTTTTCAAAGATTCCTTCTTTACCTGTTAGAACATCCTTTAGAATACTACAAATCATTTGTTCTATGTCTTCTGCAATCTGTGGTCTTACAATGTATAAAAGTTCATTTCCATCTTGCTGTGGTATTCTTATGGTTTGTTCGAATTCCCTCAACTGTGATTTTATCACATCGGTATTCACTTTGATATAGAATGATACCACATTCAAGATTTCTTTTTCAAGATCCTCATCCCAATAAAACCTGAAAATGTTGCTTCGATAGATTGCTCGATCGTTGTACAAGATCAACGTTGCCCTGTCTGGACTCACTTCCCTATAGGCAACCTTCAGTTTACTGAGAGCATTTTCGAAGGTTTGCTTCAAATCCTGACCACACTCGAATCTTACGCCTATCTCATCAGAGTGCGAAAATCTGTAAAAAAGCAAAACTATCAATAAAACTGTCAGTAAACCAAGCCAACCAACCCTATAACCTTTCATCTTCCAACCAGATGGCAGGCGACAAAGTGACCTGGACTGATCTCTCTGAGAGCAGGTTCTATCTTGCTACATTCCTCTACAGCCATGAAACATCTCGTGTGGAATCGACAACCACTGGGCGGGTTTATCGGACTTGGCACATCACCCTTGAGTATGATCCTCTCCTTTTTGATGTTCGGGTTTGGTATAGGTATGGCACTCATGAGCGCTCTTGTGTATGGATGCAACGGGTTCTCAAACAATTCTTTCTTAGAGGCTGATTCTACAACCTTGCCAAGGTACATGACGATGACTCTGTCGCTGACGTATTTTATCACCGAAAGATCGTGGGATATGAAAAGATATGTGAGCTTGTGTTCTTTCTGCAGATCTTTCATGAGATTTATAACCTGCGATCTTATCGAAACGTCAAGTGCTGCAACAGCCTCATCGGCGATTATCAGCTTTGGTGATAGAGCCAAGGCTCTGGCTATACCAATTCGCTGTCTTTGCCCTCCGGAAAACTCATGCGGAAACCTGTATATGTAATCGCCACTGATTCCTACATCCTCTAAAACTGACTTAACTCTTTCGATGGCTTCTTTCTCTCCCTTCACCAGTTTGTGGGTAACCGGACCTTCTCCAACGATGGTTTTGATCCGCAATCTCGGATTGAGGGAACTGTATGGATCTTGAAAGACTATCTGAAGATCCCGTCGAAATTTTTTTCTCTTTTCATCTATGTTAGAAAGCAACGCTGAGAGGAATTTCGCAGTGGAACCTTCTGCTTCACGAAAGAAGATTTCTGCGTATCGTCGATCTACACCTTCAAGAAACTCTATGACCGAGTCAACAGATTTCTTCTCATTCAGCAATTTTCTGAATCTTTCTATGTAATTTCTTTTCAGGTAAGCTCTTGCCTTTAGAGACGGTAAGAAATAGTATGTGGTATCTTCATCGGCGACAATGATTCTACCTGAAGTAGGCTCGTAAAGGCGAAGCAATGTCATGCCGATCGTTGTCTTACCACAACCTGATTCTCCTACGAGTCCGACGGTTTCACCCTCATAGATGTCAAATGAAACATCATCGACGGCTTTAACCCATGCAACAATTCTTCTGAAGACTCCTGCTCGAATTGGGAAGAACTTGACCAGGTGTTCTATTCTTACGATTGGATTCATCTTCCATCACCAACCTCTTTGCTTTTTGCTTCTTCTACCTTTTCCCAGTAGAAACATCTCACGAAATGTCCCTCGGCAACTTCTTCAAGATTTGGTTCCTCAATTCTACATTTTTCTTGGGCAAATTCGCATCTTGGATGGAACTTGCATCCACTTGGGAACTTCAACGGATTTGGCACGATACCTGGAATATTGTACAGTCGAGTTTGTTCTACGTCGAGTCTTGGTATTGCGTGCAATAACCCCCAGGTGTAAGGATGTTTGGGGTCGTTGAAAAGTGTTTTTACATCTGTGTATTCAACCGCTTTTCCTGCATACATCACAACAACACGATCTGCATTCTCTGCTATCACTCCCATGTCATGTGTGATCAAAATTATCGCCATTCCGTATTCTTTCTGCAACTGTTTCATCAGTTCCATAATCTGAGCTTGAATGGTCACATCAAGAGCTGTTGTTGGCTCATCGGCGATGAGAATCTTTGGCTTACAAGACAAAGCCATTGCTATCATAGCCCTCTGACGCATCCCGCCGGACAGTTCGTGTGGATATTCATCTACTCTTTTCTCAGGCTCAGGTATCCCAACCTTCCTCAGAAGATCAATTGCTATCTTTCGTGCAGTCGTCTCGTCAACTTTCTGGTGCAAGACGATCGCTTCAACTATCTGTTCACCTATGGTGAAAACGGGATTCAATGCGACCATCGGTTCTTGAAAGATCATCGCTATATCTTTTCCTCTGATCTTTCTCATTGCTTCTTCGGAGATTTTAGTCAGATCAACTCCACTAAAAAGAATCGATCCCTCGACAATCTTTCCCTTCTCATCGAGTATTCGCAGAATAGAGAGTGAAGTGACGCTCTTGCCACATCCTGACTCACCCACGATTCCAAGTGTTTCACTTTCAAAGACATCGAAATCTACACCATCTACAGCCTTAACGATGCCATCTTCGGTATAAAAATATGTCTTTAGATTTTTCACACTGAGCACTGACTTTTCCACGGTACCACTCCTCATCCTCTAAGTCTCGGGTCAAAGACGTCTCTCAAGGCATCACCAACAAGGTTCCAAGCGAGCACGAAAAGCACCATAGCAACACCTGGATAGACAATCGCGTACCAGTACTTAAAGGCTTCACCTGAAGACCCAAGTAACCAATTTCTTGCAAAATTGAGCAAAGAACCCCAGTCGGCATACCCAATTGGTGCACCCAACCCAAGAAAACTCAAAGCCGCTGCCGTTATGACAAGCGATCCTATCCTCATCGTTGCCTGTATGATCACAGGGAAAATAGTGTTGGGCAGTACGTGTCTGAGTATCACCAAGTAATCGTTGACTCCAAGAGCTCTTGCCGCTAAAACATATTGTTCTTCCCTAACCTGCAAAATGTTTCCTCTTATCAGTCTTGCTGTTGCCATCCAACCAAACATGACCAAAGAGATCATCACCTTGTTCAGACCCATTCCCAGGAAGGCGGTGACTACGATCGCGGCGAGTATATATGGTATTGAGAGGAATATGTCTGTTATTCTCATGAGAACCTCATCGAGCCAGCCTCCAAAATAACCTGCAACGGAACCTATCAACAGACCAATTAAGGTCGAAATGAGCGTCACGATCAATCCTACCTTGAAAGCGGTTCTCGTACCCCAAACGACCCCGTAGAAGATGTCTCTTCCATCTATAATTCCAAAGGGGTGTTCTGTTGTCGGTGGTTGAGGTGTCTTGTCCCAGGTAGCTATTGGTATCATATACGGATTGTAAGACTGTGGTGGGCATATGATCGGTGCAAAGATCGCGATTAATGTGAAGAAGATGAGCAGCGAAAAGCCCAGAACAGCCGAAGGATTCCTCAGCAATCTCTTTATGATTCTCTTGGTTTCCGTCCTCACAGTCGTAACCTCCTCAGCTGAAACGTATTCTTGGATCTACTGCGGCGTACAATATGTCGATTACAAGATTACCTATAACGAGAATCAAAGAATAGAAGAGCGTAGAAGCCATGATCGACGCATAATCAAGCTGGGTGGCTGCCACCGCTGTGAAACTACCCATTCCGGTTCTGTTGAAGACCATTTCAACGATGACTGTACCGGCAAAAAGTTGTATTACCATACCACCGCCGACTGTGATAACCGGTATCATCGCATTCTTTCGAGCGTGTTTGTGTATGACAACATTCTCAGCTAAACCCTTTGCCCTCGCTGTACGAATGTACTCCTTTGTGAGTACCTCGAGCATGCTCGAACGCGTGATTCTCAGCAAGTAAGCCCACCAGAGCCAAGAGAGTGTCAATATGGGTGCGATCATGTGTTGCAAGGCATCAACAAAGATATCAAATCTACCGTTCAAAAGTGCGTCTATCGTCACCAAAGAAGTGAATCTCTTGAACTCAGGTGATTTTACGACCACGTCAGCCCAGAAGCTCAGATTTCCTGGTGGAAACCAACCAAGCATACTGTAGAAAATCATCAGCACGATTAGGCCAAAAACGAAATCTGGAAAACTCCAACCTACTACGGCGAAGATGCGTACAAAATGATCGACAAATTTGTCGCGGTTTACTGCTGCTACTATTCCCAACCACACCCCAACGAAGACTACTGGGATGATTGAGTAAAGTGCAAGTTCAACTGTCCATGGAAGTCTGTTGAGTATGGCGTTCTTAACAGGCTCTTTACCCACCACAGACCATCCCAGATCACCCGTTAGAGTATTCTTCAACCATTTGGCATATCTGACAACCATCGGGTCTTTCAATCCATACTTTTCCTTTATCTTCTCCAACTGATTCGGCGTTAACTTGTCCAACAATCCAGGGTTCACATAAGCCGCTAAGAGTCTGTCAGAACCGAGACTCTGAATCATTCCAAAAACAATCAGAGATATGCCAAACAAAATCAGTGGTAAGAGCAAAAATCTTCTGATGATATAAGCAGCCAAAGATTTCACCTCCTACTGAGTTTTGAAACGATCAGAAAGGGTTTTCAATTCAAGTACCATGCTCGACAATTCGTCAACCTTTGTGGAAAGCCCTTTGATCTGTTTGGTCCCTTCCAAAACAGATTTCGAGACCATACCAGTTATCTCAGAAACTCCTTCAACGTTCTTAGTGATCCTGTCCAAAGCTGTACTGATCTCCTCCACTGCCCCGCTCTGCTCTTGACTTGTTGCTGCCAAGTCGTTGGTCATTGATGCGAGCTCCTCTGTGTCCTTCACCATACTCTCGGTTTGCAAAACAGCTTCTTTGACTGCTTTCAACGACCTGTCTACATGTTGGACCACCTCGGCTCCACCTTGAGCTACCAAAGTGATCTGAGATCTTATTTGTCTCAAGATCTCTGTAACTTCCTCTGTTGCCCTTCTGCTCTCTTCTGCAAGTTTTCTTATCTCATCTGCAACTACTGCAAACCCCCTTCCTGCCTCGCCAGCCCGGGCAGCCTCTATCGCAGCATTCAGTGCCAACAAGTTTGTCTGCTCGGCTATTTTGTAAATTGCATTTGTTATTTCACCAATGCGATTTGACAGATCGACCAATTTCTGGACAACTTCCATTGACATCTCGCCACGACCCACGGCCTGTTGCATGATGGATGCCAGTTCTTTCATCGAATTTTGAGTAAAGAGAGCTTTGCTTTTGAGCTTTTCAGAACTTTCAGCGAGTTTTGAAGCATCTCTTGCTGTGTTGTCAGCACCAGATGAGATCTCTTCCATACCTGAACTCACTTGTGCAATCGACGAGACAATTTCCTCAACACTCTTTCCAACTTGCTCAGATGATGCTTGAGCCTGATCTGACAAAGCGGTTGCATCTCTCACACTTGTGGATATCTCTGCCGAAAAGTCCTCCATTCGGTTGCCAAGCTCTTTGATCTTGATCACGCTTTCTTTTAGGCTTTCGGAGAGCAATTGGAAGGTTTTGGAAAGTTTGCCGATTTCGTCATTTCGCTCGGTCAGATTCATTGCGCTTTTCGTCAGATCACCTTGGGCAACACGCTCAGCTTCTATGACTAACATTCGTAATGGTTTGGTGATTCTCCTACCGAAGAACATCCCTACGATTATACTGGTCAGTACGACAACACTCGAAGCGATCAAGGTCTTCCAGAGTGTTTCAACGAATATTTCCTCTATTTCTTTGTAGGGCATCGTCAAAACGAAAGCCCACCTTGTTGACGAAAGGTTTGAGATCGCTGCAATCTTTCTTTCACCATCAAAGTCGTATATCACAGAACCAACCATTCCTTTGCGAATTTGATCTTCGAGCACTCTTAGAGACTCACTGATCTGGCTCAAAGTCTTCGAAACATATTCTTTCTTCGGATGTGCCAGGACAGTTCCCTGTGAGTTCGTCAGAAAGCTGTATCCAGATTTGCCATATGTGACAGATTTCAACATCTCCCAGAATTTCTCTTGAGATATCACTGCGGCGAAAACACCTGAAGTACTCCCATCGTATCCGACTATTCTGGATGCGAGAACTACCGATTTAACTCCTTGCCATTCGACGTTATCTTGAACAGAATTCTCTTTACCTTCAGATACTATAGCACGAAAGAATTCATAGTTCGAGATTTCTATTTCCTGTTCCTTGTATGTGAAAGCCTTGCCATTTGTCTTTGCCAACAGATAATCTTCGAAACCGAATTTCCCGAGTGTGTCAGAATGAGATTTCAATGCCAAGACAATCATCGATTTTTCGAAGATCATCAGATAACTTTCGAAGTTCGAAGCAATACTGTTCATCTCGGAAAACCTTTGTGAGAACCAGTGATCGATAGTCATCGATTCTTTTTCAGCCTTTTGTTCCATCGCACTGATGGCAAAACTAGTTAACCTGCCTCTGATTGTTACAATATTTAGAAAGGTCACCACCACCACTGCCAGAACCACAAAGACAACAACCAGAAGAACGATCTTTGAACGCACAGACACCAGATACACCTCCCTTAAGCCCTTGCGATGCAATAGACTGTGATAGATCTTGCACCGGCTTCCTTCAATACCTTAGCACATTCCTTGACGGTAGATCCAGTGGTGAAAACATCGTCGATGAGCGCGATGTCCTCGTTTACTCCTCTGAAGGCGAGAAAAGATCCCTTGACAGAATTCCGTCTCTCTTGGCGTGTCATACCTCTTTTGTTGGATCGAGAAGAGGATTGCAAGACTGACTTGATGGGGATATGAATCTTCCTTGAGACTGCTTGTGCTATCAACAGCATTGTATCAAAACCACGTTCTTCAAGTGAAAACAAACTGGAAGGGACCCACGTTATGCTCTGGGCAACGGAAGGATATCGCTCGATAGTCTTCACAATAAAAAGGGCGAGAATTTCATGTAGTCTCCAATGGTGGGCATTCTTGTAAAGGAGAATCAACTCTCTGAGTTTGGATTCATACCTTCCGTAGAAGTATGCTTCAAAGAACTCATCTTTCTCGCGCAAGGTTATAGGTCCGTTTGATAACTCTGCCATGCATTTTTCACAGATGAGCTCAGTCATCTTTATCGTACATCCACATAGCGAACATCTGTTTGGAAAAAGCAAATCTAAAATCTTCAAAGTCTTTGCACCTTCGAGTATTAAATGTTGGATCGATGAATCGACTTTCAAATTGAATTCTACCACCTTTATGACTCGATCGCAAAGAGGTCACTGAGCACTTTGTAAATTGCTAAATCGTATTCACCACAGACGAAAAACGCCTTGGCGCACAACCTTCTTCTCTCTTGAAGGACTATATCTCCACATTGATCTATCGAATCGATTACAAACGCATAATCCTTTTGATCACAAATAGGTACAACATCTCTGTAATTCTTCGCCGCGGCTCTGAGCAAAGCGACTCCACCTATATCGATTGATTCGAGCAAACTTTTTTCATCTGACACCTTTGGAATTGGCCTGAGATTAACAACTACCATGTCGATGGGTTCAATTCCGAGCTGAGAAAGTTGTTTAAGATGGTTTTGATCTGAGATTCTTGCAAGCACAGCTGCGAAGATCTTTGGGTGCATCGTTTTTACCCTTCCATCGAGCAATTGAGGAAAACCCGTGAATTGATCGATCTCAACAACATCTATACCGTGTTCTTTTAGGAACAACGATGTCCCATGGGTTGCCAGTATCGAAATATCTCGATTCTTCAACTGCAAGGCAAAATCCACAATACCTGTCTTATCCCAAACACTTATAAGCGCTCTGTGTATATTCAAAGGGTCACTCTCCTTTGATGATTATTCTAACAGAAAAGGTGACCTCATCAAAAGGTCACCTTGACATCTAAGATCAGATCTGAACTATTCTTCTTTTCTCTCAACGATCAACAAATTGGCAAGGATACCTACTATCGCCGCAAGGCTGAGACCTTTCAGCTCAACGGGACCGATTTTTAGTGATGCACCCCCGATACCTATGGTCAATATGAGAGATGCTACCAAGAGGTTTTTGGCTTTTGAGAAATCAACTTTGGCGTTTACCAGTGTTCTGATTCCAACGGAAGCGATCATACCAAAAAGTATCAAGCTGATACCGCCTATGACACAACTTGGAATAGTTCTGAGCAAAGCACCAAACTTCGAAACAAATGCCACAACCATAGCAAGAAATGCGGCTCCCCTGAGAACTCTTGGATCGTAAACTTTAGTCAACGCCAAAACACCCGTGTTTTCACTGTAAGTGGTATTTGCTGGTCCGCCCAGAAGACCAGCCAAGGACGTTGCCAAACCATCACCTATTAGTGTTCTGTGAAGCCCAGGGTGCTTGAAGAAATTCTTCCCGACGACTGCTCCATTAGTTGTTATATCACCTATGTGTTCCATGAAAGTCGCAATTGAGACCGGTGCAATTATTGTGACAGCCGCCCAGTCAAACTTTGGCAATATGAACTTCGGCAAGCTCAACCAAGCTGTCTGTTGTAATGGAGAGATGTCAACTTGTCCTGAGATCAGTGCGATTATGTATCCAACCACCACTCCGGTTAAGACGGGTATCAAACTCCAGAAGCCTTTCAGGAAGGCCGAGACCAATATGACCGTTATGATCACTGCGATTGCGATTGACCAGTTGGTACTCGCCATCTGGATCGCCACGGGACTCAGAGTGAGACCTATAACGATGATCATGGGACCTGTTACAACCGGTGGAAAGAGCTTGTTTACCTTTTCAACGCCAAGAGCCCACACGACAAGTGCAAACAAAAGATACACAAGCCCTGCTACGAAGATACCACCCGTTGCGTAGGACAAATCGTTGAACTTTTCCTTGACCAACAGAACTGGCGCGATAAAGGCGAAGCTCGAACCGAGAAAGACTGGTACAATACCTGAAGTGGTCGCATGAAACAAAAGCGTCCCTGCACCGGCTGTGAATAGAGCAACAAGTGGATCAAGTCCTGTTAAAAGAGGAACCAAAACCGTTGCACCAAACATTGCGATGAAGTGTTGAAGGGAAAGAACAAAATGACGCCAGCCAGTCACACGTTGCTGAACCAGGGAAATCTGTGTTTCCATTCTCTTTCCTCCTTCCTGCCCTCACTGGGGCAAATTAAAGGATTCTTGGTAAAGTCTACCACCGTTGTTCATCTATGTCAACAGCTTTCTTGTTCAAATGGGTATGATATAATTTCACAGCAGTATTTAATCTATGAGACAGTAGATTTCCTAATGGAAAATGGAGGTGGAAATATGGCAAAGGTGGTTACCTTTGGAGAGATAATGATGAGACTTGCAACACCAGGGTACTTGCGGTTGGTTCAAGCCAATCAGTTTGAAGTCACGTATGCCGGAGCAGAGGCAAATGTGGCAGTATCACTTGCGAACTTCGGTATTGATGTCAGCTTTGTGACAAAACTACCGAGCAACGAATTGGGTCAGGCTGTCTTGAGAACTCTCAGGCAGTATGGTGTTGATCTATCTCACATCTGTTTTGGAGAGGGCCGCCTTGGACTGTACTTTCTGGAAACAGGTTTTTCTCAAAGACCATCAAAGGTGATATACGACAGAGCCAACTCAGTCTTTGCACTCTCCAAACCGCAAGATTTCAACTGGGATGAAATTCTTAAAGACGCGACTTGGCTTCATTTTACTGGTATTACCCCCGCTCTTGGAGACAATCTTGTAGAATCTTGCAGGAATGCTTTAAACAAAGCTAAGGAGAAAAACATAACAGTTTCCTGTGATCTCAACTACCGCGCAAAACTGTGGAGCGAGGAAAAGGCACGAGGTGTGATGAGTGAACTTGTCCAGTATGTCGATGTGCTCTTTGCCAACGAAGAAGACACAGAGAAGGTTTTTGGAATACATGCAGATGATTCAAACATCGTAGAAGGTAAACTCAGCTTGGCTGGTTATGAACAAGTTTGTCGCAGACTGAGGGAGAGATTTGGTTTTAAGAAAGTGGCGATCAGTCTTAGAGAAAGTATTGTGGCGAATTTGAACGGTTGGTCTGCTGTCTTACTCGATGATGATGATTTCTACCACAGCAGACAATACACCGTTCACATAGTTGATAGAGTTGGCGCAGGTGATTCATTTGCAGCTGGTGTGATCTACGGCACGATTATGGGAATGAAGCCACAGGAAACTTTGGATTTTGCAGTTGCGGCTTCTTGCTTGAAACATACTATAATTGGTGACTTCAACCAAGTCACTTTGGAAGAAGTCAAGAAAGTTGCAAAAGGAGAAGGCTCGGGGCGAGTGGTGAGATAAATGGCGATAGGATCTGTTGAAAAAGCTTTGAAGATCTTGGAGTTCGTGATAACAAAAAAGACCGGTTCAAGAATTCAGGATATCGCACAGTATATGAAGATGTCTCCACCGGCAGTCTATAAGCACCTTGAGACCTTGGTAAGGTCTGGATATCTGTGCAAAGAGCCTTACAGTCATAGATACATGCCGTCTTACAAAGTTGTCGAACTCGGAAGCATTATCTTGAGAAATGTTCAAGCCAGAGAAATAGCGCATCCTTTCTTGGTTGATCTCATGGAAAGAACAGGTATGACTGTCCATTTTGCCATAGTAGACGGTTTTGAAGGTGTCTATGTTGACAAGATCGAAAGCGCTCGAACGATACCGACTATTTCCAGAATAGGTATGAGAATGAGACTCTATTCAACTGCTTTTGGAAAAGCCATTCTAGCATTTCTTTCTACCGAAGAACTCAAAAAATATACTTCGAATGTGAAATTGGAGAAGCAGACTCCAAAAACCATCACAGATGTAAACCGTTTATTTGAGGAACTCTCTCGAACAAAACAAAGAGGTTATGCTATCGATGACGAAGAAAATGAAGCCGGAGTGAAGTGCATTGGTGCGCCTGTTTTCGATTACACTGGAAACGTGATTGGCGGCATTAGTGTCACGGCAGCAGCTGGTTCCTTCAGCGAACAGCTCACAGCCGTCGTCGCGAATGAAGTTCTCAAAACTGCACGCGAGATCTCCAGAAGGCTTGGGGCAACTCTGTGATTCACTGAGAAAGGCGGTTCGATGAGGTTGAAGTTCGTCTTTCTGAAGGAAATCAAGAACGGTACGAAGGAGGTAGTACAGATCGACTGACAATTCTTCCTGTGGTACTATAGAGAGCAGAAGGGAGGAGGATGTGTGAATCAGAAAACACTTTTCTACATACTCATTGCATTCATAGTCTTTTTCATCGTGACACAACTTGTTACGACACTTACACAGAGACCGCCTTTTGAGATAGCGTACTATAGAAGCAGAATGGAATACGATTACACAGGCCAGGCAACCTTCACAGCGACGGCTGGCCTTTTTTTCAAAGATAAGTCCAAGCAGCAGCAGTACATAAATCAGTATCAACAAGCGTCGTTGTCGACCTTCAAGGGCTATTTCGACGATGTCAGCAAGAAGATTGGTAGACAGATAGATGTGATATCGATGAACTCGACGATTACCGAAAGATCTGGGATTCTTGAAGTACTTGAGATTGCAAGACTTTCCAACGCAGCCTCTGTAGAAAATGGTGTAGTTGATACATCTCTCAAAGACATCACGATCTACTCCGTCGGCGATTCTGAAATCGTAGTAGTTGTCCCAGAGGATGCTCAGATACTGACAGCAGAACCTACGCCGACAAAGGTGGTACTCAACCAGATATACTGGCAACCAGACAAGGCATCTATGGTCTTTCCAAAGGTTGTCTTCAAGAAGGGTGAACAGAATTGACCGATCAATTCCTTGAACTTCTGAGGTCTTCCAAATATGTCGTTGCTTTGACAGGCGCGGGTATCAGCACAGCCAGTGGTATACCAGATTTTAGAAGTCCAACGGGGCTTTACTCTAAATACCCAGAGAGTATCTTTGACATAGATTACTTTTTTGAATATCCCGAGGTGTTTTACGAATTCTGCAAAGAAGCATTGATACCGATGACTGAAGCAAAGCCAAATTCCGCACATCTCATGTTGGCAAAGCTTGAACAGAAAGGCCTTTTGAAAGCTGTGATCACACAGAACATAGATGGGTTGCATCAGAAAGCAGGCAACAGGAAGGTCATAGAACTACATGGGACGGTTTTTGAGTATTACTGCACTCGGTGTTTCAAGAGATTTGAACCTTCGCAGATCAAAGAGATGCTTGATGTTGCACAGATTCCAGTCTGTAGTTGTTCGGGATTGATACGACCCAACATAGTTTTCTTCAAAGAGAGTCTACCTCAGGAAGCGATCAGCGATGCTTATTTACATGCATCTAAGTGTGATTTGATGATCGTCTTAGGGAGCTCTTTGGTCGTCTATCCTGCCGCGCAGATTCCAATAGTTGCGAAATCAGCCAAAGCAAAACTCGTCATAGTGAACAGAGGAGAAACAGGTCTAGATCACATATGTGATCTGAAGATTCAGGAAGATCTCTCTGTTTTCGCGCAAGAATGTTTTTCTGCTGCCCCAGATCTTTTCAACTGAAAGACTTTGTTTTATACTACACAAGGATGAGTAGAAAAAAATCAGGGAGAGAAGAACGATGAACGAGAAGGTAGCAGTCTTTGGGAAAGTCAACGTTGATACTATCTTGTACATCGATCAACTTCGTATTGGTGAAAACCACCACTGCGAGAAAACGTTGGTTGATGTCGGCGGGAAAGGTGCAAACACTGCGATAGCTTTGGCAAAACTCGGTGTGAACTGTCATCTAATAGCCTGTGTTGGCAACGATGGGATCTCTCAAAGTGTTGTGAAGAAGATAGAGAAATACGGTGTTGATACTTCTTTTGTCAAGAGTTGCAACGCTCAAACGGGTAAGACTTTCGTCGTCGTGGAGTCGAAGGGTAGAAACACTATGTTTCACGTCATGGGAGCCAACAGTTATCTCACTCCGGAGATGATAGATTGGACCTTCATGGAAAAGTGCTCGGCGGTTTTCATTCAGTTCGGTATACCAATCGAAACCGTACGTGAGATCGTGTTGATGTCGAAGAGAAATGGCAAGTATGTGTACATCGATCCAGCGGGATTTGCAGATGAATCAGTTTTGGAAATCATAGCTTACGCAGATACAGTTGCTCCAAACGAAGTGGAACTGTTCAAAATCACTAAGGAAGTGGAATTGGAAAGAGCAGTGAAAAAACTTCTCTCAACTGGGGTTGAAGAAGTAGCGGTTAAACTGGGTGCAAGAGGAGCAAGTCTTTTCTCTGAAAAAACCTCCTTACATATCGACTCATACCCTGTGGAGGTAGTGGACACAACAGGTGCTGGAGATGTGTTCAACGCAGCTTTCATCATGGGGAAGTTGAGAAAGCTCCCGTCGAAAGACCTTTTGAAAGTCGCAGTCGCGGCATCTGCTCTTGCAGTGACAAGACAAGGGACATCGAGTTCAAGCCCTATCAAAGAAGAGCTGGTTAGCTTTCTAGAAGAAGTCGGTGAGAAAATGCTGATTTCAGAGCTCTCATGAGAAGGTGATCTTGTGAAGAAGTACATCGTTGTGACTGGTGGTGTTCTCAGCGGAGTTGGGAAAGGCATCTTCTCCGCTTCTTTAGCGAGGTTGCTCAAAGAGTGTGGCATAAAGGTGAGTGTCTTGAAGATCGATCCTTATCTGAATGTCGATGCTGGTACGATGAATCCAAATCAGCACGGAGAGGTTTTCGTGACAGAAGATGGGTACGAAGCAGATCTCGATCTGGGCCACTATGAAAGGTTCTTAGGGGAAAACATGAGCAAGAAGAACAACATAACCGCAGGACAGGTGTATTCATCGGTTGTTCAAAGGGAAAGAGAAGGAGGATACCTTGGTTCGACTGTTCAGATAGTTCCGCACGTGACGGCTGAAATCAAAAGGAGAATTGAATCGCTTGAGGGAGATGTGAATGTCGTTGAAATAGGTGGCACAGTCGGAGACATCGAGAGTGAAGTCTTTCTCGAGAGCGTTAGAGAATTAGCTCTGGAAAAGTCGGCCGATGACTTTCTTTTCATACACGTAACCTACGTGCCTTATCTAAAGGCATCGAATGAATTCAAGACGAAACCAACACAACAGTCTGTTCAACTTCTGAGAAGATCAGGAATAAATCCGGACATGATAGTTGTTAGAAGCGAAAGTCCGATAAATGGAGACAGTGTCAAGAAAGTGGCTCTCTTCGGTGGTGTACCACTGGAGATGGTGATCAATCTTCCAGATGTACCCAACGTCTATTCTGTGGTCGAGATGCTCAAGAACTACGAAGTACACAAGAAGATCGCTCAGAGGTTGAAAATCGTGCTCGATGAATCTCATTTTCGCTGGGATTATCCAAAGACCTTCAAACCGTACAAAATAGCCTTGGTAGCGAAGTATCTCGGTACCGATGATGCGTACAAGAGTATCAACGAATCTGTTTTTCTATCAGGTTGTACAAAGCCATCGATCGTAGATTCCCAAGCACTTGAGGAGATGAGTTGGCAGCAAGTTTGTGAACTTCTGTCAGAATACGACGGTTTCATCATACCGGGGGGCTTTGGCAAAAGAGGTATAGAGGGTAAAATAAGAGCTATTCGCTACGCGAGAGAACACAAAAAACCCATTTTGGGAATCTGTCTTGGGCTGCAGCTGATGGTGATAGAATTCGCCAGAAACGTTGCTGGATACGAATCGGCAAACTCGACTGAATTCGATCCGACCACACCCCATCCCGTGATAACTTTGATGGAAGAACAGAAGAAAGTCTTACAACTCGGAGGGACGATGAGACTTGGAGCGCAGCCAATGCGAATTCTGAGAAATACAAAGCTTTGGCAGATTTATGGTGAAATCGAAGACGTCTCAGAAAGACACAGACACCGTTACGAGATCAACCATGAAGAATACGCCGATCTTTTCAAACTTCCGGGAGAAGATGGCTACAGACTTGTCATCAGCGCCCGATCGAATTTCGTTGAAGCCGTTGAACTGGAAGATCATCCGTTTTTCATAGGCATACAGTATCACCCTGAACTGAAAACAAAAGTGGGAAATCCCCACCCACTTTTCACAGCATTAGTAGATTCAATCAGCAACAATCGATAGATCGAAAGCGATTTTGTGCGGTTTTTGGGCTATCAGATTTTGACAGGTACTTGAAAAGCAAAGAGTTGTGTGATAGGATATTTGATGGTTTGTCAAGGTGGGTGCGTAGCTCAGAGGGAGAGCGTCTGCCTTACGAGCAGAAGGTCGTAGGTTCGAGTCCTGCCGCACCCACCAAAGGGAGTGGCCAGGTAGCTCAGATGGTAGAGCACTGGACTGAAAATCCAGGTGTCGACGGTTCGATTCCGTCCCTGGCCACCATCTTTTAGAGTGGTTCCAAGGCTTCGTTTGAATCTTCTTGCAACTCAGATACTGCGTGTGAACAGAGTTATTGGGGCCGTAGCTCAGCTTGGGAGAGCGCTACCATGGCACGGTAGAGGTCGTGGGTTCAAGTCCCATCGGCTCCACCAGAGGGCTTAAGCCCTCTTTTTGTTTCACAAAAGCCTACCGAAATCAAATCTACCACAATGAATACCACTCAGGAAGTTTTTTGAGAAGGTTGTTCTGAAATTAACTTCACAAACCAGATGATTCGATGAAGATGAGATAGTAAGCTAGTTTTGTATAGAGCAAAAATTCATTCACCTTAGTAGAAGTTCTAAGCATTTACAGCGATGATTAAAGTCTGAGAGATCTTAGTTGAGGATAAGTTCCAAGATGCCCCTGAATTGTAAGATTGAGCGAATGATGATATTACTTTTCAGTCTTAGTCGGGCTTTCAGAAACTTTTGTTACACCGATAGATCGTATATTATATTGTGGGAAGACTTCCTGGGAATTTTGATAAAGGCGCCTTCGTAAGATTGGGATAGGTCTAAGTTGTTGGTAAGTATCAAGACAGCGTTATAAAAGGGAAATACCCGTGAAAAACATAGATCGTTGATGAAAACCCCATGAACAAAATCACCTACCCACATTGGAAAGGCTGCAAAATCAGATTCATAAGTTTTCGAAAAGATCCAAACAGCTGAGAATCTCAGAGATAGAGAAGTTAAGTTGTATCGGTATCAACGGTGCGAAACTCAAAAAACTCGCAGAGAATTGTCAGAAGGCAGGAAAGTTAATAAAGATGAGAACCACACAACTGAAGAACAAGTTTTCAGAGTGAAAATGAGGAAAGAAATTGACAGTTGCATTCCTACACCAAGAAAGATGTTCTGGACTTAACCTTCATTTGAACACTATTCCTTTTATTTCTGCACCTTGCATACCCCCCTCGAAAGTTCCTCCTACCATCTTCATGGATTCATCTCCTATTAGCTCTCATCATTTCAGCATCTCTCAACCTTTTAACATTTCTTTGGGCGCGATTTTGCTTCATCATTTGTAGAGAATACCAATGTCGGTATTCTTCTTAAACTGGTTTTATCAGAATACACCTTTTATGATAATTTTTATTTAGTGATCTTTCAGCAATCACACTTTTTCGCATGGGGGTGTTTTGATGAGCAAGTCTTTCAAGGTGATCGCAGTACTACTGGCGATCTTCTCGATCTGGGGGTGTTTGAAACTTCCCGATAACAAAGGTAGACTCGTTGTGAATTTACATCAATTGAAATCCATTCCAAACACACAGCTAGTTGCAGGAACAATCAGCATACAGAGAACAGGTAGAGTTTTGCAAAAGAGTTTTTCCTGCCCCGTATCTGAGATTGTCTTTGAAGGTATCGAAGAAGGACTTTGGTTGGTAAGTGTTCAGTTGATGGACGACAAAGGATATGTCATATACATTGGTTCACAGTCTGTCACGGTTGAGGCAAACAAAAACAACTATTGTGACTTGATTCTTGAGCTGAACAGTGCAGATCTTCTTTTGAACGTCACGGTACAATCTGACAACGTGGACAGTCTTCTGATCGATCTGATCTGTGGAGATATCACGCATAGTGAGCAAGAAGATCTTCAAGACAATGTAGCGATCTTTGATTTCAACGATTTGAAAAGCGCTGTCTGGGATGTGAAGTTCACGCTCTTTTCACAACAGGCAACGGTTCTAACAGTACCACAAAGTGGCTTTTACGGCTTGGAATTGCAGCCTGGAAGGACAAATTCTTTCAACGTTACAATAGATCGCTTTGGAAACTTGAATGTTGAGGTATCTTTGTCAGTGTTAAACCCCGTTAGTGATGCAACGCTCACAAATCTTGAAGAAGGCATAAAGATAGATTGGCAACCCGTTGAAGGTGCTGTGGCTTATGATCTTTACAGAAAGAGCGGCAACTTTTGGCTAAAACTCAACTCAGAATCACTTACACAGTGCACGTTCACAGACACAGATGTGGTCGAAGGTGAGACGTACGATTACGTGATAAACGCAAAGTCCACCGATGGTCTTCACAGCGGTTTTTCAAAGATTTTCAGCATAAGAAGAGATACCAAGAGGATCTTCGTTGGAATTGATGCCAAGAAACTCTATCGCCTAAGAGCAACATCAACAGGCTTCGAGGTTGTTAAACAGACGACCTTTCTCGATGATCCAGGTAGTTTGATCACCATTGGTGATGAACTCTACGTCTCTGCTCGTAATTATCTGAAGATGACAAAACTCGACTCCACTGACTTCGATGTTATCAGCACAATGAACAGCAGTACATTTGTGGCAAGAGTAGACTTCAACAACGAGTATCTGTTGGCAGTGAATTCAAATGCCTTGTACAGAGTGAAACTGAGCGATTTTCAAATAGAGCAGTTCGATGCCTCAGGTTTGAACTCAGTCTCGGCAGATGAACTTCTTTGCACTAACACATCGACAGTGGTTCAGCTGCGAGAAGTAGAAAACCCGGCTGTAGTAATAGCGGAATTACCTGGTAGTATAGGCTATACAGTGAAAGATCTGCTTTTCGTGTACAGCAACCAAACTATGAGTTTCTACAGATACACAGGCACACTTACTCACTTAGGTTCTGTGACGCTGCCTGACGATCCAAAATGCGTTTCACTGGACAGCGAAGGAAAATACGCATATGTTGGGACCTTTAGCGGTTTTTCTGTGATCGATCTTCAGACTATGACAAAGGCAGATTTTTCAATGTCTTTGTTGAGAGCTCTGATGGTTTTCGACAAAGAGCTTTTCGTAACTGCTGGCAAGACTCTCTATCTCTACGATTTGACCAATCCCATCTCTCCAGCTCTCAAAGTTTCATATTCCTTTTCTGAAAACTGCTCAGAATCAATGCTCTTCATCGACTGAATTACTTTGAAGGCGGGTACATACCCGCCTTTTTTCACAACACATTTTTCTTCTGCCATTCTTTCCACTCTTTGCCTTGGAAGGTATCTTCCTTGACGAGTTCTTTTTCTATTCGTTCGACTATTTCGATCTTTGACATGCCCCAATTTCCAGCAACTGTCATATCTTTAGGAGGATCTGAAGCAAGACGATGGATTACGATCTTTGGTGATAGGTTTTCTAAGAATCTAACGACCCGTTCTTTGTACTCGTCAAAGTCCAGCAACTTAATCTGCCCTGTCTTGAAGAGATTTTCGAGTTCTGTTCCTCTGACAACGTAGAGAGAGTGTACCTTTACCCCATCAACATCGAGCACAGACAAGATTCGAGCAGTCTCTATGACATCCTGTATGCGATCCCAAGGAAGGTCTACGATGACGTGAACAACGATCTCAAGTTTGTGTTTCTTCGCCCTTAGAACCGCGTCGATGAACTCAGCTAGTCCATGACCCCTGCTGATTCTTCTCAGTGTCTCGATATTCGTCGTTTGAAGCCCTAACTCAAGCGAGACATCAACTTTTCTGCGAAACTCTTCAAGTAATTCGAGTACGGGTTCTCTAACACAATCAGGTCTTGTCGAGACAGCGAGTTGAACGATACTTTCATCTATGAGTGCCTCTTCATATCTATCTCTCAAGATCTCAACTGGTGCATACGTGTTGGTGAAGGCTTGAAAGTACACGATGAATTTCTCGGCTTTATATTTTGCCATTGCCCACTCTCTTTGTTTGATCACTTGTTCTCTTATTCGGAGGTTATGAAGGGTGTTAAAGCCACTACCGGTAGGATCACAGAATATGCACGGTGTTCCTTGTTCACGGTTGGGACATGTGAAACCAGCATCTATGACGAGCCTATGGACCTTTGTACCGTACCTTTCTTTGAGATACTGACTCAGTTTCCTGTATCTATCAATCTTCTCATCACCTCGATAGCTTTCCTTTGAATTTCTGATTGGTCGATCGTCGGATAAGTGCCATCCAAATATACCCACTTACCTTTCACCATCGTTCCAAAGATATCCATTGAACTTGCCGAATGAACCAGATGTGCCTTGAGAAACTCTCGCGGCAAGTACCAAGGCTTCTCTATATCCAAGACAACCAGGTCTGCGTCTGCACCCACCTCGATCCTACCAGCCGTTAATCCAGTTGCTCTTGCGCCGTTTATTGTCGCCATCGCCAAAGATTGATCCAGCGAAAGATTGGTTGGATCATCCATTTTCTGCAAGAGAGCTGCCAATCTCATCTCGTAGAAGATATCTAAAGTGTTATTGCTTGCAGCTCCATCACTGCCAAGACACACCTGAACTCCCTGGTTTAACATTTGCTGAACAGGAGAGATACCGTTTCCCAATTTCAGATTACTCGCTGGATTATGTGCCACAAAGAAATTCCCTGCTGCCAACAACTTTATGTCTTGTTGTTTTATATGAACACAATGCGCAAAGATGACATTACACTCAGACAACGTGGTGCTGAGTATCTGTGAAAGGGAATAATCTTCCTCTTTTGATTCATAAAGGTGCATCGTGACGGGTGCTTTCAGATCGCGTGCCACCTTTGCCACCTGATCTATGTACTGAAGAGAACAGCTGTATGGAGCATGTGGCCCAAATCCGATCTTTATCATACCATTCTTGTTATTCCACCTTTGGTGGTATTCGACATTCTGATCCAGTTTGGCTTTGCCAGTACCTTTGGCATCTGTTAGACCACGAGTTATCAAGGCTTTCATGCCAAAGTCGAGTGCTGCCTGTGCTATTGCATCGCAGTGGAAATACATATCAACGTAGGCAACAACACCCTTGCGAGCCATTTCCATCTGAGCGAGCATTGTGCCGTAATAGACGTCTTCTTCAGTCAATCTGTCCTCTATTGGGAAGATCTTTTTGAAAAGCCAATCTTGCAAGTGCGTATCTTCGGCAAGACCGCGCATCAAGGTCATCGGAGCATGAGTGTGTGCGTTGATTAAACCGGGCATGATCAGTTTACCAGAAAGATCATATCTCTGGTCTGCCTCTTCTTGTCTGTAATTATCTATCTGGTAGATCTGTCCATTCTCGATCAGAATCTTCGAGAAAGTTGGTTGAGAAAAGGCATCTTTGAGGACCAAGGCGTTTTCAAGTGAGATTCTCAATCTCTCTCAATCCCCCTTCCAATTTCTCGATCTTTCTCTTCGCCCTCTGTTGATTTTCATCAACAACCTTTATGTACACCTTCAACTTGGGTTCGGTACCAGATGGTCTGATATAGATCTTTGCACCTTCCACTTCCATGAGCAGAGTTTCATTGGGTATCTTTTCATCGTTACAGTAATCATACACCTTCTTCACAGGAAACTCTCCTATCCTGCTCAAAGGGAACTTGGAGAGATTTTCGTACAAATATCTTGCCTGTTCGGCAGTCTTAACCTCGATAGAGACTAATTTTTCAAAGTGATAACCGTATTTTTCATACAGATGATTCAGTCTTTCAACTGGATCAAAGTGCATGCACATGGTAGATATAAAAGCTGAACCAAGTACGCCATCCTTGTCCCTGACTAGATCACCTGTCAGATAACCACAACTTTCTTCAAAGGCCAGAAAGTAATGAAAGTTTGGTTGCAAGCTTCTTTTCTCTATTTCGGCACCGATGAACTTAAACCCTGTTGGTGTCTCCTCGATCATTTGGTTTCGTTCTTTGCAGATTTCGTTGACCATATCTGTGGTGACGATCGTTTTGAAAAGAAAACTGTTCGGAGGACTTGTCTTTCCCAGAAGGTCGGTGAGTAGGACGCCGACCTGATTACCCGTCAACCTTACACCACGAGCCATGAATCCGACTCTGTCACAATCTGGATCTGTCACAATTGCGAAAGGTATTTGATATTTGTCCATGTAGTGCTTCGTGCGTTCAAAAGAACTCTCTTCTTCTGGATTTGGAACTGCCACACTTGTGAAATTGGGATCTGGCAGCATCTGTTCTTCGACACAGATCACATCGAAACCGAGCATTCTCAGAACAGTCGGCACAAACTGTGCACCAGTTCCATGAAGTGGTGAGTACGCTATAGTGAATCCTTTTGAATTCGCAATGAAAGGCTTTACAAGCTCAACTACCGAGTTGATGTAAAGATCGATCAACGTATTTGGTACCATCTCGATCTTTGAGGTTGTAGAAGGTGTGAGGGGTTTGTCGATGAATGAAGAGATCTTGTCAGTATAAAGTGGAATGGCTTGAACACCATCTTGAGTGTAGACTTTGAAACCGTTGTACTCTGGAGGATTGTGGCTTGCAGTTATGACGATCCCAGCCTTCAACTTCATCTGTCTTATTGCAAAGGACAAAACTGGTGTGGGTACGGGTCTGTCGAACAAATAGCTTTTGATGCCATAGGTTGAGATAGCCTCAGCCGCGAGTAAGGCATACTGTGCCGAATTCTTTCTCGTGTCATATGCAATCGCAACACTTTCCAGTCCTTCGCTGATCATCCAACTGGCAACGGCTTTACTTGCCCTAAGGATCAAATCTTCGTCGAATTCACCCCTTCTCATGATGCCTCTTATGCCACCTGTGCCAAAAAGCACCACATCGCTCACCTACCGAAGATTTCTTCTCCGCCAACCATCCTCAGCAGTTCACTTTTTCTTTCTTCATTTGTCAGGCATCTCAGGACCATCCTGTCATTCGCTCTCTCTACGACAAAATGCCTGTCAGCTTGAACTGCAATTTGGGGCAGATGTGTGACAACAATTGTCTGAAAGTTCTCCGATACCTCTTTAAGTTTCCTTCCAAGAATGTTACCCACCATACCACCAATACCAGCATCCACTTCATCAAAAACCAAAATTTGAGATGAGAACTTTGAGGCACATACGAGCTCCAAGGAGAGTAAGAGTCTTGACAGTTCACCACCAGAGAGAATACCCCTTACAGGCAATCTTTCACCATTTGGAAGACTCACCGAGAACTCGACTTCATCGATCCCATTTGAAGTCAGATCTGAGAGCTTGTCTATCTTCACAAAGAATTCGATCTTCATCGCCAGATCTTTGAGATGTTTCTTGACTTCTCTCGATATTTGATCTGCTGCTCGAAGACGATTCTCGTGGATCTTTTCGGCTAAACTAAATGCACGAGCTTTTAGTTGGACCATTTTCTCTTTGGCACGAGAAAACTCCTTGAGTTTTTCTTCGAGTTCTCTTGCTTTACGTTTTATGTTCTCAAAATGCTCTATGACATCTTTGATTTCCGGACCGTATCGCCGTTTCAAATCGTTGTAAGCCCAGATTCTTTCCTCGATCTCTTTGGCATCCTCGATTTCTGTCTCTTGAAGAATAGATTTTGCCATTCTGTTCAATTCTTCTGATTTTTCAATGATTTCCTTGAGAAGCTCTAAAAACCCTGCCGGGAACACAGAGGCGATTTTCTCAACACTGTGTAGTACATCCCATAAAGATACGAAGCCGTTTGGAGAATCATTTTCCATTACCAAGTTGATCTTAGAGACTATCTCTGCTATCTGCTGTTGCTTTAGTATCCTTTGATACCTTTCCCTTAAAAGTGTTTCCTCCTCTTGAGATGGATCTATCTTTTGAAAATAATCGATCTGTGTCTGGAGATCTTCCAGCTGTTTCTGTGTTTCCTCAACATCGAAGTCAGTCATAAGTTTTTCGAGTTCCTTCAATCTTTTGTACGTTTCTTGGTATTCTTGGAAAAGATCTTGATCGTTTTGAAAGACATCGAGAAAGGCAAGTTGATTCTTAGGTTTCAACAGACCTGTTTGTGAGTTTTGCTGATGGAAATGCACCAAATCTTCAAAAATGGCTTCGACCATCCCCTGCGTGATCATTCTTCCGTTGAGTCTATAGATCCACCTTCTTCCCAAAGAGAGACTCACTACTATCTGATCTTCACCAATATCAAACTGCGAAAGCCTCTCCTGTGGCAGACTAACCAAAGCTTCTATATAAGAGTCGTCGCTAACTGGCAGATCCACTTTCCTTCCAAAAAGTGCTTGCAAAGCCCTCAACAAAATTGATTTTCCAGCACCTGTTTCACCCGTGATCACGTTCAATCCATCTGATAGATCGAATTCAAATTCATCGAAATACAGCAAATTCCTCCCGGCAAAACGTATGACCATAACTTCCTCCTCAGAAGGACAGATCTATTTGTTCCACCAAGTTCTGCGGTATTCTTTTCACAAAATCAACTCCGTTCGCCCAGTACATGTACGGCACCGATGAAAATCTTTGTTTCAAGATGTACAGTAACTTTCTCGGGCGGGTGATTGCCACGTAAAAAACTCGCTCTTCTTCATCGAGATTTCCATCGGCGAGCGCATAATAGCTTGGAAAATCACCTGGATTCACACTAAGAATGAAGACTACATCCCATTCGAGTCCCTTTGCCTGATGTACTGTTGTCAATGTGACTTTGTTTTTCGAGTTGCGCTCTTCCTCTTGCGATTCACTCAAGGTCAAATCTGACAGAAAACGTTCCAAAGATTTGTATCTCTCAGCGATCTGCACCAATCTCTCTATGTCCATCTGCCTATCTCGATAATCTTGATAAGTATCTTCAAGGTACTGCTCGTAGAAATCTTCCAAGATCACAGTTATTTTTTCACTCACACTCTCTCTTTCACAGATCTTGGTCAAGAGTTCAGCCAGTTCTCTAAACTGCGTCTTCTTTGAAGAGAATTCCTCAACGATCTGCGTGGGGTTTTTATCTGCTGGCGACTGGCTTGCGAATTCTGCAAGAGCTGCTGCTGTCTTTGCACCAATCCGAGGGAAAAGTCTTGCTATTCTACTCCAGGAAATCTTATCGCGAATGTTCAAGAGAACTTTGAGAAAGGCAAGAATATCCTTTACATGTGCTGTTTCGGTGAAGCGAATGCCAGAGAGTATCTTGAAATCGATCTGATTTCTTGAAAGCTCTAACTGAAGATCGAGCGAATGCGAATGACTTCGATACAGCACGGCTATCTCACCGGGTTCAAAACCTTCTTCGATCAGCCTGAGTATCTCGCGTGCTACAAAACGCGCTTCTTCTTCTTTGTCGTTTGTTTCAACCAAGAGAGGTTTTCTCCCGTTCGGCTTGACAGCTCGCAAAGTCTTAGGAACGGAGTTTCTTGGCAGAACTTTGTTTATCAACCTAACTATGCTCTCATCACTTCTGTAGTTCGTTTGGATTTTGAAAAGCTTTGTGTTTTTCACCCTCATGAAATCCTGCACGTTCTCATACCGCGCACCACGGAATGAATAGATGCTCTGCGAATCATCGGCCACTACCAGGAGATTTCCGTGCACCGTTGCGAGTAATTCAACGAGTTGCAACTGTAAGATATTGGTATCTTGAAACTCGTCGACCAAGATCCATTTGTACTTCGAGGCTTCTTTCATACGCAACGAACTGTTTTGTTGCAGAATCTGGACTGCGAAGATCAACAGATCATCGTAATCCACACAGTTTTGATTTCTCTTCTCCAAGGTGTACTCGCTGTAGATCTTTTCGATGATCTGTTCATAGTCAATGAAGTTGGGATTGATCTTCAAGATAGCCTCTCGCAGAGATGTCAGCGTGTTGGCACAGTAGGAAAAGATCTTTTGAAGAACGTTGTGGCTCGGAAAGTGCTCTATCTCACCTTCTCTTTCAAGAACAACGGTTCTGAGATGCTTGATAAGACTCTTTGAGTCTTCCTCGTCCAAGATCGAGAAGTTCGGAGAAAGCCCCACCCTTGGAGCATACTTTCTGAGCAACAGATTGCAGATATGGTGAAAGGTGCCGGCTGTGAGTTCATCGAGGTCCATGCCGGTAAGGATCTTAGCACGCTGGATCATCTCATTTGATGCTGCCCTTGTAAAGGTCACTAACAAGATCTCAGAAGGCTTCACTCCATTGCTCAACAGATGGAGCAATTTGTACGTTATAACCCTTGTCTTGCCAGATCCTGGACCGGCTATGACCAAAGATCTGCCCTGTGATTGTAGAACAGCCTGTCGTTGTTCCTCGTCGAGTTCGTTGAGATAATCAGACAAATCATATACCTCCGTTCGAATTTTAACATCAAAAAACATTTGCATCAAAGGCACCTGTGACAGGATCGACCGTGAAGGCTTTCTTTGGAAATTCCTTTATGTAAAACTTGAAACTGAGCTTCTGAATTGAGAAGGTGGGGTCTGTTGAAAACTGACTCTCGAAGACAAGTCCCCAGCAATGGAGATCTTTCTCTAAGCTTATTCTCAGATCGCTGATCCTTAACGTCTCTGTGTTCATGTTTATGTGAAAGCCAATCGTTGGATCAAATCCAGAGAGGTTATACGAGAATCTCAATCTGGAAGATCCTTTGAGGTAATAACCTGAAAACTCATGATATGTTTTAGCGACATAGAAAGTTCCCTTCGTCTCGATCGATAAAAGATCGAATGGCTGTGCGCTGAGTTTGTAGACGAATCTCACATTTGGGTTGCTCATAAAGAAAAAATCTACACCTTTAATGGTGAGGGTGTTCGTAATAATGTCAACAGGTTGTTCCCTATTGTAATAGTAGGTGAACTCAGTCACATGTCTTAATGACCTGTAGGATATATCTATGTCGTAATCTGTTCTGTAGAAGATCTTCTCTTCTGTTTTGTAAACGGTATTTGTGTAAAAACCTATTCCAAGCTGCCATACCTTGAATGCACTACTGCTCTTGATCGTGAGATCGTCCCATTTTGATGTGAGCAAATTGTAGGAGGTCGAAAATTCAAAAAGAGTGGTCGGTATATTCAGCTTCGTCAGAAAACCAACCTCTGATTTTTCGGAAGCGTTGCTAAAAGAGGAATAGACATCGTTCTTTATGACACCGACTCTCGAGTAGGAAACAGAAGTATTCAAGAAATCAAACGGTTTAAAAGTCAGTCTAGTACTGAACAGTTGCGCGAACCTAAAGCCAATCTCTTCAACACCAAAACCTGACCACACGCCTGCTACGATCGAATTATCAACCATCCACTCAAGAGGACCAAGATTTGTTCTGACTGTCTTGAACGGAAGTGTAGAGTCTATAAGCAGGTTTGTTCTCTTAGTGGGTTCGTAGTCGTTTAGTTCATAGAAACCGAAGAGATTGACCTGTAAGTTCTTGAAAACAGCGGGTAATTTCACAGATAGAGTTGAATTCAATCTACCAGTCATGTCGAACTCTTGAAGATGGTTAAAGAGTGAACCTTCGGTGTAATCGACAGAACCGCGATGGTAGAAAGAATTGATTGTGAGAGTAAAGGGGTCGAAGGCTAATGTCGTTTTTCTGAGTTCCACATAAGGCAAGATCCAGGAAACTCTGTTCGAACTGTCGAGTCTCGAGAACTGTATAGATAGTTCTTTCACAGGAGAGAGTTGATACTGATAGTAAGTTCTATCGTTAGCAAAGAGAACTCTGAGCCTTGAAGAAAAAGGTTTTGTTGAAGAAAGCGTTGTGTCAATTTGGTAAAGATCTCCTTCTTCAGGTGGCTGACGTATGTAGTAACTTGAGTTCAGCTGCACGGAATTCCAGTTTTTCTCCAGATCAAATTGTGCATACCTGCCAAGGCTATCGCCTTTCTCTTGCCAGCCTATCCTGGCCCCGATCGAACCGTCCTCGAAGGTGACGTTGTAAGAGCTTTCAAAAGAAAAGCCGTTTGATTTCGAGTATCCTGCCTTCACTGCAAAAGGTTGGGGACCCTCCCTGAGTGAAGTGAAGTAAACTGGAAGATACACTGTTGGCACACTGAATATGAAAAGAACGGCATCATAGGCGGCCAGATATTCGTTTTCCTTTATTTCAACCTTTATAGCTTGCATTCTGTAATGAGGTTGATCCAGCTCACATGTGGTCAGATAACCTCTTTCGATGAAGGATTCTTTTTGCAGTCCTTCAAAGGTTTTGCCACCGAAATAGATCGTGTGCTTCTTTTTCTCTTCGTCTGAATACACTGTCTTTCCGCGTATCTGTGCCATCAGAGAGCGCTTCTCGGCGAAGGTATACACAAAGTTCTGGCATTTAATCGATGTATCTTTTTTTGTGTACGTCACGTTCTCTTCTGCAATAATCTTTTCGGCATCGCCCGAAGAACTCAGCAGAACTGTGAGCTTTTGACATTCGATTCTCGAATCTTCAAAAGACGCCACGATCTCTCCAATGAAAACTACCGATGTCGCGTCGTACGTGGCAGAACTCGCACTCACTGTTAGTTTCTCTGCGCCCATCACATTGGAAATCGTGAGCAACAATAGAATCACAAAGAACTTTGACAGACTTTCTCTGAGTCTATAACTCAGCGGAGTATCTAAGAGCAGAAAGAGAAAGATGCCGGTGATCCCAAAGAACAGATTTGGTAGCCACGCAGAGAGCACGGGGTCGATTAACCTCTCTTTACCCATAGCACCAAGCCATGCACCAGAACCTTGGTAGAGAACGACGATGACGAAGGTCAGGATAACACCCCAAGACTTACTCTTCAAGTTGAACATCAGTGAGAGTGGTATACCGACCAGAACAATGATCAAAGGTCCAAGCGAGATAGAGTAACGGTTGTGAAATTCAACGACCCACGGAGCAGGGTCTATCCCAAGTTTTTTAAAGGTTGCGATTCTGTCTCTCAGTTCCTCACTTTTCATGTCTTTTGGTGTTTTGCCAACTCTCATGATCGCTTCAAGATCTTGCTTCAGATCGAGTTCAACTTTACTGAACTTTACGTCAAACCTGAGCATACCTTCTCTGTCAACTCTGTATAGTCTGCCGTCGTACATGTACCATTTTTCTTGTTCTTTGACTACCTTTTTGGCTGTGATTATCTCTTCCTCATTCGGTTCATTTCTGAAAAGAACCACGTTTTCCAGTATGCCGTTCTGCCTGTCATATTTCTTTACGTAGAAATATTGACTTTCGTCGATCTTAGTCAAAACATTCTCACTGATGAAAACCTCTGGTCTCTTGTAGACGAATCTTGAAAGCACTTGATTTGCCTTTTGGTTGTATTCCGGTACAACTCGATCACTCAACCAGTAGGTCAGCAAGCTCAGAAAGACCGACAACAGCAGAAAAGGTACGATGAGGACCTTGAGGGATATACCGTGAACTTGAAGAGCCATCAGTTCATGATCTGTGGAGAGTTGTGAGAGTACCCAAAAGATTGCGAGCAAAACACCAACAGGTATTCCAAGCGCGACGAAATACGGCATGTAGTAATAAAGAACTCTGAGTAAGACCACAATCCCAACCCTGTGCCTGACTATCAAATCTGACAACTGGTAGAGAACCTCAACACTGACAAAGACTACAAATCCAGCCAAACCTATCAGTATAGGTCCTACGGAAAGCTTGGAAATGTACTTAGTCAGGATTGTCAAACAGAACACCTTCGCTTCGCTTGAAAAGCTTCATCTCGTCTTTGAAACATTTGTACGATTCGCCTGTCACTATGTATAGTATGATCTCGACTATGTTTGTCGAAAGATCTGCTATTTCCTCCATCTTTTGTGCTATCTCGATGAGCAGAGAGCTGCGATCGACTGTTTCAGGTTTGTTTCGTGCCGAGTTGAGGAGTTCATTTCTGATATCCAGATAGAGTTCGTCAACTTCGGCGTCCTTTGAACAGATCTCAAATGAACCTTCAATCTGCAAGTCTGCAAGAACTCTAAGACTTTCTTTGAGCAAGTTTGAGGTCAATTTGCCGAGTTTCAAGAGATCTGGGTTGAAAGTCTGTTGCTCTCTGAGGATGGTAATCGTTATCTGTGAAATCCTTCTTGCGTTGTCACCGATTCTCTCGAAAATATTCGCAAGTTGCATACTGCCCACAATGAAACGCAGTTGGATGCCTGTGAGGTTGTGAATGCCGAGCATTACGGCAGCCTCTTCCCTCAGTTCTACTTCCATCTGGTCGAGGACGTTGTCGTCTTCTATGACTTGCTTGGCTAATTTTGTGTCCCTACTTTCGAGTGCTTCTATGGAACGCAGAAACATCTTCTCGGTGTACCATCCCATTTTCATCAATGCTTTCTTGAATCTCTCAGTTCTTTCATCGATTATCCATTTCATGTCGGACACCTCTTCCATAACCAACCTTTTCCTTCAAGACCATGAAGAAGTCATAATAATCTGGTCTTAGAAGGGTGAAGTAATGCTCAGATTTGGTAATCACTATCTCTTTCGATCTGCCAATCGCCGTTCCATCTGCGAGGATCTCGCAATCCTTGTTAGTGCGGACTGTTGTTGATCTCTGATTTGGTACGACAATGCTCCTGTTCTGCAAATAATACGGGGCTATCGGCAGAAGCTGAAGAACATCACAATTAGGCGTAACTATGGCTCCACCGAGTGAAAGGTTGTACGCCGTTGAACCTGTAGGTGTTGAAATCAAAATCCCATCAGCGAAAAAGGAAAGTTTGGAACATCCGTCGAAGAAAATCTCATATTCACTCATCTGACGAGATGGTGTGTGGAAAACTACATCATTGACGGCATCGGCGTCTTGACCTTCGAAGTACACCTTGATCATCCATCTCTTTTCCTCGACGAGTCTGCCTTCTCTGAGATCACTTAGGAAACGATCTGCTTCTTCTATTTTGTAATATGCCAAGAAACCTATTCTGCCTGCTTTGAAGCCAACGATAGGGACTTTCAAATGCTTTATAGCTTTCAAAACAGTGCCATCTCCGCCTACGACGATCGCAAAATCACAACTCTCTTCCAAGTTCTCACTTTTCGCTTCGATTATCTGTTTTATGCAGATCTGTGAACCAATTCTTCTTGCCAGTTCTTCAGCTTCTTCTTTTTTATCACTTCTGAAGACGATCGCTGCTGAACTCTTCAACGTATCACCACCGCCAGATCGAGCAGAGTGTTCACCGCGAATACATCGAGAAAGGTCAGAATCAAGATCGCAATCATCGGGGTTATATCTACAGGTCCAATTGGAGGTATTATCTTTCTCAAAGGTCTCAGAATGATCGCAGAAACGCCGTCGACAAACTGTCTGAGTGGATAATAGTGATAGGGTGTGACCCAACTCAAAATCGCCGAAAATATAACGCAGACCATTTCAAAGTATATGAATATCCGGAATACCTTGGCTATAGCGATGAGAAAGTTTGAGATCACAAACACTTTGCTCACTCCCCTTTGAAGATAGCCCTGCCAACTCTTATCATCGTTGCACCTTCTTCGATCGCGATCTCAAAATCATTGGTCATGCCCATAGACAGATGTATGATTGAAGGATACCGTTCTTGGTAAAAATCTCTCAGTCTCCGTAGTTCTCTGAAGATAGATCGAATTTGCGTGAGATCTTCTGTAAACGGAGCCATCGTCATCAGCCCAATGACTTTTACATGTTCAAGCGTATTTGCAAAATCGAGCACTTCTTCAAGCTGAGATTCATCTAAACCTGATTTTGTTTTTTCGTGAGATATGTTCACTTCGATGAGAATCTTCTGGATTTTCCGGTGCCTTGAGGCCACTTTTTCTATCTGCAAGAGTTCTTCTTTTCTACACACCGAGTGGATGTACTCACAAATGGGAACGATGTACTTGATCTTGTTCGTCTGTATTCTGCCGATGAAATGCCAGTTCACACCTTCAAGAACTCGAGATTTCTGAACCAGTTGTTGGGCATAGTTCTCAGCTAAGTCTTTGACTCCAAGATGAACGATCTGTTGAACTGCATCTAAATCTGCTTCTTTGACAACCGCAATCAACTGTACAGAATTTGGATCTCGTCTTGCCCGCCTTGCGGCATCTTCAATTCTCGCTTTGATCTTCTTCAAGTTCTCCGAAAGATCCATCGAAAAGTCCTCCTCTGATTCGTGATGAATATCCAAGATGTGAATAAGCAAGATCTGTCGCAACTCTACCCCTTGAGGTGCGAACTATCAAACCCTTTTGGAGCAGATAAGGTTCATGGACCTCTTTGAGTGTGTCGATCTCCAAGTTGAGTGTCGCAGCAAGTGACTCGATTCCAACCGGTCCGCCGTCGTAGATCTCGATTATGGTTTTTAAAATCCTTCTATCCAACTCGTCTAAGCCAAGTTTATCGATTTCGAGAATATCCATTGTCTTCTCCACGAGGATTCTGTCTATCTCAGTCTTTGCCTTGACTGTAGCCACATCCCTTGCCCTTCTGAGTAATCTCAGCGCAATCCTCGGGGTACCTCTTGATCGTTCGGCAATAAAATGAGCTGCTTCTTCTTCAATTTCAATTTTCAGAATCTTGCATGCCCTCTTGATTATCTCGACCAGCTCTTCTATGTTGTAGAACTGCAACTCCAAAATCATGCCAAAACGACTCCGAAGTGGTGAACTGAGCAAACCACTTCTGGTCGTTGCACCGATCAACGTAAAAGGTTTCAAAGAGATTCTAACAGAACGTGCTGTTGGACCTTTTCCTATCATTACATCGACTTTGTAGTCCTCCAAGGCTGTGTAGAAGATCTCTTCGACTGTCTTGTTGATTCTATGAATCTCATCGATGAACAGAATATCTCCGTCATTGAGTGTTGACAGTATCGCGGCGATATCACCTTGTCTTTCGAGCACGGGACCGCTTGTTATATAGATATTTGTTCCCATTTCTCTTGCGATCACCAAAGCAAGGGTTGTCTTGCCCAAACCAGGAGGACCTGCGAAAAGAATGTGATCTAAGGGTTCGTTTCTCATCTTTGCTGCCTGAATAGCTATTTTGAGTTTTTTCTTGACCTCTGCCTGTCCTATGTAGTCATCCAAACTCTGAGGTCTGAGTGAAGACAGTATCTCACCGTTCATAGCTGAGTTGATCGTATCCACTGTGTAACTCCTCTCATGGATATATCCTGTAAAGGGTTCTAGCAAAGGGTATAGCCTCTCTTATGTGTTCCAAACCACAGATCCAAGCGACAGTCCTTTCGATACCCAATCCAAAACCACTGTGTGGAACACTTCCCCATCTCCTCAGATCGAGATACCACTGGTACTTCTCCTTTGGCAGATTGAATTCTTCAAGTCTTTCGAGTAAGAGTTTGTAGTCGTGAATTCTCTGAGAGCCACCTATGATCTCGCCATAACCTTCAGGTGCTAAAAGATCAGCACAAAGGACTACCTCTGGTCTCTGAGGATCTGGTTGCATGTAGAAAGCCTTGACCTTCCTTGGATAATGCGTCACAAAGACAGGTTTGTTGAAATTCGACGCGATGATGGTTTCTTCATCGCCACCAAAATCATCACCCCAAGTGACGTTCAGACCATTTTTCTGAAGCAGCTTGATTGCATCGTCATATCTGATTCTTTCAAACGGAGGTTCTACCTTTTCGAGTTTTGAAGTATCCCTTCCCAAAGCCCTCAGATGCTCGCTCGCATTCTCAAGAACGTACTTGACAATATGAGAAACCAGTTGTTCTTGCAACTTCAGATTGTCTTCGAATTCGTAATAAGCCACTTCAGCTTCGTGCATCCAAAACTCTATTAGATGTCTTCGTGTTTTGGATTTTTCTGCTCTGAAGGTTGGACCAAGATTGTAAACCTTACCAAAAGCCATGCAGGCAGCCTCCAGATATAGTTGGCCTGTCTGCGTTAGATAAACCTTTCCGTAGTCAAAATAATCGAGTTCAAAGAGGTTGCCAGCCGTCTCGCCAATAGCACCTGTGAAGATGGGTGTATCGATCAACGTAAAGTTCCTCGCTTTGTAGAACTCTCTTATGGCTCGAAGGATTGCATCCCTAACCTTCAAGATGTGGAACTGTCTTCTCGAGCGCAGCCACAGATGTCTGTAACTCATCAAAAAGTCTATACCATGATCCTTTTTCGAAATGGGATAGGCTTCCTCTGGTATCTGAATTGGTATCACATCAGTTGCATGAATCTCTACTCCGTAAGGCGATCTCTGATCCTCGACAACCTTTCCTCTTACAACAGCACTCGATTCGATTCTAAGCTTTGATGCTCTATCAAAAGCATCTTGACCGCTAAAAGAGCTTTCGACAACTACTTGCACAAAACCAGTGCCATCTCTGAACTGAATGAAGTGAATTTTGCCACTTGAACGGATATTCCACACCCAGCCACGCAGCTCTACTTCCTCACCTATGTGCTCTCTTAATTGCTCGATGTAAAACCAATTCACTGTAGATCCCTCCTCGTTATCTTTCTTTTTTAATGATAACACCTCATGCGATACTTGAACATTCGAAGTATCATGGTATAATATCACTGCAAGGCGACGTAGCCAAGTGGTTAAGGCGGGGGTCTGCAAAATCCCTACGCGTGGGTTCGAATCCCACCGTCGCCTCCAGAGGGGAAGTGATTTCCCCTCTTTTTTTATCCTACTTGACTATTTCTCTGGCAGTTGCATAATCATCTTAGAGGTGATTCGATGGACATCAAGCGCCTCGATCGTTTTGTATTCCGAATAAAAGGGATCAACGTCGATGCAATTGTTTTCACAGATAATGAAACTATCAACGACCCTGAGTTCAAGGAGGCTCTACAACAGATTGTGAATGTCACTCACATGCCTGGTGTGATTGCGGCAATTGCTATGCCAGATATCCACTGGGGTTATGGTTTTCCAATAGGTGGTGTTGGAGTTTTTCCAGTCAAAGGTGGCGTTATCTCTCCTGGTGGCATAGGATTTGACATAAACTGTGGCGTAAGAGTACTGCTTACTTCTGTGACTGAGAACGAGGTCAGACCATTTTTGGAAAGATTTCTTCAGCAAATCTACAAAGAAGTTCCCGTTGGTGTTGGAGCAAGTGGTGCAATTAAGGCTGATGAAAAAACCTTGAAAAGAGTTTGCATTGATGGTGCTCACTGGGCTGTTGAAAAGGGATACGGGACCAAGCAAGACTTGCAGAGGATTGAGGATACAGGAAAATTGAAGCCAGCTGATCCGGAACACGTGTCAGAAAAGGCATTCAAAAGAGGTCTCGATGAGTTGGGTACGCTTGGTGCGGGCAATCATTTCATAGAAGTGCAGACGGTTGATCAAATTTTCAGCAAAGAGATCGCAAAAGCATTTGCAATTTTCGAAAAGCAGGTGGCGATTTCAATACACTGCGGTAGTCGTGGTTTTGGCCACCAGATTGCAACTGATTACATCCAGATAATGCGCGACAAGCTATCAGAACACAACAAAGACCTACCGGACAAACAACTGATAAACGCACCATTCGATCATCTCATAGGTCAAAGGTACTTCAGCGCTATGAATTGTGCTGCGAATTACGCATTTGCGAACAGACAGATCATATCTCATGCTATAGAGAGAGTTTTTGAAAGACTTTTTCCCTCTCACAGAGTCTGGCTTCTCTACGATGTGGCTCACAATATAGCGAAGGTAGAGAACTATGAGAAGCAAGTGATCGTGCATAGGAAGGGAGCGACAAGATCTCTTGGACCTGGCAACTCTCTACTCACAGAAGAGTTCATCGATACAGGACAACCAGTTCTCATACCGGGAAGCATGGGCAGTTCATCGTACATCTTGGTTGGCACCAAGAAGGCTGAAGAGATTTCTTACGGCAGTACTGCTCATGGTGCGGGAAGAGTTCTGGGGCGAAGGGCTGCTCTGAGAGGTTTGAATTATGAACAGATCTTGAAACAGCTCAGAGACAGAGGTATAGTCGCTCTGAGTAAAGAGAAAAAGACATTGATCGAAGAGGCACCGAGTACATACAAGGACGTAGACAGAGTAGTAGAAATAGTTGATCAGATAGGTATATCAAAAAAAGTAGCACGATTGGTACCAATGGGCGTGGTAAAAGGATGAGATTTTATCTCAATTTAGAGGGCATCGCTTCAACACTTTACATATTGCTCACACAAGGCGCAGTTTTCACAGGACTTGCTTTGGCATTTGGATTAGATGAGTTCCTTATAGGTGTGAGTGCTGCATTTCCAATGATCGCTCAGGTTTTTCAGGTGTTATCACCCTTAGTCATGAGAAAGTTCCCAAAGCGGAGATTCTTGACGAATCTCTTCAACTTGCTCTCAAGGTCTCCTTGGATGTTGCTGATGATCTTTTTACTCTTGCCCAACAGGAGTCCAAGCGTTTTTGTGATTGTTTTTGCCTTTTCACAGATCTTTGGAACCTTGGCTGGCAATGCTTGGACATCCTTGGTTAGAGATCTCATACCCGAGGAAGAAAGAGGTAATTTCTTCGGCAGACGGAACATCTACATCTCTCTTGTAACCCTTGTTGCTTTTTATGGCTATTCGCTGATCATTGAGAGATTCAAAGATCCTCTTGGTTACGAGATTGTCATAGGCATAGGAATGCTCGGAATGCTTCTCTCGTTGTGGTCGCTGAAGAAGGTACCTGAAGTCCCATTTAAGAGTTCAGGTGCACTCATCGAGACAAAAGTGGTTTTCCAAGATTACAACTTCATGAGACTGTGTACTTTTTACTTTTTTTGGAATGCAGTGATAGCTTTCACATCACCTTTTTATAGTTACCACTTGCTGAAAAATCTAAATGTACCCTTCTCGTATATAGGTGTCTCAACGGTGATCAACAGCCTTGTCGCGATGGCGTTTTACAGTATCTGGGGTAAGTTGTCCGACCGGTACGGTCACAAGACGATAGCTGTTTTAGGCATTATTATGGCATGTTATGTCTCGCCCCTGTGGATACTGATGAACCAGTACACTTGGAAGTATATGATGATCGTCGATGTAGTCATGTCTGGTATCGCGTGGTCTGCGATAAACTTGACTTTCTTGACCTTACCAATGGAAGTAGCGCGAAGTTCTTCTCCAGCCTATTTTGCGATCTATTCCACCTTCGGTGGAATAGGCGGTCTAATAGGAGCTGTTCTCGGTGGTGTGACCGCGAAGCTACTTTCGTCAGTGAGTTTCTCTATATTGGGCATCCCAATAGTCGGGATACAGATAATGTTTTTCACGGCAAGTTTCTTAAGGGCTTTAACTTTGAAATTCATCCTCAGGGTCAAAACAAAGAGATATGTGCCAGTCCGAAGACTCATTGTCAGCGCCTTGTCTCATATTCCCCGCAACGACATGGCAAGGACCAATGGCACAGATCTCTCAGATCTCGGTAGGATGATAAAAGAAAAGGTTGAGGACACCAGACTCATGGAGGCGAAAAAATGGCGAGTGAAAAGATGGTGGTAGTGCAGATAAGAGATTCGACAGTGGTACTTGAAAGGGAAAGAACCTCTATGTGTGGTAAATGCCCTGCGAATATGTTTTGTACTGGTGAAGCACAAAGGATAAGATTAGAAATTGAAAAGGGCGATTTTCAACTCAGTGTTGGTGATCGCGTTGTAGTAAAAACGCCAGCAACAAGCGGTACAAAAATTGCTTTCCTCGTCTATACAATGCCCACAATCATTTTTGTCGTACTGCTCGTGCTGGCGATGAACTTTTTTTCAGAAATACTTTCTTTCACCATAGCAGCTGCAGCTGTTGGTCTTTACTATTTCTTCCTGAAGCTCTATGATCGAAAGTTTAAAAAGAAATTCAAGCCACAGATCATTCAAATCGACCGCGATTGATTTATTAGATCCAACAGATGTTTCTTCTCTTCAACGATTATGGCTTCTACGGACTTTCTTTCGTCACCAGTGTACGGTAAGAGTTCAGAATAGAAAATTATGCTGTCCTTTTCCACGTCTATTGCTAGACTAAAGGCTTCCTGTAGTGTCAGGCTGCGTTTTGATCTCTCGATCTTCGGAAAGATAGAAACGTCGGCAAGACTTTTCAGATAACCACTAACTTCCTCATCGATCCAGGTTGAGAGCGAGGGTGAATCTTTCGTGTGGCTTATCAAGTTTCTAAAAATCTGTTGATGCGCTCTTTCTTGTTCTGCTAAATGCGTGAAAAGCTCCTCGAGTTTCTTATCTGACTGAGTTTTCGCAAGTGAGATGTAGAAATCGTAGCCATTTGCCTCAATCTGAACAGCAATTGACAGAAGATCTGACAAGGATACCATCACTCCACCTCCAATCTTTTCAGAGATTCTCAGAATTCCGATATCTCAGCCTGAAGTGAATTGATACCTTCCAAGATCTCTTCAGGAGTTATCAGTCTTCCACCTACCTTGGTGACCAGTTTGACTCTGATGTTCTTCTTTGTCAAAGCCAAAAGCTCCTTTGCGTACTGACCCAGGTTCATTTCTGCGAAGACAACGCCCTCAACTTGAGACAAGAGCTTTTTCAAACGTGTTGTGGCGACTGGCCATATCGTTATTGGTCTGAAAAGACCAACCTTCAACTTGTCCTGTCTTGCGATCTTGATTGCTTTTATCGCACTTCTTGCCACTGAACCGTATGCTACAACGAGTATTTCCGCATCTTCAGTCATATATTCTTCATACATGGCTATTTGATCGGCATGGATGCGAATCTTGTTCGACAACCTTCGTACCAATTTGTCACTTATCTCGAAACTTGCCTGCGGGAAACCAGATTCGTCGTGCACAAGACCAGAGACATGAAAGCGAGCCTTACCCATCTCTATGAGCGGAGTAGGTGTTGGTTCAGCGAAATCCTGTTCTGAAAACGGTGTGTAGATTTCTTCTTCCCCTAATTCGCTTTCGGTTAGCCTTGGAACGATCTTAATCTCCTTTTCGCTTGGGAGTTCAAAGGTTTCTCTCATGTGGCCCAAAACTTCGTCCATCAAAAAGATAACTGGTGTACGATAATACTCAGCATAGTTGAAAGCCTTTATGATGAGCCTGTAGGTCTCACCAACGCTCCATGGATAAACGGCTATGATCTCGTGATCACCGTGAGTTCCCCATCTGGCTTGCATTATGTCTCCCTGCGCAGGCTGAGTTGGAAGGCCAGTAGAAGGACCACCTCGCATGACGTTTACGAAAACACACGGTGTCTCTGTCATCACCGCATAGCCCAATGCCTCCTGCATCAGACTAAAACCCGGTCCACTCGTAGCAGTCATCGATTTGACTCCTGCGAGCGAAGCACCTATTATAGCGGCAGCACTGGCTATCTCGTCCTCCATTTGTATGAAGACTCCTCCAACCTTTGGCAGTTCTCTCGCCATCGTTTCTGCGATCTCAGAAGAAGGGGTTATCGGGTACCCTGCGTAGAATCTGCATCCACCTTTGATCGCACCAAGGGCGCATGCCTCATTACCCTGCATCAAAACTCTTTCACCCATTCTGAACACTCTCCTGTACAGATTTCTTTTCGTTGACGGTAACCGCAAAGTCTGGGCACAGATTTTCACACATCAGACAGCCAATACACTTTGCTGCATCTGAAACGATCGGCTTCAGCAATTCACCCTTTGTGATCGCACCAGTCGGGCAGAAGTGATAGCAAATACCACACCGCTTACACCAAGAGTAATTTATCGTTACTTCGTACTGTTTTTTCATCACCACAGCCTCCTCACTTGATCAATGACAAGAAGACACCTGCAGCAACTGCTGAACCGATGACTCCAGCGACATTGGGACTCATTGCGTGCATCAGTATGAAGTTCGTTGGGTCAACTTCCTGCGCGAGTTTTTGAGCGACTCTTGCCGAATCGGGAACAGCAGAGACTCCAGCAGCGCCTATGAGTGGATTGATCTTCTGTTTGAGGAAAAGATTCATGAACTTCGCAAACAGGATACCACCAGCGAGTGAGCATATAAAAGCGAAGGCACCAAGACCGAAGATCATTAAACTCTGTGGTTTGAGAAACACATCTGCTCGAGCCGAGGCACCGACACAGACCATCAGAATGATCGTTACCGTATCGAGAATGTACCTGCTGGCTGCTTCGACCAACCTTTTGACATTCCCCGCTTCTCTTAGAATATTTCCAAGCATGAGCATGCCCACTAATGAAAGTGATTGCGGCACCAGCAATGCCGAAACCACTGTGACAATTATCGGGAACAACAATCGCTCGATCTTAGAAACCTTTCTCGGTGGACCCATTCTGATCTTTCTTTCTTCTTTTGTGACCAAGATCTTCGAGACAATAGGTTGCAAGATCGGTATCAAAGCGATGTATGAATAAGCGGCAATCGCTATAGCTGAAAGAAGCTCTGGAGAAAATCTGCTTGATATGTAAATCGATGTAGGACCATCGGCACCACCTATGACGCCTATCGAAGCCGCTTGCTTCAGCGTAAAGCCGAAATACTTTGCCAGTACAAAGGTGATGAAAATACCTATCTGTGCTGCTCCACCGAGAAATATAGTTATGGGGTAAGAGATCATGAAAGAAAAATCAGTCAAAGCACCTATTCCAAGAAAGATCAGAGGGGGGTAAATACCTTTTATGACCCCTATGTTCAGATACCAAAAGAGGCCTCCTTCATTGAAGATTTGCGTTAACTGCGGTGGGATATTTCCCAAGATTATTCCAAAAGCGATTGGTACAAGCAGCAATGGCTCAGCATCTTTCTTGATCGCTACATACAGAAGTGCCAATGCGACGAGATACATGATCACATTTCCAAATGTGACATAACCAAAAGCCGATTGCTTGAAAAAGCTCTCCAGACCTTCGAGCATTCTATAACCTCCTACTCATTCCATCATCGGGTAGTGAAGCTTCTTTTTCTTCGCAGTTTCGCGGGCAATTTCATAACCTGCATCCAGATGTCTGATAACCCCCAATCCTGAGTCATTTGTCAGAACTCTCTCGAGTTTTTGCCTTGCAAGATCGGTTCCATCTGCAACGACAACCATGCCTGCATGGATCGAATAACCTATCCCCACACCTCCACCGTGGTGAACAGACACCCATGTTGCCCCGCTTGAAGTGTTCAACAAGGCGTTGAGGATAGGCCAATCAGCAATAGCGTCACTGCCATCCTTCATTGCCTCTGTCTCCCTGTATGGCGATGCCACCGATCCCGTGTCGTGATGATCGCGGCCGATGACGATTGGAGCTTTCAGTTGACCTTTCTTGACCATTTCGTTCATCGCGATGCCCATCTCGGTTCTTTCACCTTGACCTAACCAGCAGATACGAGCTGGTAGACCTTGCCAATGTACCTTTCTCTGTGCCATTTCAATCCATTTTCTCAGATGTTCATCATGTGGAAAGAGCTCGAGAACCTTTTGATCAGTTGCATAGATGTCTTGTGGATCACCTGACAGCGCAGCCCAACGGAATGGACCACTTCCTTGAGCGAAGAGATCTCTTATGTACTCGGGCACATACCCTGGTATCTCAAAGGCGTCCTTTACACCGTGATCGTATGCTAACCTACGAATGTTGTTGCCGTACTCGAAAACCTTAGCACCTTGTCTTTTCATCTGCAGGATGGCATTTATGTGTTCGGTCACAGATGAGTAGACTTTTTCAAGGTACTCCTGAGGATTTGTTCTTCTAAGTTCTGTTGCCTCTTCAACGGTCAAACCTTTTGGTATATAACCGTTCAGTGGATCATGAGCAGCCGTCTGATCTGTGACGACATCTGGTATCATCCCCATTTTAACCAACTTCGGATGTATCTCAGCTGCATTACCAAGCAGGGCAATAGAAAGAGGCTTCTTGTTCTTCTTCGCTTCGTCGACCATCTTCAGTGCTTCATCCAAGTTATCTGTCCAAGTGTCGAGATAGCCTTTTTCCAACCTTCGTTCGATCATTCTCTTGTCGACTTCAACTGCAAGAATTACGCCATCGTTCATCGTGACTGCGAGAGGCTGAGCACCACCCATTTCACCCAGCCCGGCAGTCAACACCCATTTTCCTGCGAGAGTACCATTGAAATATTTCTTTGCCACAGCGTAGAAAGTCTCATATGTACCTTGGAGTATTCCCTGAGTACCTATGTAGATCCAGCTGCCAGCAGTCATTTGGCCAAACATTATCAAACCCCGTTGTTCGAGTTCTCTGAAATATTCCCAAGTCGCCCATTTTGGCACCAGTAGAGAGTTTGCTATCAAAACACGAGGTGCCCACTCGTGAGTCTTGAAAACTGCAACTGGTTTGCCACTCTGCACTAAAAGGGTCTCGTCATTCTCCAATCTTTTCAGCGTTTCAACTATTTTGTAAAAACATTCCCAATTTCTCGCAGCTTTTCCAGTTCCTCCATATACGATCAGGTTGGCAGGATCCCTCGCAACCTCTGGATCCAGATTGTTCATCAGCATCCTCATGGCTGCTTCGGTTTGCCAGCTCTTACATGAGAGTGTTGTTCCTCGTGGAGCTCTAATCGTTTCCATATCATTCAACCTCCCTTCATTTGCCCCACAAATTATTGTATCATTTTCACAGAGTCTGTCTGTTATAGGAGGAGAAAGATGAAAATAGCGATCGTTGATGCAAAGAGATTAGAAGAGAAATTAATTCAGCAGTTGCAGCGAGCAAATACTAAGACGAACGATTTTGTAACAACCCAGGTTAATACCTATGAGGGTCCCTTTTCCGACGTCTTGAAAAGAAACATCACGGTGGCCGAGCAAACAGGCCTTCCTCTTTGTCAAGATACCGGTATGGTGGAGTTCTTTGCCTTCGTGGGTTACAACATCGTTTTCACTGAACCACTTGATGAGTTATTGAACAACGCGGTGAAAAAAGTCTATTCCAGTAATCCGTTTCGATATTCTGTTGTGAGTGATCCAATCTATGAGAGAAAAAACACCCATGACAACACTCCAGCAGTTGTCCACCTCTTTCACACTCAAAGAAAGGATGTAGAAGTACGCTTTCTTGTAAAAGGTGGAGGCAGCGAGAATCTGACTAAACTGTTTATGGCAAATCCTTCTGCTGATGTTCACGAGATAATTGAACTGGTTGTAAACCATATAAAGGAGCACGGAGCGAAGGGATGTCCACCACTGAATGTTGGAATTGGGATCGGTGGCAGCGCTGACAAAGCAGTAGTTCTGTCCAAACTGGCTTTGACCAAATGCTTCAATGAGACAAATGCAGATTCACGTTATGCACAGCTGGAGAATGAGATATGCCGTAGACTGAACGAGTTGAAGATAGGTTTTCAAGGTCTCTTCGCTGGTCCAACAGTGTACTCAGTACATGTGGAATATGCGCCAACGCATATAGCCAATCTGCCCATTGCCATTTCTGTTGATTGTTACTTGTGTCGGAAAGGAGTTGTTCGAATTGAACCCCACGCAACTCAAGATCTTTGAAAGAGTTGACTACACTGGAGAATTCTTGATAATGAGAGATGCCGCACAGAAGAGAATCGAAACTCTTTTGAGAAAAAACCAAAACTTGCCGTTCAGCCTTTCAAACCAAATAGTGTTCTACGCTGGACCGACAAAATCCTCAAACAACAGAGTTGCAATAGGGCCTACGACAAGTGAGAGAATGGACAGATATCTGAAGATGCTCTTCGAACTTGGTGTCATAGCAACGGTTGGAAAGGGCAAAAGGACTGAAATTGCCAGAGAGTTGTGCCGTCAATACAGAAGATTGTATTTTGTTGCACCAAGTGGTGCAGCAGCTGCACTCTCTGAACATGTCAGGAATTTGGAAATAGTTGCTTTCGAAGACCTTGGTCCTGAAGCAGTCTACAGAATACAAGTTGAGAACTTTCCACTGATAGTTGCTACAGACTGTGATGGCAACGACATATTCTCAGTGGGCTCATATAGGTTTTGAAGTATTTTCATTTCATGCAAAATCACCTTTGATTGTGAGTATAATTCTGAATAGAAGTACTTTCAGGATATCATTTAGGAGGGCTGAGTATGAACTTATTTGGAGTTCTTGCTGGTATTTGTGGTCTTCTTTTCTACTTAGTGGAGGTTCCCTACTGGAAGATCGTTGTTCCAGTTTCGATGATCGCTATGGTTGTAATATTTGTTTTGAAGGTCTTTCGATTGAGAGAGTCCGTCAAGGACTCTGCGCAGGCAGAAGATAGAGAGACAGTCAATCTTTTTAGAGAACTGTTTGTCTCATCAGATGGACTTCGCGGTGATGCACAGAATTTAACAGAGATCTCAAAACGTGTCAATGAAGTGTCTGAATTGACGGCAGAAAAAGCTAAGAGGATCTCAGAATTAGTTCAATCTTTGACAGCGGCTTTGGAAGAAACTTCTTCTGGGACTACTGAAATAGCCAACTTCGCGCGAATGATAGGAGATAACTCTGAAAAGATGCATCAGAAGTTTGAACAGATCGAGCAAGATGTTTCAAATCTGAGAAGTAATTTGGAAGGGCTATACAGTGAGAATCTTCTTGCCAAGGATAGGTTGAATGATCTGGTGAAAACCATGGACCAACTGCGAAAAGTTTCAGACGGCATAAAACAAATGGTTCAAACCATACAACAGATATCAGAACAAACAAATCTTCTTGCCTTGAATGCAGCGATTGAGGCAGCACGAGCTGGGGAACACGGTAGAGGCTTTGCCGTTGTCGCTGATGAAGTTCGAAAGCTTGCTGAGCAATCACGTCAATCGGCTGATCAGATCTCCGTCCAGGTATTGGGAATAGAGAGTGCGATCAAAGAATCTATAGAAAAGGGTAATGCAGTTGCGGAATCAGTTGAAAAGACAGTCAAGACAAATGAACAATTTTCAGGCAGCCTTCTCTCGCTCAGAGAAACGGTTAACAATTTCAAGAAGGTCCTCGATGAGATTGTTTCTTCAATAGAGTCTCAGATACGATCAACCCAGGAGATTGAATCTGCAGTAAATGCCAACGCAAACAGTGCAACAGATATTCTGAGCTTTGTGGAAGAAACCAATAAAACCGTTCAGGACCTTCGTGGTCTATCACAAGATCTGTTCAAGAACGGTGAAGTTCTTTCCATAAAGTCCTTGAAGTTGAGGAGTTTAACTGGTGCGAGAAAGTGGTTACTTGATCAGCTGCACGATCTGGCAAGATTGATTCAAATTCCCGAGTGCCAGAGGTTAGACTGGGCAGGTTTTGAACCCCATGCAAAGGAATTTCTGAAAACAAAAGGCGATGTTTATGAAGCTATATTCATAGCAGATGCTTCGGGGAATTTCATCACAACTACCGGTGCAAAGGGCACGATCTCTGATAGAGCTTACTTCAAGTACTTAAAGGAGAACAACATCGCTTGGACGATCTCCGATCCTCTTCAGTCACGTGCAACTGGCAATATGGTACTCACCGTGGCTTTTGCGTTAAGGGATGGTTCAGTCTTCAAAGGAGTTGCCGGTGCGAACCTCATCTTGAAAAGGCTCGAACAACAAGTGCAAAAGGAGAAGATATGAAATCCTTAGGCGCAGAAATGACATCTACAGTAATGTCCTGGTGATACCTCAAGAAAAGCTGGTTCCTGTTCTTGACAGATTTTCTGTGCCTTTGGACATCTGGTATGAAAGACACAACCACTCGGTGGTTTGGTGGGATTTGGTATCTCACCACGAGGAACCGATCTGATCTTTCTTCCGGTTCCAACCGTCGGTACGCAGTCAAGAAGCGCGAGCGTATAAGGGTGAGATGCCCTTAGAAAGATATCATCTTTTGTACCCATTTCCATCACTTTACCAAGGTACATCACCGCCACATGCGTTGCCATGTAATCAACAACAGCCAAATTGTGTGTAATGAAAAGATACGTCAATGAGAATCTTTCTCTGAGATCTCTCAGAAGGGCGAGTGCTCTTGCTTGTACTGAAACATCAAGTGCTGAGGTGGGTTCATCCAAGACTACGAACTTAGGCTTGAGGACTAACGCGCGAGCTATGGCTATTCTCTGTCTCTGACCTCCTGAAAACTCATGTGGGTACCTAAACATGTGTTCTTCTCGAAGTCCAACCAATTCCAGAATATCCTTTATGCGCGTGTAAACTTCATCTGGCTTCATTTTGAGGTGTATTCTTAAACCTTCTCCAACTATGTCTTTGACGAGTTTTCGAGGATGCAACGAATTATACGGATCTTGTTGAACTATCTGCATCTGCCTGCGGTACTCGACCATTTCTCTGCCACTCAGGTTTGTTATGTCCTTTCCATCATAGATCAGCTTGCCAGAAGTTGGTTCGATCAACTTCAGAATAGTTCTGCCAAGTGTGCTCTTACCTGAGCCTGACTCTCCAACGACTGCAAAGATAGAACCTTTCTGAATTTGGAAGCTAACATCGTCAACGGCCTTAACATAAACAGGTCTGGCAAAAAGTGATTTTCTTATCTCGAAATACTTCTTGAGATTCTTGACGTCAACAAGCACTTCCACGCTCGATCCCCCTATTGATACAAGTGGCAGGCAACATAATGATTCGGTTTCACCTGCGACAAAGATGGCAACTCAGCGTGACACTTATCAAAGACTTTTTTGCATCTGGGATGAAAACGACATCCCGACGGCGGGTCAACTAAGTCTGGAACGACACCTGGAATACCGACCAGTTCTTTGCTCCTGCCCACGACTGGTATCGAATCAATCAGCCCTTTGGTGTACGGATGAAGCGGTTGGCTGAAGATCTCCTCGCTTGTCGCAATTTCCACAACATTGCCCGCATACATAACAGCAACTCTATCACAGAATTCGGAGGCTATTCCCAAATCGTGTGTGATCAGTACCACTGCGCTTTGACTGACCGTTACCAATTTATCAAGTAATTCGAGTATCTGAGCTTGAATGGTCACATCAAGAGCTGAAGTGGGCTCGTCTGCTATCAATAACTTTGGCTTCACAGCCAACGCCATTGCGATCATAACTCTTTGAGCCATCCCACCACTCAGTTCATGGGCATACAGATCGATCGTTCTCTGCCAGTCCAAACCAACCATCTCAAGGGCTTCGCGAACCTGAGGATAAGCATCTTTGATGGTTACTCCCTGACTGTGCGCGATTGCTTCGGCTACTTGAAAGCCGACTTTGAAAACAGGATTCAACGCTGCAATTGGCTCTTGAAAGATCATCGAGATATGCTTTCCCCTGATTCTATCCATCTCTTCTTCGCTGATCTTCAGAAGATCCTTATCGTTGAACCATATTGAGCCTTCTGTGATTTCTCCAGGCTGTTCTATGAGTCTCATAACAGAGAGTGCTGTAACAGATTTGCCACAACCTGTTTCGCCAACTACTCCAAGTCTTTCCTCTTCATTTAACCAAAGCTCAACACCATTCAAAGCCTTTATAGTTCCACGATATGTGTGGAAGATCACGCGAAGTCCGCTTATATCGAGAAGCGATCCACGTCTCATAGTTTACCTCCTGAGTCTTGGATCAAGAATGTCTCTGATACCGTCTCCAAGCAGATTGAAGCCAAGGACAACTACTGCTATGAACAATCCAGGAAAGGTAGAAATCCACCACTGTTGAACCAAATAGCTTCTGCCATCACTTACAATTGCTCCCCATTCTGGTGTAGGCGGCTGGGCACCGAGTCCGAGAAAACCAAGGCCTGCTGCTGTCAAAATGATAGTACCCATTCTCAATGTCAATTGGACCAGCACTGGTGATAAACACATTGGTAGGACGTGCAAAAACAATATACGGAAATTGCTCGCTCCAACTGCCCTGATTGCTTCTATATAGGGTTGAGACTTGATTTTCATTGCTTCTGCGCGCGCCAATCTGGCTATCACAGTCCACTCCACAAGTGAGATGGCTAAAATAGCGTTAGTCAAGCCTCTGCCGAGCATCGCAGAAAGAGCCATTGCGAGAATCAGTCTCGGGAAGGCAAGAAAGATATCGGTGATGCGCATCAAAATCTCGTCAACCAAGCCCCCGAAATACCCCGCCGTTACGCCTACGCCGATACCTATTGCTCCACTTATAACGGTTACGAGGAAGATTATCCATACTTCTATCCTGGCACCGTAGATCACCCTGCTGAGAATGTCTCTACCGAATTGATCTGTACCAAAGAGATGTTCTTTACTCGGAGGTCTCAATCGTTCAGGCAAATTAGTCTTGATGGGATCATAGGGTGACAACAAAGGCGCAAAGATCGCCAACAATATAAATCCCAACACGATAAAGGTTCCAACCATTGCAAGTTTTGTTCTTTTCCACAGATAGAAAGTGTGTTTCCAGTCCTCTATGATCGGTTTCCAACGCGAGACAGTGGTTTCTGATCTATCAACCAAAAGGCTCACCCCTAAGCGCGCATTCTCGGGTCTAATGCAGCATAGATAATATCAACAACGAGGTTGACAACGGAATAAACAACCGCCACGAACAGAGTACCACCCATGATCGCCGGATAGTCGAGCAACAGCAGTGAATTGACTATGTACCTGCCAAGACCGGGCCAGCCAAAGATTGTCTCTGTCAGCACTGCTCCTTCGAGCAAGCCACCAAAGGTTAAACCGATTATTGTGATGACAGGTATCAACGCATTTCTGAGCGCATGACGGTATATGATGAGTCGCTTACCAATACCCTTTGCTTTCGCAGTTCTTATATAGTCTTGTCTTAGAACGTCCAACATGCTCGAGCGAGTTATTCTGGCTATGGACGCGGCAGCTGAATAACCCAGAACTATTGAAGGTAAGACCAGATGTGCCAAGGCATCTTTGAAGGCTTCGAAGTTCAGTGACAACAAAGAATCGAGTAAGTACAAACCCGTATACTTGGTTGGTGGAGTAACAAAGAGACCAAGTCTGCCAGTTCCTGGAAGCCATCCGAGACGAAAATAAAAAAGTAATAACAACAACAAACCAGTCCAGAAAACTGGCATCGAAACGCCAAGTATCGAAAAAACCCTTGCAAAGTGATCTATGAATTTGTTCCTATGAACAGCAGAGAGTATGCCAAGAAACATACCTATCACGACTGCCAAAAGAGTTGCACAAATGGATAGTTCCAAAGTCGCAGGAAAGAAATTCGCTATATCTATTGCAACGGGTCTATTGCTCTTCAAGGAAATTCCCAGATTTCCCCTTACAAGCCCAAAGATGTAGTCAGTGAACTGTTGAATAAGAGGTTTATCAAGTCCAAGACGCCTTTTCATGTCTTCAACAAGATCTATAGGTGCATTTCCACCGAGTATCGCTCCAACTGGATCGGCTGGTATGACCTTTGCTATGACGAAAACTAAGACAGAGACACCAAAGAGAACCAACAACATCAAAAGGAGCCTTCGAATTATAAAAGAACCAAGCTTCATCTATGAACACATCCTCCTCAGTTGTCAAATAAATAGTAAGGGTGGTCAGCTTCACCGACCACCCTTTTGAAAAATCACTTCTTTGAGATCTTTGTGAAATCGAAGGTCAACGTGTAACCCTCAACAGCTCTTTCAAAACCAACTACGTCGTTACTAACAGCCCAGAAGCCAACTGGTTGATAGAGCATGGCGAATGCGCTTCTCGTTATCCAGTATTCTTGCAATTCTTTGTACATTTGTTCACGCTTTTGATTATTCAACTCGACACCAGCCTTCTCTGCAATGTCAGCTGCGTAATCGTCATACCACATATTTCTCCAAGCAAGTTGCTTCACTCTGTAATTCGCAAAAGGTTTTGCAAGTGCATCGGGGTCTGGATAATCAATACCCCAACCTGCGATGATCATTTGATGACCTTGCTGGCGATACTTCGCATACATCTCAGATGAAGGCATCTGCACAATGCTTGCCTTGATACCGATGTCGGCAAGGTTTGCTTGAACGACTATTGCCTCGTTCCTTCTTATCTCTGTCGTACTGGTTATGATCTCAACTTCAAAGCCATTTGGATAACCTGCTTCTGCCAGCAACTTCTTTGCCTTTTCAACATCGCGCTTGAATGGGTTGAGTTCGATGTATCCAAAGTATCCTATGGGCATAAAGTTCTGGTTCAAAATAGCGAAGCCTCTCATAACAGAATTGATTATCGCATCGTAGTCTATAGCGTACTTGATAGCGAGTCTAACTCTCTCGTCTTTGAAAGGTCCCCAGCCTACGTTCATTGCAACATACTCATTCGATTGTTCTGGTGTTGTTACCAACCTTATGTTTCCACCTTTTGTCTCTCTGAGTTGAGCTGCCTGTTCGGTTGTTATGTTCCACGCAATGTCAACATCGCCTTTTTGGACGAGTAAAAACTGTGTCGTTTCTTCCGGAACGTCTTTGATGATAACTCTCTTCAGCGGTGGTTCACCAGCCCAATACTTGGGGTTAGACTGAAGTATAACCTGTTCTTTGCGCTTCCACTCAACAATTATGAATGGACCTGCTCCTGCAGATTTGTCTGTCAGGTATGCTTCTCCCAAATCGTTGTTCACTTGATTTGCCATTGCAACCTTCTTGTTGACGACTCCACCCCATGGTGGTGCGATGATGGAAAGTACGATGTTTCTCGCCAAAGGTTTTGTCTTTAGAACAACGGTGTTGGCATCTTTGGCGAAAATGGTTTCGTTCATATTTTCTTTCGTCAGTCCAAGCTCGTTGAAAAGCCATGCTGGTGATTTATTGATTGCGAGTACTCTTTGGAATGAGAAAACCACGTCTTCTGCAGTCAATGGATCACCATTAGCGAAGACTAAGCCTTTTCTCAAGTGGAAGGTCCAAGTGGTGCCATCTTCTGAAACCTCCCAGCTTTCTGCCAGATCTGGAACGGGAGTTAGAACACCATTGACCGGTTCAATCTTTGTCAAACCTGAGTATGCTGAGGTCACTACAGCTGCTGCGAAGGTTTCGTAACACACTGCTGGATCAAGAGTTATAAAAATCTCGGTGTTTGCGGCAATGACAAGCGTGTCTTTTGGAGTCTTTGCAAACCCAATGACTGCGGCTAATGCAAGAACGACTAAAAGCACTTTCTTCCACATACTTCTTCCCCCCTACAATAGGTTTAATGAAACTATATCACAGTTCTTTCTTTTTTTCAAGCATGATGAACTCAACTAATTCGTGACACCTATGTGTTAATTTTTTTCTAATCTCCAAGTGTAACAATTCTTTGCATAGCATCTTCGAAGATCGGGGGTGATCACTATGAGAAGTTTCTTCTGGATTACTCTTATGATGATCAGTTTTGGTCTGCTTCTTGGAGAAAACCTTGTGATAATCGACGACCATACATTTGTTAAGTTAACTGCAGTTGAGAATTCTGCTCACAATCTATGGTGGTCTACTGATTTCGTTCTGGAAATCTATGCGTACAATTCATTGATGCCCGTTGAAGTCTCATATTTGATACTCGACGGTACTGGCACACCTCAAAGCCCAAGTGTTGGTGTAGATGTTAAGGGCAATAACTTCGTAGAAGGTTGGGAGAGAACATCCTTCTTTCAGACCGAAGTTGGTGGTTGGGCGGCTTCTGGATATGAGCAAAACCCAAAATATCTACCGCTGCCCCACTATAGAACCTGCATATTGATGCTTGCGCGTTATGAAAATATCTACGCTGTCTTCCTGAGAGAAAACGATGGTAAGATCAGTAGCAAAGTGCTTAAAGGAGGCAGATTCACTGGCTTGGAAATACCAAATGTGGCTCGAGTAACCAGAGAAGGTTCAAACTTTGTTATTACATCGCTTGGTCAACCGGTTGAAGTAGGGCTGTGGGCTAAGGGTAGTTATACTCACGACGAAGTTGGCGGTTGGGCAGTCAGTGGTTATGCTGCGAAAACGAAACAATACAACATCCCTCACTATGGAATGTTCATGCTCATGGTAGGTAGATACGATAAGCTTGGATTGATAATCGGCAACGAAAACGATGGAAGACTTGGAACGATCGTGCTGACAGGTTCAACCAGTTCTGCTGTGGCAAAGGTAGTACCAGAGTTGTGTGAGGTTTCCTTTTCTGGGAACAGATTCACAGTTAGTTCCACATCATCAATGCCAGTTGAAATAACACATTTCGGTTTTGATAACACCTGTTGGCAGTGGGAAGTGAATGGATGTGGAAGACCAGAATTTGCACCATCGGTTCAAAGTTTTAGTCTGAAGCATTACACACCATCTTTAATCTTTGTTAATAGATATGACAGAGTTGGAGTATTTTTTTACAACGAAAACGACGGTATTGTGGGGATCTTAGAGGCAAAATGAAAAAGATGCCCCTGAAGGGGCATCTCTTAGATCTTTTCAAAAGCCAATTTCACCGGCGTTGGATTAGCAATGTTGTCTGAAACAGGACATCTTTGCTCTACAGCTTTCAGCCATCTTTCGAGTGTCTGCTGGTCAGCATCGCTCTTGACTTTCATGGAAACGTGTATCTCTTTGTAACCGGCTCTTTCAGTGGTTTGTTTGCCCTGGAACTTCGCAGGATTCAATGTTCCCTCTATCTCTATTTTGAGTTCATCAAGCTTTATACCCATCTCCTGTGCCACAAGGTTTCCAACCACGTTCAAACAACCTGCCAAAGCAGCCAAAAGGTACTCAACTGGATTTGCTCCCTTGTCTTCGCCACCGAGCTGAGGTGGTTCATCAATGTACATTGTGAAATTCCTTGCTTTTACTAAAACCCTTGTTGGGCTTTCAGATTTTGCATTCACTGAAAACTTTATATCCATAATTGTCACCTCCAAGACAATGATAATCTGTGTTTATTCCGACAGCATTACTCTACATTTACGTTTTTCTGCTTCTTCTTTTATCACACAGAGGAGTTCTGTGAAGATGTTTTCTGCTGATAAAGTTTTGACTATCTGCCCATTCTTGAACAGGACAGCTCCATTTTTCGTCCCTGCAATTCCGATATCTGCGTGTTTTCCTTCACCAATCCCGTTGACAACGCACCCCATCACCGCTACTACAAGATCTGTTTTCTCAACGAAAGGTTCGATCTGCGTTGCCACCTTTTCCACATCGAGTTCGCTTCTAGCACAAGTAGGACACGCGATGACTTGACCTCCTTTTCTCAAGTGAAGTGAGATCAAAATCTTACGTGCTATGGAAACTTCCTTCACCGGATCTCCTGCCGTTGAGACTCTGATGGTATCACCAATGCCACGTAACAAGAGATAACCAATACCAATAGAAGACTTGACAATCGAGGTTTCGTAGGTTCCAGCTTCAGTTATACCGAGATGAATTGGATAACTCACTTTTTGGGCAATGTATTCATTTGCCTTGATCGTCTCGAGCACATCGCTGCTTTTAACAGAAACTACGATCTCAGAAAAGCCACACTCTTCAAGTATACGAACTTCATTTAGAGCTGATTCAGCCAATGCTGTTGCACGATCGTATTTGGACTCGAATTCCTTTTTGAGCGAGCCGGCATTTGATCCAACTCTTATCGGTATTCGGTGGTCTTTTGCCACCTTGGCGAGTTCTTCTACTTTCCAGCTCTCTCCTATGTTGCCGGGATTTATTCTGATCTTGTCTGCACCCATTTTGATCGACTCGATTGCCAATCGGTAATCGAAGTGTATGTCAGCGACCAAAGGTATGTTGATACCTTTCTTTATCTTTTTGATCGCCTTCGCACTCTCGAAATCTGGAACGGCAACTCTGACGATCTCACAGCCGGCTTCTTCAAGTCTCTTGATCTGATCAACAGTTGCGGCGATATCACTCGTCTTGGTATTTGTCATTGACTGAATGGTTATCGGATGACCGCCACCTATGAAAAGATTGCCAACCTTCACAACCCTACTCATCTTGCGATCAACCTTCCAATATCAGAAAAGGTCACAAAAACCATGAGCACAATGAGAATCACAAATCCAACCAGATGTATCAAACCTTCTATCTTGGGATCGATCTTTCTTCTGAACACTATTTCCAAGAAAGAAAACACGATCCTGCCACCATCGAGTGCAGGTAATGGTAGCAGATTGAACAGTCCTATGCTCATGGTGATAAAGGCGACCAACGTCAAAACTTGTTCAAGTCCAACCTTTGCCGCTTCACCGACAAGCCCCACCAAACCCAAAGGTCCCACGACTCCGCCTTGATCGGCTGCTCTGAAGATTCCAAAAAGTGATTTGTACATCATGAAAAGCAAATTGTTGCATCTGTCGACAGCCACGAGGATCATTTCACCGAGATTCTTGAATTTGAGGTTCTGTGATCTGGGCTCAAAAATACCTGCACTCTCCAAAATCTCTCTTAAAAGAACACTGCTCACAGCGAGGGAGAGCTTCTGGTTTTCTCTCTGAACTTCGACGACTATCTGTTCACCAAAACCAGCATGTGACCAGACAACTTTGTCACCAGAAGCCTCGAGATAGATACCGCCTTCGCCTGCCAGTATCAGTTGATACACTCTTGACAGGTCAACGTTGTTCTGAATCTGTAATCCATCAACTGAGATCAGACGATCACCTTTCAGGAATGGACCGATATCCTTTCTAAAAACCGTTGAAACAGTTGCAAAGTAAAACCCCAGCGCATACCTTGGAGGATCATACTGATATTGTTTTAGAAGGCCCTTCAATGAAACAGAACCAAAATCGATTGAAATGTATTGGTTGATCATCGAACTGAGATAACTTGGTTCAAAAGGTTTGCCAGAAACTTCCTTTACTGATTCGCCTACCTCACCAGAGACATCTCTGAGCATCAAAAAGTGGCTTTCTTTGAAGATTTGAGGCGTGGCGAGCAGATTCACCTTTTTACCATCTCGCAAGACCACCAATTTGACCGGTTTGCCCTCTCTTATGATCTGGCTCACCGTATAAGTATCATAGACACGCTTACCGTTGATCGAAAGTATAATGTCGTCGGCGGCCAAACCAGCTTCAAAGGCTGGTGAGTTTCTCTCGACTAATGCAATAGAGACTGAAGGGACACCCCAGGCAGAGACTATCACGGTAAAAAGTAGATATCCGGCGAGAATGGAGAAGAGAGGACCAGCGAAAAAGATCAACAGTCTCTGCCAAGCCGGTTTGCTGTAAAGGCCGATTAAGCCTTCTCTTTGCTCTTCGGTAGGATCCTCCCCTGCCAATTTGACATAACCACCAATGGGTATCAAATTCACACGGAAAGAAGTTTTCTTGCCCTTCTTTTCATACAACTTTGGTCCAAAACCAAGTGCGAATTCCAAGACATCTACACCAAAAAGTCTTGCAAAAACAAAATGACCAAGTTCATGCACGGAGATTATTCCAATGAGTATTACTAAAAAGTACACTACAGACATTCGATCACCTCTAATGTCGCTTTTCTGGCGGATTTGTCTATCTCTGCAAGATCTTTGAGATCTCTTGCTTGACCATTGATCTTACTTACAGTCTTTTCGATTACCTTGGGTATGTCTGTGAACTTTATCTTTTCTTTCAAGAACCATTCCACAGCGATTTCATCTGCAGCGTTGTATGCCGTTCTCTTTGCGTAATCTTCCCATATCTCGTAAGCGATATGAAATGCTGGGTATCTGTTTTGGTCAACTTCACAGAAAGATAGATCACTTTTTGACAGATCAGGCCACTCGAGTTTTGCATATTCTCTTTTCGGATAGGTCAGAGCATAGGCTATTGGTACCCTCATGTCAGCAAAGCCCATGTGCATCTTCACCGTTCCATCTTTCAAAAATACAGCAGCGTGTACAAGACCTTCTTTGTGTATCAGCACTTGGATCTTAGAGACCTCTAAACCAAACAACTCATAAGCCTCGAGCACCTCAAAACCTTTGTTGACCATTGTGGCAGAATCAACGGTAATCCGTTTTCCCATCTTCCAGACTGGATGCTTGAGAACATCCTCAGGCTTTGCATTTTGAAGTTGTTCGAGTTTCCAATCTCTTAAAGCCCCTCCAGAAGAAGTGAGAAGAACTTTCTGCACACTTTCTTCGTATAACTGCATTAGAGCGCTGTGCTCACTGTCGATGGGTAATAGCTGCTTTGATTTCTCTGCCAATGCCTTTCTCACAAGCCAGCCACCACAAACAAGTGCCTCTTTGCTGGCTAAGAGAACTCTGTTAGAAAGATCTATCGCTTTCAAAGTCACAGGTAGGCTAACGAAGCCTGGAATTGCAACGATCGTTATCTCTGGTTTGAGTCTTTCGAGTTCCTCAAAGATCTCTTCATAGTTCTCTTGCATTTTCAGAAGTTTTCTTATGTTGAAATTCCTGGACAAATGATCAGCCATCTCTTTGTTGGAGTGATACGTACCAGCGAGGATTTCATATCCACCTATTTTGTTGATCACTTCGACCGCTTGAATTCCAATAGAACCGGTTATTCCCAATATCACGACGGTTGTCTTATCCATCTGAAATAAACCACCGATCCTTTCTCGACTGTTATCCTCACCTTACTGGTTATGGCAACGTTACTTACGCCGAAAGGTTTATGACAAGGCATAGATCCTTTGTGCAGTGGATACTTGAAGCCTTCCAAAGTTACTCCAGCTGCATCTCCACAAATCGGCAAGATCGACCATTTTTCACCTTCAACTGAATCGAGTTCAACGTGACCTGTGATCACACCCATCTCAAGATTGTCATCCTTAGCGATCATCTTCACATCATGGTATTTGTGCATCAGATAGATGAGGGCAAGTATCATGTCCAGACGTTCGCCTTGCCAACCACGTATTATTATCTCATCTACACCGAGCTGTAGAACTCTTTCGATGGCAAGCTGCGCATCAATTTCATCTTTGTCCTCTGGGTACAGATATACCTCACACCCCAGTTTCAACAGCTCTTCCAGAACACTTTTTTCAACGGAATCGGCGTCTCCAACAAAGATTCTGGGTGTGATCCTTCTTTTGAGCAAGTACTTTGCTCCGCCATCAACGGCAACGACGATATCATTTTCCATCAAACTGCCAACTTGTTGTTCTGTGTAATCACCGTTCAAAAAGACAATTGCCCTCAGTTCAATCATTCCCTTTTGAAAGTTTGTAGAATATCTGTCTGTACTTGTTCACCGTTCTCCTGCTAATGTATATACCCTTTGGTCTCAATCGTTCAGCGATCTCTTTGTCTGTTAATTTGCAATCTTCGGCAACGATCTTAGAAAGTTCCTTCAGTAGGTAATCTTTTTCCACATTTCGTCCGAAAAAAGACCTCATCTGAAAGATGCCTATCGGTGTTTTTACGTACTTCCCACTGATCGCTCTGGACACAGTTGAAACACTCACATTCGAAGATTTGGCAGCCTGACTCATTGTGATCTTCTGAGGATATTCGATCTTCTTCGACAAAAAGAGTGTGTTTTCTCTTACGAGCATTTGACCAAGAGTCAAAAGCAGCTGTCTTCTGTAGTTGATTGCTTCGTTTAGAAAAATGAAGATCTTCAATTCCAGTTTCGTGAAATGGCGAGGCTGCCTCACGCCTATCTCTTTAACCGAGATACTCAAATCTTCGTTCACAATTACATCCGGTTCAATGTAATGTGATTTCACTCCAAAGCCAACAACCTTACCTTCGAGTATTCCGTCCGGGCCAACTTCTTTTATGGCATTGATAGCCCTGTTGACAACTGAGGCATCGGTCTTCAGTTTTTCACAAACTTCCTCAATGGAAACCATCATATTACCATGATCGTCTATGTTGTAAGCGATGTATTCGGCAATCCTTTCAGTTTCTTCATCTAGTCTGGCGAAGACGAGGTTTTCAACGATTTCTTCTGACAAACTTTTCTCATCACTTGAGATTCGTTCCAATCTTGTTTCATTCTCGTTCAGCAACTCAGCATCGAGACTCAAGCCAATGGGTACTTCTTTCAAATACTCAACCAATGCCGAAAAAGGCAGTTCGAGTATTCTGAAAAAGGTCTTTCGATTGTTTGAAAAAATTGGTTCTAATGTCAGACCTTGTTTCACAGAATCACCTTTCTACAGTATCAACATCGCATCACCAAAGGAGTAAAAACGGTATCTCTCTTTGATGGCCTCTTGATAGGCTCTCACAATAAGATCATAACCTGCAAAAGCACTGACCAACATTAACAAAGTCGATTTGGGTAAATGGAAATTCGTCACCAGAGCATCCACTATCCTGAACTCAAAGGGTGGGTATATGAACAGTGATGTGTGTCCTTTAACCTTACCACTCCTTGCATATTCTTCTAATGCACGTACTACAGTAGTTCCTACCGCTATCACTCTCCCACCAATTGCTTTTGACTGGCTTATGAGACTGAGAGTTTCGGAAGATATCTCGTAGCTCTCCGAATGGATTTTGTGCTCAGCAATATTCTCCGTTTTGACAGGTCTAAAGGTTCCAATCCCAACGTGAAGTGTTATCTCGGTGATTTGAACTCCACGCTCCTTTATTCTCTGAATGAGTTGTTCGGTGAAATGTAAGCCAGCTGTCGGTGCAGCAACAGCACCATCCACTTTCGCATAGACTGTCTGGTATCTTTCCAGAGAGACCTTGTTGTGAACATAAGGTGGCAACGGGGCTTCACCATAGGTGAGAAGTTTATCGTCTGGTATGTCGAACCTTAAGATCCTCGTGCCGTCATCGGTTCTGTCCAAACACCTTGCCGTGAATCCTTCGAAAGTGAGAAGATCTCCAGGTTTGACCTTTTTCCCAGGTTTTACCATACATTCCCACACATCATTTTCTGCCTTTTTGAGCAAGAAAACTTCAATCGTTGAAGTGCCTTTCTTGGCGAAGAATCTGGCTGGAATAACGCGCGTGTTGTTCAGCACTAAGAGATCTTTCGGCTGAAGGTATTCGATAATCTGTCTAAAGATCCTGTGCTCGATTGAACCCTTATCTCGGTGTAAAACCATCAGTCTTGAGCTATCGCGCGGTTCGGCTGGTATCTGAGCTATCAGCTCTTCAGGCAATTGGTAATCGAAATCTGACAACTTCATGCAAAGAACCTCCTTGGGTCAATTCTTGGTAGGTCTGTACCCCACTGTCTGAATCTATCACTGCTCAAAATGACTGCGTTTTCCTCTTTTGCGATCTTCAAAATCAGCTCATCTGCAGGTGAATGCAAATAGACGAGAGGACTTTTAAACCATGGAGAAGTGATTTCATCTTTGACAAGATGAATGATATTTCTGTCGAAGACCACCCAGAATGGATAGAAAAAATGATCGCCTCGTGCGATCTCTTCGAGAACGAATTCGAGGTCTGAAAGTCTTCTTCTGAGCATGAAGATATTGCTGCCGTCCAAGACCATGGGTTGCTTTGCCTTACGCTTCAACGCTCCTTTGACATACGGATGACATCTCAGTTTTGAGTCAACCTCGGTTTGGATGACCTGATCGAGTTCTTTATAGAGTTGTCTATAAGGTTCGATCTTCACACAGTCATAGACTGTTATGTGGTTGATCTCATCGATGAACCAAGCAACTTCACTTGTTTCACTCTTAGTCAATGCGGCTTGGAATTCTATGAAATCCTTCAGCATCGATTCTCTGAGTAATTTTCGTGATATCGAAACAAAGGAAAACAGCTCCTCGGTATCAACCAAAGCAAGCATTTCTTCACTTGGCGGTGGATACAATGATGGTTTCAACCAAAAGAGTGGCTCAAGACAAGCCACTGTTGATATCGAAAGCTTCTTGGACAAAATCTTCAATCTTTCAGCTAAAGGGCGACCTTTCACAAACAATTCGGTGAGGCAAGACTGAAAGAACTCAGCTGTTTCATCTTTCACTATCTTTCTCATTGGACCGAGTAAGTTGTTGGAAAGAATCTGAAGATCCTCTTGTGACCAAGGCTCAACTCTCTTCAAGACCTGAACAACTCTCTCTCTTTTGATCTGTAGCTTTCTCATTCTGATCAAGTAGTCAAAATCATAGATGTTTAGAACCATTTTGAACGCCTCATGAAGAAATAGGTGAGATAGCCGAAAAAGATTGTGAAAAGAGATCTATAGAGCGAAACGATCATGGGAGTTTTTATGTGGCAAAAGGTGTTGAAGGTTGAGATAAGTGCTATCGAGCCGATTATTTCAAATGCAAAGGACCACTTGAACTTCTTCAAACAAATTGAAAGGAAATAGACCGGGTAGAAAACCAATTCCTTGAACCTGGGTCTGATCCAAAGGATGCCCTCGATGAAATCTCTCAGTTTCCTCTCAGCATCTACGACAAACGCTATGTTTCCAGATCTTGAGATGTAGTAGAAACCAAAGATTACGCCAGCGACAACTACAAGAGGGAGGTACTTCTTGAGCCACTTCCATTCTCTGAGAAGAGAGATCGTTGCCAGAGTCATCGGCAATGCCACAAGCGAGATTTTAACACCTCTGAACTGGCTTAGGTCATTCATGTGACTGAAATCTGAGAGTGCGGCATAGGTCAACATCCCGAGTAGAAGATAGACCAAGGGTAGAAACTGTTTTTTGCGAATGGAAAAGTATAATACCACAGTTGCAGTTATCGAAGCAACTGAGACAGCGATCGAGAAATCAAAAGGCAAGATCAGCAAAGCCGGAAAGATCGTGATCAATTTGAAGGATGCCAAACCAAAGAGAATAGCCAAGAAAGGTATCAAACCAGTCTTTGGGAAACTTTGCTGGGGAATGGGTAAGGATGTAGGTTTTCCAAACTCCTTTTCAATTTTCTTCAAAATCTCCTGTGTGTCGATGTTCTCAAGAGGTTGTATCCACAAAAGATCGATACTTCTTTCGAGAATCGCCCTGCGGAGTCGATAGTATATCATTTTCTCGTCCAATTTAAGTTTTTCAACTTCCTCTTGTCTCACCGTGTGCACGCGGAAAACGAGGTCTTTCAATGCCCTCTCTGAAGCTATTTTCTTGGCAAAAGGGAGGCTTTCGTTGAATTCGAGTACACCGGTGTGGATTCTGTATTTGTCTAGAACCTCTATATATCCTTTTGCGTCTAAGCCAGTGAAATCACCCTTGAAGATCACATACCTCATATATGGCTGAATCGCGTCACCTGGTTCTACTACCCAAAGGATTTCACCGTTTTCAAGACTGATTCTCTTGTCATCGATGGTAAAGCCAACGGAATAAGCCAGTGCTCTTTTGTCGCTCACAATTCTCATTGGTGTAAAAAAGGAAAGATAGATGAGAGTTGTCAGAAAGAATAACCAGCTACTGAGTCGCTTCAATGAGATACCTTTTGTCACTCGTCATCACCTTTGCATTCACATCTTTATCCAACCACCATTTGACATACGGAGAGTAGAAGCTGAAACCAAAGATGTCAAAAACCACTTCTCGATCTCTACTGATCATCCCATCTCTCTCAAGCTGTGTATTCTGAATGATCTGCCGAATCGCATATGATCTGTTTTCAAAAGCATCCCGGGCGGTTACAACTATCACAGTGTTTGGCTTTTCGAGATTTATTACACCTCTGGTTAACTGAATCCTTTCTCCATTCACAAAGACCTCTATTGTACACGCTGTCATGTCTTCAACATCTGTCGACAACTCGAAGATCCCTGGGGATAATTCCGTAAGATTCAGTTCGAGAACAGGTGATGTTGAATCAACTGAGTTCACTTTTTGCACTTCCATTCCACCATCAAGCTGTTTCAAGAAGACGAAGGTTCCGGGAATTGTCAACTTTCCGATGTCCAACCCGCTTATTGAAAGAATCCTTTCCTCCAAATTGCTACCCATTTCGACTGCTCTTTCTTCGAAGGAATATCTCCATTCATCAACAGAAAGACTGAAATGCCAAAGGTTGGCATTCACTTTAGCTTCAACCGAGTGTTGCCCTGTTGGAAAAACCACGCAGGGACCTTTCAGATCAGTGCCATCTACACTCCAAAGAACAGTGTAGATCTGATCTTTGAAAATCGGTATGATCGCTCCACCAAAACCCTCGTACTGAACTACAGCCCATTCGATCTGCACGCTGGTTGGTTCTAAGGGATACTTCCCAGCCTTTGTAATCTTCGACAGATCATAAGCGATAAAATGCGGTAAGAATTCTTCGATCTTTTGCCTGTCGTATTCAACTACCGTTATGTGATCTCGATAGATCTCTATTGGGTATCTATCTACGGTCACATAAACCATCGTACCAGTCTGAAAGAGCTCTACTACCTTTTTGTACACCGATTCGGGCAGAATGATATCTGTCATCGCTGTACCTATTGTTTTGCCGGCTGCCGTTATGAAGAACTCTTGCTTTGGTAGAGGTATATAGTCGACGAGAGTCTTTGGTGGGGAATACCAATCGATGATGTAGCTTCTGAAAGAGCTTTCTTGGCTGTACTGAAAGTGGAAATTCATCACCACTTGATCGTTTAGCAGTAAGTAGCCACTGTTGTCATAGGTGTTCAGAAGTAGCTGTTGTGAAAAACACATGGATGTGACTAACAAAATCATCAGCGTTTTCATCTTCGTAGCCCCCTGAGAACATCCTCAAGATCTTCACTGAGAGGGGCTTTGATCTGTAACCTTCGAGGCTGAGAAGGATCTGCAAAGCTGATACGAATGCAGTGCAAGAACTGTCTTCTCAGACCATACCGTTCTCTGTAAAACTTGTTTATCATTTTGTCTCCGTAAAGTATGTCGCCGATCACTGGCTTTCCAATGGAGGCGAAATGCCTTCTTATCTGGTGAGTACGACCGGTATGCAAAAGAACACTCACAAGTGTTGAGTTTTGAAAGTTTTCGATTACGGTGTATTCAGTGAGCGATTCAAGACCATCGAGTGGTGTATCTATTACTCCATGTCCTTGCAAACTTCCAGATATGAGCGCTATATATTCTTTCTCAACAAATCTTTCTTTAAACATTCTACTCAATACTCTGCAGACGCGCAGGTTTTTCGCCACCACTAAAACCCCTGAGGTATCTCTATCAAGCCTGTGAACAAGATAGGGTTGGAAACCATGTCTGTCACCATAAAACAGTAAACCTTGAATCAGAGTTGTGCCCTTGGTTCGTTCTGAAGGGTGTAGCGATATACCAGGTTTCTTGTTCAGGACCAAAAGATTGTCATCCTCGTAGAGAATGTCGAGTTTTAGCGGAACAGCAGACAGTTCTTTTCTCTTCTTCTTGTAAAGCGAAAGATCAACTAAGAGATCGATCTTGTCACCGGGATCGATTTCATAACTCGCTTTCTTGACTGGTCTGTCATTCACAAGAACTTTACCTGTGCGTATGAACTTGTAGATCTCAGACAATGGAACAGTGGTCAACTGATTTCTGAGAAATTTGTCAAGTCTTCTGTACTGATTTTCTCGATCAACGATCAATTGCAAGCTTCTATCTTCCTCCATGTTTAAGGTACATCTTAATTTTTTTGTCCATCTCTTGCTTCTTTATTTCCTCTCGCTTGTCGTATTGTTTTCTTCCTTTTGCTAAAGCTATTTCAACCTTTGCAATGCCGTTCTGATTGAAATAGATCTTGGTCGGTATAATCGTCAAACCGGTTGATGTCAACTTACCTATCAGCCTCTTGATCTCTCTTTTGTGCAAGAGCAACTTTCTTGGTCTTTCAGGATCGTGGTTAAACCGATTTGCAAATTTGTATGGACTTATGTGCAGATTTAGTAGATAAATTTCACCATCCTTCGCACGGCAAAAAGAGTCCTTGAAAGAAACATTTTTCTCCCTTAAAGATTTAACCTCTGTGCCCTTCAACTCGATTCCAGCCTCGTATGTTTCTATTATCTCATAGTCACGTGCCTTCTTGTTGATGGCAACAATCTGCAAAGTGATTCCTCCTTACAACGATATGCCTTCAAAATGCTCTATACCCTTCTCTGTCACTTCAACTACATCTATTCTATACCCAAGGCAACTACACGGATTCTTCATGAGGTAGTCGTTCGCGGCAAGCTGAATGTGTTCTATCTTCTTGTGATCTACCCTTGTTCTGGGGAAAAACTCCTGAAGACCGCTCTTGACCTCAACAAAAACGAGGTATTTTCTATACCTCGCTATGATATCTATCTCACCGTATTTCGTTCGGTAGTTTCTTTCGAGTATCTTAAAACCTTTCTTACGCAGGAACTTAGCTGCCCTTTCTTCTGCTTCTTTCCAATTCAAGCGTGGATCCCTGGCACGACGATTTGCCCCGAACGTTCTTTTGGAAAATTGGCTTTGATGAGCTCAACACACCCTGATTCTTTAACGACATCATCACGAAGCTCAACAAAGTCTTCGATAGGTGTGTACATTGGTTCCACTCGACCCACATCGACTTCGTTCAACAATTCCATATAACCAAGTATCTCGTGCATATCTTTTTGTATCGATTTTCTCTGGTCACTGGTCAATTCAAGTGCTGCCAATGTCTCAAGATGCCTAATGAGAGATTCGTTTATCTCAATCACTCGGTATCACTCCTTTAAGGCTTCCAACATCCACTTGCGCTGCTGTTTTGTTCTCTTCGACGATTCTTTGGTAGATCTCTGACCGATATATTTTAACATACAAGGGGGCTGTGATACCAATCTTGACCTCGTTGCCCTCGATTTTCAAGATTTTGACTTCTATCTCATTGCCTATCAGAAAACTCTCCCCAGCCTTTCTCGATATGACTAACAGACTCATTCACTCCCTGTCTTACTGCTTTTCATGATCTGTTTGCTTCTCTCTATCTCGTCTCTCACGAGGTGTTTAACCGAGTACGGACTCTCTTCCTGAATCACTTGTTTTGCTTTGTTGTTCTTTAAGTTTATCACAATTGGTGCCAAAAGATTAACTGTTGTCTCGCTAGGCTTCTCCCGCGGAATAGTCAAGATCGCCACGATCTTCAGATCTGCTTGATTCTCTATACTCAGTTCTTGTAAATCATTCTGTGAAAGATTCAGCGAATAATCTATACACACAAACCATGGATTGATCACTGGCAGTGCCACCAGTTCATTCTCAAGTGACACAAGCCACTGAATTGGATCATCATTTTCACGTGAAATCAACGCGAATTTTCTCAGCTTATCAAAACCAGGTATGCCATTCTCAAAGTTCAAAATCTCGTTCTCTTGCACATCTATTTCGCCAACTCTCGTTTTGTAGACCATTGTCAAACTCACCTCTTGCATTATTCAACGAAATCGACCAAGGTCGCAGTCAGAATATTCGCGGCTGATTTCAACGCCGCAGTTAACGCGGCTTGATTGGTAGAAAGTTCCATCAAAGTTTTTGGTAAATCGGTATCTACTTCTTTGGAGATATATTCGTTCATGAAGTTGTTCAAATCTTCTATTCTCAAACTGACCATCTCAACCATTCGCTGTGTTCCTCCCACTCGGGCTAAACTCTTTGCAACTGAATCTTCGAGTGAGTCCAAACTGAGTAAAGAGGCTTTGAGAAGCATAGCTTGGTCGTTACTTTCGAGTGCGCCTAAACTCATGTCTATCAGTTTGAAGACACTCACTCCTGTCTTTGTCATGAAGATGTCGTTGACGGTCAAGCCATACTCTATTTTGTAACCAAGGGCATTTATAAAACGTGGTTTTGATGCATTTGGATCCATCACGATATCTCCGTCATCGTCGACAGGTGCTTTGTCACTCTCGTAACCGGCGAAAACATAATCTGTTCCAACCTGAGTATTGGCGATCTGAATGAGGTGTGCTTTTATTTCTTTTATCTCGTCCTTTATTACCTGCCTTTGATCTGCTGTCAGAACACCATTTGCAGCCTGAACGAGTAACTCTCTGAGCCTTTGATAAACACTGCTCACTTCTTGAAGCGAAGTATCATAAGAGTTGAGTATGTTCTGCGCGTAGTCAACATTACCCTTGTATTGCTCTATCTCGCGCAGTCGACTTTGAATCTTAGCAGCCCTGGTTGCCACAACCGCATTGTCACTGGGGTATCTCACCATCACTCCTGATGAAATCTGATCGTGCAACTTTGCGATCTTTGCAATACTGCTTTGAATATTGCCCAATACCCTATCACGTATCATCTTGTCTGTGATTCTCATTCAAATCACCTTCCCACCACACCGAGTTTGTCTATAACCCTGCCTATCATTTCATCAACTGCAGTTATCACACGAGCCGCAGCGCTGAAAGCGTGTTGATATTTGATCATATTCGCCATTTCTTCGTCGAGTGAAACACCTTTAACGCTCTCTCTGGCTTGTTCTATCTCACTTCTAAGAAGCTCTGTGTTGTCCTTCATCTTTGAAGCTGTTTCGGACTCGACGCCAAGCTCAGCGATGATACCAGTCATGAATTCGTAGAAGTTCTCTTTTCCATCTGCTAACAAAGTATCATACCTCGATGAAGATATGAGGTTCATTATTTCAACGTTACTCGCACCGGTTGGTACGAAGTTTATAGCGTTCCAAGTCGTGTTCAAAAGGGTTTTACCTATGTCAATGGCAAGAGATTCAGCGTTGCTCAATAAGGCATTTGTCACAGCCCACTGATCGACAAAAAAGTATGGCTCATAACTCTCGCGTCTATCGACCGTCAACAGTTCGCTCAAAGAAAGCCTATCTCTCACCGTTTCAAAATCTTCGTTTCTCGAGATGAGTGTGTACAAAGTATTCCAGTCTGCATCGAAGTTTGTTGGATCATTGTTTGTATCAACAAAGCCGAGAGCTTCAAAAAGACCCTGAGGTCCGCTTATGTTGAAGGACCTGAGATCAAAATCATAACTCCTACTGGCTCTCAACACGAACCCTCCATGTGGAGTCAAATCTGCAACGACACCTGTGTTCGCTGAGTTTATTTTTTTCACAAAATCGGTAAGTGTATCAGTAGTGGGATCAACATGAATCGATGTGTTGTTTATCAGAAGGTCAAAACCGTTCTCTGGATCAAAATTTGTTGTAGATGCAAAGACATTCTCCAGCGTGTCAGCCAAAGCCAGCGCAGAGTAAGTCACCTTTGTAGTCTTTGCTTGTACTAAGAACCCTCCACTGTCTGTGATACTCACCCTATCATTGTTGAACTCGAGGTTGCTTTTTGGAATCAACACTAATGAATTGTTGACAACAGCTGCTCTGATGTTCGTCAACTGAGAGTTAATCTGATTCATCAGATCGGGCAATAGATCGGGCCATTCTAGACCTTCTGTGATAACCAGATTGAGAGTTTCTGAAAACTCAGTGCCATCGCTCAGCTTTTCTTGAAAGGTGAGTGTATAATCACCAGGTGTAACAATCGGAAGATCTGAATCTGAATCTGAAATCGTTCGAAAACCTGAAATCGTTAGAAGTTGTACTTCTTTCGTTGCAAAGCCCATTCTGGTCAGAATGTTCCCAGTGTCGATTATCAAAGCATCCCTGAGATTGATTGAACTGTCAAAGTACAGCCTGTAGGAAGTGCTTCCTGCGGTTGGGCTATGTTCACCTATCTGAAGAGAAAACCATGTGGTCGATAGCGAAGATATCAAGTCGTTCACCGTGCTTCCATTTGCAACGTCAACCGTTTGATAATCTGTTCCATCAAATAGTGTGAGCGAACCACCGCTGACAAAGGTGATGCTTTCGAGTTGGGATTGGTTTGAATACCCAGTTAAACCTGTTGTGTAATAGATCGGGCCGTTCATGATCTTTCGACTTGAGAGTATTCGATACAAAGCAGGATCTTCTGCAGAGCGAAGCGGTGTTATGGGATTGAAAAGATTCAGACCAGAGATCTTACCAGAAGCGTCGAAACCTTCTCTGTGTATCAGATTCAGCTTGTCGGTCAATGTCAAAGCAAACTCATCCAAATAACTCATATACTTGACCACTGTATTATCTCTTAGGTCGAGCAATGCTTTCAATTTGCCATCTGCGATGCTCACCCTGGAATCTCCAACGAAGAGTTCATAGAAACCCTTAGCATAAGGTCTTTCAAGTGCCCTAATCTGTGTCTGCACTGAACCGGATAGTACCACTTGATCCCCAAGCATCAAGATCGTTTGTCCATCCTTTGTCTCGTAGTGAGAGATGTTTGCATACTGTGAAAGCTCATCCAATATGCGATCACGTTCATCGAGTAAGTCGTTCGGAGTTGATTTCAGAGCCAAAGCTATTCGAATTTGTTCATTAAGCTTGGCAAGTCTTTCGACTAGTGAATTGATCTTATCGACTGTTTGATTGATTTCCTGGTTGATGTCCTCTCTGAGTTCTTGAAGCCTTTTATAGAGATCTTTCATATTCGTTACCATCTGTTGTGCTGAGGTGATGAACTCTCTTTTCGCGGCAACATTTGTTGGATCGGTTATGACCTCCTCAGCGGTTGAAAGAAAGTTGTCGTACAGACTTGTGATTCCCGAATCAGTTGTACCTGTCAGAAGCTGCTCAATGTAATGCAGGTTTGAAAAGGTTGTATCGAAATAGCTGTATCTGTTCGTAACTTGCCTGTACTGCAGATCGAGAAAGAGATCTCTCACTCTCTGAATATCCTTTACCATCGAGCCAGTACCGATTGTCAACACATTTCCCAACTGAATTGTTAAAGGATGAGTTGTCACGATCATCGGTCTTTGCCTTGAGTATCCTTCGGTGCTGGCATTTGCAATGTTGTGACCAACAACATTCATCGCCAATTTGTGAGTGTATACTCCCATAAGGGCGGTATTCAGAGAACCAAAAAGGCTCAGATTAGCCAATCATTTCCCTCCTCATCATATGATCTTTCTATCGAGATGAGTTCAAGTCCTAATTGATTATCGTCAGAGAAGAAAAATGAATTAGCTCTGGACTTCAAAGCGATGAGATGAATCACGCCTTATAGAGGCTTTTTCATCATAGGTAGGAGAATCCTGGGGGTTCAAGATCTTCATCATCACATCTATGTATCTAAGCTGAAATTGTGAAAGCTCCTTGAGTTTTTCAACCTCTAATGCCATCTGGTTTAACTGTTCTGTCACTTTGAAGAGTTTTTCGACTAAGTTACCTCCAGAACTTCTTGCGAATTCATAAAAAGACAGATCTTCTGATAGACCAAGTTCTGATTTCATCCTGAGAAAACAAAGTCTTCTGCGATCTTCTGTCTTTTCGAAAGAAGTCAACAATCTTTCAAGCTCATATACCGTTGTGGATATGCCGTCCAAATTCTTTGATAAAAGTGCTTCTTCGTGTTGTCTTAATATATCATTTATTTGCAACAACAAACTTTCCTCTTCTGAGAGGATATCAATCAATTCGTCCATATTTCAAAGTTCCCTGAGTATGTGTTTAGCGATTCTTTCTGGGTCGATATTATAGATATTTTGATCGAGCGCCTTTTTGATCTCCTCGACGAGTTTTTCCCTGACTTCTGGTGTTTCCCTTGCTTCTCTGATCAATTCGATCACATTTATCGGCGAACCCGATCTTTCTGCAGATGCAGATGCATCAGAAGATTTTGTCTTCTTTTCCGTTTTCTCTACATTCAACGGTTGTTGAGATGGTGGTAATCCACCAACCCTACCGATTTCCTGCACCGGTAACCCTCCTTGTGTATAATCGTCTAAGTATTGAAAAACTTTAATGGAGGTGTCTCATTGTCTGTCGGAACTACTGGTAGATATCTCTACAAAAACTCAATTCTGCACAACAGCAACTGTGCTTCTAAGATCTCCTTTGTAATCTGTGCATCGATCGGTGTTTTTCTCAGCAGTAGCCATCTCTATTATATCATAGCTACACTCTTAGTGTGTGTTCTATCAATTCTTTCGAAGGTTCCTCCAAGATATTTTCTCAAGGACATCAAAAGTGCTTGGCTTTTGATTTCACTTGCATTTCTGGTTCAACTTGTTAACGGCATCTCGATTGTTACATTCCAAAAAGGCATAATAGGAGCACTAAGGATTTTCATAATTGTTCTCAGCGTCTCTGTTTTCACGAGAACTACAAAAGTAATGGAAATCTCACATTTCATTGAGAAGTCTCTCAGACTGCTTGGAATATCAAAGCAAAAAACCAAGGATATTTCCTTGACATTTTCTCTATCAATGAGGTTCTTCCCCATATTGGTAGATGAGATAGATCGCATTAGAACTTCGCAGAAGTTGAGGGGTGTTGACCTATCAAGGGGTAAGATTTTGAGTCGATTATCAAGTTCTTTAAGGATCATCGTTCCTGTTATAATTGCTTCATTCAGACGCGCTGAACAACTGGCAACGGCAATCGAAGCCAGAAAGTATGGGTTGAGTGAATTTACAACTGAATATTACCAAAACAAGTTGAAAATGTCGGATATTTTCATACTCAGCTTTACAACGGTATTGATCTTATTTTTGATATCTCTGTCTTGATCTCAGAGATATCTTGTGGAAGAATTAAACAGGAGGTGATTTGATGAGGAAGTTCTTGGTTGTAAGTCTTATTATTATTGCAGTCTTGATAATTGGAGCGCCCAAGAGAGTGGCATACGTCATCAACGGTTCGCTTGGTGATCAATCTTTCTATGACTCTGGTTACAGTGGAATCAAACAGCTTGAGAAAGATTTTGGAGTGCAGACGAGAGTTATCGAGTGCAACTTCGACCCGTCGCTCTATTATCCAAGCCTGACCACAGCAGCTCAGTGGGCTGATGTGATCTTCGTAATTTCTTACGGCTTTGAGGAAGAACTCAAAGAGGTTGCGATGAGATTCCCAAACAAGATATGGGTGAACATCGACACCGTTGTGCAAGACGAGAAAAACATTATCTCCAGTGTCGATTACAGGGAGGAAGAAGGGGCCTTTCTTGCTGGTGTGGTTGCCGCGATGGTGACAACTATGACGCAGTTACCAGGTATTAACCCACAGAAGATCATAGGCGCTGTTGGCGGCGATGACGACATAGTGATAAGGTCCTTTGTATATGGGTATGAACAAGGTGCAAAGTACATAGATCCTGAGATCCAGGTCAAAGTCATATACGTCGGCACATGGGATGATCCTGCCAAAGGAAAACAAGCTGCTCTCCAGCTCTACGCACAAGGAGCCGATGTAGTCTTTCAGATAGCTGCGTTGACTGGCTATGGTGTTCTACAGGCTGCTCAAGAAGTTGGAAAATATGCAATAGGAGTTGATTCAAATCAGAATCCTTTGGTACCAGGTCATGTGGTAACAAGCGATCTAAAGGAAGTAGGCAAATCCATATACGACATTTACAAGATGATCGTAGATGGAACTTTCGAGAAAGGGAAGATCTACAGTCTTGGTGTGAGAGAAGGTGCTGTTGGCTTGGCAGTTGATGAATACACACGAAAGATTCTCCCATCGGAGGTAGTTGAGAAGATCATTCAGTTACAGCAGATGATCGCAGAAGGTAGAATAGAGGTTAAGCCATATAATCCATGAAAGGTGAGAATTGACCTTGGCATTTGTTGAAATGGTAAAGATCTTCAAAGTTTATCCACCAGACGTAGTTGCCCTCAGTGGAGTGGATCTTTCCCTTGAAAGGGGAGAGATCCACTCTGTCGTTGGTGAGAACGGTGCCGGAAAATCAACATTGATGAGAATACTTTACGGGATGGTGAAGCCCTCCGCAGGTTTCATATTCATAGACGGAAAAAGGGTTAGCATAAATAGTCCATCAAAGGCGATGGAGCTGGGCATAGGCATGGTCCACCAGGAGTTCATGTTGGTACCGTCTTTCACGGTCTATGAGAACGTTATCTTGGGACAGGAAAGGACTGTGGCTGGATTTATAAGCAAAGCAGAAGTCAAAGTTCAAGTTCAGAAGATAATCGATGCTTATGGATTTGACATAGACTCCAATGCGCAGGTCTCACAGCTCTCAGTAGCAGCTCAGCAAAAGGTGGAGATAATCAAACAACTTTATCGAAGGATCGAGCTTCTGATTTTGGATGAACCAACGGCTGTCTTAACTCCACAGGAAAGCGATGAGCTCTTTGAAAGAATCCTCGAACTCAAACGCAGAGGAAAGACGATCGTTTTCATAAGTCACAAACTCGATGAGGTCCTCAAAATCTCAGACAGGATAACCGTTCTGAGGAAAGGTGAAAAGATCGCGACCGTTGAGAACAAGAGCATCACAGCAAGTGAACTTGCCAAGATGATGGTGGGCAAGTCCGTGGCTTTTCAAATCGATAAGAAGCCATATAATCCCAAAGAAGAAGTACTGCTCATAAGAGATCTTCATCTCAGATCAGAAAAAACGGGTAAAGCACTTTTGGATGGTGTAGAAATATCAGCTCGCGCTGGTGAGATAGTTGGTATCGCCGGTGTGGAAGGCAATGGACAGTATGAATTGGTTCAGACAATCATTGGTACCATCAAGCCAGATAAGGGAAAGATTCTCGTAAACAACATCGATGTTACAGCAATGTCTATCAGAGATAGGCGAAAACTCATCTGCTATGTTCCACAGGACAGGAAATATGTGGCTCTTGCACTCAAGGCGAGTATATTGGAAAATCTGATCATGACACATCATTTGAAGAAAGATTTTCAAAAGGGTTTGTTCTCCATAAACTGGAAAAAAGCGAGACAAAGTGCATCAGAAATGACCAAGAGATTTGAGATCGTTCACAGAAACTTAGAAGAACAGCCACAGGTGCTGTCTGGTGGCAACCAACAGAAGGTAGTAGTAGCAAGAGAATTCTCGTTGGATCACAATTTGATATTGCTCGATCAACCAACTCGTGGCTTGGATATTGCTTCGACTGAGTACATTCACAAATTGATAATACAGATGAGAGATTCACTCAAAGCCGTCTTACTCATTTCAGCTGATCTCGATGAACTGATGCAACTTTCGGACCGACTTTATGTCATGAGAAACGGTAGAATCGTGGCTCATCTTGTACCTACTGAGGTAGATCTTCACACGGTGGGAAAATACATGTTGGGGGCGGTAGACTGAGAAAACTCAAAAGAATAGTATTATCACTTATCTCGATATCTGTTGCACTGCTGGTGAGCAGTGTTTTCATAAAGATGCAGAAGAACTCCCCTTTAGAGGTTTACAAAGCCTTGTATGTCTATGGTTTAGGCTCTTGGCATTCAATTTGTTCGTCGCTGAATGCAGCGACGCCCTTGATCTTAACAGGCGTTTCAGCGGCAATTGCCTTCGCGTCTGGTGTGGTAAACCTTGGACAACATGGTCAGTTGCTCACAGGAGCTATTGTGACTGCCATCTTAGGGGTTTATTTAGACACATGGCGTTGGATCGGCATACCACTGTTAGCCATAACCGGTGGAGTTGCTGGTGCATTGTGGGCTGGTATCGTAGCTGCAATGAGAAGATTTTACAGAATGAATGAGTTCATATCTACTCTCATGATGAACTTCGTTGCCGAATATTTCACGATTTATTTGGTGACCTATCCATTTCTTGACAAAAAAGCCTACGTTCCTGCAACCAAATTGATAAAGAGACTCTATTTCATGCCAGATATCAATGGCTTGAGCGTGGCTTTTCTGGTTGCCCTCGTTGTAGCGGTATTCTGTCATTGGTATATGAGGATGACAAAGCGCGGTTATGAGTTTCGAATGATGGGACACAACGTTAATTTTGCGAAAATCGGTGGTTGTTCGATCGAATCGAATGCAACACTCGTTCTTCTTTATACAGGGTTTCTATCTGGACTTGCCGGCTCTCTTCTCATTCTGGGTGGAACACAGCATCGATTCATGAAGGGCATAGGTGCCAATTTCGGTTGGGATGGTGTGATGGTAGCGATAATTGCGAACAACAGCGTGATTGAGACTATTCTTTATGCTCTTTTCTTTGGCATTCTGAAGAACGGTGGTATAGGAATGGAGTTTGAAACATCGGTGCCATCGGAGTTCATAATCTTTCTGCAAGCAGTTATCGTTCTAACGGTTGTTGCTACAAGAAGTGCCATTGAGTTCTATGGTCAAAGGATAAAATCTTTTGTGAAACTCAGGAAGGTTGTGACAAAGGGATGACTGACCTGGTTTTCCACATCCTTGGTGCGACTCTGAACAGTGCAACTCCGATAATGCTCGCAGCCCTTGGAGGAATGTTTACCTATTATGCAAACATCTTCAACATCGCTATGGAAGGCATGATGCTAATGGGAGCGTTTTTTGCTGTCTATGGAAGCTACTTCTTTGGAAGCTGGGCTGTGGGAATTCTCTTTGCCGTTCTCAGTGGTGTATCGATGGCTTTACTTTTTGCTCTGTTCGCCATATACTTGCACTGTGATGAGTTCATAACCGGCATTGGAATAAACATGGTGGCTCTAGGCTGGACCACTTATGCGCTTCGCAGCACCTTCAAGGTAAAAGGAGCTCTCATATCACCGAGGATCATTGGCTTACCAAGATGGCAAATGCCATTTTTTCACAAAATGCCCTTTCTTGAGACGGTCTTCTCAAATCATCCATTTGTTCTCTACTTGGCTTTCGGTTTGGCTTTTGTGCTTGATCTACTGATTTTCAGCACAAAGTTTGGTTTGCGCTTGCGGGCTACTGGTGAAGATCCAGAGACGGCAAAGTCGGCGGGTATCAATCCAGCTGGTGTGAAGCTTCTTTCAACTGTATTCTGTGGAATACTCTCCGCAATGGCTGGTGTCTATCTCTCTCTTGGTTATGTCACTCTCTTCAGCGAGAATATGTCAAACGGCAGAGGCTGGATCTCTCTGGCTATAATCATACTCGTAAAAGGAAGACCTTTATCCATACTCGGACTTTCTTTGGTCTTTGGTTTCTTTGAGAGCGTCGGTCTCATACTCCAGCATTACAAGTTGGCACCACAATTTGCTTCAATGATTCCTTACTTAGCTACACTGTTTGTACTGTACGTCTATGGAAAACAAAGGCATAGAACGGAGTGGTGAACCTTGAAAGCTTGGGAATATGAAGCACGAATCAGAAGAAATGCAGAGCCAAGAACAGAACAGGAAGGATCATGGTCACAGGTAACTCAACTCGAGATCTTTCCTGCTCAGATTGTCAAAGCCTTTTGGCAGAGTAATGTTCCCGGTTCAGATGCACCAGAATGCTTGATCGCTGGAGCAATACAATCTGTTGAAAACATGGGTAAAGATGTATCCGAAGCGGAGTCTTTGTTCGAGACTGGGCTCAGGCTGTTGAACAGTGGCGAAGCAGCGAAATTGAAAACTATTACCAGTCTTATATTCAAAGTGCTGAGAGAGGCAAAAACTCTTACAGATCACCCATACCATACTTATGAAAGACCTCTTGAATGGACGGAAATATCGGCTGATTTCCCAGACGATCGAGTGCGCATAGATTCAGACCTTTATGACAAGATTCTCGGGGGATGGCTTGGACAGATCGCGGGTGCTTCGATGGGAACTAAACTCGAGGGATACACCGGAGAGGCTCTTGAAAGATCTTTTGGAAAGAATCTTGGCTATTACATCGGTCAACCGGACACTTTCAACGATGACATAACTTATGAGATAGCTTTCTTAGAAGCATTGAGGGAAAATGAGAAAATTACCTCCGTTGAGATAGCACTGAAATGGCTTGAATTGATACCATTCGGTTGGAGTGCTGAATACATAGCACTGGAGAATCTGAAAATGGGTATCTTCCCGCCTGAATCTGGCGTCTTCAACAACCCATTTCAGGAGTGGATAGGTGCCCAAATGCGTTGCATGGTACATGGCTTATTACGACCAGCTCGGCCAAAGGAGGCAGCTTATCTTGCTTATCTTGATTCACAGATCTCGCATTCTGGCAACGGAGTCTACGGTGGAATACACAGTGCTGTTATGACATCGTTAGCCTTCGTTCATAACGATATTCGCAAGATCATTGAAGAATCCACAAAATATGTACCCGAGGGTAGTGAATTCTCACATGTTCTGAACGAAATCATTGTGGCGTGTGAGAAAAATACCGATTGGAGACAAGTCAGAAAGACTATTCAGAGGAGATTCGAAAAGTACAACTGGATTCACGTCTATCCAAATCTCTGTTGCGTGATAGCCTCTCTATGGTATGGTGAAGGAGACTTCGATGAGACTATGAAGTTGGTTTCTGCTATGGGATACGATGTCGATTGCAATGCTGGTGAAGTCGGAACGATTCTCGGGGTGATGAAGGGATCAAAGGAACTTTCAGAAAAGTGGGTTTCACCCCTGAAAGATTGCCTTCAGACTTATCTGCCAGGTTTTGAGAAGATCAGAATCAGCGAGCTCGCCAAGACCACAACGCAGATGGTGAAGAAGGCTGATTTGCTCTTTCTCACAGGGGCTTGATTTACGACTCATCGAATTATCACTCATTTGGAGAATCTGTACAGAAATCACAGAAGCAACTTGACAGGTGTCGAGCAGTATAGTTTATAATATTCCGACTCAAGATGTTGGGAGGGAAAGATATGGACAAAGAAGAACTCATGGAAAGGATTAAAGAACTTGTCGCAGAAAAACTCGGAGTTGACATTGATGAGGTGACAGCGGACGCAGATCTCATTGAAGATTTAGATGCGGACTCCTTAGACCTTGTTGACCTCGTGATGGCTTTTGAAGACGAGTTTGGAGTCTCTATACCAGACGAGCAATTGGAAAAAATAAGGACCGTTAGGGATATCTTCAAAGTCCTGTATGCAAACATCAAATTGGAAGAAGAAAGGGAAGAAAAAGAAGAAGAGAACGACGAAGAAGATTGATCTTCTCAACTGTCGCTGGCATAGCCAGCGACATTTCCCAAGTGCCACCACTTCCAACCGAGTTTTACTACCAAAATATCTCCATTTACGCGAACAGGTTTTTCACCAGTGATTAGATATGTTTCATATTCTTTTGTTGCAAAGTCATCTATCTCGCCGTTTGTGAGCGTCACAATAATTGAGTTGGGAAAGACATGTGTGCTACCATAACATCTGTATACCTTGAAATAATCACACTCAAAGTGTTCTACCGACGGGAAGATTAGATCCTCGGCACAGACCTTCTTGACCACCTTTAAAGCTTTCTCAACGTGTAGTTCGCGTCCTCTTCCCCAGTCATGAACTCTGTAGGTCAGATCAGAGGATTGCTGAATCTCTACGAGCATAGATCCCGGACCTATCGCATGAAGTGTTCCGGCAGGAATGTAAACCAAATCGCCCGCGTGAGGATATACGATCTTCAATGCCTTTGAAAAGGAATTGTTCTGAAGGCACTCTTGCAAATCAGTACCTGTATCAGAAAGAGCTATAACACTGTCTTTGAGAAAAAACCAGCACTCACTCTTACCCCAGGGTTCATTTTCAAGTTCCTGAGCTGATTGATCATCTGGATGAACCTGCACAGAGAGCCATTGCTCAGAGGCGATTAATTTTATCAATATGGGGAATCGCACCAATTTCAGATCAAAGATATCGTTGAGTGAATGTGAGTCAAAGTTCTCTTTTGAAACAGCCTGAAGCTCTGTCAGAATCATGGGAAATTCCGACAAAAGCCAGACTTCGCCGACAGGTCTTGTGCAGGACTTGCAAAAGCTCTGGTTAAGACTGAAACTTCCCCAAATCATCTCTCTCGCTTTAGGTACCGACTTGAGAATCACTTGAGTAGCCTCCGAGTCTTATTTCTTGGTTTTCCACCAGGACTATAACCTTTTCAAGAGTTCGGTCTGCATAGAATCTTTTTTCGAATATTGTCACCTCAACGCCTGGATGCAAAATCTTCCTCGCGATTACTTTGGCACGTGTCAATTTTTCTTTAATCTGTGCCTCGAGTTCTTGTAATTGCTTTTCATTCATCTCAATGGTATTTCTGAGATTTATCATGCTCTGTCCTACTTTCTTGTATATCTCCATCTTATCTGGAGGAAGCTGCCCTTGGTTCTTTTCCATGAGAGCCTTCAAGGTTCTGTATATGTTAACCAGTTTTGTCAAATTTTCCTTGTCTAGTTCCAGTTTCGCTCTTATAACCTTGATTTCTTCACGAGTTTGTGGATCGAAACCTATCTCTATGGTCGTTCTAATTCCGAGTGGCGAGCCTATCTCCTCAGCTTCAACAGCAAAGCCAGCGACAATCATTCCTCCTGCTATCATTCCTTTGTTTCCCGTTGCTTTGACCTCAACCGCAGATTTAATCTGAGAATTGGTTATCGGACCATTTACAATGACACTCTGTCCTGCTTCAACAATTGCGTTTTCGAGAAATTTGGCAACGACATCCTCTTTTGCTTTCACGATGCCCTTCTCTCTACCTTTTATTCCTAAGGCGCTAACCGACCCTTCATAGGATATTACCGTAGCAGCTTCAATGACACCAGATATGGATATGTTCCCTTTAGCTTTGACTGAAAAACCTGGCTTCACGTCTCCAGAAATCTGTACTTCACCGGGAAAATCGATATTCCCCGTCGCGTAATCTACATCACCCTTTATGATGAGCACTTCATTTACATCGATTAACCCATCGGCTTTCGCGATGAGCATACCATCGACTGCCGCGATGATCTTTTTTCCGTCTTCTGAGAGTTTCACATTTTTTCCAAGTTTCAACTGTGGTGGTTTGCCAGGCTTCGGGTTCAGAGACCTTCCGAATACGTTCTTGCCTTCTGTGCCTGGTGAGGGAGGAATGATCTCTGCTATCTCTTGGCCTGCTTTTACTATTTGTCTCGCGCGACTGGGAAGTTCACGCAAATCAACTCTGTTTTTCACTTGCTCTGTTAGATCTTGTTTCTCCTGCTGGATCATAACAACCTGGCCATCTTCACCATTGATTGGTTCTTTACCAAGAGCTACTAAAACAGGTATACTGAATGTTTTTTTCTTTATGAGATCGTCGATAGCCTCTTCCAAAATGCCATAGACTATGCCATTTGCTTGAAGTTGAGAGATTATTTGATCTCTTGTTATCTCCTCATTTTCATCCGCTGAAACAGTAACATATGCCTCCAGTCCATTGCTCGAAACTTTAACCTGTGCCTTCACAGAGATCCTCCCTTTCCCCCGCCAGTTGCGTGAGAAAACATTTCAAATCTTCAATAGATTTCTCGGCGATCTCACCACGGTCTCTCTTTTGTGAAGTGAGCAACCCATAGTTTGCATACATCGGTTGTAACTCCTTATCCAGTTCATTTGTGACATAATCAAAAAGAGCCCCCATCATCGTCGTCGTTGGTAACTTCACTGGGTGCAGGCCTCTGATCACCCTACTTGCATTCAGAGCAACGTACAATCCGCTTGCTGCTGATTCTAAGTAACCTTCCACTCCAGTTATCTGCCCGGCAAAAAAGATTTTCTCGTTAAGTTTCAACCTCATGTATGCATCGAGCACCTTTCGCGAGTTGATATAAACGTTTCTGTGCATCACACCATATCTAACGATCTCTGCGTTTTGTAAACCCGGGATCAGTCTGATGATTCTCTTTTGTTCAGACCACTTAAGCCTCGTTTGGAACCCTACTATATTGTACAACGTACCGTCTCTGTTATCCTTACGAAGCTGGACAACAGCATAAGGTTGCTTGCCAGTCCTGGGATCACTGATCCCAACGGGTCTCAATGGACCATAAAGTAATGACATTTTTCCTGTTCTAGCGATTTCTTCGACGGGTTTACAACGTTCAAAGAGCAATCCCTTGTCGAAACCTTCTATCGGAATGACCTCGGCGTTAATAAGTGCCTCGTAGAATCTTTCATATTCTTCTCTATCCATGGGACAGTTTAGATAATCCTTCGTCCCAACACCATAGCGGTCAGCTGTAAAAGCAATGGAGTAATCTATACTTTCTGCAGTGATTATCGGGGCAACTGCGTCAAAAAAGTACAAGTTTTCGCCGGTTATCTTCTTTAACCAAGAACACAGGTTGATACTTGTAACAGGCCCTGTGGCGATTATCCATAGATCCGGAGAATCCTGCGGTATTTGTGTTATCTCCTCGTTGATGATTTGAACACCAACGTTTTTGATCTTCTCTGTCACAAACTGTGAAAATCTCTCGCGGTCTACGGCAAGAGCTTTCCCAGCAGGAACTCTTGAAAGTAGAGCGGCCTCTATGACCAGAGAACCAAAGAGTTCCATCTCCTTTTTCAGCAGTCCAGATGCGTTGTGAAGATCACAAGACTTAAAAGAGTTGCTGCAGACAAGTTCAGCAAGTAACCCTGTTTTGTGAACTGGTGTCATCTTGGATGGGCGCATTTCGTGTAGAACAACTTCTATATTTCTTTTTGCGAGCTGATATGCTGCCTCTGAACCGGCTAAACCGCCTCCGACAACGTGCACTTTCAGCAATGATCACCTACTCTATTTTTCAAAAACCTTTATCACTTTCAGAAGATTTCCGTTTTCAAGATTCTTCAGTTCCACCGTATCAAAGATTTTGTGAATTATATACAAACCAAAACCACCCTCTCTTTCAGGAGAAGGTACTTTGGGGATCATAACAGAAGCATCAATGGGTTCTCCAAAGTCTCTCAACAAGATCTGCAGTTCTTTCTCCGGTTCGTTCCAAATCAAAGTCATAGTGATGTATCTTCGCTCGTCATTCTTATAGGTGTGACGTATTATGTTCGTAAGTGCTTCGTTGACTCCAAGTTCTGTATCCCATATCGCCTCATCTGGGAGATTTCTGTTTGTTAGAAAAGATCTTATAACCGCTCTTGCAAGTCGGGTGTTGACAGATTTGGAAGAAAAGGAAATGGTCACAATTTCTTTCATTTTGACACCTTCCCTTGCCAATTTCTCAGGCCCACTGCGTACAGATAGCTGTCGATGCCAATGTCAAACAAAAGCCAGTACTTCTCCTCAAGAGATCTCTGTACCTTGTAAGCATCGTGCAAAGGCAACTTCATTCTCTCAGCAAACTCCTTTACGCTCTGAGAACTCAGCCTGCTGGATATAAGACCTGCATCGTCATCATCGAGTTCCACAGACAATTCTACATTGTAAAGATCTCTGTAACTGCACAAGCCAGTGAAATCACCGTACCTATCGACAACAAAGGCTTCTCTTATGGCTTGCAAAGTCTTTGAACACTTACTGGACATAGCCAATTTGACGTTTTTACCAACTGAGATCTCTTCAGTTGCAAAGACATACAAATCTTTATCGTCAAGAGAGAGGATTTTAATGGTGACTTTGCTGAGTTTTTCTCTGTACTCGAATCTGACCTCTTGTCGATCTGTAGAAAGCAAACCCAGTGAGATCTTTCCTCTCCATTCACCAATCGACTTTGATAGCTGTACCATGAAGTTGGGTAAGAGATCGGACTGCAGGATTATTCCATTCAAATACTCTATGATCGGTTCAGCGAAGAATTCTTCCCTGATAAAACCGACGACCGTTGGACCTAAAATTGTATCGACACAGCTCAGCGATAGGATTTCATCGCCTACCTTCAAGGCTATAGGTACCTTTGATTGCAACACGAGTTCTACGTACTTGGACAAATCTTCTTTCAATTCAAGACTATCGACAATTACTCTGTCACTCGTCGCTGCATATATTCTCATCACTTATCCCTTTCTCTCTTTTGGGGGTTTTCAGCGAATAAATACACCCACAGTAATTCTGTCTGTAGAGCTGCAACTCTTTACTCAATTGCACACTTCTCAAAAACCCATTCTTCTTTTTGAAATCTCTGTGCAAATATTGTATTTGAAATTCATGTGCAGCCTTTGTTCCAATTTCCAGAATGAGTTGTGAATTTTTCTTGGGACTGGTAGTCAACGTATTAGAGAAGATCTCAAAACCATTTGCTCTCGCATATTCTGCCGTTCTTCTCAGACGAAATTCGATGCATTTTTGACATCTGATTGAGCCTTCTTTAAGTTCTTCAAGACCCTTGATTTCTTCTCTCCACAAATCTTCGCCAGAACCATCGACGATCAATCTCAACTTCCAAAGTTCTGCCAACTTCTTTGTTGCCTCCAAACGCCTCAGATACTCCTCTTGTGGTTGGATATTTGGATTGTAGAAAAAAAGTACTGGTTCGTAGTTCTCTTGGCGTAACCTTTCAACCGCAGTTGTGGCATCCGGTGCACAGCACACGTGAAGAAGTATCGTCATCAGAATCTCCTCTCGCTGTCTAATAGCAATGTCACCGGTCCGTCGTTCAAAGCCTCGATTTCCATATGAGCACCGAAGACACCTTCCGAGACCTTCTGAGTTTTGATCTTCATCAACTGGACGAACGCACGGTACAACTTTTCTCCGATTTCAGGAGGTGCGGCATCGCTGAAAGATGGTCTTCTACCGTGTCTACAATCACCGTAGAGGGTGAACTGAGAGATCACCAATAGACCACCATCTATCTGTGCCACGCTGAGATTCATCTTTCCGTTTTCATCTTCGAAGATCCTCAAATTCAAGATTTTTTCACACATCCACTCAACGTCCTCAGCAGTGTCATTTTTTCCCACACCGAGGAAAACGAGCAAACCTTTTTCTATTGCCCCGACAATGTCACCATTCACAGAAACTCTCGCATAATGCACGCGCTGAACGACAGCTCTCAGCTGAGTTTCCCCCTTTCAACCAGCATGACAGTGTTAACGCCTTCGAGCGTTTTTTTCGCTTCCTCCAATTGTCTGAGATCGCTCACCAAAATGTTAAGAGAGATTATCGAATAGGTTTTCCTCGAGGTCATGAATGGCACTCCCAAAACTGATATTCCCTTGTTTTCGAGCAACTGTACGAACATACCGACATCGGCTTTTTCTCTTGTCGTTACTCGCAAAGTAGTTTCGTACTTGCTTTGAACGTCTTTATTCCATCGAGCTTCGAAGATTCTATCAGTTTCTACGTGTTTAATGTTCGAACAGTTCACCCTGTGTATTGTCAGTCCTCTTTTTCCAATCACTCCGATTATCTCATCACCAAATACAGGTCCGCAACATTTTCCCATGTGTATCTCGATGTTCTTTAACCCAGAAACTTCGATTGTCGATAATGGACTTCGCGGTTTTCTTTTCTCTTCTTGTGCCTTTGGTTGAGTTTTTTCAACCAAAGGCGTGAGCAAGTTGATCAATTCACCGTAGGTAATGGTGCCTTCACCGATGCGACTGTAAAACTCTTCTTCGGAGATTCCTTGATTCTGGAGGTATTTCTTTACTAACTCGGAGTCCATGATCTCTTCCATGGACTTTGAAAGCCTCTTACTGACACGTCTGAAAACATCCTTTCCTCTTTCCATCAGCTCATTCTGCAACTGTTCACGAAAATATTTTCTTATCTTTGCTTTTGTACGAGGTGATTTGGCATACTTAAGCCAATCAAGACTCGGTTTTGCAGTTTTTCCAATGATTATTTCAACCAAGTCACCATTTTTGAGCAAATAGCTGATTGGCACCAGTTTTCCATTCACCTTCGCCCCCGTGAATCTATGCCCAACATCTGTGTGAATAGAATAAGCAAAATCTATCGGTGTAGCACCAGCCGGTAGGTGTTTCACTTCACCCTTGGGAGTGAAGACAAAGACTTCGTCCAACTGAAGCTCTTTCTTGAATTCCTCTAAACCCGAAAAATCTCTGGTCAGTTCCTTTCTCCACTCGAGAAGCTGACTAACCCATTTTTGCATTGTTTTGACATTAACGCCGTTCTTGTAAATCCAGTGGGCAATCAAGCCATATTCTGCTTCAGCGTGCATCTCTTTGTCTCTGATTTGAACTTCAAGAGGTTCTCCGTATCCTGTGATCACCGTGGTGTGCAAAGACCTGTAACCATTGGATTTTGGCGAAGCGATATAGTCCTTTATTCTGCCCGGTAGTGGTTTCCATATACTGTGAACAACTCCCAGAACGCTATAACAAGTGGGAACATCGTTGACAATAGCGCGAATTCCAAATAGATCATAGATTTCGTTGAAGCTCTTTCCCTTTTCTCTCAACTTTTGCCATATTCCGTAGTAGTGTTTGAACCGCCCTTCAACGTATCCGTCAATCTCGTTATCGCGAAGAGCTTTTTCGAGAGTCTGTACATATTCCTTTATCCTCTGTTCTCTCTCCTTCTTTTTTTCTGCAACGAGGGATTTCATCCTGTTGTATTCATTTCTGTTGAGCACTTTGAAGGCAAGGTCTTCGAGTTCCCATTTTATCGAGTATATGCCCATCTTGTGTGCAATAGGTGCATATATTTCAAGAGTCTCTTTGGCTTTGTAGATCTTCTTTGCTTCATCTTTGACGAACTCAATAGTTCTCATATTGTGTAATCTGTCTGCCAGCTTAACAAAGATAACTCTGATGTCTTCAGCCATCGCGAAAAGCATTTTCTGAATGGTTTCCAACTTGAGTTTTGAGTCAGTTGTGCCAACAGGGGCATTCAGTCTGCTAACCTTTGTAACTCCGTCTACAATTCTGGCAATCTGCTTGCCAAATTCTCTCTCGACATCTTCGATTTTGACCTTCCCGTCACTGTCTTCCACGGCATCGTGTAGCATTGCAGACACGAGTGTTTGAATATCCACATTCATTTGAGCCAAGATCCTGCAGACTTCGACGGGGTGAGCGATAAAAGGCTCACCTGAGTCACGATAATAATTCTCGTGAGCATACAAAGCGACATTATATGCTTTCGCGAGAAGTTTGACATCTTCTTCGGAGAATTTGCCTGCCAAGGAGAGTATCTGTTTAGCGACCTCAATTGAATCTGCCATCTTGCCTTCGCCTCTTTAGTGATATTGTATCATTCAGAGCGAAACGACTCTAAGTATGTCACGAGTGCCGTGACATCCGCTGGGGTTATTCCGGGAATACGAGAAACCTCGAGGATGTTTGAGGGACGAACGCGGCTTAATTTCTCAGCTGCTTCTGTAGACAAGTTTACTATTTTTCTATAGTCGAGATCCTTTGGAATAGTTACTGCTTGCAGATTCTGTAAGACTCTTATCTCTTCAAGCATTCGTTCAATATAATCCTCATATTTTGCGTTCAACTCAATCTGCTCTATCACCTCAGGATCATCAATAGGAGTTGGATCGAAGATCTTCAGCTGCGCATAAGTAATCTGGGGCCTTTTGAGCAACTGAATGAGATTGGTTGGCTGACGCAGAGGCTGTGTTCCCATGGCAACAAGCAAGTCGTTGACCTGTCCGGTGGGTCTGATAACCAGAGATTTCAACCTATCTGTATGCACTTTGATGCTGTTTTCCAATGAAAGGACTCTTTCGTAGAACCATTTTGGTATTAATCCGACTTGATACCCCTTCTTAGAAAGTCTCAGATGAGCGTTGTCGTGTCTGAGCAATAACCTGTATTCTGCACGAGAAGTCAACAATCTGTAAGGCTCATCGACTCCTTTGGTCACCAGATCATCGATCATGACTCCTATATAAGCTTCTGATCTGCCAAGAACTATTTGGTTTTCACCCTTGAGCTTTAAGGCGGCATTTATACCAGCCAGTAGTCCTTGCCCAGCAGCCTCTTCATAACCACTGGTGCCGTTGATCTGCCCTGCAAAGTACAGATTTTCCACAACTTTACTCTCCAATGTGTGATAGAGCTGAGTTGGGTCAACATAATCGTACTCTATTGCGTACGCAGGTCGTGTGATCTGTGCGTCTTCAAGACCTACAATCGATCTGATGATTTTTATCTGTACCTCGTAGGGTAGACTGGTACTCAAACCGTTCAAATAGTATTCGGTTGTCGTTTTTCCCTCGGGTTCGACAAAGATCTGATGGGCGTTTCGGTCCGGAAATTTGACTACCTTGTCTTCTATCGAAGGACAATAACGTGGACCCTTGCCGACGATGAGTCTTACATCTCCATACAGCGGTGAGAAGGAAAGATTTTCATTGATTATGCGATGAGTCTTTTCATTTGTGTAAGTTAACCAACACGGATAATCTTTTGAAAGCACGACAGGTTCATGAAAATGAGAGAAACACAGCGGCTCATCTGCGGTATCTTGCCTTTTCATCTTGGAAAAATCTATTGATCTACCCAGTATCCTTGCTGGTGTGCCTGTCTTGAACCTGCCGAGTCTTACTCCACACTTAGTCAAAGACTCTGATAGGCCCTTGGAAGGAAAATCACCAAGCCTACCTGCTTCAAAGACGTCTCTCCCGATGAAGATCTTGCCGTTGAGGAAGGTACCTGTGGTGATTATAACTGCTTTGGCGTTGTAGCAGATCTTAAGTGTGTCAACAACACCCTTAACTTTCCCATCTTCAACGATTATCTCATGAACCTGAGAGTATTTCAGATAGAGATTCTCTGTTTCTTCTAACGTTTTCTTCATCATCTGAGTGTAAGCATACTTATCAATTTGAGCGCGAAGAGCCCTCACAGAAGCTCCTTTGCTCGTGTTGAGCATTCTGATGTTTATCATCGTTTTGTCGGTTATCTTCGCGATTTCACCACCAAGGGCATCTACTTCTCTTGCAACAATGCCTTTTGCAGGTCCTCCCATCGCAGGGTTACAGGGTGTCCACGCGATTCTGTCGGGATTTGATGTGAGTAAAATTGTCTTAAAGCCAAGTCGCGCTGTTGCCAATGCCGCTTCTACACCAGCGTGCCCACCACCTACGACGACTACATCGAAATCTTCATAGACCAGGACAGATCACCTCTCACACAAAGTCACGAAAGTCCCATCGACTTCTTTGCTTATGAATCTTTACTATTTTGATTCCCAATTCTATGAGAGCAACACCGACCACTATCGCGACAGATCTCCATAAACCAAGAGAACAGATCCGAAAAGCGTTAAGCAAGATCAAAGATGCTATGCTCAAAGATATCAATCCCGAAGGAAAACCTCTTCTAATAATTGCACTGACACCAGAATAAAGGAATATGACCGCGAAAAGTATCGAGAAAAACCTTCCGAAAGTGATCTGCAGATATCCAAGGGCACTCACGACAAAGATTGCCCCGATTGCTATCAAAAAGATGGCAAAGTTGAAGACAATCAGCACCTCCTAAAAGATTGTAACACAATCAGAAACAATCTCCCTTCCGCTCTTTCTTTCCAACAAGCGTGGTAAAATGAAAAAGAGGTGAAGTTGTGAGAATACTGTTGACGAACGATGATGGTGTGACTTCTCCTGGTCTGTTAACACTCGCACAGGTTTTGCACAAAAAACATGACATTCTCGTGGTTGCACCAGAATCTGAACAAAGCGCAACAGGACATGCAATAACAGTTCGAATGCCAATATGGGCTAAGAGGATAAAAGTCGTCGAGGACTTCCCAGTTTACGCAACAACTGGGACTCCCGCAGACTGCGTGAAAATAGGCGTTGAAGTTCTCTCAAAAGAACAAATCAACCTGGTCATAAGTGGTATAAATATCGGTCACAACCTCGGTACTGACGTCATCTACTCAGGTACCGTTTCGGGTGCTTTGGAGGGTGCATTATTAGGTATACCTTCTATCGCGGTCTCTGCACCAATGGAGAAGAATTATGATTATCATGATGCGGCATTTTTTGTGGAAAGGTTCATAAGTGATTTTGATTTTGCCATCCTTGAACCCTTCACAGCCTTGAACATAAACTTTCCAAAAGGTATCATAAAAGGATGGAGAGCAACAAGACAGAGCACGAGAAGGTACGCAGACAGGTTTGAAGCGAGGACCGATCCTGCTGGCAACACCTATTACTGGATGTACGGGGATATCATAGAAGACGATCCAACATCTGATTGTGATTACAAAGCAATCAAAGAAGGCTATGTCTCAATCACACCGATAACTGTTTTCATGAACAGTGAAAGAGTTCTGTTGAAGTTAAAGGAGGTTGAAAATGAGAAAAATAAGACTTTTGGGTGATCCCGTTTTGAGAAAAAGGGCAAAGGAAGTTGAGCTTATAGATGACAACGTGAAAGCTTTGGTCAAAGAACTCTTCGACGTGATGTACGCAACGGACGGTATAGGTCTTGCTGCTCCTCAACTGGGAGTTTCTTTGCGCATCTTCGTGATGGATGATGGTACACCAAGGACATTTATAAACCCAGTGATAGTCTTCAAAAGCGAACAGACCAATACAGCTGAAGAAGGGTGCTTGAGTATACCGGAGGTCTTCGAGGATGTTGAGAGGAGCAATGGAATCGTCATCAGATATCTTGACTTGAACGGAAAGGAAATCGAAGAAAGACTGACTGATTACAGCGCCAGAGTTGCACAACATGAGTACGATCATCTGGATGGTGTGCTTTTTATAGATTTAATCCCAGCGGCAAGGAGATTTGCCATAAGAGAGAAATTGTCCAGCATTATAAAACAATCTAAGAAAGCTTGTTCGACCAACAAACCATGAGAATAATCTTCTTTGGCACACCAGAATACGCTTCAAAGCATTTGGAAGCCATTTTGGAGCACGGATACAACGTCGTAGGAGTTGTCACACAACCAGACAAACCTTCTGGTAGAGGTCGAAAGACTGTGCACAGCCCCACTAAAGAACTGGCTATCAAAAGAGGCTTGGCTGTTTTCGAAAGACTCAAAGACGTGCCCATCGATCTGCTGAAGCCAGACATAGGTATAGTTGTGGCTTACGGTGCATTGATTAAAGAGAAGTACCTGAATCTGTTGCCACTTGGTTTTTACAACGTGCATCCATCACTGTTGCCAAAGTACAGAGGGGCAGCCCCGATTCAGCGTGCATTGGAAAATGGCGAAAAGGTGACTGGAATAACCATCTTCAAGCTTTCAAGAGAGCTTGATGCCGGTCCTGTTGCTGTACAGATTCCAGTCACCGTGGAAGAGTATGAAAACTTCGATCTGCTTGAGTCAAGATTGATTGAGATTGGGAAAAATGCCTTGGTAGACTTTTTGAGTAGGCCAGAGTCATTTCCACTAGAACCACAAGATGAATCACGGGCAACGTACGCACCCAAGATAACTTCCCAAGATCTTGTGGTCGATTTCTCCAGGAGTGCCAAAGAGGTTAAGGACAAGGTCAGAGCTTATGACTCATATCCTGGTGCTCGAACCCTCTTCAACGGTGAACCCGTCAAGATCTTCGGGGTAAAGCGTATCGAGAACGTTGAAACCAAAGAAGAGCCTGGAACAGTTTTGCACGTTGATGGAGACGGTGGCTATATTTCCACGGCAGATGGAATAGTGGTCGTCTCAGAACTACAGTTTCCTTCCAGAAGAAGGATAACATTCTTATCGGCGTTGAACGGTAGGCTGATAAAGATCAAAGATCGTTTTGGATAGTCTGTGGAGAGGGGCGGGTGGTCGCAGGCAAATCTGCTTGAGGAAAGTCCGGACTCCAAGGGACGGAGTGCTGGGTAACACCCAGGAGGAGTGATCCTCGGTAAGGGCCATAGAGACTTCAAACCGCCTTCCATAGAAGGCAAGGGTGGAAAGGTGAGGTAAGAGCTCACCAGCATCGGAGTAATCCGATGGCTCGGTAACCCCCACTCGGAGCAAGGCCAAGCAGGGTTTGGGTGGTCCCGCCCTATAAACCCGGGTAGGCCGCTCGAGAGGGACCGAAAGGTTCCTCCTAGATAGATGACCGCCCATGACAGAATCCGGCTTACAGCTCCTCTCCACTTTGAAGAGAGTGATGAGAAAGTGAAGAAGTTTCTGGCAGTTGTTTCGTACGATGGAACCATGTTCTACGGTTTTCAAATTCAGCGAGAGGTGAGGACTGTTCAGGGCGTTCTTGAAGAGGCGTTACAGAGAATCTTCAAGGAAAAGGTCGTCACGGCTGCGGCTGGCAGAACTGACACAGGTGTTCATTCGGTTGGACAAATCATTATGTTTAACTGTCCGATAGAGATTGATGCAACAAGTATGAAAAACGCTTTGAATGCCAATTTACCTGACGATGTTTATGTGCGCAGGGTTATCGAAGTGGATGAGAGTTTTCATCCGAGATTTGATGCAAAAAGAAGGATCTATCACTACTACATATACAACTCAAAGGAACCAAATCTGTTCATCAGGAACTATGCGTGGTGGTTCCCATATGATCTGAGTGTTGAAAGGATGAGAATGGCGGCGAAATTCCTCGAAGGTGAACACGACTTCACATCTTTTGCAAAGAGCGACAGTATAGAGCGCTCAACGGTACGAACTATTTATCGTATACGAATAGTCAAATTAAGGGGTAAGATTCTGCTGATCAGAGTCGAAGGCAGATCATACTTGAGAAGAATGGTCAGAAATATGGTGGGAGCACTTGTGAAGGTGGGAGTTGGCGAATGGGAACCAGAGAGAATCAAAGAGATACTCGAGCTAAAAGATCGTTCACAGGCTCCAGCTACGGCGCCGCCACATGGTTTGTACTTGTACTCTGTGGAGTTCTGATCGCCGCAGATTTGAATTTGAAGAAGGTGAACCTGAATAATCAAGAATTCTTCCAATACGACCAGTTTGGTGTTGTCTACTATTTTGGGTTCGCAGAACCAACCGAAGAAGATCTTCAGATTATCTCTCGGTGGTTGCAATTGCCAGTTGTGCAACTCTTGTACTATGGAGCCGTCGAATACAGAGAAATCTTAGAGAAAAAACTCAGCGATCTCGGTGTGCTCGTTGGCATAGGAGATGTTTTGTTGGTGAGGGTCGAAGCATTGCAGAATCTCTGTCATTACGAAATTTCGTACAGAGAATATCATCACAGTGAAACAGTGGCTGTTGAGAGTTTTTCCGAATCCCTACAGGGGGCTCTTGCCGTTATTTTTGGGAACATTCAAAAGCCAACAGAAGGTTATCTGGTTGAGATCGCAGATCAGATTCTGATAAGAAAGGCGTCCGTTCCAAAGCCAGTACAGTTCGTCTTTCAAAAGAGAGTTCATTCGGTGGTCATGAGGGGCAAAGCTCTGTTACTCGAGGAAGGCTTTCACAACTTCTATGGTAGAACGGTCTATGTGGACAGAGACATGGAAATAGAGGAACCTGTTTTCTTTGTCGAGAACGCCTCGATGGTTTACAAAACAAGCAACGGTTTTGTAACTTATGAAAACGGCAAGATACTTTTCCCGGACGGGCGTTCGTTCTACACGGATGAACCTTTCGACGTAATAGATGACAAATTAGTTGCTAAAGTGATCAACGTGAAAGTTGACGGGTTACCGATAAATGCTACAGTTCTTGGAAGGCATAATGAGTTGCTCGTTTTAGCGAACGGAGTGATCGTACCTTTAGATCAGTCTTGGGCAATGAAAGTTTCGGGACCTGTTCTTGAGTGGTCTGTTGAAGGAGATAGACTTTATGTACTTGATATTTCAGGCTATCTGAGGACAATAGATTTGAAAAGGAGAAAACTATTATGGGAAAAACGTTTTGCAGGTGCATGGGGCATAAGTGCGAGGCTAAACAGGGTTTATCTTGGTGTTGAGAACAAGCTTCTGATCATGGACGAGAGCGGGCAGATTATTTCAGAGGAACCATGTAGTGATTTTGGAGTGTGGAAAGAAGGTATAATTACCTTGAAATCACCTCAAGAAGGTTACGTGATAAGATCTCATATTGGTCTTGCCGTTTGGGATAGCGGTCGGGTGATCCTCTACATCGATGAACCGCGTTCCTTTGAAGATGTTCTCAGAATCAGATTTTTTGACTGGGGTTGTGTCGTGGCAACTGCAAAGGGGTGTTGGGTGATAGAAAGATGAAAGAAAGACTCGATCTCTTACTCGTCAGGAAAGGATTGGTAAGGAGCAGGTCTCAGGCAAGAGATTTGATAAAACTTCGTAGAGTGATTGTCAACGGGAAGATCTGTGACAAACCTGGGGTGATCATTGAGGAAGAAAGTCATATCCAGTTCTTGAAGGACAGAAAATATGTGAGTAGAGCTGCCGAAAAATTAGAACGTGCATACGAAGTCTTCAGTTTGGATTTTGAGGGAAAAATCGTATGTGATGTGGGGGCTTCAAAAGGCGGTTTCACGCAATTTGCAATTGAGCACGGTGCAAGAAGGGTTTACGCTGTTGATGTAGGCAGCAATCAACTCGATGAATCTTTGCGAACAGATCCAAGGGTTATCTGTCTTGAGAATTTCAATGCAAAGCAGTTAAGTCTTGATGTGCTTGGTGAAGCCGTTGATATGGTTCTCTGTGATGTCTCGTTCATATCTGTGAAACTACTCATAAAACCGATAAGTTCTATTCTGAGAAAAGCGGGTCAGCTCGTTCTGCTCGTAAAACCACAGTTTGAGATGGGTTTGAGTAAAAACAGATCAAAGACATCACACATAGGTGCCATAGAAGGTGTTCTTTCTGAGGCGGCAAAATTCGGTCTTGTTGCATTAGATTTGGCATATTCACCGATAACCGGCTGTGAAGGTGATATCGAATATCTGGCTTTCTTTGTTAAAGATGAAGGAAATAACCTGAGAAATCAAATAGATGAGATGAAGATCGAGTATTCTGTAGATGAAGCTTGGAGAATATTCAGAGGTGGGAAATGATATGCGCTACGTGCTTTCAACCATTTTGCTGACGCTTTTGTCGGTTTGTCTTTTGGGCGATTTGTTGGATTTCATACCAGCTGACTACGATTTCTTTTTGCTCTTTAAGGACAACGGTACGTATTATTCCAAGATCTCTTCAGTCCCTTTTTTCAACTTTCTCTTAAGTGAACAAGGCCTTGGTCTTGAATACGTAACGAAGTCACTGCTCGAAAACATCGGTTACAGTGCAAGAGTGTCGCCGCAAGTGATATACGATGCTCTCAGTAAAAGTGTGCTCTTTGCTTCCAAAGGCATTGTTTTCGAAGTCCAGTCACTTTTCTCAATCGATATAAATTACTACATCGAGGCTCTCAGAAATATCGGAACAGCTTCCATATTGGTTTTCGAAAGTGAAGAACCGGAAAAACTGCTCAAGATGATTGCGGGTATAACAAATTTGAAACTCACCTATAGCGAAAAAACGTGGGTTCTTCAAGACACAGATGTTGCGATCTTCGCCCGTTACTATAGAGGTTATTTGGTCATGAGTGGCAGTAAGAACGCCTTGGAAAGAGCCATAGATGTCTATGACAGACCCACCGATCAGTTTGTCACCAAGTATTCGGTGAGAGAGTTGGTGAACCAATCGGCATGGATCAGTGGTTTTTTCAGGGGCGGCTCTTTTGGCATCAACATAGCTGGTGTCGGCGACAATTCTTTTGAGACTGATTATTTCACAGTTGACGGAATACTCACAGAAGAATCTTTAAGATTGGAAATTAAGCAGCACCTGAAAAAAGGCGTCGACTTGAACAAATATCTGTCAAGTTCTTTGACTATGAGGAACATGCCATTTATTGGAAACTTTGCGTTTTCATCGACTGTTTCGGGTCCTTCAGATATTGCGCAGGGTATTTCCTGGTGGTTCCAAGGTGCACAGGAAGAAATCAGGAAGATGTATCAGATAATCTCTTCGATACTCGATATCAGCAAGGACAGAGTGTATTTGACAGGTGATCTGACCGGTGAATATGTGCGTTTTGCGGCGATCTTTAACTTGACAGCCGATTTCGACGTCAATCTGATAAGATCCTATGGTGCACGTGAGTTCGGTGATGAATTGAGACTGCCTATAATGAACGGCTTTGTATCGTTCTTTAAGCAAGGCAAAGATCTAATAGTGACGAACTTGACCAAAGATGAATATCTAAAGCTTTCGAACAGAAGAAGGTTGAGAGATGACAGCGCCTATCAATATGTATCGAAGGGCTTCCCCGAAAAGGACATCATAAGAATCTACATTGACTTGGGTAACTTGGTTGAATCAATGTTGGGTTTAAAGGCACGTGGCAGGCTTTTGTTCTCTCAGTTTGTTGAAAGTGGTGTAATTGTTTACAAAGTGGAGGTCATGTGAGATGAAAATAGCTCTCTTTGACAGGAATAAGATGCTTTTGAAAAAATACTTCAAAACAGTCGAGAGGATAAAGGAAGTTGAAAAAACCTTGTCGAAGGCAACCAATCATGAACTGATTGATCTTTCAGAAGAGTTGAAAAAAACTGAAGATCACCAAGAAAGCCTTTTCACTGCATTTGCACTTGCGAGGGTTGTGGCAAAGAGAGTTCTCGGAATGTATCCCTTTGATGTACAAGTTGTTGGAGGACTTGCCTTGAATGAAGGCAAAGTGGCTGAGATGAAAACCGGTGAAGGTAAAACTCTTGCTGCAACGATGCCACTGTTTTTCAACGCTTTAGCAGGCAGAGGAGTTCATCTTGTCACAGTGAACGATTACCTCGCACGTCGAGATGCTCTGTGGATGGGACCGCTGTATCTCTTCTTGGGACTCAGAGTTGGTGTGATAAATCAACTTGGAAAATCCTACGAAGTTGTCTGGAAAGACAAACAGCTTTTCGAGGAAGCGATTAGAAGAAACCTATCAATCTGGCCCGATGGTTATGTGGAAGAATTTTTGAAAGATACTGCGAAAGACCAAGATGCTGTCGAAGCGTTTGCGGTTGAATTGGTTGAGATTGACAGAAAACAAGCTTACCAATGCGACATAATTTATGGAACTAACAATGAATTTGGATTCGATTATCTTCGCGATAACTTAATTCTCGATCTTGCAGATAAGGTACAGAGAGGGCATTTCTACGCGATAATCGACGAAGTCGATAGCATTCTAATCGATGAAGCCCGTACTCCTCTGATAATCTCTGGTCCTTCTCGTGAGGGTGCTTCCATCTACAAACGCTTTGCCTCTCTTGCAAAAAGACTGACCAAGGATACTGACTTCACAGTTGATGAGAAATCGAGAACGGTCGTTCTCACGGAAAATGGCATTGAAAAAGCGGAGAAATTGCTTGGTGTGGGTAATTTGTACGACCCGTCAAACGTGAACAACATCTACCATTTGACCAATGCGCTTAAAGCACTGCATTTGTTCAAAAAGGATGTTGATTATGTCATCATGAACCAAGAGATCATAATAGTGGATGAATTCACCGGCAGACTGTTGCCTGGTAGACGATACAGTGGTGGTCTACACCAAGCGATAGAGGCGAAGGAAGGAGTGCCAATAAAAGAAGAGTCGATCACTTACGCTACGATAACCTTCCAAAACTACTTCAAGATGTATGAGAAATTGGCCGGTATGACAGGGACCGCTAAGACCGAAGAAGAAGAGTTCAAGCAACTCTACGATATGGAAGTAGTTGTTATCCCAACTCATAAACCCATGATACGCAAAGATCACGATGATCTGATCTACCGAACACAAGCTGAAAAGTACACAGCCGTTGTTAATGATGTTGTCGAAAGATACAAGAAGGGGCAACCCGTGCTCATAGGCACGACCTCTATAGAAAAAAGCGAACTACTCAGTTCTATGCTCAAAAAGATGAACATTCCTCACCAAGTTTTGAACGCGAAGTACCACGAAAAAGAAGCGCAGATAATAGCACTTGCCGGGCAAAAAGGTGCTGTTACGATCGCGACGAATATGGCGGGACGAGGTACAGACATAAAGTTGGGTGAGGGAGTCACAGAACTCGGTGGTTTGTGCATCATAGGAACAGAGCGCCACGAGAGCAGGCGCATAGACAATCAGCTCAGAGGCCGCTCTGGAAGGCAAGGTGATCCGGGAGAATCCAGATTCTATCTGTCACTCGAAGATGATTTGCTGAGAATATTCGGTAAAGAGCAACTAGAGAAAGTCATGAATGTCTTGAAGATAAAACCTGGTGAACCAATAGAGCATCCGTTGTTGACGAGGTTGATCGAGACAGTTCAGAAGCGTGTAGAGGGCATCAATTTCTCCATAAGAAAGCATTTGATGGAAATGGACACCGTTCTCGATGCTCAGAGGAGGTCGATCTATTCTTACAGAGACTGGATCTTGTCTGGAAAGATAGAACAGTATGTGGATGAAGCTGTACAAGACTTTGTCGAAAGAAGATTGGAAGAGTTTTGTAATTCCTCTGAGTGGAATGTGGAAGGTTTGAAGAACTCTCTGTCAGTCTTGCCAAAAGGAGTTGTTGAACTCGATGGCATAAAGGAAGATTCCGTAGAGAAATTAAAGGAATTTCTGATCAGTTCGATAAGAAAAGCTTATGAGAGAAAGAGAGAGGAAATAGGAGAAGAATACTCACAGTTCCTCAAATTTCTGGTACTGCGCATAATTGACGACAACTGGAGACAGTACTTAGAAGAGGTCGAGCATGTCAAAGAAGCTGTCAACCTGAGAGCCTATGGGCAAAGGGATCCCATAGTAGAGTTTAAGAGAGAGACTTACGCACTGTTCGATGAAATGATGGCAAGAGTCAATGAACTGGTTGTTTCTTGGATGCTGAGAGTTGTGAAGGTTGACAAGCAACAGGCTGAACAGGAAGCGAAGAAAGATCTGGCGAGGCTCCAGTTGGTTCACGAAGAGTTCGACATTGTAAACAGATCTGAGAAGAGAAAGTTACAGAAAGGCGAGAAAATAAAAAAGAGATTCAAAATAAAGAGGTGAAGTACAAGGATGATAGCCTATGAGACTCGTGTAAAAATAGACGAGATGAGGGAAAAGTTCAGCAATTTCTTGAAGCTCATTGATTTGGACAAATTGAAAACAGAGTTGCAGAGCTTGGAACAGCAATTGGCAGACCCAGAAATATGGAAGGACCAGAAGAAGGCAAGTGAACTTTCAAGAAAGGCGCAACGCTCAAAGGAACTGCTCAGTGATATGAAAAGGATAGAACGCATCTTCGAGGAGATAGAGATTGGAATAGAGCTTGCAGAAGAAGATCCACAGATCGCTCAAAATGTGGAAGATCTTGTGAGAAATGTCGAAAAGGAACTGCGCCGTTTTCAGATGGAATTGATCTTGAACGATCCACTTGATCCAAGCAACGCCTATCTATCTGTGCATCCGGGCGCAGGAGGTACTGAATCACACGATTGGGCTCAAATGCTTTTGAGAATGTACATGAGATGGGCGGAGAACAAAGGTTTCAGTGTTGAGATTTTAGACTTCCAACCCGGTGAAGAAGCCGGTGTGAAGAGCGCAACGATCCTGTTAAGGGGAGAGTACGCCTATGGTTATCTGAAGCACGAGCGAGGTGTCCACAGACTCGTTAGAATCTCGCCATTTGATGCCGCAAAACGAAGGCACACCTCCTTTGCTTCTGTGAACGTAATTCCCGAGATCTCCGATGATATAGAAGTAGATATCAAGGCAGAAGATCTACGGATTGACACCTTCAGGGCATCAGGTCACGGCGGTCAATACGTGAATCGAACTGATTCTGCTGTAAGAATTACGCACCTTCCCACAGGTATCGTAGTGTCGTGCCAGAGTGAAAGATCTCAACATCAAAACAAAGCCCAGGCACTCAAAATGTTAAAGGCGAAGCTGTACCAACTTGAGTTGGCAAAAAGAAAAGAACAGCTCGAAGAAATTCAAGGTGAACTGAAGGAAATTGCATGGGGTAACCAAATAAGGTCTTATGTTCTTCAACCTTACACAATGGTTAAGGATCACAGAACTGGTGTCGAAACCGGCAACTTTGAAGCTGTGCTCGATGGTGACCTTGATCAGTTCATTGAAGCTGAACTACTTTTCTTTGCAAACCAGAAGGGTTAATTTCTGGTTATTCCGTACTTCTTCATCTTGTAGCAAAAGGTCTTGTAGTTCATCTTGATGATCGCAGAAGCCTTCTTCCTGTTCCAAGAAGTACTCTGGAGTGCTTTGTGTATGAACTGCTTTTCGATTTTTGCAACTAAGTTGTCCACATACTCTTTGAGATCTATTTCTGCTGTACTGTGTAGAGTATTGTTAGATTCTACCAGATAGTTTGTTATATCATGACCCGTTGCGTAGAGATGAACTATTTCAATCAATTCGTCGGTGTTTCCAGGCCAGTCGTACGATGTGAACATCTTCAGCGTCTGCTCATCTGGGAACTGTACGGGCAAGTGTTTGTAACGGTGATGCAGTGAAGAAAGCAAATGGTCTATCATATAGGGAATGTCCTCTTTTCTCTTTCTCAGTGGTGGGATCTCTATGTTTGTGCAACCATTCAGAGGAAGATTCGAGCTATGGAGAATGATCTTTCTGTCATCAACTATCGCTTCATAACTGAATGGTGAAAGCTGAGAGTACTTCCCTTCACACAAGAAATCGATGTATGCTTCTATCCTTATTCCCATTTCTGCAACAATAGCCAGTTCCTCGATATGGCTGACCTTCAGTTTCTGAAGTTGTCTGAGGATTGGTAATATTCTAATGCCCTGCAGTTCGACAGAAGAGTTCATTATATCATTCATCTTTCTGCATTTCTCAAGCGCTCTCTTAGCCTCAAGGTATTTGATAGCTAAGATTAGGGCAGACAAGTTATCCACAAAGATTGCAGATGGTTGCTTTTTAACCCGTGCACCGTAGACGATGTCCCAAAAATCATCGAGAATCTTCTGCTCGTAGTCACCTTTGTCTTCGTAATACTGAAAATGAATTTTCTCACTTGTTATTGGGAGTACAACCTTTTCTGCAAGCTCGTAAGGAAGAAGAACTCTTATCAACGCTTTCACCTCTTATCCAGCGCAAGCAGCCATAGCAAGAGAAAGCAACTTTGATTGAGCACTATCTGCCCTCGAAACTACAACCACAGGAGCTTTTGCACCAACTACAAGACCCGCAATGCTGCCACCAGCTAGATAAACTGCAGCCTTACCCAAGAAGTTGCCCGAGTGAATATCCGGAACTACCAGAAGATCAGCCTTTCCTGCTACCTCACTCTTTATTCCTTTTATCTTTGCTGCCTCTTGACTCAGTGCGTTGTCTAAACCAAGTGGACCATCGACAACACAGTTTTTTAGTTCACCTCTCTGTGCCATCTTCGATATCACAGCCGCTTCAACTGTCTCAGGCATCTGTTGATTCACCGTCTCGACGGCACATATAAGTGCGACCTTTGGCTCAGAGTATCCCAGGCGGTGTAGTAGATCAACAGCATTTCTTATGATTGTCACCTTATCCTCCAGTGTTGGTCTGATGATCATCCCACCATCTGTTACAAAGACAACTCTCTCCAGCGCAGGAACTTCAAGAGCTGCAACGTGACTCAGTACACCAGTCCCTCTCAATCCCCATTCTTTGTTGAGCACTGCCTTGAGCAAGATCGAAGTCTTGACGAGCCCTTTGAGGATTATCTCTGCTTTACCGGAGGAAACCAGCTTCACACCTATTTCCGAAGCTTCTTGTTCTGAATCAGCGTGTATGATTTCCAGATTCTTGCCCGGCTCTGGCACACTCACATTCCCAACAAGAATGACTTTCTCAACCACTCCATTTTCTTGGGCTATAATTGCCGCTCTCACCGCTTCTTCATCTTCTGCTCCAACTACCACAACGGTTTTTCGTTTTAAGTTGCGAGCGCGTTCGATCAGCTCTGTGAGCGATTTCATCTTATCACACCCCAATGTTTTTTACAGCCGCTGCGATGTACACAATTGCCATCAGTGCGTTAAAGACCACACCATAGTCTTCGTGGCGAAATAGGATCGTTCTGGCATCAATTCTGTTCACACCTGGCATGAGTTCCGCGGCATCTGCAAAAGATGTATCCTTCAATTCCACTTTCAATTCAATCGGCGGTTTAAATCTCACAACTGCCAATTCCTCTCTCTTGATTGATAATGCACACTTAGCAGCTTCTCTTATCTCTCTCATCACGGTTGCCTTCGGTCTCATGATCGCCGAGAATCTCCCAACGGCTTGCTTTGTAATAACATAAAGATATTCTCCAACCAAAGTTCCTTCCAATTCTTCCCTGAGTGCGTTGTCGCCTACAATCAGCGCGAGAGGGACATCATGGTATCCTGCAAAAGCCGCATTGATGAGAGTTTCATTCATTCGAACTCCATTGATCCACATGTTGTGGACAACTGAACTTGAATAAGTGTGGTCCATGATTCCATATTTCGTGCCCACGCCAGCATGATATCCCAGAAAGATAACCCTGTCAAAAGTGTTGTCAAGACCAGTCATCATGAAATCTTGTCTGAGTGGTCCATGGACAATCTCTACTTTCTCAAATTCCTGAGTTATCCTGTAAGGTATGTTATCACCAGTACCGTGAGAATCAGAGATCATAACGTACTCTACCTTGTCTGTTTCGAAGAGTCCTTCAAGCAGTGATCTCAAATGTTCATACAAAAGCTCAGAAGATTCTCTGTTTTGCTTGGGAGTTACTTCACTCCAGGTAGATATCCCAGCAAGTCCTTCCATATCAACGGAAACGTAGATTTTCACGGATTTTTCCCCCTTTTCATATTGTACATGTTTTTGTCTGCTATCTTAAGGATCTCATCAAGTGTCGTAGAACCATCATAGACTGCCATTCCATAGCTGAGAGTTATCTCTTCATCAAGATCTGGGATCTTCAATTCTGACAACTTCTTCGACACCCTCTCCATAACTTTTTTACCACTTTTGAGGTCCATATCCAAAAGCATCAACAAGAATTCGTCTCCACCGTACCTCACAACGAGGTCCATTTTTCTTGTGCTCTGCAAGAGCAGGTGTCCAAGCTCTTTGAGAACCTTGTCACCAACAGCGTGCCCATACCGGTCATTGATCTGTTTGAAGTTGTCAACGTCGATCATCACAAAGCAAATCTTTCCACCCTTTCTCTCTATGATACCTTGAAACTTGGCAAAGTATTCTGCAAGATAGTATCTGGTGTAACATTCGGTGAGAGAGTCTCTTATAGCGATCTCTCTGTATTTAGATCGTTCATTCTTCAGTTCATCCACAAGCATCTTCATCCTCAGTGCTATTGTGATCTGTTTACCAATCAGTTCGAAAAGTGCCAAATGTGTTACAGAAAAAGCGTTTGCACCCTGCCTTTGGAAACTGATTGTTCCAACAATCTTTTCGTCGACTCTTAGAGGTATGCCTACATAACTCCACACTCGTTTGGTTTCTCCAAAGACTAAAGCCTTCGCTCTATAAGGAGCAATGCGCATAGTCCTTGTGTTTGGAATGTAGGTGAATTTGCCAGTGTCTATGACATAGTTGGAAAGTCCGGTGTATCCTCTTTTGATCTTAATATCAGTGACCTTTTCACCATAATAAACTCCATATCTAATGATTAATTCATCACCCTCAATCAGTGCAAGATAGAAAACATCGATCGGAACAATATTTTTCACCTCTTCATAGATCTGCGCGCCAATTCTCTCAAGGTCTGTCTCACCTCTGCCAAGGAGATCGAGAATATTTTCCATCAGAGTAAATCTCGTACCAGCTACTCTCAGCTGTTCGTACCTGTCTTGTGCTAATTTTTCAACTGTCTTGTCTCTTAAAATCATCACAACTTCGTCATTCTGTGGCTTTGCCGTCACTCTTAGAACTCTTCCATCGATTGACAAATCGTCCTGACACACACATTGACTTTCTATGCTTGTTTTTGCAATCTTCAAGAGCTTTTGCCATTCTTGTGGGTGAGTTTCAGGCAGCTGTCTGAACTCCACTTTGTTGCAATACAGTACTGTCATCTGTTTGCTGAGGATTACAACTGGAGAAACCGACATATCCTGCATTATCGTCTGAGCATGCCTTACAACGGCACGATTAGGTTCGACCACAAGAAGCGTGTACACTGACTTGCCATCTTTCATGGATATCGATGTGAGGCTTTGCCATAGATCGCATTGATCAACAAAGTGTGTTATCGTTGCTCCAAGCCTTCTCATGCTTTGCTTAACAACTGAGTTGATCTCTTCTTGGAGCGTTATCTGCTGAGATGAGATGTAACTCTTGAACAGCTGATTCACTTGAATTTCCAGACCATTCTCAAAGACGGCACACGGCAGAATGTTTTCTTTGGACAACCATATGAAGGCGTCTTTCATCAAAATCACCTGATAAATAATAACATCGCTTTGCACTTATCTTCAATAAATGTTATGATTTCTTCGGTGATGTTCAATTGTTGTACGTGAATCCACAGACAACCGTTTCGATTTCTTTGACTGGGCAGTGGTGTGCGCTGAATTGTGCTCATTGCGGAAAGCATTATCTGAGAGGTATGAAGACCTTCGAAGAAATGGAAAAATTCATACAGCTGGGTTATCGTTCCTTTCTCATCAGCGGTGGATTGAATTCTGACGGTGAAATACCTTACAGTAAGGCTGTTCTTGATAAACTTCTGTTCTTGAAAGAAAAGTACGACTTACAGTACAACTTTCACATAGGTTTTCCAAATCGATTGGCAGCTGAGCTTCAAGAAATTGCAGATGTGATCAGCTTTGACTTCTTTTCCGACCGTGAAATCATGAAGAAAATCTATGGTTTATATCGCGAGCCGATGGATCAAATAAACGTTCTCACCTCAACCCAGATTAGTGCTATTCCACATATAACGATCGGCGTTGATTGTGGAAAGATAACACATGAACTTGAATCTCTGCACATACTCTCTGAATACTTTTCTGTGATTGTCTTGAATGTCTTCATACCAACTCTTGGTACGCATTACGCGAACTGCTTACCACCAAAGTTGGACGATGTCAGAAGAGTTTTCGAGTATGCGAAAGGTCGCTTCAAAGTTGTCACACTTGGTTGTATGCAACCCAGAGGAGTTTACAGATTGCACCTGCAAAATGAACTGAGAGAGCTTGCCGATGTTATAGTCAAACCCGTCAAAGGTTGTCAGGAGAGCTTTGAAGGGTGCTGTGCCTTTCTTCTGAAACAAATTTCACAGGGGGTGTTTAGCAATGTACGATAAAGACTTTCTGGAGAAACTCTCTGAAAAACTCGAGCAATGGCAAGAACAGGTTGAATCCGAACTGAAGAAATTTCCCGAGAGGCGCAAAAATTTCACTACTCAGTCAAATCTGGAACTCAAGAGAGTTTATACACCCTTAGATTTATGCGAAGCTGACTACTTGAAGAACCTTGGTCTACCAGGAGAGTATCCCTACACCAGAGGCGTTCAAAGAACTATGTACCGCGGCAGATTTTGGACCATGAGGCAATACGCAGGATTTGGTACAGCAGAAGAAACCAACAAGAGATTTAGATATTTGCTTGAACAAGGACAAACTGGTCTGTCGGTTGCCTTTGATCTCCCAACGCAGATGGGTTATGACTCAGATCACCCACTGGCACAAGGAGAGGTTGGGCGTGTAGGTGTAGCAGTAGATTCTTTGAAAGATATAGAAACACTCTTTGATGGTATACCTTTGAAAGAAGTCAGTACCTCCATGACTATTAACTCAACAGCTGTAATTCTGCTGAGTATGTATGCTGTGACGGCACAAAAACAGGGTGCGCAAATAGCAGAACTGAGAGGCACGATACAGAACGATGTTCTCAAAGAATACATAGCAAGAGGAACTTATATCTTTCCACCACAACCATCGATGAAGATCATAACTGATATCTTTGAGTTTTGCTCTTCCAAGATGCCAAAATGGAACACTATCAGCATCAGTGGCTACCATATAAGGGAAGCAGGAGCAAATGCTATTCAGGAGCTGGCATTCACCTTTGGTGATGCGATTGCATACGTCGAGGCGGCTATCAAATCCGGTTTGGATCCGAATGTCTTTGGCAAACAACTCTCGTTCTTCTTCGCAGCTCACAACAATATCCTTGAAGAAATAGCAAAGTTTAGGGCGGCACGTCGAATTTGGGCAAAGATCATGAGCGAGAGGTTCAAAGTTACAAACCAAGAGGCTTTGAAGCTCAGGTTCCACACGCAAACTGGTGGTTCAACACTCACCGCTCAACAACCTTTGAACAACATCATCCGTGTTACTCTGCAAGCGCTCGCAGCCGTTTTGGGGGGTACACAGTCATTACACACCAACTCCTTTGACGAAGCACTCGGTCTGCCAACGGAAGAATCAGTCCAAGTGGCACTCAGAACTCAGCAGATAATCGCTTATGAATCTGGCGTTGCCGATGTCGTAGATCCGCTTGGAGGATCTTATGTAATTGAAAACTTGACAGACCAAATCGAAGAAAAGGTTTGGCAGTACATAGAGAAGATAGATTCGCTCGGAGGAATGGTCAGGGCAATTGAAACAGGTTATGTGCAAAAGGAGATTCACAACAGCGCTTACGAACAGCAACTCGCAATTGAGAAAAAAGAACAGATCGTCGTAGGTGTGAATGCCTTTCAGACAGCCCAAGAACAACAGATGCGAAGTATACTGAAGGTGGATCCTTCTGTTGAAGAGAGACAGGTTTGTGCATTGAAAGAACTGAGAAAGAATCGAGACAACAATGCAGTGAGGACAGCTCTGAAAGAACTGAAAGAAGCCGCAAAAGAGAATAAGAATATTGTGCCTTATGTTTTCGAAGCTATCAAGAGTTATGCGACACTTGGTGAAGTCTCTGATGCTTTAAGAGAGGTCTACGGCGAATATGTTGAATCAACAGTTTTATAAACGAGGTGATGTAGATGAAGGTTTACAGAATCTTGATTGCCAAACCTGGGCTCGATGGTCATGATCGTGGTGCCAAAGTTGTGGCGCATGCTTTGAGAGATGCAGGATTTGAGGTGATCTACACAGGACTTCGACAGACACCAGAACAGATCGTCAGGACTGCTTTACAAGAAGACGTTGATCTGATAGGTCTTTCAGTACTTTCTGGTGCTCATCTGCAGTTGTCGCAGAAAGTAATTGAACTCATGAAAAAGGAAGGAATTGAAAACATCCCAGTCTTCGTTGGTGGAATCATACCACCAGACGATGTGCCGCAACTTCTGCAGATGGGAGTAAAAAGAGTCTTTGGTCCAGGTACGTCGTTGTCAAAGATCGTTGAAGAGATAAAAGCCATTCTGCAACAAGGGGTGGCAAGTGCGGGTGAATCATAAGGAGATTGCAAGACTCATAACTGAGGTAGAGAACAATCCAAGATTAGCCCCGAGAATTTTGAACCAATTTCCCACGCGCCGTTCAAAGATCATAGGTTTCACCGGAAGTCCAGGTGTTGGTAAGAGCAGTCTAATCGATCGTGTTGTAAAACAGATAAGAACTAACGATTTCTCAGTTGCCGTAGTTGCAATCGATCCATCTAGTCCCTTCTCAATGGGCGCTTTTCTGGGAGATCGCATAAGGATGAGACAACATTTTCTTGACGAGAAGGTTTTCATAAGGAGTATGGCATCACGAGGGGCATTGGGTGGACTCAGTGATGCCGTTTTTGACGTCGTCAAACTGTTGGAAGCTGTTGGGTTTGATTACATCTTGATAGAAACGGTGGGTGTTGGGCAATCGGAAACGGAGATCTCAAAATTAGCTGATATAACTGTTCTGATTCTTTCTCCAGGCTTTGGCGATGATGTACAGATGATGAAGGCTGGTGTCATGGAGATAGCAGACATCTACGTTGTGAACAAAAGTGATTTGCCAGACACCGACACTGTTTATGGTCAACTTGTCGCTTTCGTATCACTCGCAGGAAAGGATGAATCGTGTATCTGCAAAACCAGTGCACACCTTCAGCAAGGGATCGAAGAACTCGTCAGTAAGATAGAGAATCTTTGGAAAGAGTTCGACAAGAATGGAATCCTTGAAGCCAGAAGAAAAGAGAGAACAAGACACCACGCAGAGCACATTCTCAGAAAGATTGTTCAAGAAGCGATGAACAGTGCGAAGATTGACAGCACAGATCCCTATGATTTCGTCGGAGAATCATTATCCAAATTGTGCAAAAACTTAGCAACAACTGGTCAGGGGGGAGGGACTTGAACCCTCGACCTCCGGACCCCGATTCCGGCGTTCTTCCATCTGAACTACCCCCTGATTTGCCCAAATAAATGATATCACACTGTCGAAATTCTTCAACTGCGTATTTCATATCTCAGCCTTTAACATGATAAAATTTTTTAAGGGTGAGAAACTTTGATCGCTGTTGTAGGTGTCCTACCACAGGAGATAAAACCTTTAATGGAAGCTTTGTCTCACAAGTTGGAAGTTACAGAAGTGATAAGACGCCCCTTAGTCAGAGGAATTATTGGCCAGAATGAAATCGTTCTCACAAGTGGATGCGTCGGAAAGATCGAGACAGCAGCCTTAGTTCAGTGTCTAATAGATCGTTACAAACCAATGGCGGTGATCTGCATTGGAGCTGCCGGTGCACTCAAAAGCAACATCTCGATTGGTTCAGTCATTGCTGGGACAGGATATATGGAATACGATTTCTATCCGAGAGTGAACGTCGATTTGATACTGGAACCAAAGCAAAGGTGTTTTTCGGATTTCTTTGAAAAAAACGATTTCATCTACGGTATTGTTGCCTCTGGCGATAAGTTCATTTCGACAGATTTAGAGGCGAAAAAGATCTTCGAGTCAACTTCGGCATTATGTGTAGACATGGACTCTGCTGCAGGGGCAAAGGTGTGTATCGAAAATGAAGTTGAATTCCTTTCACTCAAAGTAGTTGTCGACTTCGCTGGCTCGAAAGCAGTAGAACAGTACATCGAAAACCATCAAAAGTATGGAACAAAACCTGCCATTTTGCTTGCCGAATACCTTTCAGGGAATCTTCTCATCTGTGGGGGATAAGAGTGAAAGAGATTCCTGAGGAGATAAGAAGAAGGATTGAAGAACTCAGAGAGGAGATAGAGTACCACAATTACAGGTATTATGTTTTGGCGGCTCCAGTGATCAGCGATCAAGAATATGACAAATTGGTTCAGGAATTGATAGAACTTGAAAGGGCATATCCAGAACTTGTGACAGCCGACTCGCCAACTCAAAGGATTGGAGACAAAGTCTTGGATGAGTTCAAGAGCGTCGAACATTCTGAGCCAATGTTGAGTCTTGACAACACCTATGATGAAGAACAGATAAGAGAATTCGACAACCGAGTGAAGAGATCCTTAGAGTTGCATTCTGTTGAGTATGTTGCCGAATTGAAGATAGACGGCGTCTCTGTCGCTCTGAGGTACGAAGAAGGCAGATTAGTCTTGGGATTGACCAGAGGCGATGGCACGCGCGGTGAAGATATCACTGAAAACCTGAAAAAGATTCGCACCATTCCTTTGAGGTTGAGACAGCCTGTAGATGTCGAGGTTCGTGGTGAGATCTACATGCCTACCGAAGTATTTGAAAGGCTCAACAGCGATAGGATTGAGCGAGGGGAACCACCCTTTGCCAACCCGCGCAACGCGGCGGCTGGGACTCTCAGACAGTTGGACACTCGCATAACGAGAGAAAGACACCTTGATTCCTTCATATACTATGTAGTCCATCCAGAAAGATATGACTTGAAGACTCAGTGGGATGCACTCAGCTGGCTCAAAACAGTTGGTTTTAAGGTCAACCCAAACTCCAAACTGTGTTCGAATGTGCAGGAGGTAATCGAATATTGGAAAGAATGGACAAAACGGAAAGACCAACTGCCGTATTGGGTGGATGGAGTAGTTGTAAAGGTGAATCAATTTGAACTACAAAGCACATTAGGTATGACGGCAAAGGCACCAAGGTGGGCGATAGCCTTCAAGTTCCCTGCCGAAAGAGTTGAGACGAGGTTGATCGGTGTAACGATCCAAGTGGGTAGAACAGGCGTTTTGACTCCTGTTGCTGAACTACAACCTGTGCAACTTGCGGGCACGATTGTCAAAAGAGCCTCACTTCACAACTTCGATTACATACAAGAAAAAGACATCAAGATTGGCGATTGGGTGTACGTTGAAAAAGCTGGGGGGATCATTCCACAAGTCGTTTCTGTTGATGTGAATAGACGGTCGGGAGAGGAACAACAGATACAGATACCAAGGGTATGTCCTGTTTGTTCTGGAAGGGTTGGTAAGTTAAACGATGAAGACGTGGCACTGAGGTGTCTCAACCCGCATTGTCCTGCCAAACTCAAAAGGTCATTGGAAACCTTCGCCGCAAGAAGCGCGTTAGACATCAAAGGGTTAGGCGAGAAGATCATCGAGAAACTTGTAGATTCGGGGTTGGTCAAGGACTTGGCTGATATTTTCTATCTCACACCTTTTGAACTCACACAGCTTGGTTCGGGCATAGGACACAAAACGATTGCGAATCTGCTTTCGGAAATTGAGAAGGCTAAAACTGCACCACTGCACAAAATCATCACAGGTCTTGGCATACCAATGGTTGGTGAAAAGACCGCACGTGTCTTGGTACAGAATTTCAGAAGTATCAAGAAGCTTTCGAATGCCTCATTTGAGGAATTAACTCAAATACAGAGTATAGGACCTGAAGTTGCAAGAAGTATCAGAGAATACTTTGAAGATCCGAAGACCAAAGAGCTCATCGAAAAACTGGAAAAAGCGGGGGTAAGGCTTGAATCTGAAGAAGAGTCAAAGCAGCAGACTTTGAGTGGGTTGAACTTTGTGATCACAGGAGTCTTGAAAAACTTCACGAGAAATCAAATAGAAGAACTCATTCAATCGCTTGGCGGCAAAGTTAGTGACAGTATTTCGAGAAACACAGACTACCTAATTGTAGGGGAAAAACCAGGCTCAAAGCTGGAAAAGGCAACGAGCCTGGGTGTGAAAACAATAACGGAATCTGAGTTTCTCAAGCTTGCGAAGGTCGATATCAAAAATCTCCGACAACAAAAGTTATTCTAAAACCGTACAAATTGATTAGTGCAGACGGCAAGCTCTGTGTCCAGGACAGATTGATCATATAGCCGACCTTTACACTCACCTTGGGTGAATCTCCAAGATCGAATTTCACCGACGGCTGAAGCAGTACACCCATCGATTCAAGTTCAATGGGCGGAATCACGAAAGACAAATCTCTGTTTGAGTCAGTGTAGAAGCCGAGTAATGTCTTTTGTGCAGTCAGCTCAAAGCCTATGATGTTCACTTGATACGATGTTTTCAAATACAGATCGACATTTCCTCTTTTGATGAATCTTGTACCACCTTCTTGATCAGAGAGGATTGAAACCATTGTTCCTGTTTCCACATGAAATGAAGCTGGTTCGACATAGACTCCACCAAAAAGGTACCCAGATTGTGAAAACGGATCGATCGCAGCGCCCATCTTAGTTGATAAATTCCAGACCGGGTATGTCACTTCGAAACCACTGTACCTATAACCTACAAAAAGGTCGAAATTGCCAACCGGAAGATGTAATGCCACTCCATCGTTGGTGTCAAAGCTCAAATATGAAGCGAAAATAACCGTAGAGAACAAAACAGTCAACAACAGTACAGTCCTTCTCATATTCACCACTCCACAAGAATTTTGTAGAAAAGCTGAGCATATATTCTTGCCACCAGCAGAAGATCATCCAAAGCTATTCTTTCGTCTGGTTGATGTTCTGTTTCTGGTCTGCCTGGTAGCAGTGGTCCAAACGCAACACCACATGGTACGGCTCTGGCATAAGTTCCTCCACCTGTTGTCAGAAGTTTTGCTTCTTGACCAGTTACCTCTGTGTACACTTCACTCAAAATTCCTATCAACTCGCTATCAGGAGAGACAAAGAGCGGTGGTAGATGATTCTTAGCCTCGACCTGTATTGGTTTCAGAGCTTCCTTGATCTGTCTGGTGAGCATCGATTCTGAATAGTATATCGGATAGCGCACGTTTATCACCGCTTTTATCTTACCTTCAGTCAGTTCGATAGTACCTAAGTTAACCGTTAGCGGCCCTGCTACACAGTCTGTGCCTGCAACCTTCAAGGAGAGACCATCTGTTTCATAATTAATCTTCGCAAAAACAGTTCGCACGAAGTCACTCAGATCTACGTTCTGCAATTCGATGTCTTTGAGAAAATCGAGTAAAGCTGCGATTGCATTTACACCATTTTCTGGTTTTGAACCGTGGGCTGATTTGCCCCTGAACTCTACTTTTATCCTGTCACCGTCAAGATGCCAGAGGACCTTAGCACCATTGGAAGGTCTGAACTTCTCCAGGATGCTGAGCACTCTTGCTAGAGCTGGTTTCAAAACAACCATCGCGTACTGTGGAACGACATTAGATGCCTCTCCGCCTTTAAGGTAATCAACTTCAACACCTTCAGAACGAGATTCTCCAAGGGGCATTGTTAACTCGTAATTGATTATCCCCTTTTCAGCATATATAATCGGGAAATTGGCATCTGGTGTTACGGCATAGATCGGTTTTTCCTCCTTTTCGAAGTAGTACTTCACACCTTGCCAACCTGATTCTTCATCGGTTCCAAGTATAATCCTGACGCGATTTTTGATCTTCAGTCCTGCGTCCTTGATCGCTTTCAGAGCGAATATGGTAGCCACAGTTGGTCCTTTGTTGTCCGATGCCCCTCTGCCGTACAGATAGCCATCCTTTATCACGCCTCCATATGGTTCGACCGACCAACCATCGCCCTCAGGGACCACATCTAAATGCCCCAAAACCGCGAAAAGCTTTCCATCATTTCCGTACTCTATGTGACCTCCATAGCCATCGACATTCTTGACAGAGAATCCAAGACGTCTACCGATCCCAATAGCATACTCTAAAGCCGCTGCTATACCGTCTCCAAAGGGCTTGTCTGGTCCTGTTGGATTGGATTTCACCGATTTGATCTTTATCAGATTTGAAGCTTCACGAAAGATTTCTTCAGCATTCTGTAAAACAAGCCTGTCGATTTCCTTGTTCACCTTTTCACCCCCACATTCAAATGATACAATAAGAAAGGGGATTTTTGAAAATGAAGGTTGCTCTTTGGTTCACGGTGTTGTGTTTTGCCTGTGTTTGTTCTTTTGGAAGTATTCTCTATACAGATGATTTCTGCTATACACTCTATGATGTGCATGGTTTTTTACTTTGGTCTTCCACTGGTTTGAGATTCAGTTTCTCGCCTATTGAGAATCTTTCTGTTTTTGTTGAAAACAACGACGCAGGTTTCTCTGCAAGAATCTTGAGGTTTTCTCGGCTCGAAATCGTCACAAGAATAACCAGTGATAGTTTTGGCATTTATCTGCAAGACAGAAAACCTTTTCTTGCTTTCAACCACTTCACAATTGGTTTTGACTTTTCGAGGCAGAAAAGCCTGCTTTTTTCCACACTCATAGAGAGTTATGGGATTTTACCGGACGAGTTTGTAAACCTTGGAGCTTCGCTCAAGATTTATGAGGATGGAACCAGGGTTTTGAAACTTCTCGCTCATCTTCGTTTGTGGCAAGCGGGTATGATTGCTTCGATGAACTACGGAGGTGATGCTTTCTGCAGCGTTTCGTTTTATTTCTCTTTCTGATCTGCGCCATTTTCTCAAACTGTTTGGCTTTCAAAATAGTTCTTACCAGTGATCTACACGAAAGACTCAGTGAAAAAGATCTTGGACCTGCAGGTTTAATAGAATGGCTTACAACTTTTGATAGAAAAGACGTGCTGCTTTTCGACGCAGGAGATCTCTTTGATTCAAAACTACAACTTCCTTTTTTCGGTGACAGCAGGCAACAAGTCATGGAGTACATAGAGACGGTAAAATATGATGCAATGGTTTTGGGTAATCACGAGTACTATTTTTCACGCGAATGGTTTGAATTTTATAAGAAATCCAACAGATCATTGATAGGAGCAAATGTCGATGGTTTGGATCCATATCGAGTATTTGAGATCGGTGGGACGAAGATAGCTGTTATTGGTCTAACGACGGTACAACATCTCGCCAACAGGGTTGAACATTGTGGTAACTTGCCAAGAGATCCTTTTGAATCTTTGAGGAAAACTCTTGAAAACCTCCCGAAGGTTGACTACGTTATCTGTTTGAACCATCTTCCACATGAACACGATAAGAAGATACTCGAAACCTTTCCGGAGGTTGATCTGGTTCTGAGTGGTCATGACCACATGGGTCCAAGACTTGAGAAAATAGGCAGTGGCTATCTCTTTGAGGCTGGTTCTGGTGCCAGCTCCTTGTATCTGATAGAGGTTGATCCACTTGGAAAGGCTGTCATATACGAACAGCTCAAAGTATCAGCAGACTACAAGATGCAGTCGAATATCACTCAAATGGCCGTTCTTATCGGCACGATTCTTGGCATTCTTTCCGTGGTGTGGATCTTCTTCTAACCCAAAAGAAGGTCAAGGACTGACATCGTCGTAAAGCCAATAAGTACCCAGTAAGTGGTTAATCTCTCCTTGCCTCTGAGGTGTGTTTCCGGAATTATCTCATCGCTGATGACGAAGACCATAGCTCCTGCGGCAAGAGCCATAAGATATGGTAGTAGCTGCGTTGAGATTTTTATCAAGAGTGCTCCTAATAGACCACCGATGATTTCCACCAAGCCAGTCAAAAAGCTGATCCAAAAGGCTTTCAAAGGAGCGTATTTTGCATTTATCAAAGAAGCAACAACGGCTGCGCCTTCTGGAATGTTCTGCACACCTATCGCGAGTGCAACGGAGAAAGCATGGGGGGTAAAACCAGAAACACCAACAGCCATCCCTTCTGGAAAGTTGTGAATCGTTATAGCTATGACGAACAGCCATATGCCCTTCAATCTCTTAGATTCGATACCTTCATGCCCTTTGGTAAAGTGTTCGTGCGGGATGAACTTATCCACGAGATCGACTAAGATTCCACCTAAGATGAATCCAATGGAGAACCTAACTGGTCCACCGAGTTCCATCGCAGGGACTACAAGACTAAACGCACTTGCAGCAAGCATCACCCCTGCCGCAAACCCAAGTGAACTGTCGATGAACCTGTCGTTCATCTGCCTTTTGAGAAACAAAAATGGCAAAGCGCCCAAGCCTGTTGCCATGCCGGCTACAGCGCTATAAAGAATTCCCCTTGAAAATCCGTTCATGACTCTATCTTGGTAAGTGCCTTCTTGATGGCTTCGAGTGGTGCTCTAATGCAATCAAAACCTTTGTCAAAGAACTCCATCTCTTGTCTTATGTGTTCCTCGTTCAAAGACTTTACATAATCCACGTGCTTACCGTTCGCCAATCTGCAGAGCGCTTCAGATGCCGCAATGACCCTCGGACAACCAATGGCTTTGAAAGCCACATCTTTCACCACGTAGTTCTCTATTTTGAGAAAGATTCGAACCCTATCACCATGATCGGGGTAAACAACCTCAGCTGTATGTGTGTACTCGATCTCTTGAGCGTGTCTGGGATACATGAACAGTTCCTTGAACTTCTGCGAATACGCCATTGAACCACTCCTAAATCTTTCTCAGACGTTTCACTTCCTGTGAAAGTATTTCTGTGAAATATTGTACTTCTTCTTCACTGTTGTCATAACCGACTGAAATCCTGATAGCCCCATCTATCATCCACTCTTCCAGGTCCATCGCTTTTAGAACATGTGACTTACTGACTTTGTGATGTGAAGAACAGGCAGAGACTGTTGAGACAGACACACCGTGCATATCAAGGGCGGTAGCAAGCGCTTCACCGTGAACTCCCTTGAAGGAGAGATTGATGTGTGAAGAGACGGTGTTCCTTCCATTGATATGGTAATCGGTTAGCTGTGTTAGGCTTTCGAGAATCTTTTTCTTGAGCTTTTCCAGCCTCTTGGACCACTCGTTGAAGTTCTCTTCGATCATCTTCAGTGCCACTGCCATTCCGTGAGCACCAGGGACATTCTCCGTGCCACTGCGCAAGCCTCTCTCATGACCTCCGCCGTAGGTGATTGGAGCAACTTTCAACTTGCTGTTTACGTAAAGAAAGCCACATCCCTTTGGAGCATAAAACTTGTGACCAGAAGCAGAAAGCATATCAACTAATTTCCCATCGATTGGTATCTTTCCAACAGCTTGAACAGCATCACTGTGAAGAACTATTCCATATTCCTTGCTGATCTTTGAAATCTCCTCTATCGGTTGAATGACACCTGTTTCGTTGTTGACCCACATTATTGATGCGAGGACTGTGTTTTTTCTGATTGCCCTCTTAAAGTCCTCGGGTGTCACATAACCATCGACTGTCGGCTTCAAATAGGTCACATCGTATCCTCTTTGCTCAAGATACCTTGCAACTTCCAACACGGCAGGGTGTTCGATTTGCGTCGTTATCACGTGCCCACCTTCGGGGAAGTTTGCCTTAAGAAAACCCATTATGGCTATGTTGTCAGATTCAGTACCACCAGATGTAAAATAGATCTCTTGAGGTTGAACCTTCAGATACTCAGCAATGGTTAACCTTGCTTTTTCGTAGATCTGTTTTGCCTCTTCACCATGAGAGTGCAAACTCGAGGCATTGCCGAAGTTTTCCGTGAAAACTCTGTATACTTCCTGTGCGACCTGTGGAAAAACTCTCGTTGTTGCCGCGTGATCGAGATAGACTCTCATGTCGAACACTCCCTTTTATTGCCTTTTTCCCTCGTAAGCTTCGATCGCTTTTTTCAGTGTGTCGACTGCAAGGTTACTGCAATGATACTTGATCTGTGGTAAGCCACCAAGTCTTTCGACTATCTCCTTCCAACTCAGCTTCTTCGCCTCTTCGATCGAAAGACCCTTTACAACTTCGGTCATCATCGAAGCAGTTGCTATGTTTGCAGCACAACCATAAGATTCGAATTTAATGTCTGCGATCTTGCCATCTTCAACTTTCAGATAGACTGTCATCATATCACCACAGGCAATGCTTCCTTCTGTAGCTTGAGCATCTGCATCGTCAATTCTCCCAAGGTTTCTTGGATTCTTGAAGTGATCCATGACTAATTCGGTGTATTTGAGCATAAGATCACCTGCCTACCCTTTGAACGGACTGATCTTTCTCAGCCAACTGACCACGGACTTCAACTTCTCGACAGTGTAGTCTATCTGCTCCCTGGTAGTGAATCTGTCAAAAGTAAATCTAATAGATCCATGTGCCCTTTCGTGATCTCCACCTATTGCCAGAATAGCGTAGTTGGGTTCGAGTTTCTCTGAAGCACAAGCTGATCCGGTAGCCACCTCTACGCCTTCCATACTCAGCCCAAGGCTTATTGCTTCACCTTCGATGAACCTAAAACTGAAGTTCACGTTATACGGTGTTCTCTTCATACCCCTTGGTCCGTTCAGAATAACACTGTCTATCTCAGATTCCACTCTGTCGATAAAGTACTCCTGAAGCTCTCGGAGCCTTTTAAGAGCCTGATCCATATCTGCAAGTGAAAGTTCTGCAGCCTTCTTCATTCCCATTATAGCTGGGACATTCTCTCCACCTGGACGGCGTTTGTCAAAGGAATCTGCGCCGTAGAGAATTGGCTCAATTCTTGTACCTTTCCTCACGTAGAGAAAACCTACGCCCTTCGGTCCATGAAACTTGTGGCCACTGACACTCAGCAGGTCAACTCTCAGTTTTTTTACATCAGCTGGGAATTTTGCGTACATCTCTGCAGCATCGGTATGAAAGTATATCTTATGATCTTGCCTACTCAAGATTTCTCCTATTTCTTCAAGAGGCATAATAGATCCTACAAAGTGACCTATGGCTATGACGCTCACAAGTATCGTAGTTGGTTTGATAGCTTTTTCAAGTTCGTTCAATCTTATTATTCCTTCGTTATCAACTGGTACTACAGTAACTTCGAACCCTTCTTCTTTCAACCGAGAAGCAATACTCATTACTGAACCGTGTTCAAGCGCAGAGATGATTATGTGATTACCATTCTTCCTGTTAGCCCTCGCTACACCCAAGATGGCAAGGTTATTCGACTCCGTTGCGCCCGATGTGAAGACTATTTCTTCTGGAAAATCGGCATTTATCGATCTTGCAAAGAATTCTCTCGCAGTTATCAGATCATCATAGACCTGCTGAGCAGATTCGTAAAGACCATCTGGTCTTGCAAAGTTCTCAGCCATGTAACTTTGAACAACCTGTAATACCTCTGGGAGCACCCTTGTGGTCCGACAATTGTCCAAAAAGACTTTCATTTACCTCCTCCTCATAGATGTTCTATCACCCGCAAAATTATCCGAGCCATCTTTTCTCCAGTCTTTTCAGCCACTTCGAGAACTTCCTCCGCGCTCAATGGTTTGAGATCCTCTGGGACGGCTCTATCTGTTATTGCCGACAAACCGAGAACCTTTATACCTGCATGTCTTGCCACGATGACTTCTGGTACAGTCGACATGCCAACTGCGTCTGCTCCAAGATTTCTGAACATCTTCAGCTCGGCAGGTGTTTCGAAATTCGGTCCAGTAACTGCAACGTAGACACCTGCGTACACATCTATCTTTTCTTCCTGTGCTGCCATCTTTGCGAGTTTGATCAACTCTCTGTCGTAGGGAACACTCATATCTGGAAATCTTGGTCCCCACTCCTCAACGTTTGGACCTCTCAGTGGATTGTCGTGCATGAAATTTATGTGGTCTGTTATGATCATGGGTTTTCCAACATCAAAGACTGGGTTGAGTCCTCCCGATGCGTTGGTAACAAAAAGATACTTCACACCAAGCAATTGCATGACTCTGATTGGAAAGGTAACCTCCTGCATGGAATATCCCTCGTAATAATGAAAGCGGCCGTTCATCAAAACGACATTCTTCTTGCCCAACTTACCAAAGATCAACTCTCCCTTATGCCCCGGTGCCGTTGACACAGGGAAGCCCGGTATTTCTGAATAATGAAATCTCTGAGGTTCTTGCAGTACATCGGCAATCTTCCCCAAGCCAGAGCCAAGAACCACACCAACTTCTGGAAGATTACCCACCTTCGCTTTGAGAAATTCAGCCGCAGCTTTCACCTTTTGAACGTACTCGTTCATCTTCACACCCCCTGTTTTTGTCTCAACCTATGAGACCTTTTATGATCAATTCAGTTGCCTCTTCCTCTGTCAATCCTTTTGCCATGAGTGTTTGAAGTTGATTTGCGTTGACACGACCAATTGATGCTTCGTGTGTGAGCTCAGCCAACTCGTTGAGAACCTTCAACACCGGAATGGTACTGACATCCACGCCTTCTCCCTTTGTCACTTCTTCGCACTTTATGTGCCCCTTGGAGTAGGCTCCAACACCATAAGCTTCATTCACGACTCTCGCTTTCGATTGATCTAAAGCGATAACGGTCGTCTTTGCTATTCCGCTTGCATAATCGCCAAAAAGATTGAGTTTTTCTCTTATAGCTACTTCATCTGTTTTGCTTGCTTTCACTTTCACTGAAAGATCTGCCTTTGCATTTGTGTGCAACTCCACTGATGCATCCAGATGAAGCTTACCAATTCGTGTCTTGGTCAAAGTGAAGTTGTTTATAAAGACTCCGCCTTCCTCTACGGTTGCTCTCGTTGTCGTTTTCAGGTGTATAGAACCTGTGTTGGAATGATAGTGCTCATCAGCGTAGTACATCTTTGCGTTTTTTCCTACATGCACGATCGCAAGAGCATCGTGCGTGAATTGTTCAGCCCATGGAAAAGTACAATGTGCAACAAACTTCACCTGAGCATTTTCTTGCACCTCTATCTCGAAGATCACTCTCTGTAACCCATGTTTCTCGAGAAATCCGGTACAGATATGTATAGGTGTTGTGAGCACAGTGTCTTTCTTTATCAACACCTTTGCCTTCACGCCATCTTGTATTTGTTCTGGTTGAATCTCCACACCATTTAACCCGTTTAAACCTATCACCTTATTGCCACTAATAATCAATGACGCGACCCTTTTATCTAAGAATTTGGAAGCATCCCCGCCAGCCTTTTCGTATGCCTTTTTCAAAAGTTCGAACTCTTTCTTTTGATCAACGATACTTATCATATTTTCACTTCCTCTACTGCAGGTAGATTCGCGTGAGAACAGTTGTCACACTTATTCTTGTAATACTCGATGATCTTATCAGGTGAACCGTGTGCGAGTATTGAACCATTGCACAGCAGATACGCTTCGTGTGCTATTCGCGCGATTTCCTCACGGTGTGTTATGAGTATAACCGACCCGTTGCCTTTTACTATGTGTTCCATCACTTTCTCTATCATCGACAAAGACATTATATCGATACCCGAATCCGGCTCGTCAAGGATTGCATACCTCGGCTTCAACAAGAGCACCGAGGCGAGTTCTACTCTCTTTCTTTCACCACCGCTCAGTAGCCCATCGACCATCCGATGAAGATAGAGTTTTCCAGACAATCCTACCGATTCGAGAATCGATTCAAGTTCATCCCTCGATGCTCTTATTTTTCCACCCAGTGTCAAGTATTGCTCTACACTGAGACCTTGAAATCTAACCGGTTCTTGCCACAGCAGCGTAATTCCTCTCTTCGCCCTTTCAGTCACCGACAAATCTGTTATATCTTCGCCGTCTAAGAGGATCTTCCCCGAAGTTGGTTTGTAATCATTTACACCCATTAGCACATACGCTAAGGAAGACTTGCCCGCACCATTTGTGCCAAGAATTGCATATACTTTCCCGGCATCGAAGGCAACGTTTATGTCTCTGAGAATCTCTTTTTCATTCTTCTTAAGGCTCAGGTTCTTCAACACAAACAACCACACCATCTCCCTTCTACTGAGATTTTACATGGTGTGGTTTACGTTTATATTAGACTTTTTAAGTCTAATTTGTTGCAGTCCTCAATCTAAAAGAATAAAGGGACCTTCTTGTATGAAGTCTCCTCTGAACTTTTCTTCTTTAAGAGATAGATGTGCGTCCAGATCGTAATACGTAAATGCTCCTGTACCTGCAGCAAAATGAACGCTCTGCCTGATACCAAGGCTACTTTCACCCATACAGCCAATCATGAGTTTCACGTTTGCGGCTTGAGCGATCTGAACTATCGCCAGTGCGTCACTCAGGCCTGATTTCATCAACTTGATATTTATCACATCAACTGCGTCTTCTTTAATCACTCTCAGTGCGTCATATTTTGTGAAAACACTCTCATCTGCCGCAACTGGGTAAGGACTGTTCCATCGCACAAATCTCAAACCATCTATGTCATATCTGAAAACGGGTTGCTCGAAGACGTCAACATTCACAGACTCATCGGCGAGTGCCTTGATGAAATAGACTGCTTCCTTTGGCGTGAAACCTTGATTGGCATCGACAACAAAACTTGCGTCTGGTGCAATCTCGTTTGATCTGACAACTCTCTCTATGTCACCTTTGACATCCCTACCGACCTTTATCTTTATCTTTTTGAAGCCTTCGTTGTAGATTCGCTTTACCTTAGACAAAGTAGTCTGAAGGTCTTCTATTCCAACGGTCTTGTCTGTTTCAAGTTTGTTCTTGGCTCCACCAAAAAACTGATATGGCTTAATACAGTTAATCTTGCAAAATGCGTCGATGATTGCGAATTCCACTGCTGCCTTTATAGATGGAGTTGCACGAAGGTTCTGTGTTATGCTGAACAGGTTCATATATCCTTCGACATCTTTTCCAACTATCATTTCTTTTACTGTCTCTTCCATCTTCTCAAGCATCTGCGGTGTTTCACCTGAAATTACAAACAATGCCGACGCCTCTCCCCAGCCTTCAGTACCATCTTCGAGTCTCACAGCCACCTCAATGTTTTCCTGCTCTTCATGTGTTCCCAGCGAGATCGTGAATGGCTCAAAGTACTGATACAGAACTCTTCTGAAGCAAACTGATTGTATCTTCACAAAACCACCTCCAGTTTCGATATGATCTTTGAGATTTGTTTTTCATCAAAAGGATTGAATACAGTATAACCCTCACATTCATAGCCTTCCTCTAAACAAGAAATCCCAAGAACCTCTGTGTTGATCAATCTCTTGAGCAATTCGATCTCCTTGTGAGGATCGGGTGAGCTATGGAATTGCTCAAAGAATTCAAAATTTTTCCGCTTCGGCTCGTGCACCATGACGACGTACTGAGGCATACAACCGTAGATCAAACCAAGGGCGACTTGACCGTAAGCAGGATGTCTGAGCGCACCTTGGCCTTCCACAAAGATAAGACGTTTCCCCATCTGCTCGAGTTTGAGAACAAGTCCTTCAACAACACCAGGTACGAAATCTGCTATTATTGCATCCACGGCAACACCTTCATCAGCACCAATCATAATGCCTGTTTGTCCTGTTGCCAAAAAGGCTGCAGGAAGTCCCCTTTTCATTGCACTCTCCCAAAGCTGTACAGCTGTGGTCCTCTTTCCAGTTGCACAGTCCGTTCCAAGAACACAAACTCGTATCGTTTTCGATCTGAGTATATCACCACTGAAGATTCTCAATCTCTCGTTGGAGTGACGTAGATCAATTATTCTGCATTTTGCCATCTTTGAAAGCGTTGAGAATGGTTCTGTCTCGGATAACTTGATGTGCAGTCCTGAAACGATATCCAAACCGTACTCAATGGCTTTGAGAAGATGAGTCACCAGATCTTGGGGAAGATATCCTCCGACATTGGATATTCCGATCAACAACACCTTCGCCCCAAGACGGACCGCCTTATCGACACTGTCAACTATCGGTACATCGAATCTAACAGGCGACACAAAATCGGTGATTCTTCTTCCCTCTTGTTGAGCTATCACACACACTGGTTTGAAGACTCTACTGTGTCTGAGGATGCCATAGGTTGTCTTTGCCAGGGAACTTCCGAGTTGTCCCCATGCGAGTATAGCTGCAGGTGTTCCTGGCTCAAAGAACTGAGTTATTTGCAAAATCTCACCTCCTTTTTAGGAAAATCATATCACTTGTCGATGTGTTATTGTTTTTTCGGAGAGCTGACGATATTAATAACGGAGGATTTAGATGGAAGGCGTAGTAATTGATAGGTTCGGTAAGTGGATAAAGATAAGGACGCAAGATGGTGAAACCATTCTCAAGGTGCGGAAGAGACCACCAGAGGTTGGTGAGATAGTCAGAATAACCGATCAACCGACGAGCCAGAAGGTTTACCTGGCAGAGAGACTCTTCAATGCTCCGGAGCCTCTGCCACCACTTGAGGAGCTAAAACCTTTACTGCAGAACATTGGTAAACCTCTGAACGACTATGACATTCCATTCTTGGTAAAGCTCATCGAACAGATTGAAAGACGTTTAGGGCAGTTACCAAAATGGTTTTTTGAAGAGTTGGGTGCTTATTACAAGAACGGTGAGACAAGCGAGAAGATGGAAGCCTTCGGCTTGTGGGTCTTGACAGTTTCACATCCCTATGTTTTCAGAAGTTTGGTCGGTGATGGTGGACTTCATCACCTTTTCATCGATAGAAAGAGAATGACTTTCAGGATACATTGTATCAAACAATCTAAAACTCTATGCATCGATGGGATAGTCTTAGCCGACTCTATTACGGTGAAGGTGAACGACTACAAACTGAACTTTGAACAGATACAGAGTCTAAGAGAATTACTCAGCAAGCATTTTAGAAATGTTTTCATCAATACGGGAGGTTTGAAAGATGGATTATACGCATAGACTTGCCGTGGCACTTGGATACGACCCACAAAAGGCTGATGCACCGTTTGTGATAGCAAAGGGCAAAGATGATCTTGCTAAGAGAATCATCGAAGAGGCAGAGAAAGCAGGTATCCCAATAGTCTCATCACCTGAGCTGGTGAGGAGATTGTACAAGCTCGAGATTCTCCAAGAAATACCAGACGATCTGTATGTCGCTGTGGCACAGATATTAGTCTTTGTTCAAAACTTATGATTCCTTCTGCTTGATTTTTTCCAGAACTTCCTTCAATTTCATGAGCTCTTCGACTGTCTTTTTCAGGAGTTCATCCTTCTTCAGCAACTTCTGCCTAAGTTCGTTGATGAACTGCGGTGATCGCTTATCTTTCACTGCAAAACTGTCCTCAGAGCCATTCAATAGTTGCTGGATGTCTCTTTCGAGTGCGAGCAACTTCTTCTTATGATGATCTAAGACTGTGACCAGGATCACCGTGAAGGTCAAAGAAATGCAAATCAAGATTGGTAAGATAACAGAACTCATATCTCTCGAAGGTGTCAGTACAACGACAGTAAAACCGTAAGAGAGATTTTTCTTTGCGAGTGCCAAATGGTTCAGTCCTCTATACCTTGCTTCAAAAATCTCTCCGGTTTTCTCAATCTTCACCACACCGATTGATCTTTCCCCTACTAATACTCTGTTGGATGATGCTACAATCCTTCCAGCAGTGTCTGTTACAAAATACATAAGGTCATCAAACTGAATATCGAAAGAAATTGCAACAGTTCTTACGCTGTTGTCCTGCCGAAGGGAGACGATAGTCTTTTTCAGTTCTTCATCGTATAAAAACACTCCGCCCAGTCGCTGTGCGAGCTCCGCATATTTGGCTAAGATTCTATCTGCCTGTGTGGGAGCACTTTCGATCTGTCTTTCGATCGACATCTCGATGAAGGCTGCAGAACTTTTCAGCAATGATGTATTCACTTGGTTAAAGTCAGCTCTGATCTGTCTTTGGAGCAAGATCGTCGGTATCAGTCCAGAAAAAAGCAAAACCACAAAGAGAACAGAGTTCTTGATCAATCTCCCAACCATCTTCCCATCATCACCAAATCGATGTATTCACCATCGACACAGACTGCTCTTTTCATGACTCCTTCAACTTCAAAACCAAACTTCTTGTAGAGTCGTATAGCCCTTTCGTTATTTGCCATTACTTCAAGCTGGATCTTTTTAAAGCCTTTCTGTTTTGCAATTGCCAGACAGTTGTGCATCAGTGAAGTACCAATGCCTTTTCCCCAAAAGTCTCTTCTGACAGTTATGCCTAACTCACCTCTGTGCACGATTCTTCGCCTATTAGAACCGTAAAGCGTTATCATTCCAACAATTTCACCGAAATATTCAGCCACCAAGAAGATTCTCCTTGGATCGCCCAGGTAAAGCGTTATCATCCTCCGTTGGTCTATCAAGTCCTCCACTTCATCAGGGCAGGTCAGAAGAAACTTGGATTCCTGTGAAACCATTTTTTTGAAATTGACAATCTGTACAGCATCAGACAATCTTACCTCTCGAATGATCAGCCCTTCCACAAAATCATATCCTTTCAAAGAATTTGTCCAGTTCAGTGAACTTCATGGCAAAGATCAGCGGTCTGCCATGAGGACATGTACTGATTTTCTTTTCAAGAATCTTCTTCACCAAAAAGAATGCCTGATCGTTATCAAGTTTATCTCTTGTTCTCAGTGCGCTCTTACAAGCAAGGTTTGCAATGACCTTTTTGATAACCTCGCTTAGACCTATGATGTCTATCAACTTCATTTCGTCGATGCTTTCAACGACAAAATCCTTGATATCTCGTTGATCCAACCATTTGGGAATACCGGTTACGATGATCTTCTGTCCCTTCAGCTGATAGTCAAAACCTATGTTCTTCAACAGCTCCGTACTTTGAAGTAGATCAACTTCGCTCTCTTTAAGGTCGAATTCGTAGTTTACAAGCAAAGAAACCGAATGCATCTTTTCGATTGACTCAATCATCTCTTCGTATATCAACCTTTCATGAGCTGCGTGAAAGTCAACTATGAGCAATTGGTCTGAAGATTCAGCAATTATATACCTTCCTCTGACTGTTCCGACGATCCTGAAGTCAATCGGTTCCAAAATGCGTTGATCCTTAATCTGAATTGGTTCGACGTATTCTCTTTCGTTCGTCTTGTAAACAACAGTTGGCTCAAAGATCTTTTGTGCGGGTTGGGTTATCGGAACCTGATGTACGATGACCTTTTCAAATGATTTCTTGATTGTATCGCGAACGAATTTGAATACCTTATCTTCGTCCGAAAACTTCACTTCGATCTTCTGTGGGTGAATATTCACATCAATCTCTCTTGCAGGTATCGAAAGATTCATGATGACCACTGGATGTTCTTTTTGATGAATGAAATCACTATAAGCAGCGTAGATAGCACTTGAAAGTAAATTGTTCACAACATACCGTCCATTCACATAAGTATAAATTGACCTTCTCTTCCTGAAAAAAGTGGGCAGGGTTAAACAGGCATCGATTTTCATATCGTTCCAACTCATTTCTATGTATTTCAACGAGTTTTTTGGAAGATCTTTGAAAAGTGTTGTGGTGCGCTCAGGCAAATCTGATGGCATAAGGTTGTAAACGACTTCTTGATCTCTCACCAATACAAAGTGAATCTGAGGATGAGATAGACAGAACCTCTCAAAGGCTTCGGTTGCCATTCTTGCCTCTACAGCAGCGGATTTCAAGAACTTTCTCCTGGCAGGTACGTTGAAGAACAAGTCCTTTACAATAACAGTTGTCCCCTTTTGACAGACCGTTGGTCTTTCGTACGCCAAATTGCCTGCGACCACTTCGATTTCGTGTCCAACTGAAGATTCTTCTGGTCTCGAGATTATCCTTGTTTTGCTCACCTGACAGACAGAGTAAAGTGCTTCTCCACGAAAACCAAAGGACGTCAACTGATAGATGTCTTCGAAAGATGAGATCTTGCTTGTTGTGTGGGGTTGAAAACAGTTGAGCAAGTCTTCTTTATCCATGCCGTCACCGTTGTCCTGAACTTTTATCTCGCTTTTTCCACCGTTCAACAATTCAACGACTATCTTTTTTGCACCAGCATCGATTGAGTTTTCTACCAATTCCTTCACCACAGAGTGTGTTCCCACAACCACTTCTCCAGCCGCGATTCTCGACACAACTGAGGGATCAAGTTTTTTGATCTTCATCCAAAATACACCTCACCTATGACAATAATAAACTATATTGTAAAGCGTTGTGTTCCCGCCGGTGCTATTATGTGCACAGAGGTGAGTGTCTTGAAAACCAAACGTGCAATGCAGTTCATAATTCTTATGGGTTTTGTCAGCCTCTTCTCAGACATTGTCTACGAGACAGCAAGAAGCATTTCAGGACCATACCTTGGCCTTCTCGGTGCCAGTGCAACGATCATCTCTGTTACAGCCGGTTTGGGAGAGTTCATAGGCTATGCGCTTAGACTTGTTACAGGATACTTTGCCGACAGAACAAGACGCTATTGGTTGCTGACATTTTTGGGGTATCTGGTCAACTTGTTTGCGATTCCGACATTAGCTGTCGTTGGAAAATGGCAGATGGCGGTCTTACTCTTGATAGCCGAAAGAGTTGGTAAGGCTATTAGAAAACCTGCAAAAGACACGATGACCTCTTTCGCAGCAAAACAGGTGGGTGCAGGTTGGGGGTTTGGGCTCGAAGAGGCTCTCGATCAAATAGGTGCTGTCGCAGGTCCCCTGATGCTATCGATTGTCCTGGTACTGAAAACAGGAGATGAGCTATCGAGATACAGATTCTCTTTTTCTTTGTTGTTGATACCAGCCATTGTCGTACTCGTGCTTTTGACAATTGGTCGAATTCTATTCCCGAAGCCGAGTGATTTTGAAAAACCAGTTTCAGCAAAGTCGAACAAGCCTATAACAAAGCGTTTTTTGTGGTATCTCATAGCGATCTCTTTCATCGCCGCTGGTTTTTCAGACTTTGCCTTGGTTGGATATCACCTTTCAAAAACCAATCTGTTGAGTGCTTCTTTAATTCCGCTGTTCTACTCAGTTGCGATGGGAATAGACGCCGTGGCAGCAGTAGTCTTCGGCAGACTCTTTGACAAAAAAGGTATGACAGCTTTGATAATCTCCTCATCGGTTGCGGCATTTTTCGCACCGTTTATCTTTCTGTCGAAGAACATAGCTCTCTTAGTACTGGGCGTTAGTCTGTGGGGTGTTGGTATGGGTGCGCAAGAGTCTATACTGAAAGCAGTTGTGGCACAGATAGTGCCTATAGAGAAGCGTGGCACAGCTTATGGGGTTTTCAACACAGTCTTTGGTTTTTCGTGGTTTCTCGGTAGCTTCTTGATGGGTGTTCTGTACGAAAGATCGCTTTATCTTTTAGTGAGTTTTTCTATGCTGATGGAACTTTCCTCGGTTGTCACAATATTCATTATGATGAAAGCCAAATCAACGATCAAATAACACTATCTTTATGAATTTAAGGACATCTCGTGGCACGTTTTTCTTCTGAAGCGGTGACTGCAAGAACCTGTAAAGCCACTCTAAATGCAGCTTTTGAATGAGTTTTGGAGCTCTCTTCTTGTAGCCTGAAATCACGTCAAAGGATCCTCCAACTCCCATTGCAAAAACGGCATTCAGTTTTGGAAGGTTTTCACTTATCCATAGTTCTTGTCTTGGCACTCCCATGCCGACAAAGATGAGTTCTGGATTCTCTTTGTTGATGATCTCAAGTGGTTCATCTCCAGTGAAGTAACCGTGATAGAAACCACATACGATGTTGTTGAATTGTCTGTTGAGATTCTCTGCAGCTCTGGCAACAATTTCAGATTTTGCACCGAGCAAGAAGATACGCCATCCTTTTTGCTGTGCGATCCTGCAAAGCTCTATCATAGTGTCTATTCCGGTTATCCTCTGCGAATTTTTGCCGTGAATTTTCTTAATTGCCCAAACTACTCCTACGCCATCGGGGAAGATCAGATCTGCTCTTTGAAGGGCTTTTCTGTATAGAGTATCTTCAAATGCTTTTACTACGATAGAGGCATTTGCCGTAACCACAAAGGTCTTTGTTTTGTTGCAGATCCGCTGGGCAAGCAACTGAAGAAGTTCCTGTCTTTCCACTATTGTGATTGGCAGATCAAAGAGTTGAACAACTTCCAACAGATGACCTCCATTATAAAACTTCGAGGCCGACTCTGCGGCCTCTGCTGGTGCCGAGGGCGGGAGTTGAACCCGCACGGGAGAAACCCACATGATCCTGAGTCATGCGCGTCTGCCATTTCCGCCACCTCGGCAACGCTACCGATAACTATCATAACACATGAATCATCTTAGATCAAGAGAATTCCCGTGTCTGAAAAGGGTGGTAGTACTTGATCGTTACAGAACAGTAATCATACAGACATGTATATCTCTCATGATTAGTGTTATATATAAGTAGAACACTATAACATTGGAGGTGTTAAGATGGAGTGGATCAAAGAATCAAAGTTCTTGCGGGCAACTCTCTTGATAGTCCTGCTGGGTCTTTTGGGATGGCTGTCACCCTTTTTTCCACTGAAGGTGATCGTGGCTTTCTTGGGCATCTTGATCTTTGCCTTTGTCTTGAGAGAGTACGCTAAACACCTCGCCGGATTTATTGTTCTGGGTATCATTCTTTTCCTGATTCCCTCGAGTGCAAATTACTACTCTCACATCATTCTGGAGAACTTTCAAAATTGGCTGCACTTGCCGTTTGTTTCTGAAGTGCTCAGAGAGGTGAAACCATCTAAAACTTTACAGCTCCCACCGAAGCTCTCAATTGAGCGGGTGACAAACGTAGAACTTCGCTTCGTAGATGCAAAGGAAATCAGAGTACCCGAGGAGCTGACTGTTTCGTCATTTGATGAAGAGATCAGAATCAGTGGAGGTCTTACCAACAGAAAGTATGTTATCGAAATTGGAAATCAAGGGCTGAAAGAACTCAGGGTGGATGGGACAGCTATCTCCCTAACGGGTGATTGCAGTATTGAGCTACTCGATATCAACGGATCTGCCATCAACTTGAAGGGGAAGATGGTTGTTCAAAGACTGTATCTGGATGGAACAGGTGTGAACGCAAGCGGTAGTTTTGAAGGAGACACACTGTATGCAGATGGGACTGGCGTGAATCTCAAAGGAGAGATCGCATTCGAGACTGTGAGGATCAAAGGTACAGGAATTTCCTTTGATCTGACATTGATCAACTGCAAGAGTTTCAACGTGGATGGAACAGGAGTGAATGGAAAAGTAACTCATACTGGTCAGGGAAATCTGTTTGTGAGGGCAAATGGTACAGGAGGAAAGATCACGGTGAGGAATCAATCGAATGCCGAAATATTCGTTGAAAGTTCTGGCATAAGAGTTGTGAGAGAGTGATTGATATGTTCAGAAAAATCGATAAACACAGCGGCGTACCTGCCTATATTCAAATCATGAATCAGATAAAATCGGAGATCTTGCTTGGCAATCTCAAAACTGAGTCACAACTGCCAACGGTCAGGGAACTTGAAAGTGTTTTTGATGTGAACATCAACACAATTCTCAAGGCTCTTGACAAGTTGAAAATGGAGGGATTTCTCGTGTCTGAACAGGGTGTGGGATACTTTGTTGCAAAGAATCTGTCAGTAGACATGTCGGTTGTCGATGACATCAAATCTCTGGTAAACGAGCTCAAATCCAAGGGACTTGATCTGTACACTTGTCTTTTGTTGATAGAGGAGGTGTGGAAAAATGAAAAAATTTGATGTCTACCTTAGAAAGCAACTGCTCGAGAAATACCCCAGTATGCTCTTTTTCATGGTTGTAATGCTGTATCCTAACTTTGGTGTGAAGGCTTTTGGTTCTTTTTTCATACTGCTTTTCTCACTTGCTTCAGACATCAGACAGAAAAGACTCGACTTGATGACCTTTCTACCTTTTACCAAGAGCGAAATATTCTGGATGGAATATGCATTTCTTTCAACAATAGTATTGACGACCTTTTTCATAGGTCTTCCATTTGCCGAGTCAACTCTTTACAGTTGGATGATTCTACTCAGAACTATGATCTTTCTTTCAGCCTATTTTGGAGTGGTGATAAGTGCCGTTAGTGTTGGATTCGATCCTTTCGGTGCAGCCTTTCTCTTCCTGTTGGCAGATTTGGTGCTTGGAGGGCTTGGCTCGAGTAAGATTGGTCCAACCTTCAACCCGTACAAACTGATCAGCCCAATCTATCAAAGGAATCTTCTGGCTTCCTTAGCAATGGCTTTGGTTCTCCTTTATGTGGCGTACAGACTTTTTGCTCAAAGAGGTGGTGAGAGATGATTCGCATCGAACATCTGAGAAAACAACTGGGAAACAAACAAATACTCAGCGATGTCACTTTCAGTATTGAAGAATCAGCTGTCTTTGCACTGGTTGGACCAAACGGTGCTGGAAAGACAACCACAATAAGGTGTGTCACGGGAGCCTTGGAACCAGATGGTGGAGATATATCTTTGTTCACAGAGAAGATCAAGAGAACTCACAGTGCAACTTTGAAACAGAGAATCGCTGTTGTGCCTGAAGAACGAATTGTCTTTCGCAACTTCACAGCCAGTGATTATGCGAGAATGTGGTCAAAGCTCTATCCAAGCTGGAACGATACAGTCTTTTCCAATTTCATTGCAAGGTACAACTTCGATCTGTCACAGAAAGTTGAATCTTACTCGATAGGTATGAAGACACTTTTCTTTGTTGGGCTTTGTGTGGCAAGTCAAGCCGATCTTCTGGTGCTCGACGAGCCCACTCAGCATCTCGATCCAACTGTCAGACTTGAGATAATGAACATGCTCAAGGAATGTGCAAACTCTGCAAGAACAATCTTCATATCGTCGCACGAAATCTTCGAAATCGAAGAATACGCAACTCACTTTGGAATCATAAAGGAAGGCAGGATTATCTACACAGATTCGATAGACAATGCCAAAGAAACTCACAGAATTGTTGAAAGAGGAGAAAATCTTGAAGCGTCACAGGTGATCGGTCTGGTGGGTTCAACGGTTCTTGTCAAAACCAACTCACAAATCGGTAGATTCCCAAAACTCAATGAGATAGTTGTTGGCTATCTGACAGGCCGTACAGAAAGAACACTGTCACTCAAATAAAAGGGGCATAAGCCCCTTTTATTCCCTTAGAAAGATCAAGTACAGGACAAAGAGGACAGCCAAAATCCAGGTTAACCAATGTACTTGTTTTGCCTTTCCACTGAATACTTTAACGATAGGATAGGTGATTATTCCCAGGGCTATACCATTAGCTATTGAGTACGTCAAAGGCATCATCAAAAGAGTTATGAAAGCCGGCACAGCTTCGCTGATGTCGTCCCAGTTGATCTTCTTTAGGGTCTTGATCATGAGAACACCGACGAAAATCAGAGCCGGTGCCGTTGCAGCAGTTGGAACGGTCATGGCAAGTGGTGAAAAGAAAAGCATTAGAAGCATCAGAACTGCCACAACTAATGCCGTTAAGCCTGTCCTACCTCCCTCGGCGATACCTGCACTACTTTCTATGTACGTGGTCACAGTTGATGTCCCAAAGGCAGCACCAACAGAAGTACCAACAGCATCTGCAAGGTATGCCCTCGATGATCTGGGTAGATCACCATTCTTCATGAATCCTGCCGATTCGGCTAATCCCGTTAATGTACCGAGTGTATCAAAGAAGTCCACGAAGAAGAAAGTGAAGACGACCATCCAGAAAGCTGCACTACCGAGAGCTTGGAGGTTGAAGTTCATTTTCATAAATGTTGGAGCAATACTCGGAATAGCACCAACTATACCTTGATAATGTGTCACGTTGAAGATCGGTAGAGCCCCAATGAGAGTACTGACAAGAATACCAATCATTATCGCTCCAGGTACCTTCAGGGCAAATAGAACAGTTATTATGAAGAAACCGATGATCGCAACTACAACATTTGGATCACTCAGATGCCCCAGACTTACAAAGGTTGCAGGATCAGATACGACGATCCCTGCTCCTTTTAATCCTATGAAAGCGATGAACAAACCGATACCGGCACCCGTTGCAAGTTTGACTGAATCCGGTACTGCTTTCACGACAAAGCCACGAGCACCGGTGATCGTCAAGAGGATGAATATGAGACCTTCCACAAAGACAGCCGTTAAGGCTACCCTCCAGTCAATACCCATCTTCAAACACACAGTGAAGGTGAAATAGGCATTCAATCCCATTCCCGGTGCGAGTGCAAAGGGATAATTTGCGTACAACGCCATGATGAGAGTTGCTGCTACGGAACCAAAGATCGTTGCAACCATAAAGGCACCAAAGAACTGCGTGTAAAGATCACTACCAGGTGTGGCACCAGGGATGACGTTGATGAGGATCGATGGGTTTACAAAGACGATATAAGCCATGGTGAGAAAGGTGGTGATACCTGCAACTACTTCTTTTCGCACTGTAGTACCATTCTCTTTCAAATGAAAGAGCTTCTCCACTGTTCTCCCTCCCACGAGAAGAGTAAAAACACACTAAGATGCTACAGAAAGTCTTTTAACTGTCAAGCGTAGATATGAAACAATTTCTTGAACTGTCAAGAATCTAACCGCCAGAAAGTGGGTCTATGAAAAGATCTATCCAAGGCTTTGAGAACGAGAATCTCACATAGAATATCACAGACATTACAAATAGCACAAGAATAATCATTCTTACAGGTGAACTTAGAGAAACTCGCTCGACTGTTTTCTCCAGCATGATCCCAACAATTCCAGAGACGATGACTACAGTAAAAGCCCACATCAGCTCAAGGGTAATTGATTCCACGTGACCGAAAAAGGCTGGTGCCATGTACCAAACGATGACAATCGACCATGGAACTAAGATGGTAGAAAAGAGTCGTGAATACCAGAATATCTGCGCTTCTACCCTCTTTCTTGAAAAGAAATACTCGATTATGCTGGTGATTAAGTAAGCCCAAAATCCCATCTTGATGTGTTCAAAGACAGATTCATCTATTCCACAAAAGGGTTTCAAGAAAGGCAATTCAGTGAACTCGTAACCAAAGTGAAGAACAGAAAAAAACACTACATAAAGCAATGCTTTTGAAAGGTATCGCACAATGACACCTCCTATCTTCTAAAGGTTAACACAACCCTTTGACGGCTTGATCACATCTTTTAAAGAAATTTTCAGTTCTATTTAGTTAAACTACAATTGCCGTGTTATAATGTTGCTTAAGATTTATGTAGGGGGTGAAAACTGTGAGAAAGGTTTTGGTAGCTTTGTTAGTGGTTTTTGCGGTCCTTTCCTTTGCGGTGAAGTACGGTGGCACACTCAGATTCGTCATGGGGTCAGACGCTGTGAGTTTGTTGCCAGCCAACCAGACAGACAACATCAGTGGAACTGTGTGCCGACATATCTTCGACGGACTTGTTGAGTTCGACGAAAAGCTCAACCTAAACCCCGCTCTGGCGGAAAGATGGGAGATCTCGTCAGATGGAACCGTCTATACTTTCTATCTTAGAAAAGGCGTCAAGTTTCATGATGGCACTGACTTCAACGCCGCTGCTGTGAAGAAGTACTACGATTACGTTATCTCTGGAAGCTTGAGAAGAACTGGATTGTTCAAAGGGATCGTCAGTGAAGTTCAAATTGTTGACAATTACACCGTCAAGTTCGTGCTTGCAAAGCCGTTTTCACCGTTCCTGTACAGACTTGCCCACGAAGCCGCATTGATAGTTTCACCAAAGGCAATAGACGAGTATGGTTCAGATCCTGCCAAGCTTGGTAGAAATCCAGTTGGTACGGGACCGTTCATGCTCAAAGAATGGAAGATAGGTGAAAAGATTGAGCTCGTTAAGAACCCAAATTATTGGCGTGAAGGTCAACCATATTTGGATGGATTGACTTTCACGATAATACCAGAAGACGTAACAAGAGTTACCCAGCTTAGAGCAGGCGATGCAGATGTGATGTTCAATCCACCACCGGCACTTGTCCCAACATTGCAGAAAGATGAAAAGCTCAACGTGAGAATAGAACCAAGCCTGAGAGTCATATACATTGGTTTCAATCTGAGAAAACCACCTTTGAATGACATCAGGGTCAGACAAGCACTTAACTATGCAATAGACAAAAGCAAACTGTGCTCTGTAATCATGAAGGGACTTGCTATACCTTCAGATTCTCCGTTGGCAAAATACACCGTTGGATACAGTTCCACAGGTGGATATCCGTATGATCCAGCAAAGGCAAAACAACTCTTGAAAGAAGCTGGTCTTGAAAATCTCAAACTCGAATTGCTGACACCAAAGGGAAGATATCTGAACGATTACGAGGTGGCAGTTGCTGTTCAAGGCATGCTCAAAGAGATAGGGGTTACCGTGGACGTCAAACCCATGGAATGGGCTACCTATATTAATCGTCTTTTCTCTACAAACCCCGAAGATTGGAATTACGAGTTATTTTTACTCGGTTGGGCACCTTCAACGGGTGAAGGTCATTGGGTTTTGTATCCACTTTTCCATTCTGACAATGTGAATCCAAATGGTACAGGTGACAACAACACCTTCTACAGTAACCCACAAGTTGACGATTTGATAAACAAGATCGGTTTTGAAACAGACAGAAACAAGATTTTGAGCTATTACGCCGAAGTCCAAAAGATGATTGTGCAAGATGCACCCTGGATTTTCCTTTACAATATGGCGAATGTAGTTGTTCACAGAAAAGAGCTTAAAGATCTCTGGATCTTACCAACTGAATTCGTGATTGTCAAATACGCATGGTTTGATAAATGATTTCAACTGGGTGTGGCTGATGCCACACCCTTTGTGCAACTTTATTTCTCCAGCATATGATATTTTGAAGATTCATGTTTTTCGTAAGACTAAATGCTGTTAATTAGTCCACAACGTCCATTTGATATAAAAGATAGTTATTTTGCTCTTAATCACCCAATGCCTGCATATAATAAACCTCCTTGACAAGCTCTTTCCATCATGATAAAATGACAGCTAAATATACCGCAAAAAGGAGGTGAACTTAGGTGAGAAAGGCTCTTGTGATCTTTTTTTTGGTTTTCACCGTGTTGTTTTTCGCGGCAAAGTTTGGTGGAACGCTGAGATTCTTGATAGGAGTTGACGCCACAACACTGCTCGGTCCAAACATCCCAGATTCGATCAGCAACATAATCACGAGCCACATTTGTGAAGGACTGATCGATGTAGATGAGAACTTGAAGATCATACCGGCTCTTGCCGAGCGGTGGGAAGTTATGGAAAACGGGACCAGCTATGTGTTTTATCTGAGAAAAGGTGTCAAATTCCACGATGGTGAAGATTTCAACGCCTACGCAGTTAAGAAACATTTCGATTACGTTCTGAATTCTTCTTTGAGAAACGTTGGGATGTTCAAAGGTGTTGTGAAAGAAGTACAAGCTCTGGATGAGTACACAGTTAAATTCAAGCTTTTCCAACCCTATACACCAATACTATATCGATTGGCAACCTCATCTGCGGCATGGATTCTTTCACCGAAAGCGATCGAAAAGTACGGTAACGATCCTGCTTTATTCGGCAGAAACCCTGTTGGAACTGGTCCTTTCATTTTCAAAGAATGGAAGGTAGGCGAGAGAATCGAGCTTGTGAGAAATCCAAATTATTGGCGTGAAGGTTTGCCGTATCTCGATGGTATAACCTTCCTTGTTGTCCCTGAGGATGTCTCTCGTGTCAACCAAGTTAGAGCAGGCGATGCCGATATCATGTACAATCCACCACCAGCGTTGATTCCAGCTTTGGACCAAGATTCAAGATTGGTTGTCAAAACAATTTCAACGGTTAGGGTAATCTACATAGGCATCAATACTCGCAATGCTCCTCTCAACGATGCCAGAGTCAGGCAGGCACTCAACTATGCCGTTGACAGAGAAAAGCTCTGCAAGGTCATAATGAGGGAGATGGCTAAGCCGTCAGATTCACCGTTGTCCAGCATTACTTATGGTTATGTTCCCACTGGATTGTACCCATACGATCCACAAAAAGCAAAACAATTGCTGAAAGAGGCTGGGTACAACAACCTTAAGCTTGAACTTATCACACCGAAGGGAAGATATCTGAACGATTACGAAACCGCAGTTGCACTTCAAGGTATGTTCAAAGAGATAGGTGTGACACTCGATGTCAAGCCGATGGAGTGGGGTACGTACGTTGCCAAAATTCTATCTTCCAAGCCAGAAGATTGGGACTACCAGCTTTTCTTACTCGGCTGGGCTCCAGGGACTGCCGAAGGACATTGGGTTCTGTTCCCACTCTTCCATTCGACAAATCAGATGAGCAATCCACAAGGCACAGCAAAATACAACAACTTTTTCTACAGCAATCCTAAGGTTGATGAACTAATAGACAAAATCGGCACTGAACTCGATGAGAAGAAACTAATGGAACACTATGCCCAAGCGCAAAAATTGATAGTCCAAGATGCTCCTGCAATGTTCTTGTACGAGATGAAGATAGCAACAATCATGAGAAAAGAGATAAGAGATCTGAAGATCTACCCCACCGAACGTTTTAACATGACATACGCTTGGATTGATCGGTGAATCTTTTGGGGTGTGCCAACACACCCCAATCTTAAGTGGGGTGTTGCGAGTGATCAAATTTATCACAAGAAGGTTATTGCTCTTAGTGCCAGTGATAATTGGAGTTTCGATAATATCCTTTTCAATAATGCACATGATACCAGGAGATCCAGCCCGCATTATAGCTGGTGAAGGCGCAACGAAACAAGATATAGAGGCAATTCGCCTTAAATATGGTTTGGACAAGCCGTTGGTCGAGCAGTATTTCAGATTCATGAAAGGCATCATAACCAATGATTTGAGATCGATCAAGACAGAAAGGCCAATTCTCCGAGAGATCTTGCCTCGTTTCTCCAACACAATTCAACTCGCTTTGGTCAGCATAGTAATTTCATCGTTCATTGGAATCTCACTTGGAATTATCTCTTCTGTTCGTCGTAATACGTGGGTAGACAGCTTTGCGATGGTTTTCTCACTCATAGGTGTTTCGATGCCAATTTTCTGGCTTGGAATCCTTCTAATAATTATCTTTGCCGTCGTGCTTGGATGGCTTCCATCTGGTGGTAAAGGTGGTGTTGAACACATCATCTTACCTGCCATAACACTCGGTCTTGCCACCTCAGCGATCATAGCCAGGATGACACGCGCGAGTATGCTCGAAGTACTCAACCAAGATTATGTCAGAACGGCACGCGCTTTTGGTATTAACAGAAGAAAGGTCATATACAAGTACGTTTTGAGAAATGCGCTCATTCCCATCGTCACGGTCATTGGACTGCAGTTTGGTTATCTGCTCGGTGGAGCTGTGTTGACTGAAAGTGTCTTCGGCTGGCCCGGATTGGGCAGATATGTTGTCGATTCGATCTTCAGTCGTGATTACATAGCCGTGCAAGTTGGAATCATGATCATTGCGATCAGTTTTGTTTTGGTGAACTTGGCTGTTGATATTGTCTATGCACTTGTTGATCCGAGATTGAGGCGGGGTTGATATGCCTGGAAAAACTTCACTGACGATCACTTTCAAGCGAATCAGCAGGAACAAAGGTGCTTTGATAGGAATGATTATCGTGATAGTTTTTGTGGCAGTTGCCATCTTGGCTCCACTGATTGCACCGAAGGATCCTTACAAGCAAGACCTTCTTTCGAGCCTTGAAGCCCCATCGTTCAGACATCTCTTCGGAACGGACATCTTCGGCAGAGATGTACTCAGCAGGGTAATCTACGGAGCCCGCACTTCGTTGTCCATATCTCTTGCTGCGGTCCTTTTCGCCATCTTGTTGGGGGTCGTGGTTGGAACACTTGCCGGTTACTTCGGTGGTGTAATCGACGAAGTTTTGATGAGATTTCTCGATATACTCATGGCGTTTCCAGATATACTCCTTGCAATCGCAATCGTTGCCGCATTGGGTCCTGGGAAAGCCAATCTGATAATAGCGATTGCCATCTATTCTTTTCCACAGTTTGCAAGGGTCATGAGGGCTTCTGTTCTGACGATCAAAACAAACGAATATATTGAAGCTGCAAGAGCAATCGGAGAATCACATTTGTCTATAATGATTAGGTACATTGTTCCCAATGCCCTCGCACCGATAATAGTACAGGCAACACTGAGAATGGCAACTGCGATCCTGACGATATCGGGGTTGAGTTTCTTGGGGCTTGGGGTTAAACCACCCGAGGCTGAATGGGGCACAGACTTAGCGATGGCACGGGTTTACTTGGAAATTGCACCTCATCTGGGCATCTTTCCTGGATTGGCATTGTTCTTAACGGTCATGGGGTTCAACCTGTTTGGAGATGGTCTTAACGATGCTCTCAACCCAAGATTGAAGGACAGGTGAGAAACAAGATGAGTGAGCTGCTCAGAATAGAGAATCTGCGGCTTTACTTTGACACAGAGGAAGGTACAGTTAAAGCCATAGAGAATGTGAATCTAACTGTGGACGAAAAGGAGATAGTTGGAATCGTTGGTGAGACTGGAAGTGGTAAATCGATCACCGCGATGAGCATACTGAAATTGATTCCATCGCCGCCTGCAAGATACCTCGATGGTAAGATCTGGTTTGAAGGTGAAGAAATCAGCCGCTTTTCCGAAGAGGAAATGAGCAAGATCCGCGGCAAGAAGATAGCGATGATCTTTCAAGAACCGATGACTTCACTAAATCCAACCTTCACCATCGGCGAACAGATATGTGATGTGATCATGACGCACACAAAGGTAAGCAGAGAAGAGGCTTTAAAAAGAGTTATTGAAACTTTCAAGTTGATCCGAATGCAGGATCCGGAGTCTTTGCTCGATAAGTATCCTCACCAACTCTCAGGTGGTATGAGGCAGAGAGTGATGATTGCGATGGCTTTGGTCTGTAATCCCAAACTGTTGATTGCCGACGAAGCAACCACTGCACTGGATGTCACAATTCAGGCGCAGATACTTGGTTTACTCAAAAACATGAATGAACAGCTGGGATTGAGCGTGCTGGTTATCACTCACAACTTCGGTGTTGTTGCGCAGTTGTGTGATAAAGTAGCGGTCATGTATGCAGGTTATGTGGTCGAGTTTGCCAAAGTGAGTGAAATCTTTGAAAGACCTTTGCATCCATATACAAGAGGGTTGTTGAGTGCAATTCCCCCCGTAAACCGTATGGTCGAAAACTTGAGGGTGATCGAAGGCAGCGTCCCGAATCTGGTCGATCCACCGAACGGTTGTCGATTTCACCCGCGCTGTGAAAGATTTGTCAAAGGTCTTTGTGACCAGAAGGTACCCGAGCTTTCTGGCACCGCTCATAAGGTCGCCTGTTTCAATCCATTCAACGGGGGTGAAAGATGATGGAGCTTCTGCAGGTGAAGAAACTTGTTAAAACCTTTGCTGTGAAGAGAGGGATCTTTGGAAAGCAATTTGTTATCAAACCGCTCAACGAAGTCTCTTTCACACTGAAAGAAGGAGAAACACTCGGTGTTGTGGGAGAATCAGGTTGTGGCAAGACAACCTTGGGCAGAACTGTTATAAGACTTCAGAAACCAGATGGCGGTGCGATATTCTTCAACGGGGTCGATCTGACCAACTTGCCAGAAAAGGAATTTCGAAAACTCAGAAGAAATATGCAGATCGTTTTTCAAGACCCCTTTTCTTCTCTGAATCCTCGCATGACTGTGTACGATATACTGGCTCGTCCAATAAGAATTCACAACATGCTCTCAAGGTCTCAAGAACGAGATCTCATACTGAGTACTTTGGAGAGTGTTGGGTTGAAATCAGAGCATGTCGGTAGGTTCCCACACGAATTCTCTGGTGGGCAGAGACAAAGAATAGCCATAGCCAGAGCGATAATAACAAGACCAAGGTTCATAGTCTTGGACGAACCAACATCAGCGCTCGATGTCTCGGTTCAAGCTCAAATAATGAACTTGCTCAAAAAACTGAAACAAGAGTTCAAGCTCACATATCTGTTCATATCTCATGACTTGTCCGTCATTAAGTTTTTGAGCGATACTATAGCAGTCATGTATTTAGGACAAATTGTTGAAATTGGCAAAACTGAGTCGATACTCAGCCAGATGCTCCATCCTTACACTCAGATGCTCTTCAGTTCTATTCCTCTGCCAGATCCCAAGACCAAGATGAAATTCACCGTTGATGTCAGCGAAATACCATCCTTGATCAATCTACCGCCCGGTTGTCCATTCTTTGAACGGTGCCAGTACAGGATGCCTGAATGTGACAGAAATAGACCCGCACTCGCTGAGGTGAAAGAAAATCATTCAGTCGCCTGTTTTTTACACCACAGCAAGGTTTACACCTAAGAATTTCTTTCCGATTCTGATGTGATACAATAAAGTTAGGTGTCGTCAAACTTCTATAGTATTCTTGCTGGGAGGCTAAGTAAGTGTTCAAGAACTTTCTTTTAGTGACAATTGTCTTAGCTCTGGCAATTGTTTTTGCTTCTTTCCTGATCAGCCGGAACTTCCAGCAACGTTTTTCCTTGGTCAAATCAATCTACCAAATGAAGGTTGAGGAACTTGCAAAGGCTATTAGCCTTGGCTACTTTCAATGGGATTACATGTACTCAGCCGTGATAGAGAACGACATCAAGGAGATTGAGGAACAGTTCCATAATATCAAGAAACGCTTTCCACAGGTAAAAGATGTCCAACTTGTTGAAGAATCTTCTCTTGATCTTCCACTGTACAGAATAGAATCACACAAGACAGAGTTACTCATCAGCTTCAAAATCTATGATGATAGTATGACAAGGTTCATTGAAGACAAGGTTGCGCTGGCTGTGGTGGATGCTCAAGAGATTTTGAACACCCTGGAGGTTAAGGAGATCAAGATTGCTGAAAAGGGTAGAGAGTTCGTCTATGGGCTGACTGTTCAAAGAGTTAAATTAACCTTTGTTGATCTACTCATTGCTATGTTCTGTATCGTTGGTGCATTTTTCTCGTTCTCCGGTGCGCTGTTGTTGAAAGCTCGAACAAAGATCAAAGTGGAACAACATCTGAAGAAAGAGCTTGAAAAACAGCATAGGATCACACAGACACTTTTGGAAGTAACGATGGAATTTTTGCACAGACAAGCCGAAGACGAGTACGATTACTGGCTAAAAAAGGCTATAGAGATCGTTCCTGGTTCACAAGGTGGCAGTGTTTTGGTGAAAGACAACGATCGGTATATCTACGTAGCGGCAGTCGGGTTCGATTTGAAAGAACTTAGGAAGATTTCCTTTTCGAGTCAAGAGATCTCTGATTGGATTGCTAAATCCTTCTCTGTGAGAACAAAGTTGAAAGAGTACGACGAAGCAAGGATCCCTCGTGAAAAGTTAGAGATTCTAAAAAAAGCTGCCAGAATAGATGAAATAAAATCGACTCTCATAGTACCAGTGAAGCTGAAGAACGAAGTTGTTTTGCTTTTGAATCTTGACAACTTTGAGAGTGAGGAAGCTTTTACAGAAGAATCAGTAGAACTTGCCAAGATTTTTGCCAATCATCTCGGGATTGTCTTGCAGCGAAAGAATCTTGAAAAAACGATACTGGAACAACGAGAATTGATGGAATATCTTTCATACCATGACGCACTCACGGGGCTTGCAAACAGAAGAATGTTCGAAGAATACAGCCAAAAGATCATCTCCTTAGCCCAGAGGGAAGGTAAGAAAGTAACTGTCCTGTTCATGGACTTGAAACATTTCAAGCAGATAAATGATATTCATGGACATCAAGTGGGAGATGAAGTATTAAGAATCATAGGCAGCAGATTGGAAAAATCTCTCAGAGAAAGCGATCTCATCTCTCGCTTTGGCGGCGATGAATTTGTGATCATCTTGTATGATTGCTCGTCTGAAGATTTGAATCGTCTATTAGAACGAATAATTAGAGTTGTTGAGGAACCAGTAGAGATAGCTGGTGAAATCTTCAGGATATCTTGCAACATAGGTGTTGCAAGGTATCCCGATGATGGCACTGAGATAGACCAACTTATAAGAAAAGCCGACATGGCCATGTACAGAGCAAAGAGTAAATCTCTCAAAGCTCTGCAGTTTGAAGACATTCAAGAGTGTGAACTTCAATGAAAGGATTTTCATTTCACTTTCAATTTTTAATATCTTGTTGAATCAGGTACAACTGGATATCCGTTGAACTGTGAGGGTTGTCTGACGCTGCGAGTATCAGCATTCTTTTGCTTTCAAGTGGTACGATTTCCACAACGCGCTGATCATTTGGCTCTCTCAGAGTGCGTTGTGTGATCAATATTCCATTCTGGTCTAATAACAGATAGGATATGTCTCTTCGTGTGTCGTTCTGCCAAAGTTCACCGTAAACGAGCACGATATCTTCATGTGTCAAAGCACCCTTAGTTGTGAAGTCATTTCCCAGATCAATCGTCTTTTGCCACACAGTTCGACCATAGGGATCAACTTTTACAACAAACAGTGCGTTGTAAGGCGTAAAGGAGTTCGATGAACCAACTAATACTATTGAGTCTTGCGTCCTTGCACAACCGACAGCCCTTTCCCACCTCTGACCGCCAAAGGTTGTACACCAATACCTGTTGCCATTTTCTGAGAACAAGCAACCCCAGAAATCCGCCTGTCCGTTGCCATAACTCTCGGTAGAACCAAAGCACAGATATTTGCCATTCAGCTTGCAAACTCCGCTGAACCATTCATCAGAAGAACCGCCAACCCGCTTGCTCCACAAGATCTCACCGTCATGATCAATTCTCATCACCAAGGCATCGTACCAGTTGCTACCAGTCGTGCGATGACCTCCAACGATTATGAGATCTTTTTCTTCACAAATCAGAGACTCTGCCCATTGGTCTGCGCCAGAAACAGGAACGGAATGTTGAAAAACAACACTGAGCTTTTCGTCCAAGATAGCTATTTTGATTCGAGATTGTTTGCTGATTATCTCATACCCAGCGAGGACAAAACCACCAAGGATATCCTGGGTAACATCGTTGAGTTTTGTGAAAGAAACTCTGTCGAGTGCGACAAGTTTCTTTAAATGAAGATCTGTGTCCAGTTCTATCGCCAATATCCTACCTTGTTCTTTTTCTTGTGCAAAGACGAGAAAACCACCCTCGGTCTCAAAACACTTTATAGGTTCTTGTGCGCCAGGAAGGTTCAAAGTGAAACTGTGGGCGATTGAACTTGACGCCCACAGCTCTGCGGTCAACAACAAGAGAATCAGGACTTCAATAGACCTTCTTCGAATACAACTAAAGAGATATGGTTTCATTGCCCAATGGGACTAAGGTTCACACATATCACTGCTAAGCTCATCAAAAACCTGCTTACATCCATTGTCTGAAAGATCCTCAACACTAAGATCAGTTCTACACAGATCAACTCCTCTTATTTTCCCATTTTGTAAACTATTCCGTGTTGAAATCCTCTCGTCTCAGTGATCACTAACCTTTGAGAGGATGTGCCTTTTGACTGTTTTCTGTAGCCTTTTCCTTGACTTGAATTGGTTCTGTGAGAACCTTTGATATCCGTTCGAGTGCCCAGTCTATTTCTTCACTCTTTATAACAAGAGGTGGGGCAAACCTCACAACTTGATCATGTGTTTCTTTGCAGAGTACTCCCAACTTGGCAAGTTTTTCACAGAATGGTCTGGCTGTGCCGTATTCCTTCTTTATTTCCACTCCGATGAGTAAACCTTTACCTCGGACCTCTTTTACATAGTCGCTCTCAATGCTTCTGAGTTGCTTCATGAAATACTCACCCAGTTCAAAGGCTCTGAGATCGAGTCTTTCATTTTCGAGAACCTCGATAGCTGCTATTCCAACTGCTGCTGCAAGTGGGTTTCCACCAAAGGTTGAACCGTGATCTCCTGGTTTCAAAACGTCCATGATCTGGTCATTGGCAAGCACGGCTGAAACCGGATAGACTCCTCCACCGAGTGCTTTGCCGAGTATCAAAATATCTGGCTTTGCGTCCTCCCAATGCCATGCGAAGATCTTACCAGTTCTTCCAAGGCCAGTCTGTATTTCATCAAAGAGCAACAAGGCACGGTGTTTTGAGCAGATCTCTCTCAGTTCTCTGAGATATCCCTCAGGTGGTACACGCACACCGCCTTCACCTTGAATTGGTTCGACCAAAACACCTATTGTTTCGTCATCAATCAGTTTTTCTACCGCTTTAGAATCACCGAACGGTGCCACTTTAAAGCCCGGTGTGTATGGCCCAAAGCCGTCTCGATATTGTTCTTCAGTAGAGAAGGAAACGATTGTGATCGTGCGACCATGGAAATTCCCCTCAGCCACTATGATATTTCCCTTGTTCATCGGTATTCCCTTCTTGTAATAAGCCCACTTTCGCGCAATCTTGAGGGCACTTTCGACAGCTTCAGCACCAGTGTTCATAGGTAAGACCTTTTCGTACCCACTGAAAAGTGCCAACTTCTCCTCAAACTGTCCGAGTAGATTGTTGTAGAAAGCCCTTGAAGTCAACGTGAGTTTCTCGGTTTGCCTTCTCAGAGCTTCAATGATCTTCGGGTGTCTATGTCCGTGGTTCAAGGCTGAATAGGCAGAAAGCATGTCCAAGTACTTGTTACCCTCAACATCCCAAACCCATACGCCTTCACCTTTTTCAATGACAACAGGGATTGGCTTGTAGTTGTGGGCTCCGTATCTGTACTCGAGTTCCATGAAATATGAACCGGTCATTCTAACCCTCCTTTATGGCGTTCATGTTACCTTCGATTTAATAATATCATCGAGTCCATTTTCGCCAAAATCTCGTAATCTACGGCTATCTGCGACAATGATTGCCAATCATGGACTATCATTCTTATTCTCACTCTTTCTTACGTATGCTTTCTTATGCTCAGGTATGCTAACTTTTGCGCAAAGATACTTGACTGAACACAGTTGCTCTGCCAGTGGCTGTTTGCGTTGAAGAAGTGCTGTTCTACTCAGGTGGCTTTCCGAGCGAAATGTGGGTGTTCGTTTCTTTTGGAGAACTCAAAATCTTGGATCTTTCAAGTTGTAGACATAGCCATTAGATACTTTTCTCACTTCTATTGAATCAAAAAAAGCATAAGCGCCGACGAGTTGGTAATTCAGAACTCTATCGAGAGTGTTGACCGATGTGCCAGAACTTTGCCCAGCAAAATTCGAACTCACTTCGTTGAAGAACGTCGCTTTCTTTGTCAAAACCTCACTGGACTTTGAGAAACTGCTAATCGCTTGGTTTGAAGACAAAATCAATATGATCATTGCAATTGAAATTATCGCTATGCCGATTATCAATTCAACCACTGTGTATCCTCTCATCTGAGCCTCAACCCCTCGAGCAGAATAGCCCCAGTCATAGGTGAAAAGCCTCTCTTAGCTGAATAAAGTCTGTTATCGAAGATGTTAAATTCTTTTAATCCCTTCATTCCATCCCACGTTGCAGTGACTGCCTCCGATGCAATAGAGCCGAACACAACTCTGTAACTCAGACCTTTAAAATCACTGTAATCAACCTTGAAAGTTGGAACCAAAATCTCGTTGCCTTTGCCTGGTTTTCGATCTCTATCCCAGTACATAGTGAAAATGCTCATATCCATGCGAAGGTTTCTAATGCTCGTTCCAGTCTTGTAACCGTTGTGCCAGGGTATCTCTATATCACCGGTTGTTATCAAGTTTATGTGATCTTTCGTTCCCGATTGAGCGAGTTTCTTGTACCATGCGTCCCAAAAGGTTTTGCCATCGATCATGTCAATCGACTGACTGCCGTCGATCAGCTTCAACCTTCCTTTGACATCTTTGTTGTTTGGTATTGGTGTTCCATCGGCAAAAAACGGATTCATGAAAACCTCGTAACTTCTGCCTTGAAAATCGATGACCATCGTGTTCGTATCGCGTGCACTGTAATATTCAATGTCACCGTAAATCCTCAGAATATCCCAGGGTGTTTGTTCCTGCTGTCTACCTCTATTTCCCATCACGAGTATCGTCCAATCACCCATAAAGACGTTTTTCGTCCAACTACCTTTCGTACCTATACCAACTACAGAGTTGGTCGTTTCACAAAATATGCCCAAGAAACCATTGAATGACGGTAAGGTTGCAGTGTATGTGTTCGATTCTTTTGAAGTTGTTTCCGTTGCGACAATCGTTGCCTGTACATTGGGTGGGCCAGGAAAAGGTATTCTTATCTCCACTTGATATCTTTTATTTTCATCTCTCTCAAAATATCCATCCTCACCGGAAAATCTTAGAATTTGGACATCTTGGTTGTTGATCTTGACTATCGAAGAAGTTATAACCAAATCATCTTTCTGGCTACCCGGAAGCTTTGAATAGCTCAGGATGAGTCCACTTGGATCTTGTGGCACACTGACTGTGCCCTTTGCGAGATCGATGATATCGACTTTGTTGAAGGTTGAAAGCTGTGCTTCCCAGTAGACTTTACCTTGATATGCGGACTTAAAGGCTTGTACATCGTTGTCATTCAGAGTTACTCTACCTCCAACGAAGACATCACTCTGTTTGGCAGGACTGATCAAATAACTCCTCAGCAATCTGTAAAAGGTTTTGCCGTAGAACCTCGGTCCGGGATTACCACCTATACCCAAACCCCCATGTCCGAAATCATCTACACCAAACCAGCTTGGGCCGTCTATAACCTCACCATTGCCGTAATAAGTCGAACCAGGTATTCCATTTGGCAGAAATACAGCGTAGTTGAAGAATCCCTCTGGACCGACGAGTGCCCATGCCCAAGAAGTGCCCACGTTTGCACACAAGAGTACGACCCACGAACGATCGCTATTCTCACAAAATGCGTAGACTCGAACTTTGGATAGGTCAATTTCCAGCAGTTCCTTTGCCTTGCTGTCGAGCAAAGCCCTTTTCAAGGGGGAATCACTACCATTTCCAAGCAATAGAAGATTCTTTACAAAAGAAAATTGGATATCATTCAAGGAGTTTTCGTCGAAGAAACTTTGCCAAATGCTTTTTTCAACTGGACCTGAACTATTGATAACAACGTCTCTTATTTTATCGAAATCGGTCGAGGCTGTAAGATGATCAGCAATATAAAAACCGTTGGCAACACTGTACTTGCTTCTCAGATATGCGCCAGCCGTTGCAATGACTTTCAGCGCATCTGATTTATCTGAAAGCCTCTGTATGGTCAAAGAAACTTTTCTCACAGTTGCTTCTATCTGCGTGAAGATTGCCACTGAAATTATCGCACAAACAGCGACAAGCAGTATGCTAACGACTATGACATACCCACTTCTCGCTCTCATACCTCTCACCTCACTCCAGGCGGATAAACTGTGAATTCCATACTCAGTGTTGAAGTTGCGTTGAACGGGTTTGGAGTGCTCACAATCACTCTCAGTGGAAGATCAATTTCAGATGCTGGAACAGCTTTTGCGAACCTTACCACAACATTTTCAACGGGGATTGTCTGGACTTGCTCATTCTCATAATATTTGAATTGCCTTGTATCCACAACTTCGACGGCTGCATTTATCTTCTGCCCATACAAAATTATATCAAAACTCACTTTTGTTGGCGATTCAACTTTCACAGAGGTTGTCGGACCAGCCGCCTTTGTTAGATATTCGATAACTCTGTCGGCAGTTTCGGAGAGCCTTCTGAAGGCGTCAAGTAGAAGGATATTCTTCTGTGCTTTGTCCAAATAGTTGTTCAGAACGAGGATTAACACGATCAGGAAACTGGTGAAAATCGCAATGGCAATTATGAGTTCTAAGAGTGTGAAGGCCTTCTTCACACAAATCCCTCCTCGGTGATGACTCATTATACCACTACACCTTCAGAGGATTGATGAACCTGCCAATCTATGTTACAATTTTCGAGGTTTCTGTTATAATGTTAACACGGTACGAGATCATCAGCGATTTTTGAAAAAAGGGAGGTGTACCCGAAGAGGGTGTGAATATGGCAAAGAAGAAGATTCTCGTTGTTGACGACGATCCATCGATCATCGAATTGGTGAGCTACAACTTAGCGCGCGAGGGCTACGATGTTCTGAAAGCCTACGAGGCAGAAGAAGCTTTGAAAGTAGCTGCAAATGAACCTGTAGACATGTTCATAGTCGACATTATGTTGCCTGGCATGGATGGTTTTGAGTTGGTTAGGCAGTTAAGAGGTATGGAGAAGTACAAGAACACACCTGTTGTCTTTCTCAGTGCGAAAGGCGAGGAGTTCGACAAGGTTCTTGGTCTGGAATTAGGCGCTGATGACTACATCACCAAGCCTTTCAGCATCAGGGAAATGATAGCGAGGATCAAGGCTGTTTTCAGGAGAATACAGCTGAGTGTCCAGGAGAGAGAAGAAAGACCCAAGAAGATAATCGCGAAAGGTTTAGAGATCGATGTCGAAAGATATGAAGTCAGGGTTCATGGACAGAAAGTTGGTCTCACACCACTTGAGTTCGAACTACTGAGATTCTTGGCAGAGAACGAAGGTAAGGTCTTCAGCAGGGATGTACTGCTTGACAAACTTTGGGGGTATGACTACTACGGTGATACCAGAACGGTCGATGTCCACATCAGAAGACTGAGGACGAAAATAGAAGAAGATCCATCGAACCCCAAGTACATCATGACTGTGAGAGGTAAGGGTTACAAGTTCAGAGACCCAGGGAAGGAAGAGTAATAGGTGCTTGTCTTCCTTGCAGCATTTTGTGGTTTTGCTGCCGGTCTGATCCTGTCCCTTGTCATCAGAGATAGAATCGTCAAGAACTTGAAGAGATTCTTTGTGAGGGTGGCGGAGTTGGTAAATGTTCCAGATGATTCGCCACCTCCTTATGTTTTGGAGACTATTAGAAAAACTATCAAGAATCTCGAAGATGAATTAGAAATGGCGCAGAAGAGCAGGCAGAACACGATGACTCTTTTAGACAACATTGTAGATCCAATTCTGTTTGTGGACAGCAACAGCGGTGAGATACTCTTTGCAAACGCTGCAGCACAAAAGATAGCCAGGCCTGTTGTCACCACGAGGAAGATCTACGAAGCAATTGAAGACTACTATCTCATAGAGATGTTCGATGAAACGGTCAAGAGCTGGCAAGTTCAGGAAGGAAATGTGATAATCTACATCGAAGGTAAGAAGAGATATTACTCTTGCAAAATGGTTCCTGTTCTACTGCCCAAAGGTGAAAAAAGAGTGGTCATCCTATTTCACGACATGACGAAAGAGTACGAACTCAACGAGATGAGGCGTGAATTCGTTTCAAATGTGTCTCATGAACTCAGAACCCCATTGACCTCTATTCATGGATATGCAGAAACGCTTTTGAGCGATCCAGATATGGATCCAGAGACAAGAAATAGATTTCTTACGGTGATAGAGAATGAATCTGCCAGGATGTCGAGGTTGATAAACGATCTGCTCGATCTTGAACGCCTTGAATCTGGTGAGGCAAGATTTGATTTTCAAGAAATTGATCTGTGTGCAACGGCAAATTACATAATCACCATAGTAGAACCTCTGTCAGCTGATTATGGTGTGAAGGTTGAGTGCGATTGTGAAAACATTTCAGTAGTTGGAGATCAAGACAGATTGGTACAAATGCTTTTGAATTTAGTTGACAACGCCATAAAGTATACATCACTGAAAGAGTCTGGTGAAAAGAAAGTCAAGATATCCATAAGCCGATCTGATTCCCATGCGATCATAAAAGTGATCGATACCGGTCCCGGAATGCCTGAAGATGCTCTGAAGAGAATCTTCGACAGGTTTTATCGTGTGGACAAAGGACGCAGCAGAAAGATGGGTGGGTCGGGCTTGGGTTTATCGATAGTCAAGACGATCGTAGAAAGACACAACGGAGAAATCTCAGTGGAGAGTGAACTTGGTGTTGGTACAACCTTCACAGTGAAGTTGCCTATCAGAAGGGTTGAGAGCGATGAGGATGTATGACATCATAAAGAGGAAGAGAGATGGGTTTGAACTGACTGAAGAGGAAATACAGTTCGTTGTCAACGGCTATGTCTCTGGCGCGATACCAGATTATCAGATGGCTGCTCTGTTGATGGCGATATTCTTTAAGGGAATGAACCAGAGGGAAACCTTTGATCTAACGATGAGCATGGCAAGATCTGGTGAAATGATTGATCTTTCGCCGATCGAGGGTATAAAGGTAGACAAACACTCTACAGGTGGTGTTGGCGACAAAACAACCTTTGTTGTCTTACCACTTGTAACTGGTTTTGACGTCAAATCGGCGAAGATGTCTGGTAGAGGCCTTGGACACACAGGTGGAACGATTGACAAGATAGAATCAGTGCCTGGAATGAGAACAGAATTGTCACAAGATGAGTTTTTCGAAATCGTCAGAAAGGTCGGTTTCGCGATAATCAGTCAAACAGGCAACCTTGTTCCTGCAGATAAGAAGATCTACGCACTTCGAGACACAACTGCCACCGTTGACAACATCTCTTTGATCGCTTCGAGTATCGTCAGCAAAAAACTCGCGGCAGGTGCCGATGCAATCATCTTTGATGTGAAGGTCGGATCGGGTGCATTTCTCAAGAGTGTTGATGAAGCTAAACAACTGGCGAAGCTCATGATAGAAATACTAAGAAAATCTGGCAAACTCGCCAGAGCGGTTTTGTCTGATATGAGCCAACCTTTGGGTAAGATGGTTGGGAACTCTCTTGAGGTCATAGAAGCAATCGAAACGCTGAAGGGCAAAGGACCAAGTGACTTGACAAAACTCTGCGTTCACATATCTCGGAAATTACTCGATTTGGTTGGTATAGTTGTTTCTGAAGAAGAGATCTACAAAGAGATTTCTTCCGGTAAGGCTTTAGAAAGATTTGCGAGATTTTTAGAAGCACAGGGAGGAAATCCAAAGGTAATCGAAGACTACTCGCTGCTGCCTGCGAGCGAGAAGATCGTTGAGGTAAAGGCTTCGAGAAGTGGTTATGTTTCGGCTATTGACACTGAGGCTGTTGGTGTTGCTTCAGTTGTGTTGGGGGCAGGAAGATCAAAAAAAGAAGACAGTATCGATCCAAGAGTTGGAATAGAAGTTCTGAAGAAAGTCGGTGACTCGGTGCATTTGAATGAACCACTCGTACGAATGTATGTCTCTGAGAAGAGTGATGTGCAACTCGCTATCAGGTTGATCACCCACGCCTACACTATTTCAGATGAGATCGCAAAACCACGTGAGATCATAATTGAGGTGATTGAATGAGAATCGTCTCGATTCTTGTGCTCTTACTTTCCTGTACGATAGTTTTGTCACAAGTTTTGGTGGGTGTGAACGGTAAGTTCACATCGTTACAAGAGAAGGATGGTTTTGTAGAAGTGAAACCTCTGGAAGCGATAGGTGCTTCACTTGTCATTTCTGAAAAGTCTGGCAGGGCTTATTTGATTTACGGTAAGAAGATAACGATCCTGGAGAAGAGCGGCACAGTATCGATTGACTTCTTGGACATCTTTCCCAACGGCGCCTTGTACACAGGCGATAAGATCATGATCAGAATCGATCTACTCTCGAAGATCTTCAACGTTGACAGGTACGAAACTGCCACTGGAAAGACGGTGCTTTTAGACAATCTTTGTGTCTTAAAGTCGATAGATCTCTCTCGAAACGAACTGAAGCTGAGCTTTCTTGGTTTTCCATTTGAAGACATGATGAAGATAACCACTGAAAAATCCAAAATTCGCATTGTTCTATCTCCATGTCTTTCCAGCTTCTCTTCAACAGATAGGATTAAGATTGATCAAGTTGGCAATAAGACTGACATAGAGATTAACTTTGATATCGAAGCAGAACCATCTGTTTCATTGAAAATGGAGGATAACTCCGCAATTCTCGCAGTGAGATTTCCACAGATCAGTAGAGAGATACTCGCCGAAGGAGTTTCTTGGGAGCAAAAGGTTGAAAAGATAGGTGGAAAAGATGTGCTGGTCAGCTACCTATGGATCGATCCAACGATTGTCGAGTTAAGGCCCCAGATCAGTGCGGGCGGCATCGGAACAGCTGAAAGTGTCGAAAGGATGGTTTCCAGAAATAACGCGATAGCAGGTATTAACGCCAGCTATTTCGATCCGAATACAGGACTTCCTATAGGTTTACTCATCGTTGATGGAAAGATACTCTCGCTGCCTTATGGGAACAGACCAGTTTTCGTCCAGACGAAATCAGGAGCAGTTGTTGTTGCCAGGATGTATTTCGATTTGAACGTGAGAATTGGTCAGCTGTTGTTCTTGGTTAAAGGAGTTAACACCATCGCTCAAGGAGAGGTACTCATCTTCACACCTGAATTTGGGCTTTCGATCCCACGACGCGATGGAATGATCTATTTCAGTGTTGTTGGTGGCAAGATCAGCGGTTTTGGATGGTCAGCGAAGGCACCGAAGGACGGTTATGTTCTGGCAATTTCATCGAATTACGAAAGATACCTGCAGAGTATTCAGATAGGTGATAAGGTGGATTATGTCGTAAACACCGATTTTCCTTACTCGATAAAACACGCCGTAGAAGCGGGACCACTGATTTTGTACAACGGCACTCCAATCCCAGACAGGAACGATGAAAAGAATCGTTACGGTGGTAACATAGCAAGGAGTAATGCCACGAGAACGTTGTTGGCAACGCTTGCAGATGGTAAGGTTGTTTTGGCAGTCATAAATGATCAAAATGGATCTGGTGGTGTCAATTACGACGATTTAGTTGAATTCTGTATGAACAAAGGATTCTATTCAGCGATGAATTTCGATGGCGGGAGTTCTTCGGTGATGGTTATCAGAGACCAAGTGGTGAGCAAAACATCGACTGCTTGGACGAGGGCAATTCCAGTATCGTTACTTGTCATCAAAAACAATAAATGAATTTCGGAGGTGGAGCCATGAACAAATCGGTCGAGAAGAAAAGAACAGTTGCACTCATAGGCCACAACGGATCAGGGAAGACTCTTCTGCTTTCTGCAATGCTCTACAACGTAGGTCTATCGGATCGAATCAGTCAAAGGTTGATCGACACAGATCCGATCGAAGAAGCAAAAGGTTCGAGTATCACTTCTCACATTTACTCTTTCGAATGGGCGGGATGCACCGTTACAACCATCGATACACCGGGTTTTGGAGACTTTATAGCCGATGTCATGAATGCGGTGTTCGTGAGTGAAAACGTTCTGAGTGTTATCAACGCGGTCTCGGGTGTCGAAATACAGACAGAGAGAACCTGGCAGATTGCCGAGAGCATGCACAAACCCATCATGGTTTTCATAAACCAGATGGACAAGGAACGTGCAAATTTTGACAGCGCGCTCCAAAGTCTTCAGTCAGCCTTTGGTAGAAAGATGGTCGCATTGACGATACCAATAGGAAGCGAAGCCAACTTTCAAGGTGTGGTTGACCTTGTTTCAGGGAAGGCGTATCTGAATGAAAATGGTAAGCCCAAGGAAGCATCTGTACCAGCTTCTTTGACAGCGAAGGTTGAAGAGATGAAACTGAAGGCAATTGAGGATATCGTTGAGTCAAACGATGCTCTGATGGAAAAGTACTTGGAGGGACAGCAGATTCAACCTGATGAGTTGATAGATGCGTTGCTGAAAGCGTACAGAGAAGGAACTGTGGTACCTGTTTTCTGTGGTTCTGCAGAAAAGAATATAGGCGTTAATCTTTTGCTTGACTACTTGGTCAGAGTTGGTACAAATCCACTCGAAGCTGCTGCTTACGAAGGGAAACTTGAGACCGGTGAGAAAGTCACCGTGAAAATGAGTGAGAGTGAGCCATTCTGTGCCTACAATTTCAAAACTGTCGTTGACCCATTCGTTGGTCGCGTGAGTTATATCAAGGTAATCGCGGGAGTCATAAAACCCCAAGACAGTTATTTCAACGTTAGCAGAGGCAGTTCAGATAAATTCGGACGCCTTTACTTTGCGCGAGGGAAAGAACAGATCGAAGTCGAGCAGGCTGGATGCGGTGATATAGTCGTTTTGCCGAAACTCAAAGAAGGTGCTGTCACGGACACTTTCACTCACAAAGACAGAAAATTGACAATCGTGCCACCGACCTTTCCGGAACCGATGTTCTCAAGATCTGTCAATCCAAAATCGAAAGCGGATATAGACAAAATCAGTAACGGTCTATCGCGCTTGGCTGAAACTGACCCAACATTTGAGTGGGAGTATGATCCAGAAACCGGTGAAACGGTGGTCTCTGGTCTGGGAACTATTCATTTGGACGTGATGATAGAGAGATTGAAGAGTACTTTTGGCGTTGACGTTGAAGTTGGTAAACCGAAGATCGCTTATAGAGAGACAGTGACCAAAAAAGCAGTCTCTGAATACAAACACAAGAAACAAACAGGTGGCCATGGACAGTATGGACATGTGAAGATAGAACTGGAGCCACTCCCAAGAGGTGCCGGCTTTGAGTTCGTCGACAAGATCTTTGGCGGTGTGATACCGAAGAACTTTATCCCATCTGTTGAAAAGGGTATAGTAGAAGCTATGAAGAAAGGATCTGTGGCTGGTTATCCAGTTGTTGATATACGCGTGACGCTCTTCGATGGTTCATATCATGAAGTGGATTCTTCTGATATCTCTTTCCAGATTGCTGCAATTCAAGCCTTCAGAAAAGGCATGGAAGAGGCAAAGCCTGTTCTGTTAGAACCCATAATGGAAGTCGAGATCTTCTGCCCAGATGAAGTGGCTGGAGATGTAATGGGAGAGGTCACGAGCAGAAGAGGCAGACCACAGGGCATGGAGTCGGCCGGCAGAGGCATGTCAAAGATAAAGGCTGAGGTCCCTCTCGCCGAAATGCTCGACTTCTCGGGAAGACTTTCTGGTATTACGAGCGGTCGAGGATATTTCACAATGAAGTTTGTGCGATATCAAGAGGTCCCACCAAACATTCAAGAGAAGATTGTTCAAGAAAGAAAACAGGAAAACCAGAATGCATGATCTTGGGGGCTCAGTCCCCCTTTCGAAATTTGGGTGAACTCTCATGCACGTTGCTGTTCTCAGCTACACAATAAGGCTTTTTGGAATAAACAGCCTCAAGGAAAAACGTTCTCTTATCAAGGGTTTGATAAATGAGATCAGGACAAAGTTCAACGTATCGATCTGCGAGCTGGATTTGAATGATTCAAAGAATTGGGCACAGATCGGTGTAGCCGTAATTTCGTCGGCACAGGATGTAGTCGATCGAGTGGTAGAAGGCATCACTTCGATAATAGAAAACACAGATGGTGTCCAGATAGCTGAGATCGAAAGGGAAGGCTGGTAGACTGTGCAGGAGATCGTGAGGTCTCTTGAAGAACTCTGTGATAGATTGCTGACCAAGAAACGTAAAGCTCATGTCAAATCGTGTGTGCGTTTTGCATCTGAACTTGCAGAAATTCATAACGTTGATGTTAATCGAGTGAAGATCGCAACTCTCGCCCACGACGCTTTTAGGGATCTTAAACCAACGGTTCTTCTGAAGATGGCAATTGCTTACAAGATACGAATCACTGATCTGGAAAGGTTGAACCCCATACTCTTACATGGGAAGATTGCTGCAGAGTACCTGCGCCGAAGATTCAACTTGACTGACAGAGAAGTCTTGCAAGCGGTTGCTTACCATACAACTGGCAAAGAAGGCCTTGGGAAGGTTGGTACAATCCTTTTCTTGGCAGACTCCTTGGAGGAAAACAGAGTGTACGATGACGTTGAAAGGCTCAGAAAAATCGCCAAAGAGAATCTGGACGAAGCCCTCTTGATGATTGCAGAGAACAAGATTCGCTATGCTCTCATGAGAAGGTTGCTTTTGATGCCAGAAACAGTTAAGATGTGGAATTGGCTCATAAGACAACGAAGGGATGATAAGAACTGGAACTGATTTGGATAGATGATCGCTGTGGTCTTCTGAGAGATAGAACTTCTTTGGGGCTGATAAGACTTTCAAAGGATGTCATTTTGATAGACTCTGGCATAGATGATTCGTATGGACGCAAGGCTTTGAAAGCCATTACGGAAAATGGTTTGAAACTTCGATGGCTGATCAACACACATTTTCATGCCGATCACATAGGCGGCAATGCCTTCATTCAAAGGAAGACAGAGTCAAAAACATATGCACACAAGTTGACAAAACCTTTCGTTGAGAATCCCATCTTGGAACCTGTTCTTCTCTTCAACGGAGCCGATCCAATAGAAGAGCTAACAGCGAAGTTTTTCAAGGCAGAACCTTCTAAGATCGATTCTGTTTTTGAAGAAGAATCTTTCTTTGAAGATGTGAAGATCATCGAATTACCAGGTCATGCAATTGGACAGATCGGCATAGCTCTGAATGGCATTGTATATGCTGCTGATTCCATCTTTGGAAATGAGGTCATTGAAAGACAACGGATGATCGTCTATAGTGATATCGATGCAGCTCTTCAATCAATAGAAAAGTTGAAAACCTTTGACATCTTTGTACCATCACATGGCTCACTTTCGAAAAGCCAAGAACTTCTCACTCAAAACAAGTTCCACATCGAAGAAACTGCAGGAAAGATCTATAAGCTCTTGTCAGAACCAAAGAGCGAAGAACAACTGCTCGCTGAAATCGTCAACAAACTCGGCATAGAGATAAAGGAGCTGGGTTTATACTATCTTCTGAGAATGACATTGCTCGCTTACTTGAAGTGGTTCAAAAAGCGTGGTTTGGTACAACCACAGATGATTGGCAACAGAGTCATTTGGCATAAACTGTGAAGGAGGAATGATGAGTGAAAAGGAAAAGAACTGGTCTGATGTGGAGTATTGTGATCGCCGTAATCTTAGTTGGGGCTTTTGTGCTCTGGTTCACGGTGAGCTCGGGAGCGATCAAAAACTCTGAAGAGTTCACTGCCTCAGTCCTTCATTTTGCTTTTGTTTGTAAGGATGACAATTACGCCTACTTCATAAGGATGGATGTCTCTAAGAGAATGGTCTACGTGATCAGATTTCCTCAATATTCTTTCAATCCTATGACAAACAGAGCGCTCGATGTCACAAATCCTTTGGAGGTCTTCAATTTCGCTGAAAACCTCATCGATTTCACCTCAAACAAAAGGTACTACGCTGTGGTTAGCAAGGAACAAATTGACAAATTCTCCAAAGAGGTTTTACACCGCCAAGAGGAAAACTTTGAAAAGCTTTTAAGAGCAATTTCAGAGAGAAAATCCAAGGCCTTCGACTTTCTGCTTTTCAAAAAATGGGTCTCGATCTTCAAGCCAGAGACGACCCTTACACCTGCGGCATTGGCTAAGCTCCTCTACGAGGTCCAGAGAAACGCCATGAGGTTTTACTACCCAGAAGCAGTCACTGAGAAACCACTGCAGATCCTCGTAGATGGCAAGACTTATCAGAGAGTCTATCTTGATGCGAACAGCGTGCAGTTCATAAGAGATGACATAAAGAAGTAAAGTTGAAATTCCGACAGAAATGGTATAATATTCTGTCGGAGGTGGTATTTTGTACAAAATCACAGTCTATACGGCGCCAGGATGTCCGTACTGTGTCAAAGCCAAGAACTATTTCAGACAGCTTGGCTTAAAGTTTGCTGAGATCGATGTTTCAAGAAGTCAAGAAGCTGCTGAGAGATTGGTGAAGAGAACTGGTCAAACAGGAGTACCCGTTATCGAAATAGGTAATCAAATCGTCATTGGTTTTGACAAAAACAAGATAGACAAACTCTTAGGAGTGTAGAATCGTTGGTCGATGTACTCTTTTTGCCCAAACGCATTGATGAAAAAGATGCCTGTGTTGTTGTCGTTGATGTTCTAAGAGCCACAAGCACAATCGTCACCGCGTTGGCGAATGGCGCGAGGGCAGTCATACCTGTCCGAACAGTTGCACAGGCGAAGAGGATGAAAAAGCAAGATGTCTTGATCTGTGGCGAGCGCCAAGGTATCAAGCCACAGCATTTTGATCTGGGCAATTCACCTCAGGAGTATTTGAATGTGGCAGACAAAGAGATAGTTCTCACAACCACCAATGGCACTAAAGCAATTTCGATGGTCAATTCTCGACGCGTCTACGCAGCTGCATTTTTGAATTTGACTGTGATATCAGATCTGATGAGAAGTTGCGAAAAGATAACGATCGTTTGTTCGGGCCAAGACAATGCCGTTGCTCTTGAAGATGTACTGTGTGCCGGTGCTCTTGTTTATCAAAGTGGTTTGAAGAAACTCACAGATGCCGCTCAGATTGCCCTAAGACTTTGGAAACAAGCAAAGAGAAAGGATCTATCGAAATTGCTTGCCATCTCACAGCATGGCAGAGAACTGAAAAAATACGGTTTTTCAGGAGATATTGAATTTTGCGCGCAAATCGACAAGTACAAAGTCATACCTGTATTGACCAAAGACGGCTTTGTAGTTGAAAAATAAGCCCCGCGAACGGGGCTTATTTTAAACGAACCACGAAAGTATTTTCGCCAGCTCGACGAACTGTTCATCGAGACTCGCGCCGCCAACCAATCCACCGTCTATATCTGGTTGTGCCATGAGTCCGAAGAAATTGTCTGGTTTTATGCTTCCACCATAGAGTATTGGTACCTTTTTCGACAGATTCTCATCATAAAGGGCTTTCAACAACTTTCTTATGAAGCCGTGAACTTCTTGAGCTTGCCATGGTTTTGCGACTATACCCGTGCCTATAGCCCAGACTGGTTCATATGCAATGACGATCCTTTCTATCTGGTCTCTGGTGAGACCAAACAAGCCTTGTCTGAGTTGTGATTCAACCACACAGAAAGTCAAACCCTTTTCTCTTTCTTCTTTTGTTTCTCCAACACACAGAATCGGTGTCATACCGTTATCCAGAATTGCCTTAACCTTTTTGTTGATAAACTCATCTGTCTCACCGAATATATGACGTCGCTCAGAATGTCCCACGATCACGTATTCAACACCGATCTCCTTCAGCATCACAGGTGAAATTTCACCAGTGAAGGCTCCTGCTTTCTCGTAATGGCAATTTTGAGCACCAAGGCACAGATTTGTCTCTCGGAGTACCTCGGCTAAATCAGATAGGCAAACAAAAGGCGGGCACAGAACTATTCTCAGTTTCATGCCCGCCAATCGCTGAATCAATGTATTTGCAAAGAGTTTTGCTTGTTGGTTGGTTTTATTCATTTTCCAGTTTCCAGCGACGATCAGTCTATCTATTTTTTTTTATCAGCTAAGCTGCTTATTCCGGGAAGTTCCTTGCCTTCAAGAAACTCCAAAGATGCTCCTCCTCCAGTCGAGACGTGGGAATAAGCTGCTTCCAAACCAAATTTAGCAACAGCTGCCGCCGAATCTCCTCCACCGATGACCGTCGTGCCTTTAACTTTTGCGATCATCTCGGCAACGGCCTTTGTGCCTGCTGCAAAATCGTCTATCTCAAAAACGCCCATAGGTCCGTTCCACACAACGGTTTTAGCATTTTGCAAAGCTTTTTCAAACAGCTTCACTGACTCAGGACCAATGTCCAAACCCATCCATCCTTCTGGTATGCCATCTTTCATATTGACGATCCTTTTTTCAACCCCAGCCTCGATCTTCTGGGCAATCACGGCATCTACCGGTAGTACGATTTCAACGTTCTTTTCCTTTGCTTGTTTCATTATCTGTTTTGCAAGCTCCAGTTTATCGTCTTCTACCAGAGAAGAGCCAATCGAAAAGCCCTGTGCTTTGAGGAATGTGAACATCATTGCTCCACCTATCAGGAGCTTGTCTGCTCTGTTCAAAAGATTGGTTATGACTCCTATCTTGTCGGACACCTTTGCGCCTCCGAGTACGACTACGTATGGATGCTCTGGTTCATAAGTGACTTTGTTGAGAAATTCGATCTCTTTTTCCATCAAGAAACCTGCAACACTTGGAATAAAGGTGGCAATACCAACATTAGAAGAGTGAGCCCTATGGGCTGTTCCAAATGCGTCGTTCACATGAATATCCGCAAGTTCCGCCCAAGCTTTTGCGAGCTCCAAATCATTCTTTTCCTCTCCAGGATGGAATCTGGTATTCTCGAGTACCAAAATCTCTCCTGACTTCATACTCTTAACGGCTTGTTTTACTTCTTCTCCTATAAGATGAGGAATGAACGTAACCTTCAAGTTCGATATTTTTGCAAGATGATCTGCTACAGGTTTCAGCGTGTATTTTGGATCTGGACCACCCTTAGGTCTGCCAAGATGAGATAGGAGAATGACCTTTGCCCCTTTGTCAACTGCGTACCTTATCGTTGGAAGTGCTGCCGTGATTCTTGTGTCATCTGAAACTTTGCCGTCCTTATCAACTGGTACGTTGAAATCAACCCTCATGATCACGGTTTTTCCCGAAAGATCAACATCTTTTATGGTTAGTTTCTTCATCCTTTCACCCCCAGAAAGAGGGAGGAGACCTCCCTCATCTCACATCAACTTTGCCACGAGTTCAACTGTGTCAACCACTCTGCAGCTGTAACCGTATTCGTTGTCATACCAAGAGAAGACTTTTATGAGATTGCCCTTCACATTCGTCAAAGTTGCATCGAAGATGCCGGAGTAGGTGGTACCTATGATGTCGCTGCTCACTATTGGATCAGTGTTGTACTTGACTATTCCTTTGAGAGTGGTTTCGCAGGCGTTCTTCATTATCTGGTTAATTTCTTCAACACTCGCCTGTTTTTCGACGACTGCAACGAAGTCAGAGATCGATCCATCGGGTACGGGCACTCTCAAGGCAACTCCGTCAAGTTTTCCTTTCAGTTCTGGTACAACCAATGCCACTGCCTTGGCTGCACCCGTGGTCGTTGGAATGGTGTTGATGGCAGCTGCTCTTGCTCTTCTCAAGTCTTTGTGTGGTAGATCCAAAACCCTCTGATCGTTGGTGTAAGCATGTACCGTTGTCAAGAAACCGCTGAGAATGTTGAATTTCTCATGAAGTACCTTTATTATTGGGGCAATAGAGTTGGTTGTGCACGATGCACAAGAGATAACTGTGTGCTCTGGTTTGAGATTCTTCTCGTTGCACCCAATGACAACTGTGATGTCTTCACCCTTTGCTGGAGCTGTGATTATAACCTTCTTGGCACCTGCTTGCAAATGCAAAGAGGCTTTTTCTTTGTCTGTGAAAACTCCTGAAGATTCGATTACTATATCCACACCCAGATCCTTCCATGGGAGTTTCGAAGGATCTTTTTCACTGAAGATCATGTAACTCTTACCGTCGATGACTATTTCCTTTTCTTTTGCTACGACTTCGTTCGGATAAATCTTATGTACAGAATCGTACTTAAAGAGATGGGCCAATGTTGCGGCATCGGTGACATCGTTAATTGCAACTACATCCAGATCCTTCCAGTTGCGTCTCAAGATTTCTCTGAGAACTACTCTTCCTACTCTTCCAAACCCGTTGATTGCAACTTTCATGTTTTTCCCTCCTCAAACTTAGTGTCTATGCAAATTCTACCCGGTAATGTTTACAACATTCACGAATTTGTGTAAAATCTCACAAATTTGGTAGACCACCCACTCCGACTATCTTTGAGATCTCTTCGTTCCTCTTTTCGGTGACCTTTCTCATCGTTTCGTTAATTGCTGCAATCAAAAGATCGTTGAACATCTCTCGATCGTCGAGCAATGATTCATCGTACTCAATCGACACTACCTCGTAGTTGCATTTCGCCGTTACCTTGACAGCACCACCTCCTGCCGAGGCTGAGACTTCGATCTTTTCAAATTCCTGTTCGACCTTTTCGAATTGTTCTTTCATCTGTTGTTGAAGTTTCTCGATGTTACCTGCTGGTTTCTCAGGCTTTCCATAATTTCTTCCACCAAATCCTTTGAGTTTTTTCACCTTTCTTCACTCCTCTATTCTTACTCTCCCCGGAAAGTTCTCCTGCAATTTCTGAAGAATCCTCTTCTCTCTTTCTTCATCGATGAAAAGATTGACAACGACGTCTTTCTGCATTTTTGTCTTGAACAAGTATTCAAGTTCCAACAGTTTTTCTCTCAGGTACTCATATTGAAAACGCTGAGAAGGCAGAAAGGATATATCTAAGATATGTCCTTTTTGCGTGATTCTCGATTGAGTTAGAGCAACGTATATAGACATGTCCTTCTCATCTTTAAGCCACTGTAATAACTCTTCGATCTGAGAAAGATTCGAATCGACCTTCTTCTCTCTGGGTTGTACAATCTCTTCAACCGGCTTCGATTTTTGCACTACCTCTTGTCTTGACTCTGAACTCTTGGCAGCAAGGTTCATTGCCAAGATCTTGCAGATTGTCTTTTTGTTCTCAGCAAACCTGAGTTCCTTGGATATCTCAAGTAAGTCCTTTGCCAACTGCAAGAGTTCTATGGTAGCATTTTGTGAGATTCTCTCTTCAATTCTTTCAACAGACAATGCAACAAGCTGAGCCAAATCGTAACCGTTCTCGAAAACGGTGTCAAGCAATCTTTCGATCTGTGAGATCTTACCGGTGATAATGTAATCGATGAACTGGTCAACGATCTCTGAAGGCACCAATCCGAGTGCCTTCTCAGCGAGAGAAAGAGAAATCACTTCACCAAGAGCGAAATTGGCAATTTGTTCTAAGTAAGAAAGCGCATCTCTCATACCACCGGCAGATCTTTTGGCTATCAGTTTAGCAGCATCCTCTTCCAGATTCAAGCCTTCCTTCTTGGCAACAACCATTAAGTTTTGGAAGATATCAGTTTCTGTGAAATTCTTGAATTCGATCACCTGGCAGCGGGAAACTATCGTTGGAGGAACCCTTTCAAGGTTAGTGGTTGCCAGTACAAAGGTGACACCAACAGGCGGTTCTTCGAGTGTTTTCAGAAACGCATTGAAAGCCTCCCGAGTGAGCATGTGAAATTCATCGACGATGTAGACCTTATATCTTCCCATCATTGGTCTGAATCCTACGGCATCTCTTATCCTGCGCATTTCATCGATACCTCTGTTTGAAGCTGCGTCCAGTTCTATCACATCAGGGTGAGTGCCTCGATCTATCGAAAGGCAACTTTCACACTCACAACAAGGTTCATAGGTAGATCTGTTTGGACAGTTCAGTGCCTTTGCCAGAATTCTTGCCACCGAAGTCTTTCCAGTTCCTCGAGGACCAGAAAAGATATAGGCATGAGAGACCCTATCTTTAGTTATGGCATTCTGAAGAACCAATTTTGCCTGCTTCTGGTCTATAATTTGGTCGAAGTTCTTTGGTCTGTACTTGCGATAAAGAGCTTCCACAGAGTTCCACCCTGTGAAATTATAACAGATTGACGCTTTGGAGGTGCAAATTTTGCTTGCTGAGAAGAGAAAGAAGATCTTAGTAGTGACCTTGCTGCTGATGTCAGCTCTAATGGTAGCTGAACCGGCGCCGACCTGGTTCAGCAAACTCGTAAGAGAGACTCGGTCAAAACATGATTTGATCGTTGATGCACAGATCATCGATGAGATGTACAGTGCTATAGTTGAAGTGAGCAAGAAGTATGACTTCGATCCACTCTTGATCATTGCCCTGATAAAGGTCGAGAGCGAGTTCAGAAATGTGGTTGGCATGTACGGTGAGTTGGGTTTGGTCCAGATAAAGAAAGAGACTGCTGAGTTTGTGGCGCAGAAGTACTCACTGTCTGAGCCAGAAGGTGGATGGTCAACGCTTCTTTGGGACTACCGGCTGAATATAGAGTATGGAGTTCTTTACCTCAAGTATTTGCTACAGAAAACCTCTGGTAATCTCTTGAAGGCTCTTGAAATGTACAACGGTGGTAACATGAAATCAGAGTATGCAAACAGAATAGTCAAAGAGTACAAGGAGCTGATGAAATATAAGGATACTAATAGTGGAAGATGACCAAAAGATAGCACGTCTTCTTCAACTCCTCTTTGAAAACCATGGTTACGAAGTTCTTATAGCGAGCACCGGAGAGGAAGGCTGGCGAATGTATTCGACTCATAATCCTGCTCTGGTGATCCTTGATCTCATGCTACCTGGGATGGATGGGTTTGAGGTTCTGGAGAAGATCAGATCTGTGGACGAAGAGGTCGGAGTAGTAGTTTTGACAGCCCGAGGTGAAGTCGAGAACAGAATAAGAGGCTTGAAGAAGGGTGCCGATGATTACATACCAAAACCCTTCCATCTTGATGAACTGCTCACGCGTGTGGAAGCCGTTGCAAGGAGAGTCAGAAAACCGGAGTTGTTGAAGATTGGGTCCATGGTGTTTGACGTCAATTCAAAGATACTCACCTTCCCAGATGGTTCGACAGTCGTACTTTCCGAAAGAGAGAGTAGTCTACTTTATCATCTTTTCATAAATGCCGGTAGGGTGGTTAGCAGGGAAGAACTCTTGAAAGAGGTATGGGGCGACAGTGAGTTCATAAGCAAGAACATCGTGGATGTTTACATAAAGTACTTACGAGACAAATTGAAGGATCACGGTAAAATAGTGAAAACAGTTAGGGGTATTGGCTATGTTCTCTACGCTTAAGTGGAAGATGGTTTTCTGGCAGACTGTACTCTTTTCAACCATACTCGGTCTGGGTTTGCTCACCGCATATTCTCTGGTAAAGAATATGCATCTATCTCGTTCGGCTGATAATCTGAGAAACGAAGTAATTACGGCCTTCAGAATACCTGGCAGGATTCTGGTGAACCTCAGACTGCCGCCAGGCGTTGCAGTTCTTGATGATTCTGGAAACGTGGTACTCGGTAGCGTGAATACAGAACACGAGCATTTCAAGAGATTTGTAGAACAAGTGATGAACACAAAACGACCAACTTACATAAAATTGGGTAAAGACGAGTATTTGGTGGTCAGAGCGAGATTCATAACTGCCTCAGGTGAAAGAGATTTCTTTTTGCTTTCACCAGCAGGTGGAATTGGCGATTTTCTGAAGATTCTCTCGCGTGCTTTTGTCGTTTTCTGGATTTTCTTCAGTGTGATTTCCTTGGCTTTGGGTAGCTATTTCGTTAGTAGATCACTCTCACCGATGAGTATGATCACTGAACAATTGAAGGATATCAACACGACTGATTTGAACAAAAGGGTTTATGATCCTGGTACGAACGACGAAGTTTCTCTGCTTGCAAAGACTATAAACAACATGCTCGACCGATTGAGAATTGGATTTGAAGCCCAGAACGACTTTGTCAATGATGTCTCTCATGAACTCAGAACACCGTTGACGACAATACAAGGTTATGCTGAACTAATTCAGCGTTTTACAGATAACAAGCAGATCGTTCTCGAATCCGCACAGACCATACACGAAACCTCAGCCAAACTCATATCGTTGTCTGAGACACTGCTCATGCTTTCAAAACCCATTACGAAACTCGAGATGAAGTTGATCGAACTGAAACCATTTTTACAAGAGCTTGCCGATGAGTTTCGTCACCAGTTCCCTGAGTTCCAAATAGAAGTAGAAGGAGAAGGTAAAGGATATGTGGACAGTAAAGTTCTACAGATAATCGTGAAAGCTTTAGCAGAGAACGCGATAAAGTTTTCAAAGGATAGAAAACAGATCATTCTGAAATGTGGTGAAGGTTGGCTGAGTGTGAAGGATTTCGGCATTGGGATAGACGACTCAGAAAAAGAGAAGATATTTCGGCGTTTCTACAAAGGTGATCGATCCAGGTCTACACCAGGATATGGCCTGGGGCTATCCTTAGTTGAGAAATTGGCAAAGATAATGGGTTGCACTATAGAACTTCAAAGTAAGCAGAATGAGGGTAGTGAATTCAAAGTCGTGTTACCACGATTTGAGGAGGAGAAGAGATGAAAATAGGAGGACAAGCGATAATCGAAGGTGTTCTCATGATGGGTAAGAATGTGGCAATCGCTGTTAGGAACAACAACGGAGAGATCGTTGTTGAAGAGATTGGCAAGAAGACTCCTTCAAGCTTGAAACTTTTCAAGGTACCGTTCCTGAGAGGTTTAATCAGTCTGTTTTATTCGCTCTATTATGGCATCTATGCTCTCGATAGATCGGCTGAAATAAGTTCTGGTCAGAAGATGAAAAAATCAGAGACCTTCTGGTCGATTTTTCTTGCCGTTGTATTGGCTGTGGGATTGTTCTTGGTTTTACCGGTTTTCTTGACCAGCCTCTTGACCTTTCTGCGGGGCAACGAATTCCTCTTTTCATTGGTTGAAGGTTTGATCAGACTCGGGTTGTTCTTACTCTATGTCTACATCATATCGCTGTTGAAAGATGTGAAAAGATTTTTCCAATACCATGGTGCTGAGCATATGGTGATTCATGCCTATGAGTCGAATGAACCACTGATTGATGAAAAGATAAGGAAATACAGTACCATTCATCCGAGATGCGGCACAAACTTTGTCATGATTTTCCTAATATTCTCCATAATATTTTTCAGCTTGCTCGGTTGGATTCTCCACTTGAATGTCTTTTGGAAGGTCATCAGCAGGGTGGCCTTCATACCCGTGATAGTAGGTTTTTCTTATGAGTTTCTAAGAATCTCAGCGCGAAACTCGAAAGCAATGCGCTTTTTGGCAGCACCGGGCCTCCTGCTCCAGAAGCTCACCACAGCGATTCCAGACGATTCACAGATTGAGGTTGCCATTGCGGCTTTGAAAAAGGCTGTAGGTGAAGAGAACAAGATAGATCATGCAAAAGAGCATGAAGGACCAGAGTTTTTCGGATAAGCCCAACAAATTGCAGACAAAGGAGAAGACGATAAGCATTATCAGAGAGCGCCATACACCAAATTTTCTCATCAGCAGATGATGAGTGTGATTTTTATCAGCACAGAAAGGATTTCTGTGACGAACTATGCGACGTGCGAAACTGCTTAGAACTTCGTAAGCCGGATAGCCAAGAAAGACTGTGGCATAGCACAGATCTCCCTTGAAGTACATCAGCGCATAAAATGGCAGCAGAATGCCGAGAACAGCCGATCCACTGTTTCCGAGAAAGGATTTAGCCTTCGGTAGATTGAAAGGTAGAAAACCAGCCAAGGCGAGGGCGAGGCGATCTTCTTTCAAGAAGAGAGCACTCAGCATTGAAGTAGAAGATGCAAGTGCGTCCATACCATCGATCATGTTGAGTGCGTTGAACATGGCAGCGAACCAAAAAACTTCCACAACCTTCCATAGCATTCCGTTCAGTGCTTGTCCCAGAAAATAGACTTGCTTGGGTCCTAAGCACACGGCAATGGTTGCGATCAGCATCTGAAATGGCAATTTGATTTTGTAAGAGAGATCTTCGATATCGTCCAAGACTCCCAGAAAAAAGGCTAAAGAGACAGGCAAGATGATCTTTATCTGAGTTTCTGTTGCAAGCAGAGCGACAAAGATCGCAATACCGCCACTCAGAGGAATTGGCATCTTGTGAATTTTTCTCGCATTTGGTATGTCCAAGGGGAATTTCTGCGAGAAGAATCTCACGAACAAGAGATTTAGAAGAAAAGATATGAGGAAACTCATCAAACACCTCTCATGTCTCGTTCAAGAACTGCTGTATCTTTTGAAAAACCTCTTGAGGTTGTTCCACTGCCATCTTCAAAAATGTGTCCACAGTATAACATAGCTTTTCAAAATCAACCTTCTTACCATTTCTGACCAGCAACACCTTTGGATGTGTCGTAGACTCCACCTTCTCATATTCGTAGAAAAGTTCCTCGGTGAGTTTCTCACCGTCTCGACTTCCTGTGTAGACTATTTTGATGTCTTGATCTGGAACAAGACCGTTCAGCATGATCATCGTTCGAGCTAATGTGTCTATCGAGATTGGTTTACCCATGTCCAAGACAAAGAGATCTTTGTCTGTGCCAAAACTACCCGCCTGCAGTACAAGCGAAACGGCTTCAGAGATACTCATGAAATATCTTGTCATTCTCGGATCAGTTACCGTCACAGGTCCTCCCTTCTGGATTTGATAGTTGAACTTCAAGATCACGCTGCCCCTGCTGCCAATCACGTTACCGAACCGCACTATCACAAAGTTCGTTTTGCATTTAGAATCGATGGAGAGCAAGAGTAGTTCTGCCAACCTTTTGCTCGCACCCATGATCGAAGAAGGCTTGACAGCCTTATCGGTGGAAACGAAGATCATCTTTTCGACATCAAACTCACAACACAGCTTTGCGACAATCTTTGTCCCAAGAGTATTGACACGCAGTGCTTCATATGGGTTTTCCTCCATCAACGGAACATGCTTGTGTGCGGCAGCGTGAAAGACAATCTCAGGTTTGGCAATCTCGAAGACTTGATGCATTCGCACGGAGTCTGAGACGTCTGCTATCACACGCATCCTGTTCAAAAGTGGGTAATCCACAGAAAGCTCTTCGTCTATCTGGTAGATGCTGTTTTCCCCCTTACCCAGCAGGACAAGCATTGAAGGTTCAAGTTTCGCCAACTGCCTACAAAGTTCACTGCCTATACTACCGCCTGCACCCGTTACGAGTATTCTCCTGCCTTTGACATAGGATCTTATCTGTTCAAGATCGACCTTGGTCTCTTCCCTACCCAGCAGATCTTCGACCGTAACCTCTCTGAGCTGACCTATCCTTGGCTGTGTATCAGTGAGCTCGTATATACCAGGCAGTGTACGAACTTTCACATGCTTCGGATTGATCAAAGACACGATTCTCCTCATCTGCTCAGCGCTTGCAGAAGGAATCGCTATTATGACTTCATCGACTTTCAACAAATCTATTACTCGCTGGGCTTCGTCGATAGGTCCATAGATTGGTATTCCGTGTATCTTTCGTCCAATCTTTCTCGGAGAATCGTCAAGAAACCCAACCACCCTTCCCAAGTTGGGGCGGTGTTCGAAATCTTCCAAAAGCATTGTCCCAGCACTTCCTGCACCAATTATCAACACCCTCTTGTTACTCGTTGGTGGAACGGTATTCAACCACTGCCAGAAGAAACGACTTGCGATCATCAGCATCGTTGAACCCAAAAAAGTCATCACACCGACAGAACGAGGCAGAACGATAGTCCTTACTAAATAGAAAAAGAGGATATTCAAAAGATACGCCACAGCAGAACCTCTCATCAGAGTGATCATATCTTTGAAGGAAGCGTACAACCAGACTATGTTGTAAGTACCGTTCAGAATATAGACTAACGCGCTGATCGAACAATAGATTGGTACACTGGGGAAATACTTTGCAAGTTCTGCCCAGTCGAACCCAAGCCTGATGAAGAGAGCGATGATGCCTGCGAACAATGTCAAACCAACGTCTATGAAGAAAAGTAAAAGCCTTCTGGACAACTTCACCACCTCGTTGTCAACTCAGTGCCAGCTCTCGGTACAACATTGTATTTCCTGAGTATCTGTCGAATGTCTTCAGTGACATAAATTCTGACTATCTGAACCAAGTTGTTCGCCATCAGTTGGTAGGCTGGGTATTTCCTGAGGTATTCTTCAAGGGAAAAGACTTCTTCTTTTGTGGGATCATACAGAAACACGTTGCTCCTGAGAAATTCATCTGGATGCATAAGGGACAACTTGTAGGGAGTATCGGTCTTAAAGATTTCGTCGAAGCTGTTCAGAATTCTCTGCAACTCTTTCTTGTCTTGTTCTACTACTTCTGTGCTCTCGATCAAAGTTCTCAGTCTCGCCTTCATTTTCTGCAGGGTATCCTCCACAACTCCCTTACTCATGATCGAAGGATCGACACCAACAGCAGAAAAGGTGATTTCAGCTATCAATTTCCAAAGATCTCTTCTTTCGATACGCCTCAACAATTCATAAGCCTTCATCAGAGAATACTCATCTTCTTTGAGTTGTACATTTCCTTCGAAGATCTCTTGCTCATTCATGCCATATTTCTCGAGCAGCCTTTTGAACTCGAGTTTTATCTGTGAGAAAACAAACTGATCTGTCATGTCGAGAAACTTCGTTGTGTCGCTCACTTGTTCAGGCAACTTGAGTGATTCGTAGATGAGCGATAGTATTTGCTGGATCATTAGATCGGCTGCTCTGGACGTCTTGTGAAAATAGACGTTCTTGTACATCATAAACCTGCCGAAGAGACTTGTGTATATCTGATCGAGGACTTTCGCATGATAGCACAAGATCTTTTTTCCATCTTTTTCCTTTACAAAAGAGTTCCTGATGATTCTATCAATCGCACCCACGCCGAACTGCGTTGTACCACTGTAATAGGAATCCCTCATGAGAAAATCAAGTCTGTCGGCACCCAGTGGTCCTTGCACGATGTTGAACTCAACGGTTCCAGCCTCTTCCCCCTCAAAGACTTCGTTCACCAAATTCATGAGTTTCAAAAAGCTATCTTCACTCACTTGATCTAATCCAAGAGTTTGGTACAGGTCCTCAGCAACTGCATCTTTCATTCTTGGATCAGATATTCTCTGGTAAGATTTCATCATCTCAGAAGGCATCAACTCAAGCAATATTCTCTTTCTGAATTCATCGTGACCTTCCGTCAATCCCATTCTCTTGTAGACAACATCGTCGAATTGGTGACTGAATGGACCATGACCAATGTCATGAAGCAACCCGGCAAGTCGGACAACTCGCCTTTTCGATTGGTCTTCGAAGAGCCTTGAAGCGTAGATACCACAGATGTGCATCACACCGAGTGAGTGAGAAAATCTATTGTGTGTCGCACCAGGGTAGACGAGCTCAGCACCAACTAACTGTGACAGATATCTCAGCCTTTGGATTGGCCTGGTATCTATTGAGAGTATTTCTAATGGATACATGAAGATCTCAAAGTGAATTGGATCACGAGATACTTTGTAGTACAATCAAAACCACCTCTTTCCAATTCTTAAATCATTATAGTATAATTTACCGGTCAACGGCATAGGAGGAAAGATGTACGCAATTATAAAATACAAAAAATATGGCTTGATGAGGTTTCTGTCGGCAATAGAAACGTCAAATGCTATAGAGAGGAACATTCGGCGCAGTGGATTGCCATTTGCGCTCACCGAAGGTTTCCACAAAAAACCAAAGATTTCGTATCTCGATCCAACACCCACTGGTGTGGTGAATCTCGCACTGTACACAAGGGTCGATTTCAGTGGCAGAGTTGAAGGGGTATTAAGCAAACTAAAGGAAACCTCACTCAAAGGCATTTCTCCTGAAAAGCTGTGGTGGACTGAACTGAATCCGAACAAATTGGTGACAGCTTATGCCTTTAGAATCCTCATACCTAAGAACTGTACCGATCTGTTGGCATATGACCCCGCAAGGCAGATTGTGATTGCGGAGAAATCAAAGTCAGGTCCCATTAGTTATTTCTTTGAAAACGTGCAATTCAGTTCTCAAGGTGAATTTCTTGTGATAAGATATGAACAGAAAAGGGACCGACTCATTCGTGCTCGATATCTGTACCAGCCCATCTTGAGAGAAGAGGAATGTTCTGTATTGGTTACGTGCACGGAGGCACTCTGTGACGGCAGAAAACTGTCAGAAATCTTGGAGGAATCATCATGGGCTATAGAGTCTTAGTGGTCGATGATTCTGAGGTCTTGAGAAAGATCGTTAGCTTCAATCTCACGAGAGAGGGGTATGCAGTTGACGAAGCAAAGGATGGAAAGGAAGCCCTCGAGAAGCTAAGACAGGCAAAACCAGATCTCGTGATCTTAGATATAATGATGCCTCACATCGATGGGTTTGAAGTTCTCAGGACAATGAGAAAAGATCCTGAGCTAAAGGACGTTCCCGTGATAATGTTGACGGCGAAGGGTGGGGAGGATGATCCAAAAGTAGCCTTGGAGATCGGTGCCAATGGTTTTCTCACAAAGCCCTTCAGCCCACTGAAATTGCTCGAAGAAGTTCGCAGGGTGATAGGCCGTGGAACATGAACTAAAGCAGGTCTATGAGAAAATCTCTAAAACGATGAACTTACCTCCATACCAAGGTTTGTCGAGTCTCAAAGACATATCCATGGCTATAGACAAAATAATGGCGGAACTGAATGAGCGGCGAAAGAACTACACGAAGTTGCTCGAAGAGCACATAGAAGAACTCTCCAGGACTTACCAAGAAATTGCAACTCTCTTTGAACTCAACAATGTTTTTGCGAATGTTGTGGACCCCGAAGAAGGTCTTGAGTCGTTGGTCGAGCTATTGAAACAAACGATACCTTTCTTAGCAGTGTGCATCGAGCTGAACGTGGCAGATCGACACGTTTATTACGAAAAACTTTTCGCACTTGATCGTGAAACCTTCGAAAAGGCAAAGCAGTTGATTGACACAAAGAGTGACAATGTTTTCTTGATCGAACCGACTCATAGTACAGAAGTTCGGAATCTGTTGTCAGTTCCCGTCAAGAGTGGCAAATCTCTTTGGGGAAGGATCACGCTCGTTGAAAGAGAACCAGATATCTTCACCGCGGTGGACAGGAAGATTCTCGAAGCCGCTGCTCAGCAGTTATCGTCGATATGTGAAAGGTATGTGAGGTTGAAAAGAGAGGTCGAGAGAGAAAGACTCAGAGAACAGCTCGAGATTGCAAGACAGATCCAAATGAGGCTCTACCCGAGAAAATTGCCAAATTTGAATTACGTCGAAATAAGCGCTGATACGATGCCTGCAATTCAAGTAGGTGGAGATTACTACGATATTCTTGTCAGAGAAAATCGCATTTTTGCAACAGTTGCAGACGTTTCAGGCAAAGGTATTCCAGCGGCTTTGATGATGACAGCATTGCGTAGTGCTTTGAGAACACTTTCCAGAAGTGCTGAAACAATCTCTCAACTTGCGGTGCAACTCAACAACGTGTTGTGCGAGGACTTGGAAGAAGACAGATTCGTCACCATGATACTGTTGTGCCTGACTCATGATGGTGAACTCCACATCGTGAACGCGGGACACAATCCTGTTTTACTGGTTAGCGGTGATGATATTACTACCGTAGAAGCACAAGATCTGCCACTTGGTATTCTGAGAGATACAAACTACAGAGAAGTGGTTACGAAGATCGGTACAGGAGATCTAATAGTGGCTTACACAGATGGCGTAACAGAAGCGAGGGACAGTTCTGGAAATGAATATGGACTTGAGAGATTTTGTGCAAAAATCAAGGAACTGAGGAATCACAGTGTTGTACAAATTGTTGAGCAACTGAAGAACGAGATTGAAAACTTTTCGAAGGGTACACAAAGACATGACGATACTACGATAACGGTGATAAAATATCTTGGAGATAACTCTGTTTAGGAGGGAAGAGAATGTCAGGACATAACAAATGGGCAAATATCAAACATCGAAAGATGGCACAGGACGCTAAGAGATCGCAGATGTTCACGAAATTGATACGTGAGTTGATAGTCGCTGCTCGTGAAGGTGGAGGAGATCCAGATACCAACCCACGGCTTAGAACGGCAATCGAAAAGGCGAAAGAAGCGAACATGCCAAAAGACAACATTGAAAAGGCTATCAAACGTGGTACTGGTGAACTTGAGGGTGTTGAGTATCAGGAGATCATATACGAAGCATATGGCCCTGCAGGTGTTGCGCTTTACATAAGGGCTTTGACCGACAACAAGAATAGAACAGCCCAAGAGTTGAGACACGTTTTGAGCAGACACGGTGGAAGTCTTGCCGATCTTGGAGCCGTTAGTTGGATCTTCGAGAGAAAGGGAATAATCAACGTGGCGCGCGATCAAGTGGCAAATGTTGAAGAATTGATGATGCTTGCAATTGACGCAGGAGCTGAAGATATCAACGATCAGGATGATCCGATTAGGATTGTTACATCTGCAGAGAACTTGACAGCAGTCAAAGAAACTCTTGAAAAGAACGGCTACAAGGTGGAGGCAAGTGTGTCGTATGTACCAAAGAACACAGTTCAAGTGACTGGAAAGGACGCAGAGAAAGTTTTGATGCTGATGAACGCACTCGAAGACATGGATGATGTACAAGACGTCTTCTCGAACTTTGAGATGGACGACGCAGAAATGGAAGCAATACTGTCACAGATGAATCAATGAGAGCTTCAATATTGTTCCTGCTGTTGCCTATTTCTGTTGCAGCTGCCGTAGTGAACTTTGACATAGCCATTGGCACCAGTCCTTGGTTTGGTGCCACGTTGTCTCCACACATTGAGTTTTGGCGCATCGAAGCTGATCTTTCTTTCAGTCTGCGTGTGGCTGTTGATCAAGGTCGCTTAAGTGTTTTGCCTCTTTATGAACCCTTTGAGAACTTGAAGTATCTGTCACTCGACTTAGGCACCGGTGGAGCCCTTTACCGCGTACCGTATGCGGGTTGGTTGAGCTTCAGTAACCTCAATTACGAAGCTAATACTTTGAGTTTATGGGGAATGAACGGCTCCATCGGAGCTGTCATTCAGGATAGTTATGCACTTTTCTTCAAGATCGATTACTTTTCGATCTGTGTCGACAACAACAGTGGTTATCACCTTTCAGTTCCAATAAATTTCAATGATTTCAAAATAGAACCGTTTATCTCCAATTTGGGCTATGGAGTTGGTCTTTCTCATAGAGGAATTGTTTTCTTCCTTGTGCCAAAGATGGGGTTACGAATTGGCTTTGCGGCAGACAGGTTGTTTTTCTTTGCGCAGCATCTCGCAAACAAGACAAACGTGGGTTTTGGCTGGGTGAACGAGGACGAGTGGGTTTTGGTGTCGAATGAATCGATAGATTTGAGGAAAAAGATTGACAAAATCTATGTGATCTTTCGTTCAGAAAAGGAGAGATGGTATGCAGGATTTTCTTTCCCAGTTTTCTGGTGATCTTCCCATGGAAGATTTCCAATGGTTCGTCAAAGAGGTTCACAGGTATTTTGGTTTGGATCTCTCTGGTTACAAACCACACAGAGTGAAAAGAAGAATAGAAATACTCATAAAAAAATATCGACTGTCTTCTTTTCAAGAGTACTTACGCTTCTTACTGTCAAATCCAGCGGCTAAAGAAGAGTTTCTCGACAAATTGACGATAAACGTCACAGAGTTTTTCAGAAACCCAGAAAAGTGGTGGGAGCTTAGAGATAAATATCTACCTGAGCTCTTGGTTTCGAGTAAGGGTAGATTCAAGGCATGGAGCGCAGGTTGTGCAAGTGGGGAAGAACCATACTCTTTGGCAATACTGCTTGAAGAACTGAATGCTCCTTCGACTGCCTCAGTGCTCGCCACAGATTTGGATGAAAGAGCACTCGAAGAGGCAAAAGCCGGTGTATATGAAGCAAGATCTATGGTGAGTACACCGAAGGCATATTTAGAGAAATATTTCGAGCTGCTTGATGGGAGTTACAAGGTAAAGGATTTTGTGAAAAAGAGAGTGGAGTTCAAAAAACACAATATGCTTCAAGATTCATTCCCTCAGTCACTTGACCTCATAATCTGTAGAAATGTGGTCATATACTTCGAAGCCTCTGCAAAAGACCAGCTTTACAGAAACTTCACCAAAGCTCTCAGGCTCGGTGGCATACTTTTCGTCGGCAGCACAGAGAGAATCTTCGATTACGCCGAGATAGGTCTGAAGATTATCAGTCCATTTTTCTACCAAAGGGTGAAGTGAGATGTTCTGGGTAACCTTTGTGATTTTGATGGACCAACTTTCAAAAATGTTGGTAGAAAACTTTCTCTTTCAGCCTTTCTTTGCTATTCCAGGTGTTTTGTGGTTCACCTATACGAGGAACACGGGTATCGTCTTTGGTCTTTTTTCAAAGTCTCCTTGGGTGCTCTGGGTTACCTTTGCCGTTACACTCGCACTCTCAGTTGTATCAAGCTTCACAAAAGGTTCGACTCTCACGAAAGCAGGGCTTCAGATGATCGTTGGCGGAGCAACTGGTAATATCATCGATCGTTTCAGATTTGGCTACGTTGTTGATTTCATAAACCTTCGCTATTTTCCTGCCATCTTCAATATTGCAGATTTGTTCATCACTATTGGCGGGGTATTGATAGTGCTAAGTCTCCTGATGGGAGAGAAAAAAGTTGAAAGTCACGGTGAACAAAGGTGAATCGGAACAAAGACTTGATCTCTACTTATTACAGAAGATCCCTGCGAAGATCTCCAGAAGTTTTGTACAGAAAGCCATCAAAGAGGGGAAGGTAACTGTCAACGGGAAACCTCAAAAGCCCAGTTACAAAGTCAAACCACAAGATGTGATAGTCATTCCAGACCCAGAACCTGCTATGCCGATCATGGTTGAACCACAACAGATAGAACTCAAGATTCTTTACGAAGATTCTGATATAGTTGTGATCAACAAACCAGCTGGTATGATTGTTCACCCAATTCCTTCACACACCAGTGGTACGCTTGTAAACGCACTGTTATACCACTGCAGAGATCTTCAGGGCATTGGAGGCCAGCTCAGACCAGGTATCGTTCACAGATTGGACAAGGACACCTCAGGAGTCATAGTCGTTGCGAAGAACGATCTGGCACACCAGAGTCTCTCACATCAATTCAAAGAGAGAAAGACTTTCAAAATGTACTTGGCACTTGTAGAGGGTTTCGTCGAGAGATCTCAAGGTGATGTCCAAATTGCAATAGCCAGACATCCTGTTCTGAGAACAAAGATGTCTGTGAATGAATCTGGTAGAGTTGCAATAACACATTACGAAGTCATAAAGCATTTCGGGAAGACTGCATCGCTTATCGCTGCTTATCCGAAAACCGGTCGTACCCATCAGATAAGAGTTCACATGAAGTACATAGGTCACCCCATTCTCGGTGACAAACTCTACGGTAAAGGATCACTCGCAGTAAGACAGATGCTCCACGCAACAAAACTTGGGTTTTATCATCCAAGAACTGAGAAATGGATGCAGTTCACTGCCCCAATACCAGATGATTTCAAATCGATGTTGGTGAAGTTATCAAACGAGGCAGTGACTCTCAAATGATACCGTGTGTTGTTTCCCCTTATTCTTTTGATGGTTCCATAATACGATTAGAGCAAGTTGTCGAGAAAACCAAATCGATCGGATTGAAATCGCTTCTTTTAGCAGATACAAACTTCCATGGCACAGTAACTTTCAACAACCTCTGTCGTCGAAATGGAATCATACCTGTTCACGGACTGAGAGTTGGTACAAAGGTTTTTTACGCAAGAAATCGCGAGGAATTTGAAGAACTGGTGAAGGCTTATAACAGATCAGAAGAACCGAAACTCGATTTTCTGAAAATCGATGAAATCAAGTTGATATACTACCTGAACGACTCTCAGCTCGATGGTCACATAGCTATGTGCCAAATTCAGCAAAGTCCCATCAAGTCTGGCTCATCATTTGATGGAGCCTTCGAAGATGCTGCTTTAATCCTTGGTTGTACATCCTACGATTTGCGAGTGGAAATGAAATTGCCACAACCAAAGAAGGATTGGCTGAAAGGCTGCGCAGAACTGGCAAGAACTCCTGAGCACAGAAAAAGGTTTGAAGAAGAACTCAAAGTGATCGAGAAACTCGGTTTTGAATCTTACTTTTACACCGTCAAGAGGATAGTTGATATTGCCAGATCGCTGAATGTGGAAATCGGTCCTGGAAGGGGAAGCGCCGTTGGCTCGGTAATAGCATACATACTGGGAATAACAAAGATAGATCCCATAAAATATGATCTGATCTTTGAAAGATTCCTCAACGAATTCAGAAAAGAAATGCCTGACATCGATATAGATGTTGAAGACGAAAAGCGACCTTTGCTGATCGAAAGTCTATCCCAACATTTTCCTTTTTTTGCACTGATCTCTACTTTTTCAACACTTTCAGAAAAATCAATTCTCAACGAAATGAATCGACTGAGACAAACTCCTTCCAACAAAGTGATCGAATTGCTCAAGGGTTTGCCAATCCACAGGAGTATACATGCTGCAGGTGTAGTTATAGCGGGTGAGCCAGTGAACCTGCCTTTTGTTCCGAGTTCAAAACCTTTCGTTCTCGAATACGATATGCAAAGTCTTGAAGAGATTGGTGTGACGAAGATAGACATTCTCGGCTTGACAACGCTCTCGCTGTTATCACAGATGAAAAAGAATCTTGAACTTCATGAAATACCAATGAGTGATCGATCGACCTATCACACCATATCAAGTGGAAGAACACTTGGGATCTTCCAACTTGAGCGAGAGTTTGCAAGAACACTGTGTAGGCAAATCAGACCAGAAAGCATTGAGGAACTCTCGGTGTTGCTTGCGATGAACAGACCTGGGCCACTACTGGCAAAACTCAATCATGTCTACGCTCGCAGAAAGAGATCTTGCGACAGTTCTGAAAGACTTAATCTGTTTCAAGACACTTTTGATGTGATCATATATCAGGAACAGATAATGAAACTCGCTATGAGTTTGGCTGGAATGTCACCAGCCGAATCTGATCTTTTCAGAATGGCGATCTCCCAAAAGGACAGAGAAGCCATGAGAGCTGCCATAGAACAGCTCAAAGCAAAGGTGATTCAGCGAGGTTTCGACATATCCTTCGCTGATCGCTTGTCCAGCACTATAGAGCAGTTCTCCGCATATGCCTTCAACAAATCTCACAGTATTGCCTACGCGACTATCAGTTATGAACTCGCGTATATCAAAACCCACTTTCCAAAGGTTTTCTTCAAGTACTACATAGACGAACAAGCCAGCGACAAGAAGAAGATATTTCAAGCGATTCAAGAACTTCGTCTGCGCGGTTTCGAGGTACTCTGCCCAAGTGTGAACACCGTTGAAGTGAAAGAAAACCAATTCCAACTACCTCTTTCAATTATAACGGGTGTGGGTCCATCGGTCGAACAGATGTGTGCCGCTAAATCACCATTCAGCAGTATCGATGATTTTGCGAGAAAGATCTCTCTGCCCATCTCCACCATTCAGAGATTGGTGAATGCAGGTGCCTTTGATTGTATCTATTCGTCACGAGCAGAATCTTTAAAGGCTTTCAACAGCTTTCAAAAAGGCTATGATCCTTCGTTGTCTGAAATATCAAAGGTCTTTGGAAAACTCAGTGAACAAAAGCCACTTCAGATAACTGAAGTTGATATAGCAAATCTTGAAGAACAAGTCTATGGCTTTCCTCTGACTCCTTTAGTAGTCTTCTTAGAAAAGAGATATGCTCCCCTCGGTGAAGTATTTTGTTCATCAAGAATTCTTCCTGTGGCAGTCAAAGTGCAGTCCGGTTATGCCAGCGATGGTATGACGATATGCAAGGTGGATGAAAAACTCTCAGATGGTGAGTATTTGATAATCTTTGGAATCAACGGCAAAGCCTTGAAGTTCTACAAACTCAGCGAAGCCAAATCAGTGCTCTACGAAGTCAGTGGTTGTTTCGACGAAAAAGACTTTGAAGAAGCTTCACCAAATGAGTCTGTAAAGGTTACCTTGATGGGCAAGAAGGTATTCATTGAATCTGCAAGACCCCTAACAGATACTTATAGAGTACTTGTTGTCAATTAAGTCCTTTGTCTTAGCGAACTGAAAAACCAAACAATACCGATCAGCGAGAGGACCAGCCCAACGTACTGAGCGGTAGTTGCAGATTCCGCGAAGATCATCCACGACCACAGTATACTCAGTACCGGTTCTCCAACCAGAGCCATTGATACAACCCCTGTTGGGAAATGCTTCAAAGAGTTGTTTATCATCACATAACCGAAAAAAGAACAACCAACACCAAGTCCAATGAACAACAACCAATCTCTTGGTGAAAACCTACTGAACACTTTGTCAGAGCTGAGTAAGAAGAGTATCACTGTTGCAACTGAATAACTTCTGAAATTGAATACGATCGTTCCAACTCTCGGTATCATGTACCTACCTATGAGCAGAAAACCGCATACGAACAACACACCTATGACCGAAAGGAGATCACCCTTTGAAAAACTCAGAGAACTCCTTGCATCGAGTACAGTCATCTGTACAACGCCAATGATCACCAATACAGTAGAGAGTATCTGCCGAAGATTTAGCCTTTCGTGGTAGATATAAGCGGCAAGAACAGAGGTAACAAAAGGTTGCAGCATCAACGGTACCACCGCACCTGCAAGTGTTGTGTGGCTGAAGGATTGAATCCAAAAATAGAAATGCATTGCGAGAAAAAAACCGGAGATTGAAAACAACAGTTCCTCTTTTATTCTGTATTTGACCATCCTTGCCTTCATTGCACACAAATAGCATAGAAAGGCGAAAAACACTCTGAAAAAAGATATCGCATTGGCTGAAGCAGTGCTGGCCTTTATCATGATGCCAGAGAACGAGACAACCACTATTCCTAAGAACAGAACCAGAGTGTGCAAGATGATTCCTCCTCTGAAAGAGATTCTATCTCAGTGATGGTCCGACTATCTCTTCAGTTATACTTTTCCAAGATAAATGGTAAACTTGAAAAATCAGAGGAGATAATATGACTATACTTTTGCAGAAACTGGTAGAATTGGAATGACAAAACCTTTTGTGGGAAAAGGAGGCATTCCTGTGCGCATTATACTCGATTGTGACCCTGGACATGACGACGCCTTTGCACTGCTTTTGGCTGCTGCATCGAAAGAGATCGAATTGCTCGGTGTTACCACGGTTGTTGGAAACTCTTACCTTGAAAACACCACAAGAAATGCCAGAACCGTCCTCGATCTGTTCGATATCGATCTTCCTGTCTTTGCTGGCTGTGACAAACCTCTCCTGAGAAACACAGTTGTAGCTCCAAACATTCATGGGAGCTCTGGACTTGATGGTGCAGACCTTCCTTCGGCAAAACGCCCGATCGAAAAACTTCACGCAGTTGAGTTCATGGCACAGACGTTGGAAAGATACTCTGATGTAACTCTCGTCCCCACCGGACCACTGACCAACATCGCACTCTTCATGTTACGTTATCCTCATTTGGTGAAGAGAATAAAGGAAATTGTGCTAATGGGTGGAGGAATCGCATTCGGAAATGTAACTCCTGCAGCGGAGTTCAACATATTCGCTGATCCAGAAGCGGCGAAGATAGTCTTCAAATCGGGTGTACCTATAGTCATGGCTCCACTCGATTTGACGCATCAGGTGATTGTCACCGATAAAGAGGTCAACAGAATGAGGCAGATGGGCGAAAAGTTCAACTTACTCGCTGATCTGCTGATCTTCTTCAAATCGACTTACAAAAAGGTCTTCGGCATTGAAGGAGTACCTCTGCATGATCCATGCACAGTGATGTACCTATTGCATCCAGAACTTTTCGAAGCGAAGGATTACTATGTTGACGTTGAAACAAAAGGAGAGTTGACCTACGGGCAAACCGTTGTTGACTTATGGCACAGTTCAGGTAGATCACCAAACGCCAAAGTGCTGTTGAAAGCCGATAAAGAAAGGTTTTTCAATATCTTCTTTGAAAAACTCCAAAACTTGAAGGAGGTTTGAACAATGGTCGATCCAAGGTATCACATAAGGGTTAATCCAGATGACGTAGGCAAATACGTCATCGTTGTAGGAGACAGAGGCAGGGTTGAAAGGGTGGCAAAGTACTTTGATAAACCAGTCAAAGTCGGGGATAATCGTGAGTATCTCACTTACACTGGTTATCTGAAGGGTGAAAAGGTCAGTGTAATGTCAACGGGTATGGGCGCACCGGCGATGGCAATTGGTATAGAAGAACTCGCTACAACAAATGCAAAGGTTGTAATACGCGTAGGCACTACTGGTGCACTTCAAAAGTCTTTGAAGCTCGGTGACAGCGTGATTGTAAACGCGGCTGTAAGGATGGATGGAACGACTTCTCAGTACATCATTCCTGAGTTTCCAGCCGTAGCGGACTTTCAAACAGTAGACGCTTTGGTCAAAGCCGCAAGGCAGATAAACAATCCCTTCCATGTAGGTACAGTTCTGTCGACAGATTCGTACTATGGACGAGCCTTTGATGTTGAAAGACACAGATATCTTGAGGGGCAGCTCATCAAAGCAGGAGTACTCGCCGTAGAGATGGAGATAGGGGCACTCTACATCACTGGCACGATAAAAGGGTTGAGGACTGGAGCAGTCCTGACTGTGCGCGAAGAACTGACTGAAGCCGGTGAGTATCTGCAGGCAGGGGAGAAGTTCGAAAGAGGCTTGGAAAACTCCATAAAGATAGCCGTAAAGGCTATAGAAATTCTCATTGAGGGAGGTGTTGTTGGATGAAAAAGCTTCTGGTGATTTTGTTGGTAACTCTCGCACTTTTGAGTTTTGCAAAACCGTTGAAGGTTGCTCTGCTGTTGAATGGAACTCTCGGCGACAAATCTTTCTTCGATTCCGCTGGTAGAGGAATCGAATTAGCGATCAAGCAGCTTGGGATTCAGGGGAAGATCATCGAGGCTTCTTACAAACAGGAGAACTGGAGACCTTATTTGGAAGACCTTTCAGATCAAGATTACGACATAATAGTAGTCGGAACTTGGCAGATGCAAGAGATACTTGAAGAGATCGCACCTATGAACCCTGATAAGAAATACTTCATCTTTGATACTTCTGTTGACTACAGTAAGCCGGGTTTGAAGAACGTCTATTCAATACTCTACAAGCAAAACGAAGGTTCATTCCTAATGGGAGCACTTGCCGCAATGGTTACAACCTCGGGTATGCCAAAGACGAACGCAGAACCAATCATTGGTTTCTTGGGCGGCATGGATATTCCTGTGATCAACGATTTCTTGGTTGGCTATATTGAGGGTGCAAAGTACATCAATCCTAACATCAAAGTTCTAATATCATACGTTGGATCTTTCAATGATCCTGCGAAGGGTAAAGAACTCAGTCTGGCGATGTACCGTCAGGGTGCCGACGTCATCTTCAACGTTGCTGGAAACACTGGTATAGGATTACTCGAAGCAGCCAAGGAAGCCGATCGCTGGGCAATTGGTGTGGACTCCGATCAGGCTCTGATATACGAAGAAACCGATAAAGAAATAGCAAAGCGCATTCTCACTTCTATGATGAAAAACGTTGACAACTCGATCTTGAGAGGCTTGAAGCTGCACCTCGAAGGTAAATTGGTCTACGGCAAAGCCGAAGCCCTTGGAATAGCAGAGGGTGGAGTCGGTGTTGCAGACAACAGATATTACAGAGAAAATGTCCCAGAGAACATCAGAAACAAGATAAAAGAGATCGAAGAGAAGATAATCAAAGGCGATATCAAAGTTGGTACAGTGTTCGGCATGTCTCAAGAAGATTTGAATAAACTCAGAGCGAGCGTGAGACCCTGAGGGAGCGCCTGCTCCCTCTTCTTAATGGGGGTTCAAGATGAAGGCGATCGAGGCTGTTGAAATAACAAAGGTCTACCCAAATGGAGTCGTAGCGAACAGGAATGTGAATCTGTCCGTCGAAGAGGGTGAAGTCCACGCAATCGTTGGAGAAAACGGCGCCGGTAAGACAACTCTGATGAAGATCTTCTTTGGTATGGAGAAACCAACGAGTGGTGAGATCAGAGTCTTTGGCAGACCAGTTCACATAAGTTCACCAAAAGAGGCAATAGCTCTTGGCATCGGAATGGTTCATCAGCATTTCATGCTCGTACCATCTTTCAGCGTTGCCGAGAACATCATGCTCGGTATCGAGCCGAAGAAAGGCTTTTTCTCCATCGATTTCAAGAAAATGGAAGAGATTATAGGTGATTACGCGAAACAATTGAACTTTGATGTACCGATTTGGGAGAAGGTTTTGGATCTTCCCGTCGGTGTGAAACAGAGAATAGAGATCTTAAAAGCCCTTGTGAGAGGTGCAAAGATACTGATACTCGACGAACCATCTTCGGTTCTCACACCTCAAGAGGTGGACGATCTCTTCGAGGTTCTCAGAAAACTTGTGAAGAATGGTCTAACGGTGATCTTCATAACCCACAAGCTAAATGAAGTGAAACAGATAGCCGACAGAATAACGGTCATGAGGAATGCCCAAGTTGTGGGAACATATGATAACAGAAACATCACAGAGATGCAGATAGTCGAATTGATGATCGGAAGAAAATTCGAGTATGACATAAAAAGAGAAAGAAGAGAGCCAGGAGAGGTCGTTCTAACTGTTAGAGATCTTGATTATTTTCGCGAAGACGGTGCACACGTACTGAAAGATGTGAGTTTTTCTCTCAGATCTGGTGAAATACTCGCGATAGCTGGCTTGGAAGGTAATGGTCAGAAAGAGCTCGTAGAGATACTAACAGGTCTCAGAGAGAAAGCCAAAGGTGAAATCTTGCTGAATGGTGAAAAGGTGCTGGGTCAACATCCTTGGCATTTGAGAAAAAAGGGCATCGCGCACATCCCAGAGGACAGAATCGAGGTAGGCTGTGCTCTTGACCTTTCTATAGCAGAGAATCTCATATCTGACAGATATCACTCTCAGCCATTCTCAGGCAAACTCGTTTACAGAAAGAGTCAGGTTATCGATTTTGGCAAGAAGGTGCTCAGAGAGTACAACATCAAGGCTAAGAGCCCACACACCATGGTCAGAATGCTTTCGGGTGGGAACATGCAAAAGGTTGTAGTCGCTCGTGAAATGACAAACCACGCTCAAGTGATAATAGCCAATCAGCCTACCCATGGAATCGATGTCGCTTCGAGCGAGTTCATAAGAAAGAAGTTGATTGAAGCTCGAGACAACGGCAGGGCGGTGCTTCTGATTTCCACTGACCTTCAAGAGGTTCTCCAAATCGCTGACAGAATACTCGTCCTATACAAAGGCGAGATAGTGGCTCATCTGAAAAATGAAGATCTCAATGAAACGGAACTTGGATACTACATGCTCGGTGTGAAACGTCAAGAGAAGATACAAGGGAGTCTGTGAGAGTATGAAGAGAACTCTTGCCATTCTCGAGTTAGTGAGGTTTGTCATAACCGTTGGCATAGCATTGCTGATCGGCTATCTCTTTCTTCTCTTCAGTACTGATGAACCTATGGAAGCTTTCAAACTGTTCCTGACAGGACCTTTGACAACGCAACGCAGATTTGTCGAGTTTCTGAACAACTCAGTGCCTTTGATGATGACTGGTCTTGCGCTGTCTTTGGTCTTCCAGGCTAAGATCTTCAATATCGGTGCCGAGGGGCAGTTGTTTTTTGGTGCCTTTGGTGCGATGATCTTTGCGCTGTACTTTCCACAGACACCATGGTTACATATCTTGGTTGTCTTGTTTGGCGCAGCGCTTTTTGGAGCTCTATGGGCTTTTGTCCCCGCTTTCTTGAAGACTAAGTGGAAGGCAAGCGAACTTGTTTCATCTCTTATGATGAACTACATCTCGTACTTTTTCGTTCTGTTCCTCGTGAACAATTTCTTTCGCGATAAAACAGCCGGTGCACTGGTATCGTACAGATTTCCCCAAAGTGCTTGGCTTTCAACACTAACTCGTTTCAGGTTGAACAGTGGCATCTTCATATCGGTTGCATTGGCGATCGTTGTTGGTCTGATCGTCTACAGGACCAAATGGGGTTACCAGATCAGAGCAACCGGAGCCAACAAGAAATTCAGTCTCTACAGTGGAATAAAGACGTCGATGGTCGGTTTCTGGGTACAACTTCTATCTGGTGCAGTAGCTGGTCTTGCAGGGGGAATTGAATTGACAGCGATGTACCGACGGTTTGTATGGCAGTCCTTACCTGGTTATGGCTTCGATGGTATCATAGTGGCTATACTCGCGAGGAACAATCCTTTCTTGGTCATACTTAGTGCGCTTTTCATTGCCTATCTGCGCATCGGTGCCAACATCATGGGTCGAACCACTGGTGTTGCACCTGAGATCGTCGTGGTTTTGCAGAGTCTGATGATTCTGTTGATAACTGCAGAAGCTCTACTTGAGAGATTCAAACAAAGAGCGATTACCAAAGAGGCGATGAAAAATGAGTGATTTCCTCAACCCACAGTTTTGGTACAGCGTCATAAGAGTTTCCACACCATTGCTGTTTGGAGTCATGGCGGCTCTGTTGAGTTCGATCACAGGAACGATCAATATAGGTATCGAAGGCATGATGCTCATGTCTGCTTTCTGGGGGACGATAATTGCTTCGCTCGCACAGAATCCTTGGTTGGGTCTTTTGGCAGGCATAGCCTCCTCAACGATGATGGCAGTAATACTTGCATACTTTCATCTGAAGCTGAAAACAGATTTGGTCATAGGTGGAGTTGCACTGAATTTGCTTTCCTCAGGTCTCACAGTTTTTCTGCTCTACCTCATCACCGGAGACAAAGGCTCATCTGCTTCACTCAAGAGTGCCGTGATCCCAAGGCTGGATATCCCGTTCCTGAAGGACTTACCCTTTGTTGGTAGGGTGTTGAGTGGTCATAACGTCTTGACTTATATAGCCATAATCTCTGTTTTTGTTGTTCATTATTTGGTGAAAAAGACTCCGCTTGGCATCAGAATGAGAGCCGTTGGAGAAAACCCCGGTGCCGCTGTATCGGTTGGTATCTCGGTCCACAGAATGAAGTTTCTCTCGCTGATTCTCAGTGGTATCTTCGCAGGTTTCGGTGGGGCATTTCTCTCGATGGGTTATGTTTCTTGGTTTGCAAGGGATATGACTTCTGGAAGAGGTTTCATAGCGATTGCCGCACAAGCTCTCGGTGGAAGTTCAGCACTCTTTGGAGCCTTTGGTGCCATATTGTTTGGTATTGCCGAAGCTTCTGGAATAACCCTGCAATCGCTGAGAATACCTTCAGAGATCACCAACATGTTGCCATTTATTCTAACACTGATCGTCCTCGTCATCTATGCAAGATCAAGGGTGCGATCTCATTCAAGGATTCAAGAACAATAGCTTTATTTCCTGTTCGGAGAGTTCTCGAAACTCTCCGAACCTCAGATTACCCAAAGTTATGTTGCCTATTCTGATCCTCTGTATCTTTGTGTATTTCAAATCCAAGGCTTTCATCATCTTCTTGACTTGGTGGTATTTACCTTCCCTGATTGTCAGACTGAGCAGACCAGGAGTTAGCAGCCTTATCTTCGCAGGTTTAAATCTTTCAACTCCAACTTCCAAACCCTCGCTCACAGCTTGTATCTTATGTGATGTCAACTCTCCTTCAAAGTGCACGAGGTATTCCTTTTCAACGTGCCACTTTGGACTTATGATTCTGTGAATGAAACTTCCGTCATTAGAAAGAATCAGCAGTCCTTCGACATCCTTGTCCAACCTTCCAGCTACCTGAAGTTCATCGGAGTATGGATGATCGATTAAGTCATAGATGGAAGCCTCATCTTCAGTTCTATCGCTCACATACCCAGCCGGCTTGTTGAAGACAAGGTAAACTTTTCTGTGTGGCTTAACGACTGTGCCTGAAAGTTGCACCAAGTCTTTATCACAAATGTGATATGCTTCATCCTTTACAACGATACCGTTCACCGTTACAGAACCAGACCTTATCAGCTTTTTCACTTCACTCCTTGTTCCCACCTTCGCGTTTGACAAGAACCTGTCCAGCCTCAACCCTCTTCACCAGCCTTTGCATGATGAGTGGCTCAGAGAATATAGTGAAAGACACACCAAAGGCTATTCCCAGAGCCAGCAATAGCGACACATCTCTGAATAAAGCAAGTTTTGAGAGAGACATCAGAGAAAACCCAGCAATTAAGCCAAGTGCATTTGTGAGAACAGGCATGCCGATGTTTGTAATCGTTTTTGATATGTCTCTCGTCAATCTCAAATCGTGTGCAAGGTGTATAGAATAGTCTACCACAAGACCAACTAAGATACTGGCTACAATCGAAGTTGCGATATCTAATCTGAGTTTCATCAAATACATGAATACAAAGTTGAACAACGCAGTCAGAAAGACCGGTACAGCCACGGTGACAGAAAGCGACATATTTCTAAAGGCAATTAGAATCGCGAGAAATATCAAGATCAAAGAGGTGAACAAACTTTGGAGCTGGCTTTTGAGAATCTGTGAATTTATTTGATCGACTATGAAAGATGTACTTGCCAAGGTGAAGCGATACTCTGTGAACTCTTTCAAGGCGTCGTTCATTCTCTCTTTCACCTTTCCAGCTTGTCTGTACGCATCATCGGTGATATTGGCGACTATTCTTACCGTCTTACCGTCGGCTATGAAATAACTTATCGCCGGCTGGACTCTTGAGAGCATCGCAAGAGTCGGAATCGGATATGAGATTGGAAATTGCACAGAAGTGACACCTTCTACTGCATCGATCCTTTGGAGTATTTGCCTAATTCTCTCACTGTCTTTCACGGTGAAAAAGCTCTCCTTTTCTATCATTATGTACACCGGCTCACGGTAAGAGAACTGTTCGGTGAGTATCTTCATAGCTCTGCCAATCTCGCTGTTCTTCGAAAAATAAGAAGCTTGATCCATGCCGATCTGTATGCGAGGCAAAAGGAATGGTGTCATCACAGCTACCAAAAGAACTGCAAAGATCAGTATTTTTCCAATAACCTGATTTTTCAGCTTGAAGGTGAAGGTGTTGGAATACTGTTTTTTCTCGTTGTAATAGAGTTCATAACCAGCCGTGAAAATCATGAGAAAGATCAAGCCAAGACCAGATGAAACCATCAGACCCAGTTGTCTGAACGCCGTTATCTTCACAAACAGAAAAGACAGAAAACCAATAGCTGTAGTGAACATAGAAAAGAATATCGGGCGAAACATTTTCTTGCGCACATCTTTTCCAAAGCGCACAACTCCGTTGTAAAAGTGTAGCCCATAAGCAGAACCTATTACGAGAAGAAAGCTGACGCACATCACAGTCATAACGTTGAGTTCTACACCCAACAGAGCCGAGAACCCATAGACTATGACTGTAGCGAGTAAGGGTATGAAAAGCGAAAGGAGACTCGCCTTTAAAGAACGTGTTTGCAGCCAGAAGACAACGAGTATTGCCAAGAACATCAACGCTGGGTAGACCAAAATCTGTTTTATGATCTCGCTGAAAAGACTGTCGTTTATGACAATTTGTCCAAAAACAAGCGGTGAGTATTTCTGATAGTTTTTCAGTACACTCTCTATTCTGCGCAAAATGGGTCTGGCATCCTCAGTTGGTTGAAGCATACAGTTCAACAGAATGTACTTTCCATCCTCTGAGATGAGTGATTTTGCTTCAGGATCTTTTGTTATTCTTTCATCGATCGTTCTTCCGTTGAAATAAGGTGTTCTAAAGGTGTAATTCAGAACACTCAGGACAGTTTTCAGACCTTCTAATTTGAGCAACTCTTCTTGAAGTTTCACAAGTTCACTGACATCTTCTTCCCGAAAGAAGGTATCCTCTGATTGCAGGATCAAAACAACCTGAGTGCCGTCTGAGAATCTTTCAGAAACCCTCAGCAAAGCCCTCAAATCTTCGTTGTCGATCTGTTGTATCGTTAGACCTGGCTCATAACCGGGAAGAAAAACGATGTAATCCGCGTTGATCTTACCTTTGAAAAAGGCAAATGCCCCAAAGATCAAAGAAAGAAGCAAGAACAAAACCGTTGCTCGATATCTTTTCATCTTTATCCTCCAGTTGTCAAAATAGAATCTTCGTGCAGATTATATCGTTAAATAATTTAACTGTCAAGGTATTTTATCAATAAGATATAGTAACGGTTTCAGAGCATAAGTACCTTTCATCATATACGAGCGCAACAGACCCCATCATCTGCATGATGGAACAACTCTACTTTGACTACCTTTCCATATCGCTTCGTCGGCATTACTCCTCAAGCAGTAAGCCTTCTTAGTGCTGTTTAAACCTGCACGAAAGATCCTGAAGTTTTAACAGCACTCCAGGATTTCATGATTTGTCTAAGGTAGCCCGATAGAGCTGTGGTTTTTAAACTGGGGTAGTCGACTTCAAGTGCTTGTCGAACCATTCTGTTATCTCTTTGAGCCTTCTGAGTCTGTGTTTTGGTTTTCCACTTCTGCTCAGTTCGTGGTTTTCTCCCTTGAAGATCACCAACTTTGATTCAACCCCATGGTACTTCAAAGCTGTGAACATCTGAATGGCTTCAACCAACCAGCACCTGTAATCTTCATCTGAATGAATGAAGAGGGTGGGTGTCTTCACTCTGTCGGCGTATTTCATCGGCGAATGCCACCACAGTTTTTCAAAATCACTCCAAGGTGTTGCAAGATGTTGGTCTTCTACGAAGAAATAGCCTATGTCTGTTGTGCCAAACTTTGAAATCCAGTTGGCTATACTTCTCTGCGAAACAGCCGCTCTGAAACGATCTGTGTGACCTATGATCCAGTTGGTCATATACCCGCCGTAAGAACCACCAGTCACACCAATTCTGCCCCTATCGATGAAAGGATATCTCTCAATCGCTTCGTCGACAAATCTCATAAGGTCATCGTAGTCAACGGTGCCGTACCTTCCCCTTATGTCCGCAAACTCATTTCCCCTGCCGTCACTACCACGCGGGTTTGTGTAAAGTACTACATACCCCTCGTTTGCCCACAACTGCATCTCGTGGAAGAAAACCTCACCATAGACTGTCTTTGGACCACCGTGGATATCCAGTATCGCTGGGTACTTCTTTGTCGAATCAAACTCAGCAGGTTTCATAATCCAACCTTCCAGGACTGTGCCGTCATTGGACAGAAAGGTGAATCTCTCGGGCTTTACAACACTCTTTTCTCTGCTAATCCGTTCGTTGAAAACACTCAATTGCTTTTCGCCACCTTCATGCAGTTCGTAGAGTTCTTGAAGTTTCATCTCTCTCAAACCAACAAAGATCACCCTGCCTTCGTGAACATCAAAGCCATCTATCGAACCTTTGTCCGCAGTGAGTCTTTCTATCTTTCCGTCAAGATCGATTCTGTTGAGATATGAACTGTGCCATTGAGTTGAGAGGAAGTACAGATACTTTCCATCGGTCTTGCTCGTTCGGTTAGCTCCGTACCGGCAGTCAGAGTTCACACTGTTGTGCAGGCTGAGATCAAGATCAGGAGTAAGAACTCTCACTTCGTGTGTCTCTGGATCAAGGGTGTAGAACTTTGGATTCTCGTTGATGCCGTATCTTTTCATATTCGTCCCAGCAAAAACAATAGATTCTCCCAGGAAATAACAGAAAACATAATCGAATGGATCTTCGTGTGTCAATTTAGAAAGTCTCTTTTTCTCGATATCGTAAATGTAAAGATCTGAACGTATCTCCATTTTGTCTTTGAAGGTATTACCCACGAACAACACTTGCTTAGTCGCTTTGTTCGCCGAAAAATGTTCGACATTTGTCAACTCATCGCTGATGGGTGTGAGTTCATTTTTGTCTAACTCAAACAAATACAATCTGATTCTCTTCTTGTTCGTGAATCCACTGCCATTGGACCAGAATGGTATTTCATCAACAACATGATAATCTTTTTCCTCTTTTTGCCTTTTCAAAAACTCTTCTCTCTTTTCACACTCAAAATTCATATCCTTCTCAAAGATCGCCGTTAAGACGAAAGAGTTTTCCGAAAGTGCCTCTATCTGTTTCACCAGCAATGGTACTTCAAAAGCTCTCTGTGCTTCACCACCTGAGATCTTTATTCTGTAGAAAACTGAGAGAGGTTCACCTGCTTCTTTACGTTCTTTGTCCTTCTTTTCTCTTATAGTCGGGAACAATACAGTTTCTTCATCAATCCAAATGAACGAACTCTCTTGAAAGCCAGTGGTGAGCTCTGTGAATCTACCGCTTGCCAGTTCGTAGGTCCAAATTGATGAAAGATATCGATTTTCTTCAAAATCGCTGCGATGAAGTACAAAGCCAAGATGCCTACCATCTGGAGAAAAGTTGAGGTTCGACAAATATTTGTAGCCGAAAAAATCATCGATCTTCAGTTTTTCCACAGTCTTTCCCCCTTTTGTTCGCATAGAGTAACATTTCAATTTTACCACTCTTATAGCCGCGATCGGATTGCAGGAAGATATTAGATACCACTAAGTTCCAAAAACCTCATCAGCAGCCTTGATGGTTTGGAAAATACACTCTTTTTCAGTTTCTAAATGATTTTTCATAACTCTTATTACTTGGAGGGATCGTATATTATATAGTGGAAAAACTCACCCGGGGAGTTCCACCAAAGGCACCTTCGTAAAGTTGGGATAGGTCTAAGGTGTTGGGAAAACCAAACTCGATGATCTATATATATAAGGAAATACCCGGGTAAGAACTTGATCGTCAGTGAGCTAAAAAGACTTTAATAAGTCAGACAGTTTCTCAAGATCAAAAGGTGATACACAAGAAGACCATCGAGTCTGTGTAAAGATTAAAACCAGTATTAGAGAGTTGAAGCTTGTTGAATCGATCCTCTTCAATGACAAATTCGAACTTTTCTTAACGTTCTCAAGTGAAATGGCAAAAGTATCCTTGAGAAAATCCTTTTACAAGGAAATTGAAGACCTTCTTGATCTGAAAGACTTCATTCTCATTGAACATCTTTCCAAAGGATAGTCGTTCCTGTGTTGTAGTTCTGAGCAGTGATTGTCCCAAAATAATCCCTACCGTCATAGATCATCAATCATTCCACAGTACCCAGTCTCTCTTCCAGTTCCTTTTCCCAGAGTGTTCTGAATGAAAACTTGACTTTGTTCTCCTTTGGGTGTACAATTCTGGCAAAGGAGTGTAATAAATTGTTAGTTGTGAAGGTACTTGAATTTGGCAACACGGTTGTGTGCAATCAATGGTGGTGGTACTGCCCCAGTCCGGTGGGGTAGTACCCTTTTGACGTACTGCACTGGATTGGGGCTCTCTTATTCAAGAGAGCCCCTTTTTTATTTCCAAACAATCAGGAGGTGGCTTTATGAGAATCAGGGTGGATTTAAAGGTTGAGGAGATTCCAAGGTACTGGTACAACGTTTTGGCAGACCTGCCTTTCAAACTCGATCCTCCGCTTGATCCAAGGACAAGACAGCCGATTTCACCAGATGCACTGTCTGCTATCTTTCCAATGCCACTGATCGAACAGGAAGTCAGTGACAAACGTGAGATCCCCATTCCAGAGCCAATCCTTGAAGAGTATGCCGTCTTTAGACCGACACCGTTGTTCAGAGCAACTTATCTTGAACAGTTTCTGCAAACGCCAGCGAGGATCTACTACAAGTATGAAGGCGCAAGTCCAACTGGAAGCCATAAGACCAACACAGCTCTCGCACAGGCTTACTACAACAAGATCTTTGGTACCGAAAGACTAGTCACCGAAACAGGTGCAGGTCAGTGGGGAAGTGCTCTGTGCTATTCTGGAATGAAATTCGGTTTAACTGTCAATGTTTTCATGGTGAAGATCAGTTATGAACAAAAACCCATGCGCAAGTATTTGATGAAGCTCTTCGGTGGCGATGTTGTTCCAAGCCCCAGCGATCGAACCAATTTTGGCAGGTCTTTGCTCGAAAAGAACGGCGAGATGCCCGGAAGCTTGGGAATAGCCATTAGTGAGGCAATCGAAGTTGCTCTGTCCGATACAAATACCAAGTACTCACTTGGAAGTGTGCTCAACCACGTGCTCTTGCATCAAACTGTCATAGGTTTGGAAATCAAAAAGCAGTTGAAAGTGCTCAACGAGCAACCAGATGTCGTAATCGGTTGTCACGGTGGAGGTTCAAATTTCGGCGGAACTATCTTGCCTTTCGTACCAGACAAATTGAGCGGAAGAGACATAAAGCTCTTGGCATGCGAACCGACCGCTTGTCCCTCATTGACTCAAGGAAGGTACGAATATGATTATGGTGATACCGCTGGCATGACACCACTCTTAAAGATGTACACACTTGGAAAGGATTTCATCCCTCCAAAGATCCACGCAGGAGGTCTTCGTTACCACGGTGCCGCACCGATCGTTTCGAAGTTGCTGAACGAAAAGCTGATAGAGGCAATCGCGCTTGATCAAGAGGAAGTTTTCGAAGCAGCGAGAGTGTTTGCAAGGTTGGAAGGCATCGTTCCAGCACCTGAAAGTTCCTATGCAATAGCTGGGGCTATCAGAGAAGCAAGAAAAGCAAAAGAAGAAAAAAGACAAAAAGTGATAGTCTTCAACCTCAGTGGTCATGGCTTATTTGATCTGACTGCCTACGTTTAATCTCTCCTTTTGGGTGGGCAGAAGCCCGCCCCTCACCTTTTCTTTCAGCATATTTTTAGCACATTTTTAGCAGATTGTCAGGGTTTTATCAATATTTTTTCAACGTCCTGAGTAGATTCTTAGCAGGAGGTTGTGAGAGTGCATGGATTTCTTAGAAGTAAGAACGATATCAGAAAGTTAATAATAGTTTTGTTCGCTCTCATGACCGCAGTTGCTGTTAGTTATTCGCCAAAGGTATACAAATATGATTCAGTTACGGGTCTTTGGAAAATTGCAAATAGCGATGAATCAGAAATAACGGTTTTCCCACTTTCACAGAATGGGCTCTCAAATGCCCCTGTGTCGTTTCAAATCGAAGGAACAATCGTCTTACAGCCAACCGAAGCTCTGCAAAAAACAGCGATCGATCAATTTGTCACAAAGGCGGGACAGTGGTACTACTATATAGAGTATTTGATAAACATTGCGAACAACAAAGGTTACTTTGGAGTGATCGCAGGTCAAAGGTACAACATAGGAACAACCACTGTCTGGAACGATGACGAAAAGATCTACGTCGAATTTGAGTTGGCTGGCGGTTGGCTTGCAGTTGAATCACAACTGAATATAAGTGACCAGCAGCCAACAGGCAATCAGAATCCAGGGCTCTTTCCCTACAAGATGACTCATAATCCACCAACGAACAGCTACAGATACAGTGTTCCTTACTCAGGCATCTATGAGGCTGGACAAAAGATCTACATCTTGTTTCATCTGTCGGTGAGGAAGAACGGTGATTCTGAAACAGCGTGGGCAGGTGGAGATCCTCCATCGGATATGTGTGTGGCGATATCGAACACTAAGGCACTCTGGTATCTGAGAAAACCCGGTGTCTATGCGACCAATGCATTTCAGATAACGGTGAACGCTTCGAGGCAAGTTGCGATCACCTTCAGCAATTTTGATAACCTTCAGCCACAAGGGGGGATAGGGCTTGAAAGAATAGGTGTTCAGTACGCCCTTGCAAGTGATTTTCCTGATCCTTCTGACTGGACAAACGCCTACGATCTGAACAACAAATCTGTGATCTTGGGTTCTGGTTCGTCTTCCTTGAATCTCTATCAGCTTGTGAATCTGCAGACTCAGTCGTCGGGTATTTACACAAATGTAGGCACGATAACCTTCACGCTCCAGAACACAAAAGTTTACATCGAATCTCGTTGAAGGGAAAAAATCGATAACTTCTACTACAATCTCACCCAAGAGGGTGAAAAGGAGGGAACTTTTATGAGGAAATTGCTTTTGGTGTTAGTGGCTTTACTCGTCGTTTCAGCATTTGCTGTTGAAAATGGACTCAGTCAACTCACGGTCTGGAAGGACGTAGAAGGTGAATGGGTAGCACTGAGCATGACAGATCCGTTTGCAGAGGCAAGAGCATTCAAATCTGGAGCAGCGAATGGATCGTGCAACAAGAAGAACTGGACAGTAGACATTGAGACCGAAGTTCAGGTGGCACAATGGATCAACTGGCAGCTCGATGGAAGAAAATGGACATGGTATGTAAGAAAACCTGGAACCTACATCACTGACTGCATCAGCTTCTTCATTCAGAGCAACGGAGAAATCGTCATCAGCTTCAGTGGTTTTGAAAGCCCAACCTATGCCTCGACTTTCACACACGTGAAAGACACCGTTGACGCATGGTATGGTTACGGTCTGGGCAATCTGCCAGAGGAAATTGAACAGATGGCAAGTGCAGAAGAACTGAATGAGCTTTCTGTTTTCATACCAGACAGTGCAGATTTGCACGAGGGGATCAGCAGAAAACTTTGGAATAAGATCATGGTTGTTGAATGCAACTCGGCATGCAACTACTATGCAAGTGGTACAGTAACTATCACACTGCAGAGGATCAAGCCTTGGATCAACCCAGACACTGGTGGATTCAATTTCTAAGACTCTGAGTTACGAAATTTGAGTTTGAAAGGTTTGCCAAAGTAGGGGGTTATCCCCCTACTGTTTTTAAGAAAAAGATAAGGGGTGAGCACTTTGAAAAAGATGGTTTTATCTTTGATGGTTTTTCTAATCGCAAACTTGGCATTCTCACAGGGAACATTCAACTTGAGACTCGATCCAATGATTCTCACAAAAACAGTCTCTCAGGGTGATAAGTTCAGTTACAACATCTTTCTTGAAAACAGCGATGACTTCAATGCGGTAGGTGTAGAAGTCCTGGTGGCAGACGTAGTGCAAGACATAGAGGGAAGTTACAGTGTCGCACAAGCTGGTAGCACAGCATACTCGGCTGCAAAGTGGATAAAGGTCTCTCCAGCGAAGTTCACCATACAACCGGCAAGTGGGCAGATTATCACCGTCGAAGTGACGGTGCCAAGGGGCACGGTCGGCGGAAGGTATGCAGCGATAGTCTTCAGAATAACGCCCCCATCTCAGAAACCTGAAGTGTTACCAGAGGCTATGGGCATCGCGGCACAGTTTCAGTTCCAACTGCCGAGTTTTCTGGAGCTGATAGTCGAGGCAGGTCGAAAGAGGATAGAAGCGTACGCAACAGAAATCGAAGTTCAGAAGATAAGTGATATCCCATCGCTGGTTGAGATCAAAGAAACGCTCGGCACAGATGCCAATGTCTTCAGTGTGACGGTAGTGAACAAGAGCAACATACACATCGAGGTGACCGGCGAACTCACAATAAAGACAATGGAAGGCAGAACTGTCAGCAAGATACCGCTCGGTGCAGGTAAAGGGATCATTCTACCCGAAGCAAAAGTGAAGATCAGAAGCATCACTCTCCAGCAACTCCCACCAGGAACCTACAGCGCAAAGGGCGTGATCTACTACGGCGGTCATAGACCTGCCATCATAGAGACACAATTTATGGTTGAGGAAGGTGGGGCAAAGATCTCACAGACCAAGGCATCTGAGGCACCAATGTTCTACATTGACCCGGGAAACATAGAGTTAAAGACTCTGCCAGGTACTTTTAGAAGTACTACGGTGGAGATCACCAACAGAGGAGAACAAGCAGCCAACATCACAACTTTCATTTACCCCCTTGAATACGACGCATATGGTGAGATAGTTCCAGTGGAAGAGAGAACAAAGGCTCCTGAATGGGTAGAAGTCAATCCTGGTTCTTTTCAGCTCAAGCCCAACCAAAGCAGGCGGATCAGAATAACAGCCAACCCACCGAAAGAAGCACTTGGAGGTTACTACTTCGATCTGATCTTTTCATCTGCTTCAGAGACGATCAAGACGGAATTTGGAGCAAATCTCTTGGTCTACGTTGGTTCCGACGATACGATTATCAGAAAACTCACGGCAGACTTTCATCTGATACAACTTGCCGAACAGGGACTCGATGTTGATTTAGTGGTTCAGAACACGGGCACTATACACCTGTTGCCTTCGATAACTATTGGCGTGGAGAGGAGAATACCTCCAAAGGAAGAAGAGAGTGGAATTATATTGCCCGCTACAACTCAAAGGCTTGCCAGCGCATCTTATACCGAGGAGACTCCGATCCTCCCGGGAACGGAAAGGTTTTTCGGAGTCACGATACCCATTAAGCTTGAGCCAGGTGAATACGATATCGTTGCCAGGATAGATTTTGGTGCAAATGAGCCAATCTTGCTCAAGAGCACTATTAAGATAGAAGGGGGAGAGGGGAAATGAAAAAACTCATCGCGATCGCCTGTTTTTTGATGGTTGCTGCTATGTTTTTCGCAGAGGAAGAACCACTTGTCTCGAATTTCTTTCAGGACACTTACATACTCGATGCACTCGCAGACATATCTGCTCAAACTGGAGTTCCGATCATTGCAGATACTACGGTCAGCGGCTTTGTAACTATGGAACTGAGTGATGTTCCTTTGGAAAAGGCACTGAAGATGATTTTGATGCCCGGTGGATACACCTTCATAAAGGTAGATGGCTTTTATTTTGTCGGTGCACCAGACCCAAAGAACCCAGCCTTTAGATATCTTGCGCAGACCAAAACCATCAAACCAAATTACATCAAGGTAGATTCGATCAAAAACCTGCTGCCATCTTTTTACGAACCATTCATCAAAATAGACACGCAGAATAATCTGATCACAATCACCGCGCCTGAGCAGATCATAGAAAGATTTGAAGAAGACCTCAAGAAAATGGATCTTCCGGCAAGGCAGGTGAAGATCAGTGTAGTTGTGACCGAAATATCGAAGGATGCCATGACAAACTTGGGATTGGATCAAGTGGGGTACACCTTTGGGGCAAATCAGCAACTCAACGAAGATTGGACGACCGCACTGGGGCTGGTTTCTGGAGTTCTGTCTGTTCAGACAAATGTCTTTGGAACGATTGTAGCCAGAATTCAAGCTCTCGAAGAACAACAAAAAGCCAAGATAAAGGCAGATCCTTGGATCATCGTCCAGGAGAACAAGCCTGCGAGACTCTTTGTAGGACAAAGGGAGATCATCATCATTCAACCAGCTGGAGGGACGGCAACAACCCAAACCATTGATGTGGGCGTTGGACTCGATATCACAGCGAGAGTGGTTGGGGAGAACCAACTGGAGATCTCCGTTGCACCGAATGTGAGTCATTTCACAACGGCTCAAACTACCAGTTCTCTTTCTACCAAGAGGAGCGAACTTTCAACCACACTCTGCATACAGAGTGGTCAAACGGTCGTGATCAGCGGACTGACTGTGGAAAAATCATCGGACTCCTACGTCGGATTTCCCTTTTTGAGTAGCATTCCTATTTTGAGATACTTATTTGGCGTCAAGTCTGACAGTGAGAGCAGCAGAGAACTTGTGATATTTCTGAGCGCAGAAGCACTGTGAGGAAGTGTTCAGATGGGAAGAACATTATTGCTCATCTTCATGTTTCTCACACTCTGTTTCTTAACTTTTTCACAGCAAACAGTTGTCTATCAACTTGAGGTTGTGCGTATGAGTGATGAAACTGTCACCAAACTTGGGTTAAAAGAGATAGAGATCAGTAAACCAGATCCCTCGGCATTTCAATTTAGAGTCACCTACGAGCCTGCGGTGATGGAACTTTTGCTGAAAATCCCCTTCATCACTGCAACAATAGAGGTTGGAACCAAACACGAGAAAACAGTAACATCGGCAAGACCGTGGGTTTCAACTTTGCTGGGAAGATCTGCTGTGATCTTTGCAAGGATCGATGAGTTGTCGCTGAGAACCGGTGTCACAACAGGAACAGGGTTGAGAATAGAACTAACCCCTTTGAGCATTGCTGACAGGAAGATTCAGACAAAGATCGTAATCTCAGACCCCTACAGTCCGACAACCTTTGACAGCGAACTGTGGATCAGTCCAGATTTTTCACCGGTCTCTTTGCTCACCTTGAAGACACATGATGGCATTGAGTACTTTGCGATCTATGCAAGAGCCTCTTTTATCAACGAATTGCCAAAGGAGAATCTCTACAAGGTAGCCAGTGTGGATGACTTTGTCAACCTCTTCACTCATTCACCCGCTCATCAGGACAGTGAGTTTTATGGTTTTCTTTTCACCGATTTTGCTCAGTACAGTGGAAAAGTAGGTACATCAATATGGCTGAATGATTCAGTCACAGTTCTTTCAAAGGTGTTGATCATGCCGTTGAATTTCATGACGGGGTTAGAGGCTCTTGTGAGCAAAGAAGGTCTGAGGGCAGGAGTAAGATTTCTGTACGATGGGGATTTTTATGTCGCGCTTGGCGTCTCCGATTATTCAGAGCTGTCAGAAGTATTAACGCTTTTTGCAGAATTCTATCCCTTTAAGCTCTCTGTATTAGATCTAAAGTTTGTTGAACCCACCTGGAAGGTTGGTGCAATCCTCGACTTCGACAGCCTTGTGCTGACTCTTGGTGCTTACAACGACTCAGAGATCAACTTCTGGATGGACGGTAAAATCAAGGTTTCAGAAAAATTCTATGTTCTCACCGGTTGTGAGTACTCTCTTAGTGGAAGAATATACCTTCTGATAGGCATTTCTATAAGATTCTAATCAAAACCCCTATAGCCAAGTTTGCGTTCCCACGTAGCTTTGTGTGTAAGAGCTACGTGGTCTTTTTGCTTATTCAAACACTCGATTCTATCCTAACAAGACGACGTCTTGTAGCTCTATCATGCTATAATTAAACAAATAAAGGGAGTGATAGAGCTGGAAGAACTCAAGCAGATACCACTCAAAGCATTTGTTGACATACTTGCAAGCTTCGATGTGTACGAGTACAGAAACATTATGTTGCATTCACTCCACGTTGCGAAATTTGCCAGGCATCTTGTGCGGTTGCTTGGTCTGCCGAAAGATGCTGATCAAGTTTATCTTGCAGGGCTCTTACACGATACGGGTCTTGTCATCAAGGCATCGATTGAAAACTACGAGCTTTTTGTTGACACTTTCAGAAATATCCCTGATTTAGAAAAATTGGTGATCGAGTTCGATAAGAAAGACCGACATTCCTTCATATCTTACCTCATAGCTTCTCACATAAATTTTCTGGATACTGATTGTTCAAAGGCTCTGATCTACCATCACACACCCTACGACGCCATTCTGGAAGATGATTTGGCACTTTTGGCTAATTGTATCAAAGCCGCCGATTTGGTCTCTTTGATCTTTCTAAAGCACAGTGATGGAATTCTTGCTCCAGAGCTGATAGAAATGATGATCAGTTCTGTCGAAAAAGATCGTAGCCTTAATAACGATGTCAAGAAAGCTACCCTCGATACTCTGAAAGACTACAAAATCTTAGCAGATCTCTTCGATGGTGAGACTAACTTTGAAGTCTGTACACAGCTCTCGTGTAAAGATTTTGAGCCAGCGGCAAAGCTTATCGCTGCTTTGCTTGATTTGAGAAGCCCTTACACGCGAAGTCACACCTTCTCGGTTGCGCGAACTGCTAAACAACTCACTGTTGAGCTGATGACAGAAAGAGATGCCAATTTTATGAACATTGCCGCTCTTTTGCACGACATAGGGAAGGTGACAACACCACTGGAGGTATTGCACAAGAAAGGTTCTCTAAATGAGAGTGAGCTCATCGTAATGCGCATGCACGTGGTTCAAACTAAGAAAGTGCTTTGTAAGAGTGGACTTAAAGATTTTTGGTTGGTCAGTTCATCTCATCACGAGCGTCTGGATGTGGATATCCTTACGGATTGAAGAAGGATCAGATAAATTTGTATATGAGAATTCTTCAGATGAGTGACGTTTTTTCAGCACTGATCGAGGAAAGACCTTATAGGAAAGCACTCAGTCAGACCGAAGCACTCGATATAATTGAGAAAGAGGTTGGCGCTGGTAGAATGGATGAAGTTGTCTTCGGGAAACTAAAGCAGTTGGTCAAAAACGGTTTTGTCTTTGGTAATTTCAGCCACTTGTTTGAAGATTTCTTTGGCAAAGAGACCAATATCTTTGATCAAATGAGCATCAAAGACTGAAGGGAGGGAGAACCTTGAAGGGCTTCGTTGTAAACGTTTGGATGCAAACTTGGTCAAAGCTTTACGGCAAAGATTTTGTTGAAAAGATCAAGAACTCTTTTGGTTTGAAGCCAGACCACGTTTACAGTCCACTCGACGATGTGCCAGACGATCTGCCAGTAAATATGTCAAAACAGATTGCCCAGTCGAAAGGTCTGAGCCTTGATGAACTTTGGTACAAGACCGGAAAGGAAAATCTGTACACCTTTTTCGATCACTATCCTGAGTTTTTCAAAAAGCCCAGTTTCCTCTCTTTCATGGCTGCCATGGATGCCGTGCATAGAGTCTTGACCAAAAGAATAAAAGGTGCAACGCCTCCACGTGTCTTCTTCAGTCTCAAGAGTGACAAAGAGGCAACCATAAGATATCAGTCTAAGAGGAGCTTTAAGAGGTATTTCTTGGGATTGATGGAGAGCGCATCGGAGTTTTTCAAAGATCCTATAGAATACAAGATAACATCTGAAGGTACTGTGGATGGGCAGAACTATCTTGAGGTTGAGGTTAGAGCGACGAAATCTTATGGTGTTTTCGAAAAGATGCTCAGTTTAACGATTCTTGGGTTGGGATTCCTGAGGTCTGTTTTTTCTGTGTACGGTTTTCTTTTACCAGTTTACGTTTTTGCCTTGAGTTATCTGGTCTTTTCCTTTCTGCCAGGCAGTATCTTCCTGAAGTCAGGAGTGGTAGCTGCAGCGAGTTTTGTTCTATCTCTTCTGGGAATGTTTGATTTCAGGAAGGGTAAGAGTGCTATTGAAAATGCTTTGAAGCGTGTCTCTCAGTCCGATTTAGATGCCCCGCTTGCCATGGCAGGGGCAACTGAGTTTTCTGAGCTGTCACAGGCTTTGATGAACTCCATTGACAAAATAAAAGAAGTCCTGCTGGGCATATCTGGAGATGTCCAAGAGATGAGTTCGTATTCCGAAAGAGTTGTCACGGCGGTGAATGCAATGAAAGAACAACTTGATACAATGGGAGCACTATCAAACGAGATTGCAAACACTGCAGTACAGATCAGCAACGATACAGAGAGGATCTCAAATGCGGTTAGCACGAATGTTGATACGATTACTTCTATAATCAATGAACAGACGCAGATAGTGAAATCATTGAACGAGGCAGTCTTGTTGATTGTCAATTCGGCACAGAACGTGGAGAACTCGGCAGACGGTATCGTCAAGATGAGTGAAAGGTTCTCTCAGCTTGTCGAAGAGGGAAGAAAACTCCAGGATCAGGCAAGTTTGATCATGCAGGTAGCAACAACTGTGTCGAGCATCGCAGAACAGACAAACTTACTTGCACTCAATGCCGCGATCGAAGCAGCGAGAAGTGGTGAGGCAGGACGTGGCTTTGCCGTCGTTGCCGACGAGATAAGAAAGCTCGCCGAAGAGAGCAGATCTTCGGCTGCAAAGATCTCTGAGTTTCTCAGTTCCATCACCTCAGGTATAGATCAGCTCGGTAAGAGTATTCAAGCTGAGTTCAACGAGATGAAAGAACAATCCAAGAAACTGCTTGAAAGCTCTGAGAGAAATAAACAGTCGAGTGATGTGATTTCGAAGATCTCTGACAAGCTCTCGATATTGATTGAAACGCTCAACTCTCAGGCTACGAACCTTCAAAACATCACCAGCAGCATACAGAACCTTTTGGCAATATCAGAGGAAAGTTCAGCTACGGCAGAGGAGATCAGTTCTTCCATTCAGAACTTCTTTGCACAACTCAAGGTAGTACTCGATAGTGTGAATGAAACCATAAGACTTCTGAATGTCATTAAAGAGAACTTTGAGGGCATAAAGATGTGATCTAAAAAAGGTGGGGACGTGCCCACCTTTTTATTTGAAAACCTCAGTTGAGTCAAAGGTTGTAGACCTCTGCAGAAGTTTTTGTTTGAAGAACTCTATGATCAATTTGTACCTCTTCAATCTGTGTTTGTAGCTACCTTGTACACTGTGACCGTGTGCACCTTTTTTGAAGATGGCTATGTAAACCTCCTTGCCAAGGTCTTTCAAAACTGTGTAGTACATGAGCGACTGATCTAACGGACATCTGTAATCTTCCAGGCTGTGTATCAGCAAGAGGGGTGTTTTGACGCTCTTGGCATGGAAGATTGGGCTGAGTTTTCGATAGTTTTCACAGCTCAGAGGGTCTTCTCCGATCAGCGCTTTGTCGAACCAAAATCCGATGTCAGAGAATGCATAGCTTGTGAACCAATAACTTATGCCATTTTCACTCACCGCGGCTTTGAAGAAATCCGTCTGCGTGATAGCCCAGTTTGTCATGAAACCACCATAGCTAATGCCAGTGATACCAGCGCAGGTGACTGGTTCTTTCTTCATTAACCATTCAACACCCGCCATGATGTCTTTGAAATCTTCTAAGCCAACCTTACCTCTGACAGCGGTTGCAAATTCTTCACTGTAATTGTCACTTCCACGAGGATTTGTGTAGAGAACATAGAAGCCTTCTTGAGCGAGTAGCTGACCAAGAAAGTAGAGGCACTCGCCATATGCACCCTTTGGACCACCGTGGACGAATACCACCATTGGCGCAGGTGTATTGTCAGGTTTTATGTACCAGCCGTCGATAGGCATCTTATCAAAACTCTCGTAGGTGAAATGTTCCAAGGGCTTAACTTTCAATTCTGAGATAACAGCATCATTCAAAGCGGTGATTTTTTGCAGTTGCCCAGAATTTAGCACGTAAACCTCGGCTGGTGTGAGTGAATCTACATAGACAAAAGCAACATCACCTTTCATGTTGACATCAAAGGTTGTTACGACACCGCTTCTTGAAAACAAAGTGCTGACTTGACCAGAAAAATCTGCCTTCTGCAGAAGAATTGTACCGTGAAAGCCACTCTTGAAGTAAATGCCGTCTTCTGCTATCACAGGGTTACTTTCACCTTCGGCTGTCCATATCTCAGCTCCAACGTGACCAGCGTTGTTCAAACCATACTTTTCAGTGATGGAATGCAATTGACCATCGTACAGATAGACGTATTCATGTTGAAAATGATCTTTGCTCTCTCTGCCAAGAAGGACTATCTTTCCGTCCCTTGCTGACGTTGGTATGAGCCCTTTCTTCTCCAACAAGTTCTTTTTTTCACCCTTGCTGTAAAGAAAGACATCAAACTTGATGAAAGGTTCTTTCTGATCTGCCACCGCGTACAAGATCGAATCATTAAAGAAAAATACATTGACAAGGTTATTCTCTTCAAACTGATCGACCACTTGATTGCTCTCAACATCGATGATTTGTATCAAATCTCTTGCGCTGTCCAAAAAACCTTTACCATCAAACCAGATCGGTACTGTCTCTTCGAAGAAAAGCTCTTCATCTCTGCGTTTCTTAGGTTGCGCAAGAACAAGCTTTCTTGAATCTTCTGACCAAGCCAGGAAAGAAATACCATCACAGGTCAATATCTCTTTTGTCGAAAGATGATCCAGCTCCAGAAGACACAAGCTCACCTTGTCGTCTTGCTTTTTCAGAAAAGCCATCTTTTTGCCATCCAAAGAGAATCTGGGTCTACTCGTGTTCTCGGGAAGATAGAATTTGCTCTTTGTCTGGAGGTTTTCAACGACAATCTGCCTGAGTGTTTTGTTCTCCTCTGGGACAATCCTCTTGATCGTGTAGGCTATCCATTCACCGGTTGCATTGATCTTAACCTCAACAGGAACGACAAACTTTGCAAAAGTTCCGATCTCGCATTTCAAAGAAAACCCCTCCTTGAGCTATATTCTAAGTGATTGAACGATAGAAAACAAGTATCTGTTCTAAAAAGGTTCCTGTGCACTTTCAGATTGTCACAAAATGGGATGATGAATTTCAAGGCAGATGACCAGTTACTGCAGATCACCAATCAATGGGCTGTGTGAAAGATTCATCTGGGTATGGAATCTGCGTAACCAAGCTTTTTTGAGATTTCACTGGCACAACTGATCACCGATGTTGCGTATTTTCTAATCAATTTCATGGTGAGTTTGTTCTTCGAACCCGCAATGCTCACAGCACCTATTGGTCTGCCTTCGTGGTTCAAGATGGCACAACCTATGCACCTAACTCCATACTCGTTTTCCTCGTCATCGATAGCGTAGCCTTTTTCTCTCACTTCTTTCAAGTGTTCGATCAATTTCTGTCGTTCAACGATCGTTTTATTAGTCTTTCTCAAAAGTTCAACTCGTGCAAAGTATTTCTCCAGCTCTTCTTCTGTGAAATGGGCAAGTATGGCTTTGCCGAAGCTGGTACTGTAAAGTGGCATTTGCATACCGATACGCGACATCAAAGGCATACTTTCAGCACACTCTATCTTATCTACATAGACCGCCATGTCACCATCACGCACAACCAGATTGACCGTTTGATGAGTCTTTGCTAACAGATCAAAGAGATAAGATCTTGCTATCTCTCTCAACTCTACTCTGCGCAGTACGACACTTCCAAAATCGACGAATTTGAAACCTGGAACGTACTTTTTTTCTTGGTTCTTGACGACAAAACCGTACTCCTCCAACAGCTTTAAGTACTTGAAGGCATTAGAGATACTCATCGAGAAATTTCTCGCCACATCTTTTGTGCTCACACTTGCAGGATTTCGAACAACGTATTCCATGATCTCGAGGAGTTTCTTGGGACTTTCCAGAAAGTTCTTATTATCTTTCAGTCTACTGACATGTGAGGACAACCTTCAGCGCCTGCCTTTCCTCTACCAATCTGAGTGCTTCATTTGCCTTCTCTAAAGGAAGTCTGTGCGTAACGAGCTTCTCAAAGACTTTTTCGTGTCGGATCACCAACTCGACTGCCTGTATTAAATGTCTCGCATCGCTCACCCATATGCCTTTAAGATCGATATTCTTGAAAACCAAGTCTTTATAGACATCGACCGGTATGGCCTGCTGAGGCACAGCAACACCTGTAACCAGATAGGTGCCACCACGCCTGAGCAAGTTGAAACCTTCGATCAATGCGTTGCTGCTACCACTTGCTTCTATCACCACATCCGCCCCACGATTGTGCGTGAGAGTCTTCAGAATTGCGATTCTCTCTTCTGAGGAACTCTCGTGACGGTTTAGAACCATATCTGCTCCTGCTTCCATAGCCAATTCGAGTCGTTGTTTGGTCCCGCTAATCATCACAACTGTGGAAGCGCCCAAAGACTTAGCCGCGACAACACAGAAGACACCTAAGGGTCCTGCACCTTGAACCACTACAGTCTTACCGAGCAACGGTTCTGAGAGTACATCAAAACCGTGCATCGCAGTCGCACCAGAACAACCAGCCAGCACAAGATTAGCCGGATCGATTGATTTGGGGATCTTCAGTATCTCCGTCTCCTTGAACAAAACCATGTATTCAGCGTATGCCCCGAGCAGATGTGGATAATCTCTGCACGAAAGGTTGATGCCGTAGGTCTTTCTGTTTGGACAGAGATATGGCTGTCTTGCCACCTTACACCAGAAGCATTCGTTGCAAACTATGCCTCGATTCCAGATAATCCAATCGCCCGAGTTAAGTTCTTCACCGTTGAGATCTTTCTTCTTGCCATCTATCTGCACTATCTCTCCAACGCCTTCGTGCCCAAGTATTATCGGTAGTGGCGTTCGAGGGTCTTCGCCCTCTGCCATATGAAGATCGCTTCCACAGACACCACTGGCAAGGATTTTCACCAACAGAGCACCTTCTGGCAACCTTGACAGCTCAAATTCTCTCTGTACAAGCGGTTGGTTGAATTGTTCGAGTACCATCGCTTTTGCTTTCATTCAATCACCTCTTGGTCTGGCTGGAATTCTTATCTCGTATCGTAATCTCTGATCTTCATCAATCCGGAAAACTATATATCTGTTCCAATCGTCTTTTCTCGGTAAGAAACTCATAATCGGTGGATCGAAATGCGAAAATCTCAGGTGAGGTCCTCTGCTTTCATCCCTCAACAGGATCGATGTCAAGATTACCTTTGCCAAAAGGAGCATGTTTTTCGTTTCCATCAAGTGGGCTAAACCATTTTCATCTTGGCAGATGCCTTCTCTCTCGATCATTTCAAGCTCGCTCATAGCCTTTACGATTTGCTCTTCTTGCCTGACCAAAAAGCCAGATTGCGAGAGGATATCTACGATCATCTTTCGTGCCCTTGAGGATGGTACTTCGCCTTCTGTAGACAGTTCTTCGTCTGCGCTTAGATTGATTTGGACTAAAGGAATCTGCCTTGCTTCGATAGCGGCATTTTGTCCGGCGATCTTTCCAAAGACCTGAGTGTCGAGTAGCGAGTTGCCACCAGGTCTGTTGGCACCGTGCTGACCTCCGGCGCACTCTCCAGCTGCGTACAAACCTTTGAGCGATGTTCTTGCATCTCTGTCGATCTTGATACCACCTTGAAAATGTTGTAAAGCATTCTGCACCTGAATTGGCTCTTTTGAAAGGTCTATGTGCTTTCTTTTCAGCCATTCAACAACAGTTGGATTGATCTTCGACAGCCTTTCATACGGTGTAGTCTTTGAGAACAATTCGCTTGAGACCTTTTCACTCCATCTGAGAATTTCCAGTGGGACCTTCTCTGCTGAAAGGTAACTTGGGTTTTTAGTGAAATCCAGGTACACCTTGTGCCCTTTCAAGGTGTGCGCATAGACGGCAAGGTCTATCACCTTCGTTGGAGATTCATAGGAAACAGGCCAGTGAGCACCCTTTTTGAACTCAAGGGTCGTCAATTCACTTCTGTCTGACTCGTTGAGATATTCTGCTATAAACTCCCTTTGTGATTCATCCACAATTCTTGGCAACGCCCTGAACATACTTCCTGAACTTGCAAAAAGTAGATGTGGATGACAGATACCAATCTGCATGAACTCCATGTTGACGAGTTCTGCCCCCGCTCTGAGTGCAGCGGCATAGCCATCTCCTGTCATTTCATTTGGAAAAACATTTTGTCGATAAAGTGCTCCAGCACCACCCGTTGCCAAAACAAAGGTCTTTCCTTGAATAGAAACTAATTCATCTGTCTGAAGGTCAATTGCCTTTGCCGCGACCACTCGATCTTCTCTGACGAGGAAGTCATAGACCATCAGATTTTCGATGACTTTCACCTTTGAACGAATCACTTCTCTGTGTAAAGCCTTTGCGATTTCTATCGCAGTCTCTGGTCCCACATAACATGCACGTGGGTAGACAGATCCGTCGGTGAGAAATTGATCGATCTTGCCATTGGCTGTCTTGACAAAAGGAACACCTATCTTCAGCAGATACTCGACAGCATCTGCGCTCTTCATCGCAAGAACCTCAGCCAAATCATAATCGGAGACCTCACCACCGATCTTGTATATGTCCATGGCATGTTCTTTGAAGTTGTCGTGAATGGGCAAGGTGTAAGGCAAGGTTGCGTGAAAAGCCATTCTATCAGAACATGCCAGAGCAGTTGTTCCACCTTTGCCCAGAGGTTTTTTACTGACCAACAAGATGTCCAATTCAGGTGCCGTTTCTTTAGCAGATAGAGCTGCCCTCATGCCAGCTCCACCGCCACCGATGACCACCACATCTGCGACGAACTTTTTCATTTTTTCTCCTCCCAAGGTGCCATATCAATAGCCTTCGTTGGACAAAGTTTTACACACAGTCCACAGCCATCACATAGATCTGTTATGAAATAGGCTTTCTCTTGGTTTATCGGTGCATCGTAGATGCAAACCCTCTTGCAGATGCCGCAAGAAGTGCACAGTTGTGGATCGATCACAGCCTTCAAGAGATGTCTTCTATCGATCTCTTCGTTACCCAGGATTGCTTTACCACTCACCTTACCTCTGAACTCTGAAAAGTCATTGTAGGACTTTCTTTTCATGAATTGCTCTATCTGTTCAAGCAAGTGATCTATGGCTTCATAGCCCAGAAGATATATCAAGCTACACACCTCAACCACATCTGCTCCAGCGTAAATGTACTTGATGACATCTTCACCACTTCCTACACCGCCTGAAGCCGCTATTGACAGAGAAAGGTGAGGGCTGCTTGTGGCAATCCATCTCAGTACATAGTTGAATGCCCATGGACCTCCATGACCAGCATATCCACCGTGCATGATCGGTCTTTCATTTTCAAGATCGATGTCAAGACCTGTCAATCTGTTGAACATGACAACACCATTTACACCAATCCTCTCGAGCATCTTCGCCATCGAAAGAGGAGAAGACAACTGCATGGGAAGTTTGACGATTATTGGAATTTTGACTGCATTGCGCACGATGTGAGCAACATTCAGGATCTTTTCTTCAACATCGCCTCCTCTAAAAGATATCGATCCGTGTGGGCATGAAACATTCAGTTCTATAGCTGGCGCACCGACTTGCTCTGCTATCTGTGAATACCTTTTCCAACCGTCGTCTGTGATGCAGTTTATGCTCGGTATCACCGGTATTGAAAGTGTGTTGACAGCTTTTCTGATCTCTTCGAAATAACTTTTGCCATCATAGGGACTGGCTTGCTCAAAGGAATAGAAGGTTTGAGATTTCAGTTTTCCCATCTTTCTTTCGATTATTTCAAACCTTGGAGTTGGTGAAAGGCGGCAAACCTCTTCTTCAAAGAAGGACTTCACCACCACGCATGCCGCACCGTGTTCTTCAGCTTTCTTCATGTTCCTCAAGTTCTCGGCAAGGCCAGATGAGGCAACTACGATAGGGTTTTTCAGTTTCAGTCCCACGTATTCGCAAGATAGATCCATTTGGCAAACCTCCGTTTTCAAAGATCCACTCTGATACCTTTTTCAGCCGAAAGATAGGCGGCGTAGATAACCTTTGTGGTTTCCTTAGCCAGTTCGAAGTCTGATTCTGGCTGCTTTTCTCCAAGCATCGCTAAGGCGAAGTCTCTCATCTCTTGTGGATAACCTCTGACCCAATCTTCGTCTGGCGAGGGGAAGGTCCAACCGGCTTTTGTCTCAATCTTTTCAGCTATGTATTCCTCGCCCCAGGTTTGCTCAGAAGGTGTGTAAGCTACCATCATGTTGTTCGGTGTGATGTTGCAGTATATCATCCCATTTGCCGTGTTGATCTGCACAAAGTTTTTAACTCCTCCAAGGCTTACGTCATTCGACATCACCACTGCCCTTGAGTCATCTTCAAAGGTTATGACCACACAAGCCCAGTCTTCCACATCGAACCAATCGGTGACCATATAAGACCTTTCGAACTCCTTGAAACTCTTCATCTTGGTCAGCTTTCCAACTTCTGCAAAGACTGACTTCGCATGGATCGGTTCACCACTTCTTTGCCTGCCTTCGAAGTGTTTCAGGTGTAATACCGCACCAACTGGATGAGATCCCATCCTCAGCAGACTTCCACCACCGGCGGTTTTCCATCTTCTTGAATAAGAGGCGTGTGATCCAGAATGACTTTCTTCAGCCCTCAGCTCGAGTATCGGTGCTTTCGAAACTGAAATGAGTCTTTTTGCTTTGTGAATTGCCGGTGCATACACAAAGTTCTCTGCATACATGAACTTTGATCTGCCGGATCGTAATGCATCTTCAATGCGCTTGATTTTCTCAAGAACCTTTTGGTACATGTGATCTTTCTCTATCTGCCCAACTCTATCAACATGGGGCATATCTTCACCGAAATATCCCGTGAGCGGCTTTTCACAGATGACATTCTTCCTATTTTCAATTGCAGCTAAGATTATTTCCTCGTGTACATTCGTTGGTACACAAACATCTACGACATCTATCAATTCACTTTTAACGAGTTGTTCGTAGTCTTTGAAAACCCTTGGAATACCATATTGTTTTGCTACTTTCTCGGCATTTTCTACGTGGAAAGCGCATATTCCGACGATATCGAAAAACTCCTTGTTTTCTCTGTAGGCATTTACATGTATGTGTGAAACAAAACCAGCACCGACGATACCAACTTTTATCTTATTCACTTTTCGCACCCCGCTTTTTAGGTATGTACTTTGAAATCATCACAAGAACCATCGCGATCAACAATACCAATGAAATTGGACGTGTGACAAAGGGCATTAAACTACCTTTTGAAAGCATCAGTGCGCGCCTTATATTTGTGTCTGCCATGGGTCCAAGGATGAAACCTAGTACAAAAGGAGCGGCAGGGAAATCGTTCAACCTCATAAAATAGCCTAGCAATCCAAACAGCAGCATTATCCACACGTCGAACATTCGCCCGTTCAAAACGTAAGTACCGACTATACAGAGCACAAAGATTATTGGCATGAGAATCTCTGTCGGCACAAGGAGAATCTTCAGAAATAATCTTGTTATGATCAATCCAAAGACTACCATCAATAGAGTTGCCACTGTGAACATGGCTGCCACGTTGCCAATCATCTCTGGATGTTCTATGGGCAGAAGTGGTCCAGCCCTAACGCCGTGTATCCACAGAGCTGCTAACAAAACCGCGGCAGGTGCACTGCCAGGCACAGCGAGGGTGAGCACCGGTATGATAGCACCTGCAACGCATGCGTTGTTTGCCGTCTCAGCTGCTGAGAGCCCTTCTATAGAACCACTACCAAATCTTTCTGGTTCTTTACTCGAACGTTTTGCAAGATCGTACGAAACCCAAGAAGCGACATCCTCACCCACACCAGGAATAACGCCTATAAAGACTCCAACGACGCCAGATCTGATTATGTTGATCCAATTCTTAACAATTGTTTTCCAGTAAGAGAGACCACCTGCGGTCTTTGAGAAATCTAAAGCCACCTCTGGCTTAGTAACTCTCTTCAGACTTGTGAGTATCTCAGGTATACCATACACACCTACGAGAACAGGCAGTAGAGCAATTCCTCCGTAGAGTTGGATATTTCCGAAAGTATACCGTGGATAGGAAGTGATCTCATCAAGACCTATCAGTGAGATCATCAATCCTAAGAATCCTGATATCCAGCCCTTGAGAGGATCCTTAGGTGCCGTCAGACTTCCGGCAATGATCGTTCCGAAGATCGCAAGGACTGCAAATTCCCACGATCCAAATTGCAGTGCGAGTTTTCCCAGCAGAGGTGCCAGCGTGACTATGAAAACCGCGCCAATGATCGATCCAATTCCAGACATTATAGTAGCAACATTCAAAGCAAAACCCGCATTGCCAGAACGGGCAAGAGGAAAGCCATCGACAGTAGTTGCGGCGTTTGCAGGTGTACCAGGTATGTTCAAAACAATGGCTGTCCTACTCCCTCCATAAATTGCACCTATGTAAACACCAACGAGCATGGCTATAGCAGTCTTTGCCGGAAAACCAAAGGTCAGCGTTGTCAGGATTGCAACGCCGAGGGTTGCAGTAAGTCCCGGAAGTACACCAACGAGGATACCCAACAGCGTCGCCCACATCATGTTGAACAAGAGGAGAGGATCAGTGAATATCTCAACGATGTACTGAATATAACTTGCGAGCACATTCATTCAAAAGCACTCCTTTAAGGCAAAGGTAAGAGAAAGAGTTTATCGAAGATATAATAAATGCCGTAGGTCACGAGTATCGATGCAACTACTATCAGAATCGGTTTCTTTCGATAAAAGATCAACGACAGAGTTGCAATGAATATACTACTGAGGACTATGAAATTGAGGTGCCCCAGCAAAAGCACGTAAGCAAGGCAAACGATTACTGAAACCAGTAATCTCTTGTTCTCCGTAGCGATTACCTTCTTTTCTTCAACGCGTTTTGTGCTGTCATCCTGCCTCTTTTTTCTAAGAAACATGACGAGATTCAACACTATCACAATCGTTGAGAAAACTACAGGAACGTTTCCTGGTGCTCCATATCTTCCATACTCTGTCTGCTTAGGCATCTGAAGAGCTCCAATCAAGAAAAACAGAGCCAGACCAATGAAAGCTAAAGCGGTTATCTTGTCCCTTTGCATCTTGCAGACCTCCTAAAAGGCGCCCACAAGGGGCGCCTTTAACTATTGTCCGATCCTTGGTATGTTGTATTTTTCAGGAGATATTTTCAAAACGCCTCTGTCGTACAGAAGCCACGTAACTCTTCTTGCGACTTGTTCTACTATGTTACTTGCTTCTTCACCATAGATACATACAGATACCAGACCTTGTTTGTCTGCCCAATCTTTCATCGCTTGACTGGTTGCTGCTTTTTGGAAGACTGATTCCACAGTCTCGAACACTTCTTGTGGAACATCTTTCGGAATGATCAACCCAAAGTACGCACCAACATCTGGAAAGTCTGGATACCACTGGCGAATGGAAGGTATAGTTCCATAGCCGGAGATAGTGAGCGGTTGAGCACTGAGAGTGCACAGAGCTCTCAACTTGCCCGCTCTGAGCATGTCTGCGACCTCCATTGAGAACTGCATATTTCCAACAACCTCACCGGAGACAACTGCAACGGTTGCAGGATTTCCACCAGCGTACGGAGTGTGTTTGTACTTCAAACCAAAGTATTCGGCAAAAATTTCCGCTGCAACGTGTCCACCACTACCAGTACCAGCTGAACCAATTGGAATCTCAGGATTGGCTTTCATCGCTTGAACCAACTCGTCTATAGTCTTGTACGGAGTGTTTGGGTTCACAACCACAACATTTGGTGCATAGATACAAAGCAAATACCTCCAATCTCTGTGGGTGAATGGAATCGTCTCTTCGAGCAACGCATACTTTGTTAGGTCCAAAATGGCGTTGGCGGTCCAGGTATAACCATCGTGTGGAGCATTCCATGTGTTAACTGTACCGATTGAACCTGCTCCGCCTGGCGTGTTCACGATCACGAACTTACGGCCGAGGAATGGTTCCATTTGGGCTGTGATCATTCTTGTGACTTGGTCGGTAGAACCACCTGCAGCCCAAGGAACGATCACAGTGATCGATTTGGTAGGTTTCCACTCCGCGAAAACAAAGACCAGTAATAAAGCCACCAGCGAGAGTGTCAACACTCTCTTCATCTGAATCCCTCCCATTCTAAGGATAGTGTATTTCACTTTATGAAATGTCTTTTCTTTATGATACGATAACCGCGTCAAGAGATCAAGTTGAAAATACGAGTACAATGTGCTATGATCATCGAAAAAGGTTGGGATTCTTTCTTTTGCTCTATTTCTCAAAGTATCTCTCGTCATGAGACCGTGTTTTGAAGAAAGGGGAAAGACAGATGATAGGGATTATAGGCGTCGGTAACATAGGTTCTATCATTGCAAAGAGATTGGTTGAATCCGGTCTGCTGAAGCCCGAGGAAATACTTCTGGCAAACAGATCTCAACATAAATTGATACCTTTTGTGGAAAAGGGTTACAGAACAGCAACACCTGCTGAAATTTCTCGTTCTTGTGATGTTGTATTTCTATGCGTAAAACCTCAAGACAGCGAAGAGATGTTTTCACAACTCGATACACTCACGAGCACTATCATTGTGAGTACCATGACTGCTGTGCCGATAGAGAGAATCGTTCAGAAGACGAACTGCCAGAAGGTGGTAAGGATCATGCCAAATGTTCCGGCGATGATCGGCAGAGGTGTAGTGGGTGTCAGCCGTTCCTCACAAGTCGATAAAGATGATTGGGAGAAATGCTGCACGCTCTTGTCGTCTTTGGGTACGATCGTAGAAGTTGAAGAAAAACATTTAGCCGCAGTCACTGCGCTCAGCGGCAGTGCTCCAGCCTTTATTTTCGTCATAATTGAAGCTTTGATAGACGCTGGCATTCGTATGGGGTTGTCATACGAAAGATCTCGTTTAATGGTGCTCGAAACACTGAGAGGTTCCTCTGAACTGTTGCTTAAATTAGGTGATCATCCTGGTGAGTTCAGACACGTGGTCACCTCTCCAGCAGGAACAACGATTGAAGGTGTGTACAGGATGGAAAGAGAAGGTGTTCGAGGCGCTCTGATGAAAACGATTCACGAGACTTATCTCAGAGCATTGCAACTTCAAAGGGAGCTCAACCAGAGGGGGGAAGGTGATGGGTAAAAGAATGGGAATTCTTGTTGGAATACTTTTTGTGTTACTCGGGTTTTTGATGATATTCAATCTCAGTGGAAACTATTTCTGGACGATCACTTTGTTGGTTCTTGGACTTATGTTTGAATTCGGTTTTTTCGGTAAGTCAACAGGTAATTTCATAGCAGGTGGTATTCTCACAACCATTGGGATGTTGTTCTTGCTGTGTTGTATCTTTGGTTTCTCCATTCTGACTCGGCTTTGGCCCATCTTTGTCGTTGCACCCGGCGTTGGTTTGTTGCAAGGATATGTTGTTTCCAAAAGAAAAGGAATGCTGATTTCGTCTATCATCATCTTTGCAGTTGCAGTTCTGCTCTTTCAAGTGAGTTTCTACAAAGCGACTTATCTTCGCATAGTATTTGGAATCATTCTAATCTCTGTAGGTATATTGCTTGCTTTGCCACGAAAAAAATAGAAATACCCTAAGTGGTTTGACCATAATTTTTTCTCAGAAATTCCATAGCTTCCTTAGCGTGAGCCTCATCTATTGTGTGAACCATTTTTCCAGTTGATAAGGCCAGTACATAGACCTGGGCATTTCTTTCAACGTTCTCACACATAGAAAAAGCTTCCTTCATGGTTTTTGCAGCACAGACGAGTCCATGATTTGCCATCAAGACAGCTCTGCTCTTTTTCATAGCCTCGACGACGTTTCTTGCCAACTCAAAGGTACCGGCGTTTGCATACGACGCAATGGGTATCTCTTCTGAGATCATCAGCACAGTCTCTGTGATCGCTGGTAGTGAGATCCGCAATGTTGAGAGAACTGACGCATAAATAGAATGTGTGTGAATCACCGCATCAACTTCTGGAAAGCTTTTGTAGATCTCTGTGTGTAGTTTGTGTTCTATTGAGGGTTTGTAGGAGCCATCGACAATTTTTCCGTTGAGATCGATAACAGGCACTTGTTCTGGCAGAAGTTCATCGTATGGAATACCACTTGGACTTATAGCGATCAAATTCTCAGAGATCTTCACACTCAGATTTCCGGAGCTTCCACTTACTTGATTCGACTTGAGCATCTTCAAACCGTATTCGACTATCATTGCCCTGTAGAGATCGTACATTCTATCACCTCAATCTGCTTGGTTTATTTGATCAACAAAAAGATATCCCAGATTTCTCTCTTTTGCTTTGTACATGGCTTTATCAGCCTTTTTCACCAGATCATCTATAGATGTACCATCCCTGGGAAACATGGCTATCCCGGCACTTACACCTACGCACAAGGCTAAGCCATCAAAAGACACAGGCCGACAGATCGAATCAACTATCCTTTTTACAACCTCTTGAGCAACCTTCTCACTGGCACCTACCAGTAAAATCACGAATTCATCTCCACCAAGGCGGCATAAAAGATCGCCTTCTCGCACGGAGTTTTTCATCCTCTTGCTGAGAATCTCGAGCATATGATCTCCAACATGATGACCATGAAGGTCGTTCACACTTTTGAACCTATCTAAATCGATGTAGATCAAAGCAGCAGTTCTTTGGTCTTTGGCAAGATTTCTCAAAATCTTTCGCGAACTGTTCAAAAAAGCTCCTCTGTTCAGCAACCCAGTCAGCGAATCCGAAAAAGCGAGCCGCCACAGCTCACCACCAAAGGTGTCTTTGAAAAGCAAAAAGAGACCTGTGGTTATCAGCAAAATAGAAGTTGTCTCGACAACCATCACCACGATGTTTATGGTTGCGATGGTGAAAAAATGACCTAAAAAATACAGATATTTGGCGTATACGAACATAGAACTGCCAGCCTTGAATATCTTGTGTCCAAATCCAAAGACGAAGTACATCAGCGCAAAACTACTCAAAAATTCAATTAACGCAACAACAGTTGGAAACAACTGCGGTTGACTCTCATCAAAGAAGATCTTCACAACAACTCCTGTCACGAGGAAAGCAAAAACTGATCTCAAAACGCCCCCACGCATCGAAGTCCTTTTCACACAACCACCTCAGACAGCACAGAGATTTTATCACTCGACTGTAAAAGTATCTTGTGAATTATTTCAAGATCATTTCATCATAAAATCTTTTTGGTTTTGTCAATTATCTGAACATGTGGACAGAATTCAGCGAGTAGCTCAACTACTTCACGACGCGAATCTGTTGAGGAAAAGCCCACGGTGTAAGATCGTCTGTCTTTGAGTCTGAACTTCAAGGCGTATCTCATATCAGATCTACCAGAGAGATTCTGAACGATCACCTTGTCGAGGTTCTGCGCGTTGATCTTATGCTGTCTCACCCCTGGTAGCATGATTTCAAAGTCACTCAGAAAGATCCCCTGCGAGTAATTTCTATACTGAGCTGTTAATAACACCGCTACAAAGCCTTCAATTGAGCAGACTACGATCACGAAATAATACTCAACACCTACAACCGCAAGGACCAACAAGAAGAATATCGCCATTGCCCAAGCTATTGTTGAAGAGATCTTCAAAGAATGTGCCATTCTTTCATCCTTCACCCACATCAGACCACGCCTCCAAAGATATTCTGCCACGTCTGAAAGATGATAAACTTTTGGGAACATTGAAAACAAAGGTTTTGTTTAGTTCAGTTGAATATGGTACAATAGTAAACAAGTTAATTCTGCTCGCATTTTGCGAGCATTTTTGGGGGGATCGAAGATGAGAAAAGCTTTGGTGCTTGTGGCGGTACTCCTTACGGCGATTTCTTTTGCAGCAGTAAAGATCGGGCTTTTCGTGCCTCTCACTGGGCCCGCTGCAGCCGATGGAGAGAGTGCACTTCATGGTGCCATGCTTGCTGCGGAGTATGTGAACTCACACGGTGGTATTCTGGGAGACAAGGTTGAACTGGTCTACTACGACGACAACTTCAAGGCTGACCAAGCTGTGAACATTGCGTACAAACTCGTTCAAAAGGATCAGGTAGCCGTTGTTGTCAGTGGATCTTACAGTGGCCCAACAAAGGCAGCAGCAGGGATTTACCAGCAGCTGAAGGTACCAATGATCTCTGCTTATGCGGTCCACCCGGATATCGTCGCGACTGGTGAATACATCTTCAGAGTTGGCACGCTCGCTACAGTCCAAGGCAAAGCAGGAGCCCACCTTGCAGTGCAAAAACTCGGGGCTAAGAAGATCGCAATTCTCACCGTTGACAACGATTTTGGTGTTTCTCTGACAAAGGGATTCAAAGATGAAGCCTTAAAGCTTGGCGCCGAAATAACTTTTGAACAGAAATATCCCCTTGGAGAAACTGATTTTAAACCCATTTTGCTGAAGATAAAGGCTAATCTACCTGATGTCATCTATGCTACGGGCTACTTTGCCGAAGCCGCGCGACTTGTTTCTCAGGCAAGACAGCTGGGTATTTTCATACCGATCATTGGTCAAGAAGGTTATGATTCACCTCAGTTCGCGAAACTTGCAGAGCAAAAGGCTGCAAACGGAGTAGTCATAACCACCGATCTGGACAGAGATAGCAAGAGTGAGATCACCCAGTGGTTCATAAAGGAGTACGCTGCCAGGTACAACTTAGACGCCGATATGGTCGCCGCATCTGCCTTCGATGCAGTAATGGTTGCTGCCAAAGCCGTACAGATCGCAGGTGTTTATGATCCACAAAAGATCAGAGATGCCTTGGGTACCATAATGACCTTCGAGAATTCCGTCACCGGATTTCGTGGTTTCACCGCAGCCAGAGAGGCTGTGAGAACAATTACTTGCCAGATCTACCTTGGCAACAGATTCCATTGGTTCTGGGAAATAAGCGACCCTGAGGTAGTCACACCTTAACTCAAGGGGGCTTCTGCCCCCTCTTGTTCAGAAGAGGGTGATCACTTTTGCTGTTGCAGAATTTGGTGAATGCAGCAGTTCTTGGAAGTAGTTACGTGCTGATTGCGATTGGTTTAACCTTAGTCTATGGCGTTTTGAAAATACTGCACATAGCACACGCTGGTATCTATGCCTTTGGTGCTCTTTTTGCCTTGTTTCTGTATGAAAGAGGTCTTTCTTTTCCACTGTCAGTTTTCCTCTCATTGCTCTTTGCTGGTTTGGTTGGTTCTCTTGTTTACGAAGGACTGTACAAAAAGGTTCTCAGTAGAGGGAGAATCGTTCCACTGGTGATGAGTATTGGTTTGTTCGCAGCTATGGAAGATCTATACCGTCTCCTATGGGGGCCTTACAAGAGACCGATAGATGTGTACGTGCCGCTACCTGACTTGATGAGTTCGTCGCTCTATCTGAGTTCAAGGGGTCTTTTGGTGATTCTCGTGACCGTGATAGCGCTGATCTCTGTCTACGTCATAGTCAGCCAAACGAAGTTTGGTAAGTGGTTGAGGGCTTGTGCAAATGACTTACAGCTTGCAGGTGCCTTTGGCATCAACACAGATAGAACTATCTTCTTTGGTTTCTTCCTTGGATCTCTTTTGGCTGCGCTTGGAGGGATCTTGGTTGGTCTGTACGAAAACACAGTGTATCCGACAATGGGTAGTATACCGTCTTACAAAGCTTTTGTGGTCGTTGTACTCGGTGGTTTTGGAAGTATTAGAGGTGCTGTGATAGCCGGTTATCTTCTGGGTATCATTGAGACTTTCATCGTGTATTATTTTGGATTTCTCTTACCCAGAGACGCGATTGCATTTTTGGCGATGATCGTTTTGCTGATGTTCAGACCTGAAGGTCTATTCGGGAAGGTGCAGAGATGAGTTTAGACTATCTCTTGACAATAACTGTCTTTATGTCGGTGAATGTCATACTTGCTACGAGCTTGAATGTCTTGATTGGTTTTGCGGGACAAGTATCATTGGGTCACGCAGCCTTTTTTGGCATAGGGGCATATACATCTGCGATTTTGACTGTGAAAGTTGGTGTTGACTATTGGTGGGCTCTGGTTTTGTCCATAATCATCGGAGGTTTGATCGGCTCATTGCTCGGTCTACCATCCCTGAGAGTTAGGGAAGATTTCTTGGTTCTCGCAACGATTGGAATGAATTTCGTTGTGGTTTCAATCTTTAATTACGTGCCGTTCTTCGGTGGCCCATACGGTATCATCTCCATACCTCGACCGAAGTTTTTTGGACACACCTTTGGCACAAGGGCGTATGCCATTTATGCCTTGATCTGGGCTGTTGCGGTTGTACTGTTTGTGATTTTCCTCTCTAAGAGATATGTGAGGATGGGCTTTGATGCTCTCAGAGAGAACGAAGATGCAGCAGAGTCTATAGGGGTGAGTAGTCCCAGATATAAGATCTATGCTTTCACCATTGCAGGTGCCTTAGCTGGACTTGCGGGAAACCTTTGGGCACACTACATGACTGTGATCTTTCCGGACAATTTTTCTTTTCCCGTCTCAATAAGCATAATAACGATGGTTGTGATAGGAGGACTTGGTACAATAACGGGTCCTATCATAGGTGCTGTACTCGTTACCATCCTGCCAGAGCTCTTGCGCTTCATCCAAGATTACAGAATGTTTGTCTACGGTATGATCATCGTCTTCACCATGTTGTTCATGCCAAGTGGAATAATGGGGTTCTTGAGAGGTGTTTCTAATGGTAGCACTTTCAGTAGAAAATATATCCAAAAGATTCGGCGGATTGCAGGCTCTTAAGGAGGTCAGCTTTCAGGTAGAAAAGGCAGAGATCAGAGCGATAATCGGTCCAAATGGAGCCGGCAAGACCACTCTTTTCAACATAATCAACGGTTTCCTGAAGCCTGATTCTGGAAGGGTACTTTTCAATGGGTTCAATCTGGTGGTTCTTCGTCCCAACAAGATATCGCAGCTGGGGATAGCACGAACCTTTCAGATTGTAAAGACTTTCTTGGGTATGACTGTGCTGGAGAATATCTTAGCTGGTTCTGGCTGTGAGATATATCATCAGATTACTTCTTTTTTTGAGAAGCCTTACGGCTCACGATATTTGAAGGATGCACTGAAGATCGCCGAAAGCTGTGAGTTACAAGAATACCTGTATTCACCCGCCGGAACATTGCCTTTGGGTATTCAGAGAAAGGTGGAGATCGCTCGTGCTTTAGCCACAAAACCGCAGTTGCTCTTGCTCGATGAACCCGTTTCGGGATTGAACGACCTTGAAACTCAAGAGATCGTAAAATTGGTGAAGAAGATAAATTCACAAGGTGTTACTGTGATCTTTGTTGAACATGACATGCATTTCACCAATGAGGTTGCGCACAGAATAACCGTTCTTGATTACGGTGTAAAGATAGCTGAAGGCACTCCAAGAGAAGTTATGAGCGATCCAAAGGTGATGGAAGCCTACTTGGGGAGTGAAGAAAGTGCTTGAAGTTAGAAATGTTGTGGTAAGGTACGGAAGAATAACAGCAGTGAATGGTGTATCTTTTACGTTGAATGAGGGAGAGTTACTTGCGTTGATAGGAGCAAATGGAGCTGGGAAGAGTTCTACACTGAATGCCGTTATGGGTTTAGTGAAAGTGGCTGAGGGAGAGATACTTTTCGAGGGTAAAAGGATCACACAGATGAACAGCTGGGAAAGGGCAAAACTTGGTATCTCAATGGTTCCAGAAACGGCTCGCCCTTTCGGAGACATGACAGTCATGGAGAACTTAGAGATAGGTGGTACTCTCTCAGACAAGATTACCTTCAAGAACAAGGTGAAAGAAGTTTTTGAGATATTCCCAAGATTAGCTGAGCGCAGGAAACAACTCGCCAAGACCCTGAGTGGTGGAGAGAAACAAATGCTCGCGATCGCCAGAGCATTAGTAGGACCAGTGAAATTACTTCTGCTTGATGAAGTCTCTCTTGGACTAATGCCATTACTGGTGAACGAAATTTTTAAAGTCATTGACAAACTCAAGGAAAGAAGGCTTACAATATTGTTGTCGGAGCAGAATACAAAGAAGTCGCTTCAGGTTGCAGATCGTGTTTGTGTGATGCAAAATGGTGTGATAGTTGCTGAAGGTAGTGTTGAACAACTTGTCAACAGTGAACAGCTGAGAAAGGCTTATTTGGGAGTCTGAGAGGAGGTACAAGATGGCGCCAGTGAAGATCAGTATCATAGGTGCGGGTAGTGCGGTGTTTTCGATGAGATTGGTAAACGATCTGTGTAAGACAAAAGGCTTGGCAGGGAGTTTGGTTTCACTGATGGACATCGATCAAACAAGGCTTGATGGTGTTCATGATCTTGCACTTAGGTACGTTAAGGAATTGGGGGGCGATCTGAGATTTGAGAAGACTACTCAGCTTGAAGACTCTCTGAGGGATGCCGACTTTGTCATAAACACCGCAATGGTAGGTGGACATTCGTACCTTGAAAGGGCACGAGCCATAGGGGAAAAACACGGTTATTATCGAGGGGTAGACACTCAGGAATTCAACATGGTTTCAGATTATTACACGATCAGCAACTTCAACCAATTGAAGTTCTTCGTCGATGTGGCAAGAAAGATGGAAGAGCTTTGTCCAAATGCATGGCTCCTGCAAACGGCAAATCCGGTCTTTGAGGGGACAAATTTGGTAAGGCGCTGTTCGAAGATCAAGGTAGTGGGTTTCTGTCACGGTCATTATGGTGTCCACGAAATGGTAGAAGCACTTGGTTTGGACATGAAAAGAGTAGATTGGCAAGTTGCCGGTTTCAACCACGCCATATGGTTGAACAGATTCAATTATGAAGACAAAAATGGTTATGAATTACTCGAAGAATGGATCAAAGAAAAGTCAGTATCGTGGAAGCCAAAGACGCCCTTTGATTTACAATTGAGTCCTGCTTCGATCGATATGTACAACTTCTATGGACAGTTGCCCATAGGTGATACTCCAAGAAATGGTTCTTGGAAGTACAACTACAACCTCGAGACGAAGAAAAAATGGTATGGTGAACCTTGGGGTGGTGCGGATTCCGAGCTCGGTTGGCAGTGGTACCAGGAGAGGTTGAAAACTATAACAGATGCGATCAACTATCTTTCAAACAACAAATCAATTAAGCTTCTTTCCCTGGAATCGTATCTCAAGTTCTTGCCAAAGGGTTCTGTACCAGAGGAACTCAAGCAAGAGATCAAGGTGTTCTCATCACCTACTGCATTGAGTGGAGAACAACACATACCATTCATTGATGCAATCGTCAACAACAACGCACAACGCTTTGTCATAAACGTTCCAAACGAAGATTCTATACCACAGATACCCAAGAACGTTGTTGTAGAGGTGCCGGCTATCGTAGATCGAAACGGTTGGCATGTTGAAAAGATAGATCCACCGTTGAGTGAAAAGGTGATAAAGATGTATTTGATTCCCAGGATGCTCAGAATGGAATGGGCACTGCATGCGATAATGAACGGCGATAAAGATGTGCTCATAGAAATGCTCATCAGAGATGTCAGGACAAAATCCTATGAACAAGCTGTTGGTGTTCTTGAGGAAATACTGTCCTTACCAGAGAATGAAAAGATGAGAAAACATTACAACGACCGCGAGAAGTTGTGATATACTCTTTTGCAGAATCTCTACAATTTGAAAGGAGGAATACAGATGAAGAAGTTAGCAGTCTTAGTAACACTTGTTCTTTCTGTAATTGCGTTTTCACAGGTAAACCTTGACGTCTTTGGTTCTTACAACTTTGTACTGGTCGCCACGCCAACGACAGCATCCCCAACTGCTTATGTGTCTTTTGGAGCCTTGGTGACCTACGAAGTATCTGAAGGTGTCGAAATAGGCGGGGGCATAGGTCTTGCATGGTTTGGGTTGAATGCAACCAGTACCATTGCGACTTTCCTTGGTGTTGATACTCAATACACACTCGATCTGTTGGTTGCAGCGAAGTACAATCTGCCGATCGATGATTTCTCAGCCATCGTGATCAAAGGTTACGGTGGACTTTCGATTCCAGGATTAACAAGCTTTAACGCGTTGGGGTACGTTGTGGGGATTGGCGTCTCATACACGTTCGATCTCTCTGACTTTTCTTTGGGAGTTGGAGCAGGCATAGAGATGAGAACCTATGGAACCAGCAACTGTACAGCAGTGCCTGTGGGAGGAAACTTCAGCATAAAGTTCTAAGCATATCAAAGCAAAAAGCCCCGCAAGATTGCGGGGCTTTAATTATGGTCAGGTCTTTGCTGTTACTGAAGAACCTTCACATGGGCTGCCTGAGGACCTTTTGGTCCATCTTGAATTTCGAATTCAACTTCCTGACCTTCCTTGAGGGTCTTGAAACCGTCCATTTCCAGTGCAGACCAGTGGACAAAGACGTCGCCACCCTCCTTCTTTGTGATAAATCCGTACCCCTTTTTGGGGTCAAACCACTTGACAGTACCTTTCATGACACAACTCCTCCTCGTAAAACGAAATAACCCATTACGGGCTTAAAAGATTATACGCCCTTGAACGAGAAAAGTCAAAATCATTTGAGTATTGAATGAACGACCAAGAAATACATTACTATCCCCGAGACATCGACTATTGTGGTCAACAATGGACCGGCCATTATGGCAGGGTCTATGTGTATCAAACGTGCTAAGAATGGCAAAATGGCACCTACTGTGTTGGCAAAGATCACAACGACGGCGAGAGCTAAAGAAACAGAAAAAGCAACTCTCAAGGAAGGACTTATCATCATCGATCTGAAGAACAAAGTGACACCCAATATGGCCGCGAGAACAGAACCGATGAGAATTTCGCGCAAAATGATTTTCCACCAATCTTTTGATCTTATCTCGCCGAGCGCCATACCTCTGATGATAAGTGCCGATATCTGTGATCCTATATTGCCGCCGGTGTCCATCATCGTGGGCATGAATGCGGCAACTATTGGCAGTGAAGCAAGGAAATGTTCGAATTTCGCTATCACATTGCCGTTGATAGATTCTAACAATAGCAGAGCCACAAGCCAAGGCAACCGTCTGAATATCAATTTCCAGCCACTCACATGAAGGTATGGTTCTTCAGTTGTGACCATTGAGCTCATTTTCTGAATGTCTTCTGTGGCTTCTTCGTCTATGACATCTACAACGTCGTCTATCGTTATAATTCCTATCAGGCGTTGTTCGCTGTCTACGACTGGCACTACAAAAAGGTCATATTTTCTCATTATCTGAGCCACTTCTTCTTGATCTGTCGTTGCGTAGACGAATATCGGTTCTGAATTCATGATTTGTTCCACAAAAGAATTAGGATCTGCGAAGATCAAATCTTGCAATTCAACGGTGCCAAGTAGTTTTCTGGATTTTTCTATCACGGGCATCAGATGAACCGTTTCTTTGTCCTTACCCTCCTTCCTGATCTTCTCGAGCGCTTCACTGACAGTCATTGTTGCATAGAGTTCCAAACATTTAGGTGTGGTAAGTCTGCCCGCAGAGTTCTCAGGATAGTTGAGCAAAGACAAAGTTATCTTTCTCTCATCTGGTGTCAGGTAAGACAGGAGCTTGTTGACAACATTGGCTGGCATTTCCTCGAGCAGTTCCGCCCTGTCATCTGGGTCCATAGAAGATATTATTTCTCTGAGTCGTTCTTCCTTAAACAATTCAATCAAAGCCATCTGGTCGTCTGTTTCGAGTTCGCTGAAGACCAACGCTGCTTGATCCTTAGGAAGCAAACGAAAAACTATGATTTTTTCATCTGGTGGGAGTTCTTCGATCATCTCTAAGATTTCGGCTGGTTCCTGCTGAGTCAAAATCGTTTTGAGGGTTCTGAAATCTCCATTTTCGATAAACCTCTTGATGTCAACCTGAACTCTTACCTTCATCGCTTCACCTCCTTGAAGGTTTATGGTGGAAGATTAAGCGAACTACTGGTACTTTCCAAGGCAACTCACCTCCCTCGAATGGTCTTACAATGTAATTTTACGCACTGGCAATTGATTTTGTCACCACAAATCTTTAAAAAACCACACACTTCTGAGTTACAACTATTCGACAATCTCAGTGGCGGCTCTTCTCAAGCGGTTCATAACTGAGAAAAGTATTCCCCTGGGCTCAAAACCAATCACTATTGCCACATCTGCAGTCAACGAATCTATTTGACGAAGTACACTGAACAACTGCTGAGCGATTGTAAATGGTTCTTTCAGCGTTCCAAGAACTATAGTTTTCCTACCGTAGAATCTCGATAGCATTTCTTGCGGGCATACAACGGGTGCATCGGGATACTTTGAGAGAACTTCGTCAAGCCTTTCCTCGTTGGCGACGAGAATCACTGGCTTTTCGGGTGCATAGTGTCTGTAACTCATTCCTGGTGACAGCGGCCTAACTGGTTCATCGGTCTTTTTCAAAAGAAACTCCGGTATCTGCAAATCTGACACAACACGTTGAATCTCTTCAACAGTGGCTGGACCGGGTCTCAGCAAGACAGGTTTTTCTCTTGAAAAATCTATTATAGTCGATTCGATGCCGAATGGAGTTTCTCCACCGTCTATTATCGCATCGACTGTTCCATAGAGATCGTCGATGACATGCTCTGCTCTCGTAGGACTTGGCTTGCCTGATAGATTAGCACTCGGTGCCGCAATTGGTGTACCACAGAGTTGTAGAAACTTAAATGCCACCGGATGACTTGGCATTCTGACGGCTACCGTTTCAAGCCCACCAGTTACCTCCTTTGGCACGGCTGGCTTTTTCCTGAATATGATCGTCACTGGTCCAGGCCAAAAGACATCGATAATCGCAGAAGCCCTTTCATAACTTTGATCAACTAACAGTGCGAGCTGATTCTTATCGTGAATATGAACGATCAACGGGTTATCAGCAGGCCTTTTCTTTATCTCGAAGATCTTCAAAACGGCAGTGGTGTTGAAACAGTCAGCGCCAAGGCCATAGACGGTCTCTGTTGGGAAGGCAACAACACCGCCTTCTTTTATCATCTCAGCAGCCTTGCGAAGAATCTCTTCATTTGGTTTGAGCGGGTCTACTCTTATGAGCATCGTCATCTGCATCTCCTCCTAATCTTACTTTATCATCACTGGTAGTTTTTGCGATGAAAATGGTATAATCGAGCTGAGCTTGTGAATTTATTAACAGGAGGTGGAACAGTTGCCAGATCTCTGCACTACAGGTGAGCGTTTGTTCAAAGAATTGGATGACTACATCGATTCAATTGGTGCAAAGCCAGACAAACTGATCTCTGTGCTACAAAAGGCTCAGGAGCTATTCGGTTACCTTTCAATCGAGGTACAACAACACATCGCAGATGCTTTGAACATCCCAGTTTCTCAGGTCTATGGTGTTGTAACCTTTTACAACTTCTTTTCCACAAAGCCAAAAGGCAAGGTTCAGATCAAGGTCTGTTTAGGTACGGCTTGCTATGTGAAAGGTGGCGACAGAGTACTTGAAAGATTTCTTGAGGAACTTGGAACAAAACCAGAAGAACCAACGAAGGATGGACAGTTTTCAGTTCATCCAGTGAGATGTCTTGGAGCCTGCAGTATGGCGCCTGTTGTTTTAGTGGGCGAGAAGGATTTCTACGGCAGAATAAAGCCTGATATGGTTCCGAGAATCATCGAAAAGTACAGGGAGGTGAAGGAAAGGTGAGTAAGATAAAGTCTCTTGAGGATCTGATGAAAATCAAAGAAAAGGCAGTCAAAGACCTTCAACTCAGAGACACAGGCAAAAGGGGAAAGATTACGGTAGCGATGGGTACTTGTGGAATTGCGGCAGGTGCGAAGGACACACTGAAAGCCATAGTAGAAGCCTTGAATGAGAACAACATCAACGATATCTCGGTTGTACAATCTGGGTGCATGGGCTTGTGCGAAGTGGAGCCAACCGTTGAAGTTAGGCTGGAAAACCAAGAACCTGTTGTTTATGGTCATGTGACTCCCGAGAATGCAAGGAGAATAGTGAAGTTACATATACTTTCCAACCAAGTTGTGACAGATTTATTGGTTCGCAAAGGGGAAATCTAAGAAGAGGTGATCTGAGTGCCATTGACAGCTACTACAATCTTGGTGTGTGCTGGAGGTGCTTGTATCTCGGCTGGTGAAGAGACTGTAAAACAAGCACTTGAGGCAGAGATAGAAAAGTATGCATTGAAAGATGTTGTGAGAGTAGTTGAAACTGGTTGTATGGGTGCCTGCAGTCTGGGACCTCTGATGGTGGTTTATCCAGAAGGTGTCTTTTACCAAAAACTCACGCCACAGGCTGCCAGAAAGATCGTTGAGGAACACGTTCTAAAAGGCAGGATCGTGACTGAGTACCTGTACAAAATGCCCACTGGTGAAGCCGTGCCAGAGGCCGTTGAGAAACTGCCATTCTTCTCAAGACAGGTCAAGATTGCGACCAGAAATGTTGGTTATATAGATCCATCAAATATAGAAGAATACATCGCCCGAGATGGCTATTTTGCCTTGGCGAAGGTTTTGAAAGAGATGACACCCGAAGAAGTGATCGATGAGATCAAGAAGAGTGGTCTTCGCGGCAGAGGCGGGGCAGGCTTTCCAACAGGTCTAAAATGGGAACTCACGAGAAAATCGAAAGGCGAGAAAAAGTACATCGTCTGCAACGCTGACGAAGGTGATCCAGGAGCCTTCATGGATCGTTCGGTTCTCGAAGGCGATCCTCACACAATTCTTGAGGCTATGACAATCGGTGGATACGCCATAGGTGCAAATCAGGGTTATATATACGTAAGGGCAGAGTACCCACTTGCAATTGAAAGATTGAACATCGCAATTGCACAAGCAAAAGAATATGGTTTTCTCGGCAAGAACATTCTCAACAGCGGTTTTGATTTCGATGTTGAAATAAGGATAGGCGCCGGTGCCTTCGTTTGTGGTGAAGAGACCGCGTTGATTGCCTCCATAGAGGGAAGAAGAGGACAACCGCGTGTGAAACCTCCATATCCTGCACAGAGTGGTGTGTGGGGGCTTCCCACGGTGATCAACAACGTTGAGACCTTTGCTTGCATTCCGCCGATAATAATCAAGGGTGCCCAATGGTTCAAGAGCATAGGCACAGAAAAATCCCCTGGTACGAAGGTCTTTGCACTGGCTGGAAAGATCACCAACACGGGTCTTGTTGAAGTGCCGATGGGTATAACCTTGAGAGAACTTCTCTATGAAATAGGTGGAGGTTCTTCAACGGGTAAAAAGATCAAAGCGGTGCAAACAGGAGGACCAAGTGGTGGTTGCATACCTTCGGAGTACTTCGACACACCAGTTGACTATGAATCTCTGCAGAAATTAGGTGCCATCATGGGATCGGGTGGCATGATAGTCATGGATGAAGACGATTGTATGGTCGATGTCGCAAGATTTTTCCTCGAGTTCACCGTCGATGAATCTTGTGGTAAGTGTACTCCCTGTAGAGAAGGTACAAGACAGATGCTTCAAATCCTCAACAAGATAACCGCAGGAGAAGGGACAGAAGAAGATCTGCAACAACTTGAGACTTTGGCGAATGTCATAAAGGACACATCGCTCTGCGGACTGGGACAGACCGCACCAAATCCCGTTCTCAGTACATTGAAGTACTATCGCCATGAGTACGAAGCACATGTGAAAGAGAAGCGCTGTCCTTCCTTGAAATGCAAATCACTCATCAGATATGTGATAGATCCGACAAAGTGTGTTGGTTGTACCGCATGTGCAAGGGTCTGTCCAGTAAAAGCGATCTCTGGCGAGGTCAGAAAAACCCACAATATTGACAACGAGATCTGCATTAGGTGCGGAAGTTGTATTGAAGTCTGCAGATTTGGTGCAATAAGCAAAGTTTCACCGTGAGAAGGGGGAATCAGTCGTGGTCGACCGCGAGAAGGTTAGTGCTCTTGTTGAAGAAGCAAAAAGAGAACGCTTGGAAGAAAGAGACGTATTGATTAACGCACTGCATAAGGTTCAGGACTATTTTGGTAATTACATACCAATCGAGGCAGCCGAAGTGGTTGCCGAAGAGCTTGGAGTACCAGAATCAAAGGTCTATGAGGTTCTCACTTTCTACACGATGTTCTCGACAGAACCAAGGGGTAAGTACGTAATACGTGTTTGTGTTAATCTGCCCTGTCATGTAACCGGTGGAAGAGAAATCGTTCAGACGCTGCAAGAAACACTTGGTGTGAAATTTGGACAAACCACCAAGGATGGTCTCTTCACTTTAGAAACGACAAGTTGCCTTGGTTTGTGTGGGGTTGCTCCAGTGATAATGGTCAACGATCAATATTATGGTGATCTGACACCAAAAAAAATCATAGAATTGATCGATAGCCTCCGAAATGGAGGTGATACAAAATGAAACCGATGGTGGTACTCGTTTCAGTGGATTCGAATAGCGTACTTTTGGGTGCAAGACATTTCGTGAACTACTTGAAAGAGTTAATCGAAAGATTCAGTCTTCAAGACACAGTTGATATCCTTGAGACAGGTACAATGGGTGTCTACACGCAAGGCATTATGATGGCAGTCTTTCCAGACGATGTTTATTACTCTGTTCGCTCAGTCGATGACGTTGAAAAGATTGTAACCGAGCATCTGTTGAAAGGTAGACCGGTACTATCACTGGAGATCCCAAAAGATAAGCTGAAATTGACCGTTGAAAGAGAAAAGGTAACGGCAGAAACGAGAATTGTTCTACGAAACGTTGGAAGCATTGATCCTAAGAACATAGACGAATATATAGCGCGCAATGGATACTTCGCACTACACAAGGTGCTTTTCGAGATGAAACCACAAGAGGTACTCAACTGTGTAAAGGCATCTGGTCTGAGAGGAAGAGGTGGAGCAGGTTTCCCAACTGGTTTGAAGTGGGAGTTCACAGCCAAAGTTCAAGCTGACCAGAAGTACGTTATCTGCAACGCCGACGAAGGGGAACCGGGCACCTTCAAAGATAGGCTCATCATGGAGGGTGACCCACACTCTGTAGTTGAATCTATGATCATCTGCGGTTATGCAGTTGGTGCTACGAAAGGTTATATATACATACGCGGTGAGTATTACGGTTCGGTGGAGAACATACAGAAGGCTATAAAGGATGCTTATGAATACGGCTTACTTGGAAAGAACATAATGGGTAGTGGCTTTAGCTTTGATCTCACAGTCAGACTTGGTGCAGGAGCTTACATATGCGGTGAGGAAACAGCTTTGCTCGAGTCGATAGAAGGGAAAGCCGGCAGGCCCAGGCTGAAACCACCGTATCCACCGACAAACGGTCTTTTCAACAAACCAACCGTTATCAACAACGTGGAAACCTTTGTAAACGTTCCGCCGATAATTCTAAATGGTCCAGAGTGGTTCAAATCCTTTGGCACTGCTGGATCACCTGGAACAAAGGTCTTCTCGTTGGTCGGTAATGTCGTCAGACGTGGCATAGTCGAGGTTCCAATGGGTACAACGGTTCGTGACTTGATATACAGATTCGGTGGAGGCCTTGTTGGAGGCAAAGAACTGTACATGGTTCAAACCGGTGGAACGGCAGGCTCTTTCATCGGTGTAGATAAACTCGATGTTCCATTAGACTATGATTCTTTCAAGAATCACGGTGTCTCGATAGGCTCTGGAGTTATCTTGGCAATGTCAGAAGGTACCTGTCCAGTCGATGTTGCGCTCAACACAATGCAGTTCTTTGAGCATGAATCTTGTGGTAAGTGTACACCTTGCAGAGAGGGCACAAGGCTTGCGGTTCAGATACTCGAGAAAATCTCTAAAGGTCAAGGAAAATTTGAAGACCTCGAAACGCTGAAACAGATTGCCTACGTCACACAAGAAGCATCTCTCTGTGGTCTGGGACAGAGCATCAATGTTCCACTGCTTTCAATCCTCGAAAACTTCAAGGAGGACTTCATAAAACACATTGGTTCAATTTCTTGCCCACATGGTGTTTGCAAGTTTGTCAAGGCTCAGAAGCCGAAGATGAAGGTTTAGTACCTTCTGGGTGCTCGACTAACTGTTCGAGCACCCCTTCTACCATCAAGAAATTCTTGAAATTTTCACTCAACTGATAGATGTAGGTATTAGACTGCCTTTTTCTGGTCAACACTCCTGATTTGTGTAAAGACCTCACTATCGCCGAAGAATCCTTTCCTCTCAGATAGTTGAGCGCTTGTAGGGTAGAAGGACCATTCAGCAATATTGCCGCCACTATCTCCATTTGACTTGGAGAGAGTTTTGAGTAGAAGGTTTTCACAACTTTTCCAACAACCTGTGCATATTCAGACTTTGTGTAGAAACGGTACACATCACCGACCTTTTTCAATTCCACTCCATGATCCTCATCAGAGTACTCTTTGATGAGTTCTTCAACAACTTTTGCAACTGTGTCTAAATCAGTCTCGGTTATCTTTGAGAGTCTTTCTAAGGTCATACCGCGAGCAGCAAATATCAAAGCTTCTACCGAAGCTTTAAGGTTCAAGGTCATTCCTCCTCAATACGAAATCGTCTTTCGTTTCAAGTAAGAGGATCTTCTTGAAAAAGATCAGCTCCAGTACCGCAAGAAGATAGACTATAATCTGATAACGGCTCTCGCCTGTGCTGAGCAGACTGTATAGGGTGAGTTCGCCGTTGCTTGTCAATAGATCGAGAATTTTGTTCATAGCCTCTTCAACGGTCATCGCCTGTCTGTGAATTCTGTAGACCGCCTTACGAATATCGAGGTCTTGAAGGGCTGCCTGCAAAATCTTTTTTATCTTCTCCTGTTCGATCTGTGGCAGCGAGGGCAATTTGATGAGCTGCCTTGAACCAAGATCTTTAACTCTTTGTGAAATCTCAGAACTCAGTTGTTTTATCTTTTCATACATTTCGATTCTTCTATAAAGATCTTCTTCTTGCTGAGTCAATTGTTTTGCTTCTTTTTCAGTCAATGAGGGCAACATGTACTTCGATTTGATTTCCATCAATTGGGTTGCCATTGCAATGAAATCAGAGGTGATGTTCAGGTCTAATTTCTTCATCTGCTCGATGTAAGAAATGAATTCGTCGGCGAGTTGTGAAAGCGAGACAGAGCGTACACTTATTTTACGCCTTTTGACCAGGTACAACAACAAGTCCAGCGGACCTTCGAACTGCTCAAGGCGAAATACAATCTCCAAAAGATCACCTCAGAACATCAAATGCATTTTTTCTCTAACTCGGCGCATAGTCTCTTGGGCAAAGGTTCTCGCCTTCATGTTGCCCATTTCAATAACGTCATCCACATAGTGTGGATCAGAATCTATTTTGGCATATCTCTCCCATATCGGCTCAAGTTCGTTCAACATGTTTTTCAGAAGAAGCCTCTTGCAATCAATACACCCTATCTTTGCCTTAGTACATCCTTCGATAACCCACTGACTTTCTTCTTCATTTATCCCGAAGGCGTTGTGATAGCTCCACACCGGGCACTTTTCGGGGTCACCTGGGTCTGTCCTTCTTTTTCTGGCAGGATCTGTCATCATTGGAAGAATTGCTTTTTCAAGGTCGGCGCGTGTGTTTTCGAGTACAATTATGTTGCCATAACTCTTGCTCATCTTTCGACCGTCTGTACCTGGAAGTTTTGGTACTATGGAAAGCAGAGACTGTGGCTCAGGAAAAACTTCACCGTACAAGAAGTTGAATCTCCTTGCAATCTCTCTCGTGAGTTCAACGTGGTAAACTTGGTCCTCACCGACGGGCACTCCCTCTGCAAGATAGATGAGTATGTCGGCCGCCTGCAACACTGGGTACAACAGAAATCCGGCATTCGAGAGATCTTTGTCCGAAAGTTGTTGCTTCATCTCCTTGTAAGTTGGAACCCTTTCAAGCCACGAAATAGGAACTATCATCGAAAAAAGAAGGGCAAGTTCCGAGTGTTCTTTTATGGCTGACTGAACAAAAAGAGTAGATCTCTCTGGATCAAGTCCGCAAGCCAAGAAAGATCTCATAACTTCTCTCGTGTGGAAGCTGAGTTGTGTTGTTTCATCGTAGGCAGTGGTCAAGGCATGCCAATCTGCTACAAAATAGAAACAGTTATGCCCTTCGTCCTGAAGTCTTTTCCAGTTCTTCAACGCACCGACGTAGTTTCCAATGTGAGGTTTTCCGGTCGGTCTTACACCACTCAATATCCTCAACTTTTCTCACCTCTCAGAGCACTCTTCACAACTCGGTTCATCAAGATCGAAGTCGTTACCACACCTACTCCACCGGGAACAGGGGTTACACGTACCTTTTCTTCAAGGCGTCTATCAACATCACCGACCACCTTGCCATCGATCACATTTATCCCTACATCGATGACAATGCAGTCGTCTTTCACCATCTCTGGGGTTAAAAAACCCGCCTTACCCACTGCAACAACCACGGCATCTGCATCTTTGGTTATTTCACCGAGATTCTTGGTCTTACTGTGACAGACTGTCACTGTTGCACTTCTGTCGCGCCTTAGAAGCATGATTGAAACGGGCAAGCCAACAGTAATACTCCTTCCAACAACTGCAACCTTCTTGCCTACCAAATCTGTTGTTGCAGTCAATATCTTAACTGCTGCGGCTGCGGTGCACGGTGAAAACTCTTCATAGCCGTATACGAGATAGCCCATGTTCAAAGGGTTTCTACCCTCTACATCTTTTCGTGGATCTATGAGCGCAGCGATCTCGGTTTCATCGATTTCCGGTGGTAGAGGATGTGACACAAATATGCCGTGAATAGATCCATTCTCTGAAGCTTCTACCAGTTTGTGCTTGAGTTCAGCAGCATTCTGCAGAAAAATCGTCTCGTATTCGATCCCAAGTGAATCAGCTTTTTTCTTTTGGCTCTTCAGATAAGATATAGTACCATCATCGGGTCTAACTGAGAGACTCAGTAATCTGGGCTTCACAGAAACCTTGTTCAGCAACGATACAGTTTCACCATCTATCGACTGTGCGATGGATTTGCAGTCAATCAACACAGGATCATCCCCTAAAAGAGGCCGGTGATGTTCCCGTCTTCATCGATGTCTATATTCACTGCGTTTGGTTTCTTGCCAAGTCCAGGCATCAGCATAATCTCGCCGCATATCGCAACGACAAATCCGGCACCGGCAGACAATTTTAAATCTCTCACTGTGAAAGAATAACCACTTGGAGCGCCAAGTTTCGAAGGATCATCGGAAAGTGAATACTGTGTCTTGGCGATGACAATCGGTAGGTTTGAAAAACCATCCTTCGTGAACTTTTTCAATGAATCAACTGCATCCTTAGAATAGACGACTTCTTTGGCACGGTAAATTTCTTTGGCGATCACTTCAATCTTCTTCTCAAGAGGTGAATCCCAATTGTACAGTGGTGTGAATTTCGATTCGTCTGCAATTTCGACAACTTCCTTTGCAAGATCAATTGCACCTTCACTCCCTTTTGCAAAGGCTTCATTGAGCGATACCTTGGCTCCAAGTTCTTCGATGCAGTTCATTGTGAAAGCAATCTCTTGCTGAGTATCTGAAGCAAATCTGTTTAGTGCTACTACTACGGGCAGACCAAATTTCTTGACGTTCTCTATGTGAACTCTCAGATTTTCGATTCCTTTTGCAAGAGCATCGATGTCTTCATTGCCCAGATCCTTCAGTGACATTCCACCATGGTATTTCATTGCCCTTATGGTTGCGACGATCACCACAGCGGCAGGTTTCAAATCTGCAAGTGGTGCGACAAAATCAAAGAACTTTTCGGCACCAAGGTCTGATCCGAACCCTGTTTCCGTTACCACATAATCTGCTAAACCGAGTGCCATTCTTGTGGCGATTATTGAATTAGTACCATGTGCGATGTTTGCAAATGGACCCCCATGTATGAGAGCAGGTGTGCTCTCGATAGTCTGAACAAGGTTTGGATCAATGGCATCTTTGAGTATTACTGCCGCAGCACCCTCGGCGTTCAGTTCTTTCACCTTGACTGGTTTACCTGTTCTCGACCAACCTATGACTACTTCTCCAATGCGTTTTTTAAGGTCTGATAGGTCTTTGGACAAACACAGAATAGCCATTATCTCTGAAGCAGCCGTGATCACGAATTGATCTTGCCTTGGATAGCCGTTTGCATGACCGCCAAGTCCAACCACGATCTCTCTCAGCGCTCTGTCGTTCATATCGATGGTCCTTGGCCAGGTTATGCGAGTCAAATCGATATCCAGTTCATTCCCAAATCTTATATGTGCATCGATCATAGCAGAGATTAAGTTGTGCGCAGCAGAGACCGCGTGTATATCTCCAGTGAAGTGAAGGTTTATCTCCTCCATAGGGAGCACTTGAGAGTAACCTCCACCAGCTGCACCGCCCTTCACACCGAATACAGGACCCAAGGAGGGTTCTCTCAAAGTTACAAAAGATCTGTACCCGAGTTTGTTCAACGCCATCGATAAGCCAATACTCGTTGTGGTCTTCCCTTCACCAGCGGGCGTGGGTGTCATAGCAGTTACTATGACCAACTTACCCTTCTTTGTATTCAAAGCATTCAGAAACTTGTGCGAGACCTTTGCAATGTAGTTACCGTAATTTCTCAGATACTCTTTCGGAATCGATAGATCGTCTGCTATGCATGTGATGGGTTTCAACTGAACGGACCGTGCTATCTGCAAATCGTTCAGCATGGTCTCTACCTCCCTGCTGATTCAAATGAAACGCTTGCTTTCAGGTGCAAAGGACTTAGCAATTCTGTCCAGCACACCATTTACAAACCTGCCACTGTTTTCTGTTCCATACCTTTTTGCAAGTTCAACTGCTTCGTCCAAAGTTACCTCAATTGGTACGTCTATCTCATACAACAACTCATATGTACCCAGTCGCAGGACTGATCTATCCACTGATGACAATCTGTTGAAGTCCCAGTTCTCAAGGCAGATTGAGATTCTTTCATCTATTTGCGCTAAGTTTTTGTAAATACCCTGGACATACCTAATAACATCGTTTTTGAATGAATTCTGTCTTTGCAAATTCGATGAAAGCTCATCCAGCAAGATATCTACCGGTTCGTTACGGAAATCATTCTGAAAGATGGTTCTGAAGACTAAGTCTCTCATCTTACTGCGACGTGTCACAGGTTTAACTCACTCCTTCTCTTCAGTTTTCTGTTCTTCACCCTCTTCGATATCTTCTATCGTGATGTTGACGGCTGAAACTTGAAGTTCAGTCATTCTTTCGATATCCATTTTCACCCTTTCCATTATCTTCTGTGACATTTCAACTAAGGATTTCCCAAAAGGCACACTTATCCTTAGGTTGATCGTTATATTGTCTTCCGGAGAGCGATCGATCTCGAGAGATTTTCTGATCTTTTTCTGTTTCCTCTCATCGGCAATTTCGAGTGCAGAGAATACACTTCTGAGTGCTATTTCTTTTATTGCATTATCAGAGATATCGATACTTCCCATGCCCTTCGTTTCCATTTTCTCACCTCCTAAGCACGTTCAACATATTCACCCGTTCTCGTGTCGACCTTCACCATTTCACCGCTCTCTACGAAAAAGGGCACCGTTATCCTCAAGCCAGTTTCCAGTACAGCTGGTTTGCCACCACCTGAGACAGTATCACCTTTGAAGGTCGGTTCTGTTTCAGCTATCTTCAAAACGACGACATTCGGTAGTTGAATACCAATCGGCTTGTCTTCCAGAAAAACGATGCTGACTTGAAGATTCTCGATCAAGTACCACTTGGCATCTTGAATCTCTTCCTCTGTAAGCGCATACTGTTCGTAGTCATCCATAGCCATGAAGTGATAGTGCTCGCCATCGCTGTAAAGGAATTGAGCTTCTTTGAAAGTGAGATTGGCTTCGTCAACACGTTCTCCGCTGCTGAAGTTGACGTCTTTGACCAAACCACTTTTGACACTTTTGAGCTTTGTTCTAATGATGCCGCGTCCCATCGCCATATGATGTTTGTTCACATCCACAACTCTGTACGGTTCACCGTCAACCATTATGACCATACCCTTTTTCAGATCACCAACTTCTATCACGTTTTCACCTCCACCAACTCTCTGGATAAGCTTGTCAGTCTTTCCAAAGAACTCTCTGAAACCACCACGTCTTCTTCTATTCTAACGCCATACTTACCCTCTATATAGATTCCTGGCTCGATCGTTACCACGGCGTTTTGTGGCAGCAACTCTTGGTTCGATTGATTCACCCGAGGTGATTCGTGAACTTCGATTCCCAAACCATGACCTAAACCATGTCCGAAGTAACGTCCATAACCCTTGCTTTCGATGTGATTTCTCGCTACACTATCAAGCATCTTACCACTCATTTTTGCACTGCCTTTCTCCAAAGCCAGTGTTTGTGCTTCATAGACTGTTTGGTAAATCCTTTTGAATTCATCGTCTGCCTTGCCGAAGACGATTGTTCTCGTTATGTCCGCACAATATCCATTCACCACAGCACCAAAATCAAAGGTGATCGGTTCGTTACGCTTGATTTTTTTGTTAGAAGGTCTGCCATGAGGCATGGAGGTTCGAGGACCACTTATCACGATTGTTTCGAAAGCTATACCCTGAGCGCCGAATTTCTTCATATTGTACTCAAATTCAGCGGCTAATTCCATCTCAGTCATGTCTTCCTTTATGCACTCAAGCGTTTTCAAATAGGCTTTCTCACTTACCGTTATTGCTTTCTTTATGTTATCGATCTCTTCTTGAGACTTCACCGTTCTCATTGTATCGATCACAGAATCGATCGATACAAAATTCGCCTTGATTTTCTCGTTCAGTTTTAGAAATACGTTGTGACTCACTCTCTGAAATTCCAGACCGATCGTCTTTGGTTTTAGATCGTCCACAACGGCTCTCACCGATTCAAAAATGTCGTTGCCCTTGTACTCTACAACCTCAAAGCTTGTTTGCTGTTTCACCTGCTCCAAATATCTTGAATCTGTTATGATAAACTGTTTTTCCCGGCTGATTACCAAAACGCTAAAGGAACCTGTGAAACCAGAAAGATAATAAGTTGAAGGCTTTGAAGAATATTCCACGTTGTAAATGATCGCTGCCTCAACACCCATTTTCTCAATCTTTTCTACAAATTGTTCTACTCTGTTCAAGCTTGGCACCTCCTTCAATCATTGTACAATAATAGCAGGAGGTATACCAAACGAAGAAAGAAATCATCGAAAAGATTGCCAGAGAAATCGTGAGGCTCTTTCCTCGTGACGGTTTCTCAAAAGATCCTTTCAAAATACTGATCTCGACAATCCTCAGCCAGCGAACAAGGGATGAAAATACCGAGTTAGCAACTGCGAGGTTGTTCAAGAAATTTCCTGATCTCGCCTCGCTTGCCACAGCAAGGCCAGAAGATCTCTACGATCTGATCAGACCATCTGGGATGTACAAGCAAAAAGCTTTGAGAATAATCCAGGTTGTTCAAAAGCTCTTGCACGAATACGACGCAAGAGTGCCAGACGATCTTGAAGAACTTCTGAAACTGCCCGGTGTTGGTAGAAAGACTGCAAATATAGTCTTGTATCACGCTTTTGGAAAAGATGCTCTTGCAGTTGATACACATGTTCACAGAATATCGAATAGACTTGGTTTTGTCAAAACATCCCGCCCTGAGCAGACTGAAGAACGGCTTTCCAAACTCATTCCCAAGGAACTTTGGGGTCCTCTGAACGGATCTATGGTGGAGTTCGGTAAGACCATCTGTCAACCTCGTAGACCAAAATGCCATCTGTGTCATTTCAAAGAAGAATGCAAATACTTTGCCGAGCACCATCTTAGATCTCTCAGTGATGGAAAAGACAGCTGAAAAAAAAGATGAAGGTTTCAAAAGATTTCCTGTGAACTCAGTAGTCTTCTCAAATTTGAAAAATTGGTCTTCGCTATCTTTTCCAGTTCCTTTATTCCAAAGTCAGCCAAGAAGTGCCTGGCAAATTCAACGGTATTTTGACCAGCACCAAGTGGTATCCTTCTACCGTATTTCTCAGAAGTCCTCTCGATCCAATTCAGAAACTCAGCTCTTGCGACGATCGATGCGGCGGCAACGGCTGGATTTCTTTCACCTTTCTTAAAACCAAAGACTCTAACTCCAGGATAAACTCTCAGTTTTTCTTCGATTCCCCTTGCTCCGAAATCATCGTAGACAACCACCAGCGATTTCGATCTCTCAAGTAAATGTTTTATGCAATGCAGATGTAACTCTTCCAAGAGATCGTTTAGGTTTCTCGATCCTATTTCGAAAGGTTCAACTTTTGATATGAAATGATCACAGCGAGATCTTATTCTCTCATTCACATAGAGTATCTTTTTCTTGCTCAAAGATTTACTGTCCTTCAGTTCACTTGCACCAATCTCTTGGTACTGCTCTAAAGTCAAGTAGACTGCCGCTACAACCAAAGGTCCGAAGAGATCCCCTTTACCAGATTCATCTGACCCAATCGCCGGCAAGTACATCTTCGGGTCAGCTGGAAGGTTTTGTAAGAGTTTTCTTTGAGCTTCGAGATCGTTTTGAAACGAAGCTGATAACTTCACATCTTCCACTTGAGCAAGCACATCGGCGAGAACTGGAAAGCAGTTCGATCGTATCTGCGAAAAATCAACGGTTCTGTCGTTGCTCTTTCGCCAGTAAATTCTCAGACAACCGCAACCCTTTATGCGCAGCTGCACACCATTTTGTATAAGTCTTTCTGATTCAATTTCGAATCCATTTTTCAAGAGTTTTTCCTTTATTTGCTCTAAATCTTTCATGGTTGCTCGAGGATTTTCTTCCCAAATTCGAATCCCAATCTTTCTGCTCGTTGCAGATCTTCCTGTGTTGGCCCTCCATTCACATCGAAGACCTCAGTCACCTGCCAGTTCAATGGCTCAACCATTTCTCTAATTCTCTTCGATGCACCACCACTCCAGCCATAGCTTCCAAAGATCGCCGCAGTTTTGTTCTGAACACGTTTTACAGTTGCCATCTGGAGAACATCTCCCATTGGAGGGAAAAGCGAACCTTCATAAGTCGGTGCGCCTATTATTACACCTCTATTTTTCCACAGAGAGGCGAGTATGTAGCTGACATGGGTCTGAGTGACGTTGAAAACTTCTGTCGGCACACCTGATGCCGAAAGACCTTTCAAGACCGAGCTCATGAGTTTCTCTGTATTGCCATACATTGACCCATACAGGAGCGTTACACCTTTTTCTGCAGGACTGTCCATATACTGTGCCCATTTCTTGTAAAGACTTACCACCTTCAATGGGTCCTTGCGCCAGATCAATCCGTGTGAAGGAGCGATGATATCGATAGGAAGCGATGAAAGTTTTTCAATGGCTTTCAACACCGGCTTGCTGAAGGTTGCCACTATGTTCGCATAATATCTGAGCATCTCTCTTTCATAGAATTCTTGCTCTTTGCATTCATCATCAAAGAGAGCCCCTCTTAAGGCACCATAACCTCCAAAACCATCACAAGAAAAGAGTATCTTATTTGTTGTCTCATAGGTCATCATCGTTTCAGGCCAATGTACGAATGGTGTGTAATAGAATTTCAACTTCTTTTCGCCTATATCCAACTCTTCAGTGTCTCTTACCACCTTCACGTTCTCAGTAAGATGATAGAAGGCTTGAAGCATCCTCTGACCCTTCTCACTAACCAATATCGTTATCTTGGGTGCTATCTTTCTCAACACCCCAAGAATTCCAGTGTGATCTGGTTCCATGTGATTCAACACTACGTAATCTATTTTCGATATCGGAATCAACTGATCTATTTGGCTGAAGAATTCATCTGTTTCTATAGACTTTGCAAGATCTATCAGAACACTTTTCTCATCAATCAATAAGTAGGAATTGTACGAAACGCCCTCTTCACCAATCGGCCAAAGTCCTTCAAAGAGCTGAGTAAAACGATCATTCACACCAACCCAATAGATCTTTGGTCTTATCTCAACTGGCCTCACAAAAACACCTCCTCACACTAGTTCTTAAACCCTCTTGGACAAAGTATCCTCATCTTTTTTGCAATAAGATCTTGCCGTATAGTCCTCGTTGTTGACAAGCAATCATCATACTGTGGGGATGCTCAAAGAACAATGAAATCTCCACCACGCTGAGACTAAATCTCTCATAGAGACCTTCTTTGTTCCACCTCCTCTTATTCATTATTTTATCATCCAAAAGTGTGTTCAGAAATAAAGGTAATTCATCTTTTCACACAAGAGTTTTCCTTTTCTTTCTCTTGATGTTTTATAATACGCTCTGTCTGTACACGATATAGGAGGTGAAAAAATGCTCGATGAATTGTTCTCGGGGATACTCAAGCTATCGTGGGGAAACCTGGTCATGATAGCCGTTGGTGCGTTATTGATTTATCTCGCGATAGTCAAGAAGTATGAACCAGCATTGCTGCTCCCTATAGGTTTTGGTACCATCTTGGTCAATATTCCACTCTCATCTGCGATTGATCAAATGATTGGTACACTTCAGCACAGAGGGATCTTGAGTATCTTTTTCGATGTTGGCATTGCGACCGAAATCTTTCCGTTACTCATCTTCATTGCAGTCGGTGCAATGATAGATTTCACGCCACTATTGGAAAATCCGGTTATGTTTCTCTTCGGAGCCGCCGCACAGTTTGGTATTTTCGGAACGATGATGGTTGCAACGCTGCTTGGTTTTGATTTGAAAGAGTCTGCCTCCATTGGAATCATTGGAGCTGCCGATGGACCTACCTCAATATACGTTGCATCACGATTCGCCCGACACATGCTTGGACCTATCTCAGTTGCAGCTTACTCTTATATGTCGTTGGTACCGATTATTCAGCCTCCTGTGATAAAAGCCTTGACGAGCAAGAAGGAGCGCATGATCAAAATGCAACCCAAGCCACGTAAGATACCGAGGATTGTGAAGATCATCTTTCCGATTTGTATCACTATAATGGCAAGCCTCTTAGCACCTACTTCAGCAGCATTGATAGGGTTTCTGATGTTTGGGAATCTTCTGAGAGAGTGCGGTGTCCTTGAAGGTTTGTCCAAGACAGCTCAAAGCGAGCTCGCAAATCTCGTGACCATCCTGTTGGGCTTGACGATAGCATCGACGATGACGGCTGATAAATTCTTGAAGCCTCAAACTCTGATGATACTCGGCTTGGGTTTGATTGCATTCGTGTTCGATACTGCTGCAGGTGTTTTGTTTGCAAAGTTTCTCAATCTCTTTTTGAAAAACAAGCTCAATCCAATGCTGGGAGCAGCAGGTATCTCTGCCTTTCCAATGTCCGCAAGGGTAATACACAAGATGGGTTTGCAGGAAGATCCAACAAACTTTCTCCTCATGTATGCAGCAGGCGCCAACACTGCTGGGCAGATTGGTTCGGTCCTCGCAGGAGGCATACTGATATCTTTGATAGGGGGAATTCGACTATGATCAAGACCTTTTTGATGGCTCTTAAGCTGGGATTGACTGGCTATTTCTTCCTTGTTGGTTTGCTCGTGATGTTCTTTCTATTTGTTAAACTCCTCTTGAAATTGTTCATGAGAGACAAATGATTTGGTGTAGAATTATCTTATGAGGGTCATTGACACCGAAAACCAAAGTCGAAAGGGGGAGTTCTACATGAAGAAATTTCTGACCTTCTTACTGGTAATGGTTTGTATCCTGAGCTATGCAGCCAAGCTCACTATTCTTCACATCAACGATACTCACGGACACGCCTGGTCCTTCAGTGAAACGAATAATCCGAATATCGGTGGCTTTGCTGCAATCGCTTCGATCGTCGAAGAAGTTAGACAAGAGGTAGAATCTCAAGGTGGACATCTCATCTTCTTACACGCAGGGGACATCAACACAGGTGTGCCCGAATCAGATCAACTCGACGCAGCACCTGACATCATCGCTTTGAACCTCATGAAGCTTGATGCCGCAACCTTTGGTAACCATGAATTTGACAAGCCAAAGACTGTTCTCGCCAAGCAGATGAAGCTCGCAGCCTTCCCATTCCTCTGTGCCAACTTCATCGATCCAGAAGGTGTTGTCAAACCGCAAGCTTATGTGATCAAAGAATTCGAAGACATCAAGATAGCCATCTTTGGCTTGATCACCGAAGAGACGGCAATACTTGAACCAATTCATCTCAACGGGGCGACCTTCAAAAACGCTGTGCAGACCAGCAAAGAATTGATACCTGAACTGAGATCAAAAGCTGATATCGTGATCGCACTTGCGCATCTTGGTTGGGAACCGGAAACGGAAGGCAAGACAACCAGTAAACAGCTTGCGCAGATGGTAGACGGTATAGATGTGATCATCGATGGCCATAGCCACACGAAATTTGAAAACGCTCAGTTGGTGAAAAACACAATCGTGGCTCAGGCTTGGGAATGGGGAAAGTACGTTGGCAGACTCGACTTGGAAATCGAAAACGGAAAGATCACTTCTTGGAAATGGCAAGCAATTCCGGTGAATCTCAAAGTTTACAAAGGCAAAAACGCTGAAGGAAAAGATATCTACGAATTTCTGGGCAAAGCTTACGAGGAAAACTTCTATGTCAAGACAGTTCTGACATACTTCAAGTTGCTCGGTGCAGAAAAGTTAGACACCGTAATAGGTGAGACGAAGATACTACTTGACGGCGAACGTACTAATGTGAGATCAAAAACGACCAACTTGGCTAACATGATATGTGATTCTATGATCTGGAAGGTAAACGCAGATGTGGCATTGACTAACGGCGGTGGTATCAGGGCATCGATCAAGCCAGGTAAGATCACGATCAGGGATGTGCTGACGGTCTTACCATTTGGTAATACACTCTATGTTCTTAGAATGACGGGAGAGCAACTCATGAAAACCCTTGAATATGCAGCAACCATCAAAGAAGGGCAAGGTGCATTCCTGCAAGTTGGCAATCTTTTCTACAAGAGTGTTGGTGGGAAGGTCGTTGAGGCAAAGGTGAAAGGTCAACCTATAGATCCAAACAAGGTGTATGTTGTTGTGACGAACAACTACATGGCTGGTGGCGGTGATGGTTACACGATGCTCACAGGCCTTCCAGGGTACGATACTGGTTTCACAATGGATAGCGTTTTGGCTGAATACATTCAGAAGGTTCTGAATGGTGTTGTGGAAACTTATGATTCATCGCCAAGATGCGTTAGAGAATAAGAAGGACACAGAAGAATCCTTGCCGGGGCGACAGCCCCGGTTTTTTCATTTCATTTTGTATAAAACAAAAAGCAATGATAAAATGAAAAATGTGGAGGGGTTTTTAGGTGGCGTTCTTTCAAAAGCAACCGCTGATGAGACGTGTACTTTACTCTTTGCTACCTATCTATCTTTTCGCTCTTAGTCTCTATGGTTTGAGACTGTTGTGGCTGAGTTTGTTCGTCTTCACAACAGGTATTTTGACTGAGTACGTTATGGAAAGGCAAAAGGGAAAAGCAGTCACTGAAGCCGTCTTGGTCACATGTTCTCTACTAACGCTCTCTCTGCCACCTTTGACACCTTGGTGGGTAGCAATCATCGCATCGTTTTTCGCAGTATTTTTTGCAAAAGAGGTCTATGGAGGCTTCGGCAGAAACATTTTCAATCCAGCGATTGTTGGGAGGCTCTTTGTCTACATTGCCTTCCCCATCGCGATGACAACTAACTGGTTGTTGCCAAGAACGGACTCAGTCACCGGCGCAACCCCTTTGGACTTGCTCAGAGCTGGTAGTACAGTTGATCTGAAAGATCTGTTTTTCGGCATAAGACCTGGTGCAATGGGTGAAAGCTCTGTGCTGTTGATAGTTGCTGCGGCAGTTTATTTGGTTTTGACAAAGACTGCAAGTTTTAGAATAATTCTGTCAACATTCACATCAGCTGCTGTATTGAGTTTCTTACTCGAGCAATTTGCGAATGCTCCCTCGACAGTTGCGATGTTGTTTTCTGGCAGCTTACTTTTTGTGACGGTCTTCATGGCGACAGATCCAGTCTCTGCACCCAAGAAAGCAAGTTCACAGTGGCTGTACGGAGTGATCATCGGTGTTTGCACTGTGCTGATACGCATGTACTCACTTTTTTCAGAAGGAACCAGCTTCGGTGTCTTGATGGGCAATACCTTTGCATCTCTACTGGATGAGGTGTTATCTAAGAAGAAGGTGAAAGCGTGAGAAAAGATTCCAAGAGTTACACTGTCCTTTTCGCCTTCCTTATAACCTTTGTATTCATATTCATTCTGTCAATTCTCAACGCTTCCACTGTGAAGCAGGTGACTGACAACGAGCGTTTGTTCAAAATCAAAGCCATCTTGAACGCCTTCGGTATAGATTTTAAAGATGACGGTGAGGCTTTAAGACTTTTTTCAGAAAAGATTGAGATTAAGCAGATAGACAAAGTTGAACTCTACACAACCTCTGCAGGTGACCAAAGATTCTACGGCATCGTTTTTCGGGGCAATGGGCTGTGGAGTACTATCACAGGCTTTCTCGCTGTTGATGAAAAGGTTGAGAGAATAACCGGGCTTGAGTTCATTTCTCAGGCAGAAACACCTGGCTTGGGAGGAAGAATTGAAGAAAGTTGGTTCAAAGATCAGTTTCGTTCTGAAAAAATAGTCGACGGTGTCATACGGGTGAAAAGTGGAACTGGTGATTTCGATCATGAAAACGGAGAGGTCGATGCGATAACTGGCGCAACACAGACGTCAAGATCTGTCGAAAAGATCATCAACGAGCACCTTGAGCTCTTGCGCAGAGTTGTGGAGGTGAACTAAATGGGCGACCTTTCAAATATCGCCAAAAAGAATATTCTCAAAGAGAATCAAATTTTGATTCAAGTACTTGGTATCTGTTCTACCTTGGCAGTCACGAACAACTTGAGAAATACACTCATTATGGGAGTTGGTGTCACTTTGGTGACGGCACTTTCAAGTATGACTGTCTCACTCATAAAAGATTATATTCCACGAACGATCAGAATGATGGTTGAAACGCTCATCATCGCCTTCTACGTCATCATAGTGGATATCATCTTGAGAGCATATCTTCCAGAGGTGAGCAAGGCTTTAGGCCCCTATGTTGGCTTGATCATAACGAATTGCATAATCATGGGACGAGCAGAGGCTTTTGCACAGGCGAATAAACCCATTCTCTCTTTTTGGGATGGTTTTACAGCCGGACTTGGTTACACGTTAGTTTTGTTGATAGTTGCCTTCATACGCGAATTACTCGGTTTTGGTACAGTTTTTGACATACGCATCATGCCGAGTTCATTTACACCGTGGACCATCATGGTGATGGCGCCGAGTGCATTTTTCGTGGTAGCAATCTTGATATGGATTGTCAAATCGAAGGTGATCAAAGGGAGTGAGAAAAAATGAAAATTGACCCCATAACGCTTCTCTTTGCCTCTATTTTCACCAGCAACATATTGTTGGCAAATTTCTTGGGCATGTGTTCGTACATCTCCATATCAAAAGATCTCAAGTCCTCAAATGGTCTTGGAATGGCTGTGACATTTGTAATGACGATAACAACCGTTGCAAACTGGTTCGTTTACCGCTACATAATAATTCCGTTGAAGATAGAGTACCTGAGGTACATAATCTTCATAGTTGTCATCGCTGCCGTTGTGCAGATTCTTGAAATGATCATCGATAGAATCTCACCCTCGCTGTACATAACCTTGGGTATCTTTTTACCGCTCATCACTGTGAACTGTGCCATACTCGGTGTAACACTCTTCATGCAGCTCAGAGATTACTCACTTGTGCAGTCACTTTTCTATGGTCTCGGTTCAGGACTTGGATGGTGGCTTGCGATAGTTCTCCTGGCAGCCATTAGAAAGAAGATCGACAACGCTCCTGCGCCAGCTGGTTTGAAAGGTACAGGCCTTACCTTCATAACTATCGGCATTATGGCAATGGCTTTCATTGGTTTTTCTGGGATGATAAGAGTGCAGTGAGGTGAAAAGATGAGAGTTCTCGTAGAACCACTGATCGTATCGTTGGTGAGTTTTTTACTCGCTTTAATCATTGTGATCGTTGATGCCGTGGTGAACAACTATGGAGAGGTCAAAATAACTGTTAACAAGAAAAAAACAATGACGGTCAAAGGTGGGGCTCCTTTGCTATTCACCCTTGCTTCACAAGGGATCTTCATTCCATCAGCCTGTGGTGGTCGAGGTAGTTGCGGAGTTTGTAAAGTCAAAGTACTCAGCGACGTGGGACCTTATCTTCCAACGGAGTTTGCATACATATCTAAAGAACAGATGAAAGAAAATGTGCGACTCTCCTGTCAAGTAAAGGTTAAGAAAGACATTGAAATAGAAATCCCTGAAGAACTACTCTACGCAAAGAAGTTCCAAGCAGTAGTTGAAAAGATCAACAACGTCACCTACGACATAAAAGAATTGACATTAAAGCTGATCGAACCGAAAACGATCGATTTCAAAGCCGGTCAGTACATTCAACTTTCAATACCACCTTATGGAAAGATCAACGAAGTGACTCAAAGGGCATATTCTATCTCCTCACCTCCCAGTGAAAATGAACGCATCCAGCTCTTGATCAGACTTGTTCCTGGGGGTGCTGCCACGACCTACGTGCACAATTATATGAAAGAAGGTGAAAAAGTACAATTCACTGGACCTTTTGGTGAATTCTATGTTCGCGAAACTGATGCTGTCATGATCTGTGTTGCCGGAGGTTCTGGTATGGCGCCTTTGCGTTCGATAATCATAGATCTCTATCAGAAGAATGTGGAAAGGGAGATATGGTATTTCTTCGGCGCAAGGGCTATGAAAGACTTGTTCTATGTTGATTTTTTCATGGAATTGGAGAAGAAGCGGAAGAACTTTCATTTCATCCCAGCCTTGTCAAGTCCTGATCCTCAGGATAGATGGAATGGCGAAATTGGTTTGATAACCGATGTCTTGGACAAATATCTAAAGGGCAGAATAGATCAGTCAAAACCAAAAGAAGGTTATCTATGTGGCAGCCCTGGTATGATCAACGCATGTGTTCAAGTAATGAAGAACAACGGTATCTCTGAAGAAAAGATTTATTTCGACAAATTCGCATAAGGGGTGAGAAAATGAAGATGTCACCCGAGTTCATCGAAGCTCAGAAAAACATGAAGCCAGGTGTCATAAGCTCTGTGGGCTTCCTTGGAGATGATGAGAGAGACCTGGCGCAGATCATTCAAGAAGACGAATTACTCATGAGTCGATTTCAGCTCGATTTTGATGAAGTTGCCAAGTGGATGGAGAGAATAATGGACGAAGCGGCAAAAGGTTTGGGTGAACCGATGATCATAGAGGGAAAATGGGAAGTTCAAATCTATGAAGCCCGTGGTTTCATACCATGTCCTTTTAAAGATGGAATCTTCAGAAAAAGAGTTGTTTCGGTGAGAAACCTTCAGAACGATGCCAAAATCAGTTTCAGCGATCTCTCCATTCATCTGTTGAAAAGACATCACTTTCTACAGGGAAGAGGTTCCCCGTTCAGAATTGAGCCAGAACAGTTGAAAAAACTGTTAGATTAACTATCTTTCTCCGACTATAGTGCCAGGAATTCGCAGTCTTCTTTCGAGCTTTGAAAAAATCTCAGCGGCTATCCATACAACAGCCAGATACACAAGGGCAGTCAAAAGGTAAACTCTAAAAAACTCGAAGTTTCTGCTTGCTATGAACTTAGCCTGTGCCATCATCTCAGGGGCACCGATGATGTAAGCCATAGAGGTATACTTCAACAAGTAAATGAACTCATTCGTCCAGGCAGGTATCACCCTTCTGAGTGCTTGGGGCAGTATGATCAGTCTGACAGCTTGCCATTTTGTCATTCCTATGGAATAAGCTGCTTTCATCTGTCCTATACCAATCGACTGTATCGCACCGCGTATGTATTCTGCTTGATAAGCACCGCTGTTTATGCAAAAACCAATCAAAGCAGCCACAAGTGGTGTGAGCCGAATGCCATAAACAGGTAGTCCGTAGTACAAGATGAACAGTTGTACGAGCATCGGTGTGCCACGAATCAATTCGATGAAACCGGTACTGAAAGTTTTTGCCAGTTTGTTTCCATAGACTCTTCCCAGGCAAAGCAATATTCCAATCAGCAAACCGATTGCCGCAGAAAAAACGGTCATGTAAAGGGTTACAGCCAAGCCATTTAAAAGTCTCGGCATTGATATGAGAACAATCTGCCCAAAGCTCATACTTTGTCCTCGCCATACAGTTCAGTGAGTCTTCTGAGAAACTGTCTGGTTCTTTCCTTTTCTGGATTTGTGAAGATCTTCGAAGGTGGTCCCTGTTCAACAATCACACCGTTTTCCATAAAGATGATCTCATCTGCAACAGTTCTTGCAAAACCAAGTTCGTGCGTGACAACCAGCATTGTCATACCAGATTTTGCGAGTTCTATCATGACCGAAAGCACTTCCCCTATCAGTTCCGGGTCGAGTGCAGACGTTGGTTCGTCAAAGAGCATGAGTTTTGGTCTCATCGCCAAAGCCCTTGCAATTGCAACTCTTTGTTTTTGTCCACCAGAAAGCTGAGATGGATAAAGGTTTGCCTTTTCGACCAAGCCGACTCTCTTCAATTGCTCCATTGCGATCTGTGTGGCTTCATCTTTCGAAAGCTTTTGAACCTTCACAAGTCCTATTCTGACATTGTCGAGTGCCGTGAGATGGTTGAAAAGGTTGAAGTCTTGAAAGACATAACCGATCTTCTGGCGCATTCTATGAATGTTGTGGGCAGTGATCAGTTCGCTTTCTAAGTAAACGTTACCTCCATCAGGTTCAACAAGCCTGTTGACGCAACCAAGCAATGTGCTCTTTCCAGTACCACTTGGTCCAATAATTACCTTTGTCTCACCTCTCTTCAACTGCAGTGAAACACCCTTTAAAACGGCATTGTCACCATAGCTCTTGTGCAAATCTTCTATTTTCAACACAATCTCTTCGCTCAATGTGAAACCTCCTTGATCTCAAAACCTGGGATCTGCAGTCTTCGTTCGAGTAATTGCATGATTTTGTTTGCAGAAATAGTCATCAGTAAGTATATTGCCGCACACGTCAAGAAGATTGTCATAGGTTCATAGGTTCTTGAAATGATATAACTTCCTTGTCTGAGCAGTTCAACAACACCGAGTGCATAAGCCATAGAGGAATCTTTCAAAACCACTGTGAATTCATTCGTCCACGGAGCTATAGAGTAACGAAGAGCTTGAGGAAAGATTATATATCGAAAGGCTTGTATTTTGTTCATTCCAATTGAAAAGGCTGCCAGCGTTTGCCCTTTTCCAATCGACAGTATAGCTCCTCTGAAGATCTGTGATTGGTATGCAGAGCTTCTTATACCCAAACCCAGAATACACGCAAGAAATGGAGCAGGTCTTACGCCGATCTCGGGTAACCCGTAAAAGATGAGCATCAACAAGACCAGGAGAGGTATACTTCTGAAAACTCTTTCGTAGATTGAACAAAGCAGACGGGCAACACGACCACCGTAGATCTGTCCAAAACTCACAGGTACAGCTATCACCAACCCCAAAACCAACCCCAGTATCGTCAGCTGTACGGTGACCCATGTGCCCTTCAAGAGAATCGGCAAAGAATCCAGGATAAGCGCGAATTTCTCTACGTTCTAACCCCCCACTGAGCTCAGAAATACTTGTCGATCAACTCTGCCATTTTGCCTGTTTCAATAAGAACTTCGAGTGCACTGTTGATCTTGTCAAGTAGCTCTTTGTTCCCCTTCTTCACGACTATTCCATACTGTTCTCCTGTAACTATTACACCAACTACTTTAACAGGTTTTACCGCGGCAAATCTGTTTCCAACCGGCGAATCAAGCACGATTGCATCGATGTTCCCATTCAACAGATCACTCAAAGCCAGCACGAAGGTGTCGTATCTCTTAAGATTTTTCTCTGGTAACAAACCTTTGCCTACTAAGTTATCAGTACACCAAAGATCACCAGTTGTGCCGGTTTGAACACCAATCTTACCCTTTTGGAACAACACCGTTATTGTCAGATCGCTGTCTGCTTTGACTATTATGCTTTGATCGGCAGTCCAGTATGGTTTTGAGAAGTCTACGACTTGCCTTCGTTCATCGGTGATCGTCATCGCCGCCGCAGCCACATCGATTTGGCCAGCTCTAAGTGCTGGTATCAAAGAATCAAAACTCATGTCGACAAACTTCAGCTCAAGATTAGCAAGCTTTGCAATCTCCCTCATCAAATCCATGTCGAAACCTACAAATTGTCCGTTTTCAATGTACTCAAATGGTGGAAAATCTGCACTCGTACCGACTGTAATCGTTTTAGCAAAAACAAAGGCTGCAAGGATTAACAAACACAGTGTAAAGAATCGAATCAATCTCATCAGCCTGCCTCCTCTCTACAAAAATGCATTATAGCACAATCCAACAATCAGTTTACAGAATCTTTTGACAGTCTGGTCAATCTGTACGATATAAAAGCTGCGGTGATTGTCAAAAAACCCACCATGATCGTTCCATACCCCGTAAAGGCTTGTTTGTCAAAAGGTTGTATCTTGATGAGGGATGCCAAAACAAGTCCAAAGACAATGTTTTTCGTTTGTGTTGGGAATTTTTCATAAAGGTATTTCATGAAGATTGCACACACAACTATACCGAAAACCATGCCTATACCAAAGGGTATCAAGATATTCAGTTTCATTTCGCTCACTGCCTCGACAACATCTTCATAAACACCCAAGATGAGCATTACAAGTGATCCACTCAGACCAGGCATGACCATTGCGAAGGCTGCTAAAAAACCAGCCACCGAAACAAATTCGTTTGAAAGATCAAGAGAGAGACCAGAGAACTCAATGAATATGAACAACACAATTCCGATTGAAAGGTGTAAAACCTTGATTTTGCCAAGTTGTTTGAACAAAAGTGGAAGTGTACCCAAGATCAGACCGAAGAAAATCGCATACGTGACACCACTTGCCTTTCTCAAAGAGATATCGATCAATTTTGAACCTGCGAAGATCGCTGCTACTACACCTACTCCAACATATAAAAGTAATTTCAGCTGCTCGTATGTGAGCTTGATTTTGAAAGCTGCTACAATGGCTTTGATCAGTTTTTCATAAATACCCAGCACAACGGCTATCGTTCCACCACTTATGCCCGGTATAAGGTTTGCCAAACCAATCAAGAATCCAGACAAGATAGTTTTCACAACTTCTTTCAACTCCTTTCCGGAAAATTCTACACCTTGTGTGAGACTCTTCATCTAATCTTATTTAACAACCATCTCTCTGAGAGTCAACTGAACTGCTTACTATTTCAATAAGATGATAATAACCTCTCTGTTTCTCTAATGCAGGTGCAAGTCTTCAAATTTGGTTCTGAGAGATAGAAAACTCATCTTCGATAGAGTCAGGAGAACCAAATTTGACTTGACTTAAAAATCAGCGTAAAATAATGTACGTACCTTACTTGGAGGTGAGCGATCATAGTTCCAAAATACAAATTCATAGAACAAGCGCTGATAAAAGAGCTGAAATCCGGGAGATACTCGGCTGGTGGGAGGCTACCCACTGAAAAAGAGTTAATGGAACAATACAACGCAAGTAGAGAAACCGTCCGCAAGGCTCTTGATAGACTTGCCGTTAGAGGTGTTATTGTCAGAAAACCTGGTGTCGGCACATTTGTGAACGCGGAGAGAGAAAACCAGACAATTGGCATAGTTGTCCAACAGATTACCAGTTACATCTTTCCTTATGTTGTGCTCGGGGCAGAAGATTACTTGTTCAGAAATGGTTACAAAATGCTACTTGGAAATGCTTCAGAAGATCCGAACAAAGAAAGACAGATAATCACCGAATGGGTTGAGTCGGGTGTGAGCGGTTTGATAGTCGATCCTGTTTACAGTGCCACGAAACGTTCAAACAAAGATTATCTTGAGTTGCTGGTAAGAGAGGGCATCAAGGTTGTTTTAGTGCACAGCGATTGGAAGATCAGCGACTGTGGAAGCGTGACATTAGATGATGCCTTTGGGGGAACAAGGGCTGCAGAGATCTTTCATGAACATGGGCACAAAAGAGTTGCCGTTTTGTACAAATCTATCCACTTGCCGAGCGTAACAAGGGCGATGAGTTTCATAGAAAGGGCAAGACAACTTGGCTTTGAGAAAATTTACGAAAAGTCTTTCAACGTATCTGAGTTCACGGGAGCTCCAATGCAAAATGCCTACGAGCTTTTGAGTATGCCCAACCAGATTCGTCCAACAGCCATTTTCTGCTATAACGACGCCACAGCGTTACAGCTTCAACTTGTCGCAAAGCGAATCGGATTGAAAATACCAGATGATCTATCGGTCATTGGTTTTGACGACGCACCAATAGGTGATTTCAGAGATGTTCTGACAACCTTTGCCCATCCAAAAGAAGAAGTGGGAAGAAAGGCTGTTGAAATCCTGCTGAAGATGCTTCATGGTGAAAAAGCAGAAAAATGTGTCTTGCAACCTGAGTTGATCGTGAGAAACTCAGTTGCTCTGATGAATCCTCAAAATTGAGGTGATGAAGATGTACGAGGCTGAAAAACAATTACTCTATGAAGCTCACATGACTCTTGAAAAATACGGCTTGGTTGCGTACACCAGTGGGAATGTGAGTTTGAGAATCGATGATAAAGTGATCATAAAGCCTTCGGGAGTTCCTTACTCTCTTCTGAAACCAGCGGATATGATTGTGGTTGATCTTCAAGGGGAAACCATTGAAGGGACCAAGAAACCATCGATTGATACCGCTACACATCTCTATTTGTACAAACACCTTGATTGGGCAAAAAGTATCATACACACGCATTCAACTTTTGCAACTGCTTTTGCAGTACTGGGGAGAACAATACCAGTTTTGTGCACCGCACATGCTGATGTTTTTGGTGAAGAGATACCAGTCAGCGAATATGCACCAGTTGGTTCAGAAGCTATCGGTAAAGCTGTTTTGAAGGTGATAGGAAAGTCAGGAACGGTCTTGCTAAAAAGACATGGAGTGATAGTTGTAGGTGAATCGTTGGATGATGCGCTAAAGAAAGCCATCTTTCTTGAAGAAGTCGCTAAGATGAGTTACTTCGTTCTTCTAAGGGAAAACGTTGAGCAACTCGATACGTCTGAGATCGATAGATTAAACCTTCAGTATCATACGAAATACGGGCAGAGGTAAGGGTTTTGTTCAAACCCATTGTGATCGTAGAACAGTTGTTTTACGACAGTTCAAGTATAGAAATCAAAAGTTTTTTGAATTCATTCATCTCGGTTCACGGTTAACTCGCCAACGATCTTCATCTTGAATTTGAATCAGTTATTGCTTCAAAGAGATATTTGAAGAAAAACACAGCAAAGCAGAGAGAACACAAGAAGATGGGAACTTTCTCCCGATTGCTTGAAATAATTCATACCATATCGGCTCATTTTGAGCTTTTGTCTTACCTGCATAGAAAAGTATAATCTAATTGGAATGTACGTATCAATACGTATGTTGGTTTTTGCCGTGTAATGGGGTTACAAGGGTGGTTTCATAAAAGTTCTTCGCACAAGCGAAAACTCATATATCATCTGGGGGAGGTGTTGCTATGAGGTCCAGGCTTCTAGTTGTATTGGTTTTGGCAGTCTTGAGTGCACTTGCCTTCGCAGAAGTTACCATCAGTGTGGTTGCTTGTTCTGACAATGCCGATTCACTGAAGTGGTTAGCCCAAGAGTTCATGAAGAAGAACCCCGATATCAAAGTCGATGTGACAACTCTGTCATGGGAAGTTCTGTATCCAAGAATTCTGGCAGATATCAGCGCAAAATCAGGTGCGTTCGATGTCTTCAACTGGGATGTCATGACTGCTGGTGCGGTCAGTCAAGGTTGCGTGGATCTGTTTGAGTTCATCAAACAGAATCCTGATCTTGTTGATCCAGAATATGACATGGATGATCTCCTCCCACTGGCGAAGAACTTGGGGATCTGGGATGGCAAGTTGGTTGGTTTTCCGTATTTTAACAACACCATGTTGTTCTATTACAGAAAAGATCTCTTTGAAAATCCAAAGCACAAAGAAGAGTTTGAAAAGATGTTCGGCAGACCTTTGAGAGTTCCCACGACATGGGCAGAGGCTGTGGATGTCGCAAGATATTTCACCAAGTCCTTTAACAAGAATTCTCCAACACAATACGGAATTGCGTTGATGTTCCCCACAACACACACCATGTTCTACATGTACTTGATCTTCTTCGGTCCTTACAGAAGAAGTGTTGAAGGCATAACGCGTTTTGGACCAGTCGACCTCGATTATGGAGACTATTTCACCAGCGACAGAAAGCCAGCCTTTGCGAGTGACCTAGGTCTGAAAGCTTTTGAAGACATGAAGGCTTTGATGCCTTATTCACCTGACCCACTTGGATCTGACTACGGTGAGACATTGGAGTATTTTGCAAAAGGTATAGTTGCCATGGTACCACAATGGACCAATCCATATCTGCAGTTTAAATCATCCCCAGCACTCCAACCTGCTGAGGAAAAGATTGGAATTGCCCCAATGCCGGGTCGCTCGGTAGCTGGTAACTGGGCTCTTGGCATAAACAAATTCATCTCACAGGAGAAACAAAGGGCAGCCTTCAAGTTCATTCAGTTTGCTACATCAAAGTGGGCAGATAAAGAAAAACTCATCAGATTTGCGATTGCACCTGTGAGAAAATCAACCCTTGCAGATGTAGAGGCACAAAAAGCGATTCCTTGGGTAAAGGTCCTCCCATCGATCTATGCCGATGAGACCTTCAGACCAAGAATACCAGAAGAACCAAGACTCGAGGACATCAGCAACATAAACTTTGCAAAGATTCTCTCTGGAGAACTTCCTTTGACAATTGATACACTGAACAAACTTGCCGCCGAATGGGAAAAGGTTCTCGGAAAGTGAGAACACCTCGGGGTGGGTGATCCTCGCCCACCCTCTTCACACCTGACTGAGGAGGGAACCATCTTGATATCTCAACAGAGGAAAAGAAAGGGCTTGTTCATGATATTGCCAGCAATTGTATTGTTTCTCGTTATGACCATCTATCCTTTTATATACATGATCTACAATTCCTTCACAAATCTCGATCTTTCAAAAAAAGGTACAGGGCAGTTCATCGGTCTGAAAAATTATTTTGAGATCTTTCAAGATAGATTGGCGATATCGTCGATCGAATTCACTATCTTGCTGGTTCTCATAGCCGTCCCACTGGAGATGATCTTTGGCTTGGGACTTTCCTATCTGTTGCGTGATCTGTTTGGCGAGAAGGTTCTCAGATCGTTGTTCCTTATCCCCATGATGGTACCTGCCGCAGTTGGAGGATTCGGTTGGAAGATGCTGTTTAATTTCATCTTTGGACCTATAAACTATTTTCTGGGGCTTCTTGGTTTTCAGCCGATAGAATGGTTTGGCAAGTTGAACAGTGCTCGAATGGCTGTTATGATAGTTGAAATCTGGCAGTGGACACCTTTTGTCTTTCTCATTCTGTACGCTGCGTTACAAGCACTGCCGAAGGACATTCTCGATGCCGGTAAGGTTGATGGAGCAAGTGGATGGAAACTTTTTATGTATATCGAGCTCCCACTTCTCAGACCAATCATATACGTAACACTATTGCTGAGGATCATCGATGTGCTGAGAGCTTTTGATACGGTCTACATGACTACATATGGTGGCCCTGGTTCGGCTACTTCGACATGGAGTTTCTACGCCTACAAAGTAACGGTCTCTTATGGGTGGAACATAGGCTATGGTTCTGCTTTGTGTGTCATTTTAGTAATCGTGAGCGCGATATTGATAAATACACTCACAAGAATCCTGAATATAGGTAAAGAGCTCGGCCTTTCCAAGGAGTGATGAAGATGACGCGCAAAAAGATTCTTCGAATCATCAGATTTCTTGTGGCAATTCTTGTTCTATCGATCTTTCTTTTCCCGATTTACTGGATTCTCATAACCGCTTTTAAACAAGAGTCTGAATGGTTCACTACACCTCCTGTCTTCTGGCCGACGAAATTCACTCTTTCGAACTTTTTGGGCACAGGTTCAACTACCTTTGGAACTACGACTACATCGATAGCTGGGATAATTCCTTTCTTGCGCAACAGCATAGTCGTTGCTACTACTACTTCCTTGGTTTCAACAGTTATTGCTGCTTTTGCAGCCTATGCGATTTCCAGAACAAAGATTGGTGGTACAAGCTTGGCTGGTTGGTTCATATCTATGAGATTTCTGCCTCCCATTGCGAGCGCTATACCTTTGTATGTTATCTTCTCGAAGATATCGCTTCTGAACACTTGGTGGGCACTGATCTTGCCGTATCTTGTACCCACAACGGCTCTCTCTATATGGTTACTGATATCCTTTTTCAACGAAATCCCACAGGAGATTGAAGAAGCAGCATACATTGATGGTGCATCGAGAACACAAGCATTCCTTCAAGTCGTGCTGCCGTTGAGTGCACCCGGTCTTGCTGCCGCAGCAATTCTGGCTTTCATACAAAGCTGGGGTGAGTTCTTACTCGCTTTGGTTTTGACGAGCAATGCTTCAGCTCAAACCTTACCCGTCTATCTTGGAAGATACATAACTGGCTGGCGTGTAGCCTGGGGACCGCTTTCAGCGGCTGGACTTGTAACAATGCTACCAGTGATAATCTTTGCACTCATAACACAGCGATATTTGATAAGAGGATTGACTCTGGGAGCTGTAAAATAGTCTTCATTGATTTCGCTGACAAAGACCCACTTTTGGATTGTTGAAAATTAATCTCTGGCGAAAATCAAAGAAATTAGGAGCAATAGTAAGAAATTGGATTTGAACGAGTACAGGATCAGTTATTTCGGTTTACTTTGGCTGCGAGTTGACCCTTGTCAACTTTGACTTGCAAGCATCATTTCTGTAAACTCACAGATGTACGTACATATACTAACATGCCTTTTGTAGTTTCTCAATCTCTTCCTTGTCTATTCACTTTTCGTGTACATACCTGTGCTCGAAAAGATGACTGAGAAGAGGGTACTAACACACTGAAAGGGGGTTAAGGTAATGAGGGTTTTGAGAATTTTCACTGTTTGTCTTGTCTTGCTTATGTTTTCAGTCAATGCTTTCGCAGCCAAAACAGTCGAGCTAATTTTCACCTTTTGGGGTACCGACCTGGAAGCAAAGGTCGTTAGTGAGGCTTGTGCGAGATTCAACAAAGCACATCCTGATATCAAGGTATCGCCGATGCACATTCCCACGAACTATATCGAAAAACTCACAGCAATGGTTGCTGCTGGTACTCCGCCACATATAGGATATTTGTACGAACCAAATGTTCTGGATTGGGCGTCGAAAGGTATTCTTTACGATCTAACAGAAGCTATCAGCCAAGATCCACTTCTTTCAAACAAATTGCCAGAATTGTACTGGAGATACGATGGTGGCAAGAAGGTGGCTGGAATCACGGTTGCAGCAGAATTCATGATTACCTACTACAACAAAGATTTGTTTGACAAAGCGAAGGTTCCATATCCTCCGACGAAACCTGAAGAGTGGACGTGGGACAAATTCGTTGAAACGGCGAGAAAGCTGACCTTCGACAACAAAGGTAGAAGACCGGGTGAGCCAGGATTTGATTCCAAAAATATTGTCCAGTACGGTGCCGTGATTCCACTTTGGTGGTGTCCACTCATTCCGTTGATTTGGTCAAATGGCGGTGACATTGCCGACGCAACTGGTACCAAACCGATGATTAACTCTCCAGAGACAATAGAAGCCCTTCAGAAGATTTACGATCTGATGTATAAAGACCACGCTGCTGCCCCACCAACTGTATCAGACGCATTTCCAAGCACGAACATAGCTTTGCAAACAGGTCAAGTTGCGATGGTCATAGATGGACAATGGGCTATGCAGGAAGCTGGAGAAATGGTTAAAGAGGGATCACTGAAGTTAGGGTTAGCACCACTTCCCTATTTCAAAAAACCGGTAACAGGTGTAATCGGAACTCCAATAGTCATTTTCAAAGATGCTGTTAAGGATCCCGAAGTTCTCAAAGCGGCTTTGGAGTTTCACAAGTTCATCCAGGATCCTGAGAATGTTCTAACCCTTATAAGATGCGGGTTGTGGCAACCTACAACTATTGAATGGTATACCAAGGACGAGTACATAAAAAAGTGGACGGATCCAAAACTGCATCCAGCTGAGTACAGAGCTGCCGTTATTGAGTATCATGCATATGCAAGAAAGTATCCTGTAGCATATCTGAAAAACTCTGCGGAGATCAACACGATCTTTGGTCAGGAGATGACAAGAATTTTCTACGGGAACGAAGACATCGAAAAGGTCTGCAATGAAGCTGCTGAAAAACTGAAACCTATACTTGCTGGAAGATATGACAAGTAACAATCAAGATCGTTATCTGAATGGATTTGAAGGTTCACAAACTGTCATAGGAAGGTAGGAGGTGGATATTGTGAAGTTGAGACTCGGTATAGTCATTTTTCTGACCCTTGCTATTCTCGCTTCAGCAAAAACAATTGAACTGAAATTTGCTTTCTGGGGTGATGAACTTGAAGCTCGTGTTGTCACACAAGCGTGTGAAAAATTCAACAAACTCCATCCAAACATCAAAGTTGTACCAATGCACATTCCACAATACCTTGAAAAGCTTTCTGCAATGATTGCCTCAGGTGAGCCACCTCATCTGGCTTATCTTGTTGAGAGTCGCGCCCTTAGTTGGGCTGCCCAAGGCATTCTTGTTGACTTGAACGAACTGCTTCAGAAAGATGCAGATCCCGTGATTGTGAACAAGTTACCACAGCTTTACTGGAAGTTTGATACAGGTAAGAAATTGGCAGGGGTAAGCTTTGCAGCAGAATTCATGATTACCTACTACAACAAAGATTTGTTTGACAAAGCGAAGGTTCCATATCCTCCGACGAAACCCGAAGAGTGGACGTGGGACAAATTCGTTGAAACGGCGAGAAAGCTGACCTTCGACAACAAAGGTAGAAGACCGGGTGAGCCAGGATTTGATTCCAAAAATATTGTCCAGTACGGCGCGGCAATTGGAGGAGGAGGCACAAGTCCGTGGGTTCTCTATCCTTTGCTGTGGTCGAATGGCGGAGATATTGTGAGTGAAGATGGAAAGCAAGTAATGCTGGATTCTCCTGCGACCGTTGAAGCTATTCAGAAAATATACAATTTGATCTACAAAGATTTTGCTGCTATAGCACCGGCAGCTGCAGACGCCTTCCCGAGCTTGAATGTTGCTCTACAGACAGGCCAGGTTGCGATGGTTCTTGACGGTCAGTGGGCTATGCAAGAGGCTGCTCAAATAGCAAAAGAAGAAGGTCTGAGGTTCGGTGTTGCTCCTCTGCCATACATGAAAGTACCAGTTACCGGTGTGGAAGGAACACCAATAGGAATATTCAAAGATGCTGTCAAGAATGACCCAGAAGTACTGCAGGCAGCATGGGAATTCTACAAATTCATCCAAAACCCAGATCAGGTAGTTGAGGTCATAAGAAGTGGATTGTGGCAACCTACTATACTCGATTGGTACACCAAAGAGGAATACATAAGCAAATGGTTGAATCCGGAGGTTCATCCAAAGGAATACAGAGATGCAGTTGTCAACTACTACAAGTATGCTAAACCATATCCCAATGCATATCTGAAGAACGTTGCTGAGATCAACACCATCGTAGTGCAAGAGATGAGCAGAATCTTTTACGGTCAGGAAGATATAACAAAAGTGTGTAAGGAAGCTGCAGCAAAGATCCAGCCGTTGGTTGCCGGAAGATATGACAAGTAATTCCAAGAGTTTTTCACTTCTAGCAGAGGGGATAAGATCCCCTCTGATTCTACACAAGGAGCGTGACATCTTTGAGAAAGTTTGAAACAAAATGGGGAATCGCACTCGCTCTACCTGGAATTGCAGGATATTTCCTGTGGGTTCTTGGACCAACAATTGCTGCGATATTTATGAGCTTCACAAATTGGTCTCTTGCAGGCAAGCCACAGTGGATAGGATGGGAAAATTACTCAAAACTCTTCAACGATTTCATATTCAAGAAATCACTGTTTGTAACCTTTTATTACGCGATTGGTAGTGTTGTTCTCAGTCTTCTTGTAAGTTTCTTTTGGGCACTATTGCTGAATGTGAAAGTTCCTGGAAGATCACTCTTTAGAACGCTTTTCTTCATACCATCAATTACCCCATCAGTTGCAGTTGCAATGGTCTGGTTAACACTGTACCATCCTCAATTCGGGTTGCTGAATCATATCTTCAAATCCTTAGGCTTACCGGCACTAAAATGGATATACGACGAGAAACAAGTGATACCGGCTTTTATTGTGATGAGTACCTGGACCATAGGTTACACAATAACCATTTTTCTTGCTGGATTGCAGGGCATACCAGAGTATCTTTATGAAGCGGCAATGCTCGACGGTGCAACATGGTGGCACAGACTGAGACATGTCACTGTTCCAATGATGACTCCCACGATATTTTTCAACTTGCTTATGGGTATAATCGGGGCACTTCAGGGTGGATTCACCCAAGCATATATCATGACAAGTGGTGGTCCGAATTACGCAAGCATGTTCTACACGTACTACATTTTTCTGACAGGTTTTCAATATGGGAAAATGGGTTATGCTTGCGCTTTGTCGGTGATTATCTTTGCAATAATAATAGTCTTGACCCTCGTCATATTTAGAACATCCCGATACTGGGTCTATTATGAAGCGTTACGCAAGTAGTGCATGGAGGTGCTCATAGTGAGAGTGGCTCACTCAAGAATAATGACTATTCTTACTGGAAAAACCATTACCTTTGTTGTTTTGATTTTCGGTTCTGTTGTCTACCTGATGCCTTTTCTCTGGCTTCTCAGAAGCTCTTTAATGTCGTCGGGCCAGATCTTTAGAATGCCACTTGAATGGATTCCGAAGCCTTTTAGATGGCAGAACTATCCACAAGCGCTCACAGCGATGCCTTTTTTCAGATATCTTCTGAACACCCTGCTTGTACTTGGATTCGTTGAAGCCGGCACACTCTTGACGGCTCCTATGGCTGCATTTGCGTTTTCTAGATTGCGTTGGCGAGGAAGAGATCTCTTGTTTTTCATAATTCTTACCTCTCTGATGATACCCTACGCTGTTACTCTGATTCCTACATTCATTTTGTGGAAGTCTTTGGGGTTTGTGAACACTTACTTACCGTTGACAGTTCCAGCCTGGTTTGGTGGCAGTGCTTACTACATCTTCATGCTTAGACAGTTTTTTGCGGGTCTTCCGATCGAACTTGATGAAGCCGCCTATCTGGATGGCGCAACACCCTGGCAAGTACTGTGGAGAATAGTTGTACCCCTTTCTAAACCTGCACTGATAACTGTAGCTGTCTTTACTTTTCTGGGTGTCTGGGGAGATCTCATGGGACCGATCATTTATTTGAACGATGCGAAGAAATACACATTGGCGGTTGGACTAACGATCTTCCGTGGGGCTTACAGTACAAAGTGGAATTTGCTGATGGCGGCTTCCACGGTCATTATGATTCCTCCAATCTTGATATATTTCGTCGGGCAGAACTACTTTCAGCGCGGCATAGTTATGACAGGAATGAAATAGCCTAAAAGGAGGTTGCGTGATGATGAGCAGAAAAGTACCTGTTGAGACGCAGAAAAGCCCTTATGCACTTTTGAAAGGTTTAGAGATATCTGATGTTCACATCTATGGCTTTCTCGGTGATTACCTTGATAGAGCAGCTAATGTAACACTACCCAGTATGTATGAAATGCTTGAAAAGGAAGGAAGAATAGACAACTTGAGATTTGCCTCTGGTAAGAAAAAGGGTACTTTCAAAGGATTTCGCTTCAATGATACTGATGTACACAAATGGGCTGAAGCTGTTTCCTTTCTCTTTGCAACAAAAGTGGATACAGAACTCGAAAAGGACCTCGACTGTGCTATTGAGGAAATCAGAGCAGCTCAAGATGAAGATGGCTATGTCGATAGTTATTATCCCAAAGATAAGAGAAATGAGAGATGGACAGATCTGGGATGGTCTCATGAAATGTATTGCGCAGGACATCTCATTCAGGCAGCCGTTGCACATAAGAGGGTCACTGGCAAAAATTCCTTACTCGAGATAGCCAAGAGATTCGCTGATCACATCGATAGTCTTTTTGGACCTAATAAGAAACCTGAGTTGGACGGGCATCCTGAAGTCGAAATGGCTCTTGTCGAGCTCTACAGAGAAACGGATGATCCTAAGTATTTGAAGCTGGCGGACTATTTTGTGCGTGCACGAGGAAAAGGTTATGCAAGTAGCTCAAAGTATCCTGGAATAACCCGCGAATATTTCGTGGACCATAAACCGTTTGTTGAACTGGATGAACTTGTTGGCCATGCTGTGAGAATGTTGTATTTGTGTTGTGGGGCTGCTGATTTGTATTTGGAAACCGGTGCAGAAGACCTTTGGCGAGCCCTTGAAAGACTGTGGCATGATTTGGTTGAAAAGAAGATGTACATCACTGGTGGATGTGGGGCTCGTGCAGAAGGGGAAGCCTTCGGCAAAGAGTACGAACTGCCAAACATGAAAGCATACACGGAAACTTGTGCAGCAATCGCCAGTTTCATGTGGAATTACAGGATGTTCTTAGCGACGAATGATGCAAAGTACGTAGACACAATGGAGCAAGTACTTTACAATGGATTACTTTCGGGCATTTCTCTGGACGGCAAGCATTACTTCTACGATAATCCACTTGAAAGCGATGGCACCCACACAAGAAAAGAATGGTTTGAATGTGCTTGTTGTCCGCCGAATATCGCCAGACTAATTACCTCACTACCTGGGTACATATATTCACTGAAAAAGGATGATTCTGCTGTTTTTGTCAATCTCTATGAGAAGAGCACAGCTAATATCAGTACACGTTTTGGAAGGATGACACTGCTCGTAGAAACAGATTATCCGTGGTCTGCTCAAATACAAGTTAGAGTGATCGATTCACGGATCACAGACCCGGTGGCGATCTACTTTAGAATACCAGGTTGGACAAGAGACTTCTCAGTCAGAATAAACGGTGAAGATATCAATGTCCAGCTGCAGAATGGTTATGCAGAGATAAAGAAGATTTGGAAAACAGGAGACTCTATAGATCTGTCATTTTCGATGCCTATAGAAACGATTCAAAGTCATCCATTTGTGGAAGAGAATAGAGGAAAGATTGCCATTAAGAGAGGTCCAATTGTTTACTGTGCAGAAGCTGCAGACAACGACTTTGAGGTACGAACATTGGGATTGCCGAAAGTTCCCCAACTGCAATTTCGCTGTGAAAGTATTCCTGTTTTGGGCAAGATTGTTTCAATCTCGGGTCATGGTTTTGCTCAGGATATGAAAAATTGGGAAGGTAAGCTCTACATACCCACAGAGAAGTTAAGAGAAGACAAACCAGTTGAGGCAAGATTTGTTCCTTACTTTTCTTGGGCAAACAGGACTCGTGGACCAATGATTGTATGGATTAGATCAGTTTGAATTAGAAAGGAGAAATTGGATGAAAAGAAGCCAGAAACTGATGAACTATGTCAAATCTAATATCCATAGAGATGTAGATACAGTGATGATATGGAACTATGAGAATTCGTCCACAGCAAACACCTTCTATTTGTCTGGTTTTCGAGGTTCATGCAGCGTTCTGATAATTCAGGATGGATCCAATTACGTTATCACTGACTCAAGGTACTTTGAACAGGTGGAACAAGAGAGTGACTTTGTTTTGGTGAAACACACCAGTGGTAAGCTGATCCAAACCGTGGCATCCTTTCTGAAAACACTATCTGCGCAATTCATAGGCTTCGAAGCAGAAAGACTTGACTGCAAGACTTATGGTGAATTACGTCACGAACTGAATGCTGAATTCATACCAATCGATGATGTGCTCTACAGGATGCGCTCTATTAAGAGTGAAGAAGAAGTGAGTAAGATACGTACTGCCAGCAGAATAGCTGAAAAAGCTTTTAAAGATACTCTCGGCTGTATCAAAGAGGGTGTGACTGAGCTTGAAATTTGTGCTGAACTGGAATACAGGATCAAGAAACTGGGTGGGCAAGTGGGATTCGAAACTCTTATCGGTTCTGGTCACAATACTTCAAAACCACATGTCAAACCCACAGCCAAGAAGGTAGAAAATGGGGAATTAATCCTGTTTGATTTTGGTGCACGCGTTGACGGTTACTGTTGTGATATAACAAGAATGGTGGTGCTGGGAAAACCATCTGCGGAAATAATTGAGTGCTATGACTTAGTCAAGCATTCTCTTAAGAGAGCAACAGATGAAGGCAGGGCTGGGCAGATTCCAAGTCAAATTGATAAAGTGGCAAGACATGTCATTCTACAGAGCAAATATGCTGAACATTGTTTCAAATACGGTTTGGGACACGGTATAGGACTCGAAGTTCATGAGCCACCGAGGATGGGTCCGATCTTCAATGACCCGCTGCCAGTTGGTGCGGTAATCACCGTAGAGCCGGGGATTTACATACCAGGGAAGTTCGGTATCAGGATTGAAAACGACGTAGTCGTTCGTGATGATTGTTTTGAGAAAATCACAGACTTGGACGAGGAGCTCATCACGATCTAAGGCATAGTTTAAGGAGGTGGGGATTTTGAAGGCAAATCTTGACAAGGAAATCGAACGAAGACGCTCAAGTATAAGGTCGGTGAGTAATCGAATCGAAAGACTGAGAGAAGAGAGTGTTCAAGCAAAAGAAAAGATATCAGTTGAGCGAGCAAGATTAATGACAGATTTTTATAGAACCAAAGCTCCTCAAAACATCTCATACCCAGTTCTACGTGCCATGGCTTTCAAGTATTTAATGGAGAACTGCAGCCTTCCAATGGAAGATGGTCAACTCATTGTCGGCATCAGAGGAACAGGACCTAAGGAAGTTCCGACCTACCCTGAAATATGTGTCCACACAATTGAGGACCTTCAGACCTTGGAAACAAGAAAAAACATGCCATTTCAAGTTGATGATCAAACACGTGAGATCTATGAAAAGAAAATCATACCCTTCTGGTGCGGGCGAGCAATGAGGGATATCATTTTTGAAAATATGCCTCAAGAATGGAAAGACGCGTACGAAGCAGGAGTCTGGACAGAGTTCATGGAACAAAGGGCGCCTGGGCACACCTCTGGCGGAGGAATGATTTTCAAGACCGGCGTCTTCGACATAAAGAGAAAGATAAGAGAAAAGATGGCGCAACTTTCGACTTGTGACCCAGAGTATCTCGAGAAACTTGAAGAGCTCAAGGCAATGGATATTGCTTGTGATGCAATTCTAATATATGCAAAACGATACAGCGAGAAATTGAAGACTCTTGCTGAGATTGAAGAAAACATTCAAAGGAAAAAGGAACTTCTGGAAATGGCAAGGATTTGCGAGAAAGTTCCCGCACATGCACCAGAGAGTTTCTGGGAGGCGCTTCAACACTATTGGTTCATCCATGTTGGCATCACTTATGAGACAAATCCATGGGATTCTTTCACACCGGGTAGACTTGACCAACACCTTTACAAGTTTTACAAAAGAGATGTTGAATCAGGCAAAATAACTCGGGAAATGGCAAAAGAATTGTTGCAAGCTTTCTGGCTGAAATTCAACAACCAACCGTCTGTCCCAAAGGTGAAAATAACCGCGGAAGAAAGTTTTACTTACAATGATTTTTCAAAGATCAACGTGGGTGGACTTGGAACAGACGGTTCAGATGCGGTGAACGAGCTTTCCTACTTGATTTTGGAAGTACTCTCCGAGATGAGAACACTTCAACCGAATACAGCCGCTCTCGTAAGTGACAAGAATCCTGATGCCTTTCTTTTGAAGGCTTTAGAAGTTATGGCGCCGGGTTTCGGAGAACCACCTCTTTTCAACTACGACAGAATTATCGTCAAAATGTTGCGTCAAGGGAAGACTCTTGAAGACGCAAGAGAATCGGGTGTGAGTGGTTGCGTTGAAACAGGTGCACTTGGTAAAGAAGCATATATCCTCACAGGTTATCTGAATCTGCCAAAGATCTTGGAAATAACACTCAATGGTGGTGTTGACCCCAGAACGGGTAAACGTATAGGCTTAGAAACGGTGGTTCCACAAAGTTTTGACGAATTATGGGATTCTTTTCTAAAGCAGCTCAAATACTTCATAGATACAAAGATAAAAGGTAATGATGTCATTGAAGCACTTTATGCCAGATACTTGCCTGTTCCATTTATGTCGTTGTGGATTCAAGATTGTGTCGAGAACGCAAGAGACTACAACTCTGGTGGTGCTCGGTACAACACACAGTACATTCAGTTTGTCGGTCTTGGGACTGTTACAGACTCACTTGCCTCGATGAGGTGGAACGTTTTTGACAAGAAACTTTTCACCTGTGAAGAAGTTCTAAAAGCTTTGCGTGAAGACTTTCAAGGTTATGAGCACATGAGGCAGATCTTCCTGAACAAAACCCCAAAGTACGGCAACGATGACGATTATGCTGACAACATTGCAAAGAAACTTGTGGACGAGATTGTTCGAGTTGTGGAAGACTATCGACCATCGCCGGTGAGGAAAGCATCACGAAGGGCTTATTTTCTACCGACCACAGTTCATGTTTATTTTGGCGCTGTCACTGGTGCAACTCCCGATGGCAGAAAAGCTGGTATGCCTGTTTCAGAAGGTATCTCACCAGCTCAAGGAGCAGACAGAAAAGGCATAGCAGCTGTATTCAACTCTGTCTGCAAGTGTGATTGGGACAAAACCGGCGGAGCACTACTCAACCAGAAGCTCACACCAGATTTGGTGCAAGACAGCACGAACCTGGTCAAACTGGGGAAGCTCATAAGGACCTTTTTCAGGATGGGTGGACACCATGTACAGTTCAACGTAGTGTCTTCAGAACTTCTGAGAGAGGCTCAAAAGAGACCAACTGACTTTCAAGATTTGATGGTCAGAGTAGCTGGTTACAGTGATTATTTTGTCAGTTTGCCAAAGGGTTTGCAAGAAGAGATCATAGCTCGAACAGAGCAGGGTGAACTGTGAAATGCAGGGACTCATCTTCAACATTCAAAGATTTGCAATTCATGATGGTCCAGGCATAAGAACAACTGTCTTCTTAAAAGGATGTCCCCTCTCTTGTTGGTGGTGTCACAACCCAGAAGGAATATCTCCAAATGCAGAGCTGATGTGGACAAAATACAAATGCATACACTGTCAGTCGTGTGTTGCATCATGTCCAAGCCACGCTCTGAGTTTTGAGAATGATCTGCTGACTTTGAAAAAAGACCAGTGCGTGTTGTGCGGAAAATGCACGCAATATTGTCCAACAGACGCTCTGAAGGTTGTAGGGCAGTGCATCGAACCCGAAGATCTGTTAAGGGAACTAAAAAAGGACACAATGTACTTTGATCAATCAGATGGCGGTGTTACCTTTTCTGGTGGTGAGCCATTGCTGCAGACTGAGTTTCTCTTGGAAGTATTACCCAAGATCAAGTCACACGGCATACACGTTACCATTGATACCTCCGGCTATGTGAATCAAGAAGACTTGGAAAAGATCGCTACATTTGTCGACCTATTCTTGTATGATTTGAAGGTCATCGACGAAAGAAAGCATATCAAATACACAGGAATCAGCAACGGTGTGATAAAGGATAACCTGAAATTTCTATCTAAGAGGAAGAAAGAATTCGTGATTCGTATCCCCGTTGTGCCAAACGTGAACGATTCACAGCAAGACTTAGAAGATCTGTGCAACTTCTTAGCCTCACTTGACAATAAACCAAAGATAGATCTGCTTCCCTATCATGATGTTTCGGAGAAATACACTGCACTCTGGAGAAGGTATAAAATGAACATCTCGAGCGATATAAGCAAGATAGTTAAATACATGGAAAATGAGCTAAGATCAAAGGGCTTTCAAGTCAAAATCGGTGGATGAATATGTTATGTTTTTCCGATACCAGGTGAACAAATCTTCGGATCAGAATACTTGTTTCTGTCCACTTGACGCTCGTACATGGTCTTGTAAAAATAATTCAACGTGAAAAACATACAAGTAGCGAGAAATTCAAAGATATACTGAACAAGATCCAGCATTTTGCTGCTAATTGCCTCAGAAGCTTGCGAATAGCCTTCTTCGAGACCTCCTCATAATTTGACAAAAAAGACATTATTCTTGATAATACCAATGTACGTACATATACTGATAGTCTTTGAGTTCGCTGAGCCTTCCATGTCAGTGCAATGTTACCTTCCAGGTTTGGTAAACATTTCTCAAAATATCTGAGCAAAATGGGGGTGATAATGATGAGATGTCTCAAGCAACAAACAGGGTTTACTTGATCTTGCGTTCATTTCACAGATTTTCAAGTGACATTCAGTGGTGAACTACTGTGGGGTTAAAACTCAAGGAGGTGAAATTCATGGGTATGAGAAGGATTCTTTTTTGATTCTTGCGTTGCTATTTGCAGCTTCATTTGTGAATGTGAAGGTTACTTTGACTTTCATGACACCTCTTGCAGGAGAAGACGGCGCATACATGGACAAGATCATTCAAAAATTCAACGCTCAACACCCAGACATTGAGGTTGTGCACCTGGTATTGGTCAATGACCTTGAGTACAAGATGAAGTTGTCCACTGGTGTTGCAACAAAACAAGCACCACAGGTTTTGTTCACAAGAAAATACGTACTGCCAGCATTTAAAGACTTGCTCAAGACATTTACAGTCGAGGAACTCAAGCAATATGGAATCGATGTTGCCGATATCTACCCAGGTTTGATTGAAGGACTTATCGAGGGTGGCAAGGTTTTTGGAATACCTCTCGACTACTGGATATTCTACATGGCTTACAATCGTGGTAATTTCGTGAAAGCTGGTCTTGATCCTGACAGACCACCAACAAACCGAGAAGAGTTTTCCGCGGCATTGGAAGCCTTGAAGAAGGTTACGCCTCAGGGGGTAACACCATACTATGAAAATCCATCCTGGAGTTGGTTGTGGGTACACTACATGTTGCAGTTCGGCGGTGATTTGCTCACATCCGACTTCAAAGAACCAGCCTTCATGGAAGCTGGAGCAAAAGCACTGAGATTCATGATGGAGCTGCAAGAGAAGGGGTATCTGCTAAAAGCCAGTGTTGACCCCGGTCCAGTTTTCCTTGGAGGGCAATCTACCTTCTTGATAACGGGCATCTGGACGGCAGCAGCGTTCAAAGAAGCCTTGGGAGAGAATTTCGGTGCAGCACCTGCCCCACAGCTTGGTACGCACAATGCTGTCTTTGGTGGTTCTCATGTTCTGGCTTTAACAAAGGTTATGGTTGAGGATCCGCAAGTTCTTAAAGCAGCTATGACTTGGGTCAAGTATCTGTGGGACCACGCCATAGAATGGTACGCAGCCGGTCAAACACCTGCGAGAATATCTATTGCGCAGAGTCAAGAATTGAAAGAGAAGCTTCCTCATATATACACCGTTGCACAGCAATTACCGTACGTCAAGACGTTCCAAATGTTTCCAATACTCTCAGAAGTCTTGGATGCTGTGGCAGTGCATCTTGAAGATGTCCTTGTCACTCGAAAGTTGACACCAGAGAAAGCCATGCAGACAGCGGCAGATGAGGTAAGAGATATCTTGGAAGACTACTGGTCTGGTCAGAAGAAATAAAGCAGATTGGGGAGGAGGTGTGAACTCATGGTACGACCACTGTCTAAACGCATCAGAACGGGGGTTGGAGCCTACATCTTCCTCCTCCCCCACATGTTCTTCTTCACACTGTTTGTCGCTGCACCGCTGATTTACGGCTTAATAATGAGTTTCCACGATTGGCGTCTGCTGGGAGAACCAAGATTCATTGGATTTGACAATTTCTCTCGTGTTTGGCGGGATTCACGCTTCTGGGATACAGTGAAAAATACTGTCTTTTTTTCGGCAATAAGCGTTCCCCTGACAGTAGCCTTAGGGGTTGTCTTGGCATTAGTTTTGAATCAGAAGATGTATGGAAAGTTGTGGCCAATGGTCGCTTTTGTTTCTCCGGCATTCTTTGGTTCAATCGGGATCTTGTTCTCTTGGGACTGGATACTTGGTTCACAACCTGCCGCTCTGGCGAACTACTATCTGCAGAAAATCGGTTTTATTAATGACCCAATGTCTTGGTTCAAAAGCGCGACTTTGGCTTGGACTTGGATAATTGCCATAACTGCCTGGTGGATAGTTGGCTTCAGTGTCCTTTTATACATAGGTGCTTTGCAGAGAATTCCACCAGAACAATATGAGGCTGCAAAGATAGATGGTGCTGGACCTTGGAAAAGATTCATACATGTGACACTACCTTGGATAAGAAATGTAATGTTCTTTGATATAGCGAGGCATGTGCTGCTGGCTTTTGGTTTGTTTGATCAGGTTTACATCTTGACTGCAGGAGGACCTGCGGGCAGTACCCGTACGATGGTTTACTATCTGTACATGGTTGGTTTTGAGAGACAACAACTTGGTCGCGCCGCAGCGATCTCTTGGTACATTTTTCTGATCGTGATTGTCTTCGGCTTGATACAATTGGCCCTCTTAACGCAGTCAGTTAGGTCAGCGGAGGTGGAATAGAATGACTCAGCTGAGAAGAATCAAGAGATCTGTTGTGAAGAGAGCAATATACTCGGTACTGATATGGTTGTTGTCTTTCCTGTGGTTTGTGCCAATTTTCTGGATGCTGACCACATCTCTAAAACCAACAACAGTTGCTGTGACAGAGAACCCTCCTCGGTGGATACCAAATCCAATGACTTTTGAAAACTACGCAGCTGTTGCAAGAGCAGCAGGAGGTATCAACGTTGGAAGATCAGTTTGGAACAGTGTGATCGTCGCTGCGATCGCAACAGTCGCCGGCTTATTAGTTGCAGTACCAGCTGCTTATGCACTCGCAAGACTTCGATTTCCTGGGCAGCGAATCATCTTCTGGACATATGTTGCAATATTGGCGTTTCCATCTGTGCTATTCTTGGTGCCAAATTTCTTTATAATCAACCGCTTAGGATTGATGAACAGCTTCGCGGCTTTGATTTTACCGGGTTTGGGTGGTACTTTTGGTGTTTTTATGTTACGTCAGTATATGCTTGGGATTCCCAGAGAACTTGAAGAAGCAGCCTTGATAGATGGTTGCTCGCGCCTACGCATCCTGACAAGAATAGTTGTTCCGTTGATTAGACCAGCGCTCGTAACACTTGGAATAATGACCTTCCTGGGGTCTTGGAACAGCTTTCTCTGGCCGCTAATCGTACTGACTTCATCGAGCAAGTTCACTTTACCAATTGCTTTGGTTCGTTTCAGTGCAGGATGGGGTGATCCATATAGAGGTATAGGTGCATCAATGGCTGCAGCATTCATCTCCGTTGCGCCAGTACTTGTAATTTTCGTAGCATTTCACAAGTATCTAATGCGTGGTGTTTCACTTGGCTCCATTGGGAAGTGATATTACCAACGGGAGTTGATCAGAGATGAGTCAGAAATTCATTTACTTCTTGACTATTATCTTGCTTATCCTTTCTGTTCTCGGTGGTGAAACAAAAGTGTTTGCCCAAACAATTTCTCTCAATGTGAATCTTGAGAAGTATAATGATTTAATTGAAAACAGAAAGATACCTGTGAGGATAACTATCATCAATGAATCTGGCAAACCTCTCAGCGGCGTGAGCGTCAAATGTACACAGCTTTCTCACGAATTTTATTTTGGAAATGCACCCGAGTACTTGTTGTTTGCTTACGCACCGTACAGTTACAGAAGGGGCAATAGATTTGGAACAAGACCACTTAATGAAAGTCAGTTAGAAGAATATAAAAGACTCTACATTGAGCTGTTCAATTATGCGACTGTACCGGCTTTCTACTGGGCGGATTACGAACCGGTAATTGATTTCATACCACTAATTGAGGCAACAAATAAGATTGTACAATGGTTAAATGAGAATAAAATCCCCGTAAAAGGACATACACTAGTATGGGGAAATCCACCGGGTGTCGGTGTACCAGGATGGGTGGTAGCAAAAGGGGCAGTTGGAGAATGGGAAGATGTTCTTAATCTCCTGTATAAGAGAATAAGCCGCGAAGTGAACCAGTTCAAAGGCAAGATACAGATGTGGGATGTTGTGAATGAGCCTGTCGTTCAAAGGTGGTTTGATAACCTTCCAGAAGATTACATTGGCAAGGCTTACCGGTTGGTAAAAGAAATTGATCCAGCTGCAGAGTTGGTTTTGAACGAGTTTGGGGTTCTGATGAATGATGAAACGCGTCACAAGTTCATCGATCTGGCTCGCAGACTGATTGAAGAGAATGTTCCAGTCGACGTAATAGGTGTCGAAGCACATATCTTCGACGCAAGAGATCTGAAAGCCCAACTGGCGAACCTTGAGGGGATTTACAAAGCTCTTGACGAGATTGCAGCTCTTGGAAAACCCATTCACATTACTGAGTTTCAGATTCCTCTTACAGCGGTTTTGGAAGCCTTCAGTGTGGATCTTGAGACAGCTGAAAAACTTCAAGCGGAGATTGCAAAGATCTTTTACACAGTCTTTTTCAGCCATCCTGCTGTTGAGGCGATTGTGTATTGGAATTTCTACCGAGCTTGGCAACAAGGTAGCGGTTTCTTGAGAGATGATCTCACAGTAAAGCCAATCTACTTTGTTCTCAAAGATTTGGTTCATCGACAGTGGAAAACATCTGTGAACCTACGGACAGATGATCAAGGTGAGGTGAATTTTAAGGGATTTGCCGGAATATATCAAGTAATGGTAAAACATCATGGTCAAGAGACGCTGTTCACCATTACGGCTTGCAGGAAAAAGGCGAATGATTTTGCTATTGTCTTCAATGAAGGTGATGATAGATGAACAGACCGTTTCTCATAACGATTTCTTTGATAGTTTTATGCTTATCCAAACACATTGCTGCCGAAAATATCTACAAACTGACTATAGATTTGAGCCGAAAGTTGCACAGTGTTCCCCCAACACTCTTTGGTATTTTTCTCGAAGACATAAACCACACCATAGACGGAGGGTTATACGCCCAGTTAGTGAGAAACGGTTCATTCGAGCATACGAATTCCTTGGAAGGTTGGTCTGTGGATAAAAGCAGTGGTGTGCAGATAGGTGTAGAACAGGTAGATCCACTGAACCAGAACAACAAAAATTACTTGAGAGCTTGTCTGGAGAAACCACAGCACGTTGTGAGAATAGTTAACAAAGGTTATGATGGTATCTATCTGGAAAGAAACAAAGAATATCTTTTCTCGATTTGTGCCAAAGCGAAGCAACAACAAGCACAACTAAACGTTTCCATACAAGACTCGACTGGTCAATCATATTTTACTAAGGCATTGACGATAGCTTCAGCAGACTGGCAAAAACACCAATTTACCATACAGACTTCTGATAATATCTCAAACGGGGCAGTGGTTTTGACAATTCACGGACCAGCCGATGTTGCCTTGGATATGATTTCCTTGATTCCCAATGATTCCTTCATGGGCGTGATGAGAAATGATCTTGTCAAAATGCTGTCAGATCTGCAACCAGGATTTGTTCGATTCCCAGGAGGATGCTTGGTTGAAGGCTACAGCTTAGAAAACGCGTACAGATGGAAAGACACAATCGGATCACCAGAAAACAGGAAAGCCAAGCCGAATCTCTGGGGTTATCATCAGTCATACGGAATAGGATTCGACGAATACTTCTCACTGAGTAGATCTCTGGGAGCAGAACCAGTACCGATATTTAATGCAGGCATTTCGTGTCAAGTGAGAGGTGCGCAGATCGCCTCGCTGGATCAAATGGATTGTTGGATTCAAGACGCAATCGATTTGATAGAGTATGCCAATGGTGATTCAAAAACAACTTGGGGAGCGAAAAGAATTGAAAATGGTTTGATCGATCCAGTAAATTTGAAATACGTTGGAATTGGTAACGAGAATTGGGGTAGTGATTATCGAGAACATTTCAAATTGTTCCAAAGAAAGATCAAGGAAAGGTATCCTCAGATAAAGCTCATCTTCAGCTGTCCTCCCAACTATGAAGGACCTTCCTTTGACGAAGCTTGGCTTTGGGCAAGGAACAACGGTGTAGATATTGTAGACGAACACATCTATGCATCTTACGAATGGTTTCTTGCGAATGCCAATCGTTATGACGAATATGATAGATCTGGACCAAAGGTAATGGTGGGAGAATATGCAGTGCACACCATTGGAAAGAGGAACAATCTTCAAGCAGCTCTGGGTGAAGCTGCATTTATGACAGGTTTAGAGAGAAATAGCGATGTAGTTATCATGGCTGCGTATGCACCTTTGCTTAATCGTGTTGGATGGTCTCAGTGGATACCTGATCTAATCTGGTTCAACGGTTTGCAAGTCTATGTCACGCCGAGTTATTATGTGCAGAAACTCTTCATGAACAACCTACCAGACGTCATCTTGTTCTCAAGTCTTGAAGAGGATGAATTGGACGATAGAATAACTGGCAAGGTTGGTCTGGGAACGTGGAAAACCATTAGTGAATTTGACTATATAAGGGTCTGGGATCGCGATGGGAACGTCCTTTTGTCTGATGATTTCGACGGTAATGCAAAAAGCTGGCAGACGTATCGTGGCAATTGGAGTACGACGAACGGTTTACTCATCCAAACAAGCACCGCTCAGGACAGACGAATTTATCTGGGGCAAGCAGATCGCTCAGATTACACAATCGAAGTAAGAGCAAGAAAGAAGGAAGGATCTGAGGGGTTTCTGATCCTCTTTGGTGTGAAGGACAACAACAACTACTACTGGTGGAATGTTGGCGGCTTTCAAAATACTTCTTCGGTGATTGAGAAAGCACTGAATGGTAATCGAATGCTCATCTGTTCAACGGTCCCAAGAACAGTAATCTCAGGTGAGTGGTACACACTCAAAGTTGAAGTGAGTGGCAAGAGAATCAAATGCTATTTGAACGGTGAACTGGTGCACGATGTGATCGATGAGGCAAATTACAGAGGTTTGTATTACTCAGCTGGTTATGATTTTGAATCAGAAGAAATAGTTCTCAAAGTTGTCAACCCACGGCCTGAAGGCAAGAAAGTGATTGTTGATATTCTAAACGCAGAGTTGGTACATCAAGTGAAAACCACAATATTGACGGCAGAAAGTGTGGATTTGGAGAATTCCTTCACCAATCCATTGAGAGTCTGCCCAGTTGAAGAGAAGCAGTCAATTCAAGATAACCGATTCGAATTTTTCTTCGAAAGGAATTCCTTTACTATCCTGAGAATAAAAAGCAATTCGGTTGAATGATTTCGTGCAGACAGTGATCTATTGGCAAAAGCCTTCCGACAGGGTTACACATTTTACAGAAGATGAAAGGAACACTTCATGAATGGTTCAAATGATTAGCGCAAAGGAATCATTTCCACGTTGCAACCACACTCAACCTGAAAGATGCAAGAAACAATGATATAAAATGAAATATCCGGTGGTTTGATCCACACAATTTATTATGATTTGCTCGGAATAATCCTCAAAAGCGAGAAGAATAAACTCTTACACTCGAGCGTGAGACACTGAATCAGTTAAGAAGTTCTCAGTGTGGCTCTTGTGTGCCCTTCCAAAAGTTTGCATTTGCTTTTCACGCAATCCAGTCATAAACAGATTCTTGAAACTGTCTTCAAGGATTATACTCAAAAGTCTGAAGCATTCTACTCATTTGATGCCCAGAACTATTTCTGTAAGGGCGGAGAACTGTAGAGGTGGGAGTAGAAAAACATGCATGTCCTTGTTGGTATTTGCAAGATGAGGAACAGCGTTGGTGACCAAGCAGTAGTGTTAACAAGAATCCATCACGAAAGCGATAGAAGAGAAAGAGCACTCAGTGCGGTTCAATCTGCAAAACAGCGAGTATACATCTTTGGATCAGCTATTGTTAACTCAATATGAAACAACGAGAAAAATGAAGAAACACAAAGAAAAAAAGATGAAAGGTACTATCAACGGTAGTTCAATGTACTTATATATCTGTAATAACAGTCTTTTGGTTCTTATCAAAGTTGTTGTATAATCCGCTGATGAGTTATGATATTACTGCAGGTGTATATGTACATACATATAATGATCTTTGTGACACTGTGTTTTTTAGAATCATTTTCTGATAATCCTTGTCATTGAATCTTACAGCTTTGGGGGTATAACAAGGTGAAAAACGTTCTGCTGCGTTTCGAAAAAGTACACAAAAGCTTTCGTGTAGGGCATTTCTTTTCAAGAAATGTGATACATGCTGTGTGTGACGCGAACTTTGAGATAGAAGACAGACCCGCTGTCTTCACTCTTGTAGGTGAAAGTGGTAGTGGGAAAACGACGATTGCAAATCTCTTGCTGAGGACTATTAATCCGACAAGCGGTACCATCTGGTTGATGAACAAGAACATAAAAGATTTTCGAAAGGCAGATTTGATAAAGTTAATTCAGCCTATTTTCCAAGATCCTTTTGAGACGTTCAATCCATTGAAAAAAGTAGAAGCGTACTTCCATTTGATGTTAAGAAAAACATCGGTTTCAAAGAGAAAGACCAATGATTATTACGTACTCGAAAGAGTTCTCAATGAAGTCGGTCTGGCAATTGAAGACATAAAAGGTAGGTACCCACACGAGTTGTCAGGTGGACAATTACAAAGGTTGTCGATAGCCAGATCACTACTGGTAAATCCCAAAATCCTCGTCGCTGACGAACCTGTTTCAATGTTGGATGCGTCTTTGCGAATATCTATGTTGAACCTCTTCAGGAAATTGCGCGATGAGAAGGTACTCCATATTTTTTACATAACTCACGACCTTGCAACCGCGTACTACATAAGTGACCACATAGCAGTTATTCTCAAGGGAAACATTGTTGAGACAGGACCAGCAGACAAAGTTTTGATTTGTCCATTGCATCCTTATACACAGCTGTTGAAAGAATCTGTGCCGAAGATCACAGAAGACAAGAAACAGAGAACTCACAAACGAGAAATCTGGAAAAACACAGAATCTGTACCAGGACACTCAGAGTACCTATGCAAGTTTGTCTACAGATGCCCTCACAGAAGAGATGTATGTGAAAAGGAAGCCCCACCTAAATGCACCGTAGATGGTGTCATTGTTAGGTGTTGGCTTTATCATAACCCTTCCGAGGGAGGTGTATAGCATGTCTTTAAGGCATGGTAAGTGGCTTGTTTTAATGGTCCTGGTAGTAGTGGGGATAACGGGTTTTGCAGCAGAAGTCCTTCCGGGTGTACCTCGTGATGAGGTCATCATTATCGAAGATCCATCAGGTCGTTCGCTGAATCCCACCAGATTCAACCTTTGGGGAGGTGGTGTATCGAGTTGGTCTACGGGTATTCAGCAGTTGTGCTTGGGAGCTCTCTGGTATATAGACCCAGATGCGGGAATAGAAGGAGATACCTGGATCAATTTGTTGGCGGCAGATGCTCCCATATATAACAGCAACAATACGGAAATGACCGTGAAGTTGAGAAAAGGAATCTATTGGAGCGATGGGACACCATTCACTGCAGATGATTTGGTCTTTACCGTTGAAACATTGAAGAACCACCCAGAGATGACTTGGGGTGCGTACATGCAGGTGAATGTAAAGGAAGTCAACAAAATCGATGATTACACAGTAGTCTTCAAACTCGTGAAGCCCAACGGGAGATTTCACACTGTTTTCACTGTAAGATGGTCTGCGTGTTACATTATGCCAAAACACATTTTTGAAAAGATTCAAGACCCTGTTGCTTTCGATTTCTATCCTCCTGTTGGAACTGGACCATATGTGCTGAAATCATATGATCCGAATGGTTACTGGTTCTTGTGGGAACTCAGACAAGACTGGGAAAGGTCAGATCTGGGCGTAGCATTTGGTAAAAAACCAGGTCCGAAATATGTTTTGTACAAGGGAGTAGCTTCCCCAGAGAAAAAAGTCATGGACCAGATGGCTCATGAACTTGATATAATTCATGATTTGCCACCTGAGGGAGCAATAACTCTTTCTCAGAACAACCCATACTGTGTTACTTGGTTTGATGGTTGGCCATGGGCGCATCCAGACCCAACACTACCATCCTTGATCATGAACCATGAACAATTCCCGTACAACTTGAAAGAAGTTCGCTGGGCTTTGACGCTATCCATCGATATCGTTCAAGTCGTACTGCAGTCTTACAGTGGATGTGCAACTATATCACCCATTCATGTTCCACCAACAGGAAAAGATCCAGAATGGTATTTTGACAAGGTGGAACAATGGTTGAAGGAATTTACAATAAAGGTTGGTTCTGAGACCTTCAAACCATATGATCCAACTATACCTTCCAAAATCGCTGATGCTGTGAAGTATGCCTATGGTTACAAAGTTCCTGAGGATTTCGATCAAATAAAGAAGATGGTCGGCTATGGTTGGTGGAAGTATTCACCTGATGTAGCTGAAAAACTTTTGAAGAGCGTAGGATTCAAGAAAGAAAGAGGAAAGTGGCTGTTACCTGACGGCAAACCTTGGAAGATATCCATCTTGTGTGAAGCTTCGACCAGATCGGTCATGACAAGAGCAGCAGCCGCTGTTGCCGAACAGTGGAGAAAGTTTGGAATAGATGCCCAGATAGAAGCTGTAGAAGCATCTATGTTGTGGACAAGAATGAACTACGGAGAAGACAAGGACACGGTCTACTGGGCTTGGTGCATCGAAACATGGGGTGGACATCCTGATTTGTTCTGGTTCCTTGAATCCTGGCACTCTGACTATTACAGACCAACTGGACAGACTGTCGTAGCAAAGAATCCCATGAGGTACAAGAGCGAAAAGATCGATAAAATCATCGATGCTCTGAGAGCAACAGATTTCTTCAAAGACACAGAGAAGATGATCGATCTTGGTTTGGAATACGTAAAAACCTGTGTTGAGGACATGCCTATAATCCCGATGTTCTCGTACAACGTGTTCACAGTTTGTGATGGATACTACTGGACGGGTTATCCTACGTCGGACGATCCTTATACAAATCCTGTTCCTAACTGGGGTAACACAAGGTTTATGTTCATAAAACTGCAACCAACAGGTAGGAAGTAACTGTGATGCTCTTTTAGCTGTCGTTTGATAAGGTAGTGCTTTTTCTCGATTTTTCGCAGTTCACGGGAGGAATTCGTGTGAAGGATTTTGTGAGATTTCTTACTAAGTATCTGATAACGAGATTGTTGATCAGTCTACTTGTGATCTTCATAGGTGTTTCGATTATTTTCTTGATACCCAGACTCGTTCCAGGTGCAAATCCAGCAGAGATGGCGATTAGACGACTGCAGATGTCGGGGGCGTACCTGCCTGCAGAAAGTATTGAGAAAATGAGGCAAGCTTTGCTGAAATTGTACGGACTGGAAGGGTCACTTCTCAGACAGTATATTAACTTTTGGAGAGAATTGTTGAAGGGTAACCTTGGACCATCATTTGCATCGTTTCCCACTCCTGTTATAACACTTATATCTCGATCCCTCCCGTGGACTGTTGGATTGCTTGCTTTAACGGCACTGTTATCGTGGATCGTTGGAACAATTCTTGGAGGAATTGCCGGCTACAGAAACAAAGGAATGTGGGTAAGAGTTGTTGAGATCATTTCGAATGCAGTGCGACCTGTCCCATACTATATTCTTGCTCTGCTTTTGTTGATACTGTTTGCCTACGTGTTACACTGGTTCCCAACCGGTGGTGCATACCAAATAGGATTGACCCCAACTTTGAGTTGGGGTTTCATCAGAAGTGTTGTGAAATATGGTTTTCTTCCAGCGATTTCACTAATAATAGTTGGTGTAGGTGCATGGTTCCTAAACATGCGTAATTTGGTATCGAACGTAACAGGTGAGTACTTTGTAAATTTCGCGCGTCAGATGAAACTAAAGGATTCAATAATACTCAGGAGTTATGTTATAAGGTTGGCAATGCCTGCACAACTAACTGGGCTCGGCTTGCAGCTTGGATTCATCTTCAACGGCACGATAATAACCGAAATAGTCTTCAATTATCCAGGATTAGGTACTTTGATCTATACGGCTATAATGCAGTCCGATTACAACCTGGTCATGGGGACCACCGTATTTTCCATTGTGGCTGTCGCAGTTGCAACTTTGCTTGTGGATCTCATGTTGCCCTTTATTGATCCCAGAATTCAATATGTGTCTGGTTAACGATAACTGGTTTCGGCAGGAAGGAGAATCGAGAGGATGAAAACTCTTGCCAACACCGTGAGGAAACTTTTCAGAACCGATATGCGATTCAGATTTGGTCTGATTGTTCTTGGACTTTTACTTCTTTTTGTCGTCCTGTCCTTTTTTTCACCTTATGATCCACGTTCAAGTTATTATGCACCTATCAGTCGTCCACCATCGCTGAAACATATATTTGGAACCAATGGTAGAGGGCAGGATCTTTTTTGGTTGCTGACATTTGCACTGAAGAACTCGTTAGTATTTGGTTTAGAAGTCGCACTTCTGTCACGTATCTTAGCGATAGTCATTGGTGTCATTGCGGGGTACAAAGGTGGTGCCATAATCGATAATGTCTTGATGCTTTTTTGTGATACTTTTGTTGTTCTCCCCATTTTCCCAATTTTGGTTTTTCTACGCCTCATTGCACGTAGTATGAGTTTTTCTACCTTAGCTATTGTCTTGGCATCGTTCGGCTGGCCGTGGGATGCAAGACTTATCAGAGCTCAAGTTCTCAGTTTGAGAGAGCAAAAGTACACTTTGACTGCAGTATTCTCTGGTAGAGGCATTCTTGGTTTGATCTTTTCAGAATATTTTCCACATCTACTGCCTATAATTCTTGCCACAACAATCAACAACATGCTCTGGTCTTTGGGTTTGGAAATAACTTTATCAATTTTAGGGTTAGCACCCTTAGATATTCCGACCATGGGAACGGTGACCTACTGGGCTATACAACAGCAAGCGATGGTTACCGGTGCATGGTGGTGGATATTTTTTCCAATACTTTTCATTGTCCTCCTCTTTACTTCTTTATATTTGCTCTTCACCAGCATAACGTCTTTCATCAACCCAAGATTGAGAAACGTTGGCGCAGGGGAGGTCAGTAGATGATTCTCGTACAGATTGACGGCCTAAAGGCATATTACACTGTTGAACAAGATGGACAGTTCAGGAATATTAGAGCTGTGGATGATGTGTCTCTGGAGATAGAAGAAAACGATTTCCTGGCTATAGTTGGCGAGTCCGGATGCGGTAAGAGCACCTTGGCAAAAGTACTTTATGGTGCTTTGGATCCAGCACTGAAGATTGTTGATGGGAATGTGCGCCTTGCATTTGGTGACTACAAGTATGAGATATCTCCCAAGGGGAATACTTTACCAGAAGCTTGGTGGGAAAGGATTTCTTATATTCCTCAAGGATCACTCAGTGCATTGAACCCTGTGAGAAAGATTGACCAGATCTTTCGTGACTTGTTATTATCACATAATTTGCCTTTTGATATCAAGAGTATAGAAGAGCATTTGAATTTGCTCAATCTATCGAGGCAAGTCTTGAAAATGTATCCCTTTGAACTGTCTGGAGGTATGAAACAAAGAGTTGTGATCGCGTTGGCAACCTTTTTGAATCCTAAGATAATAATCGCAGATGAGCCAACATCCGCTCTTGATGTTGTTACTCAGAATGATATCCTCGAACTTCTTAGTTTACTCCATAATTCAAAGAAGATCTGTTTTGTTTTCATCACTCATGACATCTCTTTGATACCGAATTTGGCAAATATGATGGTTGTGATGTATTGTGGAAACTTTGTTGAATCTGGTACGGTGGATGAATTGTTTTCCAATCCGTTGCATCCGTACACCAGATTTCTACTGTCTTCGATTCCAAAGATAGGTGACAAAACTGAGAAAAAACCGATACCCGGTTCGATTGTTAGTTTGATCAATCCACCGTCTGGTTGCAAATTTCATTCAAGATGCCCGTACAAGAGCGATCTTTGTGGAAATTCCAAACCTCCTATGATTAAAGTTGGCTCCAATAAGCATGAAGTAGCTTGTTGGTTGTACCGATAGATTTCGTTTTTGTGATTATGAGTAGGTATTACTACGAGCGAGTATTCAAAAACCATAGATCAAATCAAGTCAAGTACTTTTTGAGAAAGAACGTTGCACAAATCGTTATTTTGATTACTCTATAAGTAGGTTTCTTCATTAAAGTGGCAGTTATGGAAGAATTAAACATAGAAATGAACTCAGCGCTGACAGTTTAAGCTTGTTCATTTAATCTTTTTAAGAACAAGCCCAAGTGGAAGTTGAGGAGGGAAGGAGAATGGACGGTTATGTAAAGGTATGGAAAGCAAAAGCTGGAAGAATTGACGAGAAAATCTATGGACATTTCATCGAACATTTGGGTAGATGTATCTATGGAGGCATCTATGAAAGAAACTCACCATTGTCAGACCAAAGAGGCTTCAGAAAAGACGTTCTTGCCGCTGTAAAGAAGATCAGATGTCCAATCCTCAGATGGCCAGGTGGAAACTTTGCCTCAGCTTATCATTGGGAAGATGGCATTGGTCCTGTAGAGAAAAGACCGAAATTACTCAACTACATTTGGGGAGGTATTGAAACAAATGAATTTGGAACTGACGAATTCGTTCAATACTGTAAAGATATAGGAACCGAACCATATCTTGCAGTGAGTCTGGGAACAGGTACGCTCGATGAAGCCATTCATTGGTTGGAGTACTGTAACCTTGACACTCCGACCAAATACGCATCTCTCAGAAAACAATTTGGTCATGATCAACCTTACAAGGTCAAGTACTGGGGCATTGGGAATGAGGTGTATGGACCTTGGCAAGTTGGTCACTGCAGTGCGAGTGAATATGCAGAAAAACTCAGACAGTTTGCCCAGTTCATGAAGGCTGTTGACCCATCGATAAAGATCATTGCTGTCGGCGCAGACAACCCTGAATGGGATATGACAGTTCTCAAGCATGCAGGTGCACTCATAGATTACATATCGATTCACCAGTACCATGGTTCGGAAGATCACTACGAGACTATCTCAGCTGCATACTACGTGCAGGAACGACTGAAGTTGCTCGAGAGTGAGATCAAACATCTCAAGCTCGATCACGTGAAGATAGCGTTGGATGAATGGAATGTATGGTATCAAGTCGTTCCGGAAAAGGAGGCAAGTGAAAAGGGTATCGTTCTATTGGAAGAGCCATACACCTTGAAAGACGCACTCTTTGCCGCTGGCATTTTCTTCACTCTGCACAGGATGTCTGAAACAGTACAGATGGCAAATCTGGCACAGATGGTCAACGCATTGGGAATGATTAAGACAAACAAAGAAGGATTGGTCTTGACACCACTATATCATGTTTTTGACATCTTTGTAAACCACACTGGTAGGACACGCCTCGGTATGGACATCAACTCGGACACCTACTCCATAAAGGCTAAGAGCTTTTTTGAAGGCAGATTATCTTTCCAACTCAACGATGTTCCGTACATAGATGGGTCGGCAACTTACGACAACAGCCGAGGTCTTATTTGTTTAGCATTAGCTAATTACTATAAGGACAAAGATGCTGAAGTGGAGGTCGATCTATCGGAGTTTGAGTTTTCAAAAGAGATCGATATTGTTGAACTAAATGCAGACGACGTTCTTGCGGGGAACGACTTTGACAATCCAAATCGTGTTCAGCCAGTGGTCAAGAGGATGTCGGTACCTGGTCCTGTGTCAAGTGTGAAATTACCAGCGCATTCTTTAATTGTTATGAAGATTCCCGTTGAAGAGATCTAATTGGTTGTCCCAAGCTGAACTTCAAACTGCTTGAAAAATTCACAATTATTGAAAGACTCCGAACCGAAAGAACTTTGCATAAATTTGGCTCAGAAGGTGTAGGATTTTAGAGAGAAGCTTATAGACAAAGAGAGGAGGAAAACAAGCGATGAATGCCGACAAGATGGTGATCGGTTTGATTGTAGGCAACAGGGGTTTTTTCCCTGGCTCCCTGGTAGAAGAAGGGCGTAAACGTGTTCTCTCTGTCTTTGAACAAATGGGAATTGAGGTAGTAACACTGTCTACACAGGACACAAAGTATGGAGCAGTTGAAAACCTTGAAGATGCGGAAAAGTGTGCTCGTCTCTTTAAGGAGCACGAAGACAAAATCGATGGTATTGTTGTCACTCTGCCGAACTTTGGCGATGAACGTTCAGCCGCAACTGCGATAAGACTTTCTGGCTTAGATGTGCCAGTTTTGGTTCACGCTTTTTCAGATGATCTGAATAAACTTGGGATTGAAAGCAGAAGAGATTCGTTCTGCGGGAAGATATCTCTTTGCAACAACCTTGTGCAGTACGGTATATTGTTCTCGGATACCACAGAACACGTTGAAGATCCAGAGAGTAATGAATTCAAAGAGGATATACAACGCTTCTTGACTGTCTGCAGAATAGTAAAGGGTCTTAAGAATGTCAAAATCGGAGCTATTGGCGCAAGACCAGCAGCTTTTAACACCGTGCGCTTTAGTGAGAAGATTTTGGAAAAGTATGGAATAACAGTTGAAACGATCGATCTTTCAGAAATAATCGCTCGTGCACGCAGCTTTGATTCAAAGTCATCTGAAGTATCCCAAGAACTTGAGAAGCTCAAGGACACCTTCAAACCACGTGGCATTCCATCTGATGCCCTTGACAGAATGGCTCGTCTGGCTGCTGCAGTCAGAGGATGGATGAAAGAAAACAAAATCAACGCAATGGCATTTCAGTGTTGGACAGCATTGGAAGCTATCTATGGCATCGTACCGTGTGCCGTGATGAGTCTTTTCTCTGAATCGCTCATACCCAGTGCGTGTGAGATGGATGTCATGGGTGCGTTGTCTATGTATGTTCTGCAGCTTGCATCCAACAGCCCATCTGCTCTTATGGACTGGAACAATAATTACGGCAACGATCCAGAAAAGGCTATCATGTTCCACTGCAGCAACTTTCCAAAATCCTTCTTCAAGAGTTGTCAAATGTCCTATCAAGCTATCATCGCCGGCACCGTTGGAAAGGAGAACGCCTATGGCACATGTACCGGGAAGATCGCAGCGGGTCCAGCAACATTCTTAAGGCTTTCCTCTTTCGACAACGAAGGTACCATCGCCGGTGTGATAGCAGAAGGTGAATTCACAAATGACAATCTAAAGACCTTCGGAGGTTATGGTGTGGCTCATATACCACAGCTAAGATCTTTGCTCAGAATCATAACTCAGTACGGTTTTGAGCATCATGTTGCTGTTAGCAAGAGTTTGGTGAAGGACGCAATAATTGAGGCTCTTGAAAAATACAAAGGCTGGGAGATCTTCACAGTGAGTTCCTGTAGTTGTCACTGATTGAAGATCAAGGGAGGCATAAACGATGTATCTGATAGGCAGTGATATTGGTACTCAGGGAACGAAAACTGTGATGGTCGATGAATTTGGCAATGTCATTGGGGAAGCTTCAGTGGAATACGATGTCATCAAACCCAAACCTAATTGGGCTGAACAGTGGCCCGATGTCTGGGTTAAAGCAGTTTTTGAAACCACGAGGCAGATAATTGATAAATCTAAAGTCGACAGGAAGAAGATCGCTGGCATGGCAATCAGTGGATTGTTCGGCGGCGCTGGCATTCCTGTTGACAGAAATGTACAGCCCTTATACCCTTGTCTGATCTGGATGGATCGCCGCGCGGTGGAGGAAACAGAATGGGTTAAGAAAAACATTCCTAAAGAAGAGATCTTTCAGATAACTGGGAATTATGTCGATTCATACTTTGGTTTTCCAAAGATGATGTGGATAAGAAACAATGAACCTGAGATCTGGAAAAAGATCTACAAATTCCTCACTCCAAAAGACTACGTGATCTACCAAATGACCGGACAGCTTGCCATAGACTACTCCTCAGCTGGGAATATCGGAGGTTTGTTCGATATTCGCAAACTCAATTGGTCCGATCACATGTGTAAAGTGCTCGGTATCCCAATTGATTATCTACCTGAGAAAATTGTGAAATCTTCAGAAGTAGTAGGAAGAATCACAAAGCAGGCTGCCTCACTCTGTGGTTTGTTGGAAGGTACACCGATCATCGCAGGAGGCATTGATGCACCGGTTGCACAGTTTTCAGCAGGCGCACTTGAAGAGGGCGAACACGTTGCAATGGTTGGAACATCGACGTGTTGGGGTACTGTTCACGATGGGAGCAAACTTGCCTTTGGTTTGGTGAGCTACCCATATGTAGTTTACGACACAGAACGTATATACACCTTTGGTGGTTCAGCCACGACCGGAGCACTCGCAAGATGGTTCAAAGAACAGTTCGGCGAATCTGAAAATGTAGTTGCTGAGAGAATTAACACATCAGTGTATCAGCTTTTCGATAGAGAAGCAGAACAAGTAGCACCCGGAAGCGAAGGTATTGTGGTTCTTCCATACTTCATGGGCGAGAGATCACCGATCTGGGATCCGTTTGCAAAAGGTGTTGTCTTTGGGCTGAGCCTCTATCACAGCCGAGCCCACGTGTACAGGGCTTTTATGGAAGGAGCTGCCTACGCCCTCAGGCACAACATTGAAGAAGGATTGAAAGCTGGCTTGAAGCTCAACGACGAATGTTGGATCGTCGGTGGTGTAGCGAAATCAAATCTGTGGGTGAGGATCTTTGCTGATGTCACTGGCTTTAAGATGCGTCAAGTTGCGAGTTTGGTAGAAGCACCTTTTGGCGACGCGTTCTTAGCAGGTCTTGGAACCGGTGTGATAGACAAACCCGAGAGAATTAAAAGCTGGGTGAAGTACAAAGAAGCCGTTGAGCCAGACCCAGAGTCGAGAAAAATCTACGACAGGTACTACGAGATCTTCTTAGAACTGTACACAAGCACATCGTCATTGATGAAAAAGCTTTAAAGGTGAGGCAGATGCCTCACCTTTTTTATTCATTCCAATTCTTGCCACTCAACGTGGAAGGTTCCCTCTTTGTCGATCCTCTCGAAGGTATGAGCGCCAAAGAAATCTCTCTGTGCTTGTATGAGATTTGCGGGAAGATTCTCTTCTGTTAGACTGAACAGATAATCAATACAGCTGCTCAGAACAGGCATAGGCAAAGATGCTTCTCTCGCAACTGAACTGACTTTCAAGACAGAAGGAAGTTTTTCTTTGAGAAAGTTCATAGCAGTCTCGCTAGCGAGCAAGTTGACGTTTTGCGGATTTTCTTTCAGAATCCTTCGCAGAAAGTCTAAGAGTTTTGCCCTTATGATGCAGCCACCTTTCCAGATCCGCAGAACTTCTAACAGATCTATGTTGTAGTTGTAAGCGACCGATGCCTCACTGATGAGCCATAAGCCTTGCGAGAAAGAAAGAAAGACGGCAAAGAGCAATGATTTCTCAAGATCCTGCAAAAGTGATTTGTCGGCATTGACTTTGTGCTTTTCCCCGAAAATCTTTGACAACTGTTCTCTTTGCTCTTTGAAATGAGAGATGGTTCTTGCGAAGACAGCAGTACTCAAAGAGGGCGTTGGAACACCAAGATCAAGGGCTGTCTGAGCGGTCCATTTACCAGTTCCTTTCTGCTCTGCTTTATCGAGTATTAACTCAACCAAAGGTTTGTTTGTTTCTTCGTCTATTCTTCTCATAATCTTGTAGGTTATCTCAACGAGAAAAGATGAAAGCTCACCATTATTCCATCGCTCAAAGACCTGTCCGATTTCTTCGCTGTTCATCTTCAAAACTTTTCTCATCAGATCGTAGATCTCAGAGATCGCTTGCATTATCGCATATTCAATGCCGTTGTGCACCATCTTCACAAAATGCCCTGCTGATCGATTACCAACATAAGTGCAACATGGTCCATCCTCTGTTTTCGCGGCGATCTTCAAAAAGACATCTTCCACCAATTTGTAGGCTTGCAAAGTCCCGCCAGGCATTATCGACGGACCATGCAATGCGCCATACTCTCCACCAGAGACACCTGTACCAAGGTAAAGAATACCGTGCTCAGAAAGCTTATCCAATCTTCTGTTGGTATCCGCATAGTGTGAATTTCCGGCATCTATCAGTAGATCTCCTCTCTCCAGAAACGGCAAAAGCTCTTCGATCATTTCGTCGACCGGAGTACCTGCTTTAACCATGAGGATTATCTTTCTTGGCCTTTCGATAGATTGAACAAAGTGTTGAAGATCATAAGAAGGCAATATTTTCTCGGCTTTCACTCTCTCTTCGACGAACTTCTTAGTCCTCTCTGCTGTCCTGTTGTACACAGCCACACTGTAACCATTTCTCGCGATATTCAAAGCCAGATTCTGCCCCATTACGGCAAGCCCTACAACTCCAATCTGAGCCTTCATGTTCATCGCCTCCACCACTCAGTCTACGTTATATTTTACACAGATTCAGCCAGAAAGCATACCCCCTTCAGAAAATTGTGATGAATAGCTGATTTCTATTCCTGTATCATGAATCAGCGGTTGAAAGCAAGGACATCTTTCAAAGTCAATCCAAATACATTCTCTGTCTGTCAGCTTAAAACCAGTCTTAAACCTTAATGTCTGTGTGACCAGACGATTAGTATCCCAACTCAGTACAAGACCAGACTACAACACGCAGAAAATCAACTTAACAGATGCCTACAGAACTTATACAGTCAAGGCAGAGATTTGTACATGTCAAGCCAATAGTAATGCTTATGAGAGAGGAAATTCTGAATACAGAACTTTCTGAAGATAGGCTAAAGCAGATGAGATGTGACTATGAAGACTTTAAAAGAATTAGAAGAAAAGCAGCGCTAATTTGGAAACGACAGATCAAGAAAGGGGATAAAACTTTATCCCCTTCATAGAATTGAGAGAGATCAGATTCCAAGGTATGCCTTCTTGACCAGTTCGTTTTCGAGTAGCTCTCGCCCGGTTCCTTCTGCAATTATCCTCCCAGTTTGAAGAATATAACCTCTATCTGCTATCTCCAAGGCTTCCTGCACCTTTTGTTCAACCATCAATACTGCTACACCTTTTCTGTTTATCTCTTTGAGAACCTCTAAGACTCTGTCAACCATTATGGGCATCAGTCCCAAGGACATCTCATCGACCAAGATAAGCTTTGGTTTCGCCATAAGAGCTCTTCCAATTGCGAGCATCTGTTGTTCACCGCCAGAGAGAGTTTCTGCTTTCTGATACTCTCTTTCTTTCAACCTTGGGAAGAGCTCAAAGACTTCTGCCAGGAATTTTTGCACTTGTGATTGGTCGTTTATCGTGTAAGCTCCCATCAACAGATTGTCCTTCACCGACATCTTGCCAAATACATGCCTACCTTCGGGAACATGTGCGATTCCCATTTTGACGATCTCATGCGCTGGGAGCTGATCGATTCTCTTGCCCATGAACTCAATCTTTCCTGAGAAAGGTTTCAGCAACCCAGATACGGTTTTTAAAATAGTGGATTTACCTGCTCCGTTCGAACCAACTACTGAAACCAGTTCTCCTTCATTTACGCTGAAAGAAACCTCGAAGATAACAGGTACGCTGTCATATCCCACGGTTAGTTTGTCTACTCTTAGCATAATATCTCTCCCCCAGATATGCCTTTATGACCTCTTCGTTGTTTGTAACCTCTTCTGGAGTTCCTTCGGTGATCTTCTTTCCAGCGTTCAGAACAACAACCCTGTTTGAAATGGGCATGATAGCTTCCATAACATGTTCAACTATCAAAAGTGTGATACCACTCTTGTTCAGAGCGACACACAACTCCATCGCTTCCTTAACTTCTGTTCTGTTCAAGCCTGCCATTGTCTCGTCTAACATGATCATCCTTGGTTTCGTAGCAAGGACCTTTGCGATTTCAAGCCTTTTCTTGTCCGCTATCGTCAAACTGCCTGCTGGCATATCTCTCTTCTCCCATAAGTGAGTCATCTGCAAAACTTGCTCGGCAACAAGCTCAGCCTCTTTCTTATTTTGCGCGTGTAAAAAGGCTCCTGTTAATACGTTTTCTTTTACCGTCATCTCCTTCAGAGGTTTGACTATCTGAAAGGTTCTGGTAAGACCCATCAAAGTGATCTCGTGCGTTGTTTTTCCAGTTATGTCCTTCCCGTCGAAGAAGACCTTTCCTGCGAAAGGCTTGTAGAACCCACTTATGCAGCTGAAAAGTGTTGTCTTTCCAGCGCCATTGGGTCCTATCAGGCTCACTATCTCCCCTTCGTTCACGAAAAAAGAAACATTGTCATTTGCAATGAGATTGCCAAACTTCATCGTCAAATTTTGAACCTCAAGCAGCGGTCTTGACATATTGTGCACCTCTCTTTTTGGATCTCTTGAAAAGTCCAAGTATACCTCGTGGTTCAAAGCATGCGACTACAACTATGAGTGCACCGTAAATCATTAGATCTATGCCCTTTCCAGTTCCTCCCAAGAAGGCACGTGTGTATTCTGAAAGTGGTATCAATATACCAGCTCCGACAACAGGTCCATAGACATTGCCAATTCCACCGAGAACTGTTAGCAAGACTATCTTCATCGATATATCGAGTCCGAAAACCATGAATGGGTCTATGTACAAAATGTACTGTGCATACAGTGAGCCAAATAGGGCTGTGATTGCGGAGCTTATCATCATTGCGTACAGTTTGTACCTGGTGGTGTTTATGCCCAACGCCTCGGCAGCTTCATGGCTTTCGCGTATCGCCTTCAGGTAATATCCCATCTTGTTTCTCTCAATGAGGACAGCAACAGTCAGGGCAATCACAAAAAGAATATACGCGATGAGAAAGTAAGGTATCTTCGATTTGTGAAATTGCATGAGCCAGAAACTATCTGGCTTGACGGGTATCGATATTCCTGTAGCACCTTCCACGTAGTCCCAACTCACAAACAGTTGTTTGATGATCTCTGCAACGGCAAGTGTAGCGATGGCGAAGTAATGGCCTTTCAATCTGAAACACGGATAACTCACTACAGCTGCCACAACTGCAGCAAAGATCGCACCTAATATCATACCAAGCCACGGCGATACGCTGAATTTGTAAAAAAAGACCGTTGAGGTATATGCACCGATACCAAAAAAGGCTGCATGACCAAAGGAAGTCTGCCCAGCAAAACCCGTTATGATATTCCAGCTCTCACCAAGCCCGGCGAAGATCAAAAACATTATCAGAACGTGCTGAAAATTCACATTCTGAAAAGCAAATGGAAGAATCAGTATTGCCAACAAGATCCCATAGAGCATACGATTTTTCATCTGTAGGATCACCACCCGAACAAGCCCTTAGGCCTGAACTGAAGAACCAACAGGTATATTAAGAATGCCAAGGCGTACTTGAATTGAGTTCCCAGATAAAAGCCACCCAGCGCTTCTGTCAGACCAATCAAGATGCCCGCGTAGAACGCACCCCAGATGTTTCCGAAGCCACCCAATGCAACTATTACAAAGGCGAGCAATCCGTACATCGCACCAGACTCTGGATAAACGGGGAAGATGCCAGAGAGAAGTGTACCCGCTACACCAACACATATTCCTGACAAGGCAAAGGTTAGCGCATATATCTTTTCTGTGTTAACACCCATTAGCTCCGCTATGTCTCTGCTTTGAGCGGTTGCTTGAATTGCCTTTCCAGTCTTTGTTCTTTTTATAAACAAGGCTATCAAAAGGGTCATGGCAATGCTTCCAAGCGCTGCTACTAACTGTGGAAGCCCTATTACCAGATCAGCCAAGAGAATTCTCTTGCCTGAGAGAATTGATTCCCCAACAAATCTGTAGTTTGGAGACCAAAGAAATTGAGCAAGGTTTCTAATGAACAGACTCAGACCAAAGGTGGCGAGCAACGCCATCAAACCCGGTGCATTAACCACGCGTTTGATCACAAATTTGTAGATCAAGATGCCAAGCAGTGCAGTGAGACCAGCTGCGATCGGTAAAGAAACAAACGGGTCAAAGTTCAGAAGTGTGTACAGCCAGAAGACCGTGTACATTGAGATCATCATCAGATCACCGTGTGCAAAGTTTATGATATCCATAAGTCCCCACACGAGTGTCAGACCAACGGCGACAAGAGAATACACAGAACCTATGAGCACACCTGTCAGAAGAATCTGAAGGAACATAGCTCATCCCCTCTTTGTGCTAAATCTTTAAAGGGGGCTTTCGCCCCCCTTTATTTATCTCTTATTCCACTCTGGAAATTGAGGTGCTGGTTCTTTTGTTTGGTATTGTTCTGGCCAAACAGCTTCATAGACACCGTTAAAGATTTGAGTCATAACAGAGGCAGAGTAAATATTCTGCCCATCGGGACCAAATTTTATTCTTCCCGAAACAAAGTATGGAGCCATGAAGGCTGTGGTCTTTAGAACGTTCAGTATCTTCTGTGGGTCGGTTGATCCAGCCAGGTTGATTGCCTCAGCAATCACGATTGCCGAAGCGAAATCTTCCAAGGTAGGACCGTCGATGTCCACTCCAGATTTTGCTCTGTAAAGCTCGTTGATTTTCGCAAGAATGGGCATCTTCTTGAAGAGCGCAGATGTAGTGGCATTCGGTCCGGCAAAGTAATCTGCATCTTTTCCAAGGTTAACGACAAACTGTGGATCTTGATAACCACCGCAGTACGAGAGAACAACTTTCGGGACAACATTGAACTCTTTGTATTTCTTGACAAACATGGTCATATCACCAATGTAGGATGCGTGGAAAATTGCGTCTGGTTTGGCTCCTTTGATCTTTTGGACCTCGATGTCCACATTCGTCGCATTCGCCGGATATTTCACATCTGCCACCAATGAAAAGCCATCTGCCTGATAGTCCTTTATCTTTTCCTTCACCATCTGTGCTGCGTGAACACCATATTCGTTATCGATGTAGACAACGGCAACTTTCTTTATGTTTGCGTTGTACTTCTGATTGAGATACTTCAAATACTCAAAGAAAAAGACCGTTTCCATACCGTCATGAGGAGCTATTCTGAAAAACCATTGAAGCCCTCTTTCGGTAAGCGCAGCAGAACTCGACGAACCAGCTATGAATGGTATTCCATACTTTTCTGCCACCTGGCTTGCTGGTTTTGTGGCTGACGAGTGATAACAACCTATCAAAGCTACTACACCTTCGTTCCTGATGAGTCTTTCTGCTTCAGCCATCGCAAGTTCTGGGTTTGCTTGATGATCTGCAAAGACAAACTGAATCTTGGCTCCGCCTAAATTCGGCAAACCAGCCGTCTTACCAAGTAATAACTCGATCTCAGGATATTCGTTGTTGATGATTTCCTGGGCTACCTCGACTGCATACTTGATCTTCACACCCGTAGCTGCTGCCGGACCTGTCAGTGGAAATATTGCACCGATTTTGATGACTTGTTGTGCAAAGGCTACAAAGACAAGACATACAAAGAATGCCACCAGCAACTTTTTCACCTGCACCGCCTCCTTCACAAAGGATGGTTGTTGATATTTAGGTAACTAAATCTATCTCTTGGAAACATTTTTCTTACATAATCAGTGAATTTTTTCTCAACTTTTTCAATTATATCATCTGTGTTGCATCATGTCAACAAAACTGGTGCAGGAACTGTCTGACAGGGCTACTTTCAGCTCGGGGTTGCACTTTGGCTTCTGATAACTTGCTCTTCATGTCTTATAATCAAGAAGGAGGTGTGAGGATTGAGATCTCTGAAAGCTACGTATGTGATCTTGGTGATAAACGCAGTAGTTGCAATCTTGATGTTTTTTGTTGAGAGTTTCACAGGTGTTAGAACTCAGGCTTATCTGTTCATTCGATTCGGTGCACAATACGGTCCACTGGTAGCCAATGGTGAATGGTATAGAATGGTCACAGCCATCTTTGTTCACGGTGGACTACTGCATTTGTTGTTCAATTCTTATGCGCTGTTCTACTTCGGGAATATCGTTGAATCCGTATATGGTGTTGAAAAATTCATCTTTGTGTACTTGATCACCGGTGTTGCGGGTAATGTTGCGACACATTTTCTTTACTACAAAGCCATTTCAGTCGGAGCAAGTGGCTCAATCTTTGGACTTGTAGGAGTACTCTTTGCACTTGGCTTTCGACGTGACACACCGTTCTTCATGAGACAGTTCACCGGTTATGCACTTTTGCCCATGATATTGTTCAACATCATCTATGGCTTCATACCTGGGAGTGGCATAAACAACGCAGCACATGTGGGCGGCTTTGCCACTGGCATGTTGCTTGGGTATTTTCTCACACCACGGCCTGCGTATGCCTTCTGGAAGAGATCAGCTACCATTATCTGGAGAACAATTGCCCTTAGTTGTGCTTTGCTGGTAGTACTATCGTTTGTCCTTTTAGCTGGTTTCTCTGCGAAGTAGAGCTCAGCTCAATGTCGAGTGGATTCTTTCTAACTCTGCTCGATCACCTTCAAGAGGGCTTTAGCTGCGAGCATAGTTCCCTCTTTCTCGTATCCCTCAACACCGAGCATTGTTCTTATCTCTCCAACCTTGACGCCTGTTTCAAACATTTTCTTCATGAATTGTTCTGCAATCCTGTGATGTTCCTTCTGCCTCTGTACGGCTCCAAATGGATTGGCAAAATAAGAAGTAGTCAGACCAGTTTCAGAGGTGGTACCCTTACTCATTCTTTTACCCTCTGAAAAGACCTTCAAAGCGTCTTCAATGTTGTCAAAGAAAATTATTCGCTCTTCATCCTTAGTCACTTCGGTGTAGTTGTTGGCATACAAGAAGAAGTCTATATGAGTTGGTGTTATCACTTCACCGTAATTGTTGAAAGGTACGATCACCCGCGCATTGACCTGATCTGGATTCATGAAGATGCTCCTGTCCATTGTGGAATACGCAAAGCCAGGTGGAAGGTCATCCAATCGAACAAAGGCTCCTGTTTCTGTACCCAAGGCAACAACGTGACCGTCCTTTATAGAGAGACTTCCCATGTCATCGATGATCGTATCGATCTGCGAGATTTCTTCAAGTCTGTTGAGTGCATCGAGTGTTTCACTTTTTCCAGCACCGCTGTCACCAACAAACATCGCTACAACACTCTTGCCGCTCTTCAAGGTAATTCTTGCCATCGAACCGTGTATAGGCAGTCTGCCATGATCGATTTTTATCAAATTGTGAATCGTCAAAGTCGTTTTCTTCATGTACCCAAAGTAATCGTTTTCGTCGAGTGCTGGTATCACACCCACGTAAAGTTTCCTGTCTTTGAAGATCACACCGTTACGCCATTTGTCGCTGTAGTTGGGAATTCTGTTTGTCGGAAGACCAAATATGAGCATTCCATCAGGTTCTCTGTGTTTCAAATCCTTTGGAGTAGCAAGTTCAAAGAGATTGGCAAGCCCAGCGCCATGTGCCAAATACTCAGCATGTACAAAGTTGTAGAATAGAAGGTCTCCAACAAGGATCGTAAAACGATACCATTCAGAAGGATCGAGGGTTATTTTATCCAGTATCGTTTCGTCTATTACTGGTAAGACTCCCTTTCTCTTGTTGGATCTTGTGTAGAATATAGCCGGTGGGTCGAAGATGGCACCCCAGACCGTCGGGATCTTCATCATCCATGGATGTTCCTGATATTTTTCACCGTTTGGTTCCTCAACCAAAAACATGACTTGTGCACCACTTGGAAGTTGTCTCATCACTGTGGGAAATGTATTCGAGACGTTCATCATCACTTCTCTGTAAAGATTTTTTATGACAGCTTTGAACTGGTCTCCTACCATCGTCATCGTGTACTCTATACTCGCACGCCTGTTGTGATCTTCGACGTACTTTTCTTGACGAACCATGAATCTGTGTTTGGAACGCCAGAAGGTGTAAAAGGCTTCTACGAATCTCTCCAAATCCTTCGGGTTTACATAGTATATGATATTTGTGATCTCTTTGATGTTTCTCATAGTCAAAAGATGTAGATATTCAGCAAATCTGTGAATGTCATAGTCGCTGTTGACCTTGAAGGCACTTAAGGCGTTCAGTAATGGACTTCCCCTGTCTTTTAGAATGTCCACAAATTCCTTCAGAAGCTGCTCGAATTTCTTTTGTCCCACGATCTGACTGTAGTTTGTGTAGATGATAGAGCCATCTATGATCACGCTTCGACCCACTCGATCGCCTCCTAAGAAATTTCTTTCTACTTTTATATCACGTCAATGAATAGAAAAAAAGAAGCTCTCAGCACAAAAGCTTTGCATGAATGTGAAGAAAAGGTTAGATTCACCAGCAGTACCAGACTCTAAGGTACCAAAGGCTTTGGAAAGATCTTAACCTCATCACCTGCTTTGTATATCACCGAAAGATATATCTTGTCTTTTTCACCTTGAAGTGTTATGAACGGTAAGACAAATGTCTTTTTTGAAATAATGGTGTCCCCTTGAGTTTCGAAAAACAAAACGTCCATTAGATACAAATTCTCAACCGAGTATGGTCTGTCGGTGTAAAGATCAAAGGAGTACACAGGCGTTGAAACCTTTGTCTCGCGTATACCCAAAAACTCTACTTTGTTTCCAAGTGTCAGAAAAGTTTGTTTGAGAGTATCCAAATACTCCTGTTTTTTACTTGCCAGCTGCTGGTCTTGAACCGTTGTCTTAACATAATTTGAAATCGTGCTGAGATCGTTCTTCATCAACTTCTCAACAGCATCTACAAGACCTTTTGCAAGATCTTCGGTTGTTGGTACAGTTGATTGAGTCTCGCTACAAGCAGACAAAACCATCAGAAAAACAATCAAGACGAGCGTAAATCTTTTCACACCTTCACCTCCATCACTCTTTTTCACACAAGAGTATTTCAGTAAAAACCTTAACCACATCGGGGTTGAACTGAGTAGCCGAACAGTTCTCAATCTCTTTGATTGCTTCTTCAACACTCATGGGTGTTTTTCTGTAAGGTCTTGGTGTTGTCATGGCATCAAAACTATCGGCGACGAAGATCACCTGAGATTCGACGGGTATCTCGCCGTCTTTCAAACCTACAGGATAGCCCTTACCATCATATCGCTCGTGGTGATATAAAACGATCTTAGCGATTTTTTCCATACCGTTTATCGAACTGATCAGTTCAAATCCTTTAACTGGGTGTTGTTTCACCAGTTCAAATTCTTCTTTGGTCAAGTGCCCTTCTTTGTTCAGAACACCTTGAGGAATGCAGATCTTGCCAACATCGTGCAAGAGTGCGGCAAGTTCCAGATCAGATTCAGACAATCCCATTCTTTGTGCTATCTTTACGCAGAGTTGTGCAACTCTCTGTGAGTGTCCTTGGGTATATCTGTCATAGTATTCAAGAGCTTTCACAAGCATTGAAACTATCTCTCTGCTCATCCTTTTCTGTAATGTTACGAATCTTCTCACAACGAAAAAGGAGGTAACAATTCTCGCCATTGCGCTGGCTATCATCAAATCGTGTTCTGTGAAGGCGCAATTTGACTCTTGTGTTGTTTCCAGGACTATGGCACCCACAGTCTGTTCACCGACCCTCATCGGCAGTATCATAGTGTTCAAAGGTCTTGGTATGATGCGCTCTATCTCACTGAAAATCTCGCCCGACATTCTCTTTTTATCAAGCTCTCTGATCTCTTTGATTAGAACTGGTTCATTCGGTATGTAGAGCTGGCTCGATGGTATTTTGAGTGCGTTGATTGAATTCTTATCAAACCCCTTGCCTTCGATTACCTTCCAAGTCTGGTTATCAAACAAGGATATGTTTGCAAGGTCGATGTTTGGAAACATATCGATCATCACATCAAAAGCCTTCTTCAGGAATTTTTCACCGTCTTCCTGCAAATCAAAAGCATCGTTGATGAGCTTCAGCGTGTTCACAAACCTCTGATTTGTCTTGTCAAGTTCGTTGATCGTTCTTTCGAGTTCCTCGTTCATCGCTTTGATCTCTTCTGACTGCGCTTCAAGTTCTTCATTATAGCTTTTCAATTGTTCATTGTTGCGTTCTAACTCCGCCGTTGCCCTTTTCACCATCATTTTCAAGATTCTGTTAAACAAAAGCAGAACAAAAATAGAACCAGACAAGATGGCTATGGTCAACCACAGAAATCGCAGGACAGATGGGTCAATACCGGCGGAAGGTATCATAGAATCAACGATCTGGCTGATCTCTTTGGGTGAAATCTTCTGCAGACCATTATCCAAAAGATTGAGTACAGCCTCTTTGCCTTTTGGTACAGCCCAGTGCAGATTGTTTTCTGTGAATGGGGGTGACTTTTTCACTCGATACACCAGATCGTAGCGGTGAAGGTAATACTGTGCCGGAATGTCGTCCATCAAAACAACTTCTACTTCGTGGTTCTCCAAAGCGAGAAACAGTTCACCGTAGGTGTTGTAAAACCTGAACTGTATCTTTGGATTTTCGTTCTTAGCTATTTCATAAAGTGCGTCGCCTTTTTTCACGCCAACAACATAAGGAGTGAGATCTTGGAGATCTTTCAGGGTTGGTAGATTCTCATCGTAGTAAATACTGCTCGTTAATTTGTAAACAGAGATTGAGTAATCTAAGAATTTTCTTCTTTCTTCCGTGACAAAGATTAGATCTATCACGTCGGTCTTTTTCTCTCGAGCCATTTCTATGGCGTCTTGCCAGTTCATTGGAATGAGCTCAACCTCAACACCGGTTCTCTGTGAAAACAGTTCCCAGATCTTGACACTGATCCCAACAAGTTTGCCTTCTTGATCTATGTAAGTAAATGGAGGATAATCTATATCGGTGACTACTGTCAACTTTACCGCAAAAGTAATCAAGGCTGTGAGTAACAAGATCAACGAAGCATTCTTTCTCATCTTTACTCCTCCTTGCGGTAAGAGGTTGGAAACAAAATAATTCTATCATAACATTACAGTTTGGAGGGACGTAATTGAGAATAGCAGTTTTGTTGAGTGGAGGTGTAGACAGTGCTGTTGCACTCTACACACTCAAAGAGCAAGGACACGACGTAGTGGCATACCACATGAAAACGATGTATGATGAGTTTTACGTGCAACGACAGATAAAACGCAAGGTATGTTGTTCGCCTTCAGATACCTATGATGCACAGCTTATAGCCAACCAAATTGGTGTAGAGTTGAGAGTTTTGCATCTCGAAGAACTTTTCAGGAGTTCAGTAATCGAGTATTTCCTAAGGGAATACAAGTGTGGAAAAACACCAAATCCATGTTATAGGTGCAATCGCTTGATAAAATTCGGTTACATGATGGATTTGATGATCAAAGAGGGTGCAGATCTTATCGCAAGCGGACATTATGCGAGAGTTGTGAATGGCAAGTTGTACAAAGCCTTGAGCAAAGAGAAGGATCAATCATATTTTTTGGCATCAATAGAAAGAGAAAGATTGAAAAAAATCGTTTTCCCAAACGGGGATAAAACCAAAGAACAGATAAGAGAGATAGCCAGAAAAGCAGGAATTCACGTGCACAACAAAGACGAATCTCAAGATCTCTGCTTCATACCAGACGGAGATCAAAGATCCTTTTTCAAAGAAAACGGTTTAGTTGCAGAGGAAGGGCCCATTCTTGATCTACAGGGTAATCAGATCGGCAGACACAACGGCTTGACAAATTACACAATTGGCCAGAGGAAGGTAGGGATTTCTACAGGTGAAAAGAAATACGTGGTAAGGATTGATCCAGAAAGGAATGCCATAGTGGTCGGTACACAAAGAGACGTCTATGCAAAGGTTTTTTCGGTGAAAGAACCGAATTGGTTGACAGATGTCGACAAGGTCTTTGAGGCAACGGTGAAAGTGAGAAAGAACTCCCAAGAGGTGAACTGCCAAGTAATGCTCAAAAATGACGCCGTTTACGTAGAAAGTGTAGAACCAATCTTCGCCATAACTCCTGGACAGATAGCTGTTTTCTATAAAGACGAAATGGTTGTAGGTTCTGGAACAATCGACGAAGTTTTGTGATAAAATTAAAAAATAAAAGTATTTATGCAAAGGAAGTGATTCTCTGTTTCCACTACATGATACTATTATGAGCAGAAGAAAACCCTATGTAGTATATTTTTTGATCGCAATAAACGTAGTTATCTTCATATATCAACAGACTCTCTCTAGACGGGAACTCATAGAGTTTTTGTACAACTTTGGCTTTGTTCCTGCTCGCTTTACTTCACAACGCTGGAGTCAGATATGGCAACTCAGAACGAATCTGGATCTGTATTCACCAAAATGGTTGCCACTCTTCAGCCATATGTTCCTTCACGGCGGGTGGTCTCATCTGATTGGAAATATGTGGTTTTTAGGTGTCTTTGGAGATAATGTGGAAGACAGCATGGGACATCTTCTTTTCAGTGTCTTCTACATCTCGAGCGGTTTTCTCGCTGCTATGACACACTTTCTGCTGAGTTTTAACTCACAAGTGCCAATGGTAGGTGCTTCAGGTGCTATCTCAGCTGTTATGGGAGCTTATTTCGTTCTCTTTCCTTATTCGCGTGTGATTTCTTTTGTTCCGCTCTTCTTCGTTCCGCTTTTGGTTGCGATACCGGCTACCGTTTATCTCTTCATGTGGTTCATCTTTCAAATCATCAGCGGATTGCTTGACAGTGTTGTGAGTTCTGGTGTTGCCTATTGGGCACACGCAGGAGGTTTCGTAGTGGGGATGTTGTGGGGATTTATCCTCAGGAGAAAGAGATATCGCTGGTAAAAGGAGGAGTTGCCCTTGTTTGAAAAGATGACGATAGAGGATTGCCTGAACTCTGATAGAGAGAGATTGATTGAGGAATCTCTCGAAAGGATAAAAACCATAGATCCGTTGATCAAAAGCTTTATCACAGTGGCACAAGAAGTAGCGCTAAAAGAAGGTCCCTATAAAGGGATACCGATTGCCGTCAAGGATAACATAACGACCAAAGGTTTGAGAACAACCTGCGCCTCCAAGATACTCGAAAACTACATACCGCCATATGATGCAACATGTGTCAAGAGACTGAAAGACTATGGTTTTGCCATCGTTGGTAAAACCAATATGGATGAGTTCGCAATGGGTTCGAGTACAGAGAGATCGGCCTTCTTCACAACAAGAAATCCTTGGAATACCCAATGCGTGCCAGGTGGAAGTAGCGGGGGTTCTGCTGCAGCAGTTGCTAGTGGTCAGGTCATAGCAGCTCTTGGAAGCGATACGGGTGGCTCTGTAAGGCAACCTGCTTCTTTCTGCGGGGTAGTCGGTTTCAAGCCAACCTATGGTTTGGTGTCAAGATACGGCTTGATTGCCTTTGCATCGTCCTTGGATCAGGTAGGACCGATAACGAAATCTGTCAGAGATGCCGCTTTGATAATGGATATAATTGCGGGAAGAGATCCATTTGATTCAACGACTGTCCGTAGAAAAATCGATTTCCTAAGTCAGTTAGAAGAAGATATAGCTGGAATGAGATTTGCCATTCCTGAAGAAGTCTATGAGTATGAACAGCTCGATGAAGAAGTTGCTCAAAGGTTTGATGAGGCGATAAAACTCGCTGAAAAGCTGGGAGCCATAGTACAGAGAGTGCGTATTCCTACGATGAGATTTGCCGTGGCAACCTACTATGTGATAGCGCCGGCCGAAGCAAGCTCAAATCTTGCAAGGTATGACGGAGTGAAGTACGGCTTGAGGGTGGAGGAAAATGGGCTCAAAGGTACCTATATGAAAACAAGGAACATAGGTTTTGGCGAGGAGGTACGTCGCAGGATAGTCCTTGGTACCTTCACACTGAGCGCAGCTTATTACGAGGCATACTTCAACAAAGCTCAGAAAGTGAGAATGCTTCTCTCGAAAGATGTAAATCAGGTCCTTGAGAAATTCGATGCTATTCTCACACCGACTTCGCCAGTACCGGCATTCAAAATAGGCTCGGTCTCGGATCCGCTCACCTATTATTTGATGGATGTCTTCACGGTACCTGCGAACTTGGTCGGTATTCCTGCAATAAGCATTCCATTTGGATTTGCTCACGATTTACCTGTAGGACTACAGATAATGGGTAAGAGGTTTGAGGATGCAAAGGTACTCAGAATTGCGAGGAGTTTTGAGAAAAAGTCTTCATATAATGAGAATGGGAGAATTCCCATACCGGTGGTGAGAATATGAGTTATAGAACCGTAGTGGGACTTGAAATACACGTTCAACTGATGACCAAAACAAAGGCATTTTGTTCGTGCAGGGCAGATGTCTTCGAATTGCCGCCTAACACGGCAATATGCCCTGTTTGCACCGGACAACCTGGAGCCTTGCCAATTGTGAACTCATCAATGATCGATTATGCCGTAAAGATAGCACTCGCGTTGAACTGTGTGATCCACGAATATTCGAGGTTCGACAGAAAGAACTACTTTTATCCAGATTTGCCGAAAGGCTATCAGATAACACAATATTTTTATCCCGTTGCCACAGATGGTTATCTCAATATTGATGTAGATGGGCAGATAAAGAAAATCAGAATTAGGAGACTTCACATTGAAGAAGATGCAGGCAAGTTGATCCACGAAGGCGACTCGATAACACAGGCTCAGTATTCTCTGGTCGACATGAATCGTTGCGGAATACCGTTAGTGGAAATAGTCACCGAGCCGGATCTCTCATCACCAAGGGAGGCAAGAATCTTCGTTGAAAAACTTCGCTCGATACTCAGATACTTAGATGTGAGCAGTGGAGATATGGAAAAAGGTGCACTCAGATGTGATGCGAATATCTCTGTTGTTGATGAACTGAAAGGAATTCAGAGCAACAGAGTAGAGGTTAAAAACATGAATTCCTTCAGATTCATCGAAAAGGCACTTGAGTATGAAGAACAAAGGATAATAGAGGTTCTGAAAAGCGGTGGTACTGTTGAGAAAGAAACAAGAGGCTGGGATCTTGCGACGAAGACAACCGTTTCTATGCGAGGTAAAGAAGAGGAAAGCGATTATAGATACTTCCCAGAGCCAGATATACCTCCGATAATCATTTCACAAGACAGAATTGATCAGATCAGATCCGCACTCGTAGAACTCCCTGATCAGAAAATAGACAGGTTCGTGACACAGTACAGGATCCCCAAATACGATGCAACTGTCTTGGCGGCAAATAAGGAAATTGCAGATTTTTACGAGGAATGTGTAAAACTCATCGACAAGCCAAAAGAGGTGAGCAACTGGATCATGACTGAGATGCTCAGAGAAATGAAGCAACTCGAAACAGAGCAGATAAACATATCTCCAGCGCATCTGGTTGAACTTTTCTTCCTGATGGAGAAAGGTGAAATCTCTATCAAAATGGCGAAGGAAATCTTTCCAGAGATCTTCAAGACGGGGAAGATGCCAAAGCAGATTATCGAAGAAAAGGGTATGAGGCAAATCAGTGACGAGAAAGTGATAGAAGAAATCATAAAAAAGGCGATGACGCAGAATCCAAAGGCTGTGGAACAATATAAATCTGGAAAGACAAACATCTTAGGATACTTTGTTGGGCAAGTGATGAAGGAGACAAAAGGTTCTGCTAACCCGCAGATTGTGAACGAGATTGCAAGGCGTTTGCTGGAGGGATAGTCTTGAAAAAAACGGCGATGATTTTCATCTTGCTTATAGCATCTATCTGTCTTGCAACGCAGTTGAACCTTTCAAATGATATCTATAACTCAATAGAGGTAGCTAATCTTTTGATAAATCTCAAGAAGGACGATTTGCAGATCGGCTTTCTCTACAAAGACAGCAAATCTACTTATACGAAACTTGGGTTTCTTAGAGTGAAATCGTCAGATGCGGCGATATCTGTTGGTGGAACAGTTGGTCGCTCATGGACAGCCCAGATGAAGATCGAGGCAAATACCTATGGACTTACACCAGGTCATTATTACTTTGATTTTGTCATCAGCCCAGAAAAGAGTTATAGTACTTTCAAGATCAGTCAGAAGGTATTCTTTGGCAACAACGTTTTGAATTTCAGCGATTATGAAAGAATAGGAGATCTTTCAACAGGTTTTACAAGGGTGTACGCACGTTTTCAAAACAGGGAAATAGGCGCATACAGGCTCAATGAAGGCATCTTTGCAGGTTTCTTTCCATACACGATTGGTCAAACAGGTGAGGAAGGCTTTTTCATGGGTGCCGGTTGGATGAATGGCTTCTCGGGCTTCTTCGCTTTCAGAAGTAGATGGGTTTTGGGCAGTTCTTCTGTTTTTGTGGATCCTTTCGTGATCATTAAGACTGATTCAGCCGTCTTTGGAATAAGAGCTGAGATAATAGGTCCTGTTCTCAAAGGTGATCTGCTGTTCACGGGCAGGCAGGTGTTTTTCAGTGTCTCGTTCTGAGGATTTTGGTCTTTACGTACATATACCTTTTTGTAAGAATCGCTGTTCATACTGCGATTTTGTTTCGTTCACAGATTTTTCGCATCTGGATAAGTACTTTGAATGTCTTTGCCGTGAACTGGTTATGTGGTCCAAGTCTCTGAACAAACCGGTTGTAGACACAGTTTACATAGGTGGTGGCACTCCGAGCGATGTGCCCATTGAATATCTTCATAGGTTGTTCGTTGTGATCGAGAAAAGCTTCAACTTAACCAATCCTGAGATAACAATAGAAGTGAATCCAAAGGCTATGCAGTTTAATGAGTTCAGGATTCTTGGAGTAAACAGATTGAGCATAGGATTACAAGCTGCTGACGACGAAGTTTTGAAAACTGTGAACAGAAGACACACCTTTCTGGATTTTCAGAGAACATTTGACGAAGCTTGTTGTTATTTTGAAAACATAAACATTGATTTCATATTAGGCCTGCCAAAAGAAACCGATAAAACTCTGGAAAATGATCTTAGAGTGATCGAGAATTACAAGCCAAAACATGTGTCTGTTTATATTTTGGAGACTGATTCCGAGAAGAATAGGAACCTGAGGATAGATGAAGATCTCACAGCCATGCATCACGAGATTTTTACGAGTGAACTTCAGAAGATGGGTTATGTGAGATATGAAATATCCAATTTCTCTTTGCCCGCTTACAGGTGTAGACACAATGTGAAATACTGGAACAATGAAAACTATATCGGTGTCGGTGCTTCTGCCGGTGGGCATATTGGCTTGAAAAGATACGTGAACAGTTCCAATCTCTTGGAGTACTTTCATCAGATAGAACAGGGTGAGAACCCTTTTGAATACTTTTCAGAAAATACGCCATATGAAGAACTGCGAGAGACACTTTTCATGGGTTTGAGGCTTTGTGAAGGCGTCGAGTTGGAGAAACTGGAGAAACTAAAACCAGGAATAGATTTCAGAACTTTAGTTGAGAAATTTCCAACCGAGCTAATCTTGGAGCACGGTAGATTGAGACTGTCCAAGAAGGGCATGGATTTTTCACATACGCTTTTGTCTGAAATAATGCACGAGAGTGTCCTTTCGGGCGCGACTGGGGGTGAGTGAGATGATTTTTGTGGAAAGCTTGGAGAAGTACAATCTCCACTACCCGGCAAATGTTGCAGTCATTTGCTGTAAACACGAAGAAAGAACCAATCTGATGAGTGCCGCGTGGCACACACAACTTTCTCACGATCCACCGTTGTACGGTGTGTCAATCTCTCCGAAGAGATTTACACACGATTTGGTGCTTGTTTCAAAGGAATTCACTGTGAATTTTCTGAGATTTGATCAGAGCCGTCTGGCTGCATTTGTTGGTAAAACATCAGGGAGAGACATCGACAAGATGAATGTTTTTGAGATAGATCTCTTTGACGGGAGAAATGTCAAAGTACCTGTGTTGAAGAGTGCTTACGCAGCCTACGAATGTAAACTCATCGATTTTCGCAAGACTGGTGATCACACCTTTTTCATCGGTAAGATAGTTGGAGTTCATTACGATCCCAATGCTTTCTCACCTTCTCTGAATGTTTTCCCAACTCTTTATCTGGGGTCTGACCTCTACGTTACCTTTGACCCAACGATGAAACGTATACATGACGAGAAACAAGTTAAGGAATATCTTTCAAGATGGGTTCAGGGTGGGTGAAGAATGAGCAAGATCAAATCAATACTTTCTCAAGTAACTGAATCACAGAATATACTGATACTGGGTCACGTAATGCCAGATGGAGATGACATAAGTAGTGTTGCATCTTTGACTTTGGGTTTGAAACAGCTGGACAAGAATTGCCTTGGTGCAATCGATTCGCCAATTCCGGAGTACTACAAGGTTTTCCATGGTGTTGACCAATTGATTTCTTATGAAGAGTACTCTGATTTTTCGCCTGATCTGGTTGTTGTTTTAGATTGCTCGTCACCTGACAGGGTCGGGCGCTTTGAAAGTATGCTATCACAGTGCAAAACCATTGTGATAGACCATCATGCGACAAATACGTTCTTTGGCGGTACAAATTGGGTTGATAGTTCCTATGCAGCTACCGCTCAGATGGTGTATACTTTGAACAAGGCACTTGGTGTGGTTTATGACTCTCGACTTGCAACTGTCAATTACCTTGGTATGGCAACCGATACAGGTTTCTTCAGGTTTTCGAATACAGATGAAAGAGTTTTCAAAGATGCTGCTGAACTTGTTAAGCTCGGTGCGAAACCACATTTTGTTGCAACGACGATTTTGGAAAACAAGCGTATCGAACAGCTGAAGCTTTTCTGTGTGATGGTCGATCATATGATAGTGGAAGATTCCTTAGCTTACTCTTGGCTGAGTTATGAGAATTATGTCGAAAACGGCTGTGCTGATGATGACAGCACAGGTTTTGTTGGCGAAATGAGATCTTTGAGAAATATCGAAGTAGCGATTTTGGTTACAGAATATCCAAAAGGTGAGGTACACGTCAGTTTGAGGTCAAAGAACTGGTTTGATGTCAGTAAGGTTGCTGCAGTCTTGGGAGGAGGAGGACATGCAAGGGCTGCGGGGTGTTCTTTCAAGAACACAAGACTTGAGAAAGTTCTGAATGAGATTGTTAGTACAGTGAAAGACCATTTGTGGGGGGAACGAAGTGAAACTGGTGAAGTTTCTTAGAGAAACATATGTAGGCGATGAACATCTGATTATCGACAACAATGTCTATAAGAGGTTGAAAATATTAAACCCAGAAGTAATAGGTAGCAAAATGCATGAACTAACTACGTTCTTGGCGCTTTTTTCTCTGCTCAAACATCCATCGATACTTGTTCCAGAAAGATACGATTTAAGAGAGATTCCAAAGATCTATCTCCCATACCTTGAAGGAAGACCCATCAACTTGACAGACAAAGCAGAAAGAGAAAACTTCGCACTGTTTTTGTTTGGTCTGCTCCGCGAGCTCTTGCACCTGGGAATCGCAATACCTGTAATTTCTGTTGAAGATTTTCTCATCTCAGAGAACTTCTTCATGCTTCCACCTTGTTGGTTTAATTCAGAGGTTGTACCAAAAGGGGAATACGTCTTTGTAGCACCAGAGTTCTTGAAAGAAGGAAAGAGTTCCATAGCCTCGACGGTCTATGTTTTTGGGAAGCTCATAGATTCACTAACAGATAGAAAAGAACTCAAGGAACTTGTCATCGGTTTCACAGCGCAGGATCCTGCCAAAAGAAAAACACATTTCCCTGCAGCATTTCATTTGCTCCAAGGGAAAATCTCTCCTACAGGTCTCATGGGATTACGTTTGGCGACAGTTCACAGGCAAGAGGAAGAGGAAGTAATACGAGTTATCAAAAGTAATGAGAAATCTTTGAACACCATTCTCGTCTATGGACCTCAGCGGGTCGGAAAAACTACACTCTTGAGTGTTCTCAGTGATGAACTGCGAAATGAAGGCATACCTGTGATATGGGCAACAGATTTACAAGCTCTGGTTATAGGATTGCTTCAGTTTGTCGATGACAGTCTATTATCTCGACTCGATGAACAAGATCGAAAAAAGATAGAAGATCTAACAAATTCTGGAAAAATAAAGGCTTCCGACGTTGTTTTAACCGTTGGAAAGATCCTGTCAAATCTTGATCCCATAGTGATCATCGTTGATGACGCTCATGAAATGGATCTGTCACTGAAGGCTGTTCTCGAACAATTGCAGAGTTATAAGTTTTCGAAGGGACATACACTTCTTTTAGCATCTTATCAAAGGCAGATCTCCCTTTCTCATGATGTGTCTGTTGAACTGAAACCTTTCGATTTTGAGAAAACTGCAGAAATGATATCAACAATGATAATGGCAAGGCAGGAGAATATCGACGAACTGGTCAAATGGGCTTATGTGGTAACTCAAGGTCTACCGGGACAGATTGTTGAGCTGATGAGAACTTTAGTCAAGAACAATGCATTGAGACTCGACAAAGACAAGATCGGTGTCGAGCAGGAGATTCTCAAGAGAACAGACCTCATAGAAATAGTTAAGCCAACATTGAAACAGATGGCTGAATCGGGTGCACATCTGATAGCCATATGCGGTGAAAGGTTTGAGAAAAGTGAATTTGAAGCTCTCATTTCGATATCATCACTCAGCTCTCAGAGAATGAACGAATATTTGTCGATTCTGATCGACAATGGATTGCTTTATTGGGAAAACGGAAAGTACAGATTCGCATTCTTTGAAATATGGAGATCGCTTTATGATCTCATAGAACCAGAGGTAAGAGTTGAACTACACACCAATCTGTCACTTCACCTACGTGAACCATCAAAGAAAGCATGGCATCTGAAGATGCTCGGGCAAAAAGTCTCTGCGGCAGTTCTTTATCTGTTAACTGCAAAGAAGGAGTTGGAAAACTACCAAGACGTTACCACAGCAGTTTCGATGATTGAAGAAGCGGAGAAACTCTTAGAAAACAGGGGCAGTTACGCGCTCAATTCTTTGAAACTCAGAGCTCTACAGATCAAGCAAGATTCGAATGCGTTAGAGAGGTTTGCACTGAGTTTGAGTAAGAAATATGATTTTCTCATCTACAGTGCGCTTGTTCACGCATCAAAAGCAAATCTTGCCAAAGAAATGGAACAAGAGGAAGATCTCTTCAAAGCGAGGACAGCCTATAGCAGATTGAGAAAGTTGTGCTGCAAGATGAGAAGAATGCTGATTTCAGGAGAGAAAATAAGTCAAGGTCTGATGCAAGAAGTCGAGATTCTCCTTGCGCGTCTTAAGGATATACCACCGCATAGAAAATTGAAGGCTCTAACGTTGCTCTTGATAGCCCAGCACACAAGAATATCGAGAGTCAGAGATCTCGACCTTCTCAACCAAGCCAAACAGATAGCTGAAAGCAATGGTTTTCTCGATATTCTGGCCACAATTCTCAACGAGATGGGCATTAGAATGGCAGCCAGCCACGAGGCAGAAAGATTGTTCGAGAATGTAATCGAAATTGCACACAAGATAGGTTCAGAAGGCCTTGCGATGACTGCCTTATCAAATATGATCTGGACAAATCTTTACCGAGGCAATGTACAGCAGATGTTTCAAGATCTGGGGCGCTTGAGACAATTAGTCAGCTTGACTGGCAACATACAGCTCGAAGCTTACAGTTATTTCGTCGAAGCGAACTTTCACATGTACAACAGAGAACTGAATGAAGCATTAGAAGATCTTTCAAGAGAACTTTCGATCGAAAGATATCTTGGCATAGAGGAACGTGCTTTAAGGGGTCTTGTGTGTGCATATGCCTTGGCAGAAGATGTGGAAAAGGCAAAGCGAGTAATATTAGAGAACATAGAAAACCCAGCTATTAGCAGTCGTACTTTTGCTCCTTTCAGAGATTTATTCTTGGCTGAAAATGATGAAGAGCTCTTGCAAGCTTGGCAGAGATTTCTGAAAAAGGACACCCCTTATTGGAGTGAAGAAGCTTGCCAGATCTTTGCACAAAGGTTGATCAAATGTGACACAGAAGGTTTTATCAAATTCGCAAAAAGACTCGAATTAGATGCGATAAAAAGTGGGGCATTTTTGTCTCTTGCACAGATCTACGAAAGCCTTGCTCTGGGTTACAAAGCTATTGAGTCAACTCCATTAGCCATCAACTATGCCGAAAGGGCAATCTCGATCTACCAAACTAGATCCTTTGTAAACGCCGCAGCTTGGCTCGAAAAGAAGATTGAATTTTCTTCCGATGAAAGCTTGATCGAGCAACTTAACGAGTTGAAACTGAAACTAGAAGAGCCTTTCAGACAGCCCTTGGCAGCAATTCAGGAACAACTCGAAAGAACGATGAGAAACTCTGTTTTCTTGCAACACATAATCGACATCCTGAAGGTCACAAATCCACAAGAAGAGGTACACACTACCTTAGAATTTCTCGTTTCAAAGATGATGAATCTGCTACCTATCTTGTCTGCAGCAATAATAGTCATGGATTCGCGAGGCAAAGTTCTGGAATCTGCCACTCTGAATACCAGAAAAATCCCAAAAGAAACAAAAGTTTCGTACGAACCGTTTGAAATGTGCACTGAGATCGAGATCTACGACGGTTTCAAGGTACTTCTCTATGTCGCTAACCAGTCGCTTTACATGGACCAAATAACTGGGTACCAACTGGTCAAATCTGTCTTAAACTTGCAAGAAGTCATCGTCTACACACTCAAGAATATCATAGCCTACCATCGCAGTGTAACGGATCCACTCACCGGGCTTCACACACGTTGGTACTTCATAACAAGATTGCACGAAGAGTTCGAGAGGTCCAAGAGGTATAACGATAGCTTTTCGGTGATAATGGCTGACATAGATGATTTCAAAAAGATAAACGATACTTATGGACATCGAATAGGTGATGAAGTGCTCAAGTTCATAGCTTCTGTGCTGAGAAGCAGCACAAGAGCGAGTGATATCGTCGGTAGGTATGGTGGTGAGGAATTCATCGTGATACTTCCGAGCACAACTAAGGAAAACGCAGCAAAGGTTGCAGAGAAGATACTATATCAGATCGTTGAGACCAATCCTTTCGAGTTTCGCGTCACGATGAGTTTTGGGGTTTCAGGTTACCCGCAAGATGATGTCTTAGAACCCGAGGATCTAATCGCTCTCGCAGATAAGGCAACCTATGTGTCCAAAGAGAGGGGTAAGGCTTGTGTCACAATCATCAGTTGACATGAAAAGAACCCTTGAGCTTGTCATCTCCAACAACGATAAGTTAACCTTGAAGGAGATCCTCAGACTACTCGAGGTAAAAGGTAAAGCACAGAAGAAATTGATCAAGAATGTCCTCAATGAACTAGTTGAAGCTGGAAAGGTATTTCGAGATGGTAAAGGCAGATACAGGAAATTGTCCGAAGATTTGGCAATAGGTGCGATCGAGTTTACCAGAAGGGGTAACATGGCTTTTGTGGCAACCGAAGATGGCAGAGAGATGGCAGTTCCGCTGGAATACACTAATGGTGCTATTCATGGTGACAAAGTGTTAGTGGAGATCGTGGGTAAGTGGAAGAACTTACCAATGGGTCGAGTGGCGAAGGTATTGAAACGCGGTACAGATAAAATAGTTGGTGTTTTTCAACTGAAGAGAACACACGGATATGTTGTGCCAGACGATTCGAAGATAGTTTATGACTTTTTCGTACCAATCGAATTCATTCGTGGTGCAAAACCAGGTCAAAAGGTCATTGCCAAGATTACGAGATGGCCTTCTCATGGTAATCTCCCACAGGCTGAAATCATCAGCGTGCTTGGTGATATCGACGACCCCAAGGTCGATATCCCGAGTGTGATCGCCAAGCACGGTCTTAGAGAAGATTTCCCACCTGAGGTTCTGGAAGAAATACGAAGGCTCCCAGATGAGATTGACGAGAGAGATTTGAAAGATCGAAAGGACTTCAGAGACCAGATAGTATTCACAATAGATGGAGAGGATGCTAAAGACTTCGACGATGCCGTTTCGATAAAGAAACTCTCAAAGAACAAATATCTTTTGTCCGTTCACATCGCTGATGTTTCTCACTACGTGCGTGAAGGATCAGAGATAGACAAAGAAGCTTACTCAAGAGGTACAAGCGTCTATCTGCTCGATAAGGTAATACCCATGCTACCTTTCAAACTCTCGGATCACTTGTGCAGTTTAGTCGAAGGTGAGGATAGACTCACCTTCACAGTCCAAATGTTGATTGACCGCCAAGGAAACACCTTGGACTACACAGTGACTCCCAGTGTAATAAGAAGCAAGAAACGTCTTACTTACACCTTAGTGAACGAGTATTTATCGGGCGAAGAAAGAGCTCGAAAACTTTTGGGCAAGAAGATATGCCACTCGCTCGATCAGATGCTTGAGCTGTCAAAGATTCTCAGAGAGAACAGAAGGCGTAGAGGCGCGATCCTCGACATAGAGGGAGGAGAAGTTGAGATAACAACCGATCAGCGCGGAAGGGTTGTAGACATAGTACCTCGAAAAAGAGGAGAGGCAGAGATTCTAATCGAAGAATTCATGATCAAGGCAAATGAGACCGTCGCTGAGATTTTTCACAACTCAGGCTTACCTTTTGTCTACAGAGTTCATGAACAGCCAGATCCAGAGTTTTTAGTTCAGCTGCGAGAGTATGTCGAAGCGTTGGGACTGAAAATGAAATTTCCAAAGATGATAAATTCTGGAATTCTTCAAAAGATTCTCGAAGCCGTGAAAGATCATCCACTTAAGTCAAGTGTTGAAAAACTGCTAACTCGATCGATGAAGAGGGCAATTTATTCCGCATCGAATGTAGGACACTTTGGTCTCGCTTCCTTTGCTTACACGCATTTCACGTCGCCTATAAGGCGTTATCCAGATCTGATTGTCCACAGACTTCTGAAAATTTACCTTGAGCAAGGGGGCAAATTCACACCAAAGCAGATCGAATCTTATTCGCAGATATTACCCAAGGTAGCAGAACATTGCAGCAAACGCGAGAGAATCGCAGACGAGGCAGAGTGGGATCTCATCGCTTTGAAGAAAGTAGAATATATAAGCAGATATATTGGAAAGACCTTTGATGTAGTGGTGACCAATGTCACAAGGTTTGGCCTCTTTGTAGAGATACCAGACAAACTCATATCTGGTTTGATCCACATTTCGACTCTTGATGACTATTACATCTACGATGAGAGGAAAAACATCCTGATTGGTGAAAAGACTGGCAGAATCTTCAGAATAGGTGATGTTGTGAAGGCAAAGGTGGTAAATGCCAACAAGATATCAGGAGAGATCGATTTCGAGCTCGTGGAGGGGAAAGATAATGTGGATCAAAGAATTCAAAGGTGAAAAGCCTTTCTTAATATTGGTTCACGGACTTGGCGAACATTCAAAGAGATATTCCTGGCTGTGTGAACTACTACAAAGAGAAGGTTACGGGTTGGTCCTCTTCGACTTACCTGGTCACGGTGAAAGCCCTGGAAAGAGGGGGCACACATCTTTCAAAGAAGTTTTCGAAGTTCTTGATAAGCTGACAGAATCACATCCTAATTCCTTTCTCATGGGCCATAGCCTCGGTGGTTTGATCGCGATTCGCTATGCAGAAACAAGAGATAGAATCCGCGGTTTAATAGTCACGTCACCTGCTTTAAGAATATCAAAGGACAATCTCCTGCTCAGATCTGTTGCCGCAATTTTTTCACTCATTTTTCCAAGATTCAGCTTTGATAACGGCATAAATCCTGAGCACCTTTCGCCGAACGCAGAAGCGGTGAAAAAATATGTCCAAGATCCCTTGGTTCACAGAAAGATCAGTGCAAGGCTTGCTCACGACATGTTGCACAATTCAAGTGCGGCTTTGAAAGATGCCAAAAAGATAAATTTGCCTTGTTTTGTGGCTGTCGGCGAAATGGACAAAATCACGCTCCCGAACGGCGCTGAAGAGTTTTTCAACTCACTTGCCTCCTCTGATAAGATCATGAAAGTATACAAAGGTGGGTATCATGAACTCTTCGAAGACCAGCAAAACTCCAAAGTTTTTATGAACGACTTACTGAATTGGCTGAACAGCCACTGATCATTCCCCACCTGCAGCCTCAACGCCATCTTTCAATACATAGACTTTGTTCGAAGATGGTAGAAGGGCCAGAGGATTCACCGTTTTTGAGTTGACAATTACCTCGAAATGCAGATGAGGTCCTGTGCTAATACCTGTGTTACCCACCCTACCTATGAGAGTACCTCTTTCAACTCCTTGACCTTCGTAAACTGTTATCTTCGAAAGATGTCCATATCTAACGATACTGTTGTTCGATTTCACTTCCACCATCAAACCATAACCTGATTTCTCACCTGCAAAGACAACAACACCGGATGTTGATGAGAAAACAGGAGTGCCCTCGGGTGCGGCTATATCTATTCCTGAATGAAAGGACATCTGTCTTGTAATAGGATGAACTCGTGAACCATAGGGTGAAGAAAGTACACCATAGACTGGCCATATATAACCTTTTTCAGTGTTAAAAGCCTTCCCAACAATCTTCTGAGGAATGAACAACTTCTGGCCGGGTTTAATCAGTTCAGAGTTCAGATCATTTGCAATCAAAATGTCGCTGACACTTGTGAAAAAAGCCCTTGCGATTGAGTAAAGACTGTCTCCTTGTTTAACAACGTAGAGATATCCTTCCGGTTGTGGAACTACAATCTGCTGACCAGCTTTCAATTTCAGCGGATTTGCCAGGTTGTTCCAATCAAGAATAGTCGATGGAGAGATTCTGAATTTCTTGGCAATGTTGTACAGGTTATCCCCTGATTGAACTACATACGATACTGTTAAATACCCCCCAAGGAGCGTTATACAAAACCAAAGAGAAAATGCAATGAACAATCTTTTCACGTCATTTCCCCCTTCAAATCATCTCTACCAATTTCTCAGGAACTGCATATGCGGGTAACACAAAATCAGCGTAACCCTCTTCCACCACAGCCTTTGGCATACCGTAAACAACACAAGTTGATTCATCTTCGGCAATGACTTTCCCCGAATAGTATTTTACCTTAAATGCTCCCTTAGCACCATCTCTGCCCATACCAGTTAGTATAACAGCTATGGTGTTGGCTTTGTAAATCTCTGCAACCTTCATCAGAGTGAAGTCAACCGCTGGTCTAACGTTGTTTATCTTCTCTGATTTGTCCAGGAATATCTTAACAACTCCTCCTTCTGCCTTCACACCCATGTGAAAATCGCCGGGTGCAACGTAGACGGTACCCTTCTTGACGACATCACCGTCTTCAGCCTCTTTAACCTCGAGATTTGACAGTGAGTTCAAGCGCATCGCAAGAGATTTTGTGAACATTGGAGGCATATGCTGAACCAAAAAAATAGGCGCTGGAAAATCTTTTGGCAGCGCCGGGATTATTTGATCAAGCGATCTTGGTCCACCTGTAGATGCACCGATCACAACCGCTTTTTCGAATACAAATAACTTGCGTGTACCTACTGATACCTTTACAGACGAAGGTTTTGTTATCAGTTTTGATGGGTTAACGGACATTGCAGACCTTATTTTCTGAACCAAAACATCTGCTACTTCTCTGAAACTCAGTGAAGTGGAACCAGAAGGTTTGGTCAAGAAGTCAACAGCGCCTATCGAAAGGGCAGTGATTGTGATGTCCGCTCCCTCTTCTGTCAAACTGCTCACCATGATCACACGAGTGGGAAACTTAGCCATTATGTTCTTCAATGTTTCAATACCATTCATCTTCGGCATTTCCACATCCATTGTTACAACATCTGGCTTTTTCGACTGTATGATTTCAAGTGCTTCCATGCCGTCTTTTGCCACACCAACAACTTGCATATCTGGTTGACCGTCAACGATGTCTTTAAGAACCATTCGCATGAAAGCCGAGTCATCCACGATGACTACGTTAATCTTTCCGCCTACCACGCCTACTCAACCCTCCAACGATCAAAAGCAATGGAAAGAGAACAACATACAAAAGTGCAAAGACTCCACCCAAATCTGGCTTCCAATGGAACAAAGCACGTCCTAAAACGATCAATCCTACAACTGTTGCAAATAGAGAATACCACAAAACAATCCCAGCTGCAACATCTTTGACAAATCTGATTCGTGGATCGTGATTTTCACTGTAAATATCCATGATTCCTTCTATCATGGTATTCACAAGTTCCATGCCTATGACAGAAAAGACTGCGAAAACAAGCCACAGAAGCTCACCACTTGAAAGATCAAGAAAATAGGAACTCACCAGTACGCAAATTCCTATTAAAAAGTGTATCTTCAAGTTCTTTTCCTGCTTCAGAGCCTCTGTAAGTCCCACTACTGCGTTCCTAAAGGATTTGAACAAGTTATTCGAAGCCAATCGTACGTATCCTCTGCTCGGTCTTGATTCTGAACTCTCTCTTAACGGCTTCGTAACCATAAGTGATCGCCTCTGTATTCATCTTCACATATTTCTCCGAGATCAATTCATCGACAGCCTTCATCAGTGACTCTATCGTCACAACTTGAGTTGCCTTGACCAAAGCTCCCAAGCCTATCATGTTGCTGACCATAGAAGTCTTGAATTTTTCAAGCGCCATTCTCTCAAGAGGAAGCATCAGAATCTTTTTGGTTCGGTGAAAAGTTGATGGCAGAGTTTCGAGAAAGGTTGAATCGATCAAGAGGACGCCATTTGGTCTGAGAAGTTTCTGATAGGCTTTGAAAGCATCTGAATGCATTATGTACATTATGTCAAAGTGGGATGCCTCTGGAAAATCTATCCAATCATCGCAGATTATCACATCGCAATGGCTGATTCCACCTCTGACTTGTGCTCCGTAAAGTTGAGTTTGAATGACATGTTTACCATCGAAAACTGCCGCTTGTGCAAGCAGCTTACCAGCGAGTATGTTCCCTTGGCCTCCTATTCCGGCAACTCTTACACTCAGAGGTTCTTGAATTCTCAAAGATCATACCCCCTCACTGTGAACAGCACTTTTGTACAAATCATAAAAGGTTGGTCTTTCCTCTCGGTGAAATTCTCCAATGACTATTTTGTTCTTGAGTTCTTCAGCCGACATCTCCTTGGCTTTATCGAGCATAACACTGTTTTTCTTGAAATAATCTATCATCTCTGGAGCATCCCCAATTCTGTTGTATCTACCGTAATATGTGTGACAGTTTGTAACGGCTTCTACAACAGCTGTACCTTTATGGCTCAAAGCATTTGTGATGTACTTTACCAACAAAGGATAGTGATAGACGGTTGCTCTTGCCACATAGGTTGCCCCGGCAGCAATCGCCATCTTCACTGCGTCAAAAGGCATTTCGATATTACCATAAGGTGTTGTAGAAGCGATTTTCTCGAAAGGTGTTGTGGGTGAATTCTGACCACCAGTCATACCGTAAATCATATTGTTGAAGATGATAATCGTGATATCTATATTCCTCCTACAGGCATGAATAAAATGATTACCACCGATAGCAAGAATATCTCCATCTCCACCGAGAACAGCTACTTGGAAATCTGGTTTCGCCAGTTTAACACCTGTCGCAAATGCCACAGCTCTTCCGTGAAGTGTGTGAAGTGTGTTGAAGTCTATATAGCCAGTAGCCCTTGATGAACAACCTATTCCTGAAACGACAGCCATACGCTCCTGTTTGATACCAAGATTGTCAACGGCTTGCAAGAAGGCTTTCAAAATGATACCGTTCCCGCAACCAGGACACCATATGGTGGGCCAGTGATCCTCACGCAGATAAGATGTCAATTTCTCAACTTTCAAAAACTTCACCTCCATTAGAACGAAACAACTCCACTCTGATTTTACACATACTGAAGAAATAATCTGTTAACGAGTCTGGATATTCTTCAAGGTAAACAACTCGGACTATACCGGCATTTATTATGAGCCTTGCACATATTGAGCAAGGTTTTGCTGTTACATAAATTGTCGCCCCATTCGTCGATATTCCAAACCTGGCCGCCTGCATCAAAGCATTCTGTTCTGCATGAAGACCATAGCAGATTTCCTGATTTCTGCCAGACGGTATTCTCAGATCATCTCTTACGCACCCTATCAAATCACAATGTGGGAATCCAGAAGGTGGTTGGTTGTACCCCGTTGCCAATATTCGGTTCTCCCTAACGATAACTGCGCCAACCTTTCTGTGGGTGCAAGTAGATCTTTCACTGACAAGCATACAGATTCTCATGAAATACTCGTCCCATGAGATTCTGCTATCTACAGTCTCTCTCAACTTGATACTTGAAAGATATCTTTTCAGTTCATCCTCATTCATGCCAAAGATAATATACAACAAACCACCCCAGTCAACAAAATGGGAACCTTCAACCAATGACAGTTTCCAAATGTCAACAATAGTTGACACAATGCGATCACTATTCAAGACAACGCCGAAAAGAAGTGTAATTCTGCTTTTGAATGACTATTGTAAACTTTTCTTAATATCCTCTTAGTACTTTTTCGGTTCAAATGTGCCTATAATGACAACGTAAGTTGACCTACTGCGAGCAGTAAACTAAACAAGTGTTCTGAATGTATGTTCAAAAGCGAAGTTGAGGTGTTTTTGTGGATATAGGAGAAAAGATCAAAAGACTCAGAATGTCCAGAGGGTTAACACAAGAAGAGTTGGCTATGCGTACCGATCTTTCAAGGAGTTTCATATCGCAGCTGGAAAGCAACAAAACGTCTATTTCGGTAGACACCTTAGAAAAGATACTGCGTGCTCTGGGTAGTGATTTGAGGGCATTTTTTTCAGAACAAGAAGAGAGCAAAGTTGTTTTCAAAAGGGAAGATAGGATTCCTGTTTACGATGAGCCCGAAGGAGTCACTTCGCAGCTTTTGATGAGCTACGTTGAAACGAAAAAGATGGATCCAATGTTAGTGACTTTGAAGCCCGGTGCACAAACAGAAGAAGAGGATTACCATGAAGGTGATGAATTCGGTTATGTCTTGCAGGGGAAAATTGATTTGTGGCTTGATGATGTCAGATACAGGCTGTCAGAGGGAGATTGTTTTTATTACAGAGCCGACAAGAAACACTTTCTGAAGAATCCGAGCAAAAAGAAAGAGGCAGTTGTTCTTTGGATAGAAATCGACTGACGGGGAGGGATTAACGATGAAAAAGAGTTTGGGAAGACACTTGATCGCGGAGTTCTACGATTGTGATCAACAGATTCTTGACGATGTAGTTCTCGTTGAGCAAAAGATGAAAGACGCCGCTATCATTGCCGGAGCAACGATAGTTGGTAGCTCGTTCCATAGGTTCCTCCCCTACGGAGTGAGCGGTGTAGTTGTGATCTCTGAATCACACCTTACAATTCACACCTGGCCAGAGTATGGCTATGCCGCGATCGATCTCTTTACCTGTGGAGAAGACACCGATCCGTGGAAGGCTTTTGACTACTTAAAGGATGTCTTCAAAGCAAAGAGAACCCAAGTCTTTGAACACACGCGTGGTGATTACAGGACTATAGGCATACCAATGAATGCCCCTCACAAGGCAGTCAAAGGAGGAGTTTGCAATGCATGAAAGGATCATACCAGGAAAACACCTGTGGTTCTTCGACTATTTCTCTGGTGGAGATGTTGGCTTGGTGATGAGAATAAGTCGAATAGTTCACTCAGAACAAACTCCATATCAAAGAATAGATGTTTTCGATAACCCAACACTCGGCAGAGTCTTTGCGTTAGATGGTATCACCATGACAACAGATGTTGACGAGTTCATGTATCACGAAATGCTCGCACATGTTGCATTATTTTCCCATCCAGAGCCGAAATCCGTTCTGGTGATCGGTGGCGGGGATGGTGGAACAGTACGCGAGGTACTGCGGCATCCTCAGATACAGAAGGTCGTACTGTGTGAGATCGATCAGCGCGTTGTGGAAATCTCTAAGCAGTTTCTAAAAACCGGTAGTGCTTTGAGTGACGAGAAGGTGGAATTAGTCTTCCAAAACGGTGCTGATTATATCAAGAATGTCAAGAATCAATTCGATGTGATAATAATTGATTCGACAGATCCAACTGCCGGTGAAGGAGGTCATCTTTTCACTCAGGATTTCTACAAATCATGCTATGATGCGCTCAAAGACAACGGTGTAATGACTGCTGAAGCAGAGAATCCTTTGTACGACTTTGGATGGTTTAAGATAGCCTACAGAAGAACGAGAAATGCTTTTCCACTGGTCAGAGCTTATCAAGGGTTCATGCCAACCTATCCATCAGGATACTGGTTGTACATCTTTGCATCCAAGGGCATAGACCCGGTCACCGATCTTAGAGTTCAAGATGCAAAGCAAATGGAAGAACAGTTAAAGTACTACAATGTTGAGATACACAAAGCATCCTTCATGCTGCCGAATTTCATAAAACGCGAACTTGAAGGAAAATCGTGATGTTCAAAGAGATCATCGAGTGGCATCTGTTGCCGTCTTCCGCTGAATCTCTCGAGAACGAGTTACTCTCGAGAGATTTCTTCAATTATGCCCTTGAGGCGACTGACAATGGAACAAAGCTGATTCTTTACACAGATGACGAAGCTTTCGTCAAAGAGATCTTAGAACTTACCCAAAGTCAGCTACTCGAAAAGAAAAGCTCTCGGGTTGAGCAATGGTTCAAGTACATGAAACTCGAACCATTTGAGATCACCAATGGTGTTTGGATAGATCCAACGGGAAAGTTGAAAAAACCTGGTGCGACAGTTGTCAAGATGAGACCATCGGCTGCCTTTGGCAGTGGCGATCATGCCACCACTGCTTTGGCTGCAAAGCTCTTAGTACATCATATCAAGAGATCTTATTCTGTTTTGGATGTAGGCTGTGGTACAGCCGTACTGTCGATAATCGCAAAGAAGATGGGCGCAAAAAAGGTTCTGGCGATTGACAACGACCCAGTCGCGATAGACGTTGCGAGAGAGTTTGTACGAAAGAACCGCGTTAAGGTAGATGTTATTCTCTCTGATCTATTGGCTGACGTGCATGGTAAGTATGATCTGGTAGTCGCAAATATACTGACACCTGTGATCATCAAGTTGATCGATCAAATCGAAAAGGTGACACACACTGGTTCTACACTCGTTGTATCTGGAATACCAACCAAGGATGACGAAACAATCAAAGCCAAGTTTACCGAGAAAGGTTTTATAATACTCTCTGAGGGTGAGATGCAAAATTGGAAAGCTTATGCAGTGAGGATTTGTTGATACTAAAGCGACAATTGGGTCGTTTACCCAGAGGTGTGAGTAGAATTGTCACAAGGTGTGAGTATGGTTATCCTGTTTTGCTTGAAAGTTGTCCATATGTCGACGGCAAACCTTTTCCAACGCTTTACTGGCTGGTCTGTCCATATTTGGTAAAGCAGATCTCACATCTGGAGTCACAAGGTTGGATACGCAGATTTGAAGAGTTAATAGCGAAAGATGATCTGTTCAGGGAGAGATATATTAAAGCCCACTTTGTAATAAGAGAATTAAGGGCAAAGCTTGTAGAAGATGAAGTTGTAAGGACAAAATTGAATGATGTTGGAACTGGCGGTATCAGAGACCTTCGGAGGGTTAAGTGTTTGCATCTGCACGTTTCAGATTATCTTGCCGGTGTCGATAATCCTATAGGTGAAGCTGTCCTGAAACAGATTGATAGAATCACATGTGAACGAAACAGAGTGCTTTGCAAGTGAACCTTTGAGCTTCTTTCCATGTCAAATTAGGAGGAAAAAGATGCAAGATGAGGAACTTCTAAGAGGACTCAGACATGGCGAAGACTGGGCATATAGACTGCTTTATAGAGAATATGCTGGTAAGATCGGAAGTGTAGCCAGAACGTACCTTGGAGCAGACGATGTTGACGACGTCGTGCAGGAAGTGATGTTGAGGATATTCAAGGGTGTCAAGAGATTCAAAGGCGATTCAAAGCTCTCCACTTGGATATACAGAATAGCGATAAATGTGTGCAAAGACTACCTTACAAAATACAGGAAAAGAAATGAAGTACTCACTGACTTTGCAGAGGATGAAGAGGGTTCAGTGCCACATCCAGTATCAGAAACTGATACAATATTGCAGGCAGCTGGAGAAATCACATATGAAAGAATCATGAGCGCGATAGAAAAATTGTCGGCTGATGACAGGCTGTTGATCAAATTGAGAGATGTAGATGGTCTGAGTTATGAAGAGATCAGCCAGATTGTAGATAAGCCGGTGGGGAGTGTTAAGAGCAGCCTTCATTATGCGAGGAAAAGACTTCAGAAGTTGCTTGAGGAGGCGAAGGAATGAACGAGGAGAGTTTTCAAAAATTCCTCGACGGGGAACTGTCAAAAGAGCAAGTTGACGAAAAGACAAGAGAAAAGGTAAAAGTCTACACAACCGCTCTACAGTTGATGAAAGCGCGATACGAGTACAGACCCAGTGACGCCTTTGAGAAGCGCATATTCACAAAAGTTCGTCGTAAAAAAGAAATGTTCTCCGAGGTGCTCATAGCTGTCTCTGTAGTAGCTGCACTTTTTCTCTTGACTCTCAACGTTATACCAAGCAGAATTCAGTTTACAACGAAGCCACAGCAAGCATCGGTGAGTGAGGTGTTCGATTATCTTAGCTTGGTGAAATTGGTGGGAGATGGTTTCTGAGCCATTTTAGGAGAGATGGATGAAATGAAGAGAATTCTGATACTCTTTTGTATCTCAGCATTTGTTGTAGCTGTTTTTTCGCAATCTTTTCTCGACCTTTTCCTCAGCAACTCCTATTTTGGAAGAAGAGTTGTAACTGAGCGTGGTGCCAGCAGTAAGAGCAGAATTGAACTGGTGTACCGATGGCCCGACGAGAAGATCGTTCAAGTTCTGTCGCCTTTGATGATGATCTGGGCAAAGCACTCAGGATCTTTCTTCATGGGAGAACCAAACAATTTTAGAGTCTCTCCGCTTGAAATACTTGATTTGGAAGACTTGTTCATCAGGCAGTTAAGACAAGTTGGTATATCAAAGACGGAGAGATCGGATGGTAAGTACAAGGTTGTGGTTGACTCTCCATCCGGCCTCTTCACCGCGATAATAACCGACAAGGGATATCCAGAGAGAATTACACGCATCTTGCAGGGTGTCACCACGGAGTTGGTCTACGAAGAAGTCAAGCCTCTCTCGGAGGGATTCGACGAAATTGCGAAAAAGTACAATATCCGTTTGAGTGAAGCACCGATAACTTTCCCTGCCGAAATCAAAGAAGTCTTGCAGACTGTTTCCTGGTACACTATTTCACGTCTCAAGATAGGTGAGGAGCAAGTTGTTCTGATAATGGCTAATCATAAATCTGGCTCGATCCTCAAGATGGTGTACTCTTCGAAAGAAGTCAACATAAACACCGAACAGAATGAGAAGATGCTGCATTGTACTGGCCAAGGTTATCACGTTTATGTCATAACACAGGACGAAGAGGTCCTGAAACAAGTGAAAGAGATGTTAGAAAAATAACAGATGAAAGCGCTCATCCTCGATGGATACGTTGACGAACCAGCAGCTCTTGGAGTACCTCCATATGTGAGCCACTATGTTCGCTATGCAGCCGGTGTCCTGGCGATGAAAGATTTCGACATCACCTATTACTCGATAGACCAAATCCGCAGAGAAAACCTTTGGCATACTCTTTATGAATTTGATCTTGTGCTTGTCATTGGTGGTGTAACTGTTCCGGGAAAATACGTTGGTGGAGAACCAATTTCTTTTGCTGAACTCAAGAGAGTTCTCGAGATATGCAGAAAAAGCATTCGTCTGATCGCTGGACCGTTTGCATCTTTCCAAGCTCGTTTTGGTGGGACGACCGCCTTTAAGTCTGATCTTGAGGTCGACTCGATCATTGGTCCAGATATAACGGTGGAACTCTACAACTATCTGTTTGACTCCAATCAGCACAAAGACAACTGGGACCTTGTTAGAGAGGCTTCAATACTCGGTGCGCCGATTATCAAACAGCACCCCAGATACCCAGATATCATATGTGAAATCGAGCTCTCTCGTGGATGTGAAAGAAGAACACACTGCAGTTTCTGCGCAGAACCAGTTTTCTATTCTTCATTCAAGTCGAGACCAGTCGATCATGTCTTAGACGAAATCTTTGAATTGTACAAGAATGGTTGTACAGCATTCAGATTTGGCAGAGCAGCCAACGTTCTGGCATATTATTTTGACAGAGACAAAAAGCCGTGTCCAGCTGTCTTTGAAGATCTCTACAAAGGCATCTGGCAGAGATGTCCACAGATAATTGTACTGCATCACGACAATGCAAATCCATCATTCATAGTAGATCACGAAGATGAGTGTAAGAAGATCCTCGAATTGATGGCTCAATGGAATACACCTGGTGATGTTCTATCCTTTGGCGTAGAGAGTTTCGATGTGAAGGTTATCAAGAAGAACAACATCATGAACGATCCTGAAAAGGTTCTCAGAGCAGTAGAGTTAATGAACGAAATCGGTGGCAAGAGGACTGACGGCATACCAAAATTGTTACCTGGAATAAATCTACTTTACGGCTTGATCGGAGAGAGTGAAGGGACTTACGAAGAAAACTTCAAGTGGTTAAAATTCATTCTGAACAAGGGACTGTTGCTCAGAAGGATCAACATCAGACAGGTCATTGTGGAGCCTGGGACATGGCTGTACAAATTCACTCAAATCAGAAAACTCAAGTTCAACCGAGAACTCTTCAGGATATATAAAGATAGGATCAGGAACGAGATCGACCTACCCATGATTCAAAAGGTCTTTCCAATTGGATCTGTCTTGCGAAGAGTTTATCCGGAGTACAAGGAGGGAAAGATCACCTTCGCCAGACAGCTGGGTAGCTATCCTGTTCTAGTCGGTGTGGTTGGAGATCTTAAAGAACCAGCTGACGTTGTAATAGTCGATCATGGTCCAAGGTCCATAACTGGATTGCGTCTGCCTTTGAATTTGAACAGAGCTTCATACGATGAACTCATGCACATACCAACGATCGGTGAAAGGAGGGCAAAAAGAATACTCCTTTCAAGACCTTTCAGATCTTTCAATGAAGTAATGGAAGTTTTGGAGAATGATCCAAACTGTCTTCAAGCACTCACACAGATCAACGCTGTGGTATCATGAATTTGAGGAGGGTTGGATTCTGAAGTACGAACGCATCAAAGGTACAAACGATATCTTTGGTCCAGAGATTTCCTACTGGAATTTCATTGAAACAAAAGCCAGAAAGACTTCTGAGCTTTTTGGTTATGGCGAGATAAGAACACCTATCTTTGAGTCAACAGAGTTGTTCATCAGAAGTGTTGGCGAGGAAACAGACATCGTTCAGAAGGAGATGTACACCTTCGTCGACAAGGGTGGTAGAAGCCTCACCTTGAGGCCTGAGGGAACGGCTCCAACCATTAGGGCATTTATAGAGAATTCGATGATCAACAGTGGGTTACCCCAAAGGTTTTATTACATAGGACCCATGTTTCGCTATGAAAGACCTCAAGCGGGAAGACTCAGACAGTTTCACCAGTTTGGCGTAGAGTTAGTGGGCTCTGCAGAACCTTCAGCCGATGCAGAAGTTTTGCAACTCGCAAAAGCCTTTCTCGATTCATTGAATCTGAGAAAGTACAAGATATACGTGAACTCAATAGGATGTCAGAAATGTAGAGCGCATTATAAAAGTGCATTGAAACAGTATTATGCCGAGCACTATGAAGAAATATGCGATGACTGTAAGAGACGTTTCGAGACCAATCTGATGAGATTGCTCGATTGCAAGAAAGACTTCGAGATAGCCCAGAGAGCTCCGAAGACTTTAGAGTATCTGTGCGACGATTGTAAGAGACACTACGATCAATTCAAATCAATCCTCGTTGCTTTGAAAGTTTCCTTTGAAGAGGATGGAAATTTGGTGAGAGGTTTGGACTACTACAACCGCACAGTCTTCGAAGTGAAGCACGAACTACTTGGTGCGCAGAGTACGATTCTCGCGGGTGGGAGATACGATGGTCTTTGCAGAGAGCTTGGTGGTGCAGATATACCAGCTCTTGGTTTTGCATCCGGCATTGAAAGACTCCTACTGGCTATGAAATCAGAGGAGCTTCAAGTTCCACAACAGTCGCAATGCGATGTTTACGCCGTAGTTTTAGAATCAAACGCACTCGTCAGAGCATTTGAGATTGCAACTACACTGAGGAATCACGGTGTGGTAGTTGTTACGGAAATCAACTCAAGACCAGTCAAAGTACAGCTTAAACATGCCAACAGGTTGAAGGCGCTTGTGGCAGTGATCATAGGTGAAGATGAACTTTCAAAAGGAACGGTGCAAGTAAAGGATCTGGTGAATCAGAATCAATCTGAAGTTGAGTTCGAGTATGCTTCAGATTACGTGTTAGATCTGCTGAGAGCAAATGGTCGCAAAAACCAATAATCGTGTAAAAAGGGCGCAGATTGACGCGCCCTTAAAATCATTCCTCACTTTCAAACTCAACGGTTTTTATCAAGCCAAGCGATAAAGTGGAAATCTGTTGCATAATTCTCTGACACTCGCTTGAACTTCTGATTGAACTGTTTGTGGTATCGTTCCTTCTTCATCGAGCACATTTTTCAAAACTTTGACTATGAGAGAGGCTATTTCTCTCATTTCCTTTTCTTTCATTCCCCTGGTTGTGACAGCAGGGGTACCGATTCTGATGCCACTCGCCACGAAGGGTGAACGTGTTTCGTTGGGAATGGTGTTCTTATTGACTGTGATCCCACATCTTTCGAGAGCCTTTTCTGCGGCCTTGCCAGTGACGTTCAACGGATTCAAATCGACCAACATCAGATGGGTATCGGTACCACCTGAGACAATTCTCAAACCCAGTACAGACAATTCTTGAGCGAGAGCCTTTGCATTCGCAACGATCTGCTTTTGGTATTCGACAAAGGCTGGAGTCATCGCTTCCTTGAAACAGACTGCTTTTGCAGCTATGATGTGCATCAAAGGACCACCTTGTGTACCAGGAAAGACAGTTTTATTTATTGCCTTGTAGATTTCTTGATCGTTGGTGAGTATGAGACCTCCACGTGGTCCTCTGAGCGTTTTGTGAGTTGTTGATGTGACTATATGTGCGTACTCGGCTGGATTTGGGTATATGTCAGCAGCAACTAAACCTGCAAAGTGTGCCATGTCGACAACCAAATAGGCACCAACTTCGTCGGCGATCTCGCGAAATCTCTTGAAATCTATCGTTCTCGAATAAGCACTTCCGCCAGCAACTATGATCTTTGGTTTGTACTCAATTGCAAGCTGTCTGACCTGATCGTAGTCTATAACCTCCGTTTTCGGATCCACTCCGTACTGAACAGTTCTGAAAAGTTTTCCAGAGAAATTCACATTTGCACCATGGGTGAGATGCCCACCGTGAGACAAGCTCATTCCCATCAGCACATCTCCTGGTTCAGCGACAGCAAGGTAAGCAGCCATATTTGCTTGTGAACCAGAGTGAGGCTGTACATTGGCATACTGAACTTTGAATAGCTGCTTCGCTCTTTCTCTCGCAAGTTCTTCTACTTTGTCAACCCATTCACAGCCTCCATAGTAACGCTTGGAAGGATAGCCTTCGGCATATTTGTTGGTCAAAACGCTTCCCATTGCTTCCATCACAGCCACGGAGACAAAGTTTTCTGAGGCGATCAGCTCCAAACCATATTCTTCTCTTTTCAGTTCCCCAATTATTGCTTCGTAGATCTCCGGGTCTGTTGACTTGACGTGCTGCCACACAATTCACACCTCCTCAGTGAAGAAGTAATCAGTTCCATCAGGTTTGTCTTTCAATTCGATTCCTCTTTCTTTCAGTTCAAGACGAATCCTGTCTGACAGATCGTACATCTTGAGAGATCTGAGTTGTCTTCTCACATCGATCAAAATCTGCAGCACTTCATCGATCGACTTCTTACCCATCTGAGATGGAACCTCGAAAAGTCCCAAGACAGGGCAGAACTCTCTCCTCAAAAGATGGTATATCTTCAAAGCCTTTTCTTCATCACCATCATCCATCGATCTATTCAAATCGTTCACCAAATCGAAGATCAACGCAACTGCCTTTGGTGTGTTGAAATCATCGTCGAGTGATTCACAGAATTCTGCCCTTCTTTCTTCAAGCCAGTGATCATTTTTCGGTACAGAGATCAATGGATACTTAGACTCAAACCTCATGAAGGCTTCACTGGCTCTTCTAGCCGCTTTTGTCCAACTTGAGACCACCTCATCTGAAAAATCTATAGGACTTCTGTAATGTTTTGAGAGAAAGAAAAGTTTGAGGGCATCTGCACCAAATCTTTTCAGCGCCTCCCGTAATAAAAAGATGTTACCAATCGACTTGCTCATTTTGTCTCCTGAAAACCTGATCATCGCGTTGTGCATCCAGTATTTGACAAAAGGTTCACCGGTGAGAGCCTCACTCTGAGCTTTTTCATTCTCATGATGCGGAAAGATCAAATCTTCTCCGCCTGCGTGTATGTCGAGAGTTGAACCGAGCAACTCCGTTGACATGATGGTGCACTCTATGTGCCAACCAGGTCTGCCGTTACCCCAAGGGCTTGTCCAGAATGGTTCATTTGGTTTCGCAGCCTTCCAAAGTGCAAAATCCAATGGATTACGCTTCTTTTCGTTAATCTCCACTCTTGCCCCCGATATCATCTCGCTGGTCGATCTGTGCGATAACTCCCCATACTTAGGAAAACTTGTAACATCAAAATAGACATCACCATCCACTGCATATGCATATCCCTTTGAAATGAGTTTCTCAACAGATGAAATTATCTGCGGCACAAAATCGGAGGTCTTTGGTGCAAAGTTAGGAGCCCTTACACCGAGTGCAGTTGCATCACGCCAGTACTCCGAAATGAAGGTTTCTGCAACATCTCTGAAGTCAACGCCAAATTCGTTCGCTCGATTTATGATCTTGTCATCTATATCTGTGAAATTCTGAACCATGATGACACGATATCCCTTGTACTCAAGATATCTTCGCAATGCATCGAAGACCACCATTGGTCTTGCATTTCCAATATGAATCAGCCCGTAGACCGTTGGACCACAGACGTACATCCTCACCACACCAGGATCCTTAGGCTGAAACTCCTCCAATTTGCCACTCAGTGTGTTTCGTATGCGCACAGCTATCCCTCCAGACTTTCTCTAATCCTTGCTGCCGTCTCCTGTGCACCCAAAAGATAGACGACATCAACGAGTTCAGGTCCCTCTTTTCTGCCTGTTAATACCTCTCTTAAAACTGTGTAGAACTCTTTGGCATTCACCTTTGTACTCTTCACAACCGTTCTGATCACATTCACAAGCTGACTCTTATCACTTTGAGGTGAACTCTCAAGCTGCTGAGCACATAACAGCAAAGCACTTTTTAGATCTTCATTCACAGATAGACTTACCTTTGGTCTAACGAAGAAAAACTCTGCGGCATTTTGAAAATCCTTCAAAGTATGCATTCTGTCTTTGACAGTCTGTAAGACTTCTTCGAGCCATTGGCTGTCTCTCGGTGTGAAATTCCACTTTGCGAGAAAAGGTTGTACGATTTGTGAGAGTCTTTTCTGATCTATGTTTCTTATGTAATATCCATTCATCCAGTTCAGTTTCACAGGATCAAAGATCGCTGGATTCTTGCTCACTCTGTCAATGGAGAACTTCGAGATCATTTCCTCCATTGACATGATCTCTTTCGCATCTGCCGAAGACCACCCCAAAAGTGCAAGGTAATTCACGACAGCCTCTGGCAAGTATCCCTGGGCTTGATATTCCTCGATCGAAGTGGCTCCATGTCTCTTGCTGAGCTTTTTACCATCTGGTCCAAGGATTGTCGAAACATGGCCTATCTTTGGAGTTGTTGCACCAAAGGCTTCATAGATTGCAAGTTGTTTCACAGTGTTTGGTAAATGATCATCTCCTCGTATGACATGGGTTATCTCCATGAGCATATCGTCAACGACACACGCAAAGTTGTAAGTTGGCACACCATTACTCCTCAATAGTGCGAAATCTCCTACAGAACCCTCTGAAAAGACTACGGTACCCTTCACTAAATCTTCATGGACTATGGTTTTTCGAGGCATTGAAAAGTAAATCGCCGGTCTGAGACCCTTTTCTTCATATTCTCTTTTTCGTTGAGTTGTGCCAAAAGGTTCGAATAGTTCTCTCGTGTAATGTGGCGCTTGATCTTTTGAAAGAAGCTGCTCTCTGATCTGCTCAATTTCCTCTGGGTAGGCATAGACCTCATATGCTTTTCCAAGACGAACTAATCTGTCCGCATACTCTCTGTAAATACTCAGTCTTTCGCTTTGCCTATAAGGTCCATATGGGCCACCAATATCTGGTCCTTCGTCCCAGTTCAAACCTAACCACCGAAGAGTTTTCATAAGGTTTTCTTCGAAGATTTTCTCGGAACGTGCGATATCGGTGTCCTCTATTCTCAGGACAAATTTTCCGTCATGGTGTCTTGCGAAAAGATAATTGAACAAAGCCGTTCGAGCACCTCCAACGTGTAGATAACCTGTGGGACTCGGAGCAAATCGCACTCTGACCAACTCAAAACACCTCCTGTTATTTTTCAACCTTTTTCTTTATGAAGTACCATAAATACAGATCGAACTTTCCGAGAGATTCACCAAAAGTTCTTGCGAGATCTCTCAACAGATTCTCGTAGTTCAGATAGCGTTGTCTCGTTAGTGCTTTTGGAACTTGATTGATGATCTCATACTGCTGCATTAATGAAAGAACATGTCTGTCAAGGATAGCAAGGCTATCAATACCTACATTCCTCAAAAAATGGCTTGCCTCTTTATAACCAATACCGAGTGCATTTTTCACAAGCCATTCTCTTGCAACACATGGATCCAGTTTCAAAATAGAGCGTAAACTACCCACAAGGCTACGGTTTTTGACTATATACGCCGCCCTGGCTTTAGGATATCTGTGCCCTACCTTAGCCAACCATCTTTCAAGCTCGTCTTCAGAAAAAGTCAAAAACCCGTTCTTTCCGATTTCCTGCTGGGCTCTGATGCCTCCTTGTGCACTCCAATTTGCTGTCAAAACACAGAAGGAAAGCTCTGCAAAGAGATCCTCTTCTGTACCGTTCTGACCCAGCAGTACGAATTCTTGAAACCTCTTCTCCACAAGTTCTCTTGCCTGATCTCTTATCTTGTTCAGATCTTCTAACAGCGAAACCTTAATCTCCTCCCACAATGATTATAAATCAACTAATTCGTATCGGTGGTATAATAGTTGTGAGTTAAATTGGAGGTTGAGAGATGTCTGTGAGCCAGATTATGGAACTGTTGAAAAATCATGGCCTGAAGATCACACCACAGAGAGTTGAGATTCTGAGGTTCCTGCAAAGCAACAGAATACACCCAACGGCACAGCAGATCTACGAGCATGTTCTCTCCAAAGTGGGCAGTGTTTCTTTCACTACAGTCTATAACACCTTGCACACCCTTGAGGAGATTGGCTATCTGAAGAAGATATCCATCAACGAAACCACAACGATATACGATGTGGACACATCCAACCACGGTCACTTTGTCTGCAGGATCTGCGGGAACGTCTACGATATAAACTACAGAGCAACAGTTAACGTGGCTGGCATAGTCGAAAGGACTGAACTGATTGTCTATGGTGTGTGCACGCAGTGCAGTGATTATCTTCAGCGCAAGGGCTAAAGTTTCTTTCGAATCTCCCTTTTCTGGTAGAATTCCAACTCGTCGCCTTCTTTGATCTCTGAACTTCCTTTGAGCTTAATCCCGCATTCTTGGGGTGCATCCACTCTATCAGCGTCCTGTTTGTAATGCTTCAAAGTCTCTATTTCATCACTGAACACAAAGGTTCCATTTCTGAAGATCTTCACAGTGCAACTCTTTGTCACATAACCTTCTAAGAGTTGAACCCCTGCAATCGTACCGACTTTCTTTATATCGAAAATCTTTCTAATCTCACCACGTCCTACCAATTCTTCCACGATTTCTGGTTTCAGCATACCTTCAAGGGCGAGCTTCAAGTTGTCGAGCAAGTCATATATGATCTCATAGGTTTTGATTTGCACACCTTCACTTTCTGCTGTCTTTCTCGCTTGCAAATCGACCTTTACTCTGAAACCGATTATGATTCCATTACTCGCAGAGGCGAGCATCACATCACTGTTGTTAATCGCTCCAATCGATGAATGTACTATATTTACCTTTATTTCCTCGCTCTTGATCGAGTTTATAGCATTCTGTAGGGCGCTCAGCGAGCCGAATGTATCGGCTTTGAGCACTATGTTCAGTTCTTTCTTTTCGCTTTCTTCCATCAGTTTGAGGAGTTCTTCCAACTTGATCTTTCTTTTTGTGGCTCTCTCTTTATCGAATCTCTCCTTGAGTTGTTCTGTTACAATCCTTGCAGTTTGAAGATCTGCTACAGCGTACACCATATATCTGATATCTGGTACCTCTTCAAATCCAACTATCATGACTGGTTGTGACGGCTCGGCATTCTTGATCGATCTACCCTTGTCGTCTATGAGTGTTCTGACTTTACAATACACGGGCCCGGAAACCAAGTAATCTCCCACACTCAGTACTCCGTCTTTCACTATCACATTTGCCACCGGTCCAAGTGCCCTGTCCAATCTGGACTCTATGATCACACACCTGGCTGGTCCTTTTGGAAAACACTTTATCTCTTTCATTTCTGCAACTAACAAGATCATCTCGAGTAACTCGTCTATGCCAGCACCAGTTCTTGCAGAGATCGGCACAACGATGGCATCTCCGCCCCAATCTTCAGGGATCAGATTCAAGCTATCCACCAATTGACGCTTGGTTAATTCAACGTTTGCATTTGGTTTGTCTATTTTGTTTATTGCCACAATAACTGGTACACCAGCTGTTTTGGCATGATTGTATGCCTCCACCGTCTGAGGCATAACGCCGTCGTCTGCAGCAACGACAAGCACAACAATATCTGTGGCTTGCACTCCTTTGGCACGCATTTCGGTGAATAGCTCATGCCCTGGGGTGTCTATAAAGGTAATCTTCTTACCATTATGAACTACCTGATAAGCTCCTATGGACTGTGTGATACCACCTATCTCTTGCTCTGCTATTCTTGTCTTTCTGATTCTGTCTAAGAGAGTCGTTTTACCATGGTCGACATGACCCATCACCGTGACAACGGGTGGACGAGTTGTCAATTCATTTCTGTGGACTGTGTAAAGTGTCTCGAAATATCTCTCGAGTTTCTCCAGTTCATTCTCGATGATCTCTTCTTGCTCTACCTTTTCAACGTCTTGCTGGAATCTCACACGATATCCATACATACGAGCTATTTCTTTGGCGAGCTTCTCATCAAGTTGTTGCATCGGCTTTAAAACAATTCCCTTGGCAAACATGTCTTGTATGATTCTGTTCAGCGCAATGCCTATCTTCACGGCAAAGGTGTTCAACTGCATTTCTTCTGGCTTTAGGAGAACCTCTTGTGCAACCTCTTCTTCCTCTTCTTTCTCTTTTTTCGGTTTGGATACCTTTGCTTTTACAGCTGTTTCCTCTTCTTCGAAAATCTCAAGAATGAGACTCACAGTCTCTTCATCTATATAGCTCATATGGTTCTTCACGTCTAAACCGAGTTCTTCAAGTTCTTGAAGAAGCTCCTTCGCCGACATGTTCAACTTCTTGGCGAGTTCGTACACTCTGAGTCTTGGCATGTTTCACACTCCCTTTCAAGTACCCTTTGTGTATTTTACACGATTTGTTTGCCTTTTGTCTGAAGAGTTTTTAAAATCTTATGTTATAAACTTAATCGAGTATACGGTGAGGAGGTTATAGCAGATGAAATCGATGTTCCTGCAAGATGTTCTTGAGCAACCAAAGGCTCTTAGAGAACTTTTGAAGCAAAAAGGCACCTTGGTGAGAATGGCAAAAACACTTCGCCATGATAGTGTACTTTTTCTTGGAATGGGTGCGTCATACTACGCCTCTCTCTACGCGACTATATACCTGCGCTCTCATGGAATAGATGCGCAGTGCAGAGAACTGTCTGAGTTCATATGGTATGACAGTGAGAAGTTGCTTGAAAGATATGAAACGATCTTTCTGGTCAGTCAATCAGGTGAAACAGCAGAATTGACACGTTTTCTTGACTTGTATGCAGGAAAGATTAATAACTGTGTTCTCGTCACAAACAATCCCCAGTCTTCGAACGCGAAGGTTTTCACCGATTCAAGAGTTTTTCCAGTCTTTGCGGGTATCGAAAGAGCCATGGGTTCATCGAAAACCTTTCTGAACACCATAGTCACACTACTCATTGTTGCCTCGGCATGGATTGGTGAAGAACTCAACTACGAAAGATTAATTGAGTACGTTGAGAATGCCTTGACTCTGAAGATTGAACTCTTCACACAGGACTTGCTCAAGAAGGAAAATTCCATTTTAGTTGCAAGAGGTTTTGCAATACCCATTATGAGAATGGCTCAACTCACGCTCGCAGAGATATCAAAGGTCAACTCCGTTGTATACAGCGGTGCAGGCTTTAGACATGGGCCCATGGAATTGATGGTCACCAATCCACTCGTTGTTGTCACTGCGCTTCACGGCAAGACATTTGGACTGACCTTAGATCTTCTTGGAGATCTTTCATCATACGAAAATGTTTGGTGCATAACCGATTACGATAGACCTATAGAAAGATCTATCGTCATAAAGGAAGGGCTTGAAGAACCTTTGTCATCGATACCTGTTATGGTGATCCTTCAAAAAGCCGCTGATGATTTAGCAGTTGCGAAAGGCTATGAACCAGGTGTTGGCATGATCGCTTCAAAGGTCACAAGAAAAGAATAAGCTTTCATCGTCGAGCCAAAGTCTTTAGCATCTGAACAGTCTCAAAACTCATACCGGCTCTGAACCAATATGGTAAAACCGTGTTGTTGAGAAGTGCTGGATCTGTTTCTTCATCCAGCACTCCTCTTTGTACAAGCATGTGCCAGTCTTCAGATCCATAAATTGGTGTGTATTCGTTTACCGATACAGAGATACCTTCATTTTTGCACACCTCTACTGCTTTGAGGACGTCCTCGGCTTTCTGAAAGGGCATGTTTACCATCACGTATGCCTGTATTTCTTCCTTAGTGAAACCGGCTTTACGCAGAATTCTTGCAGCCCTTACCAAGTCCTCATCGTAGACCTTCCCACCAGTGGTTCTCTGCAGATAACCGGATGTTTCATAGCCGAGTTTTATCGTCTTGAAGCCGGCTTCTTTCAAAAGGAATGCAAGCTCCTCGTCGACAAGCCTGGCGTGTATCCCATTTGGCAGATGGTAGTTAACACCAAAGTCTCTCTCGATCAACAGCTTGAGCAGAGGTTTGAAGTGATCTTCTGTGTTGATCAATATCGCATCATCAAAGAATACAACATCTTTCACCTTGAAAAGATCAAGGTATCTCTCAACACTGTTGACAACAGTATGAGGTTTTCTTTGGGTGAATCTCCTCCACAACTTTGGTGAGACACAATAGGTACAACGATATGGGCAACCAAGTGATGTCAGAAAAACCAAATACCCAACCTTTTCATACAGTTCATAGGCTGGGTCTAAGATTTCAAACCAATTCTCAAAGTCAAAGTTCAAGTTTCTTTTAAATAAGTCATTCATCACCTGGTTGATCTGCGATAACTCCCCGCTGAAGACATAATCTGCCTTTGTGTTCTTTACAGCGTGTGCTGGGTACAATCTTGCATACAGGCCTCCGAGCACAACTGGTACAGCTGGCATAATTTCTTTGATAACCCTTATCGTTTCAGCAACACCAGGCCACCAGTATGTCAAAGAGGAACTCACGAACACTGCATCCGGTTTACCCGCATCTTTCAACTGTGTGATGAAATACTCTAAGGGTGCACCGTAACACTTGTACCTGCGTGGAATGTTTTTCAAAAAAGGTGGCTTTTCGACCTCTCTTTCAACAAATTTGCCCGTCCCGAACTTTTTGTCTGGCTTGAGCTTGGCGAACTCTGCCAATTTGGGATCATGTCGATTCAAAAGGTCAATCAATCTGACCTCAAAGCCTACATTTTTGAGAAATGCACCTACATACAATATACCCAAAGGCTTGAGCCAAAAATCGTATGCGGCGAAATCATAGATCCAAGGGTTTACAAGCAAGATGTACATTTTTTCTGCCAGTATCTATACATCCCCTTCAGAGTCAAATCTGGATCTTTAATGTCATACCGAACGAGTTTCTCTAAGATCTTACTCTGTCCTCCTGTGAGAAAGATCTTTGGTTCATCAGAAAAACATCTTTTCACTTCCTCGACTAGCCCATTGAGTGCATGTGCGGTTCCCTTGACAATACCGATTCTTATATTCTCGGCGGTATCCTTGCCGACACAGTTGCCTGGTGTATGCAAGTCCACCTGTGGAAGTTTTGCAGTTTTTTCGAACAATGAATATGCAGCAGTCATCAAACCCGGCAAGATCGCACCACCCTCGTAGGAATTCGACATCAAAACATCTACCGTTATCGCCGTACCTGAATCAACTATTATTGCATCTTCGCAGATATCAGCAGCTCCAATGACGTTGGCGACTCTGTCAGCACCGATCTCTGATGGATTTTTCACATTCCACTTTATGCCAAGTCCATCACAAGCTTCAACCCAAAAGTTCTTGACACCGAGATACTTGCCGCAAAATCTATGGAATATGTAGTTCACCGATGGGACGACCGAGGCGATGACCACCGAGTCAATTTCAGAGGAGGTTATCCCCGTATTGTCAAGCAAGGTTTTGAGCATCACGAAGAGCTCATCTTCCGTTTCAAATCTGTGAGTTGACAACCTCCATTTCATGAAATCTTTCCCATCTTTTGTGATACCGGCTACTGTGTGTGTGTTTCCGACGTCAAAAAGTAAGAGCACAGATTCACCTCCGAATATATAATATAACCTAAAAGGAGGTGTTCAAAATACACGGTTCAGTGATTGTAAACAGTCTGGCAGTTCTCGCCGGTGCAACTTTGGGTTTGATTCTGGGAAAGTCAATACCAGATACCTTGAGGAAGGTTTTGTTTCAAGCCGTAGGCTTGACCACCATCGGAATAGGTATCAAGATGACCCTCGAGACATCAGATTTTATCGTAGTTTTACTCTCAGTTGCTATGGGGGTGATAGTTGGGGAACTTTTGAAGATAGAGGACAGAATAGCCGCCGTCGGAAAGATCTCGAAAGATTCGAGCAGGTTTGCAAAGGGTTTTGTGACCGCCGTAACCCTTTTTCTTGTCGGACCTATGACGATAGTTGGCTCCGTGAGGGCCGGCTTAGTCAAAGATGGTACACTCATCTACATAAAATCGGTGCTTGATTTCATCTCTTCGATAATTCTTGCTTCTCTGTATGGCTTAAGTGTTCTTGTGACATCGATTGTGGTGCTATTGGTTCAGGGGCTGTTGGTTGCTTTCTCTTCACAGCTTGTCTTTTTGACCGACAAGGCTTACTTAGCCAACTTCACCGGTGCCGGTGGGTTGATCGTGATAGCGATAGGTATAAGGTTACTCGAAATCAAAGAGATAAAGGTTGGTAATTTCTTGCCGGCACTTTTCTTCACTCCAGTAGTTGATCTTGTGGCAAGGATGATATCCAAATGATCTCGCATGTTATTCTTTCTTTCGTTATTTCCTTATCGATAACACCGCTTGCCATTTACCTTGGCAAGAACTTTGGAATCGTCGACAGACCAGATGGTAAACTCAAAACACATCAAAAGATCACCCCATATCTCGGAGGATTGGCTATCTACGCGGGTGTCCTACCTTTTGTTGCAAGAGATATCAAAATCTTGATACTGCTGAGTGTTATGTTTCTCCTCGGCCTTCTCGACGACACAAAACAACTTCCGTGGTATTTCAGATTAATCGTGGAGTTCGCAGTTGGGGTTTTTCTTTCTACCACTTTTACAAGCCAGATCTTTCAAGTTTTTCTCTTCACCTTCTTATTTGTTTTGATAGTAAATGCGACAAACATGATCGATGGCATGGATGGGATATGTGCCACACTGACAATTGTTGGAATGATTTTTTCAGCAGAGCCAACCCTTCGCTGGGCACTCTTGGGTTCAGTTGGAGGCTTTTTAGTGTTCAACTTTCCCCCTGCGAAGATCTTCATGGGTGATGCTGGCAGTTATGTGATAGGATTTTCGATAAGCTGTGTGATTTTCTCAAATCTCAGAGACTCTCTTCATCTATCGCCTTTTCTGCCTTTTTGGGTTTTCTTTCTTGACATCTTCGGTACTGTGATAAGAAGACTGCTCGCTCAGCGATCGCCTTTCTATGGTGACAGGGATCACATATACGACAAAATTCCCCGCAGAGTTAGAGGATCCAAACTGGTAAAAGATCGTAAAACGCTCTTGCTCGTCAACATTCTGGCAGTATTCTTCGGCTTGCTTAGATATCTCAGATATGGCATCTTCATAGCACTAATTGCATCTGTTGTGGTACTCTTATTCTTGAGGATCTTTTGGTATGACGAAGGAGGAAAAATAGATGACTAAGGTGGAAGAGATTCTGATTCACATAACAGTTATAGTAGTTGCTCTCTTTGCGAATAAATTTGTGACCTATGAGTTCAGTGTGCCAAAGTACGCAATATTAACTGCATTCGTGCTGATTATTGCAGCGATCTTGAGTTATCGTGTTTACAAAGAAAGAGAATTGAAACTGTATCTTTCAATGGCAAACCTCAGCTGGTTTCTCTTTTCAGTTGCTTCTCTCTTGTCTACGATCACAGTCTACAGAGAGAACCGTATGTATTTCAATTATTCGATAGACATAGCCATCTTCATTCTCTTAACAGCACTCATAGGTTTATACATATCGAACAGATTCACAAACAAAGAGCACATCACAAGAATACTCTTGACATTCGTTGGTACAGGAACCATCGTGGCAATCGACGCCATTCTGAACTTTTACACCGGCAAGAGTATCTTTTTGGGAACAGTCGGTGAACCCTTTTCAAGGGCATCGATCAAGAGTACCATTGGAAACACAATCTTTGTGTCGAATTATATGACGATGCTTTTTATGATCTCCCTCTATTTTATCTTCAGTTTCGACTTTGGTTGGAGAAAATACACTTACAAGAATACTTTCTTGATAAAAACCTTTTCTCTCGTAACTGTACTTTTGGCTTTGATAACCATAATTGTGAGCCAGACGAGATCAGAGTACATATCTTTAATACTTTCGACGATCATTTTGATTTGTTTCTACCTCATTTACTCGAAAAAGACGCAGTTGAATATTGACAACGAACAGGTTCAGAAAGATCTTCCGAGGTTGCGTAAGCTCAACAGGCTGTTGTTGCTGATCTTATGTATAGGTATCGTGGGCATTCTAATCGTTTACAACACCGATAATCCTTTGACAGGCAAAGGACAGTTGTCAATAACGAGCAGGTTTTCAGCGATGGCAAGCGTATCGAGTAGAGATGAACGCTTCTTAGCATGGCTTGGTTCTATATACCAGTGGAAAGACAACAAGATTCTGGGGGACGGCATTGGAACCTACCAGGTGAAAGCCATAGACGCGCTTGAAGAGGCAATGAAAGATCATCCAGAGCTCTTGTATGGCTGGAATAACTTCAAGCGTACACACAACGACTATCTCCAGGTTCTTGGTGAAACAGGGATTCTGGGTTTCGCAAGTGTAGTACTGCTCGCAGTTGTTCTGATCGTCTATGCTTTTAGATATCTCAGTTCTGTTACCAACAGAGACGATCTGTCGTTGTTTTTGATTTTCGCCTGCGCCTTTGTTAGTTTCATGGTTCAGAGTTTTTTCAGTTTCCCAGGACATCTGTTGCCAAATTCCCTGTTAGCGTTGTTCGTCGCGGCAGCGGCAACAGGCAGATATTTCAACGAGAAGAAGATCATGGCTTGGGAGATAAAGTTGAAGGGAATTAGTCTTGCCTTCTGTCTCCTTTTGGTAATGGCAATAACATCTGCTTCAACTTATCTCAAATGGAATTACTTCATCAGTGAGGTCTCCTTCAAAAACGGCAACAACTACTACAACGGTTTGATCAATATATCGAACGACAAAAACCTGTTCCAGCGGTATGAAAAAATGTATGAGCAGAAACTCCAAGAGCTCAACACACTCACAGGTGAATTCACGTATTTAAGACCAGAGAACTACAAGTATTCAAATCTCTCGGGCGCCGACTTAGAAAAACAGAGAATAAAACAAATCGCCACGATCAGAGCGGAACTTGAGAAAAACCTGGCGACTATTCGTAATAACTTGAAAAAGGCAGAAGAACTCGAGAAGACCTATACACAGAAAGCCGAGGAAGCCTTGTTTAAAGCACTAAAGTTGAACCATATCTACGGAAAGGCATACTTCTATCTTGCCTCGCTTTCTTTAAGACCGTTGAGGATCGAAAAACTTGTTAACACGCTCAGCAAAAAAGACTATTCTGTCCTCAGACAGGAGTTCGATCTCTATCAAAAATACATTGCGAGACAATATAAAGCTACAGACCTTTTGTTCGCAACTCAATTGCTCGAGAAAAAGCCTGAGTTGGCTCAAGTGATTGCTACTATGCAGGCAATACTTGATTCCTGTGGACTTTTCAAGACTTCACTGCTGTCTTTCAATGAACGAAATACCTACAAGGGTTTAACAGCCAGATACCATTCTCTCTGCGATGCCATCAATCAGTTGGTTGATGAACTGCAGTCTTCAAAGGACGATCCTGTGGTTCAAAAGGCAATAGATGAGTTGAGAGAACTGAGAGAAAGGTATATTGAGGAGTTCATAAGATACGCAAAGGCTACCGTTGATAAATTACCAGGCGGATGGAACAGATTTCCAGATTGGAAGAACATGAATCTCTACAGGGCAATCTCAGGCGAAGACATTTACAGATTAACAGCAACTCTTGCAGTTTCAATCGATTCTGTAACCAATCCAAAGATCTTCGATTTGATCGAGTACTTGGCACAAAAAGAAAGCTGGGCTTGTGAGGGTATGGCATCCAAGGGTGTCTGGGCTGTGCCGGATGGTGTGGCTGAGTATCTATGGGCAGCTGCCGCTCAATTCGAGAAATCTGACCCAGAAAGGGCTAAAGATCTTTACAGAAAAATGATGCAACTTTACCAATCAGCATACAATAGAATCAGCGAAGAGATCAAGAAACTCGATGTAGAAAAGATCACACAGAAATATCTCGACGGTATAGCAGAAATGCTGACGAATATTCTTCTCGAAAATGGAGTTTCCACAGACAGAATCGAAGCTGCAAGAGGAACTGTTAAGGAATTTACCCCACAGATTCAGAGATATCTCAGAAGCATCGATTGGGAAGCTATAGTGAGAGCTGAGCTCAACTCTGTTGTCTATGACAAGAAGTACAATCAGAAATTCACCTTGTCTAACAGCATACCAAATGCATTGAAAAATGAGGTGCTCAATCTCGTCGCTCTCGTGATCAAAGATCAGGCTAAAGTTTCGCAAGCCTTGGACAAAGTTTCCTCTGGGATAGTCAATTTACCCAACGAACTCCTTCTCTGGGAGAGAGAAAGTCGCTTTTTGGCTTTCTATCAACTGCTTTCCTTGAAGCAAAAAGATTTTGCCATGGTCAAGTAGGAGGTGAAATAATGATTTGGAGAAGCACAACAATACTCGTTGTCTCTAAAGACGGCAAGACGGTAATGGCAGGAGATGGGCAGGTAACCTATGGTAGCACCGTTATGAAACACGGTGCAAGAAAGATCCGAAAGATAGCAGACGGACAAGTCTTGGCAGGTTTTGCAGGTTCCGTTGCAGATGCCATGGCTCTTTTCGATAGATTTGAGTCAAAGCTCAGGGAATGGGGTGGTAATCTGGCAAAGGCGGCTGTTGAGCTTGCAAAAGATTGGAGAACCGATCGTGTCCTTAGAAGGCTTGAAGCACTGTTGCTCGTAGCAGACAAAAACAATGTGTTCATCATATCGGGAACAGGAGAGGTCATCCAACCTGATGACAACGTCGCGGCGATTGGTTCTGGTGCACCTTATGCGATCGCTGCTGCCCGTGCATTGGCGAGAAACACAAACCTCGACGCCAGAACAATCGTTGAAAAGTCTATGGAAATAGCCAGTGAGATATGCATTTACACCAACAAGAACATAACAGTTGAGGAAATTTGAGGGAGTGAAGAGGCATGAACTTCGATGAACTGACACCGAAAGAGATCGTCAAGGAATTGGACAGGTACATAATCGGCCAGCATCAGGCGAAAAGAGCTGTTGCAATAGCTATCAGAAACAGGATTCGCAGGCAGAAATTGCCTGAAAACTGGCAAAAAGAGGTTCTCCCTAAGAACATACTGATGATAGGGCCAACAGGAGTCGGTAAAACAGAGATTGCAAGAAGACTGGCACAACTATCTGGTTCTCCTTTCCTCAAGGTGGAAGCAACGAGATTCACAGAAGTTGGCTACGTCGGTAAGAACGTAGACTCGATGATAAGAGATCTCGTTGAGATCAGCGTCAATATGGTTAAAAGAGAGAGAATCGAGCAAGTAAAGGAAAGGGCAGAGCAGATGGTAGAGGAAAGAATACTCGACGCACTCGTTCCTGAAACCCGAAAGCCCCAAAGCATAGGTATAATGGGCATCTTTGGTGGCGCGCAACAACAGCAACCATCACCAGATGAAAGAAAAACTTTGAGACAAAAAAGGGAAGAGATGCGACAAAAACTCAGAAACGGTGAACTCGAAGAAGAACTCATCGAAGTCGAGATAGAAAAAGAGGCTTCGCCGTTTATGGGAGTGCTCGGCCAGGGAGAGTTGGAAGATCTTGGAATTGACTTGAGTAGCATGCTTGGTAGCCTGATGCCCAAGTCTCGTCAGAGAAAGCGAATGACGATTGCAGAGGCTCGAAAGGTTTTGTTGCCGATTGAGGCGGAGAAGCTCATAGACATGGACAAAGCCACTCAAGAAGCTATAGAAAGGGCACAAAATCGGGGAATCATCTTCATAGACGAGCTGGACAAAATTGCAATGAAATCTTCAGGTGCTGGCCCTGATGTCTCAAGGCAAGGTGTTCAAAGAGATCTACTTCCCATCGTGGAAGGTACTACGATAATGACCAAATATGGTCCAGTGAAAACCGATTACATTCTCTTCATCGGTTCTGGAGCCTTTCACATGAGCAAACCATCTGATTTGATACCGGAGTTGCAAGGTCGTTTTCCAATAAGAGTGGAGCTTTCTTCGCTCACTCGTGAAGACTTTATCAGGATATTAACCGAGCCGGAAAATGCCATAACAAAGCAATATCAAGCACTCCTATCAACCGAAGGAATTGAGCTGATTTTTTCGCGTGAAGGTGTTGAAGAGATCGCAAGAATCGCATATGATTTGAATCAAAAACTCGAGAACATAGGTGCCCGAAGGTTATACACCGTGGTAGAGAAGGTTTTGGAAGACATTTCTTACGAGGCACCAGAGCTTCCTGAGAACAAGGTCATAATAGACGCAAAGTATGTCAGAGAGAAGCTCGGTACAATTGTCGCCGATGAAGATGTGAGTTCATACATACTGTGAGAGGTGTTGCTGGATGAATAGGAAGGTGAGAGAGGCTATCTTGGCATATCTCTTCTTGCTGCCTTCCTTTTTCATCCTTGGTACCTTTGTATTCTGGCCTGTGGGTTTTTCTTTCGTCTTGAGCTTTTTCCGATGGGATTTCAAAAACATGAAAAACCCGGTCTTCGCAGGTTTTGAAAACTACGCTGAAATCTTCCGATTTCACAGCCCGCCAACCCACTCTTTCCTCAGTTCTCTATTTCAGACAGTAGTGGTTGTAACCGTGAGTTTTGCAATAACCATATCGATCTTCCATATAACAAAGAAGCCCAAACTCTCCTTTCTACTCCTTCTGTGCTCTGCGATCTGTGCACTTTTCGCAAGAAATCTTTTGTTTTCTGTAGTTACAACATCTGTATTGCTTATCATGATTTCTTTGCACATCAAAGGCTTACAGAGTTCTTTCAAACCATTCAGAACGATTCTCACCACGGCTTTTCTTTCAGTGCTTTGGATCCTTCTTGACGAGAGATTGTACACAGTTGTGAATTTTTTCCTTGAAAGTCGCGACAAAAATCTCTTCATCAAGGCAATTTACAATACTCTCTATTACGTTGTTCTGAGTGTACCAACTACCGTTGCACTCGCTTTGGTAATAGCTTTGCTCTTGAATACGAACATAAAGCTTAGAGCTTTCTTTAGGACAGCGTATTTCATTCCATTTGTCACCTCAGCAGTGGCAATATCCCTTGTCTGGCGCTGGATCTTTGACGATGCTTATGGTTTGCTGAACTATCTGCTTTCCTTCTTGAAGATCGGGAAGATACTGTGGTTGAAAGACGAACGCTGGACGATTCCGACGATAGCCATCGTGTCCATATGGAAAACGGTTGGCTACGATGCAGTGATCTTGCTCGCAGGACTTCAGAATATCGACAAATCTTATTACGAAGCAGCGGAGGTTGACGGTGCTACAAACTGGCACAAATTCATCTATATAACCTGGCCATTGCTCACACCTACAACCTTTTTCTTACTGGTAGTTTCGTTGATAAGTTCTTTCAAAGTTTTCACCGAGATATATGTCTTATACAGCGGACTTCCAGGTCCTTACAACAACAGCGGTATGACCATGGTCTACTACGTTTTTGACAGATTCTACGTTCAACAGAGGATGGGTATAGCGTGTGCGGCTGCTTACGTACTCTTTGCGGTCATACTGATCATCACAGCCTTGCAGTTCTGGGTTGGTCGCAAGACCGTTGAGTACACTTCCTGAGGTGAGGTATATGAAAAGAGTCATTTTCTCACTGATAATATACATTCTTGTTATCACTGGTGCAGTACTCATGCTCCTTCCCTTTGCTTGGATGGTTTCGACCTCCTTCAAAGCGAGAAGTGAAGTCGAAACATGGCCACCTCAATGGGGCTCGAAGAATTTCTCAAAGTCCTGGAATCTGAAAGTAAAGGTTTCGAGAAGCTCAGCAGGTGGAATCGACTGGAAAGGTTTGACCTTGAGAGAAGCACTGATTTTAAGAGAAAGCCAGCAGTTGAGCAACGTGCTTTCAATTCAAATAGACGGTGATCCAGTCTACAGAGGAACGATAACGATCTCTTTGCCAGATCAGTTCAGTTACTTACCCGGGAGCCTTAGTAGCGAAGAATTTGCGAGTTTTGCAAATCGGCTCAAGACTATCTCACAGAACAAAGATGTTATCGCCTTAATAGATTCATCCAAGAGTGCTGAAGAATTTTTCTCGGGCTTCTTCGTGCTTTACGAACAAGGAATGAATGCACTTCTGGATAGAAGAAACTACATCGCGGCCTTTGAGCAAACAGCAATGAACCTTTTGAATCAACTTGATATCTTCGAAAGATACACCAACAGAATCGATGAAAACTACAGAGAGAAATATCTTTTGATGATATCAAATGCGAAGAGAAAACTGAACGAGACGTCCTCTAACGTGACGATTTTCAAGAAAGGAATCAATCCTCTGCTGCAAGAAGATGAGATCGAAAAGGTAAGTCAGGCGATCAATGAATGCATCGAAGAAGCTTCTTCAAACTCTCTTTTAGAAGAACTGAGAGACAACGCTGTTATCAGACTCTATCTGGCAAGAGTCGTAGAACCTTTGAAAAACGTGGCTAACGTCCTCGAGACCTACACCTTTGTCAAAGACTATTTCAAATCTGTTCAGTTGAGAAACACCGACACCAACAAGATCGTCTTCACTTTCTTATCTGAAGCCGAGAAGAACAAAGAGCTTTTAGAACAGCTCTCACAGATGAACCTGCCTGAGAGGGTTGCAAGAATCGTGAAAGAGGAGATAAAGCATTCCACAAAATCCTTCCCAGAACAAGTTGACAAGAGATTAGACGAGCAACTGTACAGCAGCTTTCAAAGTCTGAATGTGGATAACCTGAGAATCTATCTTCAGCAGTTGAAACAACCGCTCTCAGCTCTCGCTACGCCGATCAAAAGCATAGGGCTAAGAGGCATTTCGGAGTTTCAATCCTTTGACGAAATGATTCAAAAGATGACCGAATTTGGTTCTATGAACCAAGCACTTCAAATCAATCTGGAGAAACTTGAGAGTCTCTCAAAGATAGTGGAAAACCAAGAACTCTTCTGGCAGATGGTGATTCAGATCTATGAAAACATCGAAATCGTCACCCAGTTGAGAAAGATATATAACCAAGTTCAATCTGCGATGAGGATTATCGAGGCTCCAGAGTTCGTCAGCAGAATCAGATTGAACCGAAATCAGAATATAGAGATAGAGCTCAAAGGCGTTCACCCAGTGTATTTGGAGGACGAGAGGTACTCCGTTCGTGTTGATTACTCTGCCGGCGAAGTATTCGCGAATATCTTTCAGAACTATGTCATGTCATGGAAGAGTGCGCCATTTGGCATTTATTATTTGAACACAGCCTTCGTCTCCACGGTGACCACGGCCTTAGAAGTCATTCTCGCCGCAATGGCAGCCTATGCGTTCGCGATGATGAATTTTCCAGGGAAGAATCTCATCTTCGGTTTGTTCCTCGCAACGATGATGATTCCAGGTGAAGTACTGCTCGTGCCGAACTTCATAACCATATCGAAACTCGGCTGGATCGACACATATTATGCGTTGATTATACCCTGGATCGTCAGTGTTTTTGCGATATTCTTGATGCGCCAACATTTCTTAACCCTTCCACTGGAGTTGAAAGACGCAGCGTGGATAGACGGTTGTTCTCACTTCAGGTTTCTCTGGGCCATCGTCGTACCACTCTCAAAACCTGTTATAATCACCAGTGCATTGCTCAAATTCGTTGGCAGCTGGAACGCCTTTCTATGGGTTCTGATCGTCACAAACAAGGATAAATACAGAACATTGCCCGTCGGACTTCAGACCTTCAGCACCGACGTAGGAACGGTGTACAATCAATTGATGGCGGCGGCAACTTTTTCAATCTTGCCAGTTGTCGTGCTCTTTTTGTTCACTCAGAAGTACTTCATACGTGGAGTGGCTCGTACGGGTTTAAAATAATTTGGGGTGAAAATCAATGCGTGGTGCAAGAATCAGATCCCTAAAAGTTCATCGAAGATCAGAACATCAATTCATCCGGTTCTTTGCCTTCTTTGTTCTGGCTTTCGTGTGTTTTACGTTCTTGATCACCTTCATACGATATAGGCAATGCCTTCTGAAAAATCATGAGTTGAAGTCCACCTATGAACAACTGGTGGAAAAGGCGAAGGAACTCGAGTACAGCAAAAGCAGAATTTCTCCAAAAGGAGCGACTGACCAGCAGTGATATTCGTAACCACCTCTCATGATCCAGATGAGAAACAAGTGCAGAGAGCCTTAGAACTTGCCAAAGAATTGAATCTACCATATTTGCCGAGAAAGGACCACCCGAATCTCTCAACAGCAACTTGTGGTGAATATTGCTATGTTGTTGAAAAAGAAAGAATTGTCGTCAAGTACGACAAAGGAGAATTTTTCTTCCACCCATCGATGGCAAAGGTGAGGATGAAGAACATACAAAAGGGCTTAAAGGACCATCTGATAGATTGTCTCAAACTGACCGGCACTGAGATCATTCTCGACACCACCTTTGGACTCGGCACCGAAGCCATCTTGATGGCTGCCTTCCTCAGTTCTGGTAAGGTTGTTGGACTAGAAGCCTCAGCTGAAATCTTTGTTGTTGTGAGAGACGGACTGAGAAATTACCGCGCAAAGGAAAGATGGATAAACGATGCGATGAAGAAGATAGAGCTCTTTCGGGCTGATTTCAGAGAGTTTCTCCATTCTTCTAATCCTGAATCGTATGACGTGGTCTACTGTGATCCTATGTTTGAGAACCCCGTTTTTGAATCATCGTCAATGAACCCACTTAGGCCTTTTGCAGTCTACGGTACGCTCGATGCGAACGATGTCGAACTCATGCTCAAGGTAGCAAAGAAAAAGGTGGTTCTGAAAGCTCATGCGAAAGACACTCTCTTCAAGCGCATACTCGTTGATAAGATCTTTGGCAGTAAAAAGAGCCAAGTGCTTTACGGAGTGATCGAGAAGAAATGATAATCATCGCTGGTCCAACTGCGGTGGGTAAAACAGATCTGGCAATACAGTTGTGCCAGAAGGTTCAGGGTGAGATCATATCAGTCGACTCAAGACAGATCTACAGATACATGGACATTGGGACAGCAAAACCTTCCGTGGAAGAAAGGAAATTGGTGAAGCACCACCTTATTGACATAGTAAATCCCGATGAATACTACAGTGCCTATCAGTTCAAGAACGACGCAAACCAAGTTGTGAGGACAATCACAGAGCAAGGGAAGATTCCAATCTTCGTTGGAGGAACGGGGTTATACATAGATACATTACTTAAGGGGATCTTCGAAGGTGTTCCGAGAGATGAAAAACTTCGTTCAGAATTGCAGAAGATTGAGAAAGAAAATCCGGGTGCTCTGCGAGAGATGCTACAAAGATACGATCCGCAAGCAGCATCAAAGATCCATCGGAACGATTTGAAGAGAACCATCAGAGCCCTTGAAGTTTGTATAAAAAGTGGCAGAAAATTCTCAGAAATGCAAAAACAGATTAAATCTGCTGACAAGTACACTTTAGTGATTCTGCTGCGAGACAGAACTGAACTTTATGATAGAATAAACTCAAGAGTCGATATGATGATAAGAAATGGACTAATTGAAGAAGTGAAGTCACTCCTGCAGAGGGGTTACACAAAGGAATTGAATTCAATGAAGACCATTGGCTATCAGGAGGTAATAGGGTACCTGGAGGGGAGTTTAGGTTACGAAGAGATGGTCGAAGCAATAAAGAGAAATACAAGGCACTTTGCGAGAAGACAGATGATTTGGTTTAGGAGATACAAAGAAGCTTTGATCTTCAATCTTTCCAAAGATGAGGAAATATTGGAAAAGATATCACAAATCGTGCTTGAAAAAACACAGCACGGTTTGTATTCTGATGGGGGGTTATAGAATGGTTGAAAAGTTCAATCTTCAAGACAGATTTTTGAACGCGTTGAGGTTGAACAAGGTAGAAGTGAAGGTATATCTCGTAAATGGTTTTCAGACTAAAGGTATTATTCGTTCCTTTGACAGCTACACAATCTTGCTTGAGAATGAAAACCAGCAGAACTTGATCTACAAACACGCAATAAGTACGATCATGCCATCGAGTTTTGTTGTTCTCATGAAAGCGGAACAGAAAGAAGAACAGAAAGAAGAACAAAAAGAAGAGCAAAATGGTTAAAGCAAAGGTGTCACAGAATACAGTGACTTCTCTCAAAAATGCGATCGTTGTTAGCGCAAGAGATGATTATACAACTGCTGAAGAGCTTCGACAACTTCTTGAGACGCTTGGAATAAGAGTTGTAGAGACCATCTACCAGAGAAGAGACGTACCAGATCAACGTTACTATCTGGGCTATGGTAAGGTGGAGAAACTCAAGGACTTAGTGGAGTTTGCACAAATTGATCTTCTGGCAATCGATGATGAGATAACACCGTTGCAAGCCAAAAATCTTGGAAAGATGCTCACCATCGAGGTGAAAGACAGAACACAAGTGATACTCGAAATCTTTGCTCGCCACGCCACCACAGAAGAGGGGAAATTGCAGGTGGAACTTGCCAAACTGCAGTATGAACTACCCAGATTGATTGGACGGGGGAAAGAACTTTCAAGGCTCGGCGGAGGCATAGGAACACGCGGACCAGGAGAGCAAGAGATAGAAGAGAAAAGGCGTAAGATAAGGGAGCGAATTAACAACCTTAGGCAGAGATTAGACCAGTTGAAAGAAAACAGGCAGCAACAGAGAAAATTGAGATTCAAAAGCGAGCTTCCGATGATTTCGGTGGTGGGCTACACAAATGCCGGAAAATCGAGTTTGATAAGAACGCTGAGTAAGGACGAGATCTTCGTGGCAGACAAGCTGTTTAGCACCCTGTCTCCAGTTATAAGAAGAGTGAAATTGCCGACAAATAGAGTAGCTCTTTTCAAAGATACCGTAGGTTTCATCAGAAATATCCCTCACACATTGGTAGAAGCCTTCAAGTCTACGCTCGAGGAGATACTCTTTTCAGACTTGATCGTCTTGGTGGTAGATATATCCGATGAAAATTTCAACGACAAATTGAACGCTTCTTTGAAAGTCTTGGAGGAACTCGGTGCCCAAGAGATTAAACGCATTCTGGTTTTCAACAAAATTGATCTTCTCGCTCCCGCAATGCTCAGAACACTCTGTAATGCTTATCCGGACGCGCTTTTTGTGAGCGCTGTAAAAGGAACTGGGATACAAGAGTTTTTGAAACGTATTTGCGATGAGATCGAAAAAAATGAATGCGAAGATTTATTTGCAATAAAGGTTGAAAAATTACCGTTGTTGATAAAAGAACAGGAGAGGATAACCATACTCGAACAGGTGTATGAAAACGACCTGGTTACTGTACGCGTCAAAGGACGCCCTAGTGTCCTACGCAGATTGAAAAAAATAACAGGAGGGATGAGTTCGTGAAAAGGTACTTTGCACTGTTCTTGCTTCTTGTGACAGTAATTCTTCAAGCTGTGAATTTCATTTCGCCCGTTGCCGGTACTGCCCTCATCACATCAAGCTTTGGTGAATTCAGAGGTAGTGGCAACAGAGGACCTCACTTTCATATGGGTATTGATCTGTCAACGAATATGAGAAGTGGCGTGCCTATTTTGGCTGCAGCCGACGGTTGGTTGGTCAGAGTTGAAATCGACGATGATGACATATACGGCAATGTTGTTGTACTCGAACACGAAGATACTACTAGAACACTTTATGCACACCTGAGCAAGTTTTCACCGAAGATCGATAGCTTGATCAATTCTGTGATTTCGGAGTTTGGCAAGAAGCGAATAGTTGTGAATTTCCCTGCTAAGACGTTCTTTTTCAAGGCTGGTGAAGCGGTGGGTTACTCGGGCCAAACTGGTGAAGCAGCCCAGCCTCATTGTCACTTCGAAATTCGGAATGCAGATGAAACTTTCTGTTACGATCCAGCGAATTTCATTGAGATTCCCAGACCAAGAGAAGCATCTTTTACAGTTAAATCTCTGGTGATTGATTCAGAGAGATATACATATGTTGAGGGAAAAACATATCCATTCAAAGATCCTTATCCAAAGATAATGTTGAATGTAGCGACGGCGCTTAACAAAAATGTAATTGGTTTGAAGGAATTGAAGATGTATTTCAACGAGATTCTTGTGTATGATATTAACTTTGGTGAGATACCCATCGAGGAGTTCAACAATGTCTGGAGTGTTTATTCAAATGATTCTATTTCAGATGGCTACAGCTATAACGCATGGTACAAACTGTATCCAGACAGGGGAACGTCACTCGTTAAGACGAATAAGTTCCCAGAATTGGGGAGATTACCTGCAAGGGTGAACGTGAAGATCGTCTGCACCGATATGTGGAACGACGAATTTGTGATCAGATTCGTAGTTGAAAGAAGGTAGGGATTATGTGGTTTTTCAAGAGAAAAAGGACCGATCATGACTTACAGACGAATCCATTTTACAAAGAAGGCAATCTGTTAGTTGTTTATCTGAAGTGTGATCGCTGTGGCGAATACTTTAGAAGTCATCTGAGGATAGGCTACGATTTCATAAACGACTACGACAATCCTTCTTCACCCTACAAAATAGATAAAATCTATGTGGGTTCAAAATGCCCAAATAAAATACATCTTTTAGCTTCATTCACAGGGTCGTACAAGGTCAGAACAGTCAGTTTGGAAGGTGGAAGGTTCGTTACAAAAGAAGAATATGAGAAGATGGTTCAGAAGAAGGAGGAGGAGAAATGAAAAAACTCTTCACAAGCGAGAGTGTTACAGAGGGACACCCCGATAAGGTGGCAGATCAAATCTCAGATGCGATTTTGGATGCGATCATCGAACAAGATCCAGATGCGAGAGTTGCCGTTGAAACGCTTGTGACAACCGGCATCGCTGTTGTTGCAGGTGAAGTCACGACCGAGGCTTACGTTGATGTCCAAGACATCGTTAGAAAGACGATCCTTGAGGTTGGATACACTAGAGCGAAATACGGTTTCGACGGCGAAACCTGTGGCGTTCTAACATCGATACACAGTCAATCTCCAGATATCGCTTTAGGAGTCAATAAGGCTCTCGAGGCACGAGAGAAGAACAATGATTCAGATGATTACGATAAAGTCGGCGCAGGAGATCAGGGAATGATGTTTGGTTATGCGACAAACGAGACTCCTGAATTCATGCCACTCCCGATAGTACTCGCTCATAAGCTTGCAATGAGGCTGGCAAAGGTTAGAAAGGAAAAGTTGGTCCCATTCCTCAGACCCGATGGAAAGACACAAGTTACAGTCGAATACGACGATAATGGGAAGCCAATAAGAGTCGACACAATCTTGATATCAGCGCAGCATGATCCCGATGTGACAATCAATGATTTGCGAGAGTCTCTACTGCAGTACGTTATAAAGCCGACCGTACCCGAGCAATATTGGGATGACAATGTCAAAGTGCTGGTGAATCCCACGGGCAGATTTGTGTTGGGTGGACCCTCAGCAGATACAGGTTTGACTGGTAGAAAGATCATTGTAGACACTTATGGCGGTTGGGTTCCACACGGTGGAGGCGCCTTTAGTGGCAAAGATCCAACAAAGGTTGATAGATCTGCTCATTACATGGCTCGCTATGTTGCTAAGAATGTCGTTGCCGCTGGTTTAGCAGATAAATTTATGTTGCAGGTTTCATACGCGATAGGTAAGGCAAGACCAGTCTCATTGATGATAGAAACCTTTGGCACTGCCAAAGTCGATGAAGCAAAGCTAAGCGATGTTATTCTGAAGGTCTTTGATTTCAGACCACTTGCGATAATTAACAAGCTCAACCTGAGAAGACCGATATACAAGAAGACAGCCGCATACGGACATTTCGGTAGAAATGAACCAGAGTTCACCTGGGAAAAACTTGATGCCGTCGCGGAATTGAAACGGGCATTCAATTTGTAAAGGAGGAAGGTCGAATGGCAAAAAAGGTCAGCAAATCAGTGGTGAAGAGGGCTGAGCAAGCTGTCGTGAGAAATCTGAGAAACAAAGCTTGTAAGACGAGAATGAAAAACGCTGTTAGAAAGGTACTCGATGCTGTCAAAACAAAGGAGCCCAAAGAGAACATAGATCAACTGCTCAAAGCAGCAATATCTGCGATAGACAAAGCAGCTACTAAAGGAGTCATTCACAGAAACCAGGCAGCACGAAGAAAATCTCGCCTTCTGAAAACTGTAAGGTCCTAACTGTAAAAGCTCTCGTAAAAAGGTTTAAAGTTTTTTCTGATCTGTTCCAGCGCCTGCGAAAAGGTGCTGGGTTTTGTTATTGTGATAGAATTTTAATGAGGAGATGTCCAAGTGAATAAGTCGATCTTGCGATTCTTGATATTCATCACGATGCTCTGGATAGGTACCTTATTGGCATACTATTTCTCAAGTATGTGGTTTGTAGCAACTTGGTATGCCTCTCTGTTCGCGCTGAGTTTGTACTTCACCTTGAAGACTGGTGAGAGCTTTGCAACTCTTTTTAGATTCAACCGTAGATGGATTTTGAAAAGTATTCTCTGCTTACCCCTTGTGTACCTCTTAGTGGCAGTTGTCAGTTTCCTCTTCCCAACAGTTCAACAGACAACACAACTTACGAAGATTGACACAGCAACCGCGATTGTCGTGGCTTTTTTGGGACCTATCTCTGAGGAAATGGCTTTCAGAGGATACGCACAAGGAATTGTACGCAGAAAGCTGAGCGTGAATTCAACGATAATGATCAGCGCACTCTTTTTCTCATTGTTTCATTCGTTCGAGGTTTTCCCCCAAATCTTTGTGATGTCGCTTGTACTGAGTGCAGTCAGAGAAGTCTCCGGTTCGATTGTGCCTTCTATGATAATACACTGCCTCAACAACACCATTGCTCTATTAGTGAACTTCTTTGTTTGAAAGGGGTGATACGATGTTCGATAGATTTTCCGAAAGATCAGCACAGGTTTTTGTGGAAGCTCAGAATGAAGCGAAAGAAATGGGTCATTCTTATGTTGGCACAGAACACATACTCCTGGCAATATTAAAACAAGATCTGCCAGTTGTAGAAGCGCTTGCCGAAATGGGTATAACCTATGCTCGCACTAAGAATGAAGTGATATCCATGGTTGGTATGGGTATGCGAGGCTTTGCCAGCTCGCCTCAAATGACACCACGTGCCAAGAGAGTTATAGAACTTGCATACGAAGAGGCGAAGTACTTAGGAAGCGATAAGATTCATCCAGAACACATTCTACTCGGAATAATAAGAGAAGGAGAAGGAATAGCAGTACACGTGCTCAGAAAGATGGGAATCGACTTAGGTACTGTCAGAAGGATAATCGTGGAAAACTCCTCACCAAAGAGTGTGGAGTTTGAAGGTGACAGAACTATTGAGAACGCCTCCGTAAGGCACTTGGAAGGATTTGGAATAGATTTGACAGCCCTCGCGACGAAGAATCAGTTGGATCCAGTCATAGGAAGAGAAGAGGAAATCGAAAGAGTGATGCAAGTTCTCGTAAGAAGAAAGAAGAATAACCCTGTGTTGATTGGTGAACCAGGAATCGGTAAAACAGCTATTGTAGAGGGATTGGCACAGAGAATCGTTGCTGGCGAGGTACCAGAACCTTTGAAACGCAAGACAATCTTTTCACTTGATGTGGCAGCTCTTGTTGCGGGCACGAAGTACCGAGGTGAATTCGAAAAGAGGATGAAGAAACTATTACAGGTAGTTACAAAGGATCCAAATATAATCCTCTTCATCGATGAAGTTCACACCATAGTAGGTGCTGGTTCTGCTGAAGGGGCGGTTGATGCAGCGAATATACTGAAACCGGCTCTCGCACGCGGAGAACTCAGGTGTATAGGTGCCACTACACCGGATGAATACAGAAAGTACATCGAAAAGGATGCAGCACTTGAAAGAAGGTTCCAAAAAATATACATCAAAGAGCCTACTACAGAAGAAACTCTTGATATACTCAGAGGCCTCAGATACAAGTATGAATCACACCATAGGGTCAAATACACAGACAGTGCACTTGAAGCTGCTGTTTATCTGTCAAAGAGGTACATAACAGATCATTTTCTGCCAGACAAGGCTATAGATGTCATCGATGAAGCAGCGGCAAGGGCAAGACTGAAGAGTTTTGTCATACCTTCGGAGTTACAGCAGCTGAAAAAACAGCTTGAGGAAATCAAAGCGAACAAAGAACTAGCGGTGTTGAATCAGGACTACGAGAAGGCTGCAGAGCTGAAGGAGAAAGAAAAAACACTGAGCCAGCAGTACACAGATAGATACGAACAATGGCGCAAGTCTGTCGAATCTTCGATAGTGAGTGTTGATGTTGATCAAGTAGCTGAAGTCGTCTCTGGTTGGACTGGAATACCTTTGATGAAATTGGAAGAAAGCGAGAGCATGAAGCTATTGAGCTTGGAAAAAGCACTGCACCAGAGAATCGTGGGACAAGAAGAAGCCATAAAGGCAATAGCAAAAGCAATAAGAAGGGCGAGAAGTGGATTGAAAGACCCCAGACGTCCAATAGGAGTCTTTCTGTTCTTGGGACCCACAGGCGTCGGAAAGACCGAACTCACAAAGGTTCTTGCCGCACACCTCTTTGGTGATGAGAAGGCATTGCTCAGATTTGACATGAGCGAATACATGGAAAGATTCTCTGTTTCAAGGTTGATCGGTGCTCCTCCAGGATATGTTGGTTACGAAGAAGGAGGTACTTTGACCGAAAAGGTCAGGAGAAGACCATTCTCAGTCATTTTGTTCGACGAGATAGAAAAAGCACATCCGGATGTTTTCAACATCCTTCTGCAGATAATGGATGATGGAAGATTAACAGATTCACAGGGAAGAGAAGTTGATTTTAAGAACACGATAGTTGTTATGACGAGCAACATTGGAGGTACTTTGATAAACAAATCCAAGAAAACGATGGGTTTTGTATCTGCTGAAGATGCTCAGAAAGACTATCAAGAGATGAAGAATTTGGTCTTAGAAGAAGTCAAAAAGACCTTCAGGCCGGAGTTTCTCAACAGAATCGATGAGGTAATCGTGTTCCATTCGTTGACACGTGAACATGTTGAAAAGATAATAGATATACTCATCTCAGACGTTCAAGAGAGGTTGCAGAGCAAAGGACTATCTATCAGGCTCACCAAAGAAGCAAAAGATTTCTTGATTGAAAAAGGGTATGACCCAATCTTCGGCGCAAGGCCTCTGAAAAGAGCTATTCAACAATATCTCGAAGACCCACTTGCCGAAGAGATACTCAGAGGCAAATTTGGTCCTTCAGATACTGTGATCTGCAAAGCAACCGAAAATGGTCTGAAGTTTTCGAAGAAAAAGCACAGAACAGGTGTACTGAAAAGATGAAAGAAAAGAGTTATTTCGTCTGTAGCAACTGTGGTTACGAATCCATAAAATGGTTCGGAAAATGTCCTCAGTGCGGCGAATGGAACACCGCAACTGAGTTCAATGTAGGACTTTCAAGTAAAACAAGCCCAACTGTACTCACCTTGAACGAAGCCCTGAAAACTACCAAATTCGATAGATTGAGTACAGGATTCACTGAACTCGATGCTGCCCTTGGTGGAGGAGTTCTACCGGGGCAGGTCATTCTGCTTGGCGGTGAACCCGGTGTCGGGAAAAGTACCTTGGCTTTAGAGATCTGCGAGAGCTTTTCAAGAAACAAACTCAAAACTCTATATGTAGCTGCAGAAGAATCTGCTGACCAGATTGCCCTTAGGGCGCAACGTTTGCTCTGTCAAGGTCTTGATCAGATAATGATCTGTTCTAATAATGAATTGGAACACGTTCTTGAGATCTTGAATGATAATTACTCTCTACTTGTGGTCGATTCCCTACAGACGATGTACTCACCAGAGGTTGGTACCTACCCTGGTAGTATAGTACAAATACGCACCTGTGCCGAGAAGATCATTGAAAGATGTAAGCAACTATCAGTTCCAAGCATTTTGATAGCCCACATAACAAAGAGTGGCGAGATATCTGGGCCTAAGTTAGTCGAACACTTGGTAGATACAGTCGTCTACTTTGAGGGTGAGAGAAATACCGAGCTGAGGATTCTGAGGACGATGAAAAATCGTTTTGGTCCGTCCGGTGAAATTGCAGTCTTCGAGATGGCTGAAAACGGCCTAAAACAAGTGATCAACCCCGCTTTCTACGAAACGCAAGATCAGTTGCCGGGAAATTGCTTAGCCTGTGCTGTTGAAGGATCTCGAACCTTTGTTGTGCAAGTTCAAGCACTTGTTTCAAGAACAAAGAGTACTCTTCCAAGGCGTGTGAGTAATGGTTTTGACATGACAAGACTACTTTTACTCATCGCAGTTATTGGTAGGCATATGCAGTTGCCCATAGAATCGCATGATATTTACGTCAACATCTTGGGAGGGCTGAAGATAACCGACCCAGGTATAGATGCTGCGGTTGTAGGGGCACTTCTTTCATCGATGTTGGACAAACGACTTGGAAAGACTGCTCTAATCGGAGAAGTGAGTTTAGATGGCTCATTGAGACGTGTTCACCGCATGAAATCGAGGATCGAGGCTCTGAGGAAAATAGGGATTGAGAAAATAATTGCACCAAAAGTGGGCGAATTCAAAGAAGAGAACATTCAAGTTATAGACTCGGTAAAAGAACTTGGTAGAATATTCGAGGTGAAATGATTTGATACCAGATGCACTGCTCGAGAAGATAGCGCTTCTTTCTCCTGGTACGTCTTTGAGAAAGGCTTTGGACGACATAATATCGGCAAACCTTGGTGCTTTGCTTTTTTTCGTCGACGATCCGCAGAAGTACGAAGATCTCATCCAAGGTGGATTCGATATAGACTGTGCGTTCAGTGCAGAGAAATTGTATGAACTTGCCAAGATGGACGGTGCGATAGTTGTCTCGAACGATCTATCGAAGATACTCTTTGCAAATGTTCATCTGGTACCTGATCCATTGATACCCACCTTTGAAACAGGCATGCGTCATCGAACAGCAGAAAGAGTTGCAAAGCAGACTGGTCAGATGGTTGTTGCCATATCCAAGAGGAGGAATGTCATTTCTCTTTACTATGGAGAACACAAGTATGTAATGAACGATGTACGTGTTTTGATCTCCAGAGTTTCACAAGCTGTGAACACTCTGGAAAGGTACAGGACGAACTTTGATAAGCTGATCTCTGAGATAGAGGTTAAGGAACTTCATTCTGCTCCTACAATCTACGAAGTCGCTCGGGCAATTGAAAAGGCTTTTGCAATAATCAAGACCTATGAGGAGACATATCCTTATGTGGTCGAACTTGGTGAGGAAGGCAGATTGATGAACATGCAGATCGAAGAGATCATGGAGGACATATACGATATAACCTACTTACTTGTAATGGATTATTCCCAGAAGGACATAGACATAGATCAGGCGCGCGGGATTCTACAAGATCTTAAAGGAGATGAGGAAATCAGCTTGATCAGAATAATTCGAGCCCTTGGAATAGATGTGCAGAACTTAGCTCAAGCTGGTGAATTTGTCTCTTATTCTCGTGGTTACAGAGTTCTCAGATACACTGCCAAAATCCCTATGACAGTCTGCGCAAAGGTTGTCAAGGCTTTCAAGAATCTGAAGACGTTGAGTGAGGCAACTGTAGATTCTCTTCAATCTGTTGATGGTATAGGTGAAAAAAGGGCATTGGCAATTCTTTCGGCAATTGGTATGATTAAGAACAGAGTTCGTTGATCACAAATCGTGTGCTTGTGGTAGAATGACAAAGGCTGAGAAAAGACACAAAAGGAGGATCAGAAAATGAAGAGGACCTATCAACCAAATCGCAGAAAAAGGCAGAAGACTCATGGTTTCTTGGTGAGATCAAGAACGCCATCTGGCAGAAAGGTTCTTGCTCGAAGACGTGCAAGAGGCAGATGGAGAATCGCAGTCTGACAGATCTTTCGCTCCCGCGTCATGAACGTTTGCGGCTGAGAAGAGACTTCGACAGGGTCTTCCGAGATGGAAAGGTTTTTCAGAGTGATCTCTTAACCGTTATGTATGTTAAAAATGGGCTGACCTACAATAGAATTGCGGTGGTCGTGAGGAAAAAATTCGGTAAGGCTCATGATAGGAACAAGATTAGACGCTGGCTTAAAGAAGCATATAGACACATGAAAAGCGATATAGCAAAAGGGTATGATATTGTGATCTTTCCACGGAAAGCCCTGTCGGAGATCTTTAGAAGGATGTCTTATCATTCAATTGGAAGTGAACTTTTGAGTTTATTGAAGAGGATCGAAGCATGAAAAAGGTTTTGATCTCGTTGATTCGTTTTTACCAAAGATATATCTCTCCATTGAAACCACCTTCGTGCAGGTTTACTCCAACTTGTTCAACTTATGCTCTGCAAGCAATAGAGCGCTTTGGAGTTCTAAAGGGTGGATACCTTGTATTGAGAAGAATTATTCGATGCAACCCCCTTAACCCCGGTGGGGACGACCCTGTGCCGGAAAAATTCACACTGAGGAGGAGATCGACTTGAGAAAACTTCTTACCTTTGTTATACTCATCACTTCTGTGATTTTCGCTTTTTCCAAAAATGAGGTCATGGTGACAAACCTCGAAAAAGGGCTGAAGGTCACCACGCGCTTCAGTGAATTTGAACTGAACGACAAAGGTGATCTTATCAACGTTTATCTGATGATGGATAGAAAGATGCATGTCTTTCAAGCCGATGGCGACGGACTGGAACTGTTCTCGCCGGAGGGCTCACCTTTGAATGTAGTCGGTTATTCGCTCAAGGGGACGACAGTGGCACCCAATACGTACTCTGGAGACCTATCCTTGGTGTACGAGTATGAAAACGGCGTGAAGAAAACTATAACATTCAAGAATCTTCCAGAATATGTGACCATAGTCGAGATTCAGTCTGTTAACCCTGTTGTGATAACACTTCCAAGGGTTTGGTACGAAGACAACGACCGTATCATGAAAGATTACTTCATTTCTTTTGCTCCAAAAAATAGGGTAATCTCGCTCTCCAAAACAGGTGAAGGGAAGCTTGTATCTAACAAATTGTACCTTCAGAATTACGGAAAGATAACCGTTCATATGGCTCCTTACAAGAGAATTTTCCTGAAAAAGCTTTTCAGCGACGATTATGCACAACTGCTTTCAACGATCAAGGGCATAAGCGGTAGTTCCGCATGGTATGATCCTGTTTTCTATCCACTCGTTTGGTTCTTCTGGTGGTTGTTTGAAGTGACCAAGAATTTCGGTTGGACGATCATCATCTTCACGATCATCATAAGGTTTGTACTGTACCCACTTTACCATGCACAGACTAAATCGATGATCAGAATGAGAAAGCTTCAACCGAAGATCGAAGAGATAAGAAAGAGATACAAAGATCCCACGAAGCAACAAGAGGAACTTATGAAAGTGTACAAAGAAGAAGGTGTAAATCCAGCAAGTGGCTGTCTGATGTTGCTCGTACAATTACCAATCTTCTTCTTGCTGTACGCCGTGATCAGATACTTTCAGGAAGAATTTGCATTCGGCAGCAGGTTTCTCTTCTGGAATGATCTTTCCGCCGGTGGCTTTGGTCCGAATGCTTTGTTCATCATCATCACAATAGTAGCGAGCTACTACAACACTCTAATCACAAGCCAAGACTCGAGAAGCGCTTGGCAAGGCATACTCATGTCTGTTATCTTTCCATTCCTGTTTGTCGGTTTACCGAGTGGTTTGTTCTTGTACTACACCCTCAACACGGTCATTCAGCTTCTGATAACCTACTACATATACAAACGCTACAAAATAAAAGGCTTAACGACCAGAGAACTGCTTGGATTAAGACCCAAGGGGTGAGATTTGGTGAAGAAGTTTCTCATTAGCGCGAGTACTGTTTCACAAGCCATCGAAAAGGCTAAACAGGAGCATGGCTTGAAGGACGAGGATTTTCAATATTCTGTCGTTGAAAAGGGGTCCAAGGGGTTTTTTGGAATCATGGCTAAGGATGCCGTGATCGAAATTACACTGACCAGTGAGTTCTACAAGCGCAAACTCGAAGAGTTTATGAATCACATTCTCGGCAGTTATGGAGACATAAGCGTCAAAATTCAGTGCCTTGGCAAGAGATTCTTCGTCGAACTCAAAGGTGCAGATCTCGGAAGATTGATCGGTAAGCACGGAAAGACCCTTGCAGCGCTTCAGCATATCTCGATGATCTACCTCAATCGTCTGAGCAACACGAGGTTGTCAGTGATAATCGATGCAGGTGCTTACAGAGAGAGAAGGAGCAAGAAGCTTGAGGAAATGGTAAGACAAGCGATCGAACGCGCTAAGCAGCAGAAATCCAAGGTAGTTCTTGATCCGATGTTCGCCTTTGAAAGGCGCTTAGTACACGAGATTGTAAAAAGGTACGCAAATGTCAAAAGTTATTCTATAGGCGTCGAGCCGTACCGAAAGGTTGTTATCGAGTATTCGCCAAATGGCAAAGATCTACTGAAATCTGACCAAGACTTCAAGAGCGGCATTTGCGGCAGCCAAAAGTGAATCTCTATTGAGCTCCGCACTGCCGATCAAACTGGTTTCCAAGTTGCCGTCAACCTTTGTTATGTGACAGAGCAAAAATTCCTTGCCAGCGAGTGTTATTATGCGAACATCATCAACAGAATAGATGCTGTCACTGAACTCATCGAGTGCATTGATGACTGCATTTGCTGCAGTTTTGAGTTTCTGAATACTGGTCTTTGGACCTTCGGCGACTCCTTCGAACTCCTCGTCGCCGTGTTCGATGTTCACGATCACACGAAGATTCTTACCAAGGTCTTCAGTTCTGAGTGATTTGACAGCATAAGCGAGTTTGCTCTGTACCTCTCCAGTCATCTGAGCGACGCTTATTATCTTTCTGTCTATTCTCAAACCGGTCGAGGCAAGTATCGCAGTCTCCACGTCACGAACTATCTGCTTCGGGTTCTTCGCAGAGTCAGCTATCACATGTATCTCTCTCAAATTATCCCCATCAGGCACAACGCGTGCAGCTGTGACACCGGATATCTGCGAAATGATACTCTCAAGTTTCTTAGCATCTACCACAAAACACTCCCCCTTTTGGTATTCTAACATATGGTGGTGAAAGAATGACAATAGGCATATTAATGGCTGCAGGCAAAAGTACTCGCACTAATACAACTATACCAAAACAATTTCACAAAATTTGTGACCGTCCGATACTGTTGTATTCCTTGACGACCTTTGAAAGATCACAGTTAGTCGATCTATGCCTTTTGATGGTACCTCAGGAATGGAAAACAACTGCCGAACAGATGGTCGGTGATTTCAAAAAGGTGAAGTGGGTTCTGCCAGGAGGCAGTACAAGACATGAAACTTCACTCATAGCAATCGATTTTCTCAGGAACCTGAAGCCTTCATTAGTCGTTTTCCACGATGCAGCAAGACCCTTCTTAAGCTTGAGACTGCTCGAAACGGTTATCAAGGAAGCAAAAGGCTTCGGTGCTGCCACAGCGGCAATACCAGTTACAGACAGCGTCGGTTATTGTGAAGATGGATTTCTGAGCTCGTATGCATCAAGAGAATCTCTCTACAGAATTCAAACACCACAAGCTTTCCACTATGAGATCATCGACGATGCGCTCAGAAAATTTCAAGCTGACGATGGCACCAAACCGGTCTTTCTTCTTGGAAAGAGAGTCAAGATTGTAGAAGGTGATCCATATTGTTTCAAAATCACCACATCGAAGGATCTTGAACTTGCACACCTACTCTGCCGATTTTTTAAGGAAGAATGAGCTCCGTTGGTCTGCAGATTTCAACGCTCTTGAACTTCCGTCAGCACAAAATGTTCTTTTCTGACTCAAAAGATCATCTTTTGCAGTTGTATACAATCTTGTGTGAATTTGTGATCTATTTCACTATCGTATAATATATATTGGAAACAACCAGACAAGCTTGTCGAGACAGATCGCACCATAAATTGGTATAGGTCTAAGCTGTTAGCAAACGAGGCACTTAGCTGCCCAAAAGGGGCATTTTAAAAGAGATTTGTCTGTTGTTCGCAGAATGTGAAACATGAGATCGATGATAAGAAATCCTATCGAGTTTTCAGTCTCAAAGATCTTGGCACCGCACAATGGAAGAAATTGAAAGATCAGTATGGTGCAACCTTCTAATATTCCTAATTCTCTACCCACGCTAAAGAGTCAGCAAATTCCTCATCGATGTTCTACCAGAAGACTGCATCTCAAACAACATGGAAAAAAATCAGCTCATGGCAAGAAGATTGGCGGAATACAAACTCCGCCATCTTGTTTTTACATATGATTTGCAAAGTTCCAACGCCAAGACTGAGCGCACTTTGGGATATCCTGATCATCTTCCAGCAGTTGATCATCGCCTTCGCCATGAGTAGAGAGCAACATAAGCTTCATTTGTCTTCGAAACACTGTAAAACTCCGCCAAAGTTTTGCATTAGCTTGCTTTTGGAAAAAACTCACAAGTTGATCACATATTCTCACGTTCATAAGTACAATTTCTACTTCCTTTCACATATGTCAGAAAGATTCTTAAATCCCGACAAGTAAGATTTCAAACAAAAGGAGGTAGATACCGGATGATGAAAGCTTTTACTACTTTGCTTCTCTTTCTTTGGTGCTTTATTCTTTATGCAGCCGTGATCAGTGGAATAGTGATCGACGAGAGAGATCAACCCCTCGTGACTCGGCTCAGGTTTCTCAGTCCAGAAAGTGCCGTTCTCTTGACAAGTTATACAAACTGGTTTGGGAGGTTTGAACAACAACTGCCAGCAGGAAGATACATCGTTGAGATCAGCAAGGGACCTGAATACGAAATCAAGAGTTTTTCAATCGAACTATCTCAAGACGAGAAAAAAGAGGTCCATGTCACTCTCAAGAGGCTTTATGATCTTGCTAGTATCGGTTGGTTCTCTGGTGATGCCCATCTGCACACCATTTACAGTGATGGAAATCAAGATGTTGAGACAGTTGCACGAGCATGTATAGCCAATGGTCTATCTTGGGCTGTATTAACGGATCACAACACTATCAAAGGCGAAACAGAATGGATGATTGCTTCCAGATACGGATTATTACCCATACTCGGGGAAGAAGTGACAACGCCTCTTGGGCATTTTAATGCAATTGGAGTCAGTGGAATCGTCGATTGGAAAGTCGATGACAAAGATGACTTGGCAAGAATCTTTAGTGACATATCAAAACAGTCAGCAGTGTCCCAGATAAATCACCCATTCGACATGAAAGACTATTTTGTTGACTGGGATATCAAAGGGTTCAACGTCATAGAAATCTGGAACGGTGGTTCTGCACCGAATCTTAACGGGATGGGCAATCAGGAAGCAAAACTCTTTTGGTTTGAGATCTTAAACAACGGCACTCGTATTCATGCAACTGCTAACAGTGACTGTCACGATGTGTACAGTGGTTATTCACTACTTGCTTTCCTGCCAACTGATAAAGTTCTTTCACTGTTACAGAAAGAGTTTCCAGAACCCGCAATGAAAGATTTCATAAAGAATAACGAGAACCTTCTGAGAAACTGGGTCAAATATGGATTACATCCCGGTACACCTCGCACTTACGTGAGATTAGAAGAACTAACATCCTCTGCCGTTTTGAAAGCGCTTGTAGAAGGAAAGAGTTTCATGACAAATGGACCACTGGTACTTGCACAAGTGGATGGTAAAGGACCTGGGGAAACTGTAGATACGCTGAGTAAAGAATCCCTCGTCTTGAGCCTGAAAGTGTTGTCAAATATTGCTCTAGAAAAGGTTGTAGTCATTCAAGCCGGCAGAATTATTCAGCAACTCGATATAACTGGCCAGAGAGAGTGTATTTCGTCTACAAAAATAAATCCAAAAGATGGTTCTTGGATAATTGTGGAAGTGTATGGACCATATCCTGTTTATGCGATCACCAACCCAATCTATCTATCTAACTAATTCGCAATGATCAGAATACGATGCCCAGTTTGTAAAATGACTAACGGCACAATCGAGAGAATTCTTACGATTTTGGTTAAATGAAGAAATTCTTGCAAACCCAAATTTCCTTGATAAGACACTGTATGATCTTCTAAACATCGTGTTTCGAGGGGGCGATAAGCCCCCCTATTTTTTGTTCTATGGTCACTTTGTAGGTGGGATAAAGCTCGAGAGAATTGTACGGTTTTAGAAGATTGAAGATCAGATGTGTACGCCACTTGACGACTCAAAGATTTGGTGTGGTATAATATCGGCAACCTGAGAAGCTCAGGTATTCCTTTCAAAAGGGGGTTTGAAGGATGAAGAAGGTCTACGTGGTCATCGCTTTGGTAATTGCTTTCACCTACGTCTTTGCAGCGGAAATCACAGAGGTGAAAATCGGAGCAGGCTGGGAGATGACTGGTCCCATTGCGGGATTTGGTCAGATGTCGTGGGATGGTGTGAAACTTGCGATGAAACTCAGACCCACTGTGAGAATTGGCGGCAAAGATGTACCAGTTAAAGTGGTCTTGCTCGATAACAAAGGTGACAAAGCCGAGGCAGCCAATGTCGTCAAAAGACTCATCGATGTTGAAAAAGTCGTTGCTATTCTTGGCCCATGCACCAGCTCCTGTGCCTTGGCTGCAGGTGCGATCGCCGAGCAAAAACAGGTGGCAATGGTTGTCAATACAGCCACGAACCCACTCGTTACCCAGAACAGAAGGTTTATCTTCAGAGCTTGCTTCATCGATCCAATGCAGGGAGAGTTGCTCGCGAAATTTGCCTGGGAAAACCTTAAGTCCAAGAACGTCGCCATTATGGTCGATGTGGCACAAGACTACGTCGTCGGTCTTGCGAATTACTTCAAGAAAAAGTTCGCTCAGCTTGGTGGGAAGTTCTTCGAAGAGTATTACAACACCGGCGATCAAGACTTCACTGCACAGTTGACCGATGCCCTCTCACGCAATCCAGACACGATCTTTTTACCTGGCTACTACTCAGAGATCGCTTTGATCTGTAAACAAGCTCGCGAATTGGGATTCAAGGGTAACTTCTTAGCGGGCGATGGAGCAGATGCACCAGAACTTATACAGATAGGTGGTAAGTTTGTTGAAGGCTTGTTCTACACCACATACTTCCATCAAGACGCGGATCTTTCACCGGCAACAAAACCGTTCGTGGAAGCCTATGTGAAGGAATACAACAGAAGACCAGACGCCTTTGGAGCCCTTGCTTTTGACGCCTACAACCTTGTTCTCGACGCCATAGAGAGAGCCCAGTCCCTTGATCCAGTTGCAATAAGAGATGCTATCGCAGCAACAAAGGACTTTCAAGGTGTGGGTGGAGCCATCACCTTCCCAGAAGGTTCCGGCGACCCAATCAAACCTGCTGTCATAAACACCGTCAAGAACGGCCAGTTCACGCTCATGACCGTTGTACGTCCATGAATGAAGCCCCCGAAGAGGGGGCTTTTACAAAAGTGGGGGTGATTCTTTGAACTTTGCAGCCTTCTTGCAGCATCTCATCAACGCGCTTTCCCTTGGAGGTATATACGCCCTAATAGCCATTGGTTATACGATGGTCTATGGCATATTGAGATTGATCAACTTTGCGCACGGCGATGTCTTCACCTATGGTATCTACCTTGCTTTTTATGGCGTGGTGTTGTTCTTAATGCCTTGGTGGATAGCTTTCATCTTTTCAATCTTTGCGACAGCCTTTCTTGGTGCACTCATTGAAAGAATTGCATACAAACCTCTCAGAAATGCCCCAAGAATCTCCGCATTGATAACAGCTATCGGCGTTTCGTTTTTTCTGCAGAATTTTGCAACAGTTGTCTTTGGTGGTAGAGCCAAGTCTTTCAACCCACAGACGGGCATCTATCCTACAAGTTTTCTCGCTATGATTGAGATCGGCGCTGTGAAGATACCCGTTCTTACACTCCTAACACTCTCGATAGCCATCGTGTCAATGATTCTGCTGATGTGGATTGTCTACAAGACTAAAGTTGGCATGGCGATGAGGGCGATATCGAAGGACATTCCAGCGACAAGATTAATGGGTGTTAATGCTGATAGAATCATTACTTTCACCTTTATACTTGGTTCGGGTCTTGCAGCCATAGGAGGAATTCTCTGGGCTATGAAGTATCCACAGGTGTACCCATACACGGGGATGATCCCTGGACTAAAAGCTTTCATAGCTGCAGTTGTTGGTGGTATAGGCAGTATTCAAGGGGCGATGGTTGGCGGTTTCATCTTGGGAGTAAGCGAGATCATGATCGTTGCATTTGTACCTTCCTTAGCCGGCTACAGAGATGCTTTTGCCTACGCGATTTTGTTGTTTGTTTTGCTCGTCAAGCCAACGGGGATATTAGGTGTAGAAGTATCGGAAAAGGTGTGATGATATGGGTAAGATGCTTTCAAATGGTGTGAAGTTTCTACTCACCACTCTCTTAATCATTGCCATGGGTTTTCTTCTTTTTGTAGCGAACAAAACGGCGAGTGAGTATGTGATATTGATACTCAACCTTATGGCGATAAACATAATCTTCGCTGTCTCACTGACCCTTATCAACGGCATAACTGGAATTTTCTCACTCGGTCATGCTGGATTCATCGCTATAGGTGCTTATGTGTCGACACTGTTGACTTTGCCAGTTGCCCAGAAAGAGATGACCTTTCTCATAAAACCTTTGATCTATCCACTCAACCAGATTCAGCTTCCTTTCTTGCCTGCCACGATCATAGCTGGACTCATCGCAGCGGGTTTTGGTTATGTTGTCGCAGCACCTTCACTTAGACTCATAGGTGATTATCTTGCCATTGCCACGTTGGGCTTGGGGGAAACCATACGCATCATAGCGAACAACGCTTGGTCGATAACCAACGGTGCTCTGGGTTTGAAGGCAATTCCACCATACACGAACATATACTGGTCTTGGGGATGGGCATTTGTCACAGTTTTTGTGATAGCGAGTCTGGTTAAGAGTAGTTACGGTAGGGCTCTGAAGGCGATCAGAGAAGACTCGATAGCCGCCAAGGCAATGGGGATAAATGTCTTTTCACACCAAGTCATGAGTTTTGTACTTGGTTCTTTCTTTGCGGGTGTTGGAGGGGCGTTGTGGGCTCATCTGATCACCACGATCGATCCGAAGTCCTTTGCTTTCACCAAGACTTTTGAGATACTTATCATGGTCGTACTTGGTGGCTTGGGCAGTATAAGTGGTGCTATCATAGGAGCTTCGATATACACCGTTGGACTCGAGTTTCTCAGAGTACTCGAAAGCCCATTCAAGTTCGGATTCATAAACTTTCCAGGTATTCCCGGCATGAGAATGGTTGTTCTGTCTGTTTTACTGATAATTCTCATGCTCTTTTGGCAACGCGGCATTATGGGTAGAAATGAGCTTTCTTGGGATTTGCTCTATGGTTTTGTGACAAAGAGACTGAAAAAAAGAGGTGGCAAGAATGACTGAGGTCCTCCGCGTAGAAAACGTCACAAAACGTTTCGGTGGGCTTGTCGCAGTTGATCACTTTGTTGGGTATGCAAGACAAGGTGAACTTTTGGGTCTGATCGGACCCAACGGTGCCGGCAAGACAACGCTTTTCAATGTGATAACGGGGATGTACGCTCCAGATGAGGGTAGAATCGTTTTTCTTGGTAAAGATATCTCTGGCCACAAACCTTATGAAATAACGCGCACTGGCATAGCGAGAACTTTTCAGAATATTAGATTGTTTTCTGACATGACCGTTTTGGAGAATGTAATGGTCTCACAGCATTTGAAGTTGAGAAATTGGTTATGGCTTTTCAGAAGTATAGCCAAAACTCCGGGCAGTATTCGCATGGAGAAGCAGATGCACAAAGAGGCAATCAAACTTCTCGAGAGAGTTGGACTTGAAACCTTCGCCAGTGAAAAGGCTAGTTCACTACCGTATGGTCTCCAGAGAAAACTCGAGATAGCACGAGCACTCGCTACCAATCCCAAGTTGCTGCTACTCGATGAGCCTGCCGCTGGTATGAATCCACAAGAGACTTACGAGCTCATGGGGTTCATAAAGAAGGTGAGAGATGATTTCTCTTTGACGATCATGGTTATCGAGCACGATATGAAGGTGATAATGGGCATCTGTGAGCGTATCTATGTCATGGACTACGGGAAACTCATTGCCGAGGGAAATCCCAGACAGATTCAGTCCAATCCAGCAGTGATCAAGGCTTACCTCGGTGAGGAGGTGCTGTTGTGAGCGAAGAGGTGTTGAAGATAGAGAATCTGCATGTCTACTATGGAAGCATTCACGCACTGAAAGGCATCTCTTTGAAGGTGGAGAAAGGTCAGATTGTCACACTGATTGGAGCCAATGGAGCCGGCAAAACAACCACACTTCAAGCGATTACAAACCTTGTGAGAAAGAGAGAGGGAAGGGTTTTTTTAAACGGTAAGGACATCACGCACATGCCTACTCATGGGATTGTGAACAACGGGGTTGCCCTTGTGCCAGAAGGTAGAAGAATCTTCCCAAATCTCACTGTCTACGAGAATTTGATGATGGGAGCTTATGCGAGGACAGATCAAGATGGTTTGAAAAGTGACCTTGAATGGGTACTGACGCTCTTTCCAAGGCTCAGAGAGAGACTGAAACAACTGGGTGGGACGCTTTCTGGTGGCGAACAACAAATGCTTGCAGTTGCACGTGGATTGATGTCCAAACCAAAATTGCTCATGCTCGATGAACCATCGCTTGGTCTTGCACCGTTGCTTGTTAAAGAAGTTTTCGAGATAATTCAGAAGATACGACAAGAAGGTGTGACAATACTACTTGTAGAACAGAATGCTTTTGCCGCCCTGAAAATAGCTGATTATGGCTATGTCTTAGAAACAGGACGTATTGTGCTTGAAGATGCAGGGTCAAGTCTACTGGGAAATGACAACGTGAGAAAAGCCTATCTCGGCATCGCTACAGAGTGAAGGGAGAAAGTATCATGAGCAAGATTGGAACAAAACTGATCCTCATCTTACTTCCTTTTGTCACCGTTGTCTTGCTCGTGGGAAATCTTGTCACGTACAGTCTGGTCAAAAGAGATCTGCAAGAGATAGTGCTTTCGAATATTCAAAACTTGGCAAGCTCTCATGCTCAGATTCTTTCCTCAGAAATAAATTCCTTCATAAGTTATGCCAAATCACTTGCAAGTACACCCTTGCTGAAACCTGTTCTGAAATTGGACTTCGAAATGGCGGCAAAAACCTTACCGAACATCTTGACAACTGAAAAATCAAAAATGCCTGTTGAGATCACAAAATGTTTCTTAATGATTGCCGATGGACGTTTTGCTACCAACGATTCTGAAGGAGAAACTCACCACTCAGGTGAACTGCTTGAAAGAGTTGATCCCAAGGCTGAGAGAATTTTTGTGGCGCAGATTAGAGACATTGCAGAAAAACCTTCTATCTTAATCACTTCCCCCATTTCTGAACGAGAAACCTTCATCGGCATTGCTGGTATAACTCTCGATCTGAGTTCTTTAGGGACAGTGCTCAGCAAGATACGTGCTGAGAAAATTGATTGCTACATCGTGGATGAAAATGGCACAGTACTTGCAAGCACTGTTGCTCAAAAAACTCTCAAGCCCTTTGAAATGGATCACGACATAAGGGGAATAAGAAAACTCTCTTCAGTGTATTTGATGGGCCAACAAATTCCATCAACTGATTGGACTCTGTTCTTGAGTGTACCTGTGGAATATGTTCAACATCCTGTAAATTCACTGATGATGATTACTTTTTTGACGGCGATAGTGACTTTGATTTCTCTGGCGTTACTGATTTTGTTTGTCGCACGCAATCTTGGCAAGCGTATTCACTCTTTCATACCTGTTATGCAGGCTTTGAAAGAGGGAGATCTGAGAAACAAACTCACCGTTGACCAGAAAGACGAGCTTGCACAAATCTGCGTGTACCTGAACGATGTAATTGATAGCTTAAGAGAGTTGCTCTCGATTACCAAGGAAGCAACAGAGACCGTGCACAACATGTCACAGGTTATCGATGGATACACAGATAACGAGAAGAAGCAGAGTGATGCTCTGCAGGAGAGCTTTGCTAAAATGGACGACAAGATGCGCAATCTTGCGTCGACCTTTGAACAGATCAATGCTTCAGTCGAGAACATCAAGAACTGCATGCATGATGTTGCAGAGAGCTCAAAGAATCTTGGTGATATATCACAAAGAATGAGGAGAAAGATTGTCGAGGGTGAGAGATCAGCTGCGCGCATAAAACAGATCGTGAAAACAGCTATGCAGTTGAGCCAACAAACGGTACAGCTCATAGAGAAGCTCGAACGGTCTTCACAGAACATCTCAAGCATAACTGAGACAATTGAAATGATCTCTGAACAAACAGATCTATTGGCATTAAATGCAGCTATTGAGGCAGCGAGAGCGGGCGAAGCCGGCAGGGGTTTTGCCGTCGTAGCCGATGAAATCAGAAAGCTAGCTACTCAGACCAAAGAATCAGCAAGGCGCATAGAGGAATTACTCAACGAGATTGGCAGTGAGATAACAAATACCGTAGACTCCACCACGAAGGTTGAAGACATAGTTAAGGAGGTCGACTTAGAGCACGAGAAGATCTCCGAATTTCTCACCACCACACTTGTGGATCTGAACAAAATGGTTGACTCTTTCAATGAAATTGTTTCAACAATACAACAACAGAGCCATTCAGTTACTCAAGTCTCCTCAGCAACAGACAATGTCTCCATGACAGCCCTGCAGGCAAGTGAAGAGCTATCAAGTTTATCGAAATTTGTACGGCAACGGTCTGACAAGATCAACGAACTGGCTGAAATCGTTGATGATTTGCTAAAATCTATTGGTGATCTTCAAATGCATATTGACAGATTCAAGACGTGAAGGAGGTGTTCTTGTGAAAAGGTTGAAAATAGTCTTGGACAGTACATCGGATGTTTCTAAAGAGTGGATTAACAAATATGATCTCTCTGTTATACCTTTACACGTCAACTGGCCCGATGGAACACAAGAGGACGACACAAGAGATATTGAACAGATAAGAGATTTCTACAGTAGAGTCTCGAAGGCTTCAGCACTACCAAAGAGCTCACAACCTTCAGTCGGCGAGTTCGTCCAACTCTATCAGAGTCTTCAGAAGGAAGGGTATGAAGAGATCTTGGTTATTTGCATCTCAACAAAGCTTTCTGGCACCTATGACTCGGCACTTGCAGCATCGAAAGAGGTCACGATCCCTGTCTATGTGGTTGATAGTAAACTAGCATCTGCAGCAATGCCATTACCAGCAAGAAGAGCAAGAGAACTTGAGGCGAAAGGTCTGACCACACAGCAAATTTACGAAACGCTTTTGAAAGATGTCGAACAGACAAGATACAAGGCTATCTTCTATGTGTCGAACTTCGATTTCTTGGTCAAAGGTGGAAGGGTATCGCGAATGCAAGGTTTTTTTGGCTCTTTGCTTAACATTCATGTTGGACTGTGGATCGATCCGGAGGGGAAGCTTGTTCCCTTTGAAAAAGCAAGAGGTACTAAGAGAGCTCAAGAAATGCTCATCAAGAAGATTTTGAGTCTTGTTCCAAAAGGTTCAAAGGTTAGGGTGATCATGGTTGATGCAGATGCAAGAGAAAGCACTAAGATCATACTGGAGATGTTGAGACAACAATACAATATTCTCGATGCGTCTTTCACCGAGATGGGAAAAGTAATCACAACACACGTTGGGCCAGGAACCGCTGGCTTTAGCCTGGAGGTCGTTGAATGAAACAGGGTGTCTTAGTGGTTGCACTCATCGCAGTTGTAGCCCTGCTCATGTTGATCGTATCATTCAAGACACCAAAGGCTGTCGTTCTCATTTTAGAGGATGGTCAGGCAGAGTTTCGCGAAGGTGTTGAAAAATACGCTCAACAGAATAATCTGAAAGTCGATTTTGTAACAGTGAGAATTGATCAAGATACCGAGCAAATTGACAAGATATTACGAAGATACAGTGGTAGTTACGCAATTGGACCAAGGTTGAGTTCTGAAGCACTTGCTTTGATCCCTCACCTTGAAAAATATCAAATCTTTTCAATTGCTCCCTTGGTCACCTCACCAAAAGTAGTCGGAAAGAGTAGATACCTGATGACCTTAAGCGTCTCAGATACTGTGCAGGCAAGACAACTGGCAGAGAGAATTCTAAATGACTCGAACAGAGAGATATTTGTGGTGTGTGACAAGGGCAATTTGGTGTACACTGAGACCTTCTTTCAGATCATGAAAGAAACCGTCGCACTTGATCTTGAATGTCGTTACATCGACTCTGTTGATGAACTTCTGGATTTAGATTTTTCGATCTATGACTCGATTGTCTTGATCGTAGATGGAAGAGTTGCTGGGATGATCGCACAGGTCGCGAGGAAGAAAGGATTCAACGGCAAGATCTATGGTTCTGACTATGTTTATACAGATGCTCTGATAACAACTGGTTCTTGGGCAGTCGAAGGAATTTCAATATATGGGCTTTTCGATCTTCCCCAAATGATGAACTATGGTTACACAGAACTTGGACCTGCTGGTGGTTACGATGCCTTGATGGTGGTATGGAATCTAATCAGTGCAAAGGTGAAAACAAACGAAGCATACGACTACCTACAAGGCAAGACCTTCAAAGGTGCGAGTGGCACTTTCACTGTGAGGGATGATCTATCTGTTGAAAGGCTGACCAACTTTGTCACCATCAGGAATGGGAAATTTGTTGTAGATGAGGTGAAAAGATGAAGCTTTCAGCGGCGGTAAGAGGTTTGGCAAGATATGGATTATTCTTGATTTTCACACTTTCGTGCATCTTCATTATCGGCTCTGTGATATTTCTTCGCAATGTCCACAAGTATTACTCTCAAACTTATTTGAAAGCCGAAAAGCAGATTTTGTGGAATACACTCGACAACGCAATGAAGGGAAAGGAACAACTCGATGTCGTTAGAAGAATTCTCACTCGCGATCTTGTGGATTTGCAGACTGGCATCGATCTTTCAAAAGTCCTCGCATATGAGAAGTTGCCCTGGCTCGTTGCTGACTCAAAAGGATTATTCTTTGCTTCAAACACTGCGAAATTCTTGCTTGACAACGGTGATACCCTACTTTTTGTCGAATTGCCACAGACTCTGTTCAACAGTTTTCTCACAAGTGAGTTGGCCGATGTACTTCTTGTCACAGAGAATGGTCAAATCATTCTTTCAACAAGATCTGAGATGTCTGGCATAATCACTAAGAACAAAAGCGGTTTTGCAAAACTCAATGACACAGTTGGCTATTTGCACTTTGAAGATCTTCAAATCTCAAATGCGAGAGCTGGTGTTTTCATACCCATTTACAGCTACCTTGCTATACTCTTTCCTTATCTGCTCATATCTTCAGCGGCTATGATAGGAGTCATAACGTGGATGATCTTCTTTTGGCGATTTGAAACACGACTTATCGGAGCAGTTAAAACTGTTATCGACAGTGTAAGCAGCAGCACAGAGCAGATTACCAAGAGCAAAGATGTGAACTATGTACCGATCAGGACAAACATAGAAGAATTGAACGAACTGCAGGATTCAATTGCCAAACTCCTTGAGATGGAAAAGGCTTCACAGTCAGAAATGCACGCAATGATGAATAGTCTACAAGATACAGTAAACGAACTTGAAGAAATGCAGAGGATCTTACAAGAGAGGAACACACAGATAATAGCAACACTCGCTGAAGCGATCGAGATAAAAGACACCAGCACCTATGGCCATTCTGGCAGAGTAGTTAGTCTTGCACTGGATTTGGCTAAGGAACTGGGCTTAACTGATCCAGCTGACTTAGAAGCGATTAAATTTGGCGCACTTTTACACGATATTGGGAAGATAGGCATACCCGAACACATCTTGAACAAACCTGGTAGACTGACCCTCGACGAATTTGAAATCATGAAGAATCATCCAATATACGGAGAAAAGATTATTCGCAACATCTCGGGCTGGGATCTCGTTGCCGACATCGTTAGACATCATCATGAAAACATAGACGGTTCAGGTTACCCAGATGGTCTCACGGCTGATCAAATAACTCTGAGGGCTCAAATAGTCTCCATCGTTGATGTCTTCACGGCGCTAATAGAGGAAAGACCATACCGTCCCGCACTGAGGATTGATGAAGCACTTAGAATAATGGAAAGAGAGATGGTGGGGACAAAGTTTCATCCAGATCTGTACAGGGCATTTCTGAAAGTCTTGAATAGGCGCATCTCTGAGTTTGACACGCATACACAGTGAGTTGCAAAGTGTAACCTTTTGTGCTAACATTTCAAATAGGGGGGCGAACGGTTTCGACGGGTTTGAGCCTCCCCGGGAAGCGAGTCGAGGTCTCCACCTCCTCGAAAATAAGGTGGAACAACAAATAGGTGCCAACGAAGAACTTGCACTTGCTGCTTAATAGATAAGCAGCCGTTCCTACCGAGTCTGGCTGGTGCTCGGATAGGGGCGTGAGATAGCCAGCCTACCTTTGAGCAGTCCTCCCTTCGCTGCTTGAAGGGAAAGTTAGAAGGGATATAGTTTGCAGAGCGTGCCTGTGGGCGCTGCAAACTGAATATAAAACACAGGCTGCACTCGGAGATGCCCGGGGGTCCTCACTCTCGGACGGGGGTTCAATTCCCCCCGCCTCCACCAGTGAGTTGTTACTACTCGTATCTGAGAGCCTCAACAGGGTTGAGTTTTGCAGCTTTCATCGCAGGAAAAACACCGAAAGTCACGCCGACGGCAATCGACACAGAAACTGCTATTATTATTACCAACGGTGTCACGGCAGTTTGAATCGAGCCGACCAGTGCGATTGTTCTGGAGAGTGCAAAACCCACTCCCACACCGATGATTCCAGCCACAAAGGTTAAGATGATCGACTCGAGCAGAAACTGCGTCAAGATGTGTCTTCTGCTCGCACCAACTGCCTTTCTTACGCCAATTTCTCGGGTTCTTTCGGTCACCGTCACGAGCATGATGTTCATTATGCCGATGCCACCAACCAACAAGGAAATACCGGCAATGCTACCGAGCATAAAACTCAACAATGCCATCGTCTGGTTTATCGTCTGTAGCATTGCATCCTGACTCACTATTCTGTATCTCTCTGTGTCTTGAAATTTGCTGTAGAGCACCGCATCGATCTCGGTAACTGCTTGAGCTGCGAGTTGTTCAGATTGTGCTTGGGCGACGATCGATGAAACATACGATCTTCGAAAGACGCGTTGCTCAGCCGAAGAAAACGGTATGATGATCGATCTGTCTGGGTTCAAGAAGAGCAAGTTTCCACTTTTTTCAAGAACGCCTATGACTTTAAAGTTCTGTCTGGTGTTTTGGCTGGTGATTCTGATCGTTTTTCCCACCGCATCACCATCTGGAAAAAGAGCGTCAGCGATCTCTGTGCCTATTATGGCAACCCTTCTTCTGGCTATCTCATCTTCCTCGGTGAAGTAATCACCATCGAGCAAATTCAGATTCATCATCTTGAATATCGTTGAATAGGCTGCCAAGACCGTTGACATGGTGTTTTGTCTTTCGTACTGAACGATGAAATTCCCCTGCTGTAGGGGTGTCACATAGGCGACTGACGGGCTCATCTGAGCAATTCTTTGTGCGTCATCTTCTGTGAGAAGATCACTCAAGGCTGTTGAGACCCGACCACCACCACCTCTTGTAAAACCAGGACTGATCAAAATCAGATTTGAACCAATCGTAGACAGTTGTTGTTTTATGCTCTGACTTGTACCTTCTGCGACAGAAACCACAGCGATCACGGCAGCAACACCTATGATTATGCCTATCATTGACAGGGCAGTTCTCAACTTATTGGCTGCGATAGATCTGAAAGCTTCTTTAAGCATTTCCAACACTTGCCCTCACCTCTTGAGAAACGATCCTTCCATCTTTCATGTGAATGACGCGTTCTCCCAGTTCTGCAATCTCTGGATCGTGGGTCACCACGATTATCGTCAAACCATTGCTGTGAAGCTCTGAAAAGATTTTCAATACCTCTTGACCGCTCTTGCTGTCAAGGTTGCCGGTAGGTTCGTCAGCCAGAATGATTTGAGGCTCGTTTGCCAGAGCCCGAGCGATGGCAACTCTCTGCATTTGACCACCAGAAAGCTGAGTTGGTCTATGGTGTGTCCTCTCAGCCAGTCCAACCAACGTGAGTAGTTCCTTCGCTCGTTTCTTTCTCACTTCTCTTGGTACTTTTGCGTATATCATCGGTAGTTCTACATTTTCAAGTGCAGTCAGACGGGGCAAAAGATTGAATTGCTGAAAAACAAATCCTATCATCTTGCTTCTCACTCTGGCAAGCTGTGCATCATTCAACTTTGATACTGCTACGTCTCCTATGTAGATCTCACCAGCTGTAGGTTTATCAAGACACCCCATCAAGTGCATCAGTGTGCTTTTGCCACTGCCAGAAGGTCCCATGATCACCAGATACTCGCCTTCAAAGACGTTCAAGTTCACACCATCAACGGCTTTTACAAGATTATCACCCATTTTGTACACCTTCTGAAGATTTTCGGCTCTTATCACCGTCTTCAAGACACACACCTACCTCTCATCGTGGCGGGGCAAAACCAGGTATGTTCATCTGCACTCCACGATTGGTCGAACTGCTTGAAGTCTTATTCACCACTACTACTTCTCCTTCATTCAGTCCACTGATGATCTCGTACCCACCTGATGTCCTCTCCCCAACGGTGACTTCTCTCTTCTCTGTTGTCGTGCCGCTCTTGACGTTCACGTAAGCCTTTCCTCCTTCAAAACTAACAGCAGCCGTTGGAATGATCATAACGTCGTTCTTGGCGAGCACAATTATCTGAACCTCACAAGAAAGTCCAGGAATGATTTTCTTAAGCAGCTCGTTTCTTTGTGCTGCTGATTGCCCGACAAAACCTTGTGCCATACTCTGTGCATCCTCTGATGTACCTTGAGTTCCAGAGGAAGTTCTCGCTGTAGTCATTTGAAGATTTTGCACCACCAGTTTTAGTTTTATCGGAATTGTCACAATACCACTCGAACTCTGTGCTTCGCTTCCAACATACGTAACCTGTGCTGGAAAGTTAACACCTTCGAAGGCATCAAATGCCAAGGTCGCCATCTGTCCAACCTTGACCTTCGAGTAGTCTACTTCTTCGACAGCGGCAGACACGTAAAGATTGTCCAAGCTTATGACCTTTGCAACAACATCAACACTTGTACCTTTTGAAACATAATCACCCACTTTGACATTCAAGGCGGTGACAACACCATCAACTGGCGAAGTGATCTTGCATCTATCAAGATCTCTCTTAGCGATCTCAAGTTCCAACTGACGTTGCTCTACCAAGAGCCTCGAACCAGAGTTTTTCGCCGTCTCATAATTTTGAAGAGCCTTCAGATAAGAAAGTCTGTAATCTGAGTCATCCAGTTCGACTAAGACATCGCCCGCCTTCACCGTGTCACCTTCTTGAACGTTGATCTTCTTCACAACACCACTCACGAGTGCCTTGATCTCGGCAGAACTCTCTGCCATGATCTTTCCAGAGACAGAGACCGTGTCGGTTAGATTGGTTTTTTTCACTGTGTACTCAATCGTGGATGAATTTGTAGTCACGCTTTGCTGCGCCGATCTGTTGCAAGACCAAAACAAAAGCATGATAGACATGATTATCATCGCAAACAGTATGTATTTTCTCATCTCACTTACCTCCTGCGAGTTCAACCAAATCGTAACCACAAGCCTGAAGCAGACTTAATTTTCCAATCAACAGATTGTAAGTGGCCTTTAACAGCTCAGCCTCTGCGTCTTGTAGATCTAACTTTGCACTCTCAAGATCGCTCTGTGAAACAAATGCAGAAGCACTCAGGAGCCTCTCGTACTCCATTTTCTTCAGCTGTAAGTCCAATTCAGCCACTCTCTTGCTCGATTCACCGATTTTTATAGAAAGGTATGCCTTCTGCACCGATTTCTTCATATTGTCAAGTTGTTCATCTGCCAAACGTTGCTGCAAGGTGTAATTGTTCTTTGCATAGTTGTAGTTGTAATCTCTCTCGCCACGATCAACAATGTTGTAACCAAAGGCAAAACCAAGCGAAAGGGAAAAACCTTTGTCTGAGTTCTCATCTTGTTTTACTGAAAAACTGAAAGTCGGATTCGGCAACCATTGCTGGTATGACCTTTCACTTTCACGCCTCGCAATCTCAACACTCATCAATTGTGCCTTCAGATCAAGTCTATTCAGAATGAATTTTTCTGCTTCTTGTTGTGAAAGCAGATTCGAGGTAATGCGTTCAAGACAAGCAAACATTGTGTTCAATGTATCTGTGGAGTATTCCGTCAGAGCGCTCATGAGATTCTGACTGATCTGGTCAAGTTGATTTGTCATCTGATAGATGTTGCTCTGCACCTGCATAATATCTTCTTTCGATGCTGTGCCAGCTTCGTATGCCCTCTGCAAAGACTCGAACTGTTCCTGCAAGATCTCTATCTTGCGTTTGGTGATCTCCAATTTTCTGGTGTAATAATGATAATTGAAGACATCGTTTGCGAGATTCACAAAGACTTTGTTTCGGGCATCGGTTAAGCTCCATATGGCAGAGATATAATCTTTCTCGTTTTCGAGCTCGGTGATATCAAAATTCGAGAAAAGCTGTCTTGAGATCGTCAAAGCCCATCCACTTTCATCCCACTGATCTGTCTTACTCAGATAATTCCAAGTGTTTGAGATGGTCAAATCAAAACCAGCGATATTTTCAAAAGTGATCGACAGCGGAATCGAAAGCGAATAGTTCTCAAAATCTGTTTCCAAGGAGAGTGCTTTCGTACCAACATATGGAATAAAGAAGTTCTTGTTCTTTGCCCTTGTGAATTCGGCACTCTTGTACTTTATCACAGCCGAAAGGTATGAACTGTCTTTTTCAAGTTGTGCTTGCACCAAATCCAGAAAACTCGCATAAGCCAAAAATGGTACAAGCAAGACGAACAGAACGATTCTTCTCATATCAGATCACCCACCAAAGACTTCGGTGAGCAACTGCTGATAATCCCATGCTGCATCGATGTACAAAGAACACAAGTTTTTCAAGAAAGATCTAACATAGCCCAAGAGCGCCTTCTGAGCGGTGAGGTAGGTGTTTCTTGCGCTCAGCAGATCTTTCTCTGAAGCAACTCCCACCTTGTAATTGTTTTCAGCGCTGTCAAGCTGAGCCTTCGCCACACTCACTGTCTCCCTTTGAGCCTGTATGGTCTTTTTCAAATTTTCTGTAGTGAGCAAGAGAGACTGGTAAGACTTCTTCGTGCTGTTCTGCGTGTCTTTCAGGGCATTCTGAGCGATCTTCAATGTTCTTTCGTATTTTTCCTTCGTGTACTGTGATGGATTCACAAGACTTTCATAATCCATTTGCGCAACTTGAACATCGATCTGTGAAATCTGTATTGCAAGCGATTTCTCGAGCAACTCGCTGATGGAAGGAACTCTGACATCGATCTTGATTGCCGATGGGTCTAATGGCTGTACTTCCTTACCCAACAAGATGAGCAAATCTTCTTTTGACTGATCAAGATTCAATTTAGCTTCATCGAGGCTTGCTTGAGATTCAAGTCTTGTCGAACTTGCACTTTGAAGATCTTGTAGCGTTGCAGCACCCGTTTTGTACAGCTCTTGCGTCTGCTTAAAGTCAATTTCAGCTATCTGCAATTTGTTTTGAGCGATCTGAAGCTGAAGCGTGTTTTCCAGAACGCCAATGTAGGTGTCGAAAAACTCGCCGTAGAAACTCTTCATAGACTGGTTGTAGGTCTGCTGAGCACTGAGCCAGCTCTTTTGCGCGACAAGTTGTTGTCTTTTGTTCTTTGCCTCGATCATAGCTTTGTCGTAATCGTTCTTTGCCTGGTCAAAGTTCAGAACAGCCTTCAGATAGGTCACGCTATTTTGTTTTGCGAGTTCAACAACATCAACGATACCAGCATAAACAAAGATGACAAAACAGATAAGGACAACTGCAAGCAATTTTCTCACAACACAACCCTCCATTCTACGTTGATCCTGAACAAATTATAATGCCAAAATCTCAAACAGTTCCTCAACTCTAATTATTTTCTAATATTCTGTGTTCACCGTGCGCCAACGCGGCTTCCGCCACCACCGCCACCAATTCTCGAGCCACCTGAACCAGAGGAACTCGAGCTCACGGTCGAGGCTGCTACAGATCTAAGACTCGAAATCTCGCCGATAACGACGGGGTACCTGTAAACAGTGCCTGTAACCGGTGACGAAGGAGGCTCAGGATACAGCTTCTGCAAGTTTTCGATGACTCGTTTTGCCACGCCCAAAGCCGTTGCGTAGACGATGTACTCATCCCATATCGCGACAGACTGCGGCGGGTAAGTGGAGAGTGCGGAAAAGTCTTGAATGAACTTCTCAAAATTTTTCCACTTCAAATAGTAGAGTAAACCATCTCGATTCCAGCGTGAAAAGACACTCTTTTTCATGAGTAAAACGACCACACCTACACCTGCACAAGCAGCCATTAGCATAGTGCCATATCTGGCTAAGATCGAGTAAGTCGGACCCATGTTGTTTAAAAGAATCATTATCAAAAGCGGGACGAAGAGACCAAAGACTGCAGCAAATACCTTCGCGGCAGTATCTCCAGTTTCATCCAAATAATTCCTCTTTTTCACGTTGTTCAGAACACTTCTTCTCCAGTTGCTGACCTTCTCGAGAAACTCTTGGGCTTTGTTGGTCTTCTTCAATTCCTTTTTCATCGTCTTGAAATCTACTACTCCGTTGGTTGCAAAATCTGCGAAAGCGCTAAAAAGTTCTCTTCTTTCTTCACTCACGTTCAGTATCTTCAAACCAACTATTTCACCTTTCTCGTTTTCTACAAACTGGCACTCACCCTTTCTCACACCATCTAAGACCGCTGCAGCTATCGCATCATCGTCTGGTCTTGAGCAAGATTTCTTTACAACAGAGTTCACAAATTCAGGTAAGTCCTTATACGGTAACTCTCGTTCGTACTCCGCATTGTACTCTATTGACATCTCTCTTCCATACTTTCTGTAAATCTGTATTGGAACAACTAAAACAAAAAGTGTGTAAGCTATTACACCAAGAACAATCAAAGTTGTGCGAATCAAATATCCTCGCTCGGCTTTCTCAATCTCAGACAGTTTCAAATCCTTGTTGAGAAAACGTGTGCCAGTGCCTGTCAAACCCGGAAAGACAAATCTCCCTTCTATGAAACTGCTCGCCGGAATCCTTGCAAAGGAAAATTCATAAGTTCTTCCCAAGATGTTCTTGTCTTTCGTCTGAATTCCCCATGGATGGTGGTAAACCAGTGGCTTTGGAAAACTCTCAGGAAACACAACGTGCACATCCAAATGCTTCGTACCGACATCGTTGTTTTCGCCGATGTACTTGATGAACAACTGTGTGAAGTCAGCACCCTCTTCAAGAACATCAGTCAATTTATACTTGAAGGCAACTTTGACGATCTGCCCACCCTTTGGTACAGGCACATAGACATCCATTGACTGGCTGAAACGAATCTCAACATCGATCTTTCTCTCGGTCTTCTGATTGTAATAGATTCCACCCTGTAAGGGTGGACCTTCGAGAATCTCTATTTCAAAATCCTCGATCGTCGTTGGATAATCAAAATCAATCGCCCAGCTCACCAATCGAAATGGCTTGTTAAGTTTGTAGGTGATCGTTTCAACAACATTTGCTGTGCCATCTTCATTGAGCATCAATGAATACGATCTGTGAGGCAGTTCCAACAACCCAAAAGAACCATAGACAAGCCCAACGATGATACCAAAGGCGACAAAGCTTAAAAAGGTCACAACAAGAACGATCCGAAAGACTTTCATTAGGAGCACACCTCCTGTGTGCTCCATGATACCACAACTCAGCTCAGTTCGTCGAGGATTTGCTTTGCTTGTTCGTAGGTTAACTTGCCACTCGCTACAAGCCTAAGAATCTTCTTTTCTATGCCTTCTGATCTCTCAGCCCTGTTTGTTGCTTTAACCTGCACATCTCCCGAGGTTGTGTTTGCAGTTATTCTCATTCTCCCGTCACCAAAGAGATAATCTCGACCCTGGCGTGTGTAACCTACGTTTGTATTTAAATCTCCACTGGCTGTACGCATTGTTAATCTCATATTCGGTATGCCAACTGTTTCAAAGCTTATATCACCACTGGTAGTTGTGATAATCCATTCGCTGTCGCAAGTTACGAGATTTTTCATTGTCAGATCACCACTAACACTCGAAAAGACCAACTTCTCAATGGCTGGCGAATCAAATGTCATGTCACCAGATACCGTTTTCATCTGACAATCACTACAAACCACATCTTCGAGCAGGACATCGCCAGAAACGGTTCTTACCATCAATCTCTCAGTTCTTATCGAGCGTATCGTCACATCTGAGGAAACACAGCCAACCGATATTTCTTTCATATCAACAGGTATCGCAAGCTCCAATCTTCCTTCTGAGTGTGAAAAACCGAAGTTCAGAAAATGCTGATCTCTTGAACTCACCACCAAGGTGTCATCTTTGTACTCCAAAGATGGTTCTTGAGATTCGTAGGCAACGTAATTCTCTGACGATTGACCGAAGATCTTGATGTTGGCACTGACGACCTTCACCACGAGTTTCTTGATTTTGGCAAAGTCAATCAATTGTTTTTCCATCTTTTTCGCCTCCTAAAAACCCATGAAGATCACAATGACCCATATGACAACCAGTTCACCCGCAAGGTACACGATTATTGGAACTATATTTCCAACGATCAAAAGCAAGGCGTACAGACCAACGAAAAACGAATATACCAAGGTCACAGATTTCACTTTCATCTGCAACAATTTTGAGCCAATATAAATCAACAACAAGGCACCTATCACTCCACTAACCAGCAGGGCAATCTTCATTCTTCTCTCAGCCTCCTGATCTTCTCCAGAGCCTCCTGTGCTGAAATCTCTCCTTTTTCGAGTCTATCCAAGAGTTCGTCAACTTGCTTTTCTTCAGTCACTTCTTGCGCCTCGTAACCCAATGTTTTGACGATTCCTTCAAGCCTCGATCGCGCCGTTGGGTAGGATATGCCCAGTTCCTTTTGCAGGTCACTCAAATTTCCCCTTGCCTTTATGAATACTCTCAAGAAATTGAGTTGATCTGGTGTCAGTCTGAAAAACTCTTCTAACTCAAACCTCCCCTTTATAACAGTTCCACATGATTGACAGCTGAGTTCGGTTACAATCAGATTCGATCCACAGATTGGACATTTCGAGATGACACGAGCCATTTAAATCTCTCCTTTCATATTTTTAAGTTTACCTTTAACATATTGTACTCTTGCTTTCAATTTTTGTCAAGCTCACAAAGGAGTAACACAAAACTTCTTTTCAATGAGATCGACTCTGATAAAATCTGTTGGGAGGGATTTGTCTTGTATCAAAAGGTTCTGATAAAACTGAGCGGCGAGGTGATGTGTGGTGAAGGCTCCAGAGGCTTTGACAGAGAAAACATTGAATATCTTGTAAAACAGATCTCCAAGGTGGTAGACTATGGTGCAAATGTTGGCATCGTCATAGGTGCAGGCAACATATTCAGAGGTGAAGAGCTTTCAGAAGTTCCTCATTCCTTGGCAGATCAAATAGGCATGCTTGGAACTGTGATAAACGGCTTGTACTTGAAGGGTGCACTTCAAAGCCATGGAGTCAAATGTGTTGTTGTTTCACAGATATCGAACCTGCCTTCGATCAGACCCATACACTACGACGACATAAATCTGTATTTTGATGCCGGATATGTGGTTGTCTTTGCCGGCGGCACCAGTAATCCGTTCTTTACGACCGATACCGCAGCAGCGCTGAGGGCTGTTGAGATGGGTGCGAATCTTTTGATAAAGGCGACTAAGGTGGACGGTGTGTACGACTCCGATCCAAAAAGATGCAAAAGTGCTCACAAGTTCGAAAAAATATCTTACCAAGATGCCATCAAGCTGGGTTTGAAAGTAATGGACATGGAAGCTTTTTCCATCTGTGGAAGGTACAAATTGCCGATAGTCGTTTTGAATTTCTTTGAAGATGGTGCTATTTTGAAAGCTGTGCGCGGTGAGCAAATTGGTAGTATTATATTACCTGATTAGGAGGTGAACAGATGTACAACGAGATCATTGACATCAGGGCAAGAGAGGTTCTCGATTCAAGAGGAAATCCAACAGTCGAGGTGGAAGTTTTTCTGGAAGACGGAACTTTCGCTTCAGCAATAGTTCCATCTGGAGCATCCACTGGGAAGTTCGAGGCACTTGAACTTAGGGACAAAGGAAAAAGGTACATGGGTAAAGGCGTTCAAAGTGCAGTGAGAAACGTGAACGAAACGATAGCACCGAAGATCATCGGAATGAATGTCTATGACCAACCAGTGATTGACAGAGTTATGATTGAACTCGATGGAACTGAGAACAAATCGAAACTCGGTGCAAACGCAATTTTGGGAGTTTCAATGGCTGTTGCACGTGCGGCGGCTACAAGTCTGAATCTACCGCTTTACAAATACTTGGGTGGTCCCAATGCAAAGGTTCTACCGGTACCATTCATGAACGTGATAAACGGTGGAAAACATGCAGACAACAGCCTTGATATTCAAGAGTTCATGATAGTTCCAGCCGGTGCACCTTGTTTTGCTGAAGCACTCAGATATGGAGCTGAAGTCTTTCACAGCCTCAAGAAGATTTTGCACGACGCTGGACACGTCACCAGCGTTGGTGACGAAGGTGGTTTTGCTCCAAATCTATCCTCGAACGAGGAAGCAATAAAAGTCTTGATCGAAGCGATAAAGGCAGCAGGGTACGAACCAGGTAAAGATATCTTCATTGCCTTGGACAGCGCCGCATCTTCTTTCTACGACAGTGAAACGAAAACATACCAGATCGATAAAACACAAAAGACTACAAAACAGTTGGTTGAATACTACGTCTCTTTGGTGGAGAAATACCCAATCATAAGCCTGGAAGATCCTTTGGATGAAGAAGATTGGGAAGGCTTTGCTCAGCTCACTGCAAAGATAGGAAACAGAGTTCAGATAGTCGGTGACGATATCTATGTTACAAACATAAACAGGCTCAAGAAAGGTGTAAAAGAAAAGGCATCTAATTCCATCTTGATAAAACTCAACCAGATTGGAACGGTCACCGAGACACTCGACACCATAGAATACGCGAAAGAACACGGCATGACTTGTGTTATATCTCACAGATCTGGTGAAACCGAAGACACCTTCATAGCTGATCTGGCAATTGCGACAAATTGCGGAATGATAAAGACTGGCTCACTTTCCAGAAGCGAAAGGATTGCGAAATACAACAGACTGCTCAGAATCGAAGAAGAACTTGGCACTGCTCCACAGTACAAAGGTGTGGAAGCCTTTTACAGTATCAGTAGATGAAAACAGAGAAATTAGGTGTATAATTTTAGGCAACTCTCAGTGAACTTTGCGCGGCAAACAGCCGCGCTTTCTCTAACTGGTGATAGCATGAACGAAAGAAGCAGCATTTCTTCAAGAGCAGCTTGGATTGGAGTTTTTGCAAACGCAGGCTTGGCACTGGCAAAGATCTTGATAGGATGGATTTTCAAAAGTGCTGCGGTACTTGCAGATGGAATTGACACTGGCACAGACATCTTTACCTCTCTCACAACGGTCGTCTCGAGCAAGATATCGAGCCGTCCACCTGACGAAACCCATCCCTATGGTCACGAGAGGGCAGAAACAGTCGCAGCCAAGGTTGTTTCCTTTGTCATATTTTATGCTGGGGTCAGTCTACTCATCTCTTCACTCAAAAGGATCTTCACAGGTGAACACGTGCTCATCGCAGGTTTTCTGCCGCTCTTGGTGTCAGCAATCTCTGTTGCTGTGAAGAGCTGGCTGTTTGTCTATAAATACAGAGTTGGCAAGAAGATAAACAGCTATGCGTTCATAGCAGACGCTCTGAATATGAGAAACGACATATTTATCTCGTCAACAGTCTTTTTGGGTGTGGTGCTCAACAAAGTGGGACTTCTGTGGATAGATGGTATTGTTGCACTGATCATCTCTGTGATGATCATCAAGACCGCCTTTGAAATCTTCAAAGAGACCACCTACGAGTTGATGGATGGCATGACAGATCTTCAGATATACAACCAGATCTTCAAGGCGATCGAAACGGTCACGAAAGCCAGTAACCCTCATAAGGTTCGTGTACGTCAGGTGGGGTACAAGTACTTCGTCGACATCGATATAGAGGTCGATGGAAAGATCTCGGTGCAAGAAGGTCATGAAGTGGCAACTATGGTAAAGAACGCCATAATAAAACAGAACGACAGAATTGCCGATGTCATGGTTCACGTAGAACCAATTGGGAACATCGAACGTGAAGCCTACGGGCTGAATGAAAAGCAGACGAATGGAGGTGCAAAGAGATGATTCTCAAAGGTGAGAAAACCATTCTCAGACCAGTTGAACTCTCTGATATTGACCAATTGTTGAACATCAACGACTTGGAAGTTCGAGAAAACTTACTTTCGGTTTTCCCGTTGAATCACATCCGCGAAGAAGAATGGGTGAGAAAACTGTATTCCACTCAAAGTGACGTGGTTTTCGCGATCGTCCCGATCGAAGAAGAAAAACTTGTGGGTACAACAGGTTTACATGGCATTGATTGGGTGAACAGAGTTGCAGAGTTTGGAATCGCAGTAACAGACAAACAGTATTGGAACAAAGGCCTCGGAAGCGAAGCGGTTTTACTCACGCTGAAATACGGTTTCGAATACCTCAATTTGCACAGAATAGCTTTGAGAGTCTATGAGTACAACACAAGGGGCATTCACGTTTACGAGAAGTGTGGATTTGTACATGAAGGTAGGTTGAGACAGGCAAGATACATCAAAGGCAAATACCACGATGTTCTCATCATGAGTGTACTCAGCGATGAATACTTTGCAAGATCAAAAGGCTGAGAATCATTAAGAGAGTAATTTCAATTCAAAATTGTTATAATCTTTGCGGGGGTGTTTTCGTGAATCTGAAGATCTACAATGAGAAGATTCGTCTTCTTGATCCCATATGTTTGCCTATCTTTAAAAAGAACGGCAGCACAGGAGTCTTGTTAATCCACGGTTTTACAGGCAGTCCGCACGACATGAACTATTTGGCTGACAGACTTTATCAATCTGGTTTCACCGTTTCTGTACCGCGGCTTCCAGGACACGGCACCAGCCACAAAGACTTTTTGAACAGCAAATGGAAGGACTGGCTACGTCGTTCGATCGACGCGTACATTGATTTGACCATTCACTGTGATAAGATTTACGTTGTGGGACTTTCGATGGGGGCACTGCTTGCGACGATAGTCGCAGCGAGGTTCAAGTCGCCAAAACTGGTGCTCGCAGCTCCTGCCTTCCAAGTGACAGACAAACGATTGCCACTCACCCCATTGATGAGTCTTTTTGTCAGTTATACAAGAAAAGAACCCCCCAACTTTGAAGATGCCTCGCTCAACAAACTTGCACAAGAGTACTGGAACAAGATCTTCATAAAGCCTGCTGCCCAGTTGTACAGACTACAAAGAACTGCTATTGAACACCTTGAAATGGTACAATCTGAAACTCTTGTGATCGTCACTCAGAAAGACAACAGCGTACCCATGTCGGTCTTAGACATCATAAGATCGCGTTTGAAAAACCAGTTCAAAACAGTTGTCTTAGAAAAGAGTGCCCATCCCGTGACCAACGATATAGAGAAAGAACTCGTCGCTGAGAAGATCTTGGAATTCTTTGCTCAGTGACAGTCCAGAGTCAAAGGAGAGTTAAAGATGATAAAACTCACAGACGTAAAGAATGCAATGCAAAAGATATCAAAATGGTCTCATAGAACACCTCTTTTCACTTCTCAAACACTGAATGAACTTTCCAACAACTTCGTCTATTTGAAGGCTGAGAATCTCCAAAAGAGTGGTTCTTTCAAATTCCGTGGAGCTATGAATTTTCTCATGTCTATGAGCGAAGAAGAGCGCAGAAAAGGTGTTGTAACAGGCTCTTCAGGTAACCACGGTCAAGCTCTTGCCTGCGCTGGAAGATTGCTCGGAGTAGATGTCACCGTCGTTGTTCCTGAGGATGTCTCAAAGGCAAAACTCTCTGCGATGCTCAATTATGGAGCAACGATAGAGCGATGTGGCAAGACATCGAAAGAAAGGCTCAAACGTGCAGAAGAGATCTGTGTGCAAACTGGAAAGGTCTTCGTGCCACCCTTTGACCATCCCTGGATCATGGCTGGTCAAGGAACGATAGGTCTTGAGCTTGTAGAAGAATTAGGACACTTCGACGCAGTCTTGGTGCCGTGTGGCGGCTGTGGCTTGATAAGCGGCATCTCGGTTGCAGTGAAAGAACAACTTTCAAATGTGAAGATCTATGGTGTGGAGCCAGAACAGAGCAACAGCACCTATCTTTCCTTCAAAGCAGGTCAGCTGGTTGAACTTCACAAAATCGACACCATAGCCGATGGTTTGAGAACCACATCCCCAGGAAAACTCACCTTTCCATTGGTTCAAAAGTATGTCGAAGACATTTTACTTGTGACCGAAGAAGATATCAAGAGAGCTGTTCTCTTCTTACTCGAACGATTGAAATTGCTTGTAGAACCTTCTGGTGCTGTCACCGTTGCCGCCCTGTTAGCGAACAAAGTACCTCTTAAGAACAAGAGAGTAGTGGCAATACTCTCTGGTGGCAACGTTGATTTGATTGCCTTGTCTGAATGGATCAGAGAGATCAAGAAAAAAGAAGGTGATCAAAGTGAAACAGCGAGCCATTGAGTTGTTTGAAAGCAATTTGAGCTGTGCTCAGTCAGTCTTTGCCGCCTACGCTCCAGAGTTTGGCATAGATGAAAAAACAGCCGCGAAGATCTCGTGTGCCTTCGGTGGTGGAATGGCTCGATTGGCAGATGTATGTGGTGCCGTCACAGGTGCTTTTATGATAATCGGTTTGAGATATGGTGGCTCTGAACCTCAGTCGAAAGAAAAGACGTATCTTTTAGCCAGAGAGTTTGCTTCACATTTCAAATCACTGAATGGCTCGATTTACTGCAAGGAACTTCTTGGATGTGATATAAGCAATGCAGAAGAACTCGAACTGGCAAGAAGAAAGAACTTGTTCAAAACACTCTGCCCAAAGTATGTAAGAGATTCTTGTGAAATTTTGGAGAGTTTATTGCAATCTCAATCACACAGGTGATTCAATGAAGATTATTGAACTTGACAAGGAAAGCTGGAAAGATTTCAAGCTCCATTTCAAATGGTTCAGCAAGACTTACTATGCTTTGAATGTGAGATGCTCTGAAGATAATTGGACCATCGAACTGAAGCGGCACGAAAGCGAAAGGCTGATCTCAAAAGACTATTACGAACCTCTTTGGCAACAGTGGATGGACGATGAGAGCGATGGTACGTCGCAGATCTTTGGTGTCGAGATAGATGGACAGATCATCGCCTGGATGACCATTGCCAAAGAAAGTTGGAACAACAGATTGAGAATACACGAATTGCTCGTACTTGAAGAATACCGCGGCAAAGGTGTTGGCAAGATGCTCGTCGAAAAAGCCAAACAAATTGCACGAGAGCTGAACTGTCGTGCAGTTGTTTTAGAAACACAAACCAACAACAGCGCAATCGAATTCTACAAAAAGCAAGGCTTTGAATTCAACGGTTGTGATTTAACAGCCTATTCAAATGATGACATCGCCAAAGCCGAAGTGAGAATCGACATGGTTTACAAGATAGAGTGCTAAGACCTTGCAAATCAATGCACAAAATCTTGCACAATTCATTGACTAAGATGCGACATCTCATAGACAGCAAAATATGAAAAGTTCTGCAGTCGCCATAGTTGAAGATTTTATTGCTCGGTAAAAGTTTTGCATCTTGTGATCAAGCTTGTGATTTCACTTTTTGTAGGATCTGAAGAACCTCTGCTTGATGAAAAATCAGAGAACATGGACCTTTACCATCTTCAAGCAACCTGTTCTCTCGAATTTCCTTGAGTAATTCACCGCTTAGCGCTTCCTTCAGTGTGGTTCTCTTGAGATTGTGGGTACTGACTGTACTGACAGGACAAGGTGTCAGATCTCCAAACGCATTCACGTGTACGAATCCTCTTCCTGCGGAAACGCATCCACCGAAAGGTTGTTCATCACCTGGAGAATGAACAAAGAAGATTGGTTTTTCCTCTTTGTAACGCAAAACCTTTTCTCTGAAGATCTTGTGTTGTTCATCGCTGAGCATTTTTATATCCTGTTCGGCAGCAATATACTCGATGAAGAAACACAGTTTCACGCCGAGTGTTGTAAGCTTGTCTATATTTTCATCCTTGATCCAGTAAGTGAAGTTATCGCTGGTTATGGTTATGGAAACGCCACTGAGCACGCCTCTTTTCGAGAGCTTCTGTAGAACTCTTATCGCTTTTTCATAAACACCCATACCTCTTCGTTCATCTGTCAATTTTTCGTCTCCTTCCAAGCTCACAACGACAACTGTGTTAGAGGTTGCCTGTAACTGTCTCAAATTCTCATCATCGACAACTGTGGCATTCGTGAAAACAGCAAAGACACGATCTTGGTTAGAATAAATCAGATCGAGCAGACCATCGACTAAGAATGGCTCTCCACCTGCTATGAGAAAGGCAAAGACCCCGAGTTCCTTAGCCTGTGCTACAACGTTATGCCAGTCTGAGATTGTCATTTGTCTGCCGTAGATCCTCTCGACAAAACAGCCGCTGCACTGCAAATTGCAGTCGTTTGTAACACTCAATATCATCACGGGAGGCACTAACAATTTTTCTTTGCGAAGTAGCTGCTCGCGTTTTGAATTACATTCACGGAAGCTTTTGATCAAAACGAGTGACTGACGCAGGTATCTTGGATTTTTTAAGATCCATGGAATGAGAACTCTTGAAAACCTCGGGCTCACCGAGTTCGTAGCATCTGAAAGACCATCAAGAAAACTCAAAAGAATTCCTCCTTTTAGTCTTCTCAGTATAGCATTCGAAATCACAATAATATGAACAATTCTATGACAAGATGCGTAGATAATGTTCTTTCTACAATTACGGAGTCAGGCTTTCACTTTGTTGGATCTAATCTCTGAGATAACAAGCGACACAGCATATGAAATCATAAAACAAAGGCGATACAGCTCTTGCTGCTGGTGTTGCGACAACAGTGTTGATTAAAACCATGTACGAAGATGAAGAGTGCATCTGGACGGTTTCAATAGTGAAAGATGACCTGCAGGCTGGTCTTTCTGCTATTCTTGGAAAAAGTGGTGCTACCATTGAATTGAATGAGCGAGAGGACTTTGAAAGATCGAAGTGAATCATCAACAATTATACAAATATTGTGTGTGAAATTTAAAATAATCGGGGGTGATCTCGATGCAACAAGAAAGAGTGATGGTCATAACCGGTGGAGCAAAGAACATAGGTAAGGGAATCGCTTTAGAGTTTTTAAACAACGGTTGGAAGGTGGGTATCATCGATTTGGACGAGCAAGGGCTGAAAGAGTTTCCTATCAGCGAAGATCTCCTGACTTACTGGGGTGATGTTTCTGACGAATGTGCAGTCAAAGATTTCTATGGAAAGGTGAAATCGAGATTTGGCAGACTCGATGTGCTCATCAACAACGCAGCCATTGGGGGTTTTAAAGATTTTCTTCAACTGAGTGTTGCAGAATGGTCTCGTGTGATTCAGGTCAATCTAACTGGTTATTTTCTCATGGCACGATTTGGTGTTCCACTCATCTTAGAAAACCCGGGCACAGGTGCGATCATAAACATTTCTTCAACAAGAGCTTTGATGTCTGAACCTGGTAACGAAGCCTACAGTGCCTCGAAGGCAGGTATCTTAGGTTTGACTCACGCTTTGGCAAACTCGCTTGGTCCAAAGATCAGAGTGAACGCCGTTTGCCCAGGTTGGATCTTGCATGAAGATGAAATCATAAGTGAAAAAGAACATTCACAGCACTTGGTTGGCAGAGCCGGCACGATAAAAGATATCGCGCAGTTAGTATTCTTCTTGGCAGACGAGGAAAAAAGTGGTTTCATAACCGGGCAGCACTTTGTCATCGATGGTGGTATGACAAAAAAGATGATCTATCTGTAATAATCAGTCTTTCCTCTGCCTGCTTGTGCTCTAAGTTTATCAATGATCTTGGAGGTGTACTCTTTGAGGATAGTCAGTTTAGTTTCTGGTTTTACAGAAACCTTGTTCGAGATAGATGCCAAAGATCAAGTAGTCGGTGTCTCAACTTATTGTTCTCGTTATGTCAAAGATCTTCAAGCTGTAGTTGTGGGAGATTATCTGAGCGTCGACAAGCAACAACTTCGAACTCTTAAGCCAGATCTTGTTTTGCTCACCACCGGTGTCCAAGAAAAGCTTGCAGCTCAACTGAAGAGGGAAGGTTTTACAATCTTTGTCTTACCATTGGCAAAGTCCATCAGCGGCATTTGGGAGAACATCATCACCTTGGGTGGACTGACAGGCAAATTGAAGGAAGCCAAAGAACTCGTTCACAAACAACAAATGAAACTGTGTAACTTACAAGAACAGAATGACTTCAACCACGAACCTATTTATGTTGAACTTTGGCTTGGCAGGTATCTTAGAACCATAGGTGGCTTGAGCTTCATAGACGATCTTGTCTACTTTGCTGGTGGAAAGAACATCTTCTCAGATCTCTGTGAAAGCTACATAACACCAGATCTGAAAGCTGTTGAAATGCTCAAGCCCAAGACGGCGATATTCTTTCAAGAACCTGATTTTCCCATAGATCCTTCAGAAATTCTTCGCTCACGCAAATGGAATTGGTTTCAAAAGATCATACACTCAGGGATAACAAAGGGCAGAAACATCATTCATGACGGTCCTTCCATACTCGACACGATCTTTTGGTTGAGTGAACAACTCCATGAAACTCAAACACAAAGGCTATGTTAAGCAAGAAGCACTGAGTGTTAACTTTGAGTTCAAGAGCACAAAATCAGGAGAAAAAACTCCAACAATGAAGAAAAAGAGACCTGCATGTCTTTTTTTCATCAAATCTCCGCTCGATAGCCGATAATGACTGTTCATTGCGTTTGACAATCTCTAAGAAAGTAGTACGATGAGGTTAGTAATTCACCTTAACTAACCTAAAAGAACCACAATTCCTTTGGGGAGGGGTTGGCATGAAAAAGGTCGTTGCTTCACTGTTTCTGTGCTTTGCAATCGTCACACTCATGGCAAGCACGATCGATCTGAACACCATCTTTGGACCAGAAGACCTTGGCTACTACATTCAGCGAAACCAGATGTTCTACGACAAAACAGGCGTGCGTGTGAACATCACCGTCGTTCCCTATGGAAGAGATCAAAACATCAAACTCATCGCCTCGATGCTTGCCGGCGGCTCACAGTATGACATTTTCATCATCGACTGTGTAGAGGTACCTATGTACGTTGAGTCAGGCTGGGTGTTACCAGTCGACGAATGGCTCACCGAGGACTTGAAAAATGACGCAGTTCCATTTGCGCTCAGCGGCATGGCATACAAAGGTCATTGGTACGGTTTGCCGTGGGTTTCTGAATGGAAATCCTTCGTCTACAACCGAGAGCTCATCAAAAAAGTCGGTTACACGGAGTTCCCGAAAACCTGGGACGGTGTGGTCGAGCTTTCAAAGAAGCTACAGCAAGCAGGGCTTGTGAAGTATGCCACCGCCTGGTCTTGGGCGCAAAAGGAATCACTGATATGTGACTTTGTAGCGATTCTTTCAAGCTTTGGCGGCAAATTCTTCGATGAGAATCTCAATCCTGTATTCAACGATGAGAAGGGCGTTCAGGCAGTGCAGTTCATGGTCGATATGATCTACAAACATCAAATTGTGAATCCAGAATCGCTTGCCTGGACTGAGACAGAAGTGTACAAAGCAATCTACAACAAAGACATCGCCTTTGGCATGATGTGGGGTCTGCCACTCATAGATTTGGATAACCCAGAGATATCGAACGGTCCTGGTGAGTGGGAGATAGGATTAATGCCGTCTGTTGATGGCAAGCACCCATACAGTGTCTCTGGACCAATGGGTTGGGCGATCTCTTACGGCACGAAAAATCCAAAGGAAGCCTTCGAGTACATAAAGTTCCTCGCTGGTCCAGAGGGATCTCTTGATGCGGCGTTAAAGGCTGGAATCGTCCCTGGTTGGAAATCGGTGTGGGAAAATCCAGAGTTTCAAAAGACCGTCAGAGGTTTAGACAAAATGTATGAACAGGCGATGTACATCGTCCACAGACCACAGGTGCCTTGGTACTTAGAATTCTCTTCTGCCCTACAAGAAGAGCTCCACAATGCACTGACTCGCAGAAAGTCTCCTCAAGCTGCTTTAAACGACGCTGCAAAAGCTGCCATCAACATTCGTGACGAGTGGCAAAAAAAGAATAAGTAAGACAAGGCGGGCTAACCCCCGCCTTTCTTAAGCAAGACCAGAGGGGGTTAACAGACTTTGGAAAGAAGAAAAAAAAGACTTGGTTATTTGATAATCCTACCCGCTGTCTTGATATTAATCTTGGTTCTTTTGTTTCCTCTTTCGTATGCCTTTTATCTGAGTCTCTTCGATGTGAGATTTCTTCGCGGAAAGATATCTTTTTCTTTTGTTGGGCTAAGAAATTACCTCGACGTATTCATCGACAAAACGTGGTGGCGTTCTTTCTTGAACACCAGCTATTTTGTGATCGTCGATGTGACTGTGGGCATCTTTCTTGGTTTTGTGGGTGCCTTGATTTTGAACAAAAGACTTCCATTGAAGTCTTTGTGGATCTCCTTGGTTCTTCTGCCTTACGTACTACCTCCAATTGTTCATGCTTTGATATGGAAGTGGGCTTTTAACGCCAGTTATGGTTTTGTAAATCAAACCCTCATTCTACTTGGCATCATCGACAAACCTATCTACTGGCTCACAAACCCAAAGTGGGCTCTGCCTTCTTTGCTCATTGCAAATCTTTGGCAGGGTACTGCCTTTGCAACGATCATATATCTTGGAGGAATGAAATCAATTCCAGATGAGCTTTACGAAGCCGCCAAGATAGATGGTGCGCGCGGCATTCAATCTGTTTGGTATATAACAGTTCCACTGCTCAAGCCGTTTACTCAACTCCTTCTGGTGATGAAAACTATCTTGACTTTTAAACTTTTCGAACTGGTCTATGCAGTGACAGGTGGTGGACCAGCCGGACTCACCAGAGTAGTCTCTTACGAGATCTACAGAACCGCCTTTGAGGCATACAAATTTGGCAGAGCTTCAGCAATGTCTTACATCTTACTTGGCATAGTTTCTCTGCTGGTGATCTTCTATCGAAAGCTACTGTTCACCTACGCTGGGGAGGAATAACTGTGCGCATACTCTACAAGATACTGCTGATCGTCGGCTTGCTCTTATTAGTCATAGCCTCAGTCATTCCAATATATTGGACCTTCGCCACGAGTCTTTCAAAGGATCGTGATCTGTCAAAAACATCGCGCAGCTGGTTTCCTCCACATCCAACATGGGAGAATTACAGGAATGTTTTGGGACTGAAAAAAGATGTCTACAGTGTCGGTTATCAATTCAGAAGAACGATTTTGAACAGCATTGTTGTCTCTGTTTTTGTGACCTTCGTCACACTTTTTCTCGCAATATTGGCTGCGTATGCCATCGAAAGGCTGCAGGTACCGCTGAGAGAGTACATCAGTTTCTTTGTCGTTTTAACACAAATGCTTCCGCCTGCGATCTTGGTGATCCCAATCTACCTGATACTCTCGCGTTTCAATCTTCTTGACAATAAACTCTCTCTATCGATTGTCTATGTTGCATTGAACCTGCCGTTCGCGATGTGGATAGTTGGTTCGTATTTCAGAAGAATTCCTGCCTCCATGGAGGAAGCTGCGATAATAGATGGCTGTAGTTACCTCAAAGCACTCTGGAAGATCCTGCTTCCCATCTCCAAACCTGCTCTTTTCACATCAAGCATCTTTGTCTTTTTGGCGGCTTGGAACGAATTCATCATGGCGTTAGTTCTCACAACAAGCCTGAATGCAAAGACGATGCCCATCAGTGTTGCTGAGTTCATGGGAAGATTCTACACCAGCTACCCGCTCATGACCGCAGCAGGAGTCATATCGATGATTCCACCGATCGTCTTTGCTATCGCCTTCCAACCGTTCTTGGTTGAAGGTCTTGCCAAAGGTGCTGTGAAAGAGTGAAAATTACAATTATTATAGAGGGAGCTGAATAAGTTGAAAAACTCACAGATGCTTGTTCTCAAATTCATAAGAAAAAACTCCTTAGTCTCGCGGGCGAAGATAGCAAAGTCTGTCGGACTGAGCAAGCCGGCTGTGTCTGAGGCAGTGGATCATCTGCTCAAGCTCGGTGTCATCAAGGAAGTGAAGAAGGGTGAAAGCTCAAAACGTGGTGGCAAGAGACCCATACTTTTGGAGTTCAATCCACAGTTCCGCTTTGTAGTCGGCGTAGATCTTGGTGGAACAAATCTGCGCGTTGCATTGACAGATCTCAATGGAAAGATCTTACACAGAAATGATTTTTCTTCCAAAGGTATCTCTTCACCCGAGCTTCTGCTCGATAGAATAGTCGATGCGATCAAATCTTTGAACTTTGAGCCAAAGTCAGTTCTTGGGATTGGTGTTGGAGTACCTGGCACCGTGGATCCAAAGAGTGGTCTGGTCAGGTACATGCCCGCCTTTGGCATCAAAGATTTCCCCTTGAAAGAGGCTCTGCAAAATACATTTAAGAAACCAGTACTTTTGGGTAACGATGTGACTTTGAACGCGCTGGGTGAAATGTGGAAAGGTTCTGCTAAGGGAAAGAAAAATCTCTTACTGGTTTCTCTCGGCACCGGTACAGGCATGGGAATCATCATAAATGGTGAACTGTACGAAGGATCAAACGGAATGGCTGGTGAATTGGGTTACACAATCACAGATTGGAGCAGAGAAAAGGATCACAACTTTCCATTTGGAAGGCTCGAAAGATGGTTCTCTGGATATGCCTTCGAAAAGATCCTGCTGAAAGATTCTGCCCACACTTCTGTCAAAGATTTCTTCGAGTTGGCACAGAAAGATTCAGTCTTGGCGAGTTTCTTAGAAGAAGCCTGTGGACATCTTGCGTTGGCAATCTCTAACGCAGTTTGTCTCTTTGATCCTGAGATCGTTGTTCTCGGTGGAGCAATAGGCTACAACCAGTATGAAATAATCACAAGCAAAGTCATGCCGATTCTCAAGAGTACAGTACCGAATGAAATACTCGAACACATTTCATTTGAAAGAGCATCTCTCGGTGACAGTGGTGTATTACTCGGTGCTGTGAACTTAGTTCAGCGTGAGATCTTTGTCGTTTGAAAAATAATCTACAGCCTTACGTGGAGTGTCAAAGTGCAGATTCTTCACAGACTGGGTTCTGCAGATCCGCTTGTTCAAGCTCCTGTCATACCACACCAAAAACTTGCTGAGAACATTCACCGTTGATATCTTCATTTGCATCAAGGTGGCAACACTGCAGAAAACTTATGCACCTTGAAGAGCATACAAAAGGACAGCAATACATTCATCGACAAGAAAAGGTAAGCCAGCGCCTTCAGTTGTGTCCTTCCCGAAAGGTTTCTTTCAAGACACCATACAGCTTCCTGAATCTGGCATAGACTTTCTCATAGAGTTCTCCATTCTCTTGTCTTGGAATCGTTGTTTCTCTTAGTTTGAACCAATCTCTTGATATCTTTCTCACATCGAGATTGAAATAACCAGAGCACGCCAGCATTGCCGCACCGTAAGATGCTCCTTCATTCACAAGAGGTTTTTGTATCTCAACACCGAGTACATCTGCCAACATCTGATTCCACACCTTACTCTTTGAGCCTCCTCCAGCGATGCGGACTGCCTTCACTTCCAGACCAAGTTCCTTGAGAATCTCAAAGGAATCTTTTATTCCAAAGCTTACCCCCTCGAATATTGCTCTTACAACATCCCACTTCGAATGAAAAGAAGAAAGCCCAAAGAATACTCCTCTTGCGTATGGATCTCTGTGTGGTGTTCTTTCACCGTTCAGATAAGGCAGAAAAAGAATTCCACTTGAACCAATTGGTACCTTCGCCACAGACTCGTTTATTTCATCATACTCTTCATACAAGAACCGCTCTTTAAACCATTCAAGAGAGTACGTAGCAGTGAGCATCACACCCATGTGGTACCTCATCTTGGGAACCGTGTGTGCAAAGAAGTGAACTCTACCTTTCGGATCGTACGAACCAGTGTACGTTGGTGCCACCACCGTCCCTGAGGTGCCAAGACTCACCATCACATCGCCCGGCTCAGTCACATTGACACCGAGCGCCGCACATGCGTTATCGGCACCTCCCGCGACAACTATTACCTCGTCAAAATTAAGCTCTCTTGCGATCTCATCTTTGACCTTCCCCACGATCCCGTTCGACGGCAAGATCTCGGGAAGGATCTCTTTCGACAGCTTCAGTGCTTTGAGAATGTCCTCACTCCAACACATCTTCGAGAGATCGTAGATCGTTGTTCCAGAAGCGTCTGAATGCTCCGTTTTTATGCTGCCTGTGAGCATGTAGTTAATGAAATCCTTTGGAAGCATTATCTTGTAGATCTTTTCGTACACCTCAGGCTCGTTTTTTCTCAACCAAAGCAGCTTTGGCAGTGTGAAACCAGTCAGGATTGGATTACCGACCATCTTCAAGACCTGCTCTTCTTTTCCGAGCAAGTTAGTCGCTTCCTCGCACTCAGTGTAAGTTCTCTGATCACACCAGAGTATTGCATCTCGAAGCACATGACCTTCCTTGTCAATGACCACCAGGCTGTGCATTTGTCCACTCGTCGCAAGAGCTCTTATCGTTCCTCCAATTCTCGTCGCATGGTCTGAAAGTGCTTTCAAAACCTTGAATGCTGCGGTCCACCACTCGTTGGGATCTTGTTCTGCCCAAGCAGGCTTCGGGGTCGACAGAGAAAGCTTTTCGCCGTGCACTGCAAGGAGTTTTCCATTTTGATCAACAAGAATTCCTTTCACTCCAGTTGTTCCGAGGTCTAAACCTACGAGCAGTTCCACAAATATCACCTCACATCACGTTCTCGATGATGTTGTCAACAGCGAGAACAGCAGCACCTACCAGATTTGAACTTATGGTTCTGAAGATCGAAGGTCTTATCTTCAATCCACTTGCGGCATCCTTCAATGCCCTCTGTTTGACCTCTTCTTCTATGATCTGGTAGAAGTACTCCCCAAGATCTTGAACCTCTCCGCCCAGTATCACTATCTCTGGATTTAGGATATTCACGACGTTCACAATACCGATTGCGATGTTCTGTGCCAATTTCTCTAAGACCTTTCTACTGTCCTTCTTCTTTTTCAAGGCTGCAAACTTCTCTATCGCGTTCTTGCCTTCCAGTTTGCCATCGTAGTGTTCTATTGCCCAGTTAATTGAAGCATAGAATTCCCAGCAACCTTTGTTCAAACAATGACAGCGCCTGTCGGAGTTCATGTCCACCGTCATGTGTCCAGCCTCACCGGCTGTGTACGTTGGACCTCGGTACAGCTTTCCATCGATGAGAACACCCGTGCCAACACCTTCTCTCACTACGATGAAAACTGCCTCTTTCACTTCTTTCATGTCCGCCGAGTGATATTTTTCTGCGAAGACCGAAAGATTGGCTTCGTTGTCTGCGAGTATCGGAACATCCAAATGCAGAAACTCACCTATGGACACATCACGCCAGCCCAGGTTCGGTGCCATCAATATTCGATTTTCTTCCATGTTCACCATACCTGGTACGGAAAAAGAAACGCGACTGATTTTATTGTTGGCAGAATACTTTTCATAGATCTCTCTCACCTTTGCGAAAAATTCTTCAGGCACTTTGGGCGTGCCGAACGAGCCACCGAGTACCACTATGCCATCGAAGTACCCCAGCCCGTAAGTAGTGACGTTCACACCAACGTCGAAGACAAGACTGAGGAACGCTTCGTTCTTTATGTCGAGCAAGATTCGGCGCCGTCCCGGAGAATTCTTTCCCTCTGAACCTATCTCCTGTACGAAACCTTCGTCGATCAGTTCTTTTGTGATCCGTGTTACACTGCTCGGTGTCAATCCAGTGATTTCAGAGATCTCCGAGCGTGACAAAGGTCGACTCTCGTGTACGATCTTCAAAATATTTCTCTTGTTCAGCACTTTGATCCACGGTGAGTTGTATTTTTTCAAAATTCATACCTCCCGCGATGAAAAAATCTCTTGCAGAAATTTTATCTTGTTTTGGATGTGATACGACCCTCCTCCTTCGTGACCCGCGAAAGGATAAACTTCGATTTGCTTCGCTCCAGCGTAATGATTGTATGCGGCGAAGACCGTAGAAGGTGGACATATGTCGTCCATCAGTGCCACAGAGAACAAGGCAGAAGCTCTTGCTCTCGCGGCAAAGTTCACCCCATCGAAGTAAGACAAAGTCCTGAAGACTGTTTCGGTCTGATCTGGATGAATCTTACAATATCTACTGATCTCAGCGTACGGCGTGCTGTCCACCAGTTCCACTGCGCGCTCAAAATGGCACAAAAAGGGTACATCACAGATCAAAGCTTTCACTTTTCTTGAAAGAGCCGCGGTGGCGATCGCAATACCACCACCTTGGCTCGTTCCCCCCACGGCCATTCTCTCTGCGTCGACGTAGGGAAGATGCATGACAGACTCAACAGCCATAACCGCGTCGGTGAAGACTCTTCTATAGTAATAAGTTTGTGGATCAAGTATGCCCCTCGTCATGAAGCCAGGATACTGTGGTCCTTGAGAAGATTCGTAGTCTGGAGTGTCGCCCTTGAGCCAACTGCTGCCTTGACCGCGTGTGTCCATGACAAAGTGTGCATAGTTTGCACAAGCGTATATCAACCAGTCGTGTGGAAAACCTCTGCCTCCACCGTAACCAACGAACTCGACCACACACGGTAGATTCTCTTTAGTACCTTTCGGAACGATGAACCACGCCTTGATCTTCTGCCCCATGTATCCACTGAAGGTCACATCATAAGTTCTCAGCACCTTCAAACCAACGTCCACTTCATTGAAGATTGGTGGTTCAAATCTCTCTAAACTCTGTTGTATCGTTTCACGCCAAAACTCGCCAAAGTCTGGCTCTTCTCTTCTCTCGGGAAGATACTGCCTCAGCTGTTCCAGCGGCAGATCGTACTGTGCCACTCAGAATACCTCCGTTTCACTGAAGAATCTTCTCGAGGTTGGAACTTTTCTTTCTTCACCAACCAGTTCCACCTCTTCACAGAACTTGATATCGGCAGATGAAGCACCCACCATGAACTTGTAGATGCCCGGCTCAACGACAAGCTCCATCCTCCGATTGTAATAAGCCAGAACATCGGTGTGTACTCTGAACTGTACTGTTCTGCTTTGACCTGGCTCGAGCTGCACTCTCACAAACCCTTTCAGTTCCTTCACAGGTCTTGTCACCGAACCATTCTCTCGACCGACATAAAGCTGAACAACTTCTTCTCCTGCCACCTCTCCAACGTTCTTCAGATCAACCTTCACGATGATCTCACCGGCTGTTGGAACTTGCTTAGATTCTATACAAAAGTTCGAATACTCAAACTTTGTGTAAGAAAGACCATGCCCAAATGGATAGAGTGGTTCGACAGGTTCATCCACGTAGTCCTTGTGCCAGTGTGATCTTCCACCAGAAGGTTTCACATAATGGAAAACAGGAAGCTGTCCAGCGCTCCTTGGAAAACTGATCGGAAGTTTTCCAGATGGATTGACCTTGCCAAGCAGTACATCGACAATCGCTTGTCCACCAGCCTCTGCTGGCAACCATGCCTCCACGATTGCGTTCATCTTGTCCTCAACAATCTCTAAGGCATATGGTCTACCTGTCACAAGCACCAACACGATGGGCTTTTTCACCTTTGCGAGTTCCAAGAGCAGTTTCTCTTGAAGACCTGGTAGTCTCAAATTCGCACTGTCTCTTGATTCACCAGAGGTGCAATCTTTCGTTAAACCAGATCTATCACCCATCACTGCTATGATCACATCACACTTCTCTGCCAAAGTCACTGCTTCACGTATAGCTTGTTCATCTCCTTCGAGCACACCACAGCCTTCAGCCCATTCAAGATCAATACCTTCATTTTTCAGAAGATCGTACACATCTCTAACGTGCTGCAGTTCGTTGTTGACGACCTCCTCCACCTTTTTCAAATTGAAGGTTGGTGCGTTGACCGCTGCCAAGTTGACAGTATCAAGTAGAGCCTTTATGTGAGTGTAGTAAGAGTAGTCACCAAACATATTTCGCACGTTCCTTGAGTTTGGTCCAACCAGCGCTACTTTTAGCCCTTTCTTCAAAGGCAGTATTCCATCGTTCTTCAAAAGAACGATCGATTTTCTTGCAACTTCCAGTGCGAGATCGCCGTGCTTTGGCAGTTGCTCACACTCTTCAACGTACGGTCTTTCAAAGAGTCCAAGCTTGAACTTCATCAGTAACACTCTGAAGACCGCTTCATCCAGAACACTCTCGGAAAGTTGACCGCTCTCAACAAGCTTCTTCAACTCGTAGTAGCAATCCATCTTGGGAAGTTCTATGTCTATGCCTGCCTCAAGTGCCAGCTTTGCCGCCTGAGCTTTGTCTTTTGCGATCTTGTGATAGCTCCTCAAATTGTCGACAGCGAAATAATCAGAAACAACAATGCCCTTGAATCCCCATTCTTTTCTGAGCATTCTGTCCAAGAGTTCCTCTGAACAAGCACATGGAACACCATCGATCTCGCTGTAGGAGTTCATTACCGATAGAACATTTGCGCACTTCACAGCAGCCTCAAAAGGAAACATGAAAACTTCTCGCAACTCTCTTGGTGCGACGTTGCTCGGTGCCCAGTTCTTACCGCCTTCAGCAGCTCCGTACGCCACGTAGTGTTTCGTTGTCGCTATGACTCCGTTTTTCTGAATCCCTTCGATGTATCTAACTCCCATGCGCGCCACAAGATAAGGCGATTCACCAAAGCTTTCTTCGGTCCTTCCCCATCTGGGATCTCTGACCACATCCACCACGGGTGCAAGTCCTTGGTGCGCACCTATTTTTTTCATATCGCTTCCAATAGCACGTCCAACGCGATGGATAAGATCTGGATCCCACGTACTCGCCATCGCTATGGGTTGTGGAAAATTCGTTGCACCCAAGCCCATATATCCAGCAAGGCATTCTTCGTGAATGAGCGCTGGAATGCCGAGTCTGGTCTTCTCAATCAGATATTTTTGAATCTGGTTTACGAACTTGACCACCTCAGCTGGTTCCAAATTCGTTGCGCCACCTGGTCGCGTTATCTGTCCCATACCGTGTTTTAACAACTCATTGGCTTTCTTTTCAAGGAATCGCCCTTCTTCATCGAGCAGTTCATATCCCCACACTGAACCCAGTTGTGATATCTTCTCATCTAAAGTCATCTTCGAGAGCAAATCCTTTGCCCTGATCTCTGCAGATACCTTTGAATTCTTGTAAAGTTCCACATTATCAACCTCCTTTATTTGTACAGAAAGCACCTCACTTTTACCCCATCGACCTCGTAATAATCTGGCGATTCTCTCTTGCAGATTTCCATAGCAGTTGGGCATCTCCCAGCGAACTTGCATCCTGTCCTCAAATATTCCTCGTGTTCCTGTTCTGCGAGTACTACCTTTGAGGTCCAGCGTTTGGAAGGATCGGGCTCCGGCACAGATTCTCTGAGCAATCGAGTGTACGGATGCTTAGGTTCTTGAAGAACCTTATCGGCACGACCGAGTTCGACGATCTCACCGCGGAACATTACTGCCATTCGGTCGCTAACATAGTACGCCGTGGCAAGATCGTGCGTTATGTACAAAACACTGACACCAAACTTGTCGCGCAGATCTTTGAAAAGGTTCACGATGGACATTCTGAGCGAAGCATCAACCATCGACACCGGCTCGTCTGCGATGATCAAAGTTGGATTGGTCAGCAGCGCCCGAGCTATGGAGATTCGCTGAAGCTGTCCTCCAGAGAACTCACCCGGATACTTCTCACAAAACTCCTCATATGCCACGCCAACGGCATCAAGTTTTTCTTTTATGATTCTCACAACATCACTTTCTTGCTCGGTGATTTCGAAATTTCGAAGTGCTTCAAAGAAGTACCTGTCTACCTTTCTCAATGGATTGAAGGTGGAAAAAGGATTCTGAAAGATCGTTTGAATCTCTTTTCTGAGTTTGAATCTCTCTTTTGGCTTAATGTTATCTATCCTACGACCATTGTATTCGATGATTCCTTCCGTAGGATGCTCAAAGCCAAGCAAAATCTTTGCGATCGTCGTCTTGCCACAACCACTCTCGCCTGCAAGCGTGAAGACTTCTGCTCTGTTCACACCAAACGATACGTTATTCACGGCGACGATTTTAGTCCTAGAAAAAATACTGCCAATCGTGAATATCTTCGTTAGGTTCGAAACTCTCAGTATCTCAGTCAACTGTCATCCCTCCGCGAGCCAACATGCAACCTTGTGTGATTCGCTCACTTTAAAGGTGGTAGGTTGTTCCTTTTCACACTTTTGCATCTTGAACGGGCATCGCGGATGAAACGCGCACCCGCTCGGCAGATTCAAGAGCGATGGCGGACTGCCCGGAGGACTCTCCCTTTTTGATCTGTCACCGAATCTTGGCAACGACTTGATGAGGTATTGAGTGTAGGGATGTTTGGGATTGTCGAATAACTCTTCAGTCCTTCCTTCTTCTATTACTTTTCCTGCGTACATGACGCTCAACAAGTTCGTAATGTTAGCGTGCACACCCATGTCGTGGGTGACTAAAACAAGGGCACTGTGCTGCCACGTTTGTATGTCCTTCAACAGCTGAATGACAGCTCGCTGTGTCACCACATCCAGTGCGGTGGTGGCTTCATCGGCAATGATCACCTTGGGCTTCAAGACCGTCGCAAGCGCTATGGTCACTCTTTGTCTCATACCGCCAGAAAGCTGGTGCGGGTAAGCATCCAAAATCTTGAATGGCAGCCCCAGCTCCTTGAGGTGCTCTTTCGCCATCTCGTACGCTTCGTTCTTATTCTTTCCTTTTAGATGGCTTGAGATGAAGTCTCTGAAAGTGTCCTTTATCTTCAGCACTGGGTTGAGTACACTCATCGAGCCTTGGGGCACATATGAAGCAAAGGACCATCTAAACCTCTTTCTTTCAGATTCCTCAACCGAGTACAGATCGATCGCTTTAGTGCCATCCACGTAGTACACTTTTCCATCGACCATTCTCAAAGGTGGTTCAACAGCTGCGAAGAGAACCTTAAGAAAGGTGGTTTTGCCACAACCACTCTCACCAGCGATTCCGTGTATTGAGCCTTCCAGAACATCCAGATCAACTTCGTCTACCGCCCTGACGGTCCTCTGCTTACCAAAGATTTCAAGAACATAGTACGCTTTGACCTTCTTCGCTTCGATCAACGTCTTCATCGGCAACACCTCAAGCTCTACCTACTCTTTGAATTCTCATTCTCGGATCGAGGTATTCACTAATGCTCACAGACATCAGATACAGAGCGATGAACAAGAAGACACTCGTCGTCACTGGCGTGAGGATCCACCACCAATAACCTAAGAGAATCGATTGATAGTTGATTGCCCAGTATAGCATTGTGCCGATCATCGGTGTTTCAAGATTCAAAACACCAAGGATCGCCAGGACGATCTCCATCCCGATTGCCCAAGACATATTACCAATGAGTGTTGCAAAGATCAAAGGAATCAAGAATGGCATATACTCTTTAAAGACTATTGAGAGCGTGGAAGAACCCGAAAGAACGGCAGTGTAAATGAAATCTCTTTCACGCAGGCTCAGCACCTGAGATCTTATCACTCTGGCGTCCCAAGCCCAACCGAACATACCAAGCAACAACCCAAGCCCAGCCAAGTTCATCCTTCCTTTAACCATCACAGCAAACATGATTATGATCAAGAGCAAAGGGATGATCAAAAAAGAATCACTGAGGAACATGAGAATCTTATCGACCTTGCCCCCCTTGTGACCAGCCGTCAGACCGATAATGATAGCTATGACGCGCGATATCATACTGGCGATCAAAGACATAGTCAGAGAGTTACGCACGGCAAAGGTGAGCAGCCAAAAGATGTCTTGGCCTGTGGAAGTCGTGCCCAGTACGTGTGGCCACTGGGGTGGAAGATCACGCTGCACAACGTTCCATCTGTAGGGATCGTAAGGCGAAAAGAAGCTCAGCACAGACAAAATCAAAAGAACCAAACACACCGCGAAAGCGAACTTGAATCTACCATCTCTCAGAAGATCTCTCAGTGTTTTCATCGCATCCACCTCATCTGTATCTGACTCTCGGGTCGAAGATCGGATAGAGCAAATCTATCACAAGGATGCTCGTCGTTATGACGAAGATTGACATGCTCATTATGCCCATGAGCAGGTTGTAATCGCCCGTGAAGATCGCATTGTAAAGCAGTGTGCCCAGCCCCGGGTAAGAGAAGACGATCTCTGTGATCAATGCACCACTGAAGATCTGACCCAATGAGAGTGCTAACCCCGTGATCTGTGGCAGCATCGCATTTCTCATAACATACCTTCTCACGATCTTCGACTGGCTCAAACCTCCAAGTTTCGCGTAAGAAACGAAATCTTCATTTTTAACACTCTGAACAACGAGTTTCATGGCTTGAAACCACAGAAAGACACCTAAGAGTATCAAGGACATAGCCGGCAGAAAAGCATGCTTCAGCAGTATCAAAATACTGCGAAGATCAAAGCCTATCCTTCCACCTATGAGAAACCCTCCACCCAAAGGAAAGATCGGGATGAAATATGCAAAAAGCAAGAGCAACGACAGAGCCAGAACATAATATGGCATCGGTCTTATCACCATGGAAAGAACATCCAGAATCTTTGCCCAACTTTTTTGAGGAAAGTAACCTCCCAACGCTCCCAAGACGTTACCAAAGATCCAAGAAACCAATGTCGTTGTGAGCAAAAGCCCGAGTGTCCACGGCAAAGACTGTCTTATCAAAGACATGACCGGTACAGGGAACTGAAAGTATGACGGTCCAAAATCACCTCTGAACAATCTTTTCCAAAAAGCCCAGTACTGCTCCCAGAGAGAACCCTTCAAGCCGTACAACTCTTTGAGCGTCTCGATCATATAATTCATTGCCTTTGGGTCCAGATAAGCTCCAGTTGATGTTATCTGTCCTATCATTTGTTGAATGGGGTCCATCGGAAGCAATCTTGGAATTACAAAAACGATAGTGACTCCAACAACAATTACAAGAAGGTAGATAAGGATCCTGGGGAGAAAGTAAGTCCTAAAGAATCTCAAAGCTTCGACCTCCTTTGAAAAATATGCCGGGGCGCGTAAACGCCCCAGCTTGCATCATTTCTTACCTGTTGGTTTCAAGAATGGCAGCATGTACTTAAGGTTTGGCCAGTGGTGATACGGTTGAGAGTACATGTTCTCGGCACCTGGATAGTTCGTCCAGTAGTATTCATCCCATGCCACAACACCTGGATAGTTGAAGGTTGGAATACCGGCCATCTCCTTGATCAACAATTTGAGTCCTTCCAAGCCAACAGTGACGATGCCTTCAGTGTCGTTCCAATCAGTTTCCTTGAGTTTGGCGATGACAGCATCCATCTCTGGGTTAGTCCATCGTCCATAGTTCCCCCACGGTGCATTTTCTCCAATGGGTACCAGATACTGTGAGTTGTACGGATCAAAGACTCTGAAGAGATCTGGGTGACCTCCCCACGGCTCTGCGGCGGGCCAGTCCGTAGTGATCTCGAACTCTCCGCGCTGCCCCAGTGTTGCCAGAGCATCGCTGGTCATGACGGTAACATCGATTCCAAACTTCTTCCATGCTTGTGATGCAGCAAAACCGTTTCTATAACTTGGGTGTGCTGGGTTCGTAGTCGTCAAAATCGTGATCGTCCATGGCTTACCATCTGGTAGCAGCCACTTACCCGTCTTGGGATCTCTCTTGAATCCGTTCTTGATCAGCAGTTTTTCTGCTACATCTGGTGCGTACTTGTACCAACCTGGTCCGAAGACCTTCTTGATCTCCTCTGGATCGGTTGGAACTTTGTAACCTCTCTTCTTGGCATACTCAGCGAGCCTTTCACCTGCAGTTGGATCGTATGGTTTGAACTTCTGTCCATCACCAAGATCAAGTTCAAAGGATTTGAGCCATTCTTCGATGCGTGTGAAGTACCAATTGTAATAGGCGCTCGTAAGCGGTAAGTGAATTGGGCTGAGCGTCACGGCACCATCGAATGCGTTTCCTGCGTATTCAACAATGTCTATAGCCAGTGTCAGAGCCCATCTTACCTCTGGATTGTTGTACGGTTCGATCGCGGTGTTCAGATGCAATCCTGTGACACATGGGTCTATGTTGACGCTCCATGGAAAGTCTCTTCTCCATGCCCTTGCGGTGTTAACTCTCTGAAGTACTGCTCTGAGACCTTCCATCGTCAAGTCTGCTGCATCCAGTTCATGTCTTGCCATTGCGAGCACTTGTTGTTCTGCGGTGCCGAAGGTTTGAATCAAAACGTACTTTGGTGCAGGTTTGCCGTAGAGCATTCCCGTGGGTGTTCTCTGCCAATCTTCTCTGAGCTCCCACAAAGTCCAGTATCCACCTGGATCGTACCCTTTCAGTACGTAAGGTCCTGTACCGACTGGTGGATTGAACTCGAAGGTCATCGGGTCTGCGGCTTTCTCAAAGACATGTTTTGGAAGAATTCTGAGCGCGCCCCATCTGTCAAGGAAATGCGTGTGGAATCTCGAGTTTGGTTCGGTGAGTTTCACCACGACGGTGTAATCATCGAGCTTTTTCACCTCTGCGACTTGTTGCAGCTGGGCGTTGTAGCTCATACCCGGCACACTCTTGCACAACTCGATCGTGTACACCACGTCGTCAGCGGTGAACGGCACACCGTCGCTCCAGTAGACGCCCTTTCTCAGTTTGATCGTCAGTTCTGTAAAATCAGAGTTGTAGATTGGTGGTTCTGCCGCCAAGGCGTTGATGATCTCACCAGTAGCGTACTCTACACACCACACCGACTCGAGCAACAGGTTCTGAATGCCTCTGTCTTGCCAGCGCCAACCTGCCCAGAGGTTGAAATTCCCTGGTGTTCCTACGCGTCCCGTGAGTTGGTTTGCAATGAATGTTTCGTTCCTCGGAACATCGGCTGCGAGCTGTGCCATGACTAAGCAGGCGAAGAGTAGTGAAACTACTAACAGCACTTTCCTCATAGATACACCCCCTTACATTGATTGCTTGCTGGAAAAATTATAATCTACACGCATTACCAAGTTCAAACGTCATTTGAGCTGGTCTGTCTGGAGAAATCCCAAGCTGTTTCTAATTTTTTCTCTCCAGCTTCTATTTTCATTCGTTATCTCGTTTTTTCTCCTTTTGCCTCTCTCATACTTGCGAAGCTATAATTAGCTGCGGGAAATTTGAAGCTTGCACGGAGGTGGCACCATGAAGAGGTTGTTCATTATGACGGCACTGTTGCTTTCTGTAAGTTGTTTTACATCGACTGAGTGTGGAGAAGAATCTTTAAGATCAATAGCCGACAAAGTAGGAATCTACATTGGCTATGCCTCTGCGAACAGTTTTTGGTTTCTACCTGATGCCAGCAAATACACAGAGGTGGCAAAAAGAGAGTTCAACATACTCACACCGGAAAACCAAATGAAATGGGACAGCATTCATCCAGAGCGTGACAGATATAACTTCAGTTACGCAGACCGTCATGTCCAGTTCGCTTTGGAGAACAACATGCTCGTTCACGGTCATACTCTGGTCTGGCACAATCAACTTCCGTTCTGGCTGAGCACTCAATGGACCAAAGATGAACTTCTTAAAGTCCTCGAGGACCACATCAAAACGGTTGTCAGTCATTTCAAAGGTAAAGTTAAAATCTGGGACGTGGTGAACGAGGCAGTCAGCGATACAGGCACTTACAGACAAACCATCTGGTACAAGACAATAGGACCAGAGTACATCGAAAAGGCTTTCATTTGGGCAAGAGAAGCAGACCCAGAAGCGATACTAATATACAATGATTACAACATAGAAACGATCAATCCCAAATCGAATTTCACCTACCAGTTGATCAAAGAACTGAAAGAAAATGATGTACCGATCGACGGTGTTGGCTTTCAAATGCACATAGATATCAATGGAGTAAACTATGAGAGCTTCAGAAACAATCTTAAGAGATTCGCCGATCTTGGATTGAAGATCTACATCACAGAGATGGATGTAAGAATACCCAAAAATGCGACTCACCAAGATCTGCAGAAGCAAGCCGAAATCTACGCAAAGATCTTCGAAATCTGTCTGGAAAATCCCGCAGTCCAAGCCATACAGCTCTGGGGTTTTACTGACAAGTACTCTTGGGTGCCTGGTTTTTTCACTGGTTATGATCATCCCCTGATCTTTGACAGAGATTACAACCCCAAACCTGCATATTTCGCGATAAAAGAAGTACTCAAAAAGAGAATAACCCAGGGTAATTGATCGCTCAGGTTTTGCAGTGTTCACAGCTATTTTCAATCTATTCTCTTCAAAGTGAAAAACTCAAAGGAAAGCTCTTGAGATTGCTGAAAGACAACGCAACTGCTGAGAAGTTGCCAAAAAATATGTATCAACTTTCACGGTGCTTGCAAAAATTCTCATCTTCGTTAGAGATTTCTTCGAGGCTGCAGAGAGATCATCTTTCGACCCAGTACCCTCTCATTCATTTTTAATTTTTTTTAACAACTCTCTGGCAGGGTTTGAAAGTAGACGCGTCATTTCACTGTTCTCTAAGATCACCAACTTAAATCTTTAAGTGCTGCAAAGAGATGTGAGGTTCTTTCTCTTTGTGATTTTTCAGCTGAAGGTTTTAGAACTGGTTCACACGAATGGGGGGATATGGCATGTTCAAAAGATTTCTGTTTATCGCCATTGTGTTGATCTCAATCGCTCTGAACGCTGAGCAGTTCAGAAGAATCATCGAAGAGCGCATAGAAGTCAACTACGATGGTTCAGCGATTATCACCAGAACCGAATCAATTGAAGGACCAGCGTTCTCAAAGCTTTACAACATTTATTTTCAGCAGTTTCAGAAAGACAAGACGCTCTTTAAGAATCTTTACTATGAACTGACGAAAGAGTATTACTTCCTTTATGGCACAACACCTTCCTTCACAGCCAATGATTTTGAAATCTCCTTTGGCGACCACTTCAAATGGACTGTGAAGATGAAAGCCGACGGTTTCTTGAGCTACGAAAACAAGCAATTTGTCTTGAGACGGAAGGGATTCAACGGCGATGAAAAGCTGGCTGCATTACTCTTACCTAAGTACTTTGAAAATGAGCTGGATGAAAAACTCTTTATCTCAGCATTTCTTGGTTCTGAGAAGAACTATTTGGAAACTACAAGAGTAACAGAGGTAATCCTGCCCGAAGGCTCTAATATTGAGAAACTAGCCCCTGCACTCCCAACGCAAAAAGAAACTGGAAACACATGGCGTGTAGATTTTGGTGGGCAAAACAGCTACAAAGCCACTCTGGAAAAGACAAGCAGAGGTTATGTGTTGAAACAGATCATTTACATAACCGGTGGTGCACCAAAGAATTTGCTAGATCAAAAACAGAGCATTAATGTACTCAGTGAGCTTCGAGATTATGCAGCTTTTCAATGTGTTTTTTTCAACGAAAAGATCAAACCTGATACTTTGACCAAACCGCTGGAGCATAAAGTGAAGAATGACTTTTCTGGTAGCTGGGGCTTCAGTGTTTCCTCAGGTGAGCTTTTCTCATACACCTTCACCTATGGAACGCTCTCTGTGACACCAAAGACAACCGTTACACTCACCTTCAATGTTTCACTTCTTTGGGAACACGAGTGGGTTAAGACAGGATGGTTCAGCTGGAGCTATAGGTTCAAAAAATTCGAAACGGTTGTATCATTCTCACCTTCTCTGAAACCTTCACTGGAGGTTTCTTCAGGTGGCTCAATAGAAAAAAGCTGGTCCAAGAACCTTGCCACCAAAACAAAGACCGTCACCCTTTGGGTTAGTGGTGTTCCAGTAGTACTGGTCTTGGAAGCAAAGCTTGATGCCGAAGCGATGGCAAAGATCTATGGTTCGATAGGCTTCAACCTCTCGGCAACTTATACCTTCAACACTTCTTTAGGGGTCACATACGAAAACGGCAGCTGGAGACAAACACCATCTTACAGCACAAAGTAGTCAGGTGTCAGCTTTCAAGCCAATGCCAAGGTTGGAGCTCAAGCAACCGGCAAACTGCCGTTCACACTGAGTGCGTACGTGTATTACGTCGCCGGACCATTTGTCAGACTCACACCTTGGATAGAAGCTCAAACAAGTGCCTCTGTTGGATCTTCAAACCAAGTTGGTTATTCGATAACAGGTGGTCTAACAGCATCTGGTGGAGTTCAGACGGCTGGATGGCTCCAAGGTCTGTGCGGTGGTATTCCATCGATTAGCTATGATTTCTGGAGTTGGCAAAAGACACTTGCAAGTGGTACGTATACCTTTTAAGTTTGTCATTTCAAAATCTTCTTCACAGAGCTTTTAATGAATTTCTAATACCGAGATTTTACTCTTTAGACAAACGCCCATCTCAGTGAATGGGCTGTCGTAAGGGGGGATTGAAGATGGTCAAGAAACTGATCCTGATCGCAGTGATAGTTTTCGCAGTACTTTTCACAGGCGGTGCTACCTTCAAAAACAAAGAATGGGGGACAGACTTCCCCTACATCGGCGCGTTCTTCCAACACAACGATGACTATGTACGATTCACCTGCACCGAGGATATGCATCGCTTCTACTACATGACAGCAAAGAATGCAGATGCATACGTGGAGTTCTACATCGATGGGAAAAGGCAAGGAGTAGTGAACGTACTGCCAAAGAACCAATGGAATTCGAGGCACTTTTCCATCGCAAACTGGGCATACTTTGATTTAGGAGGAGGTTTCATCGGACATGAAGTCGAGATTCACTTTAGAGAAAACACTACAGTTAACGGCAAATACTGTCCAGAGAATGACATAATGATCAAGCTACAAGAAAACAGTTTTGCAATTAAGTGGAAAGGTGTTGATTCAACAACCTACTGCGACTTAGATCTCTTTGCAAAATGAAAAAGGCTGCCCTAAGGCAGCCTTTTTCACAGTCTTCAAGTCATACAATCAAGCTGAAAGCTTTCTCATATCCAAATTTGTACAACAAAAATCTGCGTGCCTTTCTCAAAGCTTTCGCAGATACTTTGAGTAACATCGTTGAACTGTAAGCCTTTCTGACCATTCAACTGTGAAGTTCAACCATCCCAGGTGATGAAAAATTCTCTTTAAACTGATATCTTTTCCTGTTCTTGACCCTCGCCAGCAAGAATCGCTGCGTTTGTATTAGTTCACCGAATCTATCACTCGCATCTAAATTTGATCCAGATACAGTTTTTACCCCGTGTTTTTGTTTTCATCTGCACACACGAACCTTTGCCTGAAACAATTTGCACCGCCAATCACAGATCATCTGAGTTATTAACATTAGCTCGTTTTGAGAGAGTTTTGATCACTCCGTTAACTGTTTCTCACTCAAGAGAACATTTAGCTGTGCATCTCTTAAATTCCTCAGCTTTTGGACTACTTTTGAGCACTATTTTTTGCATGAACGCTGTATCCACAGAAGATGTCTAAGATTATGAAGTCTACAAAAGAGCAAGCTGGCTTCAAGATGCAAAGTAACCAGCACAGGCAAAATGAGGTAAAGTCCCCAAAAAGACGCTCTTTGCGTTGTACTGTGCTATAGTTAGCATTTTCTATTAGAAAGAAGATCTACAGATTCCCTTAAGATCGCATATCTCTCTTGCTAAGACTCTCACACTTCTAAACATAGTACCGCTTGTACACAAGCCATGAGCTAAAAAATCTATTTATTGAAAATAGATTCGCAGCTAAGAAGTTGCAGGTGAATCAAACTCTTGTTAGAGATATCAATTTCTTGTTAAAACGACAGAGTCAGACCTTGGTTAGTCTTGATTTACGTTATAATAATATAATAGTCTGGGCGATTGCAGAAGTGATGGAAATCAGAACGCAAAAGTGTATATTCAAAACAGACATGATTTAAGAACATTGAAAAGTTCACAGTCAGAGATTCAAAAAAGAACGCTCTAAACCTGTGAACACCTAAGATGAACAATGGGGGCATTTGGTGAGTTTTTTAACGTTTCTGGATTATGTGATTGTAGTAGTTCCAAGTATTTTTTTAACAAGCAGAATATCAGAGTCTTTGATCTATTCAGCAGTCATAATCTGTGCTCTGTACGCATTCAGGTTATACGACTACACTGAAAATCTTATCAATTCACTGACAAGATCTCTTTTCGGAGTAGCCTTTGGCTCAATTTTTCTGTTTGTTATCTGCAAGTTGTTTAGAAGTTCTTTCTTTTCCATCAAGGTATTCTTTATGTTCCTTGCACTGGTTTTTGTCTTTCCCATCGTTAATTACGCACTGGGCAAGCTGGTTTCAAAAAACATTAAAACCATCAGGTACTTAGTCATCGGCAGGGACGATGAGTTATCTAAAGTACTGAAAGAAATCGAAGAAAAGTCGAACAAAAGGTATCGCTTTGTCGAGTATATGAACCCTTCACCTGTTGTTCTACGTCAAAAAATCTCACATTACGATCGTCTTCTGATAGCCGATCCACAGCTTGAGAAGAGTATAGAAGAAGAACTCATAAATATTAAGCAAAACCACAAAGTTGAATACCTACCAAATTTGGCAGAAAGAGTACTCAAAAGAATACCAATCGAGGTGGTCGAAAAATTTGAAGATTACTACAAAGTCTGCTTTGATAACATAAAAGAATCACCAGCAAAGAGAATTCTCGACGTTGTATTGGCATTGGTAGGGCTAATTCTCTACTCACCCTTTATACTTCTTTCTTCATTCTTCATTCTGCTGGAAGATGGAAGACCTGTTGTCTTCAAACAGCTCCGAGTTGGAAAAGACAAAAAAGAATACTTAATGCTGAAACTGAGAAGCATGAAAGAACAACTTCGCGAAACTGTGAAATTCGCAGATGACGAAAATCACAGAATACTGAAGATAGGAAGAATCATACGCGCAACACGAATAGACGAATCACTCCAATTCATAAACGTACTCAAAGGCGATATGAGCATCGTTGGTCCAAGACCAGAACAAGCACCTTTTTCAAGATTCTTCGAAGACACCATCCCCTGTTACTCTCTTCGGTACAAAGTAAAACCTGGCATAACTGGCTGGGCACAGATATGCTACAAATATTCATCAACGGTTGAAGAAACGAAAGTGAAACTCAGCTATGACTTGTACTACGTAAAAAACAGAAACATACTTTTAGATTTCAAAATACTTCTGCTCACCTTGGAAACAATAATATTCGGGAAAGGGGCAAAATGAGAATTTGCAAAAGGAAAACGGTAAAATGAGCAAAAAGAAGATCTTGCAAATCATAACTCGCTCCGATTGGGCAGGCGGACAGAAGGTTCTTTTTGCCTTGGTTTATGGATTGAAACAGTATTATTCTGAAGAATATGACGTAGAAGTTGCCTGTGGAAAATTTGACGGACAGCTGATACCAGAACTTGAAAAGATAGGTATAAAGGTTCACCTAATCGAGAACCTCATTAGGGAGATATCGCCTCTGAAGGACATTAAAGCGTTTTTCGAGATCAAGAAACTTATAATAAATGGTCATTACGATGTAGTGCATCTCCACTCTTCGAAAGCTGGTTTTTTGGGCAGAATAGCTGCGAAGATGTTGAAAGTTCCCCTCGTTGTTTACACAGTCCACGGCTGGTGGCCAATAGAACAATACAAAGGCTTGAAGCGCAAGTTTATAATCCTCATAGAAAGATTCGCTGCAAGATACTGCGACAAGATAGTTCTTCTGTGTCAAAGAGATCTTCAGAAAGCAAAAAGCTGGAAAATAGGAAAGGAAGATCAGTATGTCATCATTCCTAATGCTATAATACCAGAACCACCCGCAGAGAAAGGAACACTGAGAAAAGAACTTGGAATATCCGACAATGTAAAAATCGTTGGTAACGTTGCAAGGCTTGATCCACGAGATGTTATCTTTCTGTTTTCACGTTATATGAGCATTGCTTCGAGGACAACATAGTATAAATTAGATTAGAAAGATAACCTGAAAAACTTGGATCACCGCAGCGATGCATTATGATCTCTTGAGGTAACGGTTGCATCGGTGATCGAGGAGGTACATCAAATATGGAAAAGAAAAAGGAATGCGGAGCCCTGAATGACGTGAAAGCGAGTTCTCCACAACTTCTAATTGAAGGCACAAGGGTAAAGAACTTTACTGTATTGATGTCTGTGTATCATAAGGAAAAGCCACAATATCTTAAGGAAGCAGTTTTGAGCGTGATGAAAAATACAATTTTGCCAAATGAGGTAATAATCGTTGAAGATGGTCCGCTCACGAATGAGCTTTATTCCATTTTAGACGAAATGCAAAGAAATTTCTCTTGCATAAAACGCATCAAGTTATCGGAAAACGTAGGACTTGCGAAAGCTCTCAACACAGGAATTAACGTAGCCTCCAACGAACTTATTGCTAGGATGGATACAGATGACATATGTGTTCCTGACAGATTTGAACGACAGCTAAAGTTCTTGTCAATGAACAGCAATGTGGACGTACTCGGTGGTCAAATAATAGAATTCGACGAGTCTATGAGCAAAGGCATTACTCGCCGGTTCGTGCCTAAGTCTCATGAAGAAATCGTCTCTTTTGCGGAGAGAAGGAATCCAATTAATCATATGACAGTGGTGTATAAAAAATCAGTAATTGAGTCTGTCGGTGGCTACAGGCCTATCCATTATTTCGAGGACTATGATCTATGGGTTAGACTCATCTTGCATGGAGCTACTTTTGCAAACTTGCCTGATGTGCTTGTACACGTAAGGGCAGGCGATAGTCTGTTCAGTAGACGTGGCGGACTCAAATACGCGCGTTGCGAAATCAATTTTCTGATCGAGTTGTATCGTCTTGGTTTTCTGTCATTTGCGGACCTCTTTGTAGGTATACTTTCCAGAACTGCAATAAGACTTATGCCAAACCGCGTAAGGAAATTGTTCTACAAAACATTCTTGCGGAAGAAGGAGAATATTGTGGTATGAAGAGGATAAAGCTTCTTTACTTAATCTCGAATCTAAGGAGAACGGGACCTGTACTTCAGTTGTACAATATAGTTAAGTATCTTGACAGAAGCATTTTTGATCCGATGGTTTTGACTATAAGCCCAGAGGAAGAAAGCAGTTTAATCAATGAGTTCCTCGAGCTCAACCTTCCCGTTATGTCACTTAACTGGCAGAAGGGTTCACTCCCTCCAAGGAAGCTTTATGTTGAGAGGATTAATGAGCTATCCCCGGACATAGTACACAGTCATGGCATACGGGCTGATGTCATAGCTAAATCTCTCCGTGAGACCGGATATGTAAGGTTCTCGACTATTCATTGCGACCCCCTTGAAGACTATCCGAGATTGTACAGATTAAAAGGGGTACTTGCAGCGATTGCTCATATATTCACGCTGAGAGGCATCGATAATCTGGTAGCTTGCTCCGGTTCTCTTGCAGAAGGGATTTATCATAAGTACGGCCTTCGTGCATGTGTTATACTGAATTCGGCAGATATTAGTGATAGACTATACAGCACAGTTGTTTCCGAGCAAATTAGGACGCTGAAGCGGAAACCGGACGATTTTATATTTATCTACGTTGGTGAGTTAATAAAGCGAAAGAATCTAAATTTACTTGTGAATGGCTTTAAGAGGGTACCAGAAAATCTAAAGCTTGTCATTGCTGGAGATGGACCTGAGAGAAAAAATTTGGAAGTCGACGCTCCTTCAAATGTAACTTTCGTTGGCAGACAAAAGGACGTTGTCTCGTTTCTATTTGGTGCTGATGCTTACGTTTCGGCGAGCCTGTCCGAGGGATTACCAACAGCCGTCTTAGAAGCACTTGCTATGGGTTTGCCTGTGTTGCTATCCGATATACCTTCGCATGTAGAAATATTTTCACTTGCCAGAAAAGCTGGTGCTAGCATCGGGAGTTTGTTTAAAAACCGTGACCTCAATGATTTTGTTCAAAAAATACTATCATTCCCGAATTTAACTTTTGACAAGGCAGAGATAATTAAGTTCTTTAATATCTTCTTCTCACCTGAAAAGATGAGTAAAGAGTATCAAGAGCTATACCTTCAGAAAATCAAGGGAAGGTCGGTGAGGTAGCATTGTTATCCGAAGCAAGCAGCGTATCTGTTAGGAAAATTCTATTCGACGGTTTCTTCTTTTTTTCCTCTCTCTATCTAGTTGGTATAAGACCACCTGTGCTTAAAGAATATGGCTTAAATGCTAGTCCAATATACTTCTGGGCTGTTTTCGGAGCGGTTGGATTGCTTTTGTATATAATAGCTTCCGCTGGTCGGATTCGCCTGAACAGGGTTTCCATATCTTCCTTGAGCATGTTGATTTATTTGCTCTTCACACAACCCTTGCTGAGACCTCAGATCAATGCTTTTGTTCATTTGTTAATGACATACTTTTTTACCTTTGTCGCTTCTATTCTGATCAAAGAAGAACCAGGTGATGGTGAGAAATTAGCTAAGATATATCTGTATACCAACACAATACTTCTAACAGCTGATTCGATTTATCGGCTTGGTTCGTTTGAAAAGTTACAAGTTGCTTTCTTATCTTTGATCACTGGAAGTCTTGAATTCTATAAAGCGAAGATAGGCAGCTTGATTTTCGGAGACAGTAACGCGGTGGGTTTCTTAGCAGCATCTCTGTATGTATTCACTGGATACCTCAATTCCAAAAATGGGTTCAAAAAAATATTCTTCAAAGTGGTGTTTTTCGTCTTCGCATTACTTTCTTTCTCAAGGGCGATTTATGTGGCTGTGTTTATAATTCTGATGGTAGATATTCTTTCACGATCTGCAAAGAGAACCGCTCAACTTGTCGGTTGGCTTTCCTTCATCTTTTTGCTTACATTTACACTCGCACCAGAATGGTTCAACAACATCTTTAGCGATGGAAGCTTCCAAACTAAGATTTATATAGCCCAACGTACCAGGGATTTTATGCTAAAGTGGAATTCGTACATTTCGCTATTCGGATTGGGTGCAGGAAACGCCATGATTTCACCTGAGTTCGGGATTGGGACACATAATCTTCTTTCTACCTATATTGTAGAGACTGGATATATTGGTTTCTGTCTTTTCTTGTGGTTCCTTTGGTCAATTTTCAAGCACACAAGAGCTCAGTTTGCTAAATTCTTTATCCTTTTGTTCACATCAGGGGCTTCCTTTGTTCCACACGGAGTTCCCTACTTTTATTTTATGATGATGTATCTAAATTCGCCTACTAAAAGTAAGGAAGCTATGGAACTCGTCAAACAGTGAGAGATAGGAAAGTCTGGATGCTTAAACTACTAAACTAGCGAAACTGTCTTTCTATAGCACATAATTATTGCGTGCCTCGTGGTTGTGTAGCATCATTGACTGAGAGGTGACAACATGCGACTTGCAGTTGGTATTCCAACTCTTAATAGACCGGAGGATCTAAAGAGAACAATAATGAGCATTTTAAAGAATAGTGTTCTACCCGATGCAATATTCGTGGCTGATCAGAGTGACGATGATACAACAATGAGGGTTTGTGAGCAATTGGAAAAAGAAGCACAAGGTGTAAAACTTGTTTACTTAAGAATGGATAGAAAGGGATTAACCCGCGCACGGAATAAGATCTTGGACGAAACCATCCCAAAGTACGACATTATAGCCTTCTTAGATGACGATGTAGTACTTGATAAGGAGTATATTTCAGAAATCAGAAAAACATTTCTTCATGATGATGACGTAACAGGTGTGACTGGCAGAATGATCCAGAAGGTGAGAAAGTTCGGTCTGAAGCTTGATTACAACATTTACCTCTTTTTGAGCTACCTTAGAGCGTTTCTACGCGGTTATTTTTCAGTAGCAGCAGGTATCTTTCTTCCACCGAGGGTTAACGAATATCTTGTCAACACTTTTCCGGTAGTAAACCCTCTGCGTAGGAATTTGATTGAAAACGCACAGTGGTTATATGGTGGTCTCATGAGCTATCGTACCAGAGATCTGAGATACAAGAGATTTGACGAACAACTCATACTTTATGGCTTTGCCGAGGATCTAATTTTTTCGTATAGCCTATGGTTGGAAGGTAAAAAACTTGTTGTTAACCCTAGGGCATTGGTACAGCATGTAGAATCACCAGCGTCGAGGTTGAACCAAGACGCGAGAACTCTTATGATGATAGGTTATAGACTCTATGCGTTGGCAAAGTTTAGACCAAAAAGTGTGGTAGAGAAGCTTTCGACAAAACTGGTGAATTTTTACTTACCTATTATGAAATTGAGCAAAGAACAAAAAGAGGAAATCCTAAGGGTGATTGAGAAACACAAAGACGAAATTTTTTCAGGTAACTTGGAGAACCTGAATGCAGAAATTATACGCAGATTAACTCGCGGAACCCGTATCGATCAGTTGTATTAGCATAACGTGTGAAAGTCGAGAATTGAAGATGAAAATGTATTTAGGTTAGGTTCTCAGTGAATTGCCACTGAAAGTTTTGATTCTCTACTGTAGGTTAAAGAGAAGACAAGACTGAGAAAGTTCCATTGGGAACCAACTCTACTTTCTTAGAACGTTGGCCTTCAAATTATTCGTTTAGTCACCTTGTGAAGATTTGCAAAGCTTGTAGGAAGGGTATAGTTATCTCTGAAATATGTGGCTGAGAGAAATAATATCTTGAGGAGGTACACTCATGCAACCGGCAATTTCGATAGTGATACCTGCGTACAACGTCGAAGATTACATTCGCTCAACTTTGGAATCGGTAAAAAGACAGACTTACAAGAACATAGAGGTCATAGTTGTGAACGATGGATCTAAAGACAACACATCAGAAGTTGCAAGACAAAAACTTGCAGATGCCGAATTTCCATGGATGGTGATAGACCAAGAAAACCAAGGTGTGAGTGTTGCAAGAAATGTTGGACTATCAAAAGCATCTGGTGAGTATGTTCTTTTCCTGGATGGTGATGACAGAATATCTGAACTCTATGTGGAGAAGATGTACAAAAAGGCGAAAGAATTGGATTGTGATATTGTTTTCTGTAAGTTCAGTAGAATTTCAGACCAGGGTAATGGAATTAGGACAATAGAGGCTTACGACGATCTTTACAGTCCCAAAGTTCATACAAAATTCGAGAATGGTGGAAGCGGTTTGCAAGTCCTGGGAGATGCGTTGAGGTTGAGAGTTTGGGTATGGACAGCTAGTGCTATTTATAGACGTAGTTTTCTAATTAACAATTGTTTACTCTTTTCTCCAAAGTACTGGGTAGCTGAGGATATTGACTTTGAATTCAAGGCTCTGTTTGCAGCCAAAGCAGTCGCGTCGGTTAGTGACACTCTGGCATTTTACCTTGAGAGACCAGGATCTGTGACGCAACAAAAAAATCGATTGTGGGAAAAGATGTTGATGGTAAAAGAAGTATTTGAGGGTTTAGCGAAATTCTTCGATGAAGCAGGTGCTGATGAAAAAACAAAGTCATTGTTTGAAAATTATTCAAGAATCCACTTGTGGGGGTATGTTAGGCAGGTTTACGCGCTTAATTCCATTAAGGACGTTAACATGTTCGGAGAGATGTTTGCATACGCAAAGAAATTCAAGCCTGTGTCAATTTTCAAGTGGAGAGTTCTGTTTGCTGAACGAATCTTGTTGGGCTTGCTTCCTGGTGAATTGTCGTTGAAATGCATCAGTTTTTTGATTTCTATTAAGGAGAATATGAAGTTAAGGAAAGTCTAAGAAGCCTACGTCACCATATTGCGATGCGATCATATACGGTTTATAATTTTTTATGACAGGAGGGCTTAATGTGAAGATTTCGCTCATAACACTTTTGGGTCGCAGATATAACGATAACTATGGTGCTGTTTTGCAATGCTTGGCTCTTCAGGAGTTCCTCAGAAAGCATGGTTATGATATACAAGTCCTTGATTTTGATCCGACTCGGATTCAGTCACAATCTCCTTTTTTGGTAAGAGTCCTTAAATTCTTAAAGAAAGAGCATGTCTTCAGGAGAAGCTTGGCATATCTTAAGCAGTTTTATCATAGTAGGTTATTCTCCAACCAAAATCGGCAACGTTCTGAAGTGTTTAATCAGTTTAGAAACGAATACATTAGATTTACAGACCAGTCGTGCCACTCATTTGAGCAGGTTTTCAGAGATTGGCAGAGTTTACACAAAAGGTATGAATTATTTCTTGTAGGATCCGATCAAGTATGGAACAGTAGATTTCATAATACTAATTCACTGAAAGTTTACCTTCTCAACTTTGTAAACTACGGTGTGAAGATCTCATATGCATCGAGTGTTGCTGCAAACATTCCGGACGAACTTGTGAGTTTGTACAGAAACAGCTTATCAAGTTTTTTTAGAATCTCCGTTAGGGAAGAAGGAAGCGCAGTTGAACTCTCGAAAATACTTGGCTCTAAACCAACCGTTGTTTTAGATCCAACTTTTCTGTTATCCGCAGAAGACTGGGCAAGCTATGCTGAATCTCCTGCAAAAAGCGTTAATCCTCAATTCGTTTTCGTCTATGATCTTTATAGAAGCAAAAACATTATCCCGGTTGTCGAGCGGATAACTAATAGGTATGGCATCAAGTACGTGAATTATGATCCAGCTATTCTTCTTCTTCGGAAATACAAAGGCAGCAACCTTTTGCTTAATTTTTATACATATGGACCAAAGGAATTCTTGTGGTTGATTAAAAATTCAAAGTTTGTTGTAACTTCGTCCTTTCATGGTATGGTTTTCGCGATTATATTTGGTAAACCATTCTATGTGATTTTGTGGGACGATAAAGGAAAGATCAAGCAAAATGACAGAGTCACAGACGTTTTGTCAAAACTCGGACTCCAAGACAGAGCTTTCACTGACCCCAAAGAGATTTTGAGACGTGGGCTGGATGAAAGCATAGACTGGGAGCAAGTTTATGAGAAACTCGAAAAGTTGAAACAAGAGTCAGCTGAATGGCTACTGAATGCCATCTCTGAAGCACTAAAGGAGAGGGAAAACCCAAGAAAATACGAGAACGTTTCAACTGTGCACGATTGCTACGGCTGTTTTGCGTGCTACAACGTTTGTCCGCATGGAGCAGTAGAGATGGTTTTCAACGAAGAGGGATTTTACTTCCCAAAGGTTGATAACGATCTTTGCACAAAGTGTGGCCTATGTGTACAAGTCTGTCCTGCGCTTAAGTTCCCAGAGAACGAAAACCTTGAAAAGCCGCGAACGTATGTTGCATGGTCGCTGGACGAACCGACAAGGCTGGCGTCTGCATCTGGTGGAATCTATCCGGAATTGGCAAAGGCGATAATAGAAAAAGGAGGCACTGTATTTGCAGTAGGTTGGAATAAAGAGTGGCTTCCAGAACACATGGAGATAAGCACTACTAACGATATTTCCAAAACAGTGAGCTCTAAGTATCTGCAAAGTTACGTCGGAAAGTCGTATGAAAAAATCCTTAAGGATGCTAAAGAAGGAAGAAAAGTATTATTCGTCGGAACCCCATGCCAAGTTGCCGGCTTAAAGAATATTATCCGTAAAACGCTCGAACCGGAGGAAATGAGGAATGTTCTTTTGATTGATCTTGTGTGCCACGGTGTGAATTCCTCACTGCTTTTCAAAAAGTATCTGGGCGAAGTCTTTCGTGCCGAGGAAATTTCAGAGATAAACTTCAGAAGTAAGGACACTGGCTGGAGCAGATTCTCATTCAAGGTTCTCAAAAAGAATGGAAAATCAGTATTGAAACCCCATTACAAGGACGCATTTTTCTACGGTTTTCTTAAAAACTTGTACCTTCGCAGAAGTTGCTACGAATGCCCATTTAGCACTCTTCCAAGGCAGGGCGACTTAACACTGGGAGACTTTTGGGGTGTGCCAGAAAAGTACAAAGATGAGGGAGGTGTATCGGTGGTTCTTGTAAACAATGAAAAAGGTATGGATGCATTTCAAGAACTCATCAAAGACAGCAGAATATTTGCCGAGGAAGTACCGCTTGAAATGGCTACGAAAAGCAACCCCAGAATTTACTCTGGTTATATGGAAGTACCATTGGAACGCGAGAAAATCTTAAAAGAATACAGACACAAAAGCTGGAGGTATATCGAGAAAAACTACATAAAGCCACCCAAGGGTATCAGAGGTCTTGCACGAAGAGCGATGAGCTTATCAAAACGTGTAGTACGCAAGTTGTTGAAGAGGTGAACTCGTCTTGAATCAGTACAAAAAGTTGGCTTTCAATACAGTTATCTTTGCAGTAGGAAACACTGCTTCTAAAAGTATTTCCTTCTTGCTGCTTCCTGTTTTTACAAGGTACATGGCGCCGTCGGATTTTGGAAAGCTCGATGTCATAAATACAACAATTTCTTTACTCTTACCAATATTATCTCTTCAACTGATAGAAGCAGTTTTTAGATACGCAGTGGATTTTCGAGACGAAGAACACAGTAGAAAGGTTTTGTCAAGTATCGCAACATTCACTTTTTTCTCGCTTCTCTTTGCATTGGCTTTGTATCCTTTGTTGAATAGAATTGATGTTTTTTCACAGTACTGCATTTATTTCTACAGTCTGTACTTTGTTACCGTACTAAACGGAGTAATAAAACAATTCGTTCGTGGCCTTGGTTTGGTTAAGTTGTATGCAGTAAGTGATATACTCTTCTCAGCTGCTTTTGCGGTTTCAAACGTTATCCTTTTAGTAGGTTTTGGTCTAGGTATCAAGGCGTACTTGCTCTCCAATGTTTTTGCTCAGATAATGTCCATAATGTTTCTCTTTTTTACAGCTTCTCTTTGGAAGTATTTGATGTTCAAAGTCGATATACAGCTGCTCAAAAGCATGCTAGCCTATTCGATTCCTCTGATTCCTAATGGAGTTATGTGGTGGTTAATTACGGCGGCTGACCGGTATTTCTTGAGCTACTTTCTCAGTTATGAAGCGACTGGTATTTACGCGGTTGCAGCAAGGTTTCCAGCATTGTTGACAACTGTTCTAACCATTTTCTTTCAAGCATGGCAATTATCTGCTGCAGAGGAGTACGGCAAAGAAGGTTACAGTCGGTTTTTTAAGAACATCTTTGGCATCTTTTCAGGCGTAGTGTTTTTGGTATCCTCGGTATTGTTTCTTGTAATAAAGCCATTCATGCAATTCTATGTAGGAGAAAGCTTTCACGAAAGTTGGAGGTACACGGTGCTACTTTTCTTGGGAGCAGTATTTCACTCTTTCTCAAGCTTCTATGGGGTTAATTACACCGCATCAAAGAAAACCATAGGAGCTTTTAGTACTTCAGTCTTTGCAGCAACAACAAAAATTACAGTGCTGTTGTTATCGATACAAACAATGAAGATACAAGCTGCAAGTTTATCATCGTTCCTTGCGTACTTAACGATGTGGGTTGCGAGAATTTTTCACACGAGAAGATTAGTGCACGTGGAGTTGGATAAAAAACACATTGTTTACTCGACGATCATGGTGCTTGCTCAAGCAGTTTTGTTGCTCACATTGGAAGGTGGCATGTTGCTTTATCTTGCTCAGCTCTTTCTTGTAGGCACTGTTTTCTCTCTTCAATGGAAGTATCTGTCACGTGGGATGAAGTTTGCTAAGGAGTTTATTGGTGTACGGAAGCTATAGGTTCTGGGAACTCATCTTGATTATCGTACAAAGGTAGAGTCAAGAAGATGCTTTGTAGAAAAACTGAATGACACTTCTATACACATCCCTTCTTGGAGAAGACCGTTTCCGTGAAGCTCTATCCAGTGAAGTACAAGTTCAAAAGAGCGTATCTTTCTATTGTTATTTTTTCAATTGTCGCTGCAATGAACAGTTTCATCAAAAGAGTAAGTGTAGGTGTTTTGAGCAGTGTTATTGGCTTGGTGATAGTGATTATTCTTTACAAAGATGTGTTCAAACAACTGGTGAAGGATTTTTTGGAACTGTGGATTTTGGTTGCTCGCAGATAAACCTTCCAACATTACGACAGTCTAACATTGGGTTACTCAATGACTGAGACAAACTGACGTGGTTCAAAGCGTTAATGTTCTACTTTGAGCAAAACATACAAGTAGCCATCTTTGGTTACTCTTCTCACTTCTATTCTTCCTTTCTTCAACTTCATCTGCTTCGAGTATGATCATATGGCGTTTTCTGATACGCTGACCTTTATAATATGTCTGGATGAACCACAAAACTGTGATTCCCATCTACAATATTTGACGAGAGAAGCAGCAGTTTTGAATGAAAGTTGCCATAATTACTGCAAGATGCTGACATCTCGTTGAAACAGGGTTACACGGAAATTAGGTATTCATCACAGGCAAGATGGTTCAAATTTCTCAAGATGTTCTCACAGAGATCATCTACAAGTCCAATCAGACGAGATATACAACCTCGGCGCACAGTCGCACGTCAAAGTCCCTTTCGATAAGCCCAAGTATAGAAACAACATAACTGGGTAGAATCGAATATTCAAATCAAAGTTTTCTCAAGCTTCTTCGTTAGGGATCTTTGGTTCTGCACCAACGAAAGAATGCCTTTTTATCCAAGGAGTTGTGATAGCATAATCATAACTGGAGTGCTCGTAGCTCGAATCAGTCAGTTTCATTAACCGAATCTTGCTATCTTATTGCTTGCAGGCAACTATTCGTCCAGATATGGGTTTTCATAGCGAAACAGGACAAATCGGGTATTGATGTAAATGACTCAGCAAGGGAGTTTTTAGATGTTAGCGCAGTTGATCTTGTGAAAGCAGGACAGATTAGGGGATATAATTATGAATAAAATGTTAACCAAACTAATTGAATGGAGAAGGACTGTTTTTAAGCCAGCTTTTATTCAAATACCAAATAAAGAATGGTTGTACATGTTGAAAGAAGAAACCAGGAATTCTCTGATGATAGAAGGTATTTTCACTGATGAAGATGAACTGGATAAGGTAATGAGTGGTACATATAAATCAGGGAATGAGGTCGTGAATTATTTTAGAACAGCGAAGTTTTTCTACAGTTTGGCTTTTGAATACGCAAAGACACAGGAAAAGCTCCAGAGCCTTGCTTTGGTAAGAACATGCCACAGAATGCTGTTTGAAGGTATTATCCAAAATGAAAGCAAGCTTGGGAATTTCAGATATGGACCAATAAAAATAACTGGTGCCAAAATTAAACCACCTGAATATGATGTTTCCGATTGGGTCAAATTGTGGCTGAAGTATGTAGAGTATGCTTATCAAAATCATCCAGTGCAAGAAGCCACAGCAAGAGCACATGTGCTTTTTGAAAGTATTCATCCTTTCGAAGATGGTAATGGCAGAATAGGGCGAATCTTGATGAATACGTTCTTGATCTATTTTGGATATTTGAATATAGTAATCAAAGGTGTTGAAGATGAAGAGCGTAAGGAATATATTAAAGCATTAGAAAGTGCAGAAAGAGGAATTAGGAAATTGTTTGAAGAAGATGTTCAAGAACAATCTTTAGAGAAGATAGATGGTATGTTTTCAGGAAAAGACACTGAAGCACTTTCAAATTTGATAGGGTACAGACTGATCGAAGCTTTCGATAGGCAAATTTGTTTTGTGAATAAAGATAAGCTTGTTCGTGCAGATGAATTTGCGAAACAGATTGGAAAGAGTACAGATGCTGTAAGGAAGATGATAGAGCGCAAACAGCTCATTGCGATAAAACCAGAAGGTAGATGGTTAGTCTATCCGCAAATGTGCCCGCAGTCTCTTTAAGAATAATCTGTACTCTTGGTCCTATCTGGTGGGGTTGGTTAAGTTTTTCATGTGATGTTTGAAGTATTCATTGATGCAAAATAAACGAACTCCAATGGTAATCATAAATGTTGTTGTAAGAGTGTTACTGTACGTATATGCATTTGGTTTCCTGAAAACAGGACAAAAATTGAGGCGAAAACACAAATATTAGATTAACAAAACTGATTGAATAGCACAGATGGATCTTTCAAGTACCCATCTGACTGAATATGTCAATGACAGACTTGAACGAATTTTAATGAACTCTTGCTCGATCTGCTGTGGCGAACATGACAATCTAAGGGATAGAAGATAAGGATCAGATTGAGTATATCAGTTTATTTGGAAAGGGTGGAAAAATGAACCAGAGCTATCTTGAAGGAGTCACCACGAGAACCTTCTACAGAAAAGTAGGTAATATGTTTTCAAAACTGGTAATCTGTACGAGCAAGGTATGGTATATGGACTAATAGATGATGATTTGACACTTAGAAAGTTGGTGAAAGTGGTTGAAAGTACTCATCCTTACCTATTTCTTTCCATACAAGAGTAATCCATACAGGGGCATATTCATCACAAAACGTTTGGAAAAATACGCAGAGTTGGGTATGAAATACACCGCCGTTTCGGTTGGTTTTTTGGAAGACTCTTTTCTGCGAATTTTTAGAAGATTGCTGGGTAAACCGTCGATGCAACCTTTGGAAAAATATTTGGGTGCAGAATATACTGTGGTTAAATGCAATATCTCTGGTATTGCCTGGTTACTGTGGCAGATTTCGAGAAGAATTACTAGAGCACTTGAGAATGACGTAGCAAAGTGGTATGGCGAACACTTGGCAAGATGTATTGAGAATAGCATTGATGTTGCATCGTATGATTTGATACACGCACATGGGATGTTCACCCCAGCAGCCGGTCAGGTTGCAGCAATTTTAGCACAAAAATATGGCAAGCCCTATGTGATTACTGTGCATGGCAGCGATGTTAATTCAATAATGAGTAAAAGACCATGGTATCTCAAAATTCTCGAGTCAGCCAATGCAGTCTTGTTTGTAAGTAACGCACTTTTTGATAAAGCAAAATCGTATGGTTATTCTGGTAGAAACGGGGTAGTTATTCCAAATGGATACGACTCTAATATCTTCAGACCACTGGACAAAGAACTGATTCGAAAAGAACTAAAACTCTGCACAGATAAATGCAGATATATAGGTTTTGTTGGAGGATTACAATATGTCAAACGAGCAGACAAATTGATTGAGATTTTTGAAAGAATAGCAAGAAATGCTGACAATGTAAGATTCATAGTTGTAGGAGATGGAGAACTGAGAAAAGATATTCAGAAGGAAGCTGTTCAGAAAAAACTTAACGTTTCCTTCACTGGAAGAGTCCCTCAACATGTTGTGGCAAAGTACATGAACGCCATGGATGTAATGATTTTGCCAAGTAGAGATGAAGGCTTTGGGTGTGTAGCGTTAGAAGCTCAAGCATGTGGAACATGTGTTATAGGTAGTAACAATGGGGGCATCCCAGAAGCAATAGGGTTTAAAGAGTATGTAGTTGAAGAGGGGGAAGATTTTGAAGAAAGGTTTACTCAGAAGGTAGCAGAAGTTTTGGAAAATGGTTATGACAAGAATCTCTTGATTGAACGTGTCAGAAATTACACCTGGCAGAAAATAGTTAACTTGGAAAAGCAGATTTACATGCAGGTAACTGGAGAAACGAAATAACACCGATAGGAATGTTTCAGCTGCTATTATCGCGAAAAACTCGTTGCTGTAAAGGAATTGGTCACTCTTGGCGTAATCGTGTCCAAGCATATGGGATGAAATGCGAATTTCGGTCTTCAGGCGGTGGCAACAAGATGTGAAGTCGAATTTTGAATCCTGGAAACGCACTTATCGATCGTAAAATAAAACTATATGGCAAATGACGTAGGAGGCAAATCCATGAAAATCTTGGTAGTCGGTTACATGCATCGTAAGAATGATAAACGTGTATACAGAACAGTGAAAGCACTTTCCAAATATGCCAAAGTCATATACCAGTACATGACAGATACGAAAGAGAGTGAATACGAAGAAGGAAATATACGTTATCTTCCAATTGAGTGGCGCGAAGATATCAACACAAATGCTTTGCTAAAATTTTGGAAGAGAAGAAAGCTCGATAAGATAATAATGGATTTGATTCAAAGAACGGATTTTGATATTCTTTACATGCACCACTTTCTTCCGTCAAAACCTCTTGAACCATTTCGATATGCAAAAAGAATGGGTAAAAAGATTGTATTCGATATTCATGAATATCATCCAGAGAACTTTCTTTCGAATCTTAAAGCACTGTTGTATGAATTGAAGACATCTGTTATGAAGAAGATTTTCGAAAAGCAGATCGAGTTGGCTGATAAACTTATCTTTGTTTCACCAGAACAGATGAGATATTCACTTGGTGAAAAGAGAAAAGAAGCTTTAGTTGTTCCAAATTATGCGAATATGTCTGTTAGAAGTGATGAAAAGAGAGAAGAAATTGTCTTTGTTGGAAAATCTGCCAGAGCAGTTGAAGATGAATTATTGATAATTGAAGAACTCACTAAGAGGGGATTTACCTTCAAAATAATAGGTATGGATTCAGCATTGTTCAAAGATCTTAAGCATGTTCATATGGGTTTTCTTCCGTACGGTGAGATGATGATGGAATTAGCAACTGCAAGATTTTCGCTTATTTCCTACATCCCATCTGGTTCGGAGCCGTTGAACTATGCTTTCTCGCTTCCCAATAAATTCTACGACTCCATCGCAGCGGGAACACCCGTGATTGTAAAAGATACTTTCGTTTCGATGGCAAGAATAGTGCAAGAGCTCGGTATAGGTGTCGTGATCAATACGGAAGATATCAATGGTTCTGTGCGAAAAATTCTCAAGGCGTACGAAAGCTACGATAAACTGATTCAAAATGTTGACAAGTACAAAGATAGATTCGTCTGGGACGAAAAAAAGGAAAAGGAATTTGTTGATTTTGTGCTCGATCGCAAGACGAGTTAAAGTTGAAGCTTTAGAATTTTTCAGGGGAGGAATCTCTCGAGAGAGCCTTCCTGGAACTAAATAGTCATTAGAAAATGCATTCTGTCGATGATTATCCATAGAAGTACATCATGGGCTAACTCATAGAACGATGCTGCGTAGAGAAGAGAATCGTCGACAAAGATCTATAACAAATCTCGCTCCTGTGTCAGTGAAAATAGGAAGGCTGTCTCTCTGCGCCATCGAAGCTCCACAGAAGAAAACCCTTTTCGTGAAGGTTTTTAGTTCATCAAAGTACGACTGACCTTTTCAGGAAGAAGAGAGTTCATACTTTGGCTCGAATTGCACACCCAGAGAGTCTGAATCAGCTAAAGTCGATGCAGAGTTGTTTCAGGAAAAAGAGAGATCAGAGTCTCAAATCAGTCACGTTTGTTGAAAGTCATCTTGCATTAAGATCTCGAACGTGCGAAACACAGCAGTTATGATTTCAGCGGCGATTGTGTAGTTGTGTGCAAGTTTTGAAAGCTTGCTACACTATCGGATGTAGCATATCCAATTCTAAGTGCAAACAATGTTCTGAACTAAGAGAATATCACTCGTTCATCTTCAACAATGCAAACAAATCGTTCACCGTTTCTAAAACCCTCACGGGTGAGGTGAGCTGATCTTTGTACTCTTCTATCAATCTATAGGGGTCTCTCAGACCGGTCTTGACCAAGTAGGTTTCTACCTGTCCCATCATGCCGACTAAAAGGTCAGTTTCTGAATCACCAACCGTGGTTATCTTCTCGTCGCAATCGGAAAGGGTACTGATGTTTTCCAAGACCCAGCGGTACTTCACTAATCTGTCGGCAGGCTGGAGCACTACGGTTTTTTCGATCAGAAAATCCAGTCCTCTTCTTTTAAATTCGCTGTACAAGTTTGGAGCATTTTGGCGAACCGTCAGGATGAGAAAGCGATGCAGACTTTTTAGCGTGGTAACATTTACTATGAGCTCGTCAAGTTTCAAAAATTCAGGATTTTCTAAGTTCTTTCTCTTGTATTCTTGATAGAGTACTATCTGTGTTTCATCAATGTGTGGGTAAAACGATCTGACAATTTTCTCGTCTTTGACGAGGTCCCGCTTGAGGGAAACAAAGGTGGAGATATCCAAACCTTCTATCTTCCACCAGCTGTTGAATACCGCATAGTACCTTTTCCAGACACCCAAAAGCGTTCCATCAAGGTCAAATATGCCCATCTCCGCCTACAGCTCCTCAAATATCTCTTCAAAGTAGCGATACATGATTCTCTTCTTCCTATCGCTCTGGTATTTGTTGGGATCATACTTGTAACCTAAAAGTTCCAAGATCAGCAGTTCAACAATATTGGCTCCAGACTCCACAGTCAAGGGTAATCCACCCGAAGCAAATCTCAAATTTATGTCTGTGAATACAACTTCGCTTTCGGGAGTGTGAAAAAACTGAAAGTTAGCGGGACCATTGATTTTGTACGCTGAGCTGATTCTTTCGATTTGGTTTTTCACATCTACTGCAAAATCGTTTTGAGTTATTACAGCCGCTCCGCCAAGTGTCTTCAGCCTGATTCTTTGATTGTACGTGACTAATTTCCCTTCGGAATTGAAAAATGCATCGACTGTGTATTCGCTTCCAGTTATGTATTCCACAAAAAGAGCGTCTCTGTTCTCTTTCTGGAACTGAAGAAACTCATCTCTATTACTGATTTTCACAAAGCCCTTGCTACCACTTCCAATCTTCGGCTTACCAACTATTGGAAACGAGGTGATCTCTTCTGATTTTTCAAAGATCTTGGGAGTCCTGACTCCGATTTTTGACAATGCTTGATAGGCATTGCTCTTGTCATCGAGAACTTGAAACGTCCTACTGGGTGAGATCATGAAGCGAATCTTCGTTTCTCTTCTAAGTTCCTTTTCTCTTTTTGCAACGACCCTGCATTCTTCAGAATGTACAGGTATGTAGATATCTATGTCCGTGTCATTCAACAGATCTATCAGGTCTTCCAAGAAACCATCTTTGTCTGAGGCTTTTCTCACGTTGAACAGCCTATCAACGAAGAATTTCGTTGGTATGTTCTCAGTGGTGTCAAACCCAAAAAATCTCAACACGCTCAAAACCTGGAATGTTGAGTTTCCTTATCAACTTGGAAAGATAGACACCTGTTAATCCACCACATGAACCTATCAAAATCCTCAGCGTCTTCTGCATGCTGTTGATCCTCCAAAATAATTATATAATAGTGCACGAAATCTTCGACTTAACACTCCACGTGCCTGTCCTAATTCATTTCAATATGAGCCCTCTTCTCTTACCGAAATCACTTAAGTCAATATCGCCTACGTGGAGACAGAACGTGGAAAAAATCTTGGTGTTGTCTTCGCTGGTAAAGTATCATGAATGTGCTTCTGGAAAAGTCGAAACATGATCACTTTTTCGATGTTTGTATGCAGTACAAGCAGCACGAAGCGAAAGTTGACAGCATACTTTGAGTATGAGGATTTCGGATTGCGAATTTTGTGATATCATCAATGCGAGGTTGGATTATGAGCAAGAACGTAGAATTCCTGAAAGAGAAAAGTAGTAGGTTCTACTCCAACAGTCTTTACCTTTTTCAAAAGGGGGATTACGATCTTTGTGCCTTCAACTTGGAGCAATCCTGCCAGCTCTTGATCAAGTATTTGATCGCCAAACGAGTTGGAGAATGGCCGAAAACTCACTATCTGGAGATTCTTATGAAGAGCCTGAGTGAGGCTTACGATAGAGTTGAGATTTACAATTATTACCTTGAGAACGAATTGTTTTTCAGTGACCTGTCTGATGCTTACTTCACGAGTAGGTATTTTCCGAAACCTTTCACAAAGAGCCTAAGCGAGACGTTGATGAGAGAGTACAAAAAGTTTATAAGCTTTCTGGAGGCCACTTTGGATGAAAAGCTTGACTTCGATAAGTAAAGAAATTTGGGAAGCGAGGAAAAAGTACTTCGAAGACTACCTTCGCTGGGGCAAGAGCATCAAAAAGATCGCAAGCGAAATGCTTGGTGAGGATGTAAGGGTGATCATCTTTGGCTCGACAGTCAGAGGCGATTGGACGCCGAGCAGCGACATAGATATCTTGATCGTCTCTGAAAAGCTGTCTTCGAACTGGGAAGAGAACAGGTGGATCAGAACACAGATCAAGAGATCGATTGGTCCTTTGTCGCCGTTTCAGTTCCACCTGGCCAACGTTGAAGAGTATCAGTCCTGGTGGAAAGATTTTATAAAGAATGAGTGTGTTGAAGTTTGAGTTGGTGTTCCGTGTTGGCCAAACGAATCTTTCGTAGTGAAATACACTTACAGACGCGCAGATTCGCTCCTCTTGGCTAAAAGATCTCCATTGATTGTACTGCGTTCGTGCATGACAATTCCTTTTCATTAGGTGCCGCATCTTGGTTTAATCATACACAACTTCTTACAGTAACACTGCTGAGCGAGATCGCACAACAATACACAGTCATTGATCTCTCAACTGAGATGGTCTCACAACATAGCCTGTGAGGAAGGTTTTGCAACAAACATCTACTTCAGCAACGATCCCAATGCACTCGGAATTGTCCGAAGTATCACTTCATCTTCTCAAGCTCTTCTTGTGCAGTTTTGACTGCGTTGGCGTGCGCTCCTACGAGTAGTGGATGTGGCTCCATCTGGATGACCTTTTGGAACATCTCTTTTGCCTTCTGTTTGTTGTTTGTCTTCAAGTACAAAAGACCCAGCTCGAGGTAGATGTTTGAATAATTCGGTGTCAATTCTAAAGCTTGAAAGAGCAGTTGTTCAGATTTCTTGTAATCGTACAGTGGCCATGGGACATCTCTGTACCTCATGCCTGAGGCTATCAAAGCAAATGTCTTGTAGAGCCTTTCTTTCTCATCGTTTTCGTTCAAAAGCGTTATCGCCTTGTTTATGTACTTGTCGAAATCTCCAAGCATGAACAAGCTCTGAATGATGCCTTTGTACTGGGCAAGCCTTCCTATAGAAGCACCTGCGATGTAATGTGCTCTGCCGTTCTGGCTGTCTAACTTTACTGCAGCCTCTGCGTATTTTCTTGCTTGTTCAAGCGTCTTTTCTTTCAATTCTTTTGCAACACCCCAATCTCCATATTCAAGATAGCAGTCGGCAAGAATCGTGAGCAAAACGCTGTTTTCGTTCAGATCGCTCTGCGATTCGAGTCTTTGAATCACCTGCAAGATCTTTTCCGTACTTCTGTCAGATCGTGCTTGGTAGAAAAGTGCATCGAACTCTTCAAACGCTAAACTGATAACTGAAAGACACGCCAAAACCAGCAAGAAGATCTTTCTCACAAAACCCCCTCCTTTTTCGATTTTCCTCTTGAATATCACGGAATCATTGCCAGAAAGCACATCCCATTTATGGGATCTGCTGTTCATTGCTCAGTGATATGTTAGCACATTAGTAAGATGATATATGCTTGACAAAATCAGAGAGAATTAGGCAGGTACTCGAAGAAACTAAGCAAAGAAGACAGAATCAAATTCAAGTAGTGTACGAGCTGAAAGTGAATGTGAGCTTCTTTGTGCCTCAATACGCACGACGAAAACCAGCAGCAACTGTGGAAACACACGAGAAATAAGACTGCCAGAAAGAGAGTATGAATATCCTGGTTGTTGGTACAGAATGAACAGGGATTTGAACTCAACGATTAATATGTTAAGGTTTGTAGGTTAAACCCGTGGAGTGGAAGACCGCTGCTAAAGTGTTTGGGAATAATCCCAATATCTTGGTAAGTTTCCTACGATGAAGCGGGAAGATCATCCTCTTCAGGGGATGAGAGGAGTAAGCCACCAACTCTTCAACCACAGTCACCGCAGCGTTGAAGATTGCACCGTGTGATACCAAAAGAAAAAGCCCCCAACTGGGGGCTGACTTCAACAGATGTACATATCAAAAAACTCATCTTCGAGTAAGTTCGTTTCACAGTTTCCACTCTTACGGACTACATCTTTCAGAAAGGTAAAAGGCTTACCATCATGCCAGGGAGCGTATTCACCTTTCAACATGGATTTCAATTTGAACGACAAGACCCTTTTCAGGTGACTTGCAAAATTACCCTTTTCAGGCTGCCAAGTGTGGTATGCATAGATGAAAAGATAGCAGGCAGTTTGGTAGAGATCTTGATAGCTGTCGATCTTGGGAAAGTGTTTGTTCCAAAACTCTTTGCACACGCTCTTCAAGATCGGGTTGTACTGCTTGAAGAGCTCTTCACACAAAGAGGAGGGACGAGCCCTCCTCAAGCTGCCTGCTTTTTCCATAGTGTGTTGTTCAGAAACTCTACCAAATTGTCTATCATGAAGTCGAGCACGTAGTCAAGTACAACATCGGGAATAGGCAGCCTAATGTTGAAATCACTCAAGAAATCGAAAACCATCCTCTTGACTTCTTCCTTTTTCTTAGCTCCGTCCTTTGGCCTTTCTACCAGAAAAACACCCAACGAAACTATTCTGCCTATGATGTAGAAAGCTTCAAACGGGTTCACAGTATCACTTCCTAAAGAAGATTGAAGAACTCGTTGGTGGTGGTTTCAACTATTGCAGCTCTGTCCTTTACATAACCGCTTGGTATAGCACCCAAGGTGATGAGTTGATCCATTGCCTGTGAGACCTCTTCGCTGGTTAGATCTTCCTTAGGCGCTTGAACGGTGATTCTCCTTCTTTTACCATCCGCAGGGTTTACAAAGTCGAGAAACAATCTCTTCATGATCTAACCTCCTTTCATCAATAGAGTTGTGTTGTGGTGATCAAATAGGCTTCCTGAAGTGTGTAGTCTGTCAAAGAGTCGATGATCTGGGCAATCTGTAACGCCGCTTGTGAAGTGATAGAGTCCTCCACATCGATCAGGTTTCTGCGCAGCACAGGTCTGCCGGCTTCAGAAAGCTCTCCGGTGTTGTAAACAATCCTCAGCTGTTTCACACCAACACCTCCCTCTTTTTCTTGGGAGTACCCGGGTACTTGTCCCACTATATAGTATACGATAGTATACTATTACAAGAATGTTGGAAAGACAGTCCTACAAAGAAAAAGATGGCAAAAACTCTACTGAACTGGCTCTAAAGCTGTGAATTGGAACTTAGACATGGCTAAGTGGTTGTTGAAGGTAAAAATATCTTTCTGATGCGAGTTTCTTGCTTTTGTGAGAGTATACAAAAATATCTTGCAACACAACACGTGAAGATTGTCTTTGTTTAGTCAGTGCCATCAAAAAACAGATTTAGGACCATTCTAAAAAAAGAAAGATTCCATATTGTTTGTCTGAAAACTCACCCTGACACAAAAATTGGGCAGGGTAAAGTCAACTTCTTGCAATCTAAAGTTATAATAAAAATGAGAGTTCAATCAAATCTGTGTGGGGTTGCTTTGTAAGATTTCTTAGTCAATTTCAGAGATATTCTTGGCTGTCTTAAGCCAGATATCGGTAAGAGCAAAGTAATATTAAGGGGGGTCTTTTGTGAAGGTAAGATGCCCTAACTGCGGTTTCGAGGATGAAGGTAAATTCTGCAGCAACTGTGGTGCACCACTGCCAGAACCACCAAAAAACCCATCTTCGAGAGAGAAAGAGATCAATGAAAATCTTCTTTATATGGATAAATGTCCTGTGTGCAAGGAATTGAAGCTTTATCCTGTTGAAAAAAAGACAGTTTTTGGACTTCTGACGATCAGACAGATCAAATGCGCTTACTGTGGAGCAGTCTTTGTGGAGAAACGGGGCAAATATGAACTGGCTGAGGTTCAAGATACTTCCAACCTTGTTTGGAAAGAGTACGGTCACAAAGTCTTGAGTGCGAGAGAATGGAAGAGGATCGCCGATGGGGGAGTCTCAGACGAGAAACAACAAAAGATTGACAGGCAAAGGTGGCTGGACGAACTGCGAAAAGGAAAGATCCAAATCCAGTTTCAGATCAAGGAAAAGCCACCGCTATTCTTGAAAAAAGATGAAAGATTGGTCTTGAGTCTGCAGAACATCTCATTCTTAGAGTCGAGAACTGTGACAGAGTCATACGGTGGTTATGTTGGTCCCAGCTTTCGAATAGCCAAAGATCTCAGTATCAACCTTGGTGAGTTCGACGCAACGAGTGCTTCAACAGAAGAACTCCAAACGATTGATAGTGGGCTGTTGGCAATCACAGATAAAAGGATCGTTTTCTTTGGCAAAAAGAGAACTTTGAACATTGAGCTTTCGAAGATTATTTCAATGCAAGCGTACAAGGACGCAATTGGTCTGGGCGTTGAAAATGTTAAGAAGACTCAATACTTCAGCGGTGTGGACAAATCGGGAGCGCAACTCAATGTGACTGTAGAAGAAAGAAGTTACACAGAGAATCTTTCTGGTGAGACCTTGATGTACATCATTGAAGGGTTGCTGAATCGATTGAAAGAAGAACGGTAAACTTTCTTGCTTACAGACCAAACAAAAGATAAGCCTTTCTCTTTTCAAAGTCTCTGCGTGCTTTTCATTATCAACAAGATTTTATTTCACCTGGTCAATGAGTCCGATGTAGAATCTCAACAAATTACTTTGCAACTGGGGGGGTTGAGAGTGAAGATCTCAGTGACTGGTGCTGGAAGTGCGGTGTTCTCGATGAATATAGTCAACGACCTTTGCAAAATCTCTACACTTCAAGGAACGACGGTTGCTTTGATGGACGTGGATGAAGAAAGATTGGATGCAGTTCATGCTCTGGCAGGAAGGTACGTTCAAGAACTTGGTGCGAGGCTGTCTTTTGAAAAAACAACACGGCTTGAACAAGCCTTAGATGGGGCTGATTTTGTCATCAACACCGCACAGGTGGGTGGAAGTGCTTATTTGGAGCAGGTCAGAAAGATTTCAGAAAAGTACGGCTACTACAGAGGCATAGACGCACAGGAACTGAACATGGTCTCGAATTATTACACTTTGAGCAATTTCAACTAGTTGAAGTTCTTCGTTGATCTGGCGCGTTCCATGGAAAGACTCTGTCCACGTGCGTATCTGCTTTTAGTAGCAAACCCTGTTTTCGAAGGGGTAAACCTTATATCGCGGTGTAGCAACACCAAGGTTGTAGGCTTCTGTCATGGTTATCGCGGTGTTTTCGATTTGGCACAAAAGCTTGGGTTAGATGCTGAGAAACTCGATTGGCAGGTGGCAGGGTTCAACCATGCTATATGGCTCAACAGGTTTATATATGATGGCAAAAACGCCTATGAGGTTTTAGATGATTGGATTGAAAAGCATTCATGCGAAGTGAAACCAACCAATCCATTTGATTTACAGTTATCCCCTGCTGCCATTGAGATGTACAAATTCTACGGCTTAATGCCCATCGGCGACACTCCAAGGAACACACCGTGGGTTTACCATTTCGATCTTCAGACCAAAAAACGCTGGTATGGAGAACCATGGGGTGGACCAGATTCAGAAGTTGGAAGAGATTGGTTCTACAGAGAACTTGGAACTGCTGTTGATATGATAAAAAGTTTTGCCAAGGACAGTTCTCTTAAATTCAAGGACTTGAAGAAGATTTTAAACACACCACTTTCTCGTGATATTCCTTCTTTCAGACGCTGAGCATCTGTTAGACCTGCTTTTGGAAGACAAAGATGTTAAATATCCTTGTGATTTGTATGGGAATGGCAACTCTGCTGAGAGGATCGTTGGAATAGTCTCATCGTTCAACTTTTGATGTCTCTCATTGACCTTTAGACCTGAGCTTTTCTATTTCTTTTTTGATCTCTTCGAAGATCTCATGATTATGCACTCTTTCTTCACTTGAGAAGATTACGAAGACTTTGGCATTGAATTTTTTCTCAAACTCTTCGTGCGCTTTGCTATGCTGTTCATTCCATTTGTGTAGCTTGCTTGTAGGACAAGGGCTTTATCTGAAGACCAGTGTATTTTCTTGAGACTTCTATATCATCTGGGGCAAGTGGTTCCGTTGGTGAGAAAAAAGAAATCTTGATTTTTCAAAGGGATGAAACAGCTCAAAGAGAAAGAATTGCGAGACAATTCTTGAAAGGAAGAAGATAGCTGTAGTATAATTTCACTAAACCCAAGTGGGAGGGATTGGTATGAAAAAATTAGTGGTTTTGCTCTGTTTGGCTCTTCTATCGATAGGTTTTGCCAGCAAACTCAACGTCTCTACCTGGGGTTTCAACCTCGATCTCTTGGACAAAAATATCAGCAAGCCGTTCTTAGAGAAATACGGCATCGAGATCGTTCGAGAGGTTGGAAACAACTCAGTCAGATTGACAAAATTGATCTCTCAGAAAGACAACCCTGTGATCGATGTTGTTCACTTCGCAGATTATTTTGCTGCTCTTGCGGTGAAAAATGGTATACTGCAACCTATCGATGTGACAAAGCTCAGCAACTACAACGACATTTACGATTTTGCAAAAGACCCGATCAAGGGTAATTATGGCGTTGGCTATACCGTGTACAGCCTTGGGATCGTCTACCGCACAGACAAGATCAAAAGGCCTGTTACTTCTTGGAAAGACTTCTGGGCAAAAGACGTGGCGAACCACATAAGTCTCCCAGACATTACCACCACGCAAGGACCTGTAATGATGATGCACTTCAACAAGATCTTCGGAGCAGACCCATATGATCCTGAACTGAAGGTTGCTTACGAGAAAGTGCGTGAACTCTCAAAGAACGTCGTCACATTCTACAAGACCTCTTCGGAACTCATAAATCTTTTCAAGATGGGTGAGGTCTGGATGGCACCTGTGACCAGGTTCTCGTGGGGGCAGTTTCTTGACACAGGCTTGCCGCTGGCTTGGGTAATTCCAGAAGACGGAATGCTTGGTTTCTTGAATGTAATAAGTATTGTGAAGGGTACCAAGAACTTGGATGCAGCTTACAAGTACATCGATTTTCTGATCAGTGAGCAAGTGCAGTACAATGAGGCGATGGATCTTGTTGATTCACCTGTGAACACAAAAGTAGTAGTACCACCCGAAATAGCAGAGAAACTGACGTATGGTATCGAGCATATTAAATCCTTAGTATTTTACGATACAAACTTCATCGTTGAAAACTACGACAAGTGGATTGATAAATGGAACAAGTTGATAGCCCAGTGATATGAAGAGATATCTTTTGTTGGTACCGGCTTTGATCTTTCTTTTTATTTTCTTTGTACTACCACTTTTGGCAGTACTTGCAGAGAGTGTCTACCAGCCCGGCAAGGGCTGGGTTTTTGGTAAGTACTTGCAGTTCTTCACACAGCGTGTCTCGAGGGTTGCCTATTTTCGCAGTCTTTGGATGGGACTCTTGGTTGTAGCGGCATCGGTTGCGATAGGATATCCAGCGGCAACGGCAATTGTGAATGTCAAGAGTGATTCATTAAAAAGCCTTCTTTTGACATTGGTTGTCTTTCCACAGATGACCAACCCTGTTGCAAGGACCTTCTCGTGGCTCGCTGTACTGGGCAGAGAGGGTATGGTGAACAATCTCTTGACTTCACTGAAAATCACCAGCGAGCCAGTTAGACTATTGTACACACCGGGTGCAGTTTTCTTGGGGCTTCTTCAACTCTTTCTCCCACTGATGATAATCTCTTTGACCAGCGCACTGGAGAATATGCCAAAAGATGTTCCGTTGGCTGCGAAAAGCTTGGGCGCGAGTGGTTTTCATCTTTTTACGAAGATCTATCTGCCTTTGACGAGCGAGGGCATCGTGAGTGGATGCACACTGGTCTTCACTGGTTGCATCACTGCTTATGTGACTCCGGCAGTCTTGGGTGGTAGTCGCGTTTTAATGTTGAGCACTTTACTCTTTCAGAAAGCCTCTGTGACATTGGATTGGAACATGGCAACTGTAATAGCCGTTGTGATGTTTTTAACGACGCTTGCCGTCAACTACGGTTCAAGGATTGTGACCAAGGCTGGTGTTAAGAAATGAAAACAAATAAGTGGTTGATTTTCATGCTATTTGTTGCGCTTTTGATCCTGCTTGGACCGTTCTTGGTGATCTTCTTTGCGTCATTCGAGCCAACATCGACTTTGAGATTCCCAACAACGGGTTTCACACTCTTTTGGTTCAAGAAGGTCATCGCGATGCCCATGTTTCAAAAAAGTTTCATACTGAGTTTGAGGCTGGCAATGCTCTCTTCACTGCTGGCGCTTCTATTTGGAGTACCTGTGGGGTATGTGACGGCAAGATACGACTTCAGAATGAAGGCTTTTGTCGAACTCGTAACAACGCTTCCTGTGATAATACCTGGTATGGTTGCAGGTCTTGCTTTGCTCAGATTTTTTGTACTGCTCAATATTTTTAAGATTGAAACAACACTGCTCATAGGTCATACGGCGATTGTCTTACCTTACGTTGTGAGATCGACTATTTCAAGTCTTGTGAACTTCCCAGTCTCAATAGAAGAGGCTGCAAGGAGTTTAGGTGCAACACCACTGAGAAATTTCTTTCTGATCGTTCTGCCAAACATAAGAGTTGGCATAGTTTCAGCTTTTATTTTGACCTTTATCACTTCTTTCAACAACGTTCCTATCTCTCTTTTTCTCACAGGTCCGGGTGTAAGCACATTACCGATCGTTATGATGACCTACATGGAGTACTACTACAACCCAAGCATAGCAGCTCTGTCAACACTATTGATTGGTGCGACTCTTGCTGTGGTTTTGCTGGCACAGAAAGCCTTTGGCATCTCGAAACTCTTGTGAGGGGATGAAGATGAGTTTTCTACAATTGGTTGATATCAGCGTAGGTTACCAAAAAGACACAGCTGTTCTGAAGAATTTTAATCTTTCGGTCGAAAAAGGGCAGTTCCTCTCGCTGCTTGGTCCTTCTGGATGTGGTAAGACTACGACTCTAAGATTGATCGCAGGTTTCCTAACACCGACTGAAGGCAAAATCATCGTCAACAAAGCTGATTACACACATTTACCGGCGCACAAGAGAAAGATGGGTATAGTTTTTCAAAATTATGCACTCTTTCCGCATATGAACGTTTTTCAAAACATTGCCTTTGGTTTGAAGATGAGAAAACTTGAAAGAACTGAGATCGAAAGGCGAGTCAAGCGCGCGATCGCGATGGTTGGGTTGCAGGGTTTGGAAGACAGACTCCCAGCCCAGCTCTCTGGCGGGCAGCAACAAAGGGTTGGTATCGCTCGCGCTATTGTCATAGAACCAGATCTCTTACTCATGGATGAACCTCTTTCTAATCTCGATGCCAATCTGAGACTGGAAATGCGCAACGAGATAAGACGCATTCAACAAGAGTTAGGTATCACTACGGTCTATGTAACTCACGATCAATCTGAGGCTATCGCCTTGTCAGATAGAGTGGCTGTGATGAACCAAGGAAAGATAGAACAACTCGATAGCCCCCAGGAGATCTTTTTCAACCCGAAGAGCAAGTTCGTCGCCAGATTCATGGGTTTTCAGGAAATCGCCTCCGGTGTTGTCAAGAAGGTCTTTGAGAACCATGCATTTGTGCTCGTTCAAGGCAGGCTAATTCGCGCAAGATTTACCACTAAGCTTGAAGTCGAAGATAATGTGACCTTGATGGCAAGATCGAGAAAGATAGGAATAGAAACACAAGATGGCGAGAACAGACTGCCTGGCATCATTACCGCAAAGCTCTTTCAGGGAGAAAATCTTGCCGTCATGGTTTCAGTCGAAGACAAGCAGTTTGTTGTTGAAGTGAGTGAAGAAAAAGCTTTTTCAGATACTAACCGGGTCTTTGTTCACATTGCATCCGATCATCTGATTGCTCTGAAGGAGGAATGATTGTGGATCTACAAAAACACATACGCTGTAAGCCAGGAGACGTGGGTGAGTATGTCTTGGTACCTGGTGATGAAGCGCGCGCAGAAAAGATTGCCCAAAGACTTGAAAAGGCTCAGCTGATCTCCAAGAACCGTGCTTATCATGTTTACACTGGAACTGTTAATGGTGTGAAGGTGAGCGTTTGCTCCACTGGTATTGGAGGACCTTCGGCATCGATTGCGATTGAAGAATTGATAAGAGTTGGTGCAAAGACCTTTATAAGGGTGGGCTCTGCGGGCTCACGTCAACCAGAGATGCCCATTGGGTCTCTTGTTGTGGCAACTGCTGCTTATCGCGGGGAAGGTACCTCACACGCTTACGCACCAGCACCTTTTCCTGCTGTTGCGGACATCGATGTAACTCTGAGCATTATAGAAGCTTTTAAAGAACTTGGTTATCCATTCTATCACGGCATCGTCTATACACGCGATGCTTATTACGTCCAAGATGAATCTTTAAACAGATTTCTCACAGATTGTGGAATCGTTGCTTCAGAGCAAGAATGTGCAATTCTCTTCATCCTGGGGAGTATGAGGCGCGTTAGAACCGGAGCAATCTTGGCGACTGATTCCAACATATGGCTCAAACCACAACCAACCTTGGAGGAAAAAGAGAGATTGTTCAGAGTGGCAGAGCAAAAGGCAATAGACGTTGCGATAAGGGCAGTCCAGATATTGATCGAGGAGGATAAGAGTTGCAGAGAAAGATCTTCAAAGATGGTTTAATCGTCGATGTTTGCAGACAGAGGATCTTCAAGGGATGGTTCTCAGTCTTAGGTGGAAGATTTGAATTGGTTGAGGAAGATGACATAACAACAAACGAACCCTGCGAGATTATCGATCTGGGCGGCAAGTACGTTGTGCCTGGTTTGATAGATGCACACATGCACGTAGAAAGCAGTCTTGTGAACTGCAGAAGTTTTGCAAGAGCCGCCCTCAGAGAGGGTACTGTTGCTGTTCTTCAAGATCCACACGAGATGGCAAATGTCTTTGGAAGATTGGGAGTTCAATTCATGATAGAAGATGCAGAAAGACAGCCACTGAGCTTCTACTGTGCCATCCCAAGCTGTGTACCAACCACGCGGAAAAACTTAGAAACGGCGAATGCGGTGATTGAACCAGAAGATGTTGAAGAACTCGCAAGATATAAAAATGTAATAGCTCTCGGAGAGGTCATGGACTATCGAGGACTTTTGAACGGCGATGAAAAGCTTTTGAAGATACTTCAGGTGGCAAAAGAAAAGAATTTGTTGATCGAGGGACATTGTCCAACCCTCTCTGGTGAAGAACTTTCAAAGTACATCTTTCTGGGTGTAGGCTCAGACCACACATTGATGAACAAGAAGAAGATTGCCGAAGAACTCTCAAAAGGTATGTGTGTGATGATGCAAGAAAAATCCCTGAGTGAAGAGAATATCACAGCAATAATGAGCTTGCCAGACAGATCACGTGTGCTCTTGGTCACAGACGATGTGCCACCAACGAAGTTAGTCGATGGGCACCTAAACAAAGTGGTCGTGGAGGCGGTGAGAAATGGTTGGGATAAGCTTGACGCCATTGCCTCAGCAACGATAAGGGCTGCAAGCTATCTTCGTTTGAAAGATCTTGGTGCCATTTCCCCGGGCAAGAGAGCAAGCTTCTTTTTGTGTGAGGATCTCGAAAGCTTACAACCAACAGAGATCTACTGCGATGGGGTGCCCTTTTCTCAGTTGAGATTCCAAGCTGTGAAGAGTTACCTTGAGAAGTTTTTCATCTCAAAGCTTCTTTCAGAAGAAGATTTCAAATTGACAGATGTTGACGATGGTGTGAGAAAGCTGAATGTGGTTGTTATGAATCAAAACAATACCTTTACCGATCTTGTGAAAGAAGAGGTTAAGATAAAGAGTGGTTTTGCTTTGGGCAATTATGTAAACGTCGGTGTTTTTCACAGAAAAACATTGAAAGGACACGTGGGTTTGTTGAAAGGACTTGGTATGCAAAAAGGAGCTTTTGCCTCAAGTTTTGCCCACGATTCACACAACTTACTCGTCGTAGGTAAGTGCAGCTGGTGCATGAAAAGAGCAGTTGAAGAACTCTTCAAGATGGGCGGTGGCATGGTTTACTGCGATCGAGACAATCTTGTAAGGTTGCCACTCGAGATAGGTGGAATCATAAGCGATAGAGAGGTTGAAGATGTTGCAAAAGATCTTACGAAGATCGAAGAACTGCTCAAAGAGAGCGGTGCGAGCCACAAAAACCTTCTTACTTTTCTAACTGTTCTTTCTCTCACGGTCAGTCCTCGCTACAAGTTTTCAGACCTTGGCATTGTAGATGTCGAGTCTTGCAGACTTCTCAGGAACCTTTGATCAACAGTCTTGCTATTCTTTCCTGCGGCGCTGGATGTGTGTAGTACCATACCTTGTATAACGGCAATGGGTTTGGATTTGAAAGATTTCCTTTGATCAGTCTTTTCAGTGCACTTATCATCGGAATTGGGCTTTCAAGCAGCTGAGCGGAGTATCTGTCTGCTTCAAACTCCATTTTTCTTGATATGTAGTTTAAGACAGGCTGCAAGAGATAGTGTACGAAGGAAACGAACAAGAGTGAGTACAAAAAGACGGTGTGAGGCTCTTGGATCTGAAAAGTTCTTGTTTGCAATAGGTATTGGTACACAGCATTTGCCAAGTACAACATAACAGTTGCGTAGATAGAAAACAGTAGAATGTCCTTCTGAATGTGTTTTTTCACATGGTGCCCAAGTTCATGCCCGACGATTGCAAGGATTTCATCCTCAGGGTAATTCAAGACTGTGTCGTAAAGCACCAGTCTGCGTGATCTTCCAATACCAGTGAGGTATGCATTTTGCTTTTTGGTTCTTTTTGAGGCGTTCACCTTGTAGATATTGGGAATCTTTATATCTGTCTTTACAAGCAGTTTTCTGATTTCATTTTCGAGTTCTTCGTCTTCGAGTTTGGAGAACTTATAGAACAGAGGTGCTATCAAAATGGGCTGGATGAACCAGAAGAACAAGAGAAGACAAAAGGCAAGAATCGATCCTTGCCACCACCAAATCTGGCGACTCAAAAGCCTTAACAGAACGAATACAGCCAGCAAGCCAAAGCCAATGAAAAGCATGATTGTCAAGATCTGATCTAAAACGAAGGTTTTCTTGCTGCTCGTGTTGAACCCGTACTTGGCTTCAATCACAAAGGTTGAATAGATCTTGAAGATCAAGTTCAGCAAGTAGAATATCAAACCAGTTGTACCAAAAAAGAACAGCGCTTGTAAGAAAGGCGAGTATTTAGAAAAGAACACTTCAAGATGCGTAAACCCGTGTAAAACCAAATAGAGCACGACGAAAAATTGGGTTGCTTCTGCGATAATCTTGAGAGTGACTTTTTCTTTCAGATATCTTTTGGATCTGTCGAAATCTGATTGGTCAAAGCAATCTTTCAGCAACTCAGGAATTTCACTGCTGTTTGTTGAATGGAAAAGGTTCACAACTTCAAGCAGTATTTCCCAGAGTACTCTTGAAAGAAGTAAACTCAGAAAGATCCATTTGAACATCTTCAAACCTCCGATATGCCTCCTATAGCCTTTATCTTAGGTCTAAAAGGCTGGCTGAGCACTACAAGAACGGTAAACTTTCGATCTCATGGTTCTAAAAGGGCAAATACTTTCATAGCGCCCCTCACGGCAAGAACCTTCTTTCTTTGTTAAGTACGAACGTTGCTTTCAGTCTGATATCTTTAGAAGAAGCCCCCACCCTTACTTCATACTCACCTTTTTCTAAGACCCATTCCTCTTTATCGAAACTGGCAAGATCTCTCAATGGGACTTCGATGAGAATTTCTTCGCGATCTTGTGGGTTCAAGAGCTTCGTCTTGTGGAAGGCTTTGAGTTCCTGTAAGGGTTTGCCGATCTTACCCTTTGGTGATTTTACGTAAACTTGCGAAATCTCTTTCCCTGATCTTTCACCTATGTTCGTGATCGAGTAGGAAATCTTGACCGATTCACCGTCGAGAGAGACTTTCAAATCGCTGTACTGGAACTTCGTGTAAAAAAGACCGTATCCAAATTCGTAAGCTGGCTCTACTCCGAAGGTGTCGTAGTATCTGTAGCCGATATAAATATCTTCTTCGTAGATCACCGTATCTGGATTGTCTTTTGGTTCTCCTGGAAAATTCCAAGAAGGTACATCTGAATAATCTTTCGGGAAGGTAGTGGGTAGTTTTCCAGATGGATTAACCTCTCCAGTCAGAAGATCGGCAGCGATTCTACCGGTCTCTTGACCTGCTTGCCATATTAAAAGAATTCCATCTACAAAATCGCGCCAACTTATCATTTCGATCGGGCTGCCGATGTTCAGCAACACGACGACCTTCTTTCCGGCTTTGTGGAACTCTTCAGCGATCTTTTGAATGAGTTTCAATTCATCATCGGAGAGGTAGAAATCTCCTTTGACTGCTTTTCTGTCGTCTCCTTCCCCTGAGATTCTGCTGATCACGATGACTGCAAGATCATTCCTCTGAGCGAGTTTCTTGATTTCTTGCTCGGAGAGAAAATCTTCTGAAAGTTTTGGATACACCAAAAATCCCCATGGATGCTGAACTGGTTTGTAATCTTCTGTTTCTCTCATTCTCTTGATGTAGTTTTCGTACGAAGCGGCGAGTTCTTCGTCTACCTTCAAACCCAGCTTTCTCATAGCTTCAAGGATAAAGATCGTGTACCTTGGGTGTGTGTCTCCACTTCCGGTTCCACCTTTTATGGTCTCTATCTGTCCTGTCCCAAAGACGGCGATCTTTGCACCTTTATCGATAGGCAGGACTTTTTCGTTCTTCAAAAGTACGGCTCCTTCCACGCCGGCTTTGTAAGCGATCTTAGCGTGAGCCTCAAGATCAGGTGTGTTCGAGTACTTGTAGTTTTGGAAGGAGGGAGAATTCACAAGCACCTTCAAAATGTTTCTCACGCACTCGTTCAAAACTTCCTCGCTGAGTTTCCCTTCTTTCACAGCCTCGGTGATCTCACCTATCTCGTCTTTTCTGAAAGGATTCACCTGATTCACCTTGCCAGGCATGATGAGATCGTTTCCTGCTTTGAGTTGCTCGACCGGATCAATACCAGCGTACCAGTCTGTCATTACGAAACCCTCAAAGCCCCATTCTTCTCTCAGAACCTTCGTCAAGAGCCATCTGTTTTGGGAGCAGTAAGTTCCGTTCAATTTGTTGTAAGCGCTCATAATGGTCCAAGGTTTTGACTTTTTCACAGCAATCTCAAAACCTCTAAGGTATATCTCTCTCAAGGCTCTCTCAGAGACGATCGTGTCTACACTCATCCTATTTGTCTCTTGGTTATTAGCCGCGAAGTGTTTTGGGCACGCACCGACTCTCTGTGATTGGACACCTTTCACGAAAGCAGCAGCCATCTCTCCAGAGAGTAGGGGATCTTCAGAATAGTACTCGAAATTTCTTCCGCACAGGGGATTTCTGTGAATGTTCATCGCAGGTGCCAAGAGGATGTCCACACCGTACTCTCTGACCTCCTCACCCATCGCCTTACCGACTTCTTCCAAAAGCTCTCTGTTCCAAGTAGACGCGAGCATGACTGCAACAGGAAACGCTGTTACGTAGTAAGTGTTCTTATCGTTTTCACGCACCGGATTTATGCGTAAGCCTGCTGGACCATCTGCAAGTATGGCACTTTGTAAACCCAAACGTGGTACAGGATGAGTTTCACCTGCCACTCCAGCCACTCTCGATTGAGGATTTGAGAGTAAGCCCGGCATCCCCACACCAACAACAATCTTTATCTTTTCCTCCAGAGTGAGTTTTGAAAGGATCTCATCTACGTTTATCATCTTCATCCCTCCTCTTTCGTTCTCTCAAAATGAAAAAGATCAAAAAGAAGACCGTGAAAGCCATTAAGCCAAGGTTTATGTAGAATTCCACAGGCTTTGTGCCTCGCCAAATGTAATATGTTAAAACTAAAAACTCAAGTACCAAAGCCCAAGCAAAAATAACTAAAAGGGAGCGTACAAACATATCATAAATCCTCCAATTTACTGTACAACTTTGGAATGCTTTCTACCAAAAGTTTTGAGTACTCATGCGTTGGTTCAAGCACTACTTTGTCTGGATGCCCCCTCTCCACGATCTTGCCGTCTTTCATGACAAAGATATTGTCGGACACGTAATAGGCAAGTCCAAGATCGTGGGTTATGAAGATGATTGATGTTCCCTGTTCTTCTCTCAGTTCCTCGAGCAGTTGAATGATTCCTCCTCTGCAGGAAGCATCTATCATGGAGGTTGGTTCATCTGCCACTATCAAAAGAGGTCTTAAGATCCAGCATCTTGCTATCATGATTCTCTGTTTTTGACCACCCGATATCTGGTGAGGATATTTTCCAAGGATATCTTTTGGATCTATTCCCACTTTGACAAGGGATTCTTTTATCAGTTCGAGTGCTTCTTTCTTGTTAGAGATCTTTTTTTCCAACAGTCTCACCGCTTGCCACAGAGTTCTTTCCACCGGGTAAAATGGGTTGTAACTTGCGAAGGGATCTTGAAAGACTGCATGTACCTTTCTGCGAAACTCTTTGATCGCTTCATGGTCTTTTAGATCTTTCCAGATGTCTTTGCCTTCGAAGAGTATCCTTCCTTTGGTAGGAGGAATGAGCCTGAGTATCATCTTAGCGGTGGTGGTTTTGCCAGAGCCACTCTCGCCAACAAGGGATACGATTTCTCTTTCTTCTATCTTGAAAGACAGATTTTTCACTGCTTCTATATATTTTCTCGAGAAAAATCCTAAGGAGAATATTTTCGTAAGATCCTCAACGATGAGTCTGCTCATAGTTTTCCCTCCGAGTACAGAAAGCACGCTACTTTTCTGCCTTCTTCGATTTCTTCCAAGGGTGGTTCTTTCTCCTTGCAAATCTCCATCACGTGAGGACACCTTGGATGGAATCTGCATCCACCCGGTGGGTTTATGAGATTTGGTGGTGTACCAGGTATCACACTGATCTCTCTTTTTCTGATCTCAGGTTCAGGGGTCAACACCGAGTTGAACAAACCTTGTGCGTATGGATGAAGCGGTCTCACCAACATTCTCTCCATATCGGAGAACTCAACTATCTTCCCTGCGTACATCACGATCATTCTGTCTGCAATCTGCCTAATCGTAGCAATATCGTGTGTTATGAAAACGATACTTCTCACTACACTCATCTTCTTAAGCTGCATCAAGACTTTGAGAAAAACCTTTTGATTGACCACATCGAGCGCAGAGGTTGGTTCATCTGCTATTAACAGTTTTGGATTCAAAATGGTCGCTATGGCTATCACCGCCCTTTGCCTCATTCCTCCACTGAGTTCAAAAGGATATCTTCGCAGCCAAAGTGGATCCAACCCAACTTCATTAAATCTTTCCTTTGCCTTCTCTAAAAGATCTCGAACATCAATTTCATGTGATTGTGCAAGGTGTTCAATGTACTTCGACATTCTGATCGTCGGCATCAAAGCATTCATGGCACTCTGTGGTACCATCGTTATCTGTGTTCCCCAAAACCTCTTTTTCACTTCTTCTCTTGGCAGAGATGAGATTTGCTCGAATTTCCCATTGATTTTGAAAAGTACCTTTCCTTCAACTAAGGTGAGAGGTTTCAACATATTCATAAAGATGAGATTTGAAAGAGTAGTTTTACCACAACCAGATTCACCAACAACACCAACGACTTCATCTTCGAATATTTCAAAGGAGACATCATCGACAGCTCTGACTGAAGCTTTTTCCAGTTTATAATAAGCCTTTGCATTTTCTACTTTAAGCAGTACTTCTTTCATTCTTTATTCCTCCCTCAATCGCGGGTTGAACACCTCATCCATTGTTGTGCTGATTACCATCAGCGATGCTGTTAATGCAACGATGGCAACTCCTGGTGGAATGAACCACCACCACAGTCCTCTTCTAACAGCTTCCATGAGCACTGCCCACTGCAACATCAGTCCCAAGGAAATACCTCGAGTTGGACCAAGTCCTATCAAACTCAACCCAGCTTCACCCATTATTCCTCCATTTATGAAAAGCACGAAGGACATGAAAGCATAGGTGGCGATCGTTGGGAGGAGATCTTCTATCACGAGTCTTATGTCTGAATAGCCAGCCATGATCGAAAGGTAAACATATTCTCTGGACATAACACTCATCAATTGAGCCCTGATTGCTCTCGCAAACCAAGGCCATTGGAAGAGTCCCAAAATGACAGCCACGATCTCCATACTTCTTATTCTCAAATAGCTTGCGATGAGTATGGCGATCAGAATTGATGGTGTTGTCAAAACGATGTTTGTCATAGCCATAAGTGTATCGTCAACTATGCCTCTTTTCACTGCAGACAAACTGCCGACCACTGTCCCGATGATCAACGAAATAATAGCAGCGAGAAAACCAATGTACAGTGAAGATCTAATACCGTGAAAAAGTTGTGCCAAAACATCTCTGCCGTAGGTGTCCGTACCCAACAGATGCTTAGCTGAAGGTGGCTGTTCGTAATCCCAGCTCATTTCTGAAGGATCAGTTTTATAGAAGATTGGTCCCAAGATACCTAACAATAAGAAGAAAAGAAATATGGAAATGCCGATAATGAATTTTCTATTCTTAAAAAGTGGTCTTATCATTATCGAGAACATAGTCATTCCTCCTGTCCCAGTCTTATTCTTGGGTCTATCAGCGCATACAGAAAGTCCACGATGAAATTTGCCAAATAGATCGAAGCAATGAGAATGACGAATATTCCTTGTATCATGGGATAATCAAGCGTTGTCAGTGCTTTGAAAAGCAGAAAACCCGTTCCTGGGTAGTTGAAAACAATCTCGGTAATCAAGGCACCTCCAAGAATTCCTCCCAAGCTCAAGGCAAGTCCCGTTATCTGGGGCAAGAGTGAATTTCTGAAGGCATATCTGAAGATTCTCTTGTCTTTCATGCCAGAGTATTCTGAAAACAATGCGTAATCGCTTCCAAGCTCATAGACAACCATCACTCTCATGCCAATAGCCCAGCCACCCATGGCAGAGATCACGATCGATGAGAAGGGCATCACATAGTGTTTCAAAGCATTCAAGAAAAATCCCCAACTCAGATTGGGTATGGTTCCCAAAGAGTACGCACCCTGAGTGGGAAGCCATCCAAGTCTCACACCGAACAAAAATATGAATATCATTCCAAGCCAATAGTAAGGTATCTGAGAAGCGACCAGGGAAGTCGTCAAAACACCTTTATCTATCCACGTATTTCTCTTGTAAGCAGCCAATGCCCCAAGGCTGTTACCGAGTATCCATGCAACCAGTGTGGCGGGCAGAAGGAGAAGCAACGTCCAGGGTATCACCGGAACAACAAGATCGATCACCTTTCGAGGGTAGTATGTTATAGAAGTTCCAAGATCACCCCGCAGCGCTTTCAAAACAAATGTTCCATATTGAACAAGTATGGGTTTGTCTACACCAAATTCTTTCATCAAAGTTCTTTCAGCAGCCCTTATCGTCTCTGGGTTTGCCTGAGCAACTCGAGAAAGATTCGAAAGAATCTGAGCAAGTGGGTTTCCCGGGATTGCTCTGGGAAGTATGAAAACTATAGTGGTCGCCACTATGTAAGTTACAAGAAGAAAGATAAAACGCCTTAGAAGAAATTTGAACAACGGTTTAGAAGTCATTTCACTTTTCACTCCTTGTAGGGATTTGTAAAACCCCGGTCCCCAAATGGGGACCGGGACCGATCACTTCGCCGCAGATTGAAGGTCTGAGAACACCTTTGAAGTGGGTATACCGAGTCCACCCTTGCTGGTGGTCTCTATCCATTTTGGAATGGGTTGTGGATTGTTCTTAGCAGAAATGGAGAACAGCGTTGGCAATGTGTCTGCATGCCATGGAGATGGTCTGAACCAGAATGGATTATCTTGATTGGGCCAGTTGATCCAGTACTTCGTTGAATATTCGTACCAGTGTGCAGTGAAGAATGCAGGAACACTTGGCATATCTCTGTAGATGATCTCTTGGATTCTAAAGTAAGCGTTCTTCCTAACCTCTGGATCGAGCGTCGAAACAGTCTTGTCCAAGAGTTCAGCGATTTCATCATTGTCGTATCTTTCCCAGTCTCCCGCCCAGGTCACTTCACCCACTGGTGCAGAAAGTCTCTTGTCGAGCACGAATCTGTAGATGTTGAACGGGTGGTCAAAGCTTGGACCAACACTCCAAGAGATGATCAGATCAAAGGTTCCTTTGGTCATTCTGTCTGCCCAGACTGAGTAATCTGGAAATTCTGTGACAACATCGATGCCTATGTTCTTCAAGTTCTTGGCGATCATCTCACACATCATCATCCAGTCTGTCCATCCGTAAGGAACCGATATAGTGTATGGACCAAGTTTCTTACCGTCTGAACCAACCCTGATTCCATCTTTTCCAAGTTTGTATCCTGCATCTTCGAGAATCTTCTTTGCTTTTTCAAGATCAAGCGGTATTCTTCCGTCGCTCGTACCCCAAGTCTTCTTGGCGAGATCGTAATTTATGTATTGTTTGTTGGGTTCAAAGAGATCTATCACCAACGAAGGATGTGCTTGGCTGCCGTAACCGAAATACGCCTTTACCAGCATCTCATCGTATGGTATTGCATGAGCGATAGCTTTTCTAACAGCAGGATCAGAGAGCCCTGGCTTGGTGTTGTTCACATAGACAAATCCAACACCGTCAGGCAGGTAGTAAGGTTTTTCCTTGTACCAAGTGCCGATGGGCAGCTTCCTCTTTTCCCAAAGTTCCCAAACACTCGGAATGAACAATCCAGCCCAGTCTACGTCTCCTTGCTCCACTGCCAAGCTTGCACTCGGATTGTCTTTGTAGATCACGTGTGCGATGTACTTAGGTCTCGGTAGTCCGAAGATGTCCTTACCCCACCAGTTGTCAATTCTCTGGTAGATCACGATATTTGGATCGTAGTAGTAGAGTTTGTAAGGACCTGAAACAACCTGCTCTGCAGGCACGTCGTTGATCCAGTCCTTGATAGCTCCTATCTCAAATTTTGAGTAGACATGCTTTGGCATCGGTTGAGCCCCGAGCGAGTAAGAGAGAAATTGGTAGTAGTTCAGTGCGTCCACTCTTGCTTTGAATTCGACAACCTTTGTTTCCACAGCCTTCACGTACTCGACGTAATTATCCCATCCAACACCTGGTCCTATGCTCAGTTTCTTCGACAGTTCCAAAGCGTACACAAAGTCTTCCGCTGTGATCGGTTGACCATCACTCCACTTTGCCTCAGCCCTGATGTGAATCCTCACGGTCTTGTCGTCGATGAATTCATATTTTTGTGCGATGAACGGAATCCATGCGTCTCTTCCAAGGTCGTACTGGAACGCAGGTATGAAGAGGAACTGGTCAGTACCCCAGGTGGATTGTGGTGCATAGAGGTTCCATGTCGTTGCCGGTCCCCAAAGAGCACCCGCGATGTACACCGTTTCTTCTCTTGGGATGGTTGCCTGCGCGATCAAAGAGATGGCTAAAGCCAAAACCAGAAACACAAACAATCGCCTCATAACAGCACCTCCCTATGGTTATGGTGAAGCCCCTATAGAGTTCTTAGAAAATCCTCAATGACCAAAATATTCCCTCCTACGAGAGATGGTGGAACTTCTTTGAAGATAGAATCTCTTATTAGAATCTCTGCCATTATTTCTTTTTGCATGTTCATCTCCAGCTCTCTCGTTATGTGTGAACCAAAGGTCTCGTATATATCGTTTATCAATCCTCCTAAGACGATAACGTCAGGGTTCAAAAGATAAATTATGTTTCTCAGAACAATCGCAACATGGTGCAGATAATCTTGCAGTACCTTTCTTACATCGTCTTGTCCACTGAACCAGAGACGCCTCAGGTGCTGGAATTTTTCACGAAGGGAGTTCTCTCCACTTCCAACCCAAATCCGTGCTTTGTCAACGAGCCTCACAACAGAAAGAAATCTTTCTACTTCGCTGTTGTTTCCATCCAATGTAACATGTCCTATTTCACCTGCAGCAGAGTTTTTTCCTCTGACGATGCTTCCGTTCACGGAAATTGCTCCACCTATTCCTTCCCCGAAGTAGAGAAAAAATGCAACTTTTGATCTCTTCACATCCCTTGAGAAAAACTGTTCAGCCATCAACGAAAGATTGGCATCGTTTTCCACGAAGACTTCTAACTTGAGATCTTCAAAGGTCTTTTTAAAATCTATGTTCTTCCATTTCAAATTTGGAGCGTAGATCAAGATCTTTTTTTCATAATTGACCATACCTGGTAGCGAAAAGACGACCTTTGTGATGTTTTCTCTAAAAGTGTGGTTCATCGCGATGTTTTCAAAAGATTTCATCACCTTTTCTTTGAATAGTTCAAAGCCGGAAGGTGTTGGAAATCTTTCAATGAGCTTCCATGATCCATCCAAAAAACCTACCGCAACAAGGGTTTCCAAGACTTCGACGTTGTATATCACTGAAGTGATGAAAGATCTTGCAGGAGCATATATAACGGGTTTTCTTCTCTTTCCAGTGGAAAAGCCTCTGTTTTCTATTAGACCATCGCTCGTGAGTTCGCCTATTATTCTCCATATTGCGCTCTGGGCAAGCTTTGTGTGTTGAGCAATCTCTACTCTGCTACTCTGTCCTTTTTCTACCAGGTACCTTAGAATCATTCTCTTGTTTTCTCTTTTCATAGACACAGGATTTAATTTGCTGTGCACCAAGAACGCCCCCAACATAAAATATCTTTCTCAGAAATAAATCATACATTACTGAAACTATCAGTTCAAGTTCAAATTACCAAAAATTTTACTGATAAAACAAGATTATTGACAATCAGGAAGCTATTATGTGGCGAAATCTCACTGTTTCTGTGAGAAACATAGATTTACACCATATTACAAAGAATTACAATTCTGGTGCATATGTGTATTCTGTTTATCAAAGATTTGACCAAAAGGGCTGTTTGCCAGAAATTCGAACACAGATGCGATGGGTTCTCTTTTCACATGACAGGTATTTCAGAATACCTGAGCTAAGATGGCCTTAATTTTCCCCTGTGCATCACATTCAATTCAACTTTTCATTTTTTTCTTGTTTTCATACATCAGTCGATCTGCTTTTTCGATCAGTTCCTCTATTAGAAGCTGATTTTCCGTGTGAACTTCGACAATTCCATACGCGGCAGTAACTATATCGTTCAATTCTTCGACTTTTTCGTTTATTCTCTGCATGATTTTTTCTGCATCTTTTGCGTTAGAACCAACGAGTAGCAGTATAAACTCGTCACCACCGAATCTGAAGACATAGTCTACGTTTGCCCGTGTGTTCGCCAGAAGGAGTTCGGAAAAATTAATCAGCAATTTGTCCCCTGCTTCGTGACCCTGCGCATCGTTGATCAATTTAAAGTTGTTCAAGTCCATGAAGACCAACGTCAGAGGAATGTCAAATCTTTTTGCTTTTGCATATTCTCTCGAGATAATGTCATTGAATGCCCTTCTGTTGTAGAGTTTGGTTAGTTCATCTCTAATCACCATTTCTTCTAACTTTCTCTTTAACTGTTCCAATTCTGTGTTTTTCTTAGAGAGTTCACGTTGAACATTGATAAGTTCGTTGTTGAGCTTAGCCATTTCATCCAGAAGCTGTAGATACAAATTCTCATTGCTTCTTCTATCTTGGAAGTACTTCTTCATAATGTCTCTGAGCTGGTTGATTTGTTCGTTGTCTATTCTGAGCAATTCTTCGTATATTCTGCTCAACTCAGTGAGCGCTTGAGTTACAATCAGCACAAAAACATCATCGTTACGCACCTTCACACCAGTCATCACGAACTCCGCAGGATAGTTGTTGATGAGAAGATTTATATCCCAGTTGACCTCGATTTCGTTCTTTCTCAGATCTGCCAGAAACTTGAAAAATCTTGTTAAGGAATTCGGCTCCACAACAGATGCTATCTTTCCATCTTTAATCAATGGGAAAAGCTCAAAATCGTCCGCAATGACGTTCAATAACAATCCTTCTGAGGTTATCGAAAATATGCTTTTTCTCACGATCATCACCCTGACAGTACAATTCGTTTAACCTCATCTACTTCCGATGCACATTCGTCTGCCTCAACAGCCCTGTAGATCGTCCTGTCTATAGAAAAGGGTCTTCCACCAACTATGATTTTCACACCTTTCAGATTCAGATCGCTTCTGATGATATTTATCATCTCCTTCAACGTGCCAAGGTGGTAGGTCACCGTAACTGAGAGTAATATAGCATGCGCTTTGTTCTGCTCTGCAAACTTTACAATACTCTCTGCTGGTGTGTTTGCACCCAGATAGTGCGTGTCGAAGCCTTCCATTTCCAGCAGATCGCAGATCATTCTTATACCTATCTCGTGTAGTTCACCACTTGCGCAAGCAGCCACTACAACCGGACCACCTTGGGACTTCTTGCTGAAAACATAAGGATACAATTGTGACATTATCAACTGAGTGGACGCAGTGAAGAAATGTTCGTGAGCTACAGTTATTTTTCCAAACTGCCAAAGCAGCCCCACCTTGTAAAGGGCTTCCCGAAAAATCCATATGTATATGTCTCTAACATCTGTTCCACTCGAGAGCAATTTTCTTATTAGATTCAGTGCCTCCACTCTTCTTCCATTAAGCAGATGATCAACGTATTCATCTACATAGCTCTTCAAAGGATTGACAGTGTCTTGTGTTGTCTCTATTTTCTGTAGCATCTGAATTCCAGATTCTAAATATTCTCTCGCCTTGTTTGCAACTTCTTTGCCAAGCACCGTGTCGATCGCTTCAACAATACAGTTCAAGCTGTCCACAAAGCTGTCGATTGAAACGCCTATGTTCAGAAACAAATCTCTCACCCATTTACAGTAATCCATGAAAAGTGGCTTCGAGTTGAGTGAGAGGGAGCTGAGCAGAAAAAGAGTGTGATACTCAAGATCTTGCCTACATTTTTCAACGCCTTTTTCAGAAAGATTGTGAAAGTACCGGGTGAAGTTGTTCTGTAGTTCAGTGAGAGCACGTTCAGATATTTCAGGGACGTATGAACCCCATTTGTTGAACAATATCACCTACCCCCCTATCAACAAATTTTTGCTGCCATATGTATTGGTACATAGACTCAGCGAATGTAAGATTCTTAATTGAAGATCTTCAACTGTATCATAACAGATATCTTCATCTTGCCAGATAACTCACAGAGAAGAAATCGAATGTGCTTTTGAAAGATTCAGTTTAACCTTACAGTCATTCTTCTGCGCAGGTTCTACTTTCACCACATCTGCTTTGAGCTGTCCACTTTAGATGTCTATAGAGGTTAACCCAACGTACCGTTGACCTTTTTTAGAAGATCTGGAATCTGCAGCTTCTGCGGACACTTACTCAAACATTGACCACACTCTGTGCAGAAGTTTGCTGACATTCTTTGACTTTTGTACCAGTTGTATTCCCCCTTCATTAGCTGTAAGTTTTCAAACATGATAGTCTCGTTGTACAGTCTGAAGTTGCCTGGAATGTTCACGCCGTGTGGGCAAGGCATGCAGTAACCACACTCTGTACAGTTGATCACCGCGAAGGATTCCAAACTGGTTCTCAGCTGTTCTATTAGTTCTAAATCAGTTTTTGAAAGATTGTTCGGTGTCATGCGATCTGCTATCTCGATGTTCTCTTTCACCTGTTCAAAGGTGCTCATTCCGCTCAGTATCACCGAAACCTGTGGAAAGTGTGAAAGCCATCTGAAACTCCATTCCACCGCAGACCAATTCTTTTCATTCTTTGAAAGAATCTTCATCGCCCTGTCTGGCAGCTTTGCAAGTTTTCCGCCCTTGAGTGGTTCCATTATCACGACGGCAAGACCTTTCGAAGAAGCATATTCTAAGCCCCTCAATCCTGCTTGGTAGTTTATGTCCATGTAGTTGAGCTGAATCTGGCAGAAGTCCCATTCATTGTATTCGTCTACGATTTTCTTGAAGGTGGGGTAACTGTCATGAAAGGAAAAACCAGCAAATCTGACCTTTCCACTTGTTTTGGCTTTGTCAAAAAAATCAAAGAATTTCAAAGACTTTATCTTTTCCCATCTTTCTTTGTTCAAGGCGTGCATGAGATACATGTCGATGTGATCGGTTTGAAGCTTTTCCAGTTGTTCATCGAGAAATCTTTCAAAGTCTTCGTGCTTCTCAACATGCCACACAGGAGATTTCGTTGCAAGAAAAACATTGTCTCGGTAACCGTCTTTCAACGCTTTGCCGACTAATACTTCACTCATTCCCCTGTGGTATGGATAAGCAGTGTCAACGTAGTTAACCCCGTGGTCTATTGAGTATCTGATCATTTCCACAGCCATCTCTTCATCGATCTGAGAATCATCGTTGTTCATCACAGGCAGTCTCATCGCACCAAAGCCCAGCACTGAGGTACTTATTTGGGTCTTTCCAAATTTTCTGTATTGCATTAACTCACCTCCCAGGACAGATCCGTCTTTGATTTTACCAAATTCAGCCAGTTAAGATGAACAATAATCTTTGTAAGAAAGCCCGTTGTGTGCAACTCATAGAAAACAAAAGCAGAATTTCTTAGAATCATTGCTCAGTTGTGAAAGATGGATGATAGCTCATTTATGAGGTATAAATTCTTGGCAATCTCTTGTTTTATTTCATTCTTGAGCAATACTAACATTTGAAGCTGCTTGTGCATGATAGAATAGACTTATCGACGTAGGATCACGGAAACAGAGGTGTATTTGTGAGAAGAGTCCTCAGCCTACAAAGACATGGGATCTTGAGGAGTTGGTCTGCAGGCTAACCCACACAGCTCTGGATGTTGGGCAGGATCGTTGAGACTTTTGGTCTATCATTTGAATTATTTTATCAAATGAAAAAGCAAATACTAAGCACCCGTTAGGAGGGAAACTGTGTGGTTGGCGGTTGCTTCGTCTAAGGAGGTTTCGGCAAGACCGGTAGGTGTTGTTCGATTGGGTAAGGAAATTGTGTTTTGGCGAGATACAACTGGGAAGTTAAACGCAGTAAAAGATCTGTGTGTACACAGGAAAGCCAGGCTCTCGGCTGGAGAAGTGGTGAACGGCAGGATTCAGTGTCCTTTTCATGGTTTTGAGTACGATGGGACAGGCAGAGTGAAACTCATACCTGCTTTGGGAAGAAACCACCAGGTTGAAGAGCGTTTTGCCATAGAGGCTTACACCGTCACCGAAAAAGCAGGAATGATATGGCTTTGGGTTGGAGAGAACAATCTGCAAGGTGAACCAAGGTTCTTCGACGATATTGATGAAAACTTTGCTTACGCAGAGTTTAAAGAGCTTTGGAGGGTTCCTTACCCAAGGGCGGTAGAGAATCAACTCGACGTCATGCACCTTCCCTTTATTCACAAAACAACCATAGGAAGAGGCAACAGAACACTCGTAAACGGTCCCGTTGTGAAGTGGATAGATGAGAATGAGTTTTTCTTCTATGTTTTCAACGAGATCGACAATGGACAAAAAGTTAAGAAACCTGAAGAACTAAACATTGATCTTTCGAGGGTCTATCTTGAGTTTATCTTCCCAAACACGTGGCAGAACCACATAACAAACTCTATAAGAGTTGTCGCTTTCTTTGTTCCTGTTGATGAATCAAAGACCATGATATACCTACGCTTTTATGTGCGTGCAACAAAGATAAAATGGCTTGACAAGCTAATCGCCACGACGGGTATGCCTTTCAACAAGAAAGTGCTGCACCAAGACAAAAGGGTTGTCGAAACACAAGAACACGACATAAGAAGAGACATGTTAGTACAAGGAGATCTTCCGATAACAGAATTCAGGAAAAGGTTCTTCAAAGAGAAGAACTTTGCTGAGTTTTTCTACGGTAGGTCATCGGTAACGAAGGAAAGATAGTTTCCGCCAGCTTTTTTCACTTTGTCCACGCAATACTCATAATGATGTTGAACAACTTATGGGAACCTGGAATTTGTAAACTTTGCTGAAAGTACGCCGAATCTTCTAACATTCAACAAGAAACTGCTCAGCGTGAAAATCGTGTCGCTGATAACAGTGTTTTTTCCACATTCTTAGCTCGCCGGTGTTCTTATGTGGTAATATCTGCAATTTTGAAGTTTTCTTTGCTCTGTGTCTCTTGGTTGTGTGAGGAAGTGTACTGAACAAAACTGGGCGAACTTTTTCGCTCGGTTTGCAATACAAAAGCCTCAGAAGACGAGTAAGTTGTCTCTGCAAGTAGGGCAAAGCTTTGTAGCGGCACTTCAGCAGAGAAGTTTCTTTAAATCAAAGCAGCCATGGAAAGAAAAAGTGTACGAAAAACCAGCCTACTACGAAGAAATCTGTGAATCTGTGGAGCAATATCCATTTCTTCTTTAAATACTTTCTGAGCAGATAGTAGACAGAGAGCAAAAGCACACCGGTCCAGAGCAACCAGCCGGTGTGCAGAGCTATTTGCCCGAGTACAAGATAACCATGTAATGCACCTGTGATTAACAGAGCAAAACCTGTAAATCGATGCAGCTTAGATCCAAAGATAAGAAACTTTTGGGCAGCTTTGTACCGTTTCAAAATTCTGCGCAGTGGAAAGAGTGAAAAATTGTAAAACAACAAGGCAACGCTTATCCAAGCAAATACTTTGTACATGTTCATTTTACCAACTCAAAACCAACTATATCGAAGGATTTCAATACATCTGAATCTGGGTGATCGTGAGTACAGCTGCCTTCAAGTTCGCATTCAAACTGAAAGGTGTAATCCCTACCAGGTAAAGCACTCTCTTCCAGATTAAGTTTTTCTCTCCAATCTGGTTTGTCTGTCACGTCATAAACGATGCTGCCAACCTTAATGAAGGCTTTGAAAAGATCTTTGCCAAAAGTCTTGAAAGTCTTTCCATCAAACTTCACGAGACTGTCTTCGGTGAAGACCAAGAGTCCTATAGCGTAGACTCTCGAAAGCATCGTTGTGTGGTTGGGCATCTGTAAGATTTCAAAAGTAAGTTCATTGCCCATAGGATAGTTGTAGTGAACGCCGTTTGAAACCCTCTTCGAATAGCTCATATCGTAAACGACACCAAAAACAGACGCATACGACTTTGCTCCGCTTCTGCCGTTGTATTTGGCGAGTTGCTCCGGTGTGAAGACGAGAACTCCATACGGCTTGACATTGCCAAGCTTTCTAACCCCGTGTGGAGAGTCTTTTAAAAGTTCATACGTGAGTTCTTCACCAGCGTTGTGCAGATTTCTGTGTTTACCACCAGACCACTGCTTCGAAGCAGAGACATCGTAGACAACCCCGTTTGCGGCAACGAGTGCAGGTTTATCCTTTCCTGTGAAGGTTGCCAGTTCATCGATAGTTATGGCAAGAACTCCAACAAAGTTCTGCTCAACCAGTAATTTCTGATCTACCTCTTTGCTCGTCAGGAATTTCTTCGGTGCACTTATTCTGTAGACGACTCCATCAACAGAAACAAACTCATCTGTCTGCAAAAGTTTTTGTAAACTTATCAGCGGGAACTCGCCTTTGAAACTATTAAGATCAAAGCTTGCAAGATCTAAGCCGAATATTGCGATCGCAAACAATGATAAGATAACCAGAAATGAAATTCTTGTCATAGATGCACCTCCTGAATTTTATTTTACAAGATGTGAACACGTCAGTACATCAAAGATACGTAACAGTTATGCAAAATACGAACCAAAAAGCTGCGCAATTGAACTTTCATCTCATTTCTGTTCAGATACTTCTCTTTCCTGTTGCGTACCTGCAGATATTCTTGCTTGAGCTACCAAAGTTCTGATTTCACTATTGGCATTCGTCATTTGTTTGACTGCTCGTTCGAGGGAGTTAGATTTCTGCTCGATCTGCTCGAATATATTCAGCAACGTTTGAACCAGATGCTTGTATCTGCCCGCTTCGTCTTGCTGCGTTGTGATGTGTCTTGCCTCCAAGTAATGAGCGACAGCAAAGATCTCTTTATGAGTGCACAAAAAGACATTCTGTTTTTTTGCAAAGGCTGCCAGTTCTGGTGCCATTTCTAACACCGCAGAGGGGACTACCATTATGCAACAATCAATTGTGTTGGGCTGGTTTTGATATTTCTTCACATTCTCAACTTCGCGCTGAATCTTTTGAATTATCTCTTTTTTCTTTTGCTCACGATCTTTTTGCTCTAAGGATTCCTCAAATTCTTGTAAGAGACTTGAGAGATCTGGCAGTTTCGAGTCTATGGGAATATACCTTCCATCGCCCAACTTCCAAGCAAACTCCACAACCATCGAGCCAATTGGAAGGTCTTTCACAACTGTACCGACCTTGATCGACTCACTCAGTGCCTCACTTAGGAGCATTTCACCCACTTGCCCACGACTTTTTGTGCCAGAGACCGTGTGTACAAAGCCTTCGATGATTCGTCTCATATCTTTCAGCTCTGCATCTCTTTTTCTTTCGATCTCTTCTCTTGTTTGTCCCTGTTGCAGGAGAAATCTCTCGATCGTGGCTTGTTGTTCGTCGGAAAAACGTTTCATCTGTTCAACCAGTTCTACAATTCTCTTTTCCTTCTCTTCGTCGATTTTCAAAGTCTTGTTTGACACTTCTTCGAAGATCTTTCTCATGTTTTCGACGAACTCTTCGAGCCTTCTGTCTCTTTCCAGGCTTAACTTTTTCTCGGCTTCCTTCATTTCCTCGTATCTCGCTTTGAGTTCGCTCACCAAATTTGAAAGTCCGCTCAGAGTTCCAAGTGATGAAGACAGAGCGCCTTGCTGTGAAACAAGGTAGTTGATCCTTTCGTTCAGATTTTTGATCGACTCATCAATGCTCGTTCGGTCACCGCGAAATCTCATAACACCCATGTAGTAACCAACAATTACGCCAACAAACAAGCCAGTCAGAAACAGCACAAGCACCTCGATTCCCCCTAACCTCTGTAATAACTTTGATTCTCTAAGAGTTGTTCAGCTGGAACATCTTTCAGCTCCTTTGCAGGAACTCCGGCGTATATCTTCCTTGGTGGGATCTCTTTTGTAACGACCGCGCCAGCTGCCACAAGTGCATCTTCACCGATTTCTACACCAGGTAGAATCGTCGCATTCGCACCTATTCTGGCACCTTTTCTGATCGTGGGACCTTTGAAATACCTTTTCCTTTCCTCAGTTCTGCCCAAGAAATTGTCGTTTGTGAAGGTGACCTCTGGGGCGACGAAGCAATAATCTTCTATTGTAGAGAGAGCCGTTATGTATGCCTCGGTTTCTATCTTGACATACCTTCCTATGGTTGTCTTGTTCTCAATGGTTACACCTCTTCCTATGACGGTGTATTCACCCACAGTTACGTCTTCTCTTATGCTCGCCAAGTCTCCGACGAAAACGTAATCTTTCAAAACAGCACCGCGGTAGATCACACAGTTGGCACCTACTGTCACATTTGTTGCGATGATCAAAGCTGGCAATTCTCTCTTTTCAGTTGTAGCAGAGATAGCAGCTTTGAAAGGTTCTTTACCCAGAACAGTGTTGTCACCAATCACACAACCTTCTTTTATAACTGTATCTCTTCTTATCACTACGTTGTGACCGATCGAGACATTGTCTGCTATAGTTACACCGTCTTCAACAATCACGTTATAACCAAATTTCACATTGGAACCAACCTTCGCCTTTTTAGAAATATACATCCTTTCACCTCCCGATGAAGATCTTAACATTAAGTGAGCTTTCGAATCTTTCTGACCTACCTTTGCCAATCAAACGACCTTGTAAGATTTGAGAGATTCCAGAACCTGCGTGCATAGCATCTCATCGATATTAGAAACTCAGAAGGTGAAAACTAACTGTGTGATTTGCATGAGTACAGTTTACAGAGTCATCAGGTACGTTCTCCATTGAAAATATCATTAGTTACTGTGCCGAGCAAAGAAATTCAAATTTGCAAGAGTATCGAGGAATTTGTTATACTTAGTATTACAGATCAAGTTACACTCAAGAAGTGGGGAACTTCTTTCTCCCACACCGCAAAGTCAAGCTGAGGATCTGGCGACAAGAATCAAAACTTTGGTAACATCTTCTTCCGAACGAACCTATGGCGACCTGCGCAAGATCATCTATGTGAGATCGAGCGATGTGAATGACTCTGACGTTGAGGAATTGGTAGAAGACTCTGTTTTTGCTCTTCTTCCTTTTGTGCCGGCCGGAACGCCAACACAAATCACAGTAGCTGGTGTGACCGAGCCGAAACAATGGATCATAACTGACAAACCAAGTTTTGTGGACAAGATCTATTCAGTCACTTATGTCTGTACCACAGCAGATAGTACAAAAACAGTTGTAGATCTTCCAATGATAACTATAACAGGTACAACAACTTCATATCTTTTAACAGTTTACATTGAAGGAACCGACGATGCAACTAATGTAGATACATATCCTCATATATCATTTGGTCCGTGAATACAAAATTCTGACAAAACAAGAGCAGTCCGACAAGGACTGCTCTTGTGTTTAACTGAGTTAGCAGGTTTAATGTAGTCATCCTATGTGCATTTATAGATTAACTTGCTGTCATATCTTGAGGATTTTCTGCTCAACTTGGTAGACACCATATCTTTCTCGAAGCGGCGACAGATCGTTTTGTTGCTGTGCTAAAATACCTCTGTGAGAAGGGGGGACAGTACATGAGAAGACTGGTACCAATTTTGCTGTTGATGGCTTCAACTGTTTTTTGCTGGTCTGCTCACGAGGTTTTGACTTACCTTGTAGTAAAAGATTTTTTACCCAACGCAGAGAAGCTGATCCAGATAACACCGTACACATACCAAGAGAATCGTGTTTATAATACTGATTATCTAAGGCTTGAAGATTACTGTGGAGAGTTCATCCAGCAGTTTGTACCAAAGACAGCGACCTTTTACCCACCAGATCCTGAACCTATCGATAACAAAGTTTATCTGTGGCAAGTTCTGACGATTTATTCAGTTGAACCTGATCTTGGCATGGACGAAGGACTGAATCTTTCACCGCTTCAATCGATCATTGGAAACAGCCAAGGCGTTAGACACATGAAGTACAGATTGTTGTTCTTAGATTTCTTTGAAGGCAGTGATAGTTTTCGTTATTTCGTAAAGATGTCAAGAGAAGCCTTCAAAAAGGGTGATGAGTACTGGGGCTATAGGTTCTTAGCAAGGGCATTGCATCACCTTGAAGATCTCTCGATGCCCTTTCACAACACGCCGGGTACTTTTTTTGACACAATGAAGGCGCTCTTTGACAAGCAGACGGCGACATACTTATCCAATCTTCACTATTCCTATGACGACTACTTGGCTTATCTGCTCTACAATGCAGATGAAGACATTGTGAAAGCCATCGCCAGCGCCCAGCCAAAGGACAGCAGACACATCAGGCAACTCATTCAAAGGGTGAGATTACTCGGGCTGAACAACGTTGGTATTGTGTCAAAGATCTTCAACGAAAGTTTTTCACAAGAACTACAGACTCGTACAGTTGGCTTTGAAGATTTCAAAGCAAAAGAATCACAACTGAACGAGCTGAAGAAGGTAACGATCCAAATTATTGCAGAATTTTCTTCGCTCGCAAGAGCTTTCTTGATGGATTTCCTAAAAGAGGTAGGACAACTGTGATTCTGATTGTGTACACCCCGCAAAAATATAATTAATCTTTATGGAGGTGTACTTGTGAGAAGGCATCTTTTTCTTGCCCTGATACTTATTTGTGCTGCGGTTTTTGCTTCAACGACGATCGTTGTTCACTACCACAGGTTCGACGGCAAATACGATGGATGGAATCTTTGGATATGGCCCGTTGAACCTATCGGTCAAGAAGGTAAGGCTTATAATTTCACTGAGAGCGACGATTTTGGCTTAAAGGCTTTTATCACCATACCTATGGATCTCACAAAGGTTGGTATAATCGTGAGGCTGAGAGAGTGGGAGGAAAAGGATGTGGCAAAAGACAGATTTGTAGAGATAAAAGACGGCAGGGCTGAAGTATGGATTCTGCAAAATGTTGAAGAGATATACACCAGCAAACCCGACACAAGTCCAAGAATCTTCTTTGCAAAGTTGACAGATTTTTCAACCATAGAAGTCTACGCGACCAACGCCATAGATTTGAACGCACATCTTGACAAAGTAACAGTCACTCTTGATGAAAAACCCTTACCAGTGAGTGCTCTACAAAAAGCCGACCCAACGGACATAACGAGGACCAATTACTTCAGAGTGAAACTTTCAGAACCTCTGAGAGAAGAAGATCTTTCAAAAGATATCTTTTTGCAGATAGAAGGTTTCAAGAAATCAAGGGTCTACGCTGTAGAAGTCCTTGACCAGCTGTATTACGATGGTCCTTTGGGGGCGTTGTACACGAAAGAACACACAGAGTTTTACGTTTGGACACCTGTGAGCAGGTCTGTCAAAGTGTTGTTGTACCAGAGAAGCGAACAAGGTGAGCCAGATGTCGTTCTCGAAATGAAAAGAAGGGAAAGAGGCGTTTGGTATGCAAAGATCGATCAAGACTTGGAAGGATGGTTTTACAAATACCAGTATGAAAACTACGGCAAGATCAGAGAAGGAGTAGATCCATACGCAAAAGCACTATCTTTGCAAGGCAAACTTGGTGCCATTGTCGATATGAAACAAACAAATCCTGAGAATTGGCAAGAGGACAGTTATGTTAAGCTCGAATCTTACGTAGATGCGATAATCTACGAAATACACATCGCAGATATGACGGGTTCTCAGACGAGTAACGTGAAAGACAAATCATCTTACCTTGGCTTGATCGAGGAAGGCACGACAGGCCCAAACGGTGTCACAACGGGGCTTGAACACATAAAAGAACTTGGTGTCACACATGTGCACATTCTCCCAATATATGATTTCTACACAGGCGATGAACTGAAAAGAGATTTTGAAAAACAGTACAACTGGGGTTACGATCCATACCACTACATGGTGCCAGAAGGTTGTTACAGCCTCGATCCAAAAGCCCCAAAGACGAGGATATTTGAAGTGAAAAAGATGGTCCAGACCTTCCACAAGAACAACATTGGAGTGATCATAGATGTCGTCTTTCCACACACCTATGGTGTTGGAGAACTCTCTGTTTTTGATCAAGCCGTCCCGTATTACTATTACAGAATTGGTAGAATGGGACAGCATTTGAACGAAAGTGGTTGTGGAAACACAACAAACAGCGAAAGACTGATGATGCGAAGATACATTCTCGATGCTGTTGTTCACTGGGTGAGGGAATATCATGTGGACGGCTTCAGGTTTGACCAGATGGGCTTGATAGACAGAGAAACGATGTTGTTGGTCGAAAAAACCTTGAGGCAGATCAATCCAAATGTGATAATCTACGGAGAACCTTGGGGAGGGTGGGGTGTGCAACCAAGGTTTGGTAAGGCACAGCTGCTCGATGTGAGAATAGCTGTTTTCAATGACGGTATAAGAGATGCTATTAGAGGCTCAGTCTTCGATGCAAAAGCAAAGGGCTTTGTCATGGGTGCAGTTGCAAGAGAAACGAGAATTAAAAGAGGTGTGGTTGGCAGCATCAACTACGACAACAAATTGATCGTTGATTTTGCACACAGTCCAGAGCAGACCATAAATTACGCTGCATGCCACGACAATCATACACTTTGGGACAAAAATCTCTTGGCAGCAAAGTCGGACAAAAGAGAGTGGAGCGAAGAGGAATTAAAATCAGCGCAGAAGCTTGCGGCGGCGATATTACTCACATCCCAAGGTGTGCCGTTCTTCCACGCAGGGCAAGACTTTTGCAGAACGAAGCAGTTCAACGAGAATTCATACAATGCACCTCTCTCAATAAACGCTCTTGATTACGAAAGAAAGGCGCAGTTCATCGATGTTTTCAACTATCACAAAGGGCTGATAAAACTGAGAAAGGAACACCCTGCTTTCAGACTCAAAACGGCAGATGAAATAAGAAAACATATAAGCTTCCTCGACTCACCGAAGAAGACCGTCGCATTCGTGATAACTGATCACGCCAACAACGATCCTTGGAAAGAGATCTTGGTGATATACAACGGAGATATCAAAGCACAAGAGATCACCTTGCCTGACGGAGAGTGGAATGTCGTCGTTGACAAAGAAAGAGCAGGAACAGAAACTCTTTACAAAATAACCGGAACGATAAATGTCCCTGCAATATCAGCGATGGTGATGTACAAGAATACCCATTAGATCTTTGGCAAGTCACGTGAAGGCATCTGATTTTTCAATTTTCAGTAAAGTAATCTTGGTACTCTCCTAAACGGGAGAGAGTATTTTGGTAGAAAATATCGTTTTCGATCTTGGACGTGTTTTGATACAATGGGATCCATATGGCTACATGTTGAAGGTCTTCGGCGAGCCAGTTGCCACCTTTTTGAATAAGAATGTCTTTGAAACAAAAGAATGGAACTTGCTCGACAAAGGTGAAATCGAAGAAGAGCAGCTGTGGCAAATGATGGTTGAGAGATTTCCTCATTATGCTGAATACATCGAGCATATGAAAGAGAATGTTCTGCGGCTGCTCTTGCCCATAGAAGAAAACATAAGATTTCTTCCTCAGTTGAAGGCGATGGGTTACAAGCTCTACGTGCTTTCCAACTTTGGGAAGAACGGCTTTAATTACATTCACAAGACTTATGATTTTTTCAAGTACTTCAACGGCATGGTGATCTCTTCTCACGTGAACCAGATCAAACCAGATCCTCAGATATTCACCACTTTGATAGATAAATACAACGTAGAGCCAACAAAGACTCTATTTATAGATGACAAAGCCGAAAATATTCGAACTGCTCAAGAACTTGGTTTCAAAGTCATTCATCTTGAAGATAACTCAAACCTGAAAGATCAGCTCGAAAGACTGCTTGGAAAGAAGTTCTCATGCTGAGATGAAAATCTTTTAAAGCACTTTGATATATCTTTGTCTTTTCAACAAATGTTGCAAAGTTTGTCAGAAACTCACCAGCTTTGGCGTCACTATTTGTGAAAAGCGTGTGTCGAAGGCTGGTGAGAGAATGAAAGATTTCCTTGAAAGATTAGGTTGGCAACATATCAGAACCTTAGAAATTCCTCCAAGGGGTGCTGAATATCTTCCTGTAGATAAAGTACCTGTGAGTTCACCGACAAGAAGACTTCTGAAAGGATTTCCAAATGGGTTATACGTTCACCAACTCTTGGCTCTGGAGGAATACTTGAGCGGTAAAAATCTGTGCATCTCGACAGCAACAGCATCAGGCAAGACTTTGATCTTTCACGCTGCAGCCTGTGAGGAGTTTTCAAAATATCCGAACTGTAAAGTTCTGGTGATCTACCCTCTGAAGGCTTTGATAGCTCAACAATTTGAAAGATGGCAAAAGGCTTTAGGAGAAGCGGAATGCGAAGCAAAGATCAGCATCTTGACAGGTGATACTGATATGGAAGACCGCTTAAGGATACTGGTTCAGTCAAACATCGTGCTTATGACACCAGATGTAATTCATTCTTGGCTGATGTACAAGATTGGTGACTCAGCAGTTAAGTGCTTCCTTTCGAAACTAAAACTCTTGATAGTAGATGAAGTCCACACGTACACCGGTGTCTTTGGAAGCAACGCCGCCTTTCTTTTTAGAAGACTGTTCCACGCAACCTCCTGCTACGGTTCCTCTTACAAAATAATCGCTGCATCGGCAACGATATCCAATCCGAACGAACACCTTCACCAGCTTTTTGGTTGTGATTTTGCAGTAGTAGATGAAGCTCTCAACACGTCTCCTCGCAACCTTTTGAGGATACACTTTGTGGATCATCCAGAAGGTGCAAAGATCGACGTATTGAAAACTCTTCTCGAAAATATCTTGCACAGAACGCAGGAATCTTTCATGATGTTCGTCGACAGCAGGAAACAAGTTGAACTGCTGGCTACATCGGTCAATCGAGGTAAAGAAAATGAGGTCACTGAGAGTGATAATCCTTATGACGATTTCTTTGAACCTTTCAGGAAGTATGATATATTGCCATTTCGCTCTGGCTATGAAGAGGAAGATAGAAAATCGATACAAGACCGCCTTGAAAGAGGTACACTCAGAGGTGTCATATGTACCAGCGCCATGGAACTGGGATTGGATATTCCACATGTGAGTCTGGGTATACTTGTTGGTGTACCCAAATCGTCTACAAGCTTTTTGCAGAGAATTGGCAGAATAGGACGCAAAAAAGATGGAACGATCATTGTCATCAAGACATCAAGTCCAAACGACAATTTAGTTTTTCTTGAACCTGAAAGAATTCTGCATTTGCCACCTGTCGAAACAACATTGTACCTTCAGAACCATAGATTGCAGTACGTACATGCCCTATGCCTTGCAAGATCTGGAGGTGAGTACGACCAGATCTGCGAAAGATTGGGACAAGACCCAGAGCCATTCAGCTCACCCATCAACTGGCCCAGCGGCTTCCTTGAATTGTGTAAGCGAGAAAGGGAAGGAGACATTTCAGGAGAACTTGGACTTATGAAGGCTGAGTCTCAAGACGATCCAAACCACTACTACCCTTTGAGAGACATTGGTATTCAGTTTGAAATGTCGCTCAAAGTGGCTGGTGATGAGATTCCAAGAGGTCAAATCTCGTACGATCAACTCATGCGTGAAGCCTATCCAGGAGCAGTGTACTATTACGCCACACAGCCTTACAGAGTTTGTTATGTAGATCTGAGAAATCATAAAGTGATACTCAAGAAAGAAAGATACTACACTACTAAACCAATATCTCTACCAAGCGTTGCATTTCCGAACTTTTCAAGACCCATTCAGGTTTTGAAAAGAGGAAATATGATTCTGGCAGAAGTAGAACTGCAGATCAAAACCATCATTCAGGGGTTTACTGAAAAACGTGGTCCAAGCGAAATAAGAAGGACGTATCCCATCAAAGAAGACAAAATAACATTTCATCAATCGAGTTTCACGAGATTCTTTTTTACCACTGGTGTGTTGATCTACCATCCCTCTTTCTGCAATGCCCATATTCAAGAACTGGCACAGTTGATCCATTCGGCTTTCCACACTTGCACTGGTCTTGAAGTGAATGACACGAACTTTACAACAGGAAAAACTCGACAACCCAACGGTGTCTTTCCCGATAAAGAGACACGCTATGTTGTGATATATGATGAAACCTATGGAAGTCTCAGAATCACCTCAAAGTTGCTTGAAGACGATGTAATAATCAACGTACTCGAGGATGCCATAAAGCTGTGTGGAAAAAGCCTACAAGATGAGAGAGAAAAAGGCGAAGTTCTTAAAGTTCTAAGATCAACGATTGAAGATGCCAAAAGTCCACCGCAGTTGGTCAATGTGAAGATCGAAGAAGAAACTTTTAAACCCAGCGAAAATTGTGTAAAAATCATCAAACCTGGATCGATAGGAATCAGAATCATCGATAACCAAGAGGTGAAGATCAAAAGGGTCTTCTACTCGACGAAGGGGCTGATGTATGAGATAGAGCCTCTCGATTCTGATAGAACTCCTCTTAAGATCTCTGCAGAATATGTTCAACCATTAGAAGGTGAGTCTATCACAGCGTACTATGATCTGGAAAACGGAAACGTGGTGGAGATGCCTTAGTAATCTTCATTTTCTTTTCTCTCGAACTTGAGACTCTCTTTCTCAATTTCCACTATACTCTTTCATTTTGGATTTTCCTCACATCACAACTTTTTGTCGAATAATTGTTTTGGTGCAATATTGCATTCTGTGCTATGTTGCGTTCAACTTTTCCAACTGAGAAACCTGTTGTTGACATTTTGCTTCTTTTCGCTGTATAATTTTGTTAAAGATATCAGTATTTGAACAAAGAATGACACCGTTTGTGACACAAGAATTGATCTGATTGAAATACTGGCAAAGAGTTTTCGCAAGAATCATTTCAGAACCAGTCTGATGGAATGGAGCTTAAAATGGAAGAAGTCAGGTGCCCTAAGTGTGGCTCTCCGATGGTATTGCGTGTAGCAAAAAGAGGTCCGAATGCCGGGGGAATGTTCTACGGGTGTTCCCGTTATCCAGATTGCACGGCAACTGTGCCTTATGTGCCGTCACTGAAGGAAACAACTTCGAATGAGAAAGGTTCCACAACATCAGAATCTTCGTTTCCTCGCAATTTGCTTGCCAGAGAGAGGTTTGCTGGGTATCAGGCTCGATTTCTTGAATCTGTGGCAGTCCCTGTAGGTTTACTCGATGAAATCACCTCAGAAGATCTTGATGACTTAGACAAGGAAATCTTGACGGCTTTCTGCCAATGGAGGATTGATTTTCCATCCAAGGATGATCGATCTCCATTGGATGGTAAGAAAAGACAGATCATATCGGTCTTGGAAAAGATCTTGACCAGAGGACGAATCACTTTACTGTCTCCCCAGCTGGAAGCGGAGTTTGAAAAACTCTTTGATGTGCAAGGGGCAGAAATTTCTTTCTCATCGGTCAAAGATTCTCTGATTCAGAGTTATAGAAAAGTGGCGGGATCTTTTTGGTTTGACAGCAAAGAGGAGAAGATATTCTACTATGAGATCTTGCCAAGAGTTCTTGGGGAAAACTTTGATCAATTTGTGCTGCCCCAAGTCGATCTTTCGAGCCTCATACCCTTTGAACCAGACACAGATCTGCCATTGTACGGAAGGGTTGATTTTGCCATATTCGCTCCTTGGTTGGAAGAAAAGATCGTTGTTGAAATCGACGGAGAACAGCACAAGAATCAGATTGTATCAGACAGGGAACGAGACAATCTCTTGAACACACATGGCTATAAAGTTGTTCGAATCACTGCGCAAGAGATACGCCAAAGAGCTGGCAGCAAACTGTCGTTGTTGAGCTCAGAACTTTCGAGGGTTAAAAGTGCAGTCTCAGAAAACTCATCAGCCGTGCCTCAGAAGTTCGTCAAGTTTACAAACGCTGTCAAAATCGCTCATCAAATTCAAGTGGTTCTTGCACAAGCTCTTCAATCTGGCTTCCTTGAATTCGACGAGAACGTTTCATGGCAGATCATCGCCGATTTGGATGAACTGGGTCTATTCGATAAAGAAGAAGCTTTGGCAATACTGAAAAAGACCGTAGCTGACTTCGAAGAGTTATTACAGCGACTCAGCGATCTTTACTCTTTTAGTTTCAAAATACAGAATTCTGTGTGCGAGCTGCTTTTTGAATTTTCTGGCAGGAAGTGTACAAATGTACTTTGTATCTCTTTCTCAAACAAGAGCTCAGCCGAGATACCAACGTTTTTCGTGCAAAACATCTATGTGCCATTTCACATAGCAAATTCCTCATTGTCGGTTGCCCCAGTGATTGGAGGATTGAAGGAAATCAAAGAGGAAGATTTGCAGTATTTTCTAAGATATCTGTTTCGTAAGACTCACTTTTGGGAAGGACAGTACGAAGGCGTTTTGCGCGTACTTAGGGGCAAAGATGTCTTACTCTTGCTCCCCACCGGTGGTGGAAAGTCGTTGGTGTACCAACTTGCATCGATGCTCTTGCCAGGTAGGACAGTGGTAATCGACCCGCTCATTTCCCTAATGGAAGATCAAATAGACAATCTGACGAAGATGGGTATCGACCGCTGCATCGCCATTACAAGTCAGATCACAGATCCAAAAGATAGATCGAGAGCAATGCAACTGTTTGGTCAAGGTGAATATCTTTTTGCGTACATTGCTCCGGAACGATTTCAAACCACTGAATTCAGAGAATCACTACGTACGCTCACCGTACACACTCCTATCTCTTTGATAGTTGTAGATGAAACTCACTGTGTCTCTGAGTGGGGTCATGATTTTAGAACTGCGTACCTCAACATTGGAAGGGTGAGCCGCGAGTACTGTGAATCACAGGGTCATGTCCCACCAATGGTTGCATTGACAGGAACCGCTTCACGAGCCGTTTTGAAAGACATTCAGCGAGAGTTACAGATAGAGGACTTCGATGCCATTATCACACCAAAGACCTTTGACAGAAAGGAATTGAAGTTTCAGATAGTCTATTCGAAGTCTCAAGAAAAGCTCGCAAGGCTCAAGGGCTGTTTTGACCAACTGCCAAGCCTTTTCAACAGTTCCTTTTCTTCTTTCTATCAACCAAGAGGCAATGATACCTATTCAGGTCTCGTCTTTTGTCCTCATGTTGGTGGCGATTTTGGGATCACAAAAGTGAAGGAAGAGATCGACAAAGAATTGCGTATCCCAAATGACATCTACAGCGGAAAAGAACCTAAGTTTTGGGGCACAGACCAATACCGATCTCACAAACGTCGTGCCACAAAGCTCTTCAAAAGAAACAAGATACCACTCTTGGTGTGTACAAAGGCATTTGGGATGGGAATAGATAAGCCAAATATTCGATACACCATTCATTTCGGCTTGCCAGCATCGATAGAGTCCTTCTATCAAGAGGCTGGGCGTGCCGGAAGAGACAGAAGGACTGCTCATTGTTGCATAGTCGTTTCTGTTGATGATCCTGAGCGAGCGAAGAAGCTGCTAAATCCCAACACGAAAATAGAGGAAATCGAGCAAATCATCAGAGATCTGAGGATGGAAGACAGTGATGATATAACAAGGATTTTCTACTTCCACATAAACACATTTCGTGGAATTGATAGAGAAAAGGAAGATATCAAGCAGGTTCTTTCCAAGATTCCAGACACATCAGCGAGAGGTAATGTAACCATCGGTGCTACCGAATGTTTTGGCGAAAATGAAGATAACGATCGCTCAGTAAGAGAGATTACAGAAAAGGCATTGCATCGACTCCTTGTCATCGGGGTGATTTCCGATTACACAGTAAACTACGCACGTGACGAGTTCACCGTGGCGGTATCAGGTGCGACCAAGGAGGAAATCATAGAGGCGTACGGCAGATATGTTGCAAGTTATCTCTACAGCAGGAAACAGGTTGAAGTAGAGAAAGCATCGAGATTTCTTTCACTTCCTCATAAGCAGTTTGTTTTAGAAATGGTCAACCTTCTACTTCATTTCATCTACGATGTTATCGAGCGAGGAAGGCGCCGGGCTTTTTATGAAATGGTGCTCGCATGCTCCGACTCTCCAACTGATGAGATCTTCCGCCAGCGAATCTTGCGATACTTAGAATCAACTGAGTACTCGGAAACATTGGAAGAAGTGATCAACGATTACAGAACAGGTTTGGAAAAGTGCAAAGATCTCTTTGGAATGGTCTGTTCACCGAACGAAGCTGCTGAACTAAGAGGTCAAGTTTCTCGTTATCTTGAAAGTTATCCAGATCATCCAGCATTGCTTATGTTACGCGCCCTCTCTGAGATCTTCTGTAAGGACAAAAGCTTAGAGGTAACAGAGCAGAACTTCATCGCGTCGATTTTTTCGGCTTTGGAAAACTACGGTCTGAGCGGGGAAGTCGTTTATGAATTTTCGGCATGGGCACTCTCAATTATCGCAACTCGAGATAGCGACTTTGCAAAAACCCTTGTTGTTGAACTTCTCCAAAAACGACCTGAACGTTCACTGGCAAGGAAGCTTGTCGAAGCCTTACCTGATGAACTTTCTGAAATACCAGCATGGTTCCTGCTGGCAAAACTTCAAAAAAGTTGCGAAATTCTGATAACGAAAGGGGAATGAAGATGGAAAAATTCCTGGAAGCGGAAGAAGCAGCCTTTAAGTTGGTGGAGACCTTGAAGCAACTTCACAGTGAAGCAACTTCCTACCAAAAGGCAAGAGAAGAGCTCGAAGCAGTCCGAGAGCAATTAACAAAATTCATTGCTGTAGCGCAAGAAACTGCAAGTGGGAGCCATGATGTGATCAAAACCCTCAAAGAGATAGGAACTCCTGAGATCCTCAGCAAACTCTCACAGCTTCTGAATGAATCAGCACAGATTGGTGAAAAGTCAAATCGTATCCTCGATTCTATAACACTACTACAGAGTACACTTCAACAGATGCAAAACACTCTATTGAATGAATCAGCGCAGATCGGTGAAAAATCTAATCGTATCTTGGAATCCACAACATTACTGCACAGTACACTTCAAGAGATTCAAAATACTCTATCAAGGATCGAAAAGGAATCAAATCAGTTTTTCAACGAAATATCAAAAAAGATAGAAGGCAAATCAGCTCATCTTCAAACCAGTCTTTCAACGATGGAAAACAGAGTTTTTGAACAGTTTAAGAATCAATTACAATTTGCAAAGAAACTTAAGAATTTGATAATTACAACACTGACAGTTTCAATCACTTCGCTCGTCGTGGGAGTAATCTCTCTGATAATGAGATGATCTAACTGCGGGAATCGTTTTTTCATACTGGAGTTTTTAAAAGTACTATTTCAAAAATCCTGCCCAGCTGATCTTTTGTTTTTCAGCATTTTCCTACCAGTAGAGTAGCCGCTCAAGGTAGTAATTTATCTTCTCACGCGCAGATTTTTCAAAGTTCTCAATACTACATTTCAGCACCAAAGCAGTAAGTTCATAGAGCGTGTGTCTTGGCATGAACAGTGGCACCAGTATGTGCAGTTGCACGACACAGCAGACTGTGGTATCGGTCTTCAACGACCTGTCTTTCAAATGCATGAAGATTCAAAACAGCGCACTTGGCAATTAGCATCTTGACTTGTCCCTTAGCCCAAGCTTCGCACAACTCAAGACATTTTCCGCATCTACATTCGTTTGAATATCATGCTTCCAATTCACCCAACGGCACTTTTGTACAGTCTAAAGCCCAAATAACAACTGTCCTGTGTTCTTGAAGAGTTATCAGTTTTGCTAAGTCTTGCAAGCATAAACTATTGCGAGAAAGGAACATTTTGTTTTTCTTTTTCCATCTTCTTCATCTGCGAAGTTATTGATCACTCTTCTTGCCATCCCTCGTTCTGGTCAGAGGAGTTCTTTAGCTTTGTCTTTCTTCTTTCACGATCTTTCCATCTCTTATCGTTAAAACACGGTCAGCACGCTTTGCTATGCGCTCATCGTGGGTGACAACTACTAAAGTCGTTCTGTGCTCGAATCTCATTTCCTCGAGTACTTTTATGACCCCTTCCCCTGTCTCCGAGTCGAGATTTCCCGTAGGTTCATCTGCCCACACTATCTTTGGATTGTGCACTAAGGCTCTGGCTATGGCAACTCTTTGTTGTTCACCACCAGAAAGCTCAGATGGAAATCTGTGAAGTTTGTCTGCCAGACCAATTCTCTCAAGTATTCTCTTTGCTCTTTCAGTAGCCTCGCCATGATTGATTCTTAGAATCTTCAGCGGCAGCAAAACATTCTCCATCGCCGTCAACACTGGGATCAAATTGAAAAACTGAAAAACAAAGCCCATGTATCGTGCCCTAAATTGAGTTTTTTTCTCTTCGCTCAGTGAGTGAAAGACTAAGCCATCGAAAAAGATCTCTCCCCGTGATGGTGAATCGATACCAGAGAGACAGTTCAACAATGTGGTCTTTCCAGAACCAGATGGACCAAGTATTGCAATGAATTCACCGTCCTCTATCTTCAGAGTTACTCCTCTGAGTGCTTCGACTTGTTTTGCACCTGTACCGTAGATCTTCCAAAGGTCTTTGACCTCGATCATCTCAAACCTCCTTGTGCAAGAACGATTATTCTCATCACTCTTGAGTTCTCAGAGCCTCTGCGATGATCTTTCGCTTCAAGATGACAGGCAGAGCAATTACCACGATCACAACTGCGTAGACCGCAAAAACTAAACCAAGAAGTTGCCAGACTGGAAAGACAAATCTTCCCGAGCCAAAGAGCGTGAAGATCAATTCGATCACGTCCTTCGATGCCAGCGAACCTGCGAAGACACCGATCACTATGCCCAGCGATGCAACGATTATGTTCTCCAGTATAAAAGCGGCTCCGATCTCCCTGCTTGACATGCCTACAGCCGTTAACACCCCTGATAGATGTCTTCTGAGCACTATGCTTCGCACCGTGTGAAAGGCTATACCACTAAAACCGCTGATCAGACCAAAGTAGAGTAGCGTCACGGCAGTTTGTACCAGAAGATCTATGCCACCGAACAATCGATTGAGCTCTTCGGTAACGTAGAGTGGAAAGTCAAATCTCTTGCTGTAAAACTCTTTCACTTGCGCAACCTTATCCTTATCCACTCTCCCCAGCAGTACAGGCACCAACCTGACTCTCTTTGGCAGACTGTTGGTCGATGCCACATACTTAACTGGCACCATGAGCTGGCGCATGTCAAAGGAATCTATCACGGTGAAAACCATCGATTCAGAATCACCAAAACCAAAAAGTGATCTAACATTTCCTTCTATTTTTTGTGGTCGAGTGCGATCATTGAAGTAACCTAAGACTAATGCACCAGTGTCGAGTAGATCTTTTCTCCACTGGGTGTTTTTCTCTACAGGAACAAGTGCACTCTCTAAAAATGATGAGTCTGTAAAAGCAATGATATCATCGTTCATCTGCCCTACGTAGACTCTTGCAGGATCTTTCAAGCCCTCGGCTACTTCGATCTCACCTCTTGCAAAAATCAACTTCAAAGGGTTATAAACGACCATGAAATCATACCCAAAAAGCCCCGTTTGAAGTCTCTCTTTCACAAACCTTTGCATGTTGTACGGTATACACAGAACAAGAACCATCACGAAAAGCAATAGACTGAACATAGAACTGATCACCAGAGTATTTCTCCTGTGGCGTTCAACATAGGACACAGCGATGAAGGCAGAAACAGAAGACCTTGACAACGATTTTGAGAAGAGTTTTCTCAAAGGATTCAGAAGCGAGAAAAAGATCAACCAACCTGCTACGAAGAACACAGAAGCCCTCTGCAAGATATCCCACGCTGTCACAGTTTCATCGGGTTGAATGAATGAAACCACAAAGATCAAGAGGACACCAAATGCTAAGCTCAGATGTATTGAAGGCAAGATCAACAGAATACCAAAGACCGCAAGCAAAAGCAGAGCCAACCAGAATCTTGAGTATAAAAAGATCAGAATCACAGCAACGCCGAGCACTAAGATGCCCATGTAACGTCTTATGCCGAAAGCAGAGTTGCTCTCTTGTTCAATTCTGAGTAATTGCGCAGGTGGTTTATGTGTCGAGCTCCAAATCCTCCACATCAAGATCGTCAAGGGGACTGCCAGACCACCGAGCACACCCAACATCAATGTCAATGGTGAGATCTGCAGAGACAATTGAGGCACGATGAAAGAACTTCCTTGGCTCAAAGCAATAGAAATTTTCAGCAATCTCTTGAGCAAAAAGCCACCCACGAATAATCCAAAGATTCCACCAATGAGATTGGCAGCGATCAAATAGAAAAGACCTTCGATCAAGAGTGTCGCAAAAATATCTGTGGCTTTAAATCCAATCGTTCTCAATGTAATAGTAGTCGTTTTTCTCTCATCTAAAAAACTCTGAGTGAAGATGTAAACCAATATCAGAGCCGCGATCAACGAAAAGCCACTGAAAGAGATCGTCAAGTAACCCAATGCCTTGTTTGCCGGCGAATTTAGAAGACGGGCTTTCATTGCAACAGCGTTGAGTTTGAGTTCTCTTTGAAGTTGCGTTGTGATCTCTTCATGTTTTTCAAAACTGCCAGCCAGGTGTAGATATACTCTTGTTGGAAAGCCAAAAGGTGGCTGTAAATCGCTCAAGTTAACAAAGATCGCCCCGCTGTACTGCAGATGATCGCCGCGGAAATTCAGAAAACCATCTTCGCCAATCTGTGAAACGAGAAGTTCTACGGTTTCTTTTGCTGTGTTGATGACGACCTTCTCACTTTCTTTTATCTTCAAAACTTGTGCGAGATCCTTTGAGATGATCACACCCTTCTCAGGTAGATGAAGCCCTGAACCGACAAACTCGCTCAGGTCTTGAGCAATAACACCAACGGCAAGACAGTCGATCATTCTGCCATCGTACTCAAGGCGCACCATCGTCTCAAAGACAGGAAGGACCGAAAAGATTTCTTCACGTTCTCTGAGTGAAGACACAGCCTGCTGGTCTACTGGTAATCTGAAAAAGATATTGCTTCTTGGATTCTCAACATATGCGTCTGCTACACCAAAGTTTTTGTCAAGGCTTCTCTTCAGCCAATTTGAGATCGTATCGTTGAGTGAAAGACCTCCAACAAGAAGCATCGATGGAACGCTCAAACCGATTATCAAAGCGAAGATGGATCTAAAATGCATCAGAAAGTTTCTGAAAGATATCTTCAAGATCGTTCTAAACACTTCAAAGACCACCTCAACATTCCAGTCTTCATTTTACACCTGGTTGAAGAGCGAAAAGACCTCGGTTGTATGCTTCTTGCAAGGGTGAGCTACACGCACGGAGGTGAAAGAATTCTTCGGTATTTCACTCACACCAAAGAGTGAAAGAAAGGCTCTCTTGAGAGAGAATATTCGAGCCGGATAAATTCTGAAAAGCTTTCCTACAGTGAGTTTACAGGATTTAGAAGCAGTTGAATGAAAGCGTGAGGATTTACGCTGTCTCTCGAATTTCTGGTTTTTTCAAAGCTGCTCTTGACTTTTTCGGAGTTTTGTTATATATATTAAAGTAGCATATATATGGAGGTGTATGATGAAGGGTTTTCAACACGGAAGATTCAGAGGTGCAGGAGCGAACTTTTGGATAACAACCTTTGTACTGTGCATCCTTTCCAAGAAAGAAACACACGGCTATGAGCTTTTTGAAATGCTGGCAGAGCATTTTCCCAATCTTTGCCCATGCAGAGGACCATCGTGGATGGGTGCTGGTTACAGAATCTTGAGAGAGCTTGAGCTTCAAGGGCTGATAACCTCCCGCTGGGAGACCGGTGAAGGTCCTGCGAAAAGAACCTATTCGCTAACACCAAAAGGGAAGGTCTTGAAAGAGCAGTTGCTCGATCAGATGAAAGATTTGCGGAATCAAATAAACAGATTTCTTCAACTTGTTGAGGGAGAGGAGGTGTGAAGGATGAGATACTTACCTGGATGGCATCTCCGCAGAGGTGGCTTAGGTGGTTTTGGTTGGAGAGGAGCTTGTTGCCCTCGACACCTTGCAAGGGATTACTGGGCTTGCTATCCTTCTCGTGTACCAACAAAGGAGGAAGAAAAACAATTCTTAGAATTCTTGAAAAAAGATTTGGAAGAAGAACTTCAAGAGATCAACAAACGCCTTGAGGAAGTGAAGTAGAATTTATAAGAAGGAGAGAAGAAAATGAAGATCGCAATAGCGTCAGACGATGGAGTAACAATTTCAAGTCACTTTGGAAGGACCAAGGGTTTTGTGATAGCAGAGATTGAAAACAAACAGCTGAAAGACAAAAAGTACCTTCCAAACACCTTCACAGGTCATGCCATGGGGCTTCATCACGACGAACAAAGACACGGTCATGGCAATCACGCAGGCATCATTTCGGCTCTCTCAGATTGCGTAGCAGTTATCTCACACGGTATGGGAAAAAGACTCTATGATGATCTCACTCAGGCAGGTAAAGAGGTGTATGTAACAGACGAAGTAGAAGTCGACAAAGCGATCGAACAATATTTGAATGGAAGGTTGAAGAATGTCTCAGAGTTGCTGCACTGAACTCACCGTGCTCTGCAACGATGAACTTGAAAGACCACTCTTTGCAGAGCACGGTTTCTCGCTCCTCATTGAAAAACCAGGTGAGCCCGCAACACTCTTTGACACAGCAAGCACCGATCTCTTCATAAAGAACGCAAAGCTTTTGGGCAAAGATCTTTCAAAGGTTGAAAACGTAGTCATAAGCCACGGGCATTACGATCATGCAGGTGGTTTGAAGCACCTTTCAGCCTTTGCCAAGAACTTCAAAGTCTTTGTCAGAGAAGAGATATTTCTGCCCAAGTACAGTGATGAAAGGTTTGCTGGTGTAGAGTGGTCGACTGTCAGAGATCTCTTTGATTTTGTCACAGTAACTGAAAGAGTAGTGCAGATATCCAGTTCTGTCTATCTATTTGGACCGGTAGAGATGAAAAATGATTTTGAAGAACCAGACTCACATTTCTACATCCTCAAGGATGGCAGAAAAGTCAGAGACTTTTTTGATGAAGAGCTCAATTTGGTCATAGACGAAGAAGATGGAATAATTCTGATAACAGGTTGTGCACATAGAGGCATCGTCAATATAGTCGAAGAAGCCTTGCAAATCTTTGACAAAAAGATCAAGCTCTTGCTTGGAGGTTTTCACCTTTACAAGGCTCCGCCAGAGAAGATAGAAAAAGTCGTAGAAAAGCTCAGCAGTTACAAGATAGATAGAATTTTGCCTTATCACTGCACAGGTCAATTAGCAAGCGAAAGGATTTCAGCCCTGAACAGATAAAAGCAGACCTTTCGCGAATCACAGTTAGTTGACCAAATGCTATTCGGTTCATTTGATGCTGTACTTCTTACTATCAAGACCATCGCAAAAGCCATAACCTAAAGTCACACACATAGTATGCCAAGAGTTGACTTGCTCATCGGTTGAGGTATAATAAATTCAAAGTCTAGATCTCTGAGCTTTCACTTTCAATCGAAGATGTAAGTTCTTAGAAACTATGATGTCTAAAAGGGTGAGTGTATTGTTCACAGTAGAGATGATCATTATAATTCTGCAAAACCATCATAGTTACAGAGGTCCCACGGTTTCTCCACCGTGAGTTTGTTCATGCCAAAACCGTAGGGGCCACGTTAGAGATAACGTGGCTCTTTTTTTTTTAGGAGGTGGTCGTCTTTGAACTTTGAAAAGGTTGTCTCCTTCTACCATAAGGCTTTGAAACATGGGTACAGTCCATTCTTTAGCCCTGCTCTTGAAAAAGTGCAAGCAGTTCAAGATGAATCGAAGTTTTTGCTCGACAGGCGTGGCAATCTCTATTCAGTTCGTGATGATTTCACAAAATCTGTCTTAAATCACCTAAAGAGATATTCACCTGACCTACCAATCAAGGTTTGGTATGCTGATTTCGTTTACAGATACTCCGACGGTGACTTAGTAGCCGAGTATCAAATTGGTTTGGAGAAAATTCCGAGGCAAAAGATTGCCGATACCCTACAGATAGTGGATATCATATTAGAAAGCACTTCAGAGTCATTCACAGGCCCTCTCATCGTGGAGATAGGACACACCAATCTATATGAAGATTTGCTCAAAAAGATACCAAAGTCTCTCCAAGAAAGGGTTTTGAATATAATAGACACAAAAAACCTTGCAGAGATGGACTTTCTGTCCAAGATGGAGCAGATAGATCTTTCGCAAGCTGAAAGAATAATCGAAGCAAGTATCTACCGACGAGCTTTGAAAGACCTCCAAGAGATGGAGATCCCTTTCTCTGTTAAAACTGAACTCCTCACGGTTGCGACTCACATCGAGAAAAACTTTCAGCAAATCACAGTCGAAATAGATTTGGCTTTGGCAAGAACAATTGAAGAATACAGTGGGATCATCTTTACCGTCTACGATATACCTTCTTCCAAGATCGTGGCTGCAGGAGGAGAATACCTGGTCAGCGGCGAAAAAGGAGTGGGGGCTTGCATATATTTGGAGGGAAGACCATGTTGAGGATCGTTGTACCAAAAGGGAGACTCGAGGAAAAGCTGACTGAGTTTTTGCAGAGAGCAGGTTATTTTCTTCAAGGAGATTCTTCTATTCTGAAACAAAGTAAGGATTTAAGATGTTTCATGACCAGACCATTTGATGTTCCAACCTATCTGGTTCAAGGCGCGGCAGACATAGGTTTTTGCGGTACTGACGTTCTTCTCGAAAGAGAGATAAATCTCATTCAACCCTTTTTTATTCCCACCAGCTCGAGCAAGATGGTACTCGCAGGACCAATAGGTAAGGATCTTCCGAGAGGCGAAAAGAGTATCGCAACTAAGTTCCCTAACATCACCCGAAGATACTGCGAATCAAAAGGCTGGCACTACAGAATCATTTCACTCAAAGGTTCTGTAGAACTTGCGCCTATTGCTGGGCTATCGGATCTCATCGTTGACATAACCGAAACGGGAAGAACTTTGAGGGAGAACAATTTGCAAGTACTCGATGAGATCTTGACGATAAGAATACACACCGTTGTCAACACGGTAAGCTATAGGACCAAGAGAGGAGAAGTTATAGACTTTCTCGAAAGACTTAGGAAGGTGGTGGAGGATGCTGAAGCTCAAAAACCCGAACGACGATGAACTTCTAAGTCTTCTCGAAAAAAGGCGCCAATCCTTTTCTCAGCTCGAATCTATTGTTGAGGAAGTGGTTGAAAGAATCAGAGTCGAAAAAGATAAGGCACTGAATGAATTCATTAAAAGGTATGAAAAGTATCAACTGGAGACGAATAACTTACGCGTCACAGAGGCAGAGATGAAAGGAGCTGTTGTAGAAGAAGACTTTCTCAGAACGGTGAACGAAGTCATAGAAGATCTGAAAGAGTTTCACCTCAGACAGAGAGAAAACTCTTTTTTCTTTACAACAAACAATGGAAGTTTTCTCGGTGAGATGGTAGTTCCTCTCGAAAGTGTTGGAATATACGTTCCGGGAGGAAAGGCGCCTTATTTTTCGACACTCATGATGTGTGCAGTACCCGCCATCATCGCCGGTGTAGAGAGAATAGTCGTTGCAACACCACCAGACAAAGATGGAAAGATATCACCTTACATTTTGAAGGTTTGTCAAAGACTTGGCTTAAAAGAAATCTACAAAATGGGTGGAGCACATGCAATTGCCGCACTCGCTTATGGCACAGAGACTGTGAAGCCCGTTGTCAAGATAGTGGGACCTGGTGGAATCTTTGTTTCTCTTGCCAAGAAGAAGGTCTACGGTGATGTTGGAATCGATTCATTCGCAGGTCCAAGCGAAATTGCCATAGTTGCCGATAAAACAGCACCTTCAGAATATGTAGCAGCTGATTTTCTTTCTCAAGCCGAGCACGATGCCTATGCAATGAGTGTTGTAGTAACTACCTCAGAAGAACTCTTTGAGAGATTACCAAAACTCATAGAGACACAAATTCACAATCTACCAGAAGAGAGCAAGAAAACGGCTCAGCTTTCTGTAAAGAACTTTGGAACCATCGTATTGGTCAGCGATCTAAAAAGAGCTTTTGAGATATCGAATATCATAGCTCCAGAGCACTTAGAGATAATCGTGGAAAGTCCTTTTGAAACCCTTGGTTATATAAAGAACGCTGGCTCTGTCTTTCTTGGAAAGTACACATGTGAATCGATAGGTGACTACGGCATAGGTCCAAACCATGTTCTTCCGACGTTGAGAGCAAGTAGGTTCTCTTCAGGTTTGAGAGTGTCTGATTTCACCAAGAAGGTCTTTGTCACTCAGATGTCAAAAGAAGATTTCGAAAAAAGAAGCACTCGTTACTCAAAGATGGCAAGGTGGGAAGGCTTTGAAGCACATGCACGTGCAATAGATGTGAGGAGGGAAACTACATGAATCCGATCGATCTTGTCACTAAGAGAGTATCTCCGTATGCAGCAGAAAAAAGAAGCACGACGTACCTTGCATTGAATGAAAACCCATTCCCCTTTCCAGAAGAGCTCTTGCAAGAAGCCCTGAAAAGAATGCAGATCGATAATTTGAGAATTTATTATGACTCGCCGAGTGAAGAACTCGTTGAAGCAATACTCCAGTACGTCGGTGCTGATTTTATAACAGAGCGAAATGTCTCGATTGGAAATGGGGCAGACGAGATCATATACGTTATGATGACGATCTTTGACCGTGTATTTTTCTTTCCTCCCACATACAGTTGCTACAAAATTTTCGCACAGGCACTCAACGTGAAATATATAGAACTTCCCCTTGAAGAAGATCTTCACATACCAGAGGTTGACCTCAAGGAAGGTGACTTGGTCTTTATACCAAATCCGAACAATCCAACAGGACACCTCTTTGAAAGAGAGGAGATCGAATACATACTGAAGAAAGGTGCATTTCTCGCTTTAGATGAAGCTTATTATGAGTTCTCTAAAGTCACATACTTAGAGTTGTTGAAGAAATACGACAATATAGCAATTTTGAGAACTTTCTCAAAAGCATTCTCTCTTGCAGCACAGAGGATAGGATACATCATTTCATCTGAAAAGTTCATCGACACCTACAACAGGGTAAGACTTCCATATAACGTAAGCTATCTCTCCCAGCTTCTTGCTAAGACTGCGTTAGACCACGTGAAAATCTTTCAAGAAAGAACAGAGTTCATCGTCCAAGAAAGGGAGAGAATGAAAGACTCTCTCAAAGCAATGGGCTACTCTCTGACAGATTCTTTCGCCAATTTTGTATTTGTTTTCATCGAAAAGAAGAAAAGAGACAGATTGATAAAGGATCTTTCAAAAAAGGGAATTACGATTCGCTCTTTCGATGAAGGTGTGAGAATCAGTGTCGGAACCGAGGAACAGAACAACATGATACTGAAAGAACTGGAGGTGTTCAGATGAAAACAGAGAGGATCGAAGATGGTGTATCAGGCGAGAGAATCACGAAAGAAGTCGAGATTTCTATAGTGCTTTATCCAGTTTCTGGTAGGCTCGAGGGAACCACCAAGATAGCCTTCTTTGATCACCTATTGAACAGTTTTTGCCATTATTCGGGGTTGAGCGTGAAGATAAACGGTTGTGAAAGCAAAGACAAAATAGTGCACCACTTGGTAGAAGATTTCGGCATTCTGCTTGGGCAAGCTTTCAGGAGTCTCTTTGACTACACAAAAGTCCACAGGTTTGGAGAAGCCACAGTTCCCATGAACGAAGCATTGGTCGGGACTTACATTGATCTTTCCGGAAGACCGTTTTTTCAAAAGAACTTCGAGTTTTTTTCAGACAAAATAGAAGACATGCCTTCAGAGACCTTTGAAGAGTTCATGCTTGGCTTCGTGAACCACGCAAGAATAACCGTCCACATCTTTAAATTCTCTGGCAAGAATGACCACCACATCTGTGAAGCCGCAATGAAATCATTTGGGTTGGCGGTTGCACGAGCCATAAAGAGTGGTGAAACTATGACTACGAAGGGGATGATAGATTGAGAATAGGAATTCTTTCGGTTGGACCAGGGAATATCATGAACCTGTACCGTGGAATAAAGACAGCACTGCAGGGTTATGAAAAACTATCAGTTGAACTTGTCGATAAGACCAGCGAAATATACGATCTTTTGTTCATACCTGGTGTGGGGCACTTCGGTGAAGGAATGAAAAGACTGAGAGAAAACAAATTAACCGGTTTCATAAACAAGCACGTGGAAGATAACAGATTTGTTGTGGGAATCTGTTTGGGAATGCAACTGCTTTTTGAGCAAAGTGAAGAGGCTCCCAAGGTGGAGGGCTTGTCACTGATAGAAGGCTGTACCGTGAAGCTGAAGAGCCGAAGGGTTCCTCACATGGGATGGAACGAAGTGATTTTCAAAGAAGCTTTTCCAAGTGGATACTATTACTTTGTCCATTCCTACAGGGTTTTGTGCGATGAAAAATACATCATCGGTACCACAGACTATGACGGTGAAAGATTCCCAGCCTCTGTCAGAAAAGGTAATGTGCTTGGATTTCAGTTTCATCCCGAGAAGAGTTCGAAGACAGGCAAAAGGCTCATTCAGAAGGTGGTAGAATGCACGTTATACCAGCGATAGATTTGTACAAAGGCAGAGTAGTCAGAATGATAAATGGTGTGAAAGAAAAGACCATAATCTATGAAAAAAACGTTCTTGACCTTGTGAAAGAACTTCTTGACAACAGCTTCACACTGATCCATTTGATAGATCTATCAAAGGCAATAGAAGAAAGAAGGGATAATTTAGAGATTCTCAGAGAGCTTTCTTCGTATGCAGATTTCTTTCAAATTGGTGGCGGTATAAGAACGATTGAGTATGCAAGAGAGCTCTTTGAGATGGGCTTCACAAGACAGATCATTAGCTCAAAGGTGATACAAGAGCCAACCTTTCTGTTGAAGTTGCAAGAACTTGGTATTCATCCAATCTTCAGCCTTGATACAAGGAACAACAGCGTATTGTACAAAGGATGGTTAAGCGAAAAGAGCGCTGAGATTCTGCCGTTGGTTGAGGAACTGAAAAAATATGGAGTTGCTGAGATTATTCACACCGAAGTGGAAAAAGATGGCACGCTTCAAGAACACGACTTTTTGTTGGATGAAGCACTTGTCACTGAAACAGGTCTTCAGGTTATAGCCGCAGGTGGAATCTCTTCTGAAAGATCTTTGAGAAGGGCTCAAGGACTTTACATCAAGACAGCAGGTCGCTTTAAGGGCGTGATCGTGGGACGCGCCTTCTTGGAAGGAGTTCTCAGTATCGAGGTGATGAAAAGCTATGCTCACTAAGAGAATAATAGCTTGTTTGGATGTGGAAAACGGGCGTGTAGTGAAGGGGACAAACTTTGAAAATCTTCAAGACAGTGGAGATCCTGTAGAACTTGGAAAACTTTACAGTGAAATTGGCATCGACGAGCTTGTCTTTCTTGACATCACTGCATCGATTGAAAAACGAAGAACAGTTGTCGATTTGGTTGAAAGAGTTGCAGAACAGATAGATATCCCATTCACAGTTGGCGGAGGAATTCACGATTTTGAGACAGCTTCACAGCTCATTCTCTGTGGAGCAGACAAAATCAGCTTGAACACGGCGGCAGTTGAACAACCAAGACTGATCACTAAGCTTTCACAAACCTTTGGAAGCCAAGCTGTTGTTGTTGCGATAGATTCAAAGAGAGTGGATGGGAAGTTCTTTGTTTTCACCCATTCAGGAAAGAATAACACAGGCGTACTCTTGCAAGATTGGGTGCGTGAAGTTGAAAAACTTGGAGCAGGCGAGATTTTGCTCACAAGTATCGATAGAGATGGCACAAAGGCAGGTTATGACACAGAGATGATATCTTTTGTAAGAGATCTCACTAACCTTCCAATAATAGCTTCTGGCGGCGCAGGAAAGATTGAAGACTTTCTAATTGTTTTTCGGGCAGGTGCAGATGCTGCTCTGGCAGCGTCTGTATTTCACTTCAGAGAGATCGATCTGAGGGAGCTGAAGAATTTTTTGAAGGCTCAGGGAGTCAGCGTAAGAATGGAGGGACTGTGATGGAACTCTATCCAGTGGTGGTTCAAGAATGGACGACTGCAGAAGTATTAATGCTCGCCTATGCGAACCAAGAGGCTTTGCGGCTCACCAAAGAAACTGGTTATGCGCACTTCTTCTCGCGAGAAAGGCAGAAGATATGGAAAAAGGGTGAAAGCTCTGGAAATGAAATGAAGGTACTTGAGATAAGAAAGGATTGTGATGAAGATGCATATCTTTACATAGTAGACTTTCCAGAAGAAAAAGTTGCCTGTCACACTGGAAGAAGAAGTTGTTTCTTCAAAACCGAGTACAGCTGTGAAGGAAGATCGTCGACCAATCTTTGGCTGGAGCTTTACAGATTGGTGAAACAAAGAAAAGAACAGATGCCCGAGGGATCTTACACAGCAAAGCTCCTCAGGGAAGGCAGGCAAAAGATTGCGAAGAAATTAGGTGAAGAATCAACTGAGGTGATCATCGGCTATCTTCAAGACAACAGAGAAAATCTCATTTGGGAGATAGCTGATCTTCTGTATCACTTAACAGTGTTGATGGTGGAGGCTGAAATTACCATTCAAGACGTAATGAAGGAACTTGAAAGAAGAAAAAAGTGACCTATGCAAGTGGCGAGTTTCTCAGCAAGAAATTAAGCAAAGCACCCCCTTAGTGTGGTCTGTTCTAAGGGGGTGCTTTTTCAACCTTTTAGTTGACAGTGCGAAACTTTAACTTCAACGCTCATTCTTTCAAGATTTGCTCAAGAGCGCTTTTGCTTCTTCCAACGATGGTATTTTGCCAGAAAAGACTATCTTTCCGTTGATTGCCACTGCGGGTGTTGCCATGACTCCGCGGTTGACAATCTCGTTGATGTCTTCAACCTTCTCAACTACCGCATCGATTCCAAGTTCTTTGACTGCCATTTCCATAACCTTCGTGGTCTGTTTACACCTTGCGCAACCACTCCCAAGCACTTCGATCTTCTTCGTCACGTTCTTACCTCCTCTTCAGGCTATTGCGCCATAAATCATGCCAAAGATAGTTGAAAAAATTACTACAAGTGAGAAATATGTGAATGCCTTTTTCTTACCCAGCAGTTTTGTTATGACTATCATACTCGGTAGGCTCAGCGTGTTTCCAGCCATGAGCAGAGCCAGTGTCGGTCCCTTTGCCATGCCCAGGTTGATCAGAGCTTGCACTATCGGTACCTCGGTGAGCGTTGCAAAGTACATCAAAGAACCAAAGACAGAACCTATCAATGTGGAGATCAAGTTGTTCTTCCCAAGTAATGCAACCACAGCATTTTGTGGTAAAGCCTTTGTAATGACTCCTGCAAGAAAGACTCCCACAAAAAGATAAGGCAGAATCTTCTTTGCAAAGTCCCAAGTCTCCATCAGCCAAACCTTCGTCTCGTCCTTAGAAAAGCCAAAAACAGCCATACCTGCCACAGAAAGACCAATAACACCAAGCGAAAGATTTTTTACAGGCTGAGCAAGTCTCAAACCACTCACGATCAAAAACAAAAGCTGTATCGCAAAAAAGATCGCACCCTTGAAACCATCTTTCGTTTCTGTTTGAGCTACAAGAGAATCTCTTGACCTTTCTCTCTGTCCGTACAACAATTCCATAACAACTCCCACAACGATAGCAGCTGTTATCGTTGCTATGAGCCTTGCCAAACCAAGTTCCCAGCCAAGCACTCGTGCAGTCAGAAAGATTGCCGCTACATTTATTGCAGGACCAGCGAACAAGAAAGTTGTGGCAGGACCAATTCCTGCTCCCTTCTTATAGATACCACCAAAGATTGGCAGAATGGTGCATGAACAAACAGCCAGTATTCCTCCAGACACGGCTGCAACAGGATAAGAAACGATCTTCTTTGCTGTGGGTCCAAGTAACTTCAACACTGCTTCCTTTTTAAGCATCACGGTGATCGTTCCGGCTATGAAAAAGGCTGGTACAAGACACAACAAAACGTGCTCTCTTGCATACTCTTGAAGCAGATAAAAACCGTTGAGAATACTTTGATCTACCATTGAAGAACCAAACGGTATGAAATAGAAGATCAAGAAAACCAGCGCTATCAACAAGAGTTCTCTCATCTTCGATCTCCTTTCAGTTTATCTTGCAAGCCTTCAGTGGCTTGGAGTATTCTTTTCGTGCATTCTGTAAGATCGATTCCAAGAACGGGTATTCCTGTAATGATCGTTTCTTGACTGAATAATATACAAAGGCTCCTTCTTTCCTGACATCAACGAGTTTGAATTGCCTGAGTATATTCAGATGCTGAGAGATATTCGGCTGCGATGTACCAACAGTCGCATATATTTGACATACACATAATTCACCTTCAAGCAGAAGTGAAAGAATCTGCAGTCGAGTTGGGTTTGAAAGAATTCTGAGCAACTCGTGAACCTTCATACAGCCACCTCGTATATAAGCGTTCACTTATATAATAGATAAGGCTCATTAACTCTGTGTGATGCTATCTTTTCCCATAAATACTTGTCAGTGAAGAAATAGTAAAGACGAGTGAAGATTCTTCGTTAGTGGTTGATTATTTGCACAGCAAACTCTTTCTGGCCGTACCTTTGCCGTTGCGTTGAGAATCTGTCTCAACTAACTAACTGAGTTCTTTTCCGTAGTTGATCGTTTATACTGTTGAAGAGGTGGCAAATCAAATGAAAGATGTAGTTTTACTTTTTCTTCTCCTCAGCGTCTGTGTAATCGCCCAGATGTTCTCTGCACAAGAAGTTCTCCAAGATGCCGAATTCATTTTCGATAAACTGAAGGATGTTCATCCAAATATATTCCATGCGCTTTCTGAAACTCAAGCGCAAAATGAATTTTCAAAGCTTAAAGCACACCTCCAGATGAAAGGGCAGTGGGAGATCAGAGAGATCTTCAAATTGCTATCTGAGTTCGTTGCAAAGTTCAAAGATGGGCACACATACCTATCTATTACAGATCAGTTCTCTGAGCATCTCAATGCGAATGGCAAAGTAGTGCCTATCTTTGTGTTCTTCAACGATGAAGAGATAATCATTTTGGCAGACGTTGAAGGTAAGATTGAAGAACCAGGTGTGTTGGTATCTTTGAACGGTTTGTCTTCTGAAAAGCTGAGAGAAGAGATCTTGAAGACGATCAGTTATGAGAGAACTCCTTTTGCTTATGTCAAAGCCTCCCAGTTGTTCCATCTCTACTGCTGGGTGATCTTCAAAGAGCAAGAAAGCTTTCAAGTTGAGTACTTAACAAAACAGGGTACACTGCAGAAAACAGAACTCAAATCGGTGAACTTTGAAGAGTACAAAGCTCGCAGAGAGCAGATGAATATCTCGAATGAAAAATTGTGGGACTTTTCTGCGATCGAGCAAACAGCAATCTTGAGAATCAACACATTCGGCTCAGCGTATGAGAAAGATCTTAAAGAGTTCATCAGGCAATCTTTTGAACACATGAAACAGGAGAATATTAAGAACCTAATGATAGACATCAGAAAAAACGGAGGTGGAAGTTCAGAACTCGCTGAATATCTTTATTCCTTCATAAGTGATAAACCTTATAGGGTTTATGCAGAAGTTCATGTCAAGTATTCAGACGACGCGATCAGGAAATTAAGAATCTTTGATCCTATATTGCTATTCAGAGTAAAGGTACTCAACCAAAAGATTATCGTGAACAAAAGTAGCTTTAAAAAACCAAAGAAAAACGACCTCTTGTTCAACGGCAGCGTCTTTGTACTGGTTGGACCTCAGACCTTTTCGGCAGCAGCTGACTTTGCTGCGATGGTGAAAGATTTAAAGGTTGCCACGATAGTGGGTGAAGAAACTGGAGGGCTTGCTTCTTGTTATGGCGATGTTTTGCCATTCACTTTGCCAAACACAAGATTACAGCTTGGAGTATCGTTCAAGTACTTTGTTCGCTGTGGTGGTTTTGATGATAAAAGAGGGGTGCTACCAGATATAATTGTTGAAGAAGATCCGCAGTCCAAGGCAAAAGGTATAGATCGAACAATTCAGGTTGTACTGGAGATGCTAAGCAATTCAAAACGATGAAATGGGAGAAAGAGAAATGATCAGGTTGATAAGCTTTCTTGGAACGTCAAGGTATTCTGAAAGCACTGTACGTATTGTAGATTTTGAAACTAAACAGAAGATTTTTCCATTGGCTCTGATCGAGTATCACCTCAAAGAGAGACCTTCTGAGACAATCGAGGTGATCTTCTTTCTCACTGAAAGATCTAAGCAAAACTGGGAAGACAATGTTAAGCCTTTTCTGCAAGATAGAGCGATCAAGTACAGCTGTGTCGATATAGATGAAAACCTAAGCCCAACAGGAATGATCTCAGATCTTGTCAAGAAGATGACAGCTCGAGTGAACAATGGTGATGAGGTGTTATTAGACATTACGCACAGTTTCAGGATGATCCCATTAATGGCAGTCGTTATCGCTTTGTTTCTCAAAGAGACAAAAGACGTGGAAGTAAGAATAGTCTACGGCAAGTACGACGAAGTCACAAAAACAACAGAGTGCGTTGATATAACTGGGCTTACCGAAATAGTCGAATGGATCTACGGAGCGAAGCTTTTCAGAGAATACGGCTATTCTAAAACTTTGGCTAAGTTGATCACAGGCAAGAACAGCGAGTCTTACAAGAAACAAGATCAAGAAAAACCGAAGAGGCTTAGTTCCCTTGCATCTGCGCTGGAACAACTTTCTCTCTCTGTCAGGCTTGGATCGATCAGGTTGTTGAGACAACACTTGGCTAAGTTCTTAGAGTTGTTCAAAGACACCACCGACACGAGAGAAGAAATACAAAGGTGCTTGCCACAACTCGATCTTTTGATCGATTCAATCATCGAAAGGTACAAAAAGCTTGACGCAAATTCTGGAGATATTCTTCTAAACGAAGAAGAATTGGTTGCAGAAAGAGAGCTTGTTAAGTTCTACCTACGGACCGATGATCTGGGAATGGCTTTACGCGTTTGCACAGAGTATCTGATAAATATTCTATTCTTCTACCAAGGCAAAGCAGATCCTGACAAAGTGCTGGACATAAAACAAAGAGAGTCTGCAAACCCGTATATCTTAGGAAAAGAAGCTAAGACAATCAAACAAGCGAGAAATCACATAGCCCATTTTGGTTTCAACAAAGATGAACTCGCAGGAATTGGGAAATTGAGAGAAGCCATCGAGAAAATAAGTGAAACACAGCTCGAAGATTTCTCACTGAAAGCAAAAGAAACCTCTAAACTAAGAGCCGTTCTGACTCCTCTTGGAACCACAGAAGGAGCTCTTTATACAGTCCTAAACCATTTTTCACCAGATTTGTTAGTTGTTGTGACCTCTGAACAAGGAAAAGGGATTCTTCCGAATATTTTGGAAAAAGCATGTTATAATCGAGAACACCGCGTGATCATTGTGAAGAATCCATTCACCGGTATCGAAGAAACAGAACAGATTGTGAACCAAGCAAAAGAATATCTTAAAGAAGCGACTGAAGTTGTCATAAACCTCACTGGCGGCACGACATTCCTGAGCTATGTGATAGAAAGAATAAGAGACGAAATCAGACATGGAAGAACCATAAAATCGGTTTTAGCCGCAGATGAAAGACCCTACGAAGAACAAAAGAAAAACCCATACGTCGTTGGAAAGATTCTGGAGTTACCAAGATGACACACTTTGCACAAAATCCTCCAGCCTGAAGATATCAAGATTGGAGGCGGTGACAAAGAGAACAAGCCTGCAAGCTACTCTTCTTTAGGGGAGTAGTAAGGGCTTGCGATTTGGATGAGTTTCGTGCATAATTATATTGCAAGGCTATCTTCGCCTTGGAAAAGAGATGGAGAACAGGTATCTTGGCTACGGCCAAGTAGTAGTGGGATTGGCACCCGTCAGAGGTGTAAGGTACAGACCACACCTCTGTAGCCATGGAGTTAAAACAGCTCCATGGAAGGTGGCCTCCAGCCACTAAGAATCCCATCCCCTTTAGGGGATTGGGAGTGTCAATTGAGAATAAACATCTTTTTATTTCTCGTACTATTGTGCTTTTTTGTCCTTCTAACCTCTTCATGCGCCACTCTTCTTAACTACCCACCAACTACACCGAGCAATCCAAGTCCAGCTGACGGTGCGGTTGGTGTCTCACCGTACAACTTGTTGCTCAGCTGGAACTGCAGTGATCCAGATGGTGATCTTCTCTTCTATGATCTGTACTTTGGCACACAGAATAACCCACCTCTTTTTTATGTAAGCAATTTAATGTCATCGAGTTTTTATATTGGCAATCTTTCTGAGAACACGACTTACTTTTGAAGAATAGTTGCTAAAGATTCGAACAGCAGTACTAAAGAAGGTCCCATTTGGTCTTTTACAACAGTAGCTTTGAGCGAGCTCACAATCACTGTTCTTCCAAAAACTGTGACCATAGGCAGAGTCAACTACGTCAAGGCAATTGTTTTGAGTGAAAACGGCAGTCCGTTGCGAGACGTTGACGTGACCTTTGAATACCTTGATGGAACTTGGAAATCACTTTCTACAATCAAAACAGATTCAAATGGAATAGCCTCTCAGGAATTTCCTTACAGAACCCCCACCAGAAAGTACATCTCTTTCAGGGGATTGTGATGAATGGTGGTAAACTTGTGGTGTAATTGCTAATGTAGAATAGGTGGTATTTGAGTGGTAAACACGGCAAAAGCAGAAAAGATTAAAAGGGCTCGGATTGAAACTAAACAGAGAAGAGAAAATCAACTACCCATAGTGTACGAACTTAAAATTTGTTTGAACAACCTTTCTGAAATAACAAAACAAAGGCTGTTCAACCTATTCAACGAAGCCAAATGGCTGTACAACTACGTTGTGGCTGATGTTAAGAACAGGCTCAAGTATGAAACATACAAGCTCAAAGAAGTTGAGATAAAAGTTGGAGATGAATTTCAGAAAAGGCAAGTCACAAACCTCTCTTCACAGATGAGACAAGCAATACTCGAACGAATTAACCAAAGCCTGTATGCACTACACAAAAGCAAGTCTAACGGCAATAGAGTTGGTGAGCTAAAGTTTAAGCGATACATTAACTCTATCCAGCTCAAACAGTACGGTTGTACATTCAAGTTTCTCAACAGCCAAAAGACGAAAGTCAAAATACAAGGCTTTAAGAAACCATTTCGAGTCTTAGGTGGACATCAGATTCCAAAAGACTGTGAAATAGCAAAGGCAGAACTCATCAAGAAACCATCTGGTGTGTACCTATTCGTGACCTGCTATGTAGACAAAGATAGGTATGTTGAAGTTTGGCAAGAGAGAATTGACAAGAACGGAGCAGTAAAACCACGAGAATGGAACAGCTTCGATACTCCAATAGGAATAGATCTCAAACCAAACGGAGTGGTATTGTCAAATGGGCTAAAGCTTGAATGGCGGATAGAAGAAAGCAAAAGACTTAAGAGATTGCAAAGAACTCTTGCAAAAAAACAAAAAGGCTCAAAGCGATGGAATGAGGTTAAGCATCAAATTCAAAGAGAACATGAAAGGTTAACGAACATCAAGACAGATGTGATTAACAAGATATGCTCGTTGATATACAGATATAAGGCTGTATACCTTCAGGACGACAGTGTGAAGGGTTGGCAAAAGGGACAATTTTCAAAATCGGTTCACTATAGTGCAGTAGGGATAATTAAGAGAAGACTGAGCTACAGTCTTCGAATCTCTACTGTGCTTTTGGATAAGTACCAGCCGACAAGTAAAACCTGTTCTGTTTGTGGACACAAGAACGAAGACTTGACTCTGTATGACAGGACTTTCAACTGTCCTAAGTGTGAAAGCGAGATTGATAGGGACTTAAACAGTGCAATGAACATGTTGAAATTCGTAGGGCTGGACCGGTCCGAAGTCAAGCCTGCGGAGCAGGAAACCGCTGTCAGGATATTGGGGAGCAATCCCTATATTCTGATAAGCTTCTTGCGATGAAGCAGGAAGCCCATCCCCTTTAGGGGATTGGAAGGAGGTCAAAATCGCACGTGCCCCGGCATTGATGCAACGATCAGCATTTTCTTTCCAACATCATCAAACCAATGGAACGAGTACAGCAATGATCTATCAACACTGCTCTTTAACACAGATTGTCCAGGATGGATAGAGTTTCTCGTAGAGTTTATCAACTAAATACCCTGTGCATAAAGTACAGATGAACTTGTCAATCTTCACACGGTCTATTTACAGAGAAGGCAATGCCATTTTCTCGAGAATTGTTCATCTTATTGCTTGAGTATTTGCATCCTTCAAGAACAATTCATTGAGATCACTAAATGAACTTCGATCTTCAAAGTTCTCAACACTGTAGCGTGAAGCACAAAAAGAAGTTGAAAGAAATTGCGTAGATTCTGTTATAATAAGAACGATAATGATTATCATTTTCACAAAGAGGTGGTAGTATGTTGAAAATGACGAAGAACAGGGAAAACATACTCCAACTCATAGAAGATTCATCTGTACCACTGAGTGCGTACGATGTAGAAAAGCTTTCTAAAACCAGTCTTCCGACGGTTTACCGAGCTCTCGATTTTCTGTTGAAAACTGGACAGATCAAATCTTTCTCGCTTCATCAGTGCAACTACTATTATTCTGCTTCTAAGCACAAGCATTTTTTCATATGTTCAAAGTGCAAGCAGTTTTTCCCAATCGATGACTGTTCCATGGAAGAGTATGAAAAAGCTCTTCAGAGAAAGATGAAGATCGAAATACACGAACACTTTGTTCTCTTCACGGGTCTGTGCACGAGCTGTTTGAAAGAGAGGGAGTGTGAGGTAAAATGAAGTCGCTATCGTTGACCTTCATATTCATCGCAGCAACCATATTCGCATCTTCGTTGAGCGTGGTTGTCACAATCAATCCTTACTATCTATTGCTCAAAGAGATTGCAGGTGATAGGGTCGATCTGACGCTCTTGATCAAACCAGGCAGTGATCCGCACACCTTCAGCCCGACTGTAAGCGATGTTAAGAAACTTGCAAAGGCTGACTTGATCATCGCAAATGGCTTGGGTTTAGACGATGCGTATTTGAGGAATTACAGGAATGTGCTCTATCTTGGAAAACACATACCACAAGATCTGCTCGCTTCAGACGAGTCTCATCATGAAGATGAAAAAGACGAGGAATCTGAAAGTGTAAACCCACACATTTGGCTTTCACCAGACTTTCTGAGTGATTACATAACACCAGTCTTAGCAGAAGAACTAGCAAAAAGAGATCCAGATAACGCCGAACTTTACCTATCACGTGCAACCAAACTTTCATTGTCCTTGAAGAATCTTTCGGCTGAATTTGATCAACTTCTCTCAAATCACGCAAATTCCGTGGTGATTCTCGAACATCCATCTTATTTCTACTTGTTCAGCAAATACGGCATAAAGATTTTCTCAGTTGAAGAGGTTCATGGAAGGCAACCAACCATTTCACATATAAAAGAAATAATTCAGCAAGCAAGAACTTCCAAACTTTTGGGCATTTTCGTAGGACCACAGTTCAATGTATCAGCGATTGAAACCATATCGAAAGAACTGAAGAAGAAATACAGAATTCTCGATCCACTCGGATTGAATGCGAAGAATGTACTCGATCTCTTCGAAGACGCTTACAGGACTTTGAAGGAGGCAATCGATGAAAAGTGATATAGCCATAGCCGTAAAAGATCTATCTGTTAGGTTCAACGATGTAGAGATACTCAAAAACGTCTCCTTTGAGATCAAGAAAGGCACCTTCACTGGGCTCATCGGTCCAAACGGTGCCGGTAAATCTACCTTGGTGAAAGCCATCTTAGGTTTCGTAGAACACACAGGTACGGTGCTACTGAACGGTAGAGTAGGATATGTACCACAACTTTCTTCTTTCAGCCGCGAATTCCCCATGACTGTCTATGATTTTGTGAAGCTTCCAGTTAGAAGTCAACCTAACTGGAAGGAAAAAGCCAACGAAGTTCTAAAAGAAGTCGGCCTTGGTGGCTTTGGTCCCAAGCTAATCGGCACTCTCTCTGGAGGAGAGTTTCAACGTGTCTCACTCGCACGTGCGCTCATTTTGGAACCAGAGATACTCATACTCGATGAGCCAGAATCTGGGGTAGACGAGATGGGCAAGGCAAAGTTCTATACCTTGCTCAACGATCTTAAAGATAGAAAACAGATAACAGTCTTCATGGTGAGCCACGATATAGGCTTGATATTCGAAAAGTGCGACAACATAATGTGTTTGAACAAGACACTGCACTGCCATGGTCCAAGACAGAATGTGAATCTGGAAGAGGTCAAAAGGATGTTCGGGCAATTCGATATTTGGATCAGAGGCCTTCATCATTATGAGACCGAGCACAAAGGAAGTGAAAGAGATGAACATACTCAGTGATATTGTTAACTTTGAATTCTTGAGATATGCCCTTCTTGCCACGTTAATAGTTTCCATATCGACCGCCACCATTTCGCCGATCATTGTTTATAGAGGTATGGAATTCATAGGTGATGGCTTAGCCCACGCCATATTTGCCGGTGTTGCACTGGCTGTGATTGCAAGATTCAATATCTTCATAGGCGCGGTAATTGCAACGGCTTTTTTTGCCTATCTCATCTACAAGTTGAACAACACCCAGATTTTTCGAGAAAGTACAGCCATTGGCATACTCTTGCCAGTATTCATGTCCGTTGGTGTGATCATTTTCTCGAAATCACCTCGCTACACCACGGATGTGACTTCCTATCTTTTTGGAAACATACTCATGGTCGCAAAGCAAGACATCTACTTTTTGTCTGTAATTGCCGTGGTGACGATCGTTGTGGTTTTCACAAAACTTTACGATATATCCTATTGGATCTTCGATGAAACGATGGCAAAGTTCTACGGCATGAACGTGAACTTGATCAAGCTATTGATTCTCTTTATCACATCTTTTGTCGTGGTATCTGCTTTGAAGATAGCCGGTGTCATTGTGATGGGCGCCTTCTTGGTCCTCCCCGGCGTCTTTGCGAAGGTTCTTGCTAAGTCCTTGAAAGAGGCGATCATCAAAGCCATCTACTTCAACTTATCCATATCTTTTATCGGTTTCACAATCGCTTATTACTTTGATCTTCCACCAGGTCCAACCTTAGTGCTGCTTGGTTTTGGTGTTTTGGTTGTTTTTCTGTTCAAAGAATCGAGAAAACGTGGGCAAAAGAGATCGTTTTTCAAAAACTCTTGATTTGCATTGCCTTACCAACTTCATTCTCTTGCCAAACCACAGATTAAATGAATTGCAGTCTGTGGCATTACCATGCAGCAGAAAACCTACTTAGGCAGTCAAGTAAGTTCTTCTGATTTCTGAACTGAACCGCAGCTGAACTAACCTTAATCAATTCAAGCGCAATTGATTTCCATGAAGCTTTCTAATTACATTCTAATCTTTTCGTGTGATAATTGAATATCCCAGAAAAGGAGGGGGTCGCAGATGGCCCGCAAGCTTATTTTAATACTCTTGGTCGTTTTTTCACTCCTTGTGAGTGCCGCCGAGTACAGAAAAACCATCGAAGAAAGGATCGAAGTCCAACAAGACGGCTCTGCATTGATAACAAGAAAAGAATACGTACCAGCCTCTGAACTGTCAAAGATCTACGTGACTCACTATCAAGAAATGAGCGCACCTGTCAGTTTGGCTGCCAGAGTTTCGGCTCTTCAGCAGGAATACATCGACGAAATAGTCAAGGGGTACTACTTTTTGTACAACACGGCCCCCACGCTTTTGCCAAACGGCATGAATGTCACGATAGACAGTGCGGGTAACTATACATCTGTCTTGCAAATGAAAGCCACTGGCTTTGTAACTTCTAAGGGGAATGGCTTTCTCGTTTCCAGGAAAGCCTTCGACAGCGAAAAGATGGCAGAGAAATACCTTGAATATGAAATAGATGCCAGAATCTTTGAATCACTCTTTGCAAAATCAGCACGCGACACGATCGTTACGCAGAAGACCACCACAGTGATCTTACCGAGTGGCTCACAGATACAGCAAATAAATCCAGTCTTTGAAAAGGCTTTTTCAGGAAGCTGGTCTGTAGACTTCGGCGGTGGTAGTTATTACAAGGCGTCTTTTGAAAAACGAGCAGATGGCTTCGTACTAAACGAAACTATTGTCACCAGTGGAGCAGATCCATCGAACCTTGCAGATGAAAAACTCAGCGAAACTGTTCTCGAAAAACTCAGAGATTACACAGCCTTTCAAATCCTTTTCACCAACAGCAAGATCACTGCCCTCACAAAAGCCGCGCCACATCCAGTAAAAGATGATTTTTCCAAGAGCTGGAACTACGATGTGTGTAATCAAAGGGAGTACTCTGCCACCTTCACAGAACAAAATTCAACGGTTACCGCCAAGATTGTCATTACATTCTCTGTGAACACCAAAATAGTTTGGGAGCACCACTGGGTCAAGACAGGGACATTCAAGTGGAGTTACAAGTTGAAGAAGTTTGAAGCCTCGTTGACTTTGTCACCATCATTTGCACCTTCTGTTCAGCTTCGCGCGAATGGCACCTTTGACAAAAGCTGGTCAAAAGAACTTTTTTCAGTAAGTCAGACCAAGAGTTTCACTGTGGCTGGCATTCCCGTGGTGATCGTTCTCAAGGCACGACTTGATGCGAAGAGTAATGCAAAAGCTTCTGGGGTTGTCAACGCCAACGCCTCAACAACCTTTGGCACTACGGCATCGGTCACAGTCAGATACCAAAACGGCTGGGGTTTCACACCCACTTACAACGTGAACTACTCTGGGATAAACTTCAATGCAAATGCGAAGGTAACTCTTGAGGATAAAGGTGAGCTTCCCGTGACTTTCAGCGCTTACATATACAACGCTGCAGGACCATTCTTGAGAATAACACCGTGGATAAAGTCAGAGACTAATGTCTCCGTTGGCGGAACAAACCAGGTGGGCTACAAAGTTACAGGTGGTGTGAAAGCTTCAGGAGGTGTAGAGATGGCAGGCTGGCTGAAGAAGTTGTGTGGTAACATACCCTCTATCGAGTACACTTTCTGGGACTGGAGTAAAACATTGGCAGAGGGCACTCGCGCCTTCTGATAGAGAAGCTCATATTCAAAAACTATACCCCCACTACTGGTGGGGGTTGTTTTTGTTGAAAGGTTTTCATAGCATTTAGGCTTCAAAGTTCCCTGACTCTGTAAGTTGAAAAGACTGAAGTCTTTTCAAAAGAATGAACTTGCATGAACTGGGTGTATTATCTGCATAGGAGGGATTCTGATGAAAAAGCTACTGAAAGAGTTTTCCGATTTTCTGAAGCAGTATAACGTTATAGGTTTAGCGGTTGCGATTATCATCGGCGGCAAACTCAACCAATTTGTCACGGCATTTGTGAATGACTTGCTCATGCCTGCTATCTTCCAGCCAGTGCTTACAAGTATGAGGCTGGGGAAGATAGAAGAAATTCAATGGTACGGGATTTTTTGGGGAAAGGTTATTTCAGCGGGAATTGACTTTCTGATTGTTGCGTTGATTGTATTTTTGCTTGTAAGATCTTTCAACAAAGCTGCGGCAAAGGCAAAGGCTGCGGCTGAGTTGGCAGCAAAGAGGCTCGAGGAAAAAACTAAAAAGGATTAGCCTAAAAAGGCAAAGAATGAGGACTAACAAGGTTCTAAACTTTGAAGACCATCTCCTCCATATCGTCTGTTGGGACATTGAGTAGCGCATCAAATGCGTACAAATCGCCCCTGGCGAGTGAGTCAGCGATGCGGTTCATCTTGTCGTGTTTGTCAACCTTGGTGAAGGTGACTTGGAGTCCTTCTCTGATCGCGTCGTTGTAAATAGATATGTACAACTTTGAGGTTAAAGAAGATGGCTTGCTCCGACCTGTTGCAAGTTTGAATATGCCATCGTAGTCGTAACATATTTCAATTGCCCTGACACCCTTAGAGATCGCGTAAATTAAGGCTTTGGTTGCAGCCATGAGTTCTCCGTCAGTACTTGAGACCCTCTTTCCTTGCACGATACCAGACGAGTAATACCTTACAGTTCCACCATCAGAGAGATCAAGGTATGCCCAGCGTGCCACATCTTCACCAGGACGTTGACTGCCATCAACGTAGACCTTGATCTTCCTGAAATCGACCTTTGACGAAACGTAATCACTTGTGTCCGAACACACATCTTTCACCTCCCGCGATCAAGAAGAAGCGCAGATTTTCACCTGCGCCCGAAAGGTTGTTCACAACTCTACAGAGAGATCAGATCTTTGAAAGAGATCGTCGCACTTTTAACCTTAACGTATGTGAAAATGCAGTCTGAAAAATATCTTACTCAAGATAGTGTAAGAGTGCTGTTATGAGCTGCTGGCATTTGGCTAAATCTCATGAAGTCATTCTCTTGGGCAGATCTTGTTTTCAAAGACCTTTTGAAAATCTCTGCATTATTTAAGACCTGTTCGAATGAGAGTTTCTGACAGATGATTTTTCACAAAAATCTTCGCTGGTGACACTGGATTTTGAAAAGAGTTGCTCAAATCTTTGATCTTGTTCAAAAAGATGATGGCTTGCACGAACTTAGAGCAACTTTTTCTTAAGGTATTCAATGGTTCTTAGGAAACACCTTATGTGCTGTTAAGATCGAGATGTAAAACATACATAAAAAAGAGAATGAAGAAAAAACAGGTGGGTGATCGAGAATGCTTAGAGATATTTTAGAAGAGAAGATGAGTTTGACAGATTTTCTTGAACACTTGGAGATACCAGCCTACATCGTTGATGAACACAAAAACATTGCTTTTGGAATCAAGCAGCCACAAAACTCACCGGTTACACCGAAGATAGGGTGACTGAAAAGACCCGTGCAAAACAAATTCTAGACCATGTTGAGAGAAACCAAGCCTTGTTTGTACCACGGAGCTGTGTTCGCTAAGAAAGGCATAGCTGTGCAGGCACCGTTTGCTGTCTATGGTTTGACAAAATCAGACTATGAATTCTGTACAAAAAAGGGAGAAGCCTTTTGACATTGACCTCAAGGGAAAGAAAGTAGTCATACTTGCCCCCATCTTTCAGAACTGGATACCGAGACGCTCAGGGTTTTTGTGAAGCAACATTTTATTTATTTATAAGCAATTTCTTGAAAAGTTCACTAGTTTAATACGTACTTTGCGCCGCCTCTTGTTCCAATACGCCTTACTGTGCCTTTTTGTACGAGTTTCTGTAGCATTCTCAATGCTGTAGATGGACTGATGTTGAGCAGTTGAGCGACTTCCGAGCGTGTTATAGAACCTTTGGATTTTATATGTTCGATTACCATTTCTTCCTGGCTTCTTGCTACAACCTTGAACTTTTCCTTTCCAAAGACATTTTCGTTTGTCCTTTGAACAAATCCGCGATCTTCCAAACGCCAGACGAAGTACATAACTTCTTCTTTTCTTCGTTGGACTGCCTTTGAAAGCTCGTCGAGTGTTGTCTTTCCATCATTGTTGTATAGATGGTACATTATAAGCAATTCTTCGGGTGTGAAATCTTCTCCGAGGAGTCTTTCAGCGATTTCACGTTTCCACTTGCTCCCTATCAGTATGAGTGAAACGTGTTTGCTATTAACATCCCAGATGGGAAGTGATTTTCCGTATTTTGCTTGACCAACGAATATCTTATCGACTCCACGTCCTGTTTTTTCCACGATGCCTGTGCGTCTGAAGAGTTCTGAGAGCAGCGGGTTTCTTGGATATGGTGTTATCGATAAAATGTTCTCTACTGTTACACCTTCAACAAATCCTCCCGGGTTTGAGATAACCAATCTGCCATCTTCATACCAATTTATCGAGACGGAACCTGCAATCGAGAAATCCCTGTGTATGAGTGCGTTCGAAACAGCTTCTCTGTATGATTCGTTGTCGATAAGAGGGATTTCATATCGTATTCCATCCTTAATTACTTCGCCGATTCCTTTGTTATAGATTTTGTATATGCTCATCAGATCGAAAAATATATTTGTCAAATTGGTGTGGTATACTTTTTGTTCCTTTAGTTCAGTTCCATCAAAATAATTCAGTATGACTTCGTGAAACGGCATGAACTCATGAAGAATAGTATCTTTACCACACACGAGTAATCCAGCCAATGTAATGTTTTCTTCACTTGTCACTATCCCGAGAATTCTAAGTATCTCATCGACGGAAAGGTTTCGAAGTTCCGCTTGATTTTGCTTTGTGATTTTCAGAAGGAGTTCAACAGCTGACTCGTCCAAGGCTTCTTTCCCGATACTGAGCTTCTCAGCTGTCATGTCTTTTTGACCAGTGAAAGTAAGTACGGAAAGTATTTCGTGGGGTTCGAGTGGTAGGCAAGAAGGTCTGTTATCGCCTTCCACACCACGTCTTAAGTATTTTCCATCAGCTGTTGCTGTTAATACCTGCTTGGGGATCTCGATGATTATAACATCCTTTTCTTCGTACTTTTCAGCCCATATTTTTACCCATGTGTGCGGTCTTGTTTTTGCATATATCTTTGCTCTTAGTTCTTCGACTGTTTCGGTCTTTGATCTCGGAGTGCCGCTAACAGAACCGTCATCTTCCACACCTATTACCAAGTATCCTCCTTTGTGATTTGCAAGGCACACAACTGCTTCAATTATAGTATCCAACTTCAGTTGTCCCTTTCTGTCTGACTTGAATTCAACCCGCTCATTTTCGCCCATTCTAAGCAGTTCATGAAGCATCTTTCCACCTTCTTGAAGAGCAGATTAGTATCCAATTGATGCATCAGCGTTCACAACTGATGCATCACAGTATTCAGATGATGCATCATAATCCACATATGATGCATCACTATTATACTATGATGCATCAAATCTTAGTCATGACTTTGTGGGTTCTCTGAGAGACTTGATATCTATGGAGCAAATGTCACAATGGAAATCTTTATCGGTTTTTATCCAACCTATTGGACAATCTTGGCCGAATTTGTCCAGCGAAATGGATGAATTCTGCCACAAAGTCATTCTGTCGATTGAAGCTAGAACGCGCAAACAGTTCAGAGTTACTTTGAGGACAATGTAAAATCTTTCGTTAATGCCGTCTGTGGCTCATAGTCGATGCAGTCATTTTCTCACAGCCAAATTAATTTGTATGGAAGAACCTTCTCTGGTGAAGAAAAAACCATTGAGAACGCCGAAGACTCCTCAATGGAATTTGTGAAACAATACCTTCAACGGATTGTAATTGATTGTTTCTTGAGCATCTTCATCTTTGGTATTCCACCTATGTTCACAATGCTTGTCATGGTTGCAGTTTGTTGTAGGATCGGCGTGAGTGACATTATGAGAGCTGTTCACTTTCAAGTTTTATTTCATTTGGCAGATCCATTGAAGATGAAAAATGTATCATATCTTTCTCAATGTGTTTTTAAGTTTAGCTTTGATTAACAAGAAAAGTGATTTTTAGTTTATAGATCTTAGAGCAATTCTTCAACAATATCTCTTTTTACGAATTTGACGCTACCACCTTTGCAATATTTCAAGGTGCAGGGTAATCTTGATAATTCCATAACTGTACTTCCAAGATTGGTATGAAGACAGTAGAAATAAGGTACTGTATGCTTTGCCTTTCAAATTCAACTGCAACGTACTGTGGAAAATCTCCTTTATGTTCTTCAAAACACTCTCATATTCGTTGATATCAACATATTCTTTGTATGGGAACATGTATCTGTACTAGAATTCGAATAGCTCGTCTTCAATTTCATGTCTAAAGCTTTTTTATGGGGATTTTTCAATAACGCAGGCGTGGCGTGTTTGATCGATTTAAGTGTCATAAGAGATTTCAGGTATGGATGCTGTTTTCTTGAATCTTTTTCACCGATGCTATTTCATTAAGCAATTGGTGATAATCGTACTGTGGAATGAAGATCTTTACATGTTCAATAGAAATAGGATTCGGTTTGACAACGGCTGTCTTTCTGCCAAACAGTTAATTTTGTTGTAATGTATACCTTCCATAAAGCTTATGCTTGAACCACAAGGGATTAATTTCATTTTTGAATCTTCGCATTCATCAAGCAAAATCTGTAGGACAGATAGTATTTCTTCGTTGCTCTCGGCAAGATACTGAAATTCATCTAGAACCCCAACGAAGTTGTTCTTTTTGGACAAATTGAACGATAGCCTTAAACCATCTTCCCAGCTTTCAAAAGATACGTTCCCAAGATCTAAGAAGTTGCCAAGCTTTTTGGAAAGACTCTCGAGTTGCTCGGCTTTCGAAGCTTTACGTGCTGTGTAGAAAGTGGAGTACTCTTTGATGCAGATAAAGAAGATTGCATATTCATAATTAGCAAAAACAGAAGGTCCAACATGACCTATTCGGAATTTGAGCACTTGAAATCGCTCATCCATTCGATGTGATCTATTCTATCTATACAACTTATTCACTTTGTTGACAAAGCAGAGATTTTTGTTTTATAATAAATTAAAGGAGACTGATCTAAGCCGTGGGGGACAGAGAAATAAGCATTAGAGTCAATATAAAGACTCCTATCTGGACGGGTGACATTGATGCAAAGAGCTATACCATCCAAACAACTGGGATGGTTGGCTCACTTCGCTGGTGGACTGAAACTCTCATCAGAGCACTTGGCAAGTTCGCTTGTGATCCCACCGGTGATAGTAGGTGCCCCAAAGAAGAAAAAACTGACAAAGTACAGAAAAAAGAAAAGTACTGTCCTGCCTGCTTGATTTTCGGTGCCACTGGAAGAAGAAGGATTTTCAGACTTGACATCACTGGAGGAATGAAAGTTCCTTTCGATGTACCTATCAATATAAGACCTTCTAGCCGAACTCATGGTTGGTACTTTGGACCCGGAGTCATTGGAACACTCAATATGAAGATAATCCCACTCGATGAGAATTTCGATGAGAACTTGATTCTGTTTCCGCTGCTCATCGCCTCAAAGCTGGGAGCCATTGGCGCTAAAACACAGCATGGATATGGCGTCGTTGAATTGGAAGATCTGCCAAAAAATCTCAGTTTGAACAATTTCAAGACAGCTCTAGAGAAACTATCAGAGGTAAGTATCAAACGTGATGAATCAAACAACCCCGTGTTCCCAAGCCTCAAGGATATGTTCTTTGCAAAAGTACAGTTTAGTTCGAAAGACGACGACTGGTGGCAAGAAGTGGATGGGTTGAAAAATAATCGCCAGAATGAAGAGAAGATAAGAAATCGCCAGAATGAAGAGAAGATAAGAAAGTGTCTTCAACATGGTTTTGTACCGATTGGTCCAGTAATAAGAAACTGGTTAAGGTATAGCAAAGAAGGAAAGAAAATATGGGGTGGCAATGACACGAAGTTGGAAGAATGGCTCTTTGGTACAGCGAAGAAACAAGCTACCAAAATAAACATCTCCTGCGCTTACAAAGTTGGTCAGGATTTATGGGAAGTGAGAATCTGGGGATGGCTTCCAGAAAAGCGGCCAGACTCGTTTGATAGAATAAGTTTTCTCAGTACACTTAAGAACGCACTTGAGAGGGACGATTCTGGTTTCCGTAGTCTCTTCGGAACAAAATTAGAAAAGTCACAACTCGTTACCTGGATATTAAAGGCAAACACAAGTATCGAGCAGTTCATCGATGATATGCTAAGGGGGGCCGAAAAGTGATTCACGATTTTTATGCTTACTATCGGTTGGTAACGCAAAGTGACATCGACAACATTTCCAATAGTTCAGTGAAGCATGCCGACATAGCCAACGCAATGGATACATATCAAAAACTCCTATTATTGATGACAGCCCGCACTGACAACAAAGAAGAAAAAAAAGACGCAATTTCTTGTCTCAAGGAAATGTTACATCCCAAGAGATCTGATAGTCAACACATTTGCTGCAAACTCAGAGAGATTAATGAGCTCGGAATAGATACAGATATTATGACCGATGCCTTACCCAACGGAAGTTGGGTTATAAAGTTTCAAATAGAACTAGAGAAACAATTTCTGTCCAAAGATGATGTGCCTTTCTATATTATCGACAATCCTGTGAGGAAAGACATAGTCTTTGGAGTACCTTTCACTTCTGCTGCGAGTTGGAAGGGAAACCTTCGTTGGGCGATGATGAAGAAATTCATTGAGGTGTATAAAGATGAGCCTGAGAAATTCGCTGAAATGAGATTTCGCCACACTTTGCTTTTCGGAAGCGAGGAGGGCTTTGAGGTAGAGCCTAGAGGTTGGACAGACTATCTGGATAGACTTTGCTCAGGCGCTAAGAAACTTTACCGAGACAAATTGGTGGAACTCTTTGGAAATGGTGAAGCTGAGACAGGGAATGTGCGCATAGAAGGAATGCTACACTTTTACCCCACGTTCTGGGACAGGATCGATCTGATGGTGATAAATCCGCACGATAGGGAAACAAAAGTCGGCAGAAATCCAATTTACTTCGAAGTGGTCCCAGCAGATGCGAAAGGAATGTTCAGACTGCTCTATGTACCTTACTACTGGCTTACTTGTGATGAGAAAGAACTGAAAGAAAAGGTGTTGGAAGACCTGTGCCAAGTTGTAACGGGCCTTAAAGCAATGATGCTCGAGTATGGTTTTTCCGCCAAGAAGACTGATGGGTTTGGGAAAACAAAAGCCAGCTGGGACAAAAGTACCAGCCAGGTTGACGTAAAATCCCTCTTTTGCATCAAATTCTCTGATTTTGCAGAACTACAAAAGGAATTGGGGTGTGACGCAAATGGGAATCCTTGAGACCCTGGAGAAAAACAGAGTTCCCATACTGCTCGCAGAGATAGGTGCGTATTTGCACGATCTTGGGAAGGCAACAGCAGAATTCATCAAGAATAAGGCGAAGGATTCTGGGAAAGGAGACAAGCATGCTAGTTCCGAATGGTTACCCAAAGAGATTCCAGATCTTTTGGGAAACATCAAAATAAATTTCGCGGGCAGAGAGGATACGCTTTGGAATTTTATTTGTGGTCATCACAATAAAGAGAATAAAGGCAAAGATGAAGGCGCGAGTAAAGAGGACGAAGGTATGAATAAGGGTGATGATTACAGAGATGATGAAAACTGTCTCAACGTGCGCGAGATAGTCCAGTTGCTCTGTGCAAGTAGGAACGGTTTCGATGGAATAGATTCTGGGACCGACAAAGGATCAGTAAGTCCCAAGTGGGCACAAAGAATTGATCATATCTTCATTGCCAATGCTTTTGGATTTGAGTATTATAAAATTAATCTTGACAAGGCAGAAGATCTTAAACACCAAATTTGCGAATCCATCAAGAAAGTTGTGAATTGTTTTCAGCAATTTCAGGACAAATCCCAGGGCATTGTACATTTTCGAAAGAATATTTTTGATGAGACGAGAGATCCTTACTCGATTTTTCTCGGCGAAACAAGACGTTCTGCGAATGATGTGACCTTATGGGATCACTCGTACTCTGTGGCAACCATGATGAAATGCGCAATGGCGTATCTAGCTCTCAATCCTGACAAACCATTTGATCCTCTTTGCACAGATTTGCAGGTTCTATGTGTAGGCGTGGATGTTTTAGGTATGTTGGCTAAGGGTATAAGAATCGCCGACACAATTGGTTACTGGAAAAAGATTGAAGAAGCCTTCAGTGCTATCAAAGAAATGGTGGAGGTTACATATCCCATGGGAAATGAGATCTATCGTGATACAACGGGGATTTATTTCCTTGTGGCAACTGTAGATCTGGAGGCATTAAAATGTGAAATTATGCAAAAGACAAAAGAAATTGAACCGGAATTGATCCCCGTAACAGTTAACAGGCAGTTACAGGTCGATAAAAAACTTCAATGTAGAACAAAGCTCGAAGAAAGTTGGAAAGACGCACTGAAAAAGGCTATTCCGGAAATGCGAAAGTCGATTCTCGAGAAGGTGGTCTTTCCTGTCTCTTCCCAAAGATTTGACCCAGGTGAGTTCTCAAAGGATATCGAAGAAAACAGGGACGTCTGTCCAGTATGCCGACTGAGAACGGTGAATGAGAACAAGGATATATGTAATGTCTGCACCGAGAGACGCGAAAAAAGGTTTGAAACGTGGTTGCAATTCCCTTCGAATACGATTTGGATTGATGAGGTTTGTGATCACAACGACAAAATCGCACTTTTAGTTGGAATGTTCAAGCTCGACGATTGGTTAAACGGGGAGCTTATTCGGACACTGACGTTTATAGATCCTCCACCTCAAAATCCTGGTATAAAAAAGGAATTCAAGAAGTACCCTTCCCCTTCACGCATCAGAAGGATTTGGGAGACGACACAAAAATTCATCGAATCGGCGATAAAATCTACGATACCGAAGGAATTAGAACAGCGTTTTGTAAGTGATGCATTGAGACTCAAACGGCTTCAGTTCAAAATATCTCCAAATCCTTGTGTTCCAAATCATTCAACCCTTGAAGTGAACGTCGATGGTGTCAAATTCACCTTGGTTTGTGTCGATAAAGATCAAGAACTCTTTGTGAGTGTTGTCAACCTTCAGACTTTGGCCAAGTTTGGTAAAACAGTTGAGGAGATAGCAAAAAGCTTGGAAGGAAAGAAGGTCAAGATAAAACGTGAGTCAGACAGAAGGTGGTTGGAAGCAAAGCTTTCTGAAGTGAAGCCAGCGGAGAGAAAACACCAAAATTATTCGCCCTGTATTGAAATCTTCAGATTCCCGGAACAGTTCATGGTACTCGTTCCTGCCTCTGAAGCTCTCGACATCGCAGAAAAGATTGTAAAAGAGTACGAGATCCAGTTCTCAAAAGTGATGGACAGATTGCCTTTTCATCTTGGAATAATCGCCTTTCATAACAGGATGCCGCTCTATGTCGTGATGGATACGGCAAGGAGATTGTTGGACAAGTTCGGTTCCTCAAAATCGATAAAAGTCATCGTGGAAGAAGTTTCAGATGCTACTCAGCCAGAGTTGGGAAATTCCAAGAAACTGACAATGAGGGTTGAAAACAAACGCGAAGAAATACTCGAATGGTTTTTCTCTGTTGTCACAAAGGATCCGGAAGTGAAAGACATCTGGTATCCATACTTGAGAATAGATGGAAAACCTTCTGATAGAAAACTTTGTTTTGACTACACCAATGCTGGCGATTATGTGGTCCATGTCGAAGAGATCAAAAAAGGTGATGTCCTGAAGATAGAACCTTCATACTTCAAACTCTATTACATAGAGAATGCCGCCGACAGATTCCGTGTCGATGAAGATTTGAGATTTCTGAACGATCTGCACAGAATCCAAGAAATCCGAAATAGGTTGGAAAGTGGCATTTGGTCCGTTTCGCAGTTGTATGCCTTCTGGGAAGTGCTGAGAAAGATCAGAGAGTATCAAGGTGAGGTCTTCGAGAAGTTTTTGGATTCGAGCATCAAAAACATTCTGGATGTGTCTCAGAATTCGGAAAGATTCAACGAGATCAAGGAAGCAGTGAAAAATGGTTTGTTTGAACTTTGCTTGCACTGGAACTTCCAAGTGAGGAAAATCAAGGTCGGAAAGGGGAATCAAGATGAATCAAAAAACTGATGAACTGGAGTTGTACGAATTGAAGACTTACTACGCTGTAACGATCGACCCCATACATGTTGGAATAGGTGGAACAAGGCTTGAGAGAGTGGATCTCCCCATCTTGAGAGATCCCGCAACTAGATTACCCAAGATACCTGGAACCAGCATCAGTGGAGCTGCGAGGGCTAACACTGCTTTGGTTACGGGAAAATACAGTTGGAAGGACGGCAACAAGGAGTTTTCATGCGCAGGAAAAGGAGGAGAAGCTGGGGAAAAACACTGTGGGAGCGTTGATCCTGCTTGCCCTGTCTGTGTTCCTTATGGTTTTTCGAAAGGTACAGGTTTTGGTATGCAGGGTCTTGCTCAATTCTTCGATGCTCATATTTTCCTTTTCCCAGTCTACTCCATGATTGGGCCTGTTTGGGTTACATCACCGATCATGCTTGGAGATATGTGTACAAAAACAAACATCCTGAATAATGAATTTTGTCCACTGGGTGAAAAAGTGGAAAGCAAAGAAAAATTGAACTTCGGTTGGATCATGTTGGAAAAGATTAATAAAGATATTGATAAAGAACCCATACTTCAGCTCATTCCTAGTTGCATCCCAACACTTATCAAGCAGAGGATTGTGCTCATATCTGATGCAATTTTCATAAAAATCGTCAACAGCAACCTTGAGGTGAGAACGTCTGTCAGTATAGACCCAAGCACCGGTGCCGCGGAGGACGGAGCCCTTTTCACGTACGAAGCGATTCCACGGGGAACTATTTTGAGATTCGACGTCGTGTACAATTCTGGAATAAATCTCGAGATCAATGGTAAGAAACTGAGAGTAAAAGATGGCGTGCCTGTCACCATAGACTGGGTGAAAAAGCATGTCGAAAATGGATTCAAACTTTTCGAAATTCTTGGAATCGGTGGGATGAACACGCGCGGCATGGGAAGGATGAAGTTGCTGAGCCTCGAAAGAGGTGAGAAAGATGAGTGATCAAGTCGAGAACGTCGATAAGATTTGTGCAAAGTATAGCTTAAAAATTGCTGAAGAATTCGAACAAAATCCGAAAGAGGGACAGAGCCTTATCACTAAAGCTTTGGCTGTGTTGCAACAACAAGGTCTTTATGCTTTCGGTTTGTTCTGCAAGGCTGAAACAAAAGCATATAGTATTCTACAAAAGGCTTTGGAACTATTCAAAGATGAGAACTTGAAATTCATACAAAACTCGCAACTAGATGATCTTTCGCAGTTGATTGAGCTTTCAAAAAATTTAGATGATTTGATTTTTGCCATCGAAGTTCTTGAAAAAACGTTGATATATGCCAGGTACCACGCGAAAGCCATGGTCAAAGGTTCTGGAAGCCGAGGTGGAGAGAAATAATGAGTTGGAATCTTTATTCGCTGACCTTTCGTCTTGAGTCACCTTTACACATCGGTTATCCAAAGATATTGCATCTTGTGAGAACGAGACTCTATGTTCCAGCAAGGTCTGTCTGGGGTGCTTTGACTGTTAGACTTGTTCAATGTACGAGGACAAGTGATTACAAAAAGGCTGGAAACTTTCTGAAGCTTCATTTCAGGTTTGGGTATCTGTACCTTTCTGCCGACGAAAAACTCTATATCCCCCAGTACACAACAGATGGGTTGAAATACGGTGAGTGCAGTCGGTACGAATTCGAGAAAAAGTTTATCTTCTCCATGACGACCACGGCGATAAGCGCATCTTCCATCTGTGCAGACGAGGAAACTCTTCACCATATCGAGTATGTAAATCCTTACACTATGGACGGAGGTTCTCCCGTTTTTCTCAAGGGTTTGATTTGGGTTGAAAGTGTTGATGGTAATTTCCATCCTGAGGAAAATGATTTTTCTCTGGAGTACGAAGGAATCTCGCTGAGACTTTCCAAACTGCTAGAATTTCTGCAGGTCGGTGGCGAGAGAAAGTATGGATTTGGAAGAATGAAGCTGGAAAGCTCAAAACTAAGACTAGTCAGCGAATCAGATCTAGCATCAGAAGGATTTCCGGGTAGTTGGAGAGCACAAAATGGATTGGTGCTTGTTGAAATACACCGTGGAGAAAGCGTCTGGGCACATGTTGAGTACGATCCGAATCTGAAGATGAATGGTGAAATAGAGGTCTACACTGGAAGGGATTGGGATGCCAAGAAAGGAGCAGGTAGGAACATTGCTAGCTACGGTATTTCCTGGCTACCTGGTTCAGTGATGGAGACCGATACCACTTTTGAATTAAAAGCCTCTGGGGTGTGGTGTTACAAACAGAGAATTGATAACTGACTTCGAGGGTTAGAATTGTTGTGATATTAGCATCCTCTGGTCAGATTTGTTGATTCGCTCAATGTTTTGTATTCAAGAGTTCTCAGGAATGTAAAAACTGTACCAAACTCAGGGTGGCGGATTTCTATTATTTTTTCGATGCTCTTCAATAATGGAGTCGTGTTTCCCTTGGTAGAACTCAGCGAAGAAAGACATGTGTACAGCATCACGACAAACTCGATAGATGTTGTTTTGTTTATCAAATACAGATCGAATTGTAATAAGATCAGAAAATGGGACTAAAAAAACTTAAGATTCATCCTGCAGATCTTTGAGATGTGTCATAGGTAGAAATGGCTGAATTTTTTCTGCGATCTTCATATTCCATCATGAATCTCTAAGGTCACTTATGTCGACCTCTTTGAGAATGTCCAACGCCTTTTGATGGATTTCTGAGCTGAATATGGAATCGAACTTCGGCAAGAGTTTGCCTGTTTCAAAATAGGTGTATTCTCTCAGAGACATTATAGGGAGTCTGATCAATACGAACCTTGTTGAAAGATCGGCAATGTTTTTCTGAGGATCACGGAACAGCTGTCACTGAGCCAGATCTTCTTGTTCGGGAATGAATTGTACAAGTTCTTCACGATGATTGGCCAATCTCTGAGAGCGTGTACCTCGTCAATAATGATACCCGAATAGTTCTGTAACACTTCGTTGGCAAGATCGTAGAAAGAACATTGATAGAGTGAAAGATCATCAGCTGAAATGTAGAGTAGATCATTCTGCTTTGCATTCGATAAAAGAAATGTCGTTTTACCATTATCCCCTCGAGCTGTACAGCAAGATGGCCCTGTTGATCAACAATCTTTTGAGTTGTTCAATGTAAGATCTTCTCTTTTCTGGCAACCAAGCAATGAGTCTCTGCATGCGAATTTCGAGTTTTTCAATTATTTCTTCCAACGCCATTCTGTTACTCTATTTCGTTTCATTTGAAATGCTTATACCAGAGAAACGTATCAATACGAACGATCTACACGAATTATTTGGAAAGTCGTTCTTTCTTTATTGAAACGTCTTTTAGCTGAAATCGTTTCAGAGCAAAACGACACTTCGTGCTTGGAAACTACATTCACTATTCCCTTAAAAACTCGGTATGAAATAGGATTGTTCTTCATTACGACATCACCATCGATTATGCTCTCAGCTCAGCTTTCCGGTGTTAAGATGTCGAGCAACTGAGGACCAGAGGTGAAAACACACTGACACAATGCTAGACAAACCCGGAAGATGTGGTCTTCTTCACGAAGTACAGATCGGATTGCAACCAAAACAGAAAGAAAGACTACAAGAACTGAATCTTTCTCCTTACAGAAGTCCAAACTAGTATAACGTAATCAGGTACTTCTACGTCGTTTCTGATTGAAAGCACCATCTCTTTTCTTTTTCTACTTTGAGTGTCTTCTGCTTGAACAGAAACTAGTTTTTCGTTTCATTGGCAGAGGCCAAAAGTCTCTTCCTTTCAGCATAGAAACTAAGGACTTCTCTGAAATTGCCGATCTCTACTTTGCGATCAAAAGAAGTGCCGTTCTGCCAGCGCCAAAGAATTGTCGAAACTGTTCAAGGTTGCTGACAAAGTTTCAGAATTTTACAAGGAGGGATTGATGGTGATATCGAAAGGTGCAACGGTGGGTAACAATGTGGTGTTTGGAGAGAATGTGGTAGCAGAAGACAACGTCTTGATTGATGATAATGTAGTGATAGGTGATAGGCCATAACGTCGTGATAAAGAAAGACACGCAAAGACGATTGAGGACTACTGTTTCATAGCACCAGAGGTTACGTTTACCAACGACAATTTCTTGAGTAGAACGAAGGGAAGAAAAAAGGCGCGTGAATAGGGGCGAATGTCACTATACTTCCAGGTGTTGAGATTGCAGAAGACTGTTTCATAACGGCTGGCTCTGTTGTGACGAAAAACGCAGTCGCAAGAAAGATATACCTTGGCGTTCCAGCAAAAGAGTGCAGAGATGTTCCAAAAGAGCAGCTCTTGGAGAATCAGAGTTACTAGAAAAATAGACTGATGACCCTTGGTTGGGCGACTGAGTGTTTTTCATGGTAACAAAGGGCGTATAGATTATCACTTTGAACGTGACCGTAGTATGAAAGATGGTCAGGTTTTCAGGAGTTTTTGTCAGAAACCTCAGAGCTACTCAGAGTGATGATTGAATCAAATACGTGGAGGTGTTGCTGTGAAGATCGCGGTGATCGGCGCTGGAAGTGCTGTTTTCTCTATGAACTTTTCAAGAAACTGCTTATAAATGAAAGGTTGCTTCACAAAAACCCTGAGCGTCTCGGTATCCAGTTCTGAAAGATGGGGGCAAGTATGACTACTTTCTTTCCCTTGAGGTCAATGTCAAAAGGCTTTTCACTTCTTTGTGCAGAATTCTATGTGAACGGTTTTTTACACAAATTGTGCTCACAACCATGTACAGAAAATAGTACCTTTTCTTTAGCGGCCATTTCAGTACATCTCATTTCGCCAGAAGTTTCTGGATCAATCCCCTTGATCTTACAGTTTTGTGTCTTCCATTCTTCAAAGACTCGAAGATGAGTACTGAATCCTCACCATCCAATGCGCTTTGAATAAATAGCACGATTAAAGTGTAGATCGAAGATCATCCTCACTGTTGAATCAAAACGAACGCAAAATCGCGGCTAAAGTTAGAATTCCGTTTCACAGTTCCTTCCAAACACCATCAAGGCATGCAGTGTGAAATTGCTAATTGCTAATTTGGCAAGTACTGCATCAATAACTCTCAAAACTGGGTGTTAAGGATATCACAGTCTTCAAAGATCTGCAGCAGTATCACTTGAGCAAAAATCACAACCAACAAAAGAACTATTGCTTTAAATCTATCTTCACTTTACTAAATTGCTCGTGTGAAAGCCCCTTCATACTTTCTCATCCCTAAGAGCTGAAAATTGTAAGTATTTATGGCTCGTTAAGAGTATGCCACACGACCAACTAAGTACTGACGATACTCACTACTAACTTTTTATCAGTCAAAAAGCTCTGCTGTTGGAAAATACTCCGAGCATCACCGCTCTGAATTTCCCCACTATAGGCTTATTGGTTTCACTTCTTGAAATCTCTTCCCCTATGTAATCCATAATGTTATTAATATGAGCTGGATTACATTCAGCAAGTTATTCTCTATTCTAATGGACCCACCAAGAGGCCAGTTATGATCAATTATATATATCCGCCTGCGCCTATCACGCAAGTACCTCAAAGGCTGTGAATCATCCTTCCTAAGCGCATTTCTACACATCTTACCCCACTGCTACCGCAGAACGGCATACTCGAAAGACCTTCATAATATGTAGTGCAATTTTCTTTTAGAACACGTGATCTATAAGCCGATCTATTGGCAACTATAACTGTCTAATTACTTGGAAAATAATTAACTTGAGGTTTTTTCGCTACAAAAGAGCAAAGGTGTAAAATTGCAGTTTGCCCGTAAAACCGTCTAACTCTAACTGCGACGGTCTTTTACCTGTACTGCACCCTTCTTTTTTACCTATAGACGAACCCAAAAGACAGACATAGTCGGTCTCTTTTTCACGCCTTGTTGATTCTACCGCAACATTCAATTCAAAATGCCTTTCACTCCAAAGATATGATTTTGGCTTTTCAATCGTGCACGTACGACATTAGGATAAGAGGTGTTTCATGATATTCATCGATGAAGCAGATATTTCTATCCGACGAAGATTCACTCACACAGTCATCATCTCACAAACAGGCGGTGGCTATCAGCAAGGTCTATTTCAAGTGCTGGTATGTGCTTACTGGGTTAAGATCTCAAAGTTTGCGATCAATCTGAACCATTCAAAAGATTTGTATTTGTTCTTCTCTCACGAACTGAACGTCTAAGCCTAACCACAAGCGACACTTGAAACAAAGCGGGCAAACTCAGCGAACGAATCTGCCACCTAAGAACATTGTGAACCACGGTACATATGTGACGAGTAATAAGATCAAGATCATCGATATGTACAATGGCATGGATGCTTTCGCAACTTTTTCCATCGTGCTCTTTCCAATGGCACATCCAACGAAGAGTGTCGTGCCGACCGGTGGCGTGCACAATCCTATACCAAGGTTTATCATCATGATGATTCCAAACTGGATCGGTGAAACCCCGAGTGAGCGAACCAGAGGTAAAAGGATCGGAGTCGTTATGAGTATGAGTGGAGCCATGTCCATGATCATTCCCAAGAAGAGAAGCATCAAATTTATGAGAAGTAGCAACACGTACTTGTTTGTGGAGATACTCATTAAAGTGCTGGCAACAAGAGCCGGCACCTTCAAGTAAGCCAAGAGATAACCAAAGGCTGAAGAGCTCGCTATGATGAACAAAACCATCGCAATGACGATCGCTGTGTTCTGAAAGGTTCTCAAAAGTTTTTTGAATTTCAGAGTCTTGTACACAAATACGGTGATGATCATCGCGTAGACGGCTGCTACGACAGAAGCTTCAGTTGCCGTGAAGACACCGAATATGATACCCGCAATGATGATGACGCCCACCAGCAAGCCAAGAATAGAATCTCTCGTTATGATGAGAGCCTCCTTAAATCCCACTTTACCTGACACAGGATACTTTCTCCTCCTGGAGATGATATAAGCCACGACCATCTGTGCCACGCCAACCATGATTCCAGGAATGTAACCAGCCATGAAGAGTGCCCCAACCGAAACACCACCCGCTGCGAGAGAATAGATGATCATGTTGTGGCTTGGCGGAATGATAATGCCCAGTGTGGAAGAAGTTATCGTAACCGCAATAGAAAAATCTCTATCGTAGCCTTGATCAACCATCATAGGTATCAGAAACGCACCTATCGAAGAGGTGTCTGCCACCGAGGAGCCGCTCACACCTCCAAAGAACATGCTTGCGAGTATGTTTACCATCGCAAGCCCTCCACGAACCCTACCGATGAGAATATTTGAAAACTCCACTATCTTCTGGGCAATTCCACCTTCCGCCATAACCTGTCCAGCCAGTATAAAGAAAGGAATGGCTATCAAAGAAAAGGCGTTTATCCCTGCACCCATCCTTTGGAAGATCACCATCGTTGGAAGATTCAGATAAATCGCAGTGAGGAAAGCTGGGATGCTCAAACAAAAAGCTATAGGTACTCTGAGCATCATCAAGAGCACGAAAGATGTGAACAGTACTATCCTTCCACCTTCTTCACGGGAGAAATTCTCTACGATGGGAAGTCTAAAGATGAATGCAAGAAGCACACCAAGAAGAAAGATCATGAAAGCACCGAAGATGTATGAAAGTACTTTCTTCATCGCTTTCTCACATCCTTTAAGCTTGCTATCTGGTTCAGAATCTTGAGAACAGCACACATAACCACCAGGACTCCACAGATTGCTATCGGCACGTACATCCACGCCACCGATATACCCGTCGCAGCAAGTCGGTTCGGAAGCCTTTGGACCATCATCAGCGTGTAGCGAGTCATCTGAATTCCGAAATAACCAATCAGCACCATTATTACAATCTCGGCAACCTTTTGAATCTTCATCGGAAAAACCGAGAGAAACACTTCGACGCGCATGTGTATGTCGTTCTTTAAGCCTATTCCTGCACTGAGCATGGCGATCCATATCATCGTCACCAGTGCGATCTCTTCGGTCCACTTTGGAGGTTTGTTGAAAAAGTATCTTGCAACGACCTGGTAAAAAACGATCGCAACCATGAACACAATACCCAATATGGAAAAACCAACCACTGCATTTTCAACCCATTTGAGGATTTTCTCCAAGATTTTCTTCACCGATACCCACCCCAAGGTAGGCCGGGCGCAGGGCGCGCCCAGCAAAAAGTCATTTGACCTCTTGAATTCTCTTGATCAAATCTTTGTACTGCGGGAACTTATCGTAAACAGGTTGAACGAGCTTCTGGAAAGCTGTGATGTCTGGTTGGAAGACCTTAGCTCCGCCGTTTTGAACCGCTTCGAGTGCACTCTCTTCCATCTGTTTCCACAGATATTTTTCGTACTGTGCCGACGCTATGGCTGCAGTTTTGAAGATGAGTTTTTCTTCTGCTGTCAGTTTATCCCAGAATGCTTTGGAGATCAGCAAAATCTCAGGAATCCTTGTGTGTGCATCAAGGCAATAATAGGGTGCAACCTCAAAATGTCTTGCGGTGTAGTAAGATGGCGGGTTATTCTCAGCACCGTCTACAACGCCTGTCTGTAGAGCGGTGTAAACTTCAGCATAAGCCATGGGCACACCCGTGGCACCAAGTGCTTGCATCAACGCTACCATGACTTCGTTCATCTGAACCCTTATCTTCATGCCTTTCAAGTCTTCTGGCTTTTGAACAGGTTTTCTTGTGTAGAAATTTCTCGCGCCAGCGTCGTAGTAGCAAAGACCAACCAAGCCTATTTTTTCCAGACCTTTGAGCAGTTCTTCCCCTATGGGTCCCTCGAGTACCTTCCAGAAATGGTCTTCATCTCTGAACAAGTAAGGCATCGTGAAAACTCCTATAGGATCGTAGAATGGTTGCAGTGGTGCAACAGAGACACGCGTCATCTGGATTGCGTTCATGATCGTCTGTTCGATTGTTTCTTTCTCGTCTCCAAGTTGCCCACTCACGTACACTTCGATCTTGTACTTTCCATTGGTCATGACTTCGATGATCCTACCCATCATTTTGACGCCTTCTACAGTTGGATAACCATGTGGGTGCACATCTGACGATTTGATTACAATCGGAGCAGCGAAGCTGACCAAAACCATTGACACGACAAGCAAAACCAAGAACCTTCTCATACGAACACCTCCTCACGTAGGATGTGGCAGATAATCCTCTCTTATGGGAGTAAAAACATCCAGCAGAACCGCATCGGCAAGCGCCTCAACTTGGTGTTTCACATTGCTCGGCACGTAAACCACCGAACCTGCCTTCATGTGATACTTCTCTTCTCCAACGGTGTAAGTTAATTCTCCTTCTACCACGTAGCTGATTTGTTCGTGAGGATGGCTGTGAAGATCTCCAACAGCACCTTTTTTGAAACTCACCTGCGTCATCATCAGTTTTCCAGACCAGACCAAAACTTTCATTTCAATACCTTCTTTGATCTTCCTTGCAGCTACTTGATCTGCATTTGAGAAAGTTCTCATCTGCTCAACCAACCCCCATCCACAACGATCACAGAACCGGTCACATAATTAGATGCCTCGCTTGCCAAAAAAACCACTGCACCTTTGAGATCTTCGGGCATCCCCCACCTGCCCATGGGAATTCTTGAGAGTATCTCGTTGTATCTTTTTTCGTCCTTTCTGAGTGCCTCGGTGTTGTCGGTGACCATGTAACCAGGAGCGATCGCATTCACGTTGATGCCATACTTTGCAAGTTCGTTCGCAAGCACTCTTGTTAAACCGAGTATACCATGTTTCGAAACTGTGTATGCTGTGGTATAAATACCTCCTTGGAAAGAAAGCATCGAAGCGATGTTAATGATCTTGCCCTTCTTTTGTTTTTCTATCAAATATCTTGCAAACCTTTGAGAGAGCAGAAAGACTGATTTCAAGTTCACATCCAACACTTCATCCCAATCTTCTTCACTGTACTCGCTGACTGGTGCTCTCTTTATTATGCCTGCGTTGTTTATCAGTATATCCACCGTGCCGAATTGCTCTATCGTAACATCAACGATCGTTCCAATTTTATTTAATTCACGCAGGTCAACTTCGATTCCCAAATATCTTCTGCCTAAAGCTTCAACACTCCTCTTGGTCTGTTCTTGTTGCTCGATCGTTCTGCTCACCCCAACGACATCTGCGCCAGCTTCAGCCAAACCGATTGCCATGGCTTGTCCCAAGCCCTTTGAAGCACCGGTCACGATCGCAACCTTGCCTGCCAAAGAGAAACTCTCCATTACACCCACCCTTACCACCTCACAGAGAGAGGTTGTCTTCGATGTTCTTGATCATCTTTGTCGCTTGGTCCACAAATCTCATCTCTGGATCAACATAAGGCATCTGAACCCTCTCTTCGCCAGCCAAGAACCAAAGATAATAAACCATGAATCCAGGTGCTGCAACTGCTGTGTGGTAACCTTTCGAGATGAGGTGCAGGGTATCATCTCTTATGACACCAGCAAAATCTATGGATTTGTCATCGCTGTAGTGTCGAGCCAATCCCCAGCCCTTGGGGTGATCGACTCTGTAGTAGTAGATCTCCTCAAGAAAGACCTCCTCAGGTGGGTTGTGGTGCTCGTGCCTGTGGGGTGGGTAAGTAGACCAGTTGCCAGAAGGTGTGAAGGTCTCACCTACCATCAACTTCACTGCAGGATGCTTTTCATCCACAGCTATTTGGTGGAATGTTCTCGAATAGTTCGAAATGCCCCACTTGCCGCTGTTGACTTGAGACGGGGCTATCAGGTAAGGTTCAATGTCAACAGATTCACCGATGAAAGCTTTCGTGAGAGCAACTTCACAGCCAAAATCAAGTGCTTCGATCGAAAACTCAGTTCTTGGGGGCAGATAGACTGCATACGGTTTGCCCGAAAAGACATTTCTTCGCTCCCCGATCTTTTCAAAGATTTTGTTCCTTGCCTTCACCGTACACTTCCCACCCAGCACAACGAGAAAGATCTCAAAATCTTTGCTGCTTGCTGTGTGAGAAGATCCTGAAGGAAGAACAAGTCTTTCAAAGCCCAAATACTTCATGCCATTCGCAGGCGGTTCACTTATAAAATGATTGACATTCTCTATCTTGAGGAACACGGTATCACCCCCAAACGATTTTACCAAGGACTTCAACGATTGTTTAGAAAAATGTCATTGAACTTTGTATAAACTGTGTTTACAGATTAACTGTATGGAAATAAACATTTCTGTTCTGGCTCTCCTGACCAACAATTACAGATTCATCTTGCAGAGTGTTGGAATTCGATACCAGATAAAGAAACTGAGTTGCAAACAAATTCTCTTCTTAGACTGACTCATGACAGCTTTGTGCGCAATTGAGATCATCGACAGAAGGTCGTATCTCAAAGCCTTCTTAATGATTTTGTTTTGGGTATGGTATTGCTCAATAGTATAACTGGCAGCTCTTTAACTCTGCCAATTGCCACAGAAAACTCGTGATGAGTCTTGACTGAGTAGAATCTTTTCATTTGAAGTCTCTTTGCCGGCATGATAACCTTTCTAAGATTGCTGTGATCTTCCCACCATGTATCAAGAAAGATGCACTGAGATCGCACCACCTTGTATCAAATAGTAGATTACTTCTTTCTTCCAGAAATCCATCGATCTATCGCAGAACTGTCCACTTCAACGTTGAGGCGTCTATCAGTTTCGTTCATATAAACAAGATCGTCTTCGTTGCTCCTATCTTCAAGTGGGTTTCTCTTTTCGTCAATTAAGTTAAATGCACCCAAGCAACTATGAGAACAAAGAACACGACCACAATCGATCTTGAAAATATCGCTGTCGAAAGATTATCAAGCTTCTGCAGATCTCTGACCATACTTCAGAAGCTCATATTTACCCAACAACTCGAACATGAGTGCAAAATTACCTTCAAGTACCTTCTGTTCATGAGAGTCTCAACCGCAATTCATCTCCACCTATCGGAAGTTGGAGACCTTTTGCAGTGAATTTGTCAAAAAGCCTTGGATCACTGCGTCCTCTTAACTTGGAAGGTGCCAGCGACATTGCTGCCCTGTATCGTGTAGGTACCCTGTATCACGTTACCTTGTACTGTACCGTTGAAGATGACAACATAGGTCGTTTCGTACATGTAAGACTCGATCTTGGCTGTGATTTTCACAGTGTTTCCCGACAATGACCCTGTGAACTCTCCAAAGTCTTCATCCGCCCACACCGTTCCACTCAGATTGTTGCCAGACTGATTTATGTTGAATTCAAGCTCTCCCTGTTGGCCCGTAGCATTGTTCCTGTAATTTCCTGTGAAGGTACCTGTCAAATTCACAGTTGTTGTAGTCGTTCGACCTCCAGAACCAGCCGAACCGCCAGATGTGGTACCTGTTCCCCCAGTCGCGGTACCTGTTCCTCCTGTTGTGGTACCTGTTCCTCCTGTTGTGGTACCTGTTCCTCCTGTTGCCTTCGGCAGTGAATAGCCCCAATCCTTGATCACAGTTGAAGGAAGTTGCGGCAGCTCCGGTGGCAAGACACCGTTTTTCTGCATCTCGGAAACGTCCACAATGAAGAATTTACCGAGTTGAAGCTTTCCGAGCGTTTCTTCTGCGCTGTGTACAGCTTGCTCAAAGGAAGCGCTCTTACCCACAGCGGCTCCTCCAAGCCCGGTAGCCTCAATCGGAAGAATGTCTCCTGAAGGAAGCAATATAACCGGAAACGCATGTCCCGGTATGACGACTATGAAGCTTTTTAGATTAACTGCCTGGCAGACCGCTGCAAACAAGATCGCCAAATCCAAGCACGTACCTGCCTTGTCTCTGAGCACGTCTCTGGGATACTTCACATCCTGTCCCAAGGAAGCGTACTCTACCAAGAAACCTGAAGGCGTCTGGTAAGAAATACCGTTGTAAGCAGCCAAATCGTACAGAGCTTTGCAGAAAGTAATAGCATCTTGGTCGTTGGCTGCCGCTGCAACACCACCTGAGTACTGACTCACCAAACCAGCAAAACTTTTCACAACATCGTCCAAATGTGTCACAAAAGCGGCAACAAGAGGTGAGTTCGAGAAGTAGTCGATCCATGCGCCTGTTCTTTCTTCCTCTGGGACATTTGAAAACTCGAACTGGTTCACACCCATCATCTGAATGCGTTTTGTGAGCGTGTCAGAGTATGTCTTGCCTGAACGGTCTTTGTAGCTGTACTTTATTTGGAGGTCAACGGGCGTTTGTGACTTGAGCTGAGTGACGTTGGAAGATATTATAGGATAGTACAGATCGACCACAGCACCGTTCGGTGCAACCACATCGTAGACACTTTCAGGAGACCAAGAAGTGTAATCACCCAATTTGTAAGAAATCCTCAGATCGACGATGTCACCTTTACCCTTGTTGGTCAGTATGAACTTTGCCACCCAGTAAGCTCCGTCTTCCACATCTGGCATACCGTAGACTTTGTAAAGCGCGGACATGATTCGAGGCTTCACCTTCACGTTGACGTCTGCACTCACTGTACCAGACACGTTCTTACGTTTCATGGCATAGGAGAAAATGCCAGAGGAAGGATCATACTTCAGCTCAGAACAGTTGCTTGGAAGCGTCAACTTCATGGTCATGAAGACTACTTCATCGGCTGACTGTGTGTTCACGATCACGAAGATAACCATATCATTCGTCGAGTGTATCATCTCTGCACCTTTGCCAAGGTTGAATTCCCATCTGCCTTTTCTGCAAGCCGCAGCACCGAGAACGTCTGCTTCGACCAATATCGAATTCTTTGAGTCTTCATAGTTGACCTTCGTGTTCGTCAGCTCAAATATGCTGCTGAAGGTCGTAAGATTTCTCACCAGTACATAGGGATTTGGAAAAGCACTCTTCACCTGCATGTAGAGTGCGTTCGTCGGAAAGACCCATTTGAGAGAAAGTTTCATGTTTCCTTGTGCGTCGAAGGTAGCATCGGCGTAAATCTTTATCGTGTTCAAGCGCACGAACTGCCCAAACACCGAGATTAGAAGAAGCATCAGCAGGAGCGATAAGAACAGCCTCTTCATCTTTTACACCTCCCCTTGGAGCTTAAAAGGATGTTCCATTGCTTTTACTTTTTGAGTATATCACAAGAATCTTTCTCATATCTTAACATCCTTTTTGGTGCTCTTTGCCTTTCATGAATCTGTCTTTGCAACATTCGTGAAGCACGATCGACATGAGGTTCTCTTAGAAATTATCCCTTGAACACCGTGAAAAATTGGAAAGGTACCAGCTTGCGGATCTGTCCTTGCTATGTAATCGATGACATTCAACGGTTTTTCTAAGGGGTGAACGAATCATCAATGAGCAACAGGATCAAGATGGACTTTGAGAGTTTATCAACTTCTGTCTGATTAATGATTGACACAAAATTAATTCGTCTATCCAGGATTTGTAATGTCGCAGTTCTATCTTTGGACTTGGAGTTTAAAACCTTTCTGACATTATTGATTTGTTTCAACCACTGCGATCAATCAATTTTCAGAATCGCTCTCTCAACTATTGGATCTGGGATCGCATAATACTTTGAGCCGTCTTCAAAACGTTCTTCGAGGTAGGAGTACTTCACCAAAGATTTCAGCATGTTCGTGAGGGTCCTGTCGTTCATGGGTGTGGACCTCATCGCGGAATATACTTTTATCCTCGAAAACGTGTTTTTACGCAACACAAAAAGCAATGACTTAAGACATCACACGTTTAGCAGATGCCCATTCTTTTTCAACCAATTCTCATACTTTATGTAGTCAGTCATAAGCATTTTTACTTTCGTCCAAAATGCTTCGTTGTGCCTTTTTTCTTCGAGATGCACAAGTTCATGGACAACAACGTAATCAATGACAGAGAGAGGGGCCATGATGAGACGCCAAGAGAAGTTCAAAATCCCCTTAGAGCAGCAAGAAGCCCATCGTTTTTGGGCATTCGTTATATTCACCTTGTTGTATTTAAAACCTCTCTTTTGAGCCCACCAACTTACTCGCTCAGTAATTTTCTCGTAAGCAGCTTTCTTGTACCACTCAATAAATAATTTTTTCGCTTCTGGCAAAGCACTCCTCAAGAGATAAAACCCATTTTCAAATTTGAGTGGCGTATCTTGGCTTTCAACTATGTGCAGTTTATAATATCTGCCAAGGTATAGAAACCCCTCTCCGTCCACAAATTCTTTCGGCAGCGCTCGTGTATCTCTTGATTCTATTTCTCTCATTCGTTTTTCAATCCAGTCCCTGTGCTTTTGGATGATGTTCCATATCACTTTTTCATCTACATCTATTGGAGCTTTAACCACGAGCGTGGCGTTCTCCGTTATTTGCAAAGCCACGGTTTTTCTATTCGAACGCACGATTTTCTCGATACTGATGTCTACCACGCTACCACTTCCTAAAATGATGATAGGCAAGTTCCAAAAGTCTTTGCGCTATTTCGTTTCTCTTGCTGATCACATTTTTAATGTAAGCACTATGATAATATACTTCAGGCTTACTTCTAAGTACAAAACTTTCATCGTTTTTGTTCATCGCAGGTGATGTTTTTTCAAGCAGATGCGATATTATAAACGATTTCAGCCTTTTCTGCTTTTGCGAGCTCTCCCAAAAGTCAACTACCTCAACCTCTCTGCTGATTATTTCCACTAAATCCTTTGTTGTGCTAACAAGAAAATCGATTTCACTACGAGAGAGTTCGCTCAAGGGTTTTTTTCCAAATATCTGGTCTTTCAGTAATCCAAAAAATGGCATTTCTTTCTTAGGATCCAGACCAAATGTGGGTTCCGCCTCTCTTCCCTTTCTTATGTCATCTCGTAACTTCTCCAGCTCAATGGCCAAAACTTCCCAGTTTTCTTTGTAATCCTCGAGCAGACGCTTAAGCCTGTCTGAAAACCTTTCATACAGTTCCGGGTCTTCTTCCCAATGATCTTCAATGTACTCAGTTATTGCATGACGAAGTTCTTGAACTCTCGCCTTACCCGATGTTTTGTGAAGCTTTTCAAGGAATTCGTCTTCAAGGAGAGGGGTAGGTGGTATTTTGGGATTTACTCCCTGAGAAATCAAGTATTCTTCCACAATTTGCCTCACTTTATTGCTTGCGTCTTTCATGCTCAACTTGTCATCTCTGTACCTGTTTCGAGCAGACTCCTTTATGAAGGCGAGGATCTTCAAGTCAGTAACGTACTTCAACGCCACCGGATCAGGAAGAACCTCATCCATCGCTCGATTAAATCGTCTTACAAGGGCTATAAATTCGTTTCTGATTCCCTCATCGACAAGGATATCAATGGCGGCTTCGTAATCTTCGCGCCAGTTCTCGATACCGTGCTTTTTAAAAAACTCTTCAATACGATCGTGAACATACTTTAGCTCGTCGATGCTCCTAGCTTTGTTCTTTACAACCTCTGAAATTTCCTCAATATCTTCATCTGCATAGATTGCGAGTGCCTCTTTTAGATGCTTCAAAACACCTACATAGTCTACAACAAAGCCGCAAGACTTGTTCTTGTACACTCTATTTACCCTCGCAATGGCCTGTAGCAAGTTATGCCCCTTAATCACATTGTCAAGATACATTACTTGTTCAACAGGTGCGTCGAAACCGGTTATCAGCATATTTTGAACAACCAAAATACCAACGCTACCACTGATACCACTTTCGCCCGCTTTATCGAACGGAAGTTTAAAGCTCTTAATTACCCTTTCATGGTAAATTGGATCAGTATACGGATGATAATCAGGAGGATCGTTTTGGTCAGCCGAAATGACCACCGCAATTTCCAATCTTTTTAGTGTTTCTAAATCTAGCTTTGAATCACCTCGTTTTTCCAACTCGGCAATCTTTTCTTTAAGAGCCTCTTCAAGTGCCTTTTTGTATCTTATTGCGGCAAGACGCGACACAGCAACAACCTGGGCTTTGAATCCGTTCGGGAATATGTGAGTTACGTAGTGCTCTATCATATCTCTTGCTTTGTCACGAATAACCTCCTCGGCTTCGAGGTATGCCCTCCATGTAAACTTCCCCATTATCATTCTCTTGGTATCTTCGTCAGCCTCTTTAAAGACGTCCTCAAACTTTGCATTTGCTGCCTCTTCATCCGAGAGCTCAGCGCTGTGTACCCTTCCCTCGTACACGATTTCAACGGTCACTCCATCTTCAACTGCCTGCTTTATGCTGTACTTGTCGATATAATCACCGAACGTTATCTCAGTCTTTTCTATAGGTGTGCCCGTGAATGCCACTTTTGTTGCGTTTGGAAGGGCTTTCCTCAAATTTGCACCCAGCAACTTGTATTGGGTCCTGTGTGCCTCATCTATCATGATCAGGATGTTAGGAGAAGTATTGAGAACGGGAAACTCTCTTTCCAATTCCCTTTCCTGAAACTTATGAACCATAGCCATAACAAGTTCGGGAGTGTTGGTTTTTAGAAGCTCCTTGAGCTCTTGAATGCTTCTTGCCAACTTAACTGTGAATCCTACGCTCCTTGACGTGTCATTCAACTGCTTTTCAAGGTCCTTTCTATCCGTGACGAACACGACTTTGTAGTTTCCAAACTCAGGATTGTGGTAAAGTTCTCGAACCATAAACATCATCGTCAAAGATTTACCAGAACCTTGTGTATGCCAAACAATTCCTCCTCTTTCTTCCGGTGTCTTACCCTCTTTCAACCTTTTGATCATCTTCTTTACTGCTCTAAACTGCTGGTATCTCGCAACAGCCTTTATCATTTTGCCCTTCGGATCTTCCTTAAAAATCGTGAACGTGTGAAGCAAGTCGAGGAGGTTTTGTTTTGAAAGCATGCCATGGACCAAAACTTGTTGACTCGTTACATTCCCATCTGGATTCACATCGGAGAGTGAAAAAGGATAGGGATCTTTCCACTCAACAAAGTGCTCAAAGTCCGAAGTTATTGTGCCGTACTTCGCAACTTGATTGCATGTAGCTATCATAAAGAGGTTGTACCAAAACAGCCTTTCATTTCCCTCAGCCGCACCGCGCCTGTTGCTGTAGCGCATAAGTTGGGTAATTGCTTCAGAGATTGGGTCAGAAATGGCTGGAGATTTGCATTCAACGACGACGAGAGGCAAACCATTTACAAAGAGAACTATATCGGGAACAATGTGTCTCTCAGTCCCCGGGATATTTACCTTAAACTGCGATATGGCAATGAACGAGTTGTTTTCTGGATTTCTGAAGTCAATAAATCTAACCGTTGGGCTTCTTTCCCCTGTCTTCCTATTTTCTGAAACCGAAGTATTTTCCAAAAGCAGGTCGTGGATTTCTCTATTTATTTCCAAGAGGGAGTTACACTGTGGTGTTGTGATTCTTCGAACAACTTCATCTATTTGGTCATCATCCATCCATGGGTTTATTCTCTTCAAAGACTTTCTTAAAACCTGTTCGAGAATTACCTCTCTAAAGCTTTCTCTGAATTTTTTACTCTCACCATATTCAGGTTCCAAAGAAGAAGAGAAGGATACTATCTCTTTCGTATCCTCAGGATCATCTTTGTTTTGCCTGTAGATTTTCCATCCAAGTCTTTGAAGGTGAGCGAGGAACGGATTTTCAACATAATGCTCCTCGTCGAGTTTGTAAACCATTTTCAGCTCTCCTCTTCAAGGAGAAATTTTACGCTTTTTAGACATATACAGCTTCCTCCATTATAAACAGCTTTATGCGTGGATTTATGGCTGACTTGATCACAAGGTCAACCCTTTTACCGAGAAGCTCTTCGAGGTAGAATTTTAAATCCATGTAGTTGTCAAAAGTTTTATAGCCCTCTTTGAAATCCACAATGACATCTACATCGCTATCACTTCTCTGTTCTCCCCTTGCATGCGAGCCGAAGAGAGCTATTTCAATCACCCCGAACCTATTCACCAAATAATTCTTATGCGTTTTCAAGGTTTCTCGAATATCAGCGTTCATTTTCTTCCCTCTCAACGAGGTGTTTTACCCTCACCTTGCCTGTTAGAAGATCTTCCATTAAGCCTTTTTTGATTCTTTCAAGCTTTTCCTTGTATGCTTGCTCTTTTTCTATCACTTCGTCTATTTGGGATAAAATGGAAGCTATGCGTTGCTGTTCATAGAGAGGTGGAAGAGGAATCAACACCTTCTTAAAGGTTTCTCTTGTGATTGTGTTAAATACATTTCCATATGCTAGTGATAAAAACGAGGTAATGAAAAGTTTTAAAGCATAGTACAGAAAGTCATTTGAGAGTTTCGCTTTATCCTTAGCATCAAGGCCATAGCAAGACTGATTGAATGCCATATCAGTTCCAAGCTGTGCTAACACACCTACTGTACCGCGTGCTGATATTATCAACATTCCCCTTTTCAGCAAATTTGTTGTACTTTTTTTTAAAGCCAGTTCTGTTATGTATTTTGAGCTAGAAAAAACCCATCTCTTTCCTATGTTAAAATCTTCTACAGATAGCCAAGGTATGGTTCCGTTCCAAAACTCGGGTCTTGCTGTGCTTGGAGTTCCTCCGTTGATTATGTTGACATGTGAGTAAATGTCAACAACTTCCCACTCCTCCGGAATCCTTCCAACCGGTGACTCCTTGAATTTATGAGTTCTCTCGTCTCGTATTCTCCCGTTTTCATCAATACCCTTTGTGAGCAAATCCCTCATTAACCCTTCTTTTATGCGCTTGTACTTTTCTATAATAGCATCGGTTTTTTCAATTGCGTTATCAACTGTTTCAAGTATTTCAGCAATCTTGCGTTGCTCTGGGAGAGGGGGAAGGGCTATTTTAAAGCTGGAGATATGCGACTTACTGATTGCTTGAAATGTTGATCCCTCTCCGAGTATTTCAAGATTTGACTTACGAAAGGTCAGCACATAATACAGGAAGAGTGATGCAATTTCCTTTTTGGCATTTAGTGAAGCCAATCCTCTCCCGATGCAGTAAGTCCTGTCAGCAATATTAACATTGCCTACAGGTGCTCTAACGGAAAGGAGTATAGAACCCTCAACACCTATCTTTAAAGGTTCGCTCGTGTATTTAGCAGCCACAGGATACCTAGTTCCAAATTCTTGCTTACCCTGTAAGAAAGGTATTCCTATTTCTTCCATATTGTATGATTCACTTGGAGGGGATTGTCCCATAGTTATCTGGCATACTTCTCCCAATGTTTTAATCTCCCACTCCTCCGGAATCCTTCCAACTGGTGAATTCTTGAACTTCTCGTTAGAGTTGGCTTTCATTTCACAAACTCCTCCATATAACCCAGTTGCTTCAAGAACGTGTTCAATTTACCAACTTGCTCCTCACGTTCCATCAAAAGCTGGTTGAGTGAAACATGGTACTTATCCCAAAGCTTTTCAAAGAACTTAATAAGTTCCTTCTTCTCCGCGTTTAAGTACCTTTCGAGTTGATTACTAATCACGTCATAGAACTTTTCCAGTAATATTTGTTTTACTTCTTCATCGGTAAGAACTTCCATCTTTTCCTCAATTTTATTTTCGATTGCTTTCTCTTTTGCACTTATTTTACGTTTTACCTTTCTAGATTCCTTTTCTCCCTGCTTGATGCTTTCTAACAGTTCTTCCAGCTTTCTTGCTTCTTTTCTTGCAACTTCGCTATTCCTGAGATTCAATTCTGCAATTAAGTTTTGTAGAAAATCCTTGGTTTTCTTTATGCTTTTTTTACTTTCTTCCTCCTTTTTCTCTTCCTGCTCTTCATCATTTTCTTCATCCCAGTCTTCAACTTGTTCCAAAAGCTCATTTAAGTCTGCCTCGATTTCCGCGAGCTTGCTTTCAAGATCCTCGAGTTCTTTAAGTTCTTCCTTAAAGTATTTTTCCTTAATCTTCTCTCTTTCAACCAAACTCTTATTCCAACCGGCTGAGGCTATGCTTTTAAAGTCGTAAATAAGCTCTTCCCACCAGTTTGCAAATACGCCTGCAACTTTGAATTCATCAAGTGTTCCAATTGGTAAGAGATTCTCTTTCAACTTTTCCAATGCTTCATTTCTGAACTTCCAAAGACTGTTCTTTCCATAGAACTGTTCAATTTCAGTTCTTACAAGCTGCCACCATTCTTGAAGCTTTTCTCTGTGTTTTGTTATCGTGACATTCACTTCTTCGGAATTCTCAATCAATTCTCTGATCTGATTCTTATCACTTATGGCTTCATTGAATTCTAAATAGTCTTCACCTTTTTCTGATAGTAGGATTCCGTAGTTCAACTTAAATCTTGCGAGTTGTTCTGCGTAGGTTAATACTTCTCTTTTGGGCACACCACCAAATAAATGCGCTCGTACATCTTCAATTTCAGGATCAGGGGAGTTATCTACATAACGTCGGATATTTAGATTAAAATCGTTTTCTTCTATCTCTTTTATATTGACCAATCGAGAGTATTTGGGTATTTCCTTTTTCTGTTCGAACACTGTGACTATTTTCTCTATGTCCTCTGGCCTCAGGAAGTTCTGGTTTCTGCCCTCTCCGTATTCCCTATCTGCGTTGATGAACAATATCTTGTTCTTCAAATGCTCTGGCTTCTTTTTGTTGATCACAATAACACAAGCTGGTATTCCGGTGTTGTAGAAGAGTTTCGGTGGTAGTCCTATTATTGCCTCAATTAGATCGTCCCTCACGATTCCTTCCCTTATAACCTTTTCCTGGCCACCCCTGAACAAAACTCCGTGAGGCATAACTGTTGCCATTATGCCGTCATCTTTCAGACTGGCAATCATGTGTTGAAGGAACATAAGGTCTGCTTTTTTGCCGTTTTCTGGAGTGAAGCCATATTTAAACCTCTCTGGGAATAGCATGTTTGAGCGGGTATAGTTCTCGGAAAAAGGTGGGTTAGCTAATATCCTGTCAAACCTTTTTATGTATCCATTCTCCACAAACATAGGGTTTGTCAGCACATCTTCATTTTCTATATGCGCATCGCTAATGCCGTGCAAAATCATATTCATTTTGCATATAGACCACGTCAGTCCATTGAGTTCCTGACCATAGAGCGCTAGGTTTCTCGGGTTTTGCCCTTGTTCCTCAACATAGTGATACGCCTCAATCAAGAAACCACCAGACCCAACAGTAGGGTCGTAAATTGACATACCCTCGCGGGGTTTGACTAACCTTACCATCAGTTTTTTGACATGTGCAGGTGTGTAAAATTCTCCTCCCTTTTTGCCAGCCGAATCGGCAAACTCCTTTAGCAGATACTCGTAAGCAGCGCCGAGTAGGTCGGGAAATTCAAAGTGTGAAGGAGTGAGTGTATACTTGTTGAAGTGGTTAATAAGGTCTACGAGTTGCTGGTCTTTCAGCCTGGTTTTTCCCTTTACTGCGTTGAAGTCTATGTGCTTCAAGACACCTTCGAGCCCCGGATTTGCCTCTTCTAAGGCACTCAAGGCTTTATTCAACTGATTTCCAACGTCTTCCTTCAACTTCAAAATGTTTTCCCATCTCGCTCTTTCGGGAACAAAAAAGGTATCGCCATAAAGGTTTGGATCCTCTATCAATTCTTGCAACTGGTCGCCCGTATATCCCATCTTCTCGAAGTTTCTCTTTAGCTCCTGCCTTTTCTCCTCGAAAACATCGGAAGCGTATTTTAAGAAGAGCATACCAAAAATGTATTCCTTGTACTCAGAAGCGTCCATCTTGCCTCTGAGTATATCGGCTGCTTTAAAAAGATGTGTTTCAAGTTGCCTTAGAGTTATCTTTTCGTTAGCCACTCTAACCCCTCCAAAAAAATCATACACTATACACTCACTTCGGTTTCCTGCCTTGCGTCTCTCGAAGTTTTCAAAATGCAAGACCCTAACGTTCAACCCTTCACCTTTCGTTTACTATGACCTCTGTTGACTTCTGGCAGTTCAGCTACCATCACTTGAAGCCGTTTTTTGAGTCTGTATTCACTCAAGTATCTCGCGTCCAATTCACTCAACGGCACTCTTGCACAGTTTGAAACTAATTCGCTGAGAGTTGCAAGCACAAACTATCGCGAGATCAGTTTCGAGCTTGTCAAACGTTGCGATCAATCGATTTTCAGAATCGCTCTCTCAACTATTGGATCTGGGATCGCATAATACTTTGAGCCACTTTCGAAGCGTTCTTCGAGGTAGGAGTACTTCACCAAAGACTTCAGCACGTTTGTGAGAGTTCTGTCGTTCATGGGTGTGGACTTCATCATGGAGTATTCTTTTATCTTCGAAAACGTGTTCATCCTGTGAGCGATCGCTTCCAGTACAATTTTGTAGTTTTCGGATCTTTCAAACAGTTCCTGTAGTTCTTTCTTGATGATCTGCACGGCGCTCTGAAGTGTTTCTGAAAGCGCTTCGTCGTAACTCTTCTTCTGCCACACGGTGTAGCCGTACATGACCAGATATCCCACCAAACCGTCCAAAGCATCCACGGCTTCTTCTATCTTTTGAATATTACTTTCCAACTTCAGCTGCTCGAAACCTTTGACCAGAAAATCGATGGAAGCTGCTTGCGAGAATCTCTCCACTTGAATCTCATTCAAGTACCTTCCAAAGAGCGGGGATTCGGCATCGTCTAACCTCAGAAAGTCGTGTAGCACACCAACCTCAGAGCCAGTCAGAATGAACTCTATGTTCGAGAGATGATCGTACGCGTACGCGAGGATGTTCAAAAATTCCAAACCACCGCTGCCGTCCAATCTCATGTTCTGCACCTCGTCCATCGCCACGATCAACTTACGCTTCGATCTTTCCAACCTCGAGTTGACCTCGTCCAGAACGCGGGCAAGAGAACTTTGAAGGCTTTCCTTTCCCTTCAAATCAACCTCCAACCAAGGGGTTTTGATGTTCGAAATCGATTTTGCAGCTCTCTTCAAGATGCTCTTTTCAAGAATTTTTTGAATCTCAGCGACTATGTGGCTGTTGAGTGCTCTCTTGTCGAGCAAATTTCCCCGCCTGATGAAGGCTCGACAGTCTATGAATACGTGTTCCACACCGCTTTGCTTTTTCTCGTTTAGAAATACCTTCAGAATGGAGGTCTTCCCGATCCTCCTCACACCTGTGAGCAAGACGATCCTTCCGTTTTCAACGGCTTTTTCCAGTTCGTTCAGTTCATTTTCTCTGTCGTAAAGGTCTTCTCTCCTCATTTTGGGTTCCAAAGAAAAGAACATTGAGATTCCTCCTTTTGGGTTCTCAACTGAACATGGGTTCAGTAACTGAAGGTGGGTTCAGTAATATACTACCACAGAACCAAGATGATGTTGAAGCTATGTTCATTCACCCGCAGAGGGCGTGCGATTAATCAACTTCGAAAGCGTTCTTTCAACTATGGGATCTGAGATCGAGAACGTTGAGGCGTTTTGATGGAGGGTAAAAACCTCTTCTTAAAGAGCTCTGTGGTATATTTAAGCACGGGAGGGTGACTTTTTGAGAGTTCTTTCATTAGTTGGAGCAAGACCGCAGATCATAAAAGAAGCAGTGTTGCATGAACAGTTCGCTCGGCACGGTGTGGAAGAGATCTTAGTTCACTCTGGTCAACACTACGACTACAACATGTCGGACGTCTTCTTTGAGGTTCTAAAGATCAGAAAACCTGATTACAACCTCAACGTTGGCTCAGGCAAACATGGAGAAATGACTGGAAAGATCATGATTGAGTTCGAGAAGGTCGTTGAGAAGGAAAAACCAGAGCTGATACTTGTCTATGGAGACACGAACACCACCATGGCAGGGGCGATCGTTGGCGCAAAGCTCAAGATACCTGTAGCACACGTTGAAGCAGGCATCAGACAGCATCCAAAGGACATGCCCGAAGAGATAAACAGAGTTTTGACAGACCATGTTTCAAATTTATTATTCTGCCCAAGCAGACTGGCGGTCGAGAATCTGAGAAAAGAAGGCATAACAGAGGGTGTCTATTTTGTCGGTGATGTCATGTACGATCTCTACAAAAAGATGGAGAATACCTTCAGTTATGAAGTTTTCGAAAGCTTGGGGCTCAAAGAAAGTCAGTACATAATTTTGACTCTGCACAGAGATTTCAATGTTGATCAGCGAGAAGTTCTTGAGAAAATTCTCTCTTCTTTGGCAGAGGTTTCAAAGAGGTTTCAAATAATCTTCCCAATTCATCCAAGAACCAAGAGCAGAGTGAGGGACTTCGGCTTGCAGAGCTATCTGGAAAATGTTACGGTGATAGAACCTGTTGACTATCTGAACTTAATGGGGCTTGTGAAAAGATGCTGGAAAGTCATAACGGACAGCGGTGGGTTGCAGAAGGAAGCTTACTTTGCAGGCAAGCGAGCGATCGTTTTAATGCCAGACACAGGTTGGATAGAGCTCGTTAAAGAGGGGTGGAACAAACTTTCAGACGCTGAGCATCTGTTAGACCTGCTTTTGGAAGACAAAGATGTTAAATATCCTTGTGATTTGTATGGGAATGGCAACTCTGCTGAGAGGATCGTTGAAATAGTCTCATCGTTCAACTTTTGATGTCTCTCACTGAGCTTTAGACCTGAGCTTTTCTATTTCTTTTTTGATCTCTTCGAAGAACTGAGGATTGTGCGCCTTTTTTTCGCGTTTTTCACCGCTTGAGAAGATTAAGAAAATTCTTTGAGCGTCTTTCTTTAAGAGTTTCATCAGAAGACCAGCGTATTCGCTTGAGATTTTTATACAGTAGTCAAAGTTATATTTCCTGTCCGATTGATCTGGGGCTGATTGGACTGAAAGTGTACCATATTCCGCGGACTGTCTCAATTTCTCGTTGATGTCCCTCAAAGGTTTTGTTGATGACAAAATCTTTGATGTAGTTTACGCACTTTTTGGGCACATACAGTTGAGTTCGGAGTGCACCAGAGTTGTTGTTTTTCTTCCCTTTAAGAACTCGCTTAGTTTTTGTAGATAAAATTCTTCCCACCGTTTGACAGATTTTGGCTCACAGCGGCTAATCCACTGACCGTTCTTTCCTGAAGATTCGTTGCTACTTCTTCATGGTGGATGAACTTTCTTTTGAAACGATGATCTGTGTTTGTGTCGGTGACAATCAGTTCGGATTTGATCAGGTAGAGATTGATGAATACTCGGTTTTTAGTTGACTGCGTCGATCACTTTGCCACCCAAAAACCTCAAATTTAACCTATATTGTCCGTTCATCGACGATCTCAACTGCTTTGTGCAGATTTGTTCTGTCAAACCTTGCTGGGATTTACCAGCAGCAGGTATCTTTGCTGGATCTTTCAAACAATTCTTGGTAATCTGCCCGGCACTCTTTCGTGACTCTTCTTCTGCCATACGGTGTAACCATAGATGAACAGATATTACATCAGCTTACTGAAAGCATCGACGGCTTTTTCTACCCTTAGTGCAATATAATCTACATTATATTGCACCCACTGTAAGGGTGACTCACGAACAATTGTGATGAGCCGCTTCTTTTCAGAAAATGAAGGCTTGTGCGCGCAAATAGAAGTGCTCCGATCAGCAACCATAAAAGACGGTTTACGAACTTAGCCCATCTGTGTGTTGTAACCCTCGATCTGATTTACTCATTTAATCATCCCCATTAAGGTCTATTTGATCTGATATAGATGCAAAGACTGCGGAAAACTCTTTTTTAATGAGATTTTCTTCACAGTTCACCAGTTCAAAAAGCTCTTTTAACAGACATACAGTATTTGTAGAATTATGAACTCAAGCGCGCAGAGAATACTATCTTTGGCAGAACAAGTTGTGAAACTTTACAGCGATCTTGAGAAAGATCAATCAGCCCTCAGCTTGTGTCCAAGCGGGTGTAGAAACTGCTGCGATACACCTGCTAAGAACATCGAGGCAACCATCCTTGAGTTTTTACCTCTGGCGATTCAGATCATCAGCTATCAATACAAATACTTGGAGCTTCTTGAAAAGCTTGAAAAAGTGGATGAAGAAGATCGATGTGTTTTGTTCGAGCCAAATGTAGCTGTCAAGCCGGAAGGTGGTTGTTCAATTCACCGGCATCGTCCGCTGGTCTGCAGACTCTTCGGTGCGAGTTGTGTTGTGAGAAAGAATCAAAGACAACCACTTGCGTGTCATGTCCTACACCAATCGCTTGGCGAACAACTTCACTTACTACCAGATGCACAACAGTATAACACCCGTCTTATTGCCATTGATTTCTTTCTCAGTCAAGAGCGTTATGACATCAACACGGCACTCCGCAAAGCTTTACAGTATGTTGGGCTCTACTTAGAGCCATCATACCCGCATTCAGACAGAAGATCTGCCTGACAGTCATCAAGTTCGAGAAAGAAAATGGAATTCCTTAAGCATTTCTTTATATTTTTCTTCATCTTTTATAGAATTATCGATATCATGACAGATTACAACTCCTATTTTAGCATTAGGAAACAGGCTCCAAAAATCATCTTCAATAACAAACTTTTTCATTTGAATCCTCCTTAATATTTATAAACTTTTTAAAAGCATTAATAATTACATATTAATTAACTGATAGGAACTGTCATTTCGGGGTTTTTGTGGTTTTGCGTCGAAATTCGGTTTTTTTCCCCCCGAACTACAACTATTTTCTAGCCCGAACAACTGAACCAATCAAAAACTTTCAGCAACGCCGACCTTGTGAAGTATAATTCCAGTCTATTTCTGCCGTCAAGCCCTGATTCGCACCACGGTGAGAAAGCTCAAAGATATAACTCTCCCACCAAGCCGTATAAACTCCGATTTAAATATTGTTCAAGTAAAGCAAGTGATCGGAGTTTAGAAGCCGGTTCGAATATCCTTATTGCTACCAAATCATTCAGCAACGCTGGTAATCCGTCCAACCCAATTTGTCTCTGGATGGTCCTTATCTGCTTGTAAAACAAATGATATTTTACGCCTATAAATGAGCTGTGATTGGTATGTAAAACACTATTGGGATTTGAATCAGAAAAAATAGAAAGTTGACCTGTGTAATCCTTTATCCACTCATTGGCCAGCATCATTAGCTCCTTTAACGCTTCATCGGTATGAGCAGAACCAATGTGCTTATGAATAACTCTTTTATTATTTTGATAACTAACCACTTGAACAGCTTTCGCATTAGAATTCGTTTTTACAACCCGTATTCTCATTTTTAAATTAGTGCCTTAGTGCGGTAAAAATACTACTTTTTTTAAACATATAACCTGATAATCAATCAATTAAAACCGCACTAAATTTTTTAGGGACAAGTCAGGGGGCGTCCAGGATATTTTGATAGCAGCCATCAATGGTTTAAGCGGCTTCACTGAAGCGATTACCACGGTATTCCCCAAAACAGAAGTCCAACTCTGTATGGTCCACATGGTGCGTAACTCGTTGAAATACGTGCCCTATAAAGACCGGAAAGCAGTAGCTGCGGACCTTAAAAAAATTTACACTGCCGCAAGTGAATCTGCACCAGAAGAAGAACTCACTCAATTTGCCCAGCGGTGGGATGCTAAGTACCCCATGATTTCTCGATCATGGAAGCTGCGTTGGGCAGAAGTAGTGTCCTTTTTTAAATACCCGGAACCAATACGCAAAGTGATCTACACCACGAATGCGATTGAATCGTTAAATTACTCAATCCGAAGAATCACTAAAAACAGGTTGAGCTTTCCCACGACCGATGCAGCGCTAAAGCTGGTATTTATGGGATTACAACATATCTCTAAAAAATGGACCATGCCTATCCGAGACTGGGGGTATGGCAATGCATCAATTCAGCATCTTTTATGGCGATCGGGTATCGCTATGACAATTACCGTTTACACAAAATTAGGGATAGGCTCGATTTCATTCCTTTTTATAAAGATTATTATTTTTATACAAGCATTACTTAATATTAAGCAATGCATTTGAAATTTCAATAAATCTTTCATCAGTAATACCAAATTTTTTCTTAAATCTTTCATCCTCCATTCGTGCAATAATTATCTTGTCGGGAGATATTTCCTTAATAATATTTTTCATCTTGTTAATTGAATCTGCATCATCGTTATACCCTTTAAGAATAGTAATTTCTAATATAAATTTTCCTTTATATTGTTTATTAAAAAAAACCATGTTTGAAATATATTCTTTTAGTGTATATCCTTCAATGGGCCTTTGGATTTTTTGAAAATCTTCTTCTGTTATTACTTTTATTTCTCCAACAACCTCATCACATTTATTAGCAATTTTTATATATTCATCTCTGCCTAATAAATAACCATTAGAAAATAACCTTACTTTTGCTCCTTTGCTTTTTATTTTATCAATAATACTATCAATTTTGTTATTTACCAAAGCTTCTCCTTTTGAGTTAATAAAAACTAAATCTATAATATTATTTTCTATTATAGTTTCTAATTCGTTTATTGAACTATCCATATCATCAAAGGACTGAGGTGTATCTACCTTATTATAGGATCTTCCAATAGGGCAGAATATGCAATCAAAGTTACAATACTTTTCTGGGAGTATGTTCACTTCTAAAACCCTTTTTCCATCTTCAATATAAATATCTTTATAACTGAAAATACCCATCACATTCTCCTCCTCAAACTATATTATTATTTCTCTATTTTTAATATCAAGAATCGAAATCTTACATATCCCACCTAAATTATCCTGTACTGTTTTTGCTAAATCTTTTAAAGCATTTTCAAAATCTTCTGTTCTTTTTTCGTCAACTAATTCAATGCATAAAAAAGCATTCTTTGTATTTTCAGTAAGCATAGTTCTTACAGATTCACGCCAATTCCAGCACCTGCAAATTGCTCCTTCATTATCTTTATATAATATACTATTTCACCTTCATAGGGTGGTTCACTTTTTTCTGTCCCTAATGTAACAAAATTTTCATTTCCAACTGCTTTAGTCAGCCGTATATCTCCAACAAATTTATCAATATCCTCCCCTCCACAGGGCAATGCATATCTTAATGAAATACAGTTATAAATATCAACTAATGGATTAATTGTCCCTAAATGGTTCCCATTATTCACTCTCTTTAGTAATGCCTCGATAGATGCCCTTGCGCCCTTTTTTGTTTTAAATTTTTGAAATGCCTCTCTCCATACTTTTATTACTTCGTTAGAACTGAACTTTTCATTTTTCAAATATTTTAAGGCTTCTTTTTCTGCTTCTAATTGGCATACTATAATACGAACAACGCTATAAAATAATTATAGATAATAGAAATCCTTTTTTACTTTATAGATGTCTATTGGTTATTTTCAATCCTAACTACATATAATTATCTGTATTTACTTGTATCATCCACAAAGACATTACAAAATCTCCAAACCATCGTGTAGAATTTATGTGAGGTGAGTAGAATGGTACTCTTCCCACAGAAGGGTGAGGCAAATACAGCTGAAACTCTGAAAATAGCATTTGCGGAACTCAAGGCTGCTGGATTGAAAAAGATGATCATATCATCAACAAGGGGAGAAAGTGCGAAAGCAGCTCTTGAAATGGTTCCAGATAACGTTAAATTGATCGTTGTAACACACCATGTTGGGTTCAAAGAACCAAACCAAGATGAGTTTTCCCAGCAGGTGAGAGAACAACTTCTTGCAAGGGGACATTTCGTTCACAGCGCTACACATGTTTTATCGGGAGTAGAAAGGGCTTTTCGCAGAGAGTACAACGGCATACACACAGCAGAGATCATAGCCAACACACTGAGATTGTTCAGCCAGGGTGTTAAGGTCTGCGTTGAAATAACCCTCATGGCTGCTGATGCAGGCTTGGTTCGCTGCGATGAATGGGTTGTTGCGTGTGGTGGATCGAGTAAAGGCTTAGACACTGCAATGGTGATAAAGCCGGCAAATTCCTCAAGAATGCTTGATTTGAAAATAGGAAAGATTTTGTGCATGCCATCGGAATACCAAGGTTCACAGCAATCTTGATAAACTCATCACCAAGGCAGAAAGAAGTGGAACCGAGAGATTGTCGTTGACGTCTATTGGCAAAAGTTCGCTGACTGTGGCGGCAACGGCACCAATCAAGCCAGTGTGAAAGTCAACGATTCTGAGCGTGCCAAATAGATATGCAGCATACAACAGATTACAAAATCTGTGAGTGATCCTTTAACTGTTTTGTTGAACAACCTTAAAGAGATGAAGATTCCCAGTAGAAAGAACGACATGGAAGAGATCTTTCCTTTTTCACTTTCTCTATAAAGCCGGGTGTGTAAACTCTTAGGAAAGTGACGATTAGCCAACAAGCGCGCGACATCTACTGTGAGAAAAATCAACAAAACAGTCCCCGTTAAAGTCAGAAAGCCTCTGCGTGTGGTGATTAGACTTAGGGAAAGCAGTATCATCGAAAAAGGCCTAATGTAGACTCTCCAAGGGCGAGTATCTTCTCTAAGTGTGAATAGTTTTTCCTGAGAAATATTCTTGAGATTTATGAAAGTATACCTATCAACGTGTCTGTGAACCAACTTTGCGAAAAATTGATTCTGATGGCTATCAAGAGTGCCAAAGCTGGTAAAACGAAAAGTCCAATTATATCGCCTTTCTTTGTACAAAAATAGAAAACCAATACTATCGAAAGCAATATGAGAAAGTCTGAAAGGAGTGTACTCAATTGAACCATTGTGGCAATCTTCCACAGCATGAACAACAACAGTCCAACGCTCGTTGCGGCTCCATTTCCTCCGCGAAAACCAAGATAAAAGGGAAAAACATGGCCTGCAACCGCACAAAGACCGCTCAGATGAGAAATCGTCTCATGATAGCCAAAAGAACTTGACATAGACACTGCAAGAATACCCTTGAGTACATCGTAAGTGCCAGTCAATAAAGCGGGCGTGAAGCGTGCTTATCTGTATATATTTGTGGTACCGGTATGATGCGTATGTCCACACCTATGATCCATTTCGTTAGAAAATAAGCGGGTAAGAAGCTACCGAGCAGATAGCCAATAACCAGTGGAAACCATATCATACCTTTTTCTTAGAAAGCTTCACCGCCACATATTGTTCGTTCTTTTGAAAGATCGCATACCTGTCTTTGTTTTTCTCGACAATTTCTACCAGCTCATAACCTTCTTTCAACTTTTTCTCGATCTTCTTTTTGTCTGCCTCGGTGTATTCCACCACCGTTCACCTCTTTTGAAAAGATCAACCAAAGAAAAACTCCTTTGGCCTTGTGTAGGAAAGCTCAACACACAATTCAAGTGCTTCTTTCAGTGGCACTTGTCCTCTTTCAACCATCTCTCCAACTACATTGCAAAGAATGCGTCTGAACATCTCTGTTCTTGAGCCATAAGACATGAGCTTTCTTGAATCTGTAACCATCCCAACAAAGTTGCTGAGCAAATCCACTGATGCTATGTATTGCAACTGTAGCTGCATTCCAAAAGGACTGTCGTTGAACCACCACGGCGCTCCCAGAAAAACATTCTCAAAAGCCCTCGCGATCGTTGCCATGACTGAAAGATAACTCATGTCCAAACAATAGAGTACAAAGCTGGTCTTTCCATCAAAGGCATTGAAAAACTCTCTCATACCAGTTGCAACATCCACATACCCAGCACTGATATCTCCACCGCTATCTGGTCCAAGTCTTTCGAAGAGCTTGTCTCTGTAATCTCTCAGTGCTCCTATGTGTAGTTGCATCTTCCAGTTCTTCTCAAAATCAAGTTGTGCAAAAAAGTAAAGCATATAAGATTGGAAATCGAGAAACTCTTCTTTTGTGATCTCTTGCTTAAGTGCCCTGTTGAATATCTCTTGTGCGCGATCCTCTTTCACGTATCTCGCTACAGGATATAGCAATGCATGATCACTGCAGACACAACCAAGTTCATCGAAATAATCGTGAGTCCTTTTCAGCGCATCGAGGAAACCTTTGAAAGTATTAGCGTCGATATTTGTAGCCTGAGAAAGATCGACAAGAAACTTTTTCCAATCGCTTCTGTCTATTCTGCAAGCTCTGTCTGGACGCCAGGTTGGAAGTATTCTTATACCCTCGATTGATTCAGATGCCATCTTGTGATAGCGCAAATCAGAGGTTGGATCATCTGTAGTGCACATCACCTGTACACCCATTTCTTTCAAGAGTGCTTGCGGTTTCATTCTTGGTTCTTTCAGAATATCCTTGGTCTTCTGCCAGATCAAATCGGCTGTTTCTTTTGAAATAACTTCTTCTATACCAAAACGCCTTTTCAGATCAAGATGAATCCATTCGTAGGTTGGATTGCCGATGAATTTGGGGAAAACTTCAGACAAAGCAAGCCATTTTTCGCAATTTGAAGCAGTGCCAGTTATCTTCTCCTCTGATACACCCCTACGCCTCATCAATTCCCACACATAATGGTCGGTGGCTGCTTCCACCTCCCATATATCATTCCAACCCTTGTTTTCAACGATCTCCTTTACATCTCCATGATTGTGGGCATCGACTATTGGAAGATCTTTCACCGCTTCGTACAATTCCACAGCGCTTTCATTTGTGAGTAGATACCTTTCGCCCAGAAAAGCCATGTTCACTCCCCCTGTTGATAGAGTTTTTGCACATGCGGGCATGTCATCGCCCTGAGCAGAGCACCGTAACTCAAAGAAAAGGTGATGGTATCACCGATGGCGATCTCTCTATTTGCATCGGTGATGTCAACTATAGTGTGGTCACTTGAAGCGTGTATCACCTCAATACCAGATTCAAGTGGTTTCAAACCTGTCGAAGCAACATCTTGTTCTCCGAGGGCTAATATTGCCCGTCTGCGCAAGCCTTTGTTCTTGAAGGTTGGTTTTCTGCCAAAGGCATCTTGACCGATCTCACCTTCTGGAACTGAAGGTTTTGTCTTCACCTCTATGACTTGAGCCTCTAAAAGTACGGTATCTTGTCTCAACCAATCGATAACTCTGTTATTTGTGACATCACTCCCCAAGAAAATTGCCTCACCTATTCTGTATTGGTTCACACCGAAAGGCAAAGAGTTGTCTTCGAGCAATCTGAGTGCAGATGTGTTACCACCAGAAACAACTGTCAACTGATAGGAAACTTTTTTCTCAACTAAATCTTTGATTTCAACGAGCGTACTCATGTTCTTCACTGAGGGAATTACACCACCGTAACAACCTAAGTTGGTCCCGATGCCGATGATCTTTGCCTTTTTGGTGAGTCTAATAGCTTGAACGATCTCTTCAACTGCCTCTTTGTACCAAACACCTTCTCTGAGATCACCGACATCTACCATGTATATCAAAGAGACAGACTTGTTCAGCTTGCCTGAGATCTCTTCTATCCATTGAACTGTTTTCAACTCTGAAACGAGAACGTATTCACACAATTTCACTATCTTTTGCAACTCTTCCCTTGGGGGAATTCGAAGCATCATGAAAGGACCATCTATACCAGCTTGTAGCATCCTTTCGATGTTCTCAACTCTCGAATCGCCTATGATTTTGACCCCAGCTTCTCTCATGACCTTTGCTATCTGTGGATCTCCCAAGCTTACCTTCGTGACCCCTACGAGTTCTACACTTGATCGATGACATCTTTCAAAGATTCTCTGAGTGTTCTCTTTTATAGACTCGAGGTTTATGTACAGCTTTGGCATCTCTACCCTCCTTGATCTATCTCGTCTTTCATTCCTATCTCGTTCAAAATGATGAAATCTTTGTCTCGCCAATTCTTTTTCACCTTCACGTGAAGATCGAGATAGACTTTCCTATCAGCAATTGACTCGATCTCCATTCGAGCAAGCGTACCTATCTGCTTGATCATAGAACCGTTCTTGCCTATTAATATACCCTTTTGAGAATCTCTCTCGACATATATGGTTGCGGCGATGTAGAGCAAGTTCTCCTTCTCTGTTACCTCGTCGACGATAACTGCAACACAGTGTGGAACTTCATCTCTCGTGAGTAATAAAACCTTCTCGCGTATCAACTCGGCAGCCTGAAAGGAGATCGGTCTATCGGTGAGCATCTCTTTTGGAAAGTACATAGGTCCTTCAGGCATTGCCGCTTTGATGGCCTCGAAAAGTTCAACTACTCCTTGGTTTTGTACAACGCTTGTGAAAAAACTCTTGCTGAAAAGATTGCACTCATTGTGAACTATCCTTTCGATCTCTTTTGAATCCTTAACAAGATCGATCTTGTTCACAACCAAGAATGTGTTGGTATTAGACCTGCGAAGTAAATCGCAGATTCTCTTCTCTGGTTCAGAATACCCCTTCGATGCATCTACAACGAAGAGAATTAGATCACAGCCTTTCATAGCTTGAATCGCTACCTTGACCATGAACTCACCGAGCCTGTGAATTGGTTTGTGTATACCAGGAGTATCTGTGAAAACTATTTGACAATCATCGTCTGTGTAAATACAACTGATTTTGTTGCGTGTAGTCTGAGGTTTGTCAGAGACTATCAGTACCTTTCTGCCGAAAAAGGCGTTGACGAGACTCGATTTACCGACATTCGGTCTCCCAACAAGAGTGACGAATCCAGATCTCAAAACTCTCACCTCTGGAGCTTGAAAGCATGAGGAAGCAGTTCGCTGACCTTTGTCACTTTGAATGTTCCTTTGAGATTGGCGAGGATCACTTGAAAGTCACCAAACTCACTCATGACCTGGCGACAAGCGCCACATGGACTGACTGGTTCTGGTGTGTCTGCCACGACAACGAGTTTTTCTATTTCGCGCTCGCCTGCTGCCACAGCTTTAAAGATGGCAACCCTCTCTGCACAGATCGTTAGACCATATGAGGAGTTTTCTACGTTGCAACCAGTGAAAAGCTCCCCACTTTTTGTAAGGACAACAGCTCCTACTCGAAAACCAGAATATGGAACATAGGCGTTCTTCATGGCTTCGATTGCCAATTCGATGAGTTCTTCATCTCTCTTGAACAGTGTTATCACCTCGTTTGATAGTCATCAAGACTCGTTCGATTCTGTTCTTCGTTGCCGCAACGATTCTGAAATGAAATTGCCCTACGTCTATTTCTTCACCCACTGTGGGTATCCTCTGAAAGAGTTCCAATAGATAACCTGCCAGTGTCTCGTGTTCTGTCTCTTCAAAATATACACCAAGCTCTCGTTCGAGATCGTTTATGGGCGTAGTTGCGTTGACAAGATAACTGTTTTCACTCATCTTTCTGATACCACTCATCTCATCGTAATCGTACTCGTCCATGATTTCACCGATCAGTTCCTCGAGGATGTCCTCTAAGGTCACTATGCCAGCCGTTCCACCGAATTCATCCACAACGATAGCAATGTGCACCTTTTTCTCTTTGAAGATTTTGAGCAAAGTGCCGACTCTCATCGTTTCGGGAACGAAGATTGGTTCTCTCATAATTTCCTTTACTTTTTTCTCTTGAAGCTTCTCTGCACTGTTTTCCTGGATGTAACCAACCACGTCCTTTGCATAGCACACACCTACGATGTTGTCGATGTCTTCACGATAGACAGGTATGCGCGAATAGCCTTCTTCGTTGACGACTTTCATCAATTCATACAAAGAGGCATTTTCTTCCACCGCAACGACCTCAACCCTTGGTGTCATTATTTCTTTTATTGCGGTCTCGTTCATCTGAAAGGTTCTCTGAACAATCATCCCTTCCTGATGGTCTATCGTGCCGTCTTCTTTTCCTATGTTCACAGCCTCGATTATGTCTTCAGAGGTGATGAAGGGTGCATCCTCCATAGCTTCACCACCGAAGATCCTCACGATCTTATTGCTCAAAAACAGCAAGAACTTGATCACAGGGCTGAGTAATCTTTCAAAGAACGTCAAGATTTTCTCCGTCATTCCATAGACTTTTTCCGAATACTCTCTGGCGTAGATCTTTGGTGTGATCTCACCAAACAACAGAATAACAACTGTAGTGCACACGGTACCCAATAACGCTATCACCCCATTGCTTACACCTTTGAGTAATCGAACGAGTAAAAGAGTGGCTATTGAGGAAATCAAAAGATTTACAAAGTTGTTCATAACCAAAGTAGCAGTCAAAAGTCTGTTCACTCTGTGGATTTTTTCCTTTTCATCCTTTTTTAAGAGTTTCAGCCTACTCACAGAAGTGAGAGCTGTTTCCGATGCCGAAAAGATTCCAGAGAGAAATATCAATACAACTATTGAGATGAAATAGAAAAAGATCGACATACTACTCGCTGGATCATCCACTTTGACACCACCTCCTCAATAATGATACCTTTCACCGTGGATGATCTTGAAAGCTCTGAAAAGTTGTTCAAGCAAAACAACTGTAGCAAGTTGGTGTGTCATGGTTAACTTTGAGAGTGAAAACAAACGATCTGCCCTTTCTTTAACAGAGTTGTCCACACCAAAAGGACCACCAACAATGAAGATCACCTTTGAGTGTTGCAAGATCAAAGATTCAAGAGTTCTAGCAAAACCAAATGAATCACATTCTTCACCCTTCTCATCGAGTAAGATGACGTAATCAGATTCTTTCAAACGAGAGAACAAACGTTGGCTGTCTTGCTTCACAGTGCTCTGATCTTCATCTGAGATCTTGGTATGCTTGAGCTCTAAAACTTTTACATCGGCATACTTTGAAAGCATTTTTATGTACTCTTGTGCACCAATCTTTGCAAAGTCTTTCAATTTACCCACGACATAGATTTCAATTCTCAAAGATCTGTCCCCTTTTGATAACTACATCTGGAATGATGCCAATCAAGTAGGTCAAGGTTTCCAAATCAGCATCGTTGTAAAGCAACATGTCTGCTTGCTTTCCAACCTCTATGGTTCCAACCTTCTTTTCCAACTTCAACACACTGGCTGAGTTGAGCGTAAAAGCAGTCAAAACCTCCCTTGGTGACATCTTCAGTTGCTTGACTGCTAAATGCATCACGAAAGATGGTTCAATCACCGCACTCGAGCCAGGATTGAAATCGCTCCCCAAAGCCACGATTGCGTTTGAATCTATCAATTCACGGGCAGGAGCGTAGCTATCAGAAAGATAGAAACTCGTTGCGGGCATCAAAACAGCAATCGTATTGCTCTCAGAGATAGCCCGCACGTCCTCTTCAGTGATCTTCAGCAGATGATCTGCCGAAACTGCTCCAAGACTGACTGCCAACTGAGTTGCGCCTGTTCTTTCGATTTCATCTGCATGAAGGCGAAATTGGAAACCTTTTTCTTTAGCGATCTTCAAATATCTTTCAGTGTTTTCTATGTCGAAAGCACCTACATCGCAAAAGACATCCACAAAATCACATTCTTCTTTCACCACATCAAGCATCTCGACGAGCATCTGCAAGTACTCACTCTGAGACTTTCCCTTCGCTATCGCATGTGCTCCCATAAAGGTGAAGACCAGATCAACTGGCGTCATCTTTGAAAGCACCTTCAAAACTTGAAGTTGTTTCAGTTCGTTTTCTCTGTCTAAACCATAACCCGACTTACCCTCAAGTGTTGTTACTCCTTTTCTGAACAACCTCTCGACCAACTTCAAATTGAAACATATGAGTTCACTCAGTGAAGCCTCTCTGAGCTTTTCAACACTTTCGTGAATACCTCCGCCGCTGGTGTGGATCTCAAGATAACTGAAGCCACCAGTTCTTCTGAGAAAATCAAATTCTCTGTAGCCGTAAAAAGGTATGTGAGTGTGACAGTCTACAAAGCCAGGAACAACTAGATCTGCACTGAGATATCTTATGGCTGAAGATGGTCTTTGGTGTGTTATTTCACTGATTATGCCATCATCGATGCAGATGTAGACATCTTGTAATCTTTCGATTTGCGAAAGCTCTCGTCCTCTTTTTGGCTTATCGCCTGTTGGTGTGTATAGTTTTTTTGCATGTACCACTAAGTTGCTCAAGGTTGTTTCTCACCTTCCTTTGTCAAGATTTCGATGATACGGTTTTCAATGACTCTGCTCATGCCAAAGTCATCAAGTTGCAAATAATACTCAGCAACTTCCAGCATCGATTGCATCGGAACCATCCCAATGATCTCGGTACCGACTACTGGAACTCCATATCTCTGTGCCTCTCGTTTTATAGTTTCGAAGACTCTGAAAAGAGGACTCTTTTTATAGTTTGTCATGTTCATCGAAACTTGGACTATACCTTTGTCTTTGAGTTCAACACCTATAGCTTTCACATACCTATAGCCACCGCTGATGTGCCTTACCGCCTTGGCAATCTTCTCTGCTATCTCCAATCTGTTTGTACCCAAATTCACGTTGAAGGCGATTAGATACTCCCTCGCTCCAACAGCCATCACACCTGCCGTTGGATGAACTCTCTGAGGACCAAAATCCGGTTTCCAGTTTGGATCCTTTATCTTTTCAAAGAATCCTTCAAACTCACCTTTTCTTATCTCGGAGAGATTTTCTCGATGAGGTGCGCTGGCAGATTTTTCATAGAGATAAACTGGTATTTGGAGTTCTTCACCGATTCTCTTAGCCAATACCTTTGAAAGCTCAACACACTCTGCCATCTCTGTACCCATAACTGGAACCAGTGGTATCACATCTGTCGCTCCCATTCGTGGATGTTCACCCTTGTGAGTCCTCAAATCTATGAGTTCTGTTGCCTTCTGAGCCATGTTGAACAAAACCTCAAGCAGTGGTTCTGGAGTACCAACGAGCGTGACAACAGATCTGTTGTGGTCAACGTCCATCGACCAATCTAAAACCCAGACTCCTTTAACATTTTCCGCCTTAGAAACTATTTCTCTGACTATTTCCTCCCGTCTGCCCTCACTGAAGTTCGGTGCTGACTCTATGATCTTCACAAGGTTCACCTCCTGTTTTCACAAGCAGATTATATCATCTGTGAGCTGTTGAAGATTGCAACTTGACTTTGAGTGATAATATGACTATAATTGTGGTCAGGAGGATCCAAATTGCGCAAAAACAACGAGATTTTCTACAGCCTTGCTGAAGCAAAGGCAAAGTTTTCAGAGGTTGTGAAGATGGTGCGCAGTAGCGATGTTTTGATAACGAAAAATGGAAAACCTTGTGTTGTTATGATCGACTACGAGAGGTACAAGAGAATGACAAAGTTGATCGATGATTTGTACGATTTGTATTTACTCGAAGTCGGTGATCCATCGAAGTTTGATGAAGTGAATAGAGACAATCTGCTGGAAGAAGACGTTGAGGAGGTGTAGCAATGGCGCAAGTAGATCTTGAGAAGGTCACGAAAGTCTACGACAACAAAGTGACAGCAGTGAAAGAGGCAACCTTCACGATCAACGACAAGGAGTTTGTGGTCTTGCTTGGACCATCTGGCTGTGGAAAGACAACTACTCTGAGAATGATCGCGGGGCTTGAAGAGATCACCTCAGGAACTATCAAGATCGATGGTAAGGTTGTCAACGATGTCGAACCAAAGGACAGAGACATCGCGATGGTCTTCCAGAACTACGCACTGTATCCACATATGACAGTCTACGAGAACATGGCGTTTGGTTTGAAACTGAGAAAGTTTCCAAAAGCAGAGATCGACAAGAGAGTCAAAGAAGCCGCAAAGATACTTGGAATTGAAGAACTACTCGATCGCAAACCAAGACAGCTTTCAGGTGGTCAGAGACAGCGTGTGGCAGTCGGAAGGGCAATTGTGAGAAACCCAAAGGTCTTTTTGTTCGATGAGCCACTGTCAAACCTCGATGCGAAACTTAGAGTCCAGATGAGAAGTGAACTGAAAAAACTCCACCACAGACTTGAAGCCACTATAGTTTACGTCACTCACGACCAGGTTGAAGCAATGACGATGGCAGACAAAATCGTGGTTATGAAAGACGGTTTAATACAGCAGATTGGTTCACCTTACGATATCTACAACAAACCTGCGAACATCTTTGTTGCCGGGTTTATCGGAAGTCCAGCGATGAACTTTGTGGACGCAACAATAGTGGCAGAAAAAGGTGGTATTTGGATACAAACTTCTGGCTTCAAAGTCAAAGCAGTGAAAGAACACGAGCCAATCTTAGAAAGCTGGGTAGGAAAGCAAGTCATTTTTGGCATAAGACCTGAGAACATCTTCGACAAGCTATTTGCTTTGGCGCCACAACCTGAGAACACCATCCAAGGTATGGTCGATGTTGTGGAACCACTCGGTAGCGAAACACTCTTGCATGTCACAACTGGAGAAGATTCAATTGTGGCAAGAGTAGACCCGAGAACAAAAGCCAAGGATGGCGAGAAAATAGATTTGGTCTTCGACATGAACACGATTCACATCTTCGACAAGGACACGCAGCAGGCGATAATCTGATTGAGCAATTCATTACTGCGGGGGCAACGGCCCCCGTTTTTCTTTGGTATAATGCTCGTGAAGGAGCTCTCTTGGGGGTTTTTCTCTGGACCTTATTAGATTACTCAGACCAAAGCATTGGATCAAAAATCTCTTTGTCGTAGTTCCCATAGTCTTTGCTGGAAGGCTCTTCGAGACGAAGCATTTGTATGCTACGATGATCGCCCTTTTGTCTTTTTGTGCACTTTCGAGTGGTGTATACATTTTGAACGACATTAAAGACGCACCTTTTGATAGATTTCACCCAACCAAGAAAAATAGACCAATCGCTTCAGGTTCAGTCAAAATCGGTGTGGCATTTTTCATTGTAATTTTACTGGTTGCAATTTCTTTTGTGCTCGGGTTTTTGCTGAACTGGCAAGTAGTTGTATGTCTCTTGTGCTATTTGATCTTGAATCTCTTTTACACCTTCAAAGGCAAAGAAATGATTTTGATCGACATCTTTTGTATTGCGGCAGGCTTTGGTCTAAGGGTCATCTGTGGAAGTTATGCAATTGGCGTTTCACCCTCCGGCTGGCTTGTGACATGCACCTTTTTCTTGGCGCTGTTTCTTGGCTTTGGAAAGCGAAGAGGAGAGCTAAACTCCTTGAACAAAAACAGAGAAGATTACAGAAAGATCTTGAAGTACTACGATGTGAACTTGCTTGGGAACATCATGATATCTACTGGTACAGCTACGATGGTTTGTTATACGTTGTACACACTCGATGCAAGAACGATCCAACAATTCAAAACAGACAAATTGTATTACACAATACCTTTTGTGGTCTATGGCATCTTCAGATATATCTTCCTGCTCTTGAAAAATGGCGAAGGTGAACCAACAGAAGTCCTTTTGAGAGACAAAGGTATGGTGCTCTCTGTCTTGCTTTGGTTTATAAGCTGCGTTCTCATTGTCTACGCAAAAGGAGGCATTTGATGAGAGAAATTCTTTTACTCATAACGGCAATAATTGCAAATGCACTCGCCAACGTCTTTGTGAAAGTAGGCGCACCCTCTCTTGAAACCAAAGGATTTAAACAACTGCTGTTGAGCACAGTCAAGAACGTCTACATTTGGTTGGGACTATTCTGTTTTGGATTAGCTTTCATCTTTTACACGATGGTATTGACCAAAGCCAAGTTGAGCGTTGCTTATCCAGTCATGACAAGTGCTGGTTTTGTCATTGTCTCACTCTTTTCGTACTTTCTTTTCAAAGAGACTTTCTCTCTTTGGAAAATACTCGGCATTCTGATAATTGCGATTGGTATTTGGATAATTTCAACCACATGAGGTGATGGTGTTGAAAAAGTCAAAGGTAGCCGTTTTGAAAACAAAGCCTGAGTCAATCTTACAGGACTATGTGAAACTACTTGAGATGGCAGAGATTGAAAGTGCCCTTGATAAGAACGCAGAAACGATTTTGAAAGACAATATTTCCTGGCATTTACCAATGCCGTCGGCAAACACGACACCCTGGCAACTTGAAGGGACTATTCTCGGTCTGAAAAAACATGGATTTGAAAGGATCGTCGCAGTCGAAAACAAGACTGTTGTAACGCGCCCTAAGCATGGTGAGAAACTGAACAAATTCGACGTGGTCTATTCGAAATATAAAGTGCCGATCTTGTACAACTTTGAACCAGAACACATGAAGTGGATTGAATACAAACCAAAATCAAAACTCAGTGCCTTGGACAAGATCTTTCCTGAAGGAATTCGATTGCCCGATTTTTTCTTCGGCAAAAACATAGTGCACCTTCCAACAATGAAATGTCACATTTACACGACTACAACGGGAGCTATGAAGAACGCCTTTGGAGGGCTTTTGAACACCAAGAGACATTACGCACACAGCTGGATTCACGAAACATTAGTCGATCTTTTGAAGATTCAAAAGGAAATACATACAGGTATCTTCGCCGTTATGGATGGTACTACAGCTGGGAATGGTCCTGGACCAAGAACACTCAAACCTGTTCAAACCGATCTGATCTTGGCAAGTTCTGATCAGGTTGCCATAGATGCTGTTGCTGCTAAGATAATGGGTTTTGATCCTATGGAGATAGACTATATAAGAATGGCAGACGAAGAAGGTCTTGGAAATGGAAGACTTGAGAAGATTGAAATAGTTGGCTTTGATATTTCACAACTGAACTACAAATTCACAGTCGGTGACAATCTGGCGAGTAGAGTTGGAGATTTTATATGGTTTGGACCGTTGAAAAGACTTCAGAAACTATTTTTCAGAACACCTTTGGTATACATCTTCGTTCTGGCTTCAGAGATCTACCACGACAGATTCTGGTGGAATGCGAAGGGAAGGAAAATCTTCAATGAATGGAAGCAGAAAACTCCCTGGGGTAAACTGTGGGAGGCATACCGATGAAGAGACAAACACTTTTGATTTTTCTGACTGTCTTAGTACTTGCCTACATCACAACATCGATTGGATTTTGGTTGGCTGAAGACAGCTTCAGTACAGTAGGGAGAATTTTTCTGTATGAAACACATAAAAAGATGTTGAGAGGCGTAGGTGTAGCACCAAATCAGTACAGATATCTTCCTTACCCTTTGGTAGAGTATTTTTTCAAACACATCCCAATTCGATGGTACAGCAGTACGTACACAAAGCTGGAACGCTGGCTTGGATTTGACACACGTGAATTCGCATTGAAATCGTATCGCAGGAACATAGATGCGTTCTTTCCTCCAGAAGAGAGAGAGAAATTTGCTGAAGATCTTGAAAAATTCCTATCAGCTGAACTTCTGAAACTTACGAAAAATCCCGTGGTGTCTAATCTGATTCTTTCTATTGCGAACAACTTTGGCTGGAAGAATATCATCATCGATCCAGTTCAAAGCCTACGTGATCTCGCTAAAGAATATCCAACTGTCATTGTTGATCTTTTCGACAACAGGAGCGACTTGAACAAGGTTGTGAATGGTTATGCAACAATGAGATTTGCATTCACATTTCTACTGCTGTTGATTCTTTATCTTTGGATGAAACTCTTTGTTAGCGACTTCACTGCATATGTCTCACTCTTTGCGTACTCTGTTTTTCTAACATTTGGCTATGGTGACTTTGCCCAGTACGAATTTCTTCTTTCTGTCTTCCTCTTTCTCGTGGGTTTGATCGTCATTCACCAAAGAAAGCCGTGGCCGATAATACTGATGCTCGTCATAGTTCAGTCCTTTGCTAGAACAGATCATGCGTTCTTTACAGCGGTCATTTACAGCTTGTACAACCTGCCGTTGAGCAGATCGAAGTTTTTAAAACAGAGTGTGCTGGTTTTTATTCCTATTCTCATAACCTTTGTTTTATCAAAGATCGTCTTTTCAAACGCAACCTATTATGTTGAGCCAAATCATATTGTGGAAAACATTCATGATCCCTGGGCATTCGTTTACCCAATGATCTTTCTTTCATTGCCTTTGTCTTTTGCTAAAAAGATCGGTGAATCGTACTTCTTCAAAAAGACCTGGTTGTGGATGATCTTGTTTGGTGTTGTGAATTTTTTTGCTGCTATGACCAGAGAGATTCGTCTCTTTTTACCAGTGATGGCATATCTTTTCCCCATATTTTGGTGCGGGGTGGAATCGTTGTATAATAAAAATGAAAAGTGAATAAAGAGGCGTCAGAGGGTACCAAGAGGTTTAAAAGGGAAGCCGGTGCAAGTCCGGCACGGGGACGCCACCGTAACTGGGGACGAAACCCACAAGAGCCACTGGCAAAGCCGGGAAGGCGTGGGGAGTAGGATGATCCAGAAGTCGGGAGACCTGCCCTTTGGCAGACACCACCACTTTCTTCGAAACCAAGAAGGTGGTGGAAAATTTTGCAAAGGAGGTATTGAAATGAGGAAGGTTCTCAGTCTTATTCTGATCGTCTTGATGGTTTTTCTTGCCATTGCGTACCCACTCACGATCTTTGACGACGCCGCCAGAGTTGTCACGATCAATTCAGAACCAAAGAGGATAGTCTGCGCCGCACCATCTACGACAAAATTTCTGCAGTATTTGAGGATGGAAAACAGAGTAGTTGGCGTCACAAATCAAGATGACTTTCAGGCAGAAAGAATAGGAGACTTAGTGCCCTTGAACGTTGAAAAAGTGCTGAGTTTAAAGCCTGATTTAGTACTCATCTTCGGAGGTTTTCAGTTAACGGAAGTCTCGAAGTTAGAACAACAGAAGTTGACTACTGTTGTGTTGAACGCCAATACTATACAGCAGATCCTCAATGACTTGATCTTAGTCGGAACCATCTTGGGCAAATCAGATGAAGCAAAAAAACTGGTAGAGCAACTTGAAAACAAATATCTATCTATCGCCAAAAAAGCGTATAACATACCTTTAGAAAAAAGGGTCAAAGTGGCTTATCTGCTCGATGTACCTGGTCCTGAAGTGAGAGAGATTTGGACGTGTGGTCAAGGTTCTTACCTCAACGACATGATCACTTTAGCTGGTGGGGTTAACATAGCAGGAAACTACGCAGGACCGAATGGGTGGTTACCGATTTCGACAGAGTTTATCGTCGCACAGAATCCAGATGTGCTGATGATCGCAAACTACCTTCCAGGCGCCGAGCAACAAATTGTAGAAAAGATCAAACAATATTCGGCTTTCAAGAATCTCAAGGCGGTGGTAAATAATCGAATCTATATTTATGACGGATATCTTCTGTCTTTACCTGTGCCGCAGATCATAGAGTTTGTAGAGAAGTTCTACAACGATTTTTACGGGGGTAAATGACGTGAAACCCTTACGCCTCTTCTTGATGGCCCTTTTGCTTTCCTGCACTGTGATAATCTGTAGTGGCTTTGGAGGAACAAAGATACCATTCACAGAGGTACTCAGAACTATCTTCACCCTCAAAGGCGAACGGCTGCAGATCATTTGGAACATAAGACTACCACGCGTCATTATGTCAGTGATAGCCGGTGCAGGCTTAGCCATCGTTGGAGGCGTTTTTCAAGGATTACTCAGAAACCCTCTTGTCGATCCATACCTCCTTGGTGTCTCCTCTGGCGCCTCTTTTGGTGCAGTTGTTTCGCTTTTGCTTGCAGATGTGTATGGTTTTTCTCTACTCTACAGAATGCCTTTGATAAGCTTTGGTTTTGCTATCTTGGCTGCACTCATGACAGTCGTTTTGGCAAGAAGAAATGGAACGATGCCTCTGACAGAATTGATACTCAGTGGAGTACTGGTGAGTATACTCTTCAGTTCTGGCACAATAATGGTCTTGATGTTACTCAGAAAGAACATCACCCACGCCTATGTGTGGCTCTTTGGAACCCTTTCTGGCATTGAGTGGAAGGATCTGCCTACTGCGTTGATTTCAATCGTTGGGTTTGTGATGATATCGGTGGGATTGGCACAACAACTGAATGCGATTTCCTTAGGTGAAACACAGGCAAAGATCTCAGGGGTGAATGTGGAATTTGTGAAACTCTTGATCTACTCAGTTGGCAGTTTCACCACGGCTACGATAGTTTCTGTAACTGGCGTAATAGGCTTCGTTGGGTTGATTACACCACATATGGCACGGAGGTTATTCGGAAACGATTACAGATTGTTGAGCATATCAAGTGCGATGGTTGGAGGCATCTTTCTGTGCATCTGTGATACGATAGCAAGGACTGTAGTCAGCCCTTCTGAGTTGCCGATAGGTGTCATTACTGCCTTTGTAGGTGCTCCCTTGATGTTTGTGCTTCTGAAAAGGGGTGAGCGAAATGCTTGAGATAGTCTTGAGAGACGTGAAGTTCAGGTACAACAATGCAAGGTTTGCACTCGATGGGATAAACCTCTCTGTTAAAGAAGGAGAGTTTGTTGGAATACTTGGGCCTAATGGCTGCGGAAAGACGACATTGCTGAAAGTCATATCAGGTCTTCTGCCTGTTTACAGTGGGATTGTCAGGATAAATGGTTTAGATCCATACAGAATGAAAAGAAAACAGCTGGCGAAGATCTTGGGGTTTGTCACACAAGATTTTGCGCCTATTTATAACTACACGGTGAAGCAGATCGTTCTAACGGGAAGATTACCATACGCAAGGGACTTTTTCGCAACTTGGACAAGCGAAGATCTAGAATGTGTGAGAAAATCCCTTGAGAAGGTGGATGCCGTTCAGTTCATCGACAAACCATTTCACAATCTGAGCTCCGGTGAACAAAAAAGGGTTGCCATCGCAAGAATACTTGCTCAAGAAACAGATCTTTTATTGCTCGATGAACCAACTGCCTATTTGGACCCAGGGCATGTGGTGAAGATAAGAGAACTCTTGAGAACTTTGCATGAAGATGGGAAAACCTTGATTGCGACCTTTCACGATATAAACATTGCCGTTGAAGTATGCGATAAATTGGTACTGATGAAAGATGGAAAAATACTCTTCTGCGGTTCTCCTGATGAGACAATCAACACAGATATTCTTGAGAGAATATATGATGTTCATCTCTCAATACTGACAGATGAAAAGACAAGCAGGCCTGTATTCCTCTATTAATGTGTTATACCACTGAGCATCTCCTGCTGTATCTTTAGAGCTTTCTCAAGGTCAAGTTGGTTCACAAGTTGTAGTCTCAGCAAGATCTTCCCAATTGTTGCTTTTGTCAACATACGTCTTTGTATCGCGAGGGCTTCGTTGAGTTCCTCTTGAGTTACGGCTTCAAGCTGAAGCAGAATCTCTCCTAATCGCATCGGGGGATAGACCTGTATTATCTTGCCACCACAGTTTTGACAGCTCTTGTTTTTCTGATATTCTAATGGCGCCGCTGAATAAGTTATCTCCCCACAATTGAGACACTTGAATTTGTATGCCATCTGAATCCCCACCTAAGAGTTTAAGGATGACAACGAATACTGACAAATGTAATTGTGGCATTTCATTCTGAAAATCTGTTTAATAAATCCTGAAAAGACATTGAAAATATCTCTCTGTGAGGCACGACAAATTGTGAGTAGTACTGTCTTTCATTTCACCTGTTCTGGGAGAAGACTGCGAAGCAATATTTCCTGCCGAGTAGTTCAGCGCGCCTTCCTCAAATACACCTTCACGTCAGTCAGGTTACCGTCCAGTGAACCTTTAACTCTCTGATAAATGTTATCTGCCACCTGCTGTGCAACATCGTTGATCAAGATGCCAATCTTGTCCATAGAGAGCACCTGGATTTCATCTCTTTCTCTGACTAAACGCTCGAGCTCTTGTATCACAAGCTCTCTTTTTGAAGAACAACTTGGGCCTTCGACAATAATCAACCATTTGTCCTCCAAATCACCTCTTAGAATTGATTCATAAAACTGCACCAGTTCCTTGGATGGCTTGATTTGAAGTTCCTTGTTCAACATCTCAGAGAATCTCAAATAGGTCTTGATAGCCTCTGATGAACATCCTTTTCTCGCATAGGCCCTCATGAGGTTGAAAACTGCTCTTTCCTCAAATGGATCATCGTACAAGGCGGTTCTTAGAATCTCTATAGCTCTGTCTGTTGAGTCTTCTTCAATCAAAATTTGTGCTAATTCTATCAAAGTCTGCACGTGTAGATCTTTGTAGTACTCACGAGACTGTGTTGACCAATCTTGGTAGAGGTCTTCCAGCAAGAACTCTCCTTTGTATAACATTATTGCATCCTCGAGGAACTTCTTTTTTTGGGATTTGTCCTGGGTAGATCTGGCTGATCGGATAAGAGTTTCAAATTTGTCGGCATCGATTTCTACAACATCACATGGATCAAAGCAATAACTTCCGTTCTGAAATGCTATTTTGTCCTTGCCAAGAGATTTTCTCAGCATATGAACGGTACTTTGCAGGTTCATCTTGGCATATTTTTCGTCCATGTCCTGCCAAAAGATTTCACACAGAATATCGCTGGGAATATATTTGCGACGAAATACCACAAAATATCTCAACAGATCTCTTGCCTTGCGAGATTTGATCTTTGATAAGTCAATTTTTTCGCCATCTGATGCGACCGTGAAGACACCGAAAGTTGTGATGCTTAGCATATCAATCCCCCTATTGATTATATCACAAGTATTATTTATTGTCTATAGTTATATTATATGCAGAAGTGAGACATGGGTAACCAGTTTTGATAAATCGTAACAACTTAGACATTTCTTGTGATTTGTACGTCAGAATGAAGTTCGTGTATTATATCCTATGGAATCTCGAGGCAGGGAGGTCTCTGATGAGAAAACTGTTGTTAGTATTCTCGCTATCTTTGGCACTTGGAGTATTTGCACTGAACATGGAAAACTCCTTGCGAATATACAGACAACTGGTCGATCAGTACAACCGTGGGGAGACTGACGATCCATTTTTGAGTTTGGTCGAAAGAGAACTACACAATCTCTCTCTGTACAGATATTACAGAATTCTGATAGCCGGCTCATCAGACAAACGCGAGGCGATGCCAGATGTTGGTGACTATCTTGGGACAATCTATGATGTAGCGCAGCCAAATAGCGAAGATGAACAGCTTGCGTACAGTTTGTTTCTTTCTTACTTAGTTGCAAAGATGAACAGAACCAACCTGAGTACCGACAGTATCATGAAAAACAGTGCCTTTGTGAAGTTCTTCAGTTCATATCGCGATACCCTTAGTAAAGAAGCCCGAACATTCTTCGCATGGATAATGAGCTATCAACTCGGACTTTGTCAAGAAAAACCCCCAGTTGATGTGGAAAGAATAGCGCAACTGGAAATTGATTATACTTTTGTGCCACCTTCAAATTTACAACATCTGAATGATCTGGGTATCTTTTATTCAGATCCATATGTGAAGCAGATATTGAGTGAAGCACTGCAAAGAACTCTTGAAAACCTCAATAAGGACCCAACACGTGCAGCGGCACATATCAACAGAGAATCAGCATTTGTGGCTCGAGACATATCGAAACCCATCACCACCTTTCAAGCCCAGGTGGCACAAAAAGCAGTGACTCTTACCTCGAAACTTTCAAAGGCATGGTGGTTGAGGTTTCTCGTATACCTTTTCTTGATCTTTCTGACTATCAGGAACCACAAAGTTTTGAAGATTGTTTTGTCTCTTGTGATAGCCTTCGAGATCTTCTATTTGCTCTATCTTTTTGATTTTCTCTCACAAGCTGAATCTCTGCTGTATGGTCTTGTGGCAGTCTCGAGCTTCCTGTTTGCGCTGCTGTTGGTGCTCAGAGAGAATCTGAAGAAAAGAGGTTTTGTCCAGTTGACGATTGGCTGTGTGGCTATTGTCGTTTTCTTCATACCTTTCGTTTTTAGCTGCGATGCTCTCTCAATGAACAACTTTGAGCAGTTGAAAGAGTCGATATACTATTCTGCGTTGAAAAAAGAACTCTTTCAAGACGAGCTTTCGAAACTTTCATACCTCACCCGTTCCATGTCTTCAACACTTTACGTGAGTATGGATGAAACCAAGAAGGTTTTAACTGAATTCGCAGACACTTTGAGTAGAGCACAGAAGATGAAGGCATTTGAAGAACTGACAATCTCGTCAGTGTACATTGATTTTTCACCATCTTTTGACTTCTATAACAGCGACGGTTTTGAGAAGAGACTCACACTTTTTTCAGGTCCATCAAAAGATCTTCAATCATATTTGCTCGATGAAAAGAGCAGAAACTCTGACTTTCAATCGAGCTACAAGAAGTTTCAGCGTTATGTTGATAGAGTTATGACCTACTCAGCTGATTATTTGAGAAAGGACTTTGAACTGTATTTGAAAGAACTCTTCAACGCTAAGTACCCTATCCTGTCAAACCTGTTTTCGAAGATACCTTTTGATCATTACAATGGTCTTGAAGCTGGGAAGCCTGACATACCACTCAGTAGAGAGAGAACCACATTATCGATCATGCTGTGTTTCATGATAGTCTATCTGTGCTCTATCATTTTCAAAGAAAAAATCTTCGCTTTGCCTTCAATTGTGTTGGGAGTTTGCACTGTTATGAAATGGTTTTCCATAAAGAACTTTGAGGTTTTTGTGGAACAGGGGATACCCACACTGAGATTCGATGCATCTGGTTGGGTTAACCCTGGTATATTTATTGTGGTGATAGTTCTGGTGATCTTCAATCTTTACAAACTCTTCAGAAAGGGGGAGAAAGCGGTATGAAAAGGCTTGTAGTGTTTTCTCTGTTGGTAGCGGTTGCCGTTTTCGCAATGGGTTTCAAAGTGATCATGGTTACAGACGTCGGTGGACTCGGTGATAAGTCCTTCAACGATGGCACATGGGAAGGTGCTCTGAGGGCGGCTAAGGAAATCGGTGCAGAAGCACAAGTTATTCAGTCTTACGAACAGGCTGATTATGTTCCAAACTTGACCAAAGCAGCACAGCAAGCTGATGTTGTTTTTGCAGTTGGCTTCATGATGACCGATGCGCTCTTCAAGGTTGCAAAACAGTTCCCAAACACCTACTTCATCGGAATAGACATCACTCCACCCGAAGGACAGAACCTTCCGAACGTGATCTGCTACATCTTCAAAGAAGAACAAGCTGGCTTCTATGCCGGATACATAGGAGCTGCTATGACTGCCACCGGAAAGATTGGGTTTGTTGGTGGCATCGCTATTCCACCGGTTGAAAGATTCCGCTATGGTTTCGAGGCTGGTGCAAAGATCTATTCAACCCTGCACAAGAAAAAAGTTGAAGTGCTCAAAGGATACACCAATGACTTTGAAGATCCGAAGAAAGGTAAAGACCTCACACTCGCGCAGTACGCACAGGGCGCAGATATAGTCTTCTTGGCTGCAGGTGCTTGTGGTAATGGTGGTATAGAAGCCGCAAGAGAAAAGATGGCTGCCCTTGTTGGTTCTGACAAACTCGTGGACATCATCGATTACTACATGAAGAACAAGAAAGGTTTCTTCGCAATTGGCGTTGATGTCGATCAGGACTATATGGCACCTGGTGTCGTGCTCTGTAGTGCCACAAAAGGTATCTCTGCTGCTGCATATTACGGTGTCAAAGCGGCGTGGGAAGGTACCTTTGAAGGTGGCTTGAAGGTGTTGGGTATAAAAGAAGATGGCGCCGGGGTAAGCCCGATGAAGTACACCAAAGGTATGGTACCAAACTCAGTTATCGCAGAACTTGAATATCTCACAAAACTGATCAAGGATGGAAAGATCACCATACCAGACACAGAAGACGCACTGAAGGCTTTCCAAGTACCTTCGATAACCTTCCCATTCTGAAAAGATTGAGGGGGCGTATGCCCCCTCTGACTTTGGAGGATCTGACGTGGAAAAGGCCGTTGAAATGATTCAGATTGTCAAACAGTTCCCGGGAGTACTCGCAAATGATCATGTAGACTTAACTGTTTTCAAAGGAGAAATTCATGCAATAGTTGGTGAAAATGGTGCTGGGAAAACCACTTTGATGAACCAGCTCTATGGTTTGTTGAAACCAGACTCTGGTGAAATAAGAATCTTTGAACAAAAGGTCTCTTTCAAAGGACCTCGTGACGCTATAGCTAAAGGAATAGGTATGGTACATCAGCACTTCATGTTGGTGAACAATCTCACAGTTGCAGAAAATGTCGTACTCGGTTCAGAAACAACTAAGGGTATTGTCTTCGATGCAAGAGAGGCTCGCACAAAAGTTGAACAACTTTCTAAATCCTATGGTTTGTACGTTGATCCAACGGCAAAGATAGAAGATTTACCGGTTGGCATGCAGCAGCGTGTAGAGATAATCAAAACGCTTTACAGAGGTGCAGAGGTTTTAATACTCGATGAACCAACGGCTGTACTGACACCACAGGAGACTCAAGAGCTGTTTTACATACTGAGAAAACTCAAAGACGATGGGAAGACCATAATATTCATTTCACATAAACTGAATGAAGTCATGGAAATAAGCGACAGAATAACCGTTATGAGACAAGGAAGAGTCACAGGGGTACTGAATAAGAACCAAACAGATGTCAGGCAAATCGCAAGGCTCATGGTGGGCAGAGAGATAGTCTTCACTGTTCAGAAACCTCCAGCAACACCTTCCGAAGTGGTACTCAAGGTTGAAAATCTGTGGGTGAAAGATTACAGAAAACTTGATGCTGTGAAAGGTGTGAGTTTTCAAGTTAGAAAAGGAGAGATATATGGAATAGCTGGAGTGGCGGGGAATGGACAGTCAGAGTTGGTCGAAGCCCTCACTGGCTTGAGAAAGCCTGAAAAAGGCAAGATAGTTCTCTTAGGTGAGGACGTCACAAACAAGAGTGTTAGAGAGCTTCGTGAAAGAGGTATGGCTCATATCCCGGAAGACAGACACAAATATGGTTTGATTCTACAGTACCCAGCTTATTACAACATGATCTTGGGGCGACATTACGTAAAACCCTTTGCAAGGGATGATTTTCTCGATCATAAGAGTATATACGACTTCACAACTAAGGTTTTCTCGCAATTTGATGTCAGACCAAAGGACATCAAGATGCTGGGAATGAATTTTTCTGGTGGCAACCAGCAAAAACTTGTTGTTGCCCGCGAAATGAGTGCACAGCCGAAGTTGATCGTCGTTTCTCAGCCAACCCGTGGACTCGATGTCGGTGCAATCGAGTTCATTCACAAAACTCTTATAGAGTTGCGCGATTCAGGGGTTGCGATACTGCTCGTTTCGATGGAGCTCGATGAAATAATGTCACTCAGCGATCGAATTGCCGTCATGTACAGTGGACAGATCATGGGGGAGGTCAACCCACAGGAGGTAACTGTTGAAGAAATAGGTTTGATGATGGCTGGACATAAATTCGAAGAAATCAGGAGGGTGTAAAGATTGAATAGTAGGCTCTGGGCTTTTATCGTACCAGTTGTTTCGGTCATAATAGCTTTACTGATATCTTCTGTAGTGATACTTCTGATCGGGCAAAACCCACTTGTGGCTTATGCTGCGCTCTTCAGAGGCGCCTTTGGTTCAAAGTTGGCAGTAGCTTCAACGATAATAAAAACGACACCTTTGATACTCACAGGTCTTGCGGTTGGCTTTGGCTTCAGAGCAGGATTGTTCAACATAGGTGCCGAAGGTCAGATGGTCATGGGTGCAATGATTGCAACCGCATTTGCGATAAACATCTCTTGGATGCCAGCAGCCTTAGCCATTCCACTCACGATGATTGTGGGAATGACTGCTGGAGCAGGTTACGCGGCAATCGCTGGGGTTCTGAAGGCGAAGACCGGTGCACACGAAGTTGTCACTACAATCATGTTGAACTGGATTGCCGAACATCTATCGAGTTACGTTGTAGCGGTGCCAATGGGTGTTGGCTTTGGAACACCGAAAAGTCCTGAAATAGCCAATTCTGCAAAACTCCCTCCTTTGATGACCGTTCAAGCTACCGAGCTGACCTCTGGAATCATTATTGCTGTGATAGCCGCCGTCGTCATCTATGTATTACTGGAAAAAACTACAAAAGGCTATGAACTCAAAGGAACAGGCTTTAACCCTTATGCCGCTGAGTACGGCGGAATCAAGATATCACAGAACATAGTGCTCGCGATGGCGATAAGCGGTGCACTTGCAGGATTGGCAGGAACCTTAGAAGTTACTGGAGTACATCACCGTTTCCTCGGGACACTCTCTGGCGGTAAGGGATTTGATGGGATTTCGATCGCTCTGATTGGACAGAATAATCCCATAGGTATAATCTTTGCGGCACTCTTGATGGGAGCTCTGAGGACAGGATCTAACGAGATGCAGTTCGTTGGGGTACCAAAGCATATAATTCTGATAGTACAGGCAATTGTCATATTCCTGGTTGCTGCAGACAGAATAGTCAGAACGATACTGATAAGAAAAAAGAAGGTGAAAGCCTCATGAGAGTCCTCACAGCCGTTTTGGAGATCTTCACTAACCCAGCTTTTTACAAATTGACTTTGACGGCAGCAACACCCTTTATCTTCGCATCGCTCGGAGGTGTTTTCAGCGAGACAACAGGTGTTGTTAACATAGCGCTTGAGGGAATTATGTTGATGGGAGCCTTTGTTTCAATCGTCTTCACCTGGATTACTGGAAACCCGTGGATCGGTCTTTTCTTTGCAGTCATAACTGGACTCGGTATGGCTTGGTTGCACGCATGGGCGAGTATAAAGTGGAGGGGAAATCAGATAGTTTCAGGCACTGCGTTGATCTTACTCGCTCAGGGTGTGACAGGCTTTTTGATGGAACCGATCTTTGGCAGACCTGGACAAACAGATATAGTTGGAAAGATACCTGAGCTGCGCATACCGTTCTTGATGAAAAACAAATTCCTCGCTCAGTCGATAGGTGAACTCAGTCCGATGATATACATGGCATTCGGTTGTGTCGTCTTGGCTTGGTTCATCATTTATAAAACAAAGCTCGGTTTGAGAATGCGAGCGGTCGGAGAAAACCCTGAAGCTGCTGACACATTAGGTGTGAACGTGTACATGATAAGGTATTTTGGCGTCTTGATGAGCGGAGTCATGGCTTCTCTTGGAGGAGCCTTTTTGAGTGTGGGAGAGGTAGGGAACTTCAGAGAATTGATGACCGGTGGTCGTGGGTTCATCGCCTTGGCAGCGATGATCTTGGGAAATTGGAATCCTGTGGGAGCAATGTGGGCAAGCCTGCTCTTTGGTTTTTCAGAAGCCTTTGCCAACCAACTTCAGAGTAGTTCTACACTACACGTAGCCTCTTCGACTAAACCGTTGTTCAACATGTTTCCTTTCGTAGTCACATTGATAGTCATTGCCGGGTTCATAGGTAGAACTCGTCCACCAGCTGCAGATGGTATACCATATGAAAAGTGAGGTGATTTCATGAAAAAGGTGTTGATACTTCTTGGTATAGCTGTGGTCTGCACCGCTTTTGCAACTGAATGGATCATCGGTGGTGGTGTGACCTTTCTGAACATAAGCGGTTGGAACATATCAACGGGATTACTTGACAGTTCTTATTCGATCGAAGCAGGCTTCGACTTTGACATTGGCAGAACTATCGAAGGAACTACGACAAATCTGTATAATCTTGAAATGCTCGGGAAAGTACCTCTTTACAGAATAGAAGGCCTGGCATTTGGTCCTGCTCTTTCCCTGATGTACGGAAACTTTCCCATAAACTCTGCCACTGATACAAGCTGGAAAACCACTTTCTCCGCTGGTATATTTGGACAATATGAATTTGAGAACATCTCTTTCTCTTTCGGATTTCTTTACCCATTTGTGGATGATTTCGACTTCACGAGGGCGATCTACGCAGCCGCGAAATTCTTCATACAACCTCCTGAAGGCAGAAAGTTCATCGACAAACTCTTCGTTGGAGTTGATTTCTTGAGTGGCAGGATAAGACTCATGATTGGTTTGGCTGAGCCTTTCTGATTCCTTCGAATCGGATTTTGTCTTTGGGATTTACCTTTTCAACAAAACTCACTTGCTTCTCGTTGAGGAAGATCTTGTAGTCCAAGAGATCCTTTGTGTTCAGATTAACCTTTGCAAGAACATCTGCTATTATTGGTTGCCAAGATGTGTACTCGATCTTCATCTCTTCTGAAAGTTCTGTTTCACTGGAAAGATACTGTTCGTTCACAAAGACCAAGTTGTTCATCGGTTTCAAAACGATTTCTTGATCGTTGAAAAAAACAGTGATCGGTTCAGATTTCGGCAAAACGTGTTTTATCTTAGTACTCTCACCTTCGAAGACATATTTTTTCTTTTGATCATCTTCAACGATCTTTACAAAATGGAGAGAAATCTTCTGAGCAATCTTTTTTTCTCCGTTGATGAAATAACTGATCTGTCCGGTTTTTTCCTCGACAGTCTTTTTGATCTCATCGGGTTCTGGATACTTGATGATTATTTTATCGCCGTCTGCTATCTGCCGATCAAGATCCTTCACCAACTCGTTGTTTACAAAAACTTCTGGCAAAAGTTCGAAGAACTCTTCACCGTTCACTTCAACAGAGAGCTTTTTCACAAAATCTGAGAGTTTGGGGATCAAAGGTTCTTCTGAGTCGTTTTTTTCTACAACGATCTCGTCGCCATCTCTGATGACATGATGTAATGGTACTTGTGTTCCGTTTACAAAGGCTTTCATGCCACCAAGAATCTTGCCAGAGATGGTGTGTTCTTTGCCGTTGATCTGGAAGGTGATAGAAGGTTGCGGTGTTCCTAAAATCTCTGTGAATTTGAAACCTTTTTGAATCAGAAGCCTCAAAATAGTCTGGTTTTGGCCCACTTTGAGTAACTGAATCCTTTCACCGTTCAAGGTGATCGTGTCGTATATGCTTCCAGAGCTATAGGCACTGGCATATGCTATGCCGGTAAGAGTGACAAATTCGCTGCCAGTGAAATCTTCTCTGAGGCTTTTGATCTTTGGCAGATCTTCGACGTTCTTCAACGTAACTCTCTCTATTGGGAGCTCAAGAGCACGTGCGAGTTCACCGCGCAAACACTCGAGCTTAGCACCTCCACCAACGAGGAAAAGTGCACTGGGCTTCCCGAGATTCAACTGCTTGATCTTCTCGGCGATGTTGTTCGCAATGAGTTCAATGGTGGGTGAGATTGCCTTTAGAACAGATGAACTTTGCACAGTTGTCTTTCTACCCGTCACATCGGCTACCTCAATGGTCACATTATCATCAATTGATCTTTTCACCCTTTCGGCTGCAAGAAAATCGAGTAGATATGTTTGGGCTATTACCTCGGTGATCTCGTCTCCAGCCATTGGAACCATCTCATACCCGACGATAACTCCACCCTTGGCAAGTGCGATATCACTCGTTCCGGCTCCGATATCCACAACTCCAATATTGAGAATTCTCAGATCCTCTGGTATCGCTACCTGCAAGACTGCCATCGGTTCGAGAGTTAGAAAAGATGGCCTTAGACCAGCTCTGTGTAGTGAAGCAATCATCGCATTGACCACCTGCACCGGCAAGAGTGCGGCGACCAAACGAACGTATAACTTTCTCCCTCTGTGCCCGATGAGATTCTTCATCCAGAAGCCATCAAGCTTGTATTCGATCACCGAATAACCAGCGCAGTGGAGTTCTGAACCACCTTCATCGCTCAGCGGGATCTGAGAAATAGCCTTCATCTCGAGTTCTTTCACGGTTCTCTCATCGATCACATCTCCTGAAAACTCTGTCTCTGCTTCGAGAACAACTGTTTTGAGAAATCTACCAGCTACTGCAACCGCAACTTCGTTCAGTTTCAGTTCATTTCTTTCTTCGAGTCTCTTTTTCACTTCTTCTACAACCAAAGCCACACTTTTTATATCGTGTATTTGACCATCGAGCATACTGCGCACAGGGTGTTCGATCATTTCAAAATCGACTACGTTCAACAGATCGTTATCGATATAGCCTATCAAACCTGCAACTTTTCTTGTGCCAACATCAAGTGCGAAGATCAAATTCACACCTCCACGACGGTTACGCCGGTGCCCCCTTCATTCGAAGTGCCGAATCGATATTTCTTGACTCTGCTATCACGTCTGAGTATCTCCCAAATTCCAACAGCCAATCTGCCAGTTCCCTTACCGTGGATCACGTAACCTATTTTGAAATCAGACAAAACTAATTTGTCGATGAAATCTTCTATGAGTGGCTCAGCCTCATCGACAGTAAGCCCACGTACATCTATCTCTGGTTTGCCTAAGGTGCTGTACACCGTGTGGAAATCAACCTGCGGTTGTTCTTTCTTCTCTACAGAGACTTTTATCAAAGTGCGTGGTTCTGCTTCTAACTTAATCCCACTGAAATCCACGATAAATCTCGTTCCTTTGGTAGCAACTATTCTGCCAACGGCTTCTCCATTTCTCAGTCTGACTGTGTCTCCCACTTCGAGTATTTGAGCAGGCAGAGATGATTCGTCGTTCATTTTGATTTCACGAACTGTTTTAGATTGTCTCTCAAAGACCTTTGCAGCCGCCTTGAGTGTTTCTAAGTCTTGGCTTCTTTTCTTCACACTACTAATCGTTTCATCGATCTGTTTCTTCATTTCCTTGATTTCGGCGTACATCTTTTTCAATTCATCATCGAGTTCTTCGATTCTCTTTCTCTTGAGTTCTTCGTATTTGTGTTCGTATTCTGCTCTGATCTGCGCTATCTTTTTCCTTTCATTTTCAAGTTCTTCGATCTTTTCTCGCAAAAGAGCACTTTGCTCTTGATACCTCTGAATTGTTTTTTCCACATCCACGTATTCTTGACCTATGAACCTTTGAGCGGTTTCTAATACTGATTCGTCCATTCCAAGTTTTCTCGCTATCTCGAAGGCATGAGAAGCACCTGGTACACCCATCAAAATACGGAAAGTTGGTTTGAGCGTCTGAGGATCGAATTCTACAGAAGCAGTAGCCAGTTTCTCATCACTTGCAGCATGAATCTTTATCGGTGTGAGATGGGTGGTCACAACGAACTTGCAACAAGAATCTTTAAGTTTTTGTATCACCGCAAGAGCCAAAGCAGCACCTTCGACTGGATCAGTACCTGAACCAAGTTCATCGAGTAGAACAAGGGTTTTTTCGTCAGCCAGTTCTAAGGCTTTCACTATATTGGTCACATGTGAAGAAAAGGTGCTCAGACTCTGTCTGATATCTTGCTCATCACCAACATCGATTACTATCTTCGAAAAAGAAGGTAGCACGGAATTTTCATCGCACGGCAAAGGAAAACCAGCCATCATCATACAGCAGAAAAGTCCGACGGTCTTCAGTGATACAGTTTTACCACCGGTGTTGGGACCGGTGAGTACTAAGCCGAACTTATCCTTTGGCAGAAAGATATCGACTGGCACAACCTTTTCCTTGTCTATTAAAGGATGTCGAGCCACCATCAACTTTATCTCCATTTCTTCCGAAGGATAAATCACATGCGCGTTATAGCGACGTGCAAAAATACCCCTGGCATGCAGAGTATCAAGATGAGCCAAGATCTGTATATCCTGCTCGATCTTTTCAAGGCGTTCAAATACTTTGAACGTAAGGGCTCTCAGAATTCTGTTGATCTCTTCTTGTTCTTGCTCCCTCAACTCTCTCAAAGTGTTGTTCACTGGAACAAACTCCTCTGGTTCAATGAAATAAGTCGCAGCTGAAGAAGAAACCGAATGGACAATACCCTTGACCTGTGATCTGTGTGTTGCCTTTACTGGAAAGACTTGTCTGCCGTCTCTTAAGGTTGCAACCGGTTCTTGAAGGTATACTCTGTTCAAGTTGACAAAACTCTCAGCCTTTCTTCTGAGTTGTTCCAAAGTGTGCCTGTACTCTATTCTCAACTGCTTCAGTCTCTCCGAAGCGCTGTCTCTCACTGAGCCATCCTCACCAATACATCTGTGTATATCACTGACGATCTCATCGTAGACAGAAAGTGGTTTAACGAGTTCTTTAATTGATGGACTCTGCTCGAGGCCTGCCACGTTCTTTTTGATTGTTTTGATTGTTAAAAGTGCACTTGAGACCTTCAAGAGTTCTTCTGCGTCAAGAACTTTGCCATCTCTTATTTTCTGCAGTATCTCTTCAACATCGATCGAGGAAAAATTCGATGGAATAATCTCTTGCCCACTCTCGAGCACCCTGATAATCTCATCGAGCATCTCGAGTTCACGATGAGGGTTATCTGTGGGCAGAAGTTTTCTCAGAAAACTCTTCCCAGTTGAACTGAAAACAAATTGCTGAACTAAACCGACAACTTTATCAAAATCAAGCCTTTCAAGAGTATAAACCTCTATTTTCGAGACACCTCCAACTACCATTTTATAGGATAAACCAAAGGATCATTCGATTACCTGCATTGAACTCTCGAAGTCTTTGGAATCAGAACCAGAATACACTCTCACCGTCAACTTGTAAACCCCTGCTTGCGTAATTGCTGGACTATTCCACGGAAGAAACTTGAATATCTCATACTGTGAGTAAGGATCAAGCCACATTCTAACAGATTTCTTTTGATAACTCAGCGAGGATGGTGGTAAGGCTACATCTATCTGGTCTATGAAAAAAAACAGATCTTTGTTCGTGGTGTTCTGTAGATATACTGAAAAAGCCGGCAGATTCCTGATATTCACCTGTTTTGGAAGATCTGAGTAAATCTTCACCTTTTTTAAATCCTTTTCGTATTCATTGGTACAGATGACTGGAAGAGAAAGGGAAACCAACGAATTGTTCACAGAACATTGAACAGTGAGCACAAAACGCCCTTGATTCTGAAAAGAATGATTTATCTGATCTGCGATTTTCACATCTTTGCCTATACCGACCTCCGAATATTTCAACTGTACAGGAAGTTCCTGCTGCCAAACGGTTTTATCACTCTCTTTCAAGGACAATTTCAGAGACTGTATGTTCAAATCTCTAACAGTTGCGGTGTTGTTCACAAGGTATATCACTAAGTTCATGGTCTCACCTGGGAGATAGAAATCGAGCAGTCCATCGACTACGAGTTGGTATTTCTCAACACTGGTGAATGATTTTTGCGCAAAGATTTCCTCATTGTCGACCTTTAACTTGACGATTACCGTGTATTCACCAGATTTCAAAGAGGTCAACTCAGCTTCCTTTCGCAGATCGAAGAGAAGCCGACTCGAAAACGAATCTAATGTTGCTCTAACGGTATCTTTCTGAAAAAAACTGTAAACGACACCTTCGCTTCCAGAAATTTGCAGGCTGAAATCTGAAAGAACAACTTCTCTGGATTTGTTTCGATTGCTGTAAAGTCGAACTTTGACATCCAACGGCACACCGGAGGTATAAGGGCTTTCAACCTGAATGATGAGTTGGTTCATCTCTGATTTCTGTGAAGGAAACTGCGAATAGTACATCCTTAAGCCGAAAAAGAATATCAGCACAATAGCTATGTTCAAAAGCAAAAAATACATTCCTTGTCTTCTGTGTGATCGAGTCTTTTCCCGCTCGCGTTGCAAGAAGTTTTCTTCCTTTTTCTTCCATTCTTCTGGATCCTTTGAAAGATATTTCATAGTCCAGTGGTCACCCTGAGGACTTCATCAAAGGAAGTAATGCCTTTGAGTACCTTCTCAAAACCATCTATGAACATAGGGCGCATGCCCTTTTGCAGGGCTAAATCGTAGATCTCTCTCTCCCCGCCACCTGCAACTATCAATTCTCTTATATCGCGGTTCACTATAAGAACTTCTCCGACCGCTACACGCCCTTTGTAACCACTGCCTCCACACTCTTGACAACCATTACCAGCGGTGTACTCAACAGGGTCAATCTCAGGAAAGGCAGATTTCCATAGTTCCGAATACTCTTTTCTCAATTCTGCTTTGACTCTGCAGTTTTCACACAGTTTTCTGACAAGTCTTTGACTTATCACACCTATCAGTGATGTACTGATCATATGTCTGTCTATTCCCATGTTCACCATTCTATCTATCGCGGCTGCAGCACTGTTGGTGTGCAAAGTGCTCAAAACAAGATGTCCTGTAAGAGAGGCTTCTATGGCAAGACTTGCTGTTTCTTTGTCCCTCATCTCGCCAATCATTATTACATCTGGGTCTTGTCTTAAGAAAGACCTCAAATACCTGGCGAAGGTCAGACCTATCTCTGGATTGACCTGGCACTGAGTAATGCCATCGACTGTGTATTCCACTGGGTCTTCAGCCGTTATTATGTTTATCGTTATATCCTTTAATTTGTTTATCATGGCGACCAAGGTTGTAGACTTTCCACTACCAGTTGGCCCCGTTATGAGAATGATTCCATTTGGTCTTCTCAAAAGATCTGAAATTCTCTTGTAGTTGAAATCACTGAAACCGAGTTCCTCGAGTTGCTTGTATGCACCTGAAACTTTGAGAATTCTCAGCACAATCTTTTCACCGTGTACCGATGGCATTGTAGAAACACGAAAATCGTATTGTTCACCTTGAATATTCATGTAAAACTTGCCGTCTTGAGGCAGTCTTTTCTCTGAAATATCAAGGCTTGACATGATCTTTATTCTTGTGACAACAGCACTGTGTTGCGTCTTAGAATAATCTGTGATCTTTCTGAGCAGACCATCCACTCTGTAGCGTACGCGCACGTAATTCCTAAAAGGTTCGATGTGAATATCGCTCGCTTCCATCTGCACAGCTCGTTGGATTATCGCATTAACCATTCTCACAACCGGTGCCTCTACCTCGGCGAGAACCTCTTCCGTTTCCTCTTCTGAAATTGGTTCGATTTGTTCTACAGGCATTTCTTCAGCTAATGCCATTGGTGCACCCTGAATGTGTTGTGCGTACATGAATGCAAAGGTAGTTGGTGTAACAAGAAAAATCTGAGGGTCTTTTCCAGTGAGAAACTTGATTTCACTCGTTATACGGGAAAGATTGTAAACACTGTCTGTTATCACAACGAGTTTGTCGTCTCGTCTGTCAATTGGTATAACTCTTAGTTCTTCGATCATCGCCTTTGGAATACTCCTGAGCACATCAACCGGTACTGTTCTGGGCAAATCTTTCAGGACGGGAACATTGTACTGTTCGCTCAAAGCTTCAGTAATCTGCTCCCAAGTGATCAAACCCATTTCGACCAAAATCTCACCTAAGGCTTTTCTGTCCTTTCGCTGTTGCTCTAAAGCCTTTGTCAATTCATCTTGGGTCACAAGACCCTTTTCGATCAAAATCTCACCGAGTCTTCGATAACGAGGCTTCTCAAACACCACTTATATCCTCCAAGCCCAACCTGTAGACGGCAGGAATCTCACTCTCTGGGAACAGATAACTGTCTTCTTCATCAAAACCTGTTGCTATCAGTGTCACGCGCATCTCATCTTGAGCAAGCTCTTCATCGATTATCAAGCCAAATTTGACATCGGCGTCTTCGCTACAACTCTGTCGAATTATGGCGGCAGCCGCATGCATCTCGCGGAGTTGAACGGTCCTTGGAGCAGAGATATTCAGGATGATTGCCCCGGCGTTCTCCACAGGGCGGTCCATCAGTTTGCTTTCCATTGCTTTCTTCGCTGCCTCGATTGCCCTGTTGGCACCCTTACCTATGCCTATACCGAGCATCGCTGCTCCGGCATTCCTCATAACTGATTCAACATCCGCAAAGTCAAGGTTGATATATCCTCTTTTAGTGATCAGCTCTGATATACCTTTGACACCCTGATGTAGTGTTTCATCTGCCTTCAGAAAAGCATTCACTACCGTCACATCTGGTGGAAGTTCCTCAAGCAATTTGTTGTTCGATATCCTTATGAGTGTGTCAACACTCTTTCTGAGCTTCTTCAAACCTTCTATTGCGGCATTCCATCTTTCTTTTCCCTCGAAGTAAAATGGGGTGGTTATGACTGCAACCGTTAAAACTCCCATACTCTTTGCGATCTCGGCGATCACCGGCGTAGCGCCAGTACCTGTGCCACCCCCAAAACCTGCCGTTATGAATAACATATCGGTGTCCTGCAACATCTGTTCGAGCTCTTCACGACTCTCTTGAGCTGCTTCTTCACCAGTTTTTGGATCTCCTCCAGCCCCAAGGCCTCTTGTCCTCTTTTCACCAATCTGTATCTTGATGTCCGCTTTATTCTCTTCCAAAACCTGTACATCTGTGTTGACCGCAATAAAGGTGACATCTCTTATACCCATCTCTACCATTCTATTTATGGCGTTATTACCAGCACCGCCTACACCTACAACCTTTATCACAGGCACTCTCTTTTTCGTGAATTTCTCTTGATTGTTAGTTCTTGATTTTCCAAGTTCGAAAGGCATCATCATCTACCTCCCTGGAGCTACCAGAGATTCTTGAACAATTCAACAAGTCGCTTGAAGAAACCTTCATTTGATTCACGTTGTATTCTTTGCTCCATTTTTGAGCCACTTTCGAGCAAAGAAATAAAACCCCCAAGTGCTGGAGCATACACTGGATCGTCTAAAACATCATCTGAATCTTTTATGGGAACATTAGCAGAAGTATTATAGGTTCCCACTCGGACAGGACTCTTGAAAACATCTAAAGCCAGGTCAAGCAATCTCAAAACCTTGGCACCACCACCTATGAGTACTATACCACCAGGTAGTCCTCTTGGAGAAAACTCGGGCATTGTTGAACAAAATTCTCTATAAAAGCGTTTTACCTTGTTCAAAATCTCTCTCAGGCGTGCATGTATAACCTTTGCCAGATCGTCCTTTGTAATACTCTTAGCAGATCTTCCATCGAGTCCTTTGAAATCTATAGACTGCTGCACATAACTCGACTCACCGTAGACGGCACTTCCATGGGTTACCAAGAGCCTTTCTGCCTCTTCAAGTGACGTGCTGAAGACTATTGAAATATCTTTGATCACGTGCTTCATACCCAGAGGTATTGTCTCAAGTCTCACAGGAACACCCATTGAATAGATTACAACCGCTGTACTGGAATAACCAAGTTCGACGACACAAACTCCGTTTTCCTTCTCTGTATCAGTCAGAACACTCTCTGCACCAAGAACAGTCGACGATGCGAAGTCAAAATCTTCGGGGAGAACATCTTGCAAGAACTCTAAAAGAGAGCTCGTAGATCTATCGAATGCAACAACTGCTAACTCAACCTCAAGGTGATTCGCCGGCATTCCAATGGGGTTAAAAACAGCCTTTGTTCTGTCTATCGTGTACTTCTTTGGATAGATGTGCAACGCTTGACAATTGCTTCCAAGACTGTCGACAGCAGATTGCTTCAGATTTTCAACGGTCGCTTCGTCAACTGGCTTTCTTTCGCCTTCTGACACAGTTAGGTCTTTTTTCAACTCTTGGAGGATGAACTTTCCACAACTTGAAGACACAACAATATTAGAACGCCCGACGTTGACGGTCTCAGACATCTGCTCCATCACCTGGTTCAAAACTTCTCTCAACGAAATTGCATCTTTCACATCTCCGCCGTCTATTCCACGCGTTCTCAGTTCAGAACGTTCGAGTAACTCATAACCCTCGGCAGTTTTAGAGACAACCAAACTCTTGATTGAATGAGAACCAATGTCAATCGCGATATAAGTTTCACCTTTCCTCACCGCCACCACCTCTGATCTTATAGACGAGTCCAACAGACGTCAGAAAATACTCTGCCTTAGGTTCCATTGTGAAGATCAAATTCTCAAGTTTTGAGACATGCCTGACCAGATCCTTCCAGTCACTGAGATATAACAAAATACCCTTCAACAAAATTGCACATCTTTCATTCAATCTTACCTCTGCCACGTATGGATTGTCTAATACATCTTTCAATTGGTGAAGAGCTTCAAGGGATTCTCTACTCAGCGATAAACTTTCAGCCTTCACTCCACTGACAACTGCCTTTTTTAAAATATCACTCGATGTCGCTACAGACAGAAACTTGCCATTCTCTGATACCCACCACACCCTCCCTTTGTAGGATACAAGATAAAATGGAACAAGGTCTTCGTGTTTATCAGAAAACTTTGGCAGATACTCAAGCACACTGAACGAGAAAAATAGAATCAGAAATGCCCCCACGAAAATTATAGCTTTACTCGAATTATACATCCAAATATGTCACCTTCAGAGCATGTTTTTCTATGAATGTTCTTCTCTCCGATGGGCTTTCTCCCATCAGTATGCTGAAAAGTCTGTCTGCCTCTTCGGCATTTTCTATGTTAACTTGTATTAACTTTCTCGTCTGTGGGTTCATAGTAGTTTCCCAAAGCTGTTCGGGATTCATTTCACCAAGCCCTTTGTATCTTTGAACCTCTATCTTTCTCGTTTCACCGAGCTCTTTTCTCAAAGCTTTGAAATCATCCTCAGTGTACAAATAGACTGAATTGGAAGAAAAATCTACTTTGTATAGAGGAGGCATGGCGATATATATCTTGCCATCTTCTATCAGCTCTTTCATATATCTGAAGAAAAACGTCAAAAGCAAAGTTCTGATATGGGCTCCGTCTACATCGGCATCAGTCATGATTATGATCTTTCCATAACGCAACTTGGAAAGATCGAAGTGTTCACCAATACCAGTGCCTATTGCCACTACGATGTTCTTGATTTCCTCGTTGGACAACAGTTTCTGGATCGAAGATTTTTCAACATTCAAAATCTTTCCCCTCAATGGCAGAATTGCTTGATATTCCCTGTCGCGTGCCTGTTTCGCAGAACCTCCTGCAGAGTCACCTTCAACAATGAAAAGTTCACACTTATCAACATCTGAAGAGACGCAGTCAGCAAGTTTTCCGGGTAAGGATGAGTTCTCCATGGCGTTCTTTCTTCGAACTAATTCTCTCGCCTTTCTTGCAGCTTCACGAGATTGCATCGTTTTTAAGACTTTATCCAGAATGATCTTCAAGGTAGATTTGTTCAGTTCGAAATACTCAGAAAGTTTGTCGCGAAGTATTTTAGAGACAGCACTACCTGCGTTCTCGCTTCCGAGTTTTGATTTTGTCTGTCCCTCAAATTCAGGATCTTTCATAAAGACGCTGATTACAGCGATCAGACCCTCACGAACATCCTCACCTTGGAATGACTCATCCTTTTTCAGAACGCCGAGCGTCCTACCGTACTCGTTCAACATCTTTGTGATAGTGTTTTTGAAAGCAGTCACATGCGTGCCATGATCTATAGTTCTGATATTGTTTGCGTATGAGTAGATTCTCTCTTCAGTGTAGGAGTCTGTGTACAAAATGGCTATTCTGACAATGATCTCTTCCCATTCTCCAGACACTTCAATGACTTCATGTAAGACTTTGTCTGCCTTCGCGAGAAACTTGGCATATTCGCGCAGTCCTCCACTGTATTGAAAGATGCTCGAGTACTCGTTTATCTTATCTTCAAAGATGATCTTCAAACCAGGGTTTAGAAAAGCAAGTTCTCTGAGTTTACTCTCGATTATGTCAGGATCGAACTCCAATGAGGAGAATATCTCTCCATCTGGTCTAAAACGCGTGACCGTACCGGTTTTATTCGTCTCACCAACGATCATTACCTCACACTGGGGCGTTCCTCTCGAATAACTCTGGTAGTACACTTTCCCTTCTCTGTGGACCCAAACTTCGAGCTTTTCAGACAGCGCGTTGACTACCGAAGCTCCAACTCCATGTAAGCCTCCACTGACTTTGTAAACATTCTTGGAAAACTTTCCACCAGCGTGTAGTGTGGTCATAACTACCTCAAGAGCGCTCTTTCCTGTCTCGGGGTGCACATCGGTTGGTATACCCCTACCGTTGTCTTCTACTTCAACAGAACCATCTTCAAAGAGTGTGACTCGTATTGTATCGCAGAATCCAGCCATTGCTTCGTCTATACTGTTATCGACAATCTCATACACAAGGTGGTGTAACCCACTCTTTCCAGTGGAACCTATGTACATTCCAGGCCTCATTCTGACTGCTTCAAGGCCCTTGAGAATTTGAATATTTTCTGCACCGTATTCAATGGTCATTGCTTACACCTCCTGAAAACAACATCTCTGATCTCTTGATCACGAAGAATTTCATTGATTCTGTCCTTGAGTTTTCTGCGCATGAAGTTTGCCTGGGTCAACCACATTTGATCATCACATTCGAAGTACAAAGTGCCATCGCGCAACTCTAAAAACCTACAATGTCTCGCAAGCGACTCACCCAGAAAGGGTTTCAAATCTGACAAGACAACTCTCAAACGCAGTTGCTCAAAGGTACTGTTTTGTCTGGACAGTGAATCAAAAATCTCGCCTATTTTTCTCATATCCAATTTTCCTCTACGGAGTTTATATATTCTTCGAATCTTTGCGATAAAAACTCACCAAGAGATTTTGAAAACATTTTCCATCCATCGAGTTCGTCAACTGGAACAATTCCCCTGCTCGTATGAGTTAGAAAAACTTCATCTGCACCATACAGTTCAGAAGGTTCAACCCAGCGTTCTTCAATGTTTATTGACAAAGAGTGGCACAAACCTATGACATTTTTTCTCGTGATTCCAGGCAGTATACCGCTGTCAAGACTGGGTGTTACAACATGGTTGCCTTTGACGATGAAAACGTTTGTAAAAGTCCCTTCGCACAACTGCCCTTTACTGCCAAGCATTAGAACATCGTAAGCGTCGCCCTTCGTTGCTTTTGCAAGCAAAATATCTGTTCTGCCAACGGCTTTCAAATCTGCTGGTGTAGCAGCTGGGTCTATCTTCCTGATTTTGCTCAGCTTCACTTTGACTTTCCCAGGTATGGGAGAAACCTTCAACTGATCCATGTAGACAACCAACTCACAGAAATCGAGCTGATAACTAAAAGCACTTATCTTCCCACGAGGCAGGAGCAACACTCTTATCGAAACATCGCTGTCGAATTGCTTCAAACCCTCCAGGATAATCTGATGGAACTGTTCATAGTTCATTGGTATCTCCATACCAAGATACTTCGCCGATACAGTTAATCTATCATAATGATACTTTCCGGCGAACAATCTGTGCTGGTATGTTCTCAGCGTCTCGTACGGTACGCCTCCATACAGCAAACCCGGTTCATCAATGGATAGAGTTGCCTCAGGCTTCTCGAGCCATTTGCCTTTCCAGACAAGCAAGTGTTGACACCACCCCTGCACCGTTTGCATACTTCGAGACAACTGTTTCGAGATTTCCAACGCGGCCGCCTGTGAACTCGTGTCTGATGTAATACTCATCGTAACCAGAGGAAATACCAGATCTATTCTGTTCAACCAAAACCTTCCTCAGTTTTCCAACGCTTTGCTCTCGATATCTCTTAGAACTTTCTTCTGCTATTAACGAGAGTTCCTTGCTTCTTCGCTCCTTCTCATCTGCTGGTATCTGATAACCCAACTTCGAGGCAGCCGTTCCTGGTCTGGTGGAGTACTTAAAGATATGTACCTTAGAGAACAATACTTTGCCGACTAACTCGAGAGTCTGTTTGAAATCACCTATTGTTTCACCAGGAAAACCGACGATGATATCCGTTGAGATTGAAAAATCTGAGTTCAGTTCTCTCAACTTAGCAAACAATCTGTAAGCGTCTTCCACAGTGTACTTTCTGTTCATCCTCTTGAGGACAGCATCTGAACCGCTTTGAAGTGGAATGTGTAGATGAGGACAAATTCTGTCAGTGTAACCAACAAGGTCTATCAGTTCATCTGTCACATCTTGAACGTTTATCGAACTCAACCTGATTCTGAAATCACCAGAAAGCTCATCTATCAAAACGCTCAACAATTTGCTTAGGCTGAATCCATTTTCAGCACCGTACTTACCTAAATTAACACCAGTTAAAACAATTTCCTTATAACCATTCTCCAAAAGTGTTCTCATCTCTGCAAGAATAGTCTCGACAGCTTTGGATCTTATCTTGAATCCCCTTGCCACAGGCACTATGCAATAAGAACAAAACTCGTTACATCCATCTTCGATCTTCACGTAAGCCCTTGTTCTGTCAGAGAGAAAACTTTCAACTGTTTCATCAACCTGGTAATTTGATTCTGAGACACTGATGAACTTCTTTTTCTCTCGAAAGTATCTTTCAGCGTGGGTTAGAAGGTCTTTTTTCTCACAGTTCCCAAGAACCAAATCTGCACCTATCTGCAGAAGACCTTCTTGTTCCAAATGTGCATAACATCCTGTGGCGATTATGAGAGCATCTGGGTTCAACTTTCTCAACCTTCGAAGAATCTGCCGTGATTTTCTTGAAGCTTCAGAGGTAACCATACAGGTGTTCAAAATACACATATCTGCCTTCGTGGGATGCGGTGAAACAACATAACCGTTTTTCTCGAGTTTCTCAATGATGTACTCAGATTCATACTGATTGACCTTGCAACCAAGGAATGTCACGTAGACCTTTTTCACTCAAAGAACTCCTTCCATTGCAGTCTTGAGAATATTCGTTCGGCTGACTATCCCGACAAGCCTACCTTGGTCGTCCACAACGGGTATGGTCTTTGCATCATGTCTGATCATCATATCTGCCACGTGGATGAGCATTGCGTTTTCATTCACTACAACAGGGGGACGTGTCATGTACTCTGAAATAGGTTTGTCCTTTATGAGAACGGCGTTTCTCAAAAATTGATTCATATCTGGTATGAACGAAGTAGATTGCAGAAGTGAAAAATAACTTGGCACAACTGCTTTGATGATATCACTTTCACTTACAAAACCAATCACGTACATGTCCTCTGTGACAACAGGTACTCCCGAGAGAAGCTGACTTGCCATTATCTTCAAGACATTTCCAACTGTCTCGTCCTTTGTCACCGCTGTGACATCGCGTGTCATCACATCGTAGACGCGCACCTATACCACCTACCGGAGTCTCTCAATTCGACATTCTTGCAAGGAACTTCTTATATCTTCATAATCGGGCATCTCCTTAGGGGGTTTCTTAGTTTTAGCCAGAGCAGCAACATATCCAAACTTTGCTACTTCGATCAACTCACAAGTTGGTTCAGAAAGTTTTTTGTAAACCATCGCTGCTACATATGCATCGCCAGCACCCAAAAGGTTTGAAATATCCACCTCGCTGGGTGTTGTTATCAACCAAACACCTTCTTTGGTTGCCACGACATTGTTCTTGACCTGATAGGAAATCACCGACAACTTGCAACCCATCTTGATCAATTCAAGTGCTGCCTGAACATAATCATCAAGCGTGAGAAGCTCTCTACCGAGAATCACGCTTTTCTCTCTGACATCGGGTCTGATCACATCAGGCGGTTGTATCTGAAGAGCCAATTTGATGTATTCATCGGTAACCTCCATAAAGACGTGCTTGTTCCTTTGTTTTGCAATCTTCGCAAATTGGCCATAGACATCTCCTTGCAGGTTCGGAGGAAGACTTCCCGAAAGAACTACAGCCTCAGCACGAGACAAATAGATCTCATATCTCTTTAAGAGAAGGTCCAAAGCGTGCTTTTCAACAATGGGACCAGGGGAGTTGATCTCCGTCAGGGTATGGTTTTTCGGGTCGATAATGGAGATATTCTCACGGGTTTCTTGATCTATATGAACAAAGCTCGTACTGATGAGTGGACTGATCTTGCTCAATTCCATCAGAAGAACACGTCCAATGTATCCCCCAAGAATACCGATGGCAGTCGACTGAACTCGCAGCTTTGCCAAAGCGACTGAAACGTTTATTCCTTTACCCCCCGGAGTCATCACTATATCTTTGTAATGTGCAACCCTGTGAAGCGCATTAACGGTGAAATCCTCGACAATAAACTCCCTATCTAAAGCCGGGTTGATAGTGACCGTAATTACCTTCAAGTTGTCACCTCTTCAAAATCAATTCTCTTGGTGCTCCTTTATACTCTATTTTACCATCTTTCATAGCAACGAAGATATCGGCAAGAGGTAAGAAGCGATTCTTATGCCTCGTACTCAGTATTACAACCCTGTCTTCTCTGAGATTGGAGAGTTCTTTGATCACGGGAACAAGTGTTTCATCGTCAACGTGGTCAAGGATGCAATCGAGTACGATTATAGAAGACTTTCTCACTATCGCAGCAAATAGGAGGATCATGATTTTTTCCATCGTGTAGAACTCTCTCAGTGGTGTTTGCATCTCTCTTCTGAGTAGTTTCAAAATACCTAATCTATCGAGTTCAGAGGAAAATTCATCCAAACTCACAGGTCTTTCTGACAAAACCAAATTTATGAACTCACGGAATCTCAAGTGGTCCAATGCTTCAACGAAGGAAGGCTCGATATAGGTTATCAGCCTTCTCAAGGTTTTCTTATCGTACATCGTTATCGATTTTCCATTTACTCTTAATTCCCCACTCCAATCTACATTGTCGTATATCTCTCTGTTCAGTCTCAAAAGAGACCTCAGAAGTGCAGATTTTCCTGCGCCTCTTGGTCCATAGACTATTGTCAGTTCACCTGCCTTGACCACAAGGTCTATGTTCTTGAGGACACTCACACCATCTATGGACATTGAAAAATCGTAGAACTCAACAGAACTACGATTCTCTATTGGGTTTACCGGGCTTTGTGTTGTCTGATCGTTCTGCGTCAAGGAGAGTCATCCTCCTTCGCATCTCTTCTTGTGCGCCTTTTTCTCCATCCTTCAACATACGAAGGAGTTCGTATTGCGACACTGTTTTTGGATTCTTCTGAATCTTTGCCATCTTCTCACTCCTTGTGTACGTTTCAGTTTTATTTTATGGTTTTTCAATTACTCTAAGTTGTAGTTAGTATTACAGGAAGTATCAATCGCGTCATCATTTGTTAAAGTATTTCAGATCAGCGATGGTATCTTTCTCGCGTTTGCCAAGGACCACTCGTAAGAGTTTCACCCACGGGGTTGAAACTTTTGTGTGATAATTGAAATGGTGGAGGTGGGAAAATGACATTTTCCGATCTTTACGTTGGTCTATCTCATGCTGAAAGGTTCGTCATAACTGAGGAAATGGTCAAAGCCTTTGCCGAGTTGACGAAAGACAAAAATCCCATTCATCTTGATGAAGATTATGCAAGATCAACCCGTTTTGGAAAGAGAATCTGCCACGGCATGCTCGTGGCATCTTTGATCTCAAAGGTACTGGGGATGGATTTTCCAGGTCCTGGAACGGTACTTATAAAACAACAGTTGAAATATCGCGCACCTGTGTACTTGGGAGAAGAAGTTGAAGTAAAGGTCAAAGTCAATGAGGTGATACCCGATAAACGTAGGTTGATACTCGACACCAACGTTGTAAAGAGCGATGGTGTAGTGGCAATTGAGGGGCTTGCAGAGGTACTTTTCGAACTATGATGCCCTATGGCCAACATTTCTTGACAGATGAAAGACCTGTGCACAAACTGCTCGATCTACTGAACGGTGCAAAGGTCAATTCAATAGTTGAGATAGGTCCAGGCAGAGGGTTCATAACCAAATTTCTCCTCAGCAGAGGGTATAAGGTTTTCGCTTATGAGATCGACGAGAGAATCGCTGACGAACTCATCAAAACCGTGAATGACGAGAAACTCCAAGTCTGTGTGAAGGATTTCTTAAAGGTGAGTCGTGAAGAACTACCAACTTTAGAATGTTGTGTGGGAAGCATACCTTATCAAATTTCATCGAAGATCGTTCAAAAACTGATCATCCTTGATTTTCAAAAAGCTATATTGATAGTTCAGAAAGAATTTGCAGACAAACTCATGGCAAAACCATCCTTGAAAAAGTACACTTTTATCTCTGCTTTGGCTCAAAGTTTCTTTGACATTGAGAGAATTTGCTTGATCTCTAAGAATTCCTTTTCCCCTGCACCAAAGGTTGATTCTGCAATGATAGTTCTCAACAGAAAAGAACAAACACCTTCAGAAACTGAATACATAACCTTTCTGCGGAGAGTTTTCAGTTCACCCAATAAAAAGATAGAAAAGGTTCTCAAGAAACTATCTCTTTTCAAAGGAAAAGTGCCAGACAAACACGTTCGTGATCTTTCAGTAGCAGAGTTGATCAAAGTGTATAAATCTTGTAGGGAGTGGTTGAATGACCAAAGCCGAACTTTTTGAAAACATTCTGAATTCAATCGTAGAAGGCATAATAATGATAGACAGTGAGGCACGAATAGTCTTTATGAACAAACAAGCTTCTCTAATTCTTGGCACCCCCCTCTCACAAGCAGTCGGCAGATATGTCGTTGATGCCATTCCCAACACACGTTTGCACATAGTCTTGAAAACTGGAGTCCCCGAAACAGATAGAATTCAACAACTTGGACACACTCAGATAATAACCAGCCGTGTCCCCATAAGGGACAGTTCGGGCAAAGTAATAGGTGCAGTAGCGATCTTCAGAGACATAACGAGTGCACAGAAGATGGCTGAAGAAGTCACTAATCTCAGGCAAATGGAAGCTCTCTTAAAAGCGATCATAGAATCAACAAGTGATGCGATATCAGTTGCCGATGAAAACGGAATCATAGTTATTGTGAACAAAGCCTATACGAAGATAACCGGCTACAGCGCGAATGAAGTGATAGGTAAACCAGCGACTGTTGACATCGCCCAAGGTGAGAGTATGCACATAAAAGTCGCAAAGACTAAACAACCTATCTATGGTGTGAGAATGCTCGTTGGTCCTGGGAAAAGAGAAGTAATAGTCGATGTCACACCTCTGTTTGTAAAAGGCGAGTTCAAGGGAAGTGTCGGAGTAATTCACGATGTCTCGGAGATAGTCAGGTTGAACCGTGAGCTCGATGAAGTCAAAAGACTGATCAGAAAAATCGGTGCACGTTACACCTTTGATGATGTCGTTGCGGAAAGCCCAAAGATGAAGATCGCTTTGACGCAAGCAATGAAGGTCGCACAAACACCTGCGACTGTTCTGTTGAGGGGTGAGAGCGGAACAGGAAAAGAACTCTTTGCACACGCAATCCACAACGCAAGTGATAGAAGAGACAGACCTTTTGTGAGTGTCAACTGCGCCGCAATACCTGAATCAATATTGGAGTCTGAGTTGTTCGGTTACACCTCTGGAGCCTTCACAGGGGCAAAGAAAGAAGGCAAGAAGGGTCTGCTCGAAGAAGCCCAACATGGTACAGTTTTTTTCGATGAAATAGGGAAGATGCCTCTTACACTGCAACCCAAATTACTCAGGTTTCTGGAAAACAGGGAGATAGTACCGGTCGGTGAGACCAAAGTGGTGAAAATCGATGCGAGGATAATAGCCGCGACGAACATGGATCTTGAGAAAATGGTTCAACAAGGCACCTTTCTGCCAGATCTCTATTTCAGGCTGAATGTATTTCCTATATTCCTTCCGCCTCTTCGAGAGAGAAAAGAGGATATACCGACATTGGTTTTGTACATAATAAAGAAATTGAATCAAGAGTACGGTAGAACCGTTGAGGGAATCTCGCCTGAAGCTCTGAGCAAGTTGATGGGTTATGACTGGCCAGGCAACGTTAGAGAACTCGAAAATGTAATAGGGCGAGCCATGATAAACATGGATCCTGAGGAAAAGGTTGTAAGAGCTCATCATCTCCCGCCTTTGAAGATCACGTACCACCCGGTGGAACTGACAGTTTCAGGCAACCTTAGAGACATGGTTTACAACTACGAAAGGAGTGTAATACTAAAAGTACTGAGTGAAAACAACTGGAATGTTCAGAAAACAGCCAAATCGCTTGGCATGAGTCTTAGAACACTGTATTATCGAATGAGAATTCTTGGCATCAGAAGACAAGGTATATAATTGAACACGACAGATCAGATGGGGGAATTCATCGATGCGACGGAAACCAAAAAGATCTGACGGCAGGAAGACTCATCAAAATCTTTTGAAATCAGCCATGCAACTCTTTGCCGATTACGGTTATTATGGTGTTTCAATCCCGATGATCGCACACAAAGCAGGTGTAAAGAACGCGACATTTTACCAGTATTTTGGCGATAAAGAGGCAATTTATCAGAAGATCCTGGACGATTCTTTCGATAAATTTCAAAATCTCATGGCAAAGGTTGAGGGTGAAAACAGTCAGGAGATAATCAGGTCCTTCGTTGAAAGATATTTCGAGTTCTTCACGGAGAATAGATACTGTTACAAAGTCTTACATGAAGCTGTCTATCTGCGTAAAACGGTCTTTCGGAAGGTTGAGAAGACTCTCAACAGAATTCTGATGAAGATGATACCCGATTGCGACGACGAAAAAGCAATGGTGCTCAGGTGGTTTGTCACGGGACCGACGAGATTCGTTTCGATATACAAATCTCTTCACAGCGATTACAGTGTGGACGAAAAACTGGAAGATGATTTGGTCGATTTTGCTGTTAGTGGACTCGATGCTGATGATCATAAACTCGACGAGCATGTCTTTCAAATAGATGTAAAACCACTCAACATAGAAGTGACATCCACCAGAATGAAACTCCTACAAGCTGCTGAGAAGTTGTTTGGTTCGAGAGGTTACAGAAACACGATGATAAGTGACATCGCTCGGTTGGCAAATGTGGCGAGCGGCACTTTTTACGTGCATTTTGATAGCAAAGAAAAGATTCTGCAAGAACTGGTATTGATGACCAACAGAAATATGAGAATAACCATCTCTACCGCAATAAAGAGATTTCCTGACAGAAGAGATGCAGAGATAGCGGGTTTCTTAGCATTCTTGAAATTCTTCATGCTGCACCACAACATGTACTTAATAGTCAGGCAAGCAGAGTTTTTCAACCCTGCAATCTCGAAAAGTTACTACGAAAAGATACTGGGTAGCTACCTTCCGCCTTTAGAAAAGGCTATGAGAGAAGGGCAATTCAGAAAGTTTTCGCCCCAGAACATTGCACTCGCACTGATGGGTATAGGACATTTTATGGGTGAAGATTTGGTTGTACAGAAATATGGAAATATAGAGCGTCTGAATGATTATTTGGCTCTCCTTAGCACCCTCATCTTCAAGGGCACATTTGCTTTGTTAACTCACAGCGATAAAGAGAGAAACCCTGAGAAAAAACAAGCTTAGCAGAGAAAGAGCAGAAAATTTCTTGGAAACTGTACAAGATCGTGCTTAGACAAAGTTGTAGAATACATGATTCAGATGTTATGATTCATCATGAATCACCTGTCATACTGTGGGGGTGGCACTTTGCAGGAACATGTTGGAATAGCCGGAATAGGTACTTATTTGCCCAGAAAATACCTGCAAGCTGAGGAATTGGAGAAATTGACATCGATACCTGCTGATGTGCTCGTCGAGAAGTTTGGTATAAAGAGAAAATATATTCCAAGCGAAAGTGAAACAACCAGTTTCATGGGAATCATGGCGGCAAAAGAGGCAATCGACAATGCGAAGATCAACCCTGAAGAGATCGACGTTGTCATCTGGAATGGAGCACAGCACAAAGACTATCCATGCTGGCTTGCTTGCACAAAAGTGGCACACGAAATTGGTGCCAAGAGGGCTTGGGCTTTTGATATGGAAGCAATGTGTGGTTCGATGATCGTTGGTTTACAAGTAGCACGCGCATTAATGCTCGCAGAAAAAGACATAAATACCGTTTTACTCGTCAGTGGCTATAGAAATGTAGATCTTGTCAATCACAAATGTAAACACACATCATTCATGTTGGACATCGGTGCTAGTGGCTCAGCGGTGGTTCTCAAGAAAAACCTTGGCAAGAATGTGTTGTTCGGTGTTTCAAGTATTGTAGATGGGTCTTTCTCGGAAGATTGCGTAGTGCCAGTCGGTGGTACAAAGAGGTGGCCCATACAGGCTGAGGATCTCACAGAGTATTACTTTCAAATACCACAGCCAGAGAGTTTCAAAAGTAGATTGAACGAAGTCACACTCAAGAACTTCTATTTTGTGATTGACGATGCTCTCAGAAGGAGCAATTTGAGTAGAAAGGACATTTCTTATCTTGCAATATTGCACTTCAAGAGATCTGCCCACCTCGAAGTACTCAAAGAACTCGGTCTGCGGGAAGATCAGACGACCTATTTGGAGAATTACGGACACATGGGTCAGAACGACCAAGTTTTTTCCATTAAAGAAGGACTTCTCAGTGGAAAGATAAAAGATGGGGACAACATAGTTCTCGTTGGTGCGGGAGTTGGCTGGACTTGGAATGCGGCGGTAGTCCGTTGGGGCAAGTTGTACTGAGAGTTTCTTAGGAGGGATTCTCATGGACTGGCAAGGTGTTTACAAATCTAAACTCAGAGAAATAGATTGGATACTAAAGCTTGTTGAATCAAACCAAACGATAGTCGTTGGAATGACACCCTCAGAACCAAAGATCTTTCTCAGAAATCTTCACAAGGTTGCCGACAGAGTTAGAAACATCACCGTTTTCACATGTCTAAACACAGAGAATTACCCATTTTACATGAGTGAAGCGTTCAATGAAATCTTTCTGAATGCCTCTTGGTATTTTGGACAGTCGAACAGGGAAGCAGTCAAATCTGGTTTCGGTACGGTGAGCTATGTTCCAAACAATCTGCATCAAGCAGGGACCAATCTTCTTGAGAGTCGGCCTGTGGACATCTTTGTTGGTATAGCCTCACCGATGGACAAAAACGGTTTTCTAACCTTGTCTACTTCTGTGGTTTATGAAAAAGACATCGTTGAAAGGGCGAAGGTCGTTGTACTCGAGGTGAACCCAAACGCACCGAGAACACACGGCGATACACACATTCATATAAAAGACGTTCATTACATAATCGAAGCAGATTATGAACTGCCACAGGTCGAACTGGTAGAACCAACAGAAACTGAGGCTTTAATCGCTCAGCATATAAGTGATTTGATTGAAAACGGTTCTACAATTCAGTTGGGCATAGGTGGTATACCAAATGCCGTTGCAAAGTTTCTGACCAACAAAAGAGATCTCGGCGTTCATACCGAGATGTTCACAGAGTCGATGATAGATCTCTTTGAGGTTGGTGTGATCACCAACAAGAAAAAGAGTATTTGGCGAGACAAATTCATCTGTACCTTTGCCTTTGGAACTAAGAGAATGTATCAGTTCGTAGATGACAATCCATCCATTTTCTTTCTGCGAGGCAGGTACGTGAATGACCCTTATGTTGTGGCTCAGAATGAAAAAATGGTCAGCATAAACACCGCGCTGATGGTTGACCTGACCGGAAATGTTTGTTCTGAAGCTCTGGGCACTCAACATTACAGCGGTACAGGTGGTCAACTTGACACACACAGGGGTGCAGTTAAGAGCGAAGGTGGGAAAGGAATAATAGCACTCAGATCCACAGCGAAGAACGGAACTGTTTCGACCATAGTTCCTCTTCTACCAGCCGGTTCACCGATAACAGTACCCAGACAAGAGGTTGATTACATCGTCACAGAGTGGGGAATAGCTTGGCTCAGAGGCAAAACTGTCAAAGAAAGGGCTAAAGCTCTGATCGAAGTTGCACATCCAGATTTTCGAGAGTCTCTGAGAAATGAAGCGTGCAAACTGCAAATTCTATAAAAACGAGGGGAGGTGTTTTCTGTGAGAAAGGTTTCAGTTTTCTTGATGTTGTTGGTCGCTCTCTTTGTTCTTGCACAAAAGCCGATAAAGATCGGCGCGATCTTGCCACTCTCTGACATCACAGGCAGGCAAGCGGCGAATGCGATGAAGTTAGCTGTGAAAGAAATCAACGAGGCAGGCGGTATTCTTGGTAGGCCCATTGAATTGGTCATAGTCGATGACGAGCTGAAGCCCGAAAAAGGAGCTGCAGCAATAGACAAACTTGCGACCGTTGACAAGGTGGATTTCTTCGTTGGAGGTATGGCAAGTGGTGTACACCTTGCACAGATTCCAATTCTGAAAAAGTACAAAAAGATAACGGTGTGGATCGGTGCTGCATCCTACAAATGTGAAGAAGCCATTGGTGCAGACGCAGATTGGTACTTCCACCTGCATCCATGGGATTACTTGCAGGGTGAAAGTTATGCGATAGGTTGGAGAGCCATAACGGAGAAGTACACCCAAGTGAAGATCGAGAAGATCTTCTTGGCTTACGAAGAAGGCGCCTTTGGCACGGCATCTTTCCAGTCGTACCAAGCTGAATTCGAACTCGCCAAAAAAGGCACAGGTGTCTGGACAGGGCTCATGAAAGACTTGAAAGGTGCACCGTTCAAGAGTGCATCACTCGGTGGTGGAGATTACAGGGCAATGCTCCTACAAGCAAAACAGTACAACCCTGATCTCTTCATCTGGGCAGGGTATGACGCAGATGCAATACCTATGCTGACTCAAGCCAAGGAAATCGATTTTGCACCCAAGCTATTCGTTGGGGCACCTCCAGGATGGCCAGCAGATTTCGGTAAAAACCCATTATCTCACGGAGTAGTCTTGTACGGCATGTGGGCTCCAGCTCTCAAAGATGTCAGTCCCATTGCAAGACATTTCTGGGATGCTTATGTGAAAGAGTTCAACGAAGAACCCGCAACATATTTTGCACCACTCGGCTACACGAATATATATTTCTTGGTTGAAGCGATCAAGAAAGCAGGCACACTCGATGATAAAGCTGTAATTCAGGCTTTAAGAGAAATTGAGTACGACTCTCCTGTTGGTGGTATTTTGAAGATTTCACCGAGCAGAATCATAAAGAATCAAGGTTTCAGGGCACAGAAGATCCTCCAATGGCAAAATGGTGTTCAGCACGTGATCTGGCCCTTTGAGTATGCTACAGCTGAACTGATCTATCCATTCCCAGGTTGGTCAGGCAAGTGAGTAAAAGGCTGGGCAGCAGCCCAGCCTTTTGTCTACAGAGAGGTGAAAGGATGAGAAGATTTTTCAACTGGAAGACACTCTTTTTGTTGATGCTTGCTATAGTCGCCATCTTTCGTCCCTATGCTTTCTTCTATGGACTTCAGAGAGGAAGTCTTTACTCTCTGGTTGCCCTACCACTGGCTTTGATCCTTGGAATAGTTGGATTGTTAAACCTTGCACACGGTGATTTTCTGACTGTTGGACTGTACATGGGCTATGTGCTTTTCAACCAATTCCATTTCGACCCAATCTTTTCGATGGTTCTCGTAGGACCATTTCTCTTTCTCATTGGATTTGCCGTTTACAAATCAACAGTTGAGAGAGTGCTCAAGTCACACCATTTGAATCTTTTGCTCATAACCTTCGGAATATCGATTACCCTTGTAGAATTGGTGAACGCGCTGTGGACCTCAAGACCAAGGAATGTTTACGTATCTTATGCTGCTCGATCTGTGAACATCTTAGGAATAAGCGTAGGTGCATATGAATTTCTGTACGTTGCCGCAGCTGTTCTGGTTCTGCTCACGATAATGTTCATCTTGAAGAAAACGCGATTTGGACAGGCGGCTTTTGCCGTGGGACAGAATCCAAAGGGGGCAGCCATAGTAGGTATAAATGTGAGATTGGTCTACACGATCACCTTTAGCCTGGCAACTGCCATGATAGCCGTTTCTGCGGCACTAATGATTCCAAGAGTTTCCATCTTTCCTCATGTGGGTGGACCCTTCACGATGAAATCTTTCTGTCTTACTGCAATGGCTGGTCTTGGAAACCTTCCAGGCATTTTGGTCTCTGGTATCACACTTGGAATAGCAGAGGCGATAGTGCAATCGATCCCCGGTTACAGCGGGTGGTCCGATCTTGTGTTTTTTGGTGTCTTGATCTTGGTGATCTCACTCAGGGCTTATCGGAGGGCTGAAAGATGAGAAAGACTCTTCTCGTTGTTGGAATAATCATCTTTGTTACCCTACTACCGATCTTTGCAGACACTTACTTGCTTCACGTTGCCAGCTCGATAATGTTGTTCATGTGCCTTTCGCTCAGCTGGGATATGATGCTGAGAACCGGTCAACTTTCCTTTGGTACAGCCGGTTTCTTTGGACTTGGTGCTTATGCTGCAGTGATAGCCGTCGATGACTTTTCTGTATCTCCTCTGATGAGTATATTCGTTGGGGCAATATTTGCCGCGATCATCGCATTTGGTGTGGGAGTTGCAGTTCTAAAACTCAGAGAGATGTACTTTGCCATCACGACACTCGCACTCGCCAGTGTCTTTTTGGTGCTTGCTCGAAATCTCTCCGATCTCACTGGTGGAGCAGCAGGTAAAGTGCTCTTCAACGCGATATTCGATGGTGAACCAAAGAAGACCTATTGGCTGATACTCAGTTTTGCTTTGTTGGTCATAGGTATTTCTGAAATCTTTCAAAGGACAAGGATAAGGTATGCTATAAATTCGATAAGAAACGATGAGCTTGTTGCAAAATCCAGTGGAATAAACATATTCAAGTACCTTCTGCTGGTTTTTATTTTGACCTCTGCCATACAAGGTGCGACTGGTGCGATATACGCCCAACAGTATGCCTTCGTTGAGCCAGAGAGTACCTTCTCGGCAAATTTCCTTCTTCTACCCATAGCTATGGCATTAGTCGGTGGCATCTACTCAACTTTGGGTCCAATAGTGGGAGCGGTGATTCTCGGTTTCACTTCTGAGTATTTGAAACTTCTCATGCCGTATGGACACTTGATAATATACGGAATCATAATCATTCTGGTTGTAATCTTCTTGCGCAAAGGAGTTTATGGCACGATAATGGACAAAATCAGATCAAGGTGATCGGAGGTTTTTCTATGGAACTACTGCGCGTTGAAGGTGTGACAAAGTCCTTTGGTGGACTTGTGGCAGTAAACAACATCACCTTTGAAGTTCGAGCTAATGAAATCTTGGGTATAATAGGTCCGAATGGTGCCGGTAAGACTACTCTCACCAGTTTGGTGGCAGGAACACTTCAACCCTCCAGTGGAAAGATCTTTTTTGATGGAAAAGACATCACCGAAGTGCCGGCACACACCAAAGCCAAATTGGGTATCTCGAGGACCTTTCAAACCGTCAGGCCATTGAGGGATTTCACAGCACTTGAAAACCTAGTAGTGGGAGCACTCTTTGCAAAAGGTGAAAAACTCGGCAAAGCAGTTGAAAGTGCGAAAGAGATTTGTGAGTTTCTCAACTTTGGACGAAAAGATCTCTACCCAGACAAACTCACTGTCTTCGAACTGAAAAAACTTGAGATAGCAAGAGCAGTGGTTTCCAATCCGAGGATACTCTTCCTTGACGAAGTGATGGCTGGACTGAACCATGAAGAGATGAAAGAAATGATAAAGATAGTCAAAATCATGAGAGATAGAGGTATGACAATCTGTGTCATAGAACACGTTATGAGTGTCATAAGCGAATTGACTGACAGGGTAATAGTTCTCGACAGAGGCGAGATAATAGCTCAGGGACCATACCAAGTGGTTTCTCAAAACAAACGCGTTATAACAGCATACTTGGGGGAGGAAGATTAATGCTTGAAATAAAAGATCTCAATGTTGCCTATGGTAAGATTCCAGTCATCTGGGATCTTTCTCTCAAGATAGGTTCAGAGGCCGTTGGATTGTTTGGACCAAACGGTGCTGGCAAAACCACTTTGATAAACTGTATTGTTGGCATGATTAAACCAACGAGTGGTGGCATATTTTTCGAGGGGCAAAATATTGTAGGCATGGAGACTCACAAAATCGTGCGTCTTGGCATAGCCTTAGTACCGCAGGAAAGAGAACTCTTTCCATTGATGAGTGTTGAAGAAAACCTCAGAGCCGGTGCAGCATACATTCCACACGCAAGAGAACGTATGATAGACAGTATGAACTTTGTTTTCACAATTTTTCCGGTTCTCAGAGAAAGGCTTTCTCAGAAAGCTGGCACAATGAGTGGAGGAGAACAAAGAATGCTTGCAGTAGGCAGAGCTTTGATGGCTCGTCCGAAGTTGTTGATACTCGATGAACCTTCCGTCGGACTTCAGCCATCTATAGTGATGGAGATGTTCTCAAAACTCAGACAGATAAGAAAAGAGGGAGTGGCAATACTTTTGACTGAACAGAACGTCAAACAAGGTTTGAAGGTAATTGATAGAGGCTATGTAATAGAAAACGGTAGAATAGTACTCGAGGATGAATCGAAAAATCTCGCTCAAAACGAGCACGTGAAAAAGGCGTATCTCGGCGTATGAAAGGGGAGTGAAGCTATGAGGCTTAAGGAAAAGGTTTGTATCATCACCGGAGCGGCGAGTGGTATAGGCAGAGCGGCGGCGTTGCTATTCGCAAAAGAAGGAGCAACAGTTTGTGCATGTGATCTTTCAAAAGAACAACTGAACAAACTGGCTGAGGATGCGAACGATTTGGAAGGAAAGATCGATCCATATCTTCTGAATGTCACAAACAGAGAAGAGGTCTTCAAGGTTGTCGAGCAGATTGCGACGAAATACGGCAAGATCGATGTCTTAGTGAACAACGCAGGTATAACAAGAGATGCCTTGTTGATCAAAATGACTGAAGAAGAATGGGACGCTGTGATCAACGTGAACCTCAAGGGTGTTTTCAACATGACTCAGGCAGTTGCTCCTCATATGATTAGAGCTCAAAAGGGTTCAATCATAAATACATCCTCCGTTGTCGGCATATATGGAAATGTTGGCCAGACAAACTACGCCGCCACAAAGGGTGGTGTGATAGCCATGACTAAGACTTGGGCAAAAGAACTTGCACGTAAAGGTGCTCAAATAAGAGTCAATGCAGTCGCACCTGGTTTTATCAAAACGCCGATGACAGAAAAGGTACCTGAAAAGATCATCGAAGCTGTCGCGACCCGAACGGCTTTAGCAAGAATGGGAGAACCAGAGGAGGTTGCAAATGTTTATCTTTTCTTGGCAAGCGACGAATCTTCCTTCGTAACAGGCCAAGTAATCGGCGTTGATGGAGGTCTACAACTCTGAAAGGGGGAGTTGGCATGAAGAAATTTGTCGTTATACTGTTTGTCTTGATCTCTATTTTGGCACTGGCAGAGGTAGGAGTTTACAAAGATAAGGTGGTTGTTGGTAGCTTTCAAGCACTTTCAGGACCTTACGCAGTCATAGGTCAAGAGATGTCAAAAGGAATGAATGCCTATTTCAACTGGATCAACAAGAACGGAGGAGTCTACGGAAGAAAGATCGAACTGATAATTGCCGATGACCAGTTAGATCCATCAAAAACCGTTGTCGAAGTCAAAAGATTGGTAGAATCAGACAAAGTTTTTGCAATCGTCGGTGGACTTGGATCTTACGGTTGTCTTGCGGTGATGGATTACTTGGAGAAAAACGGCGTCCCCTTTGTTTATCAAGGCGCTGGGACAAGTTTACTCGTAGTACCACCGAAGAAGTACATCTTCGGAGTTCAACCAGATTACACACTCGAAGGACAACTGATCGCTAAATTTCTGGTCGAGAATCTCGGCAAGAAGAGGGTTGCAGTCATATACATGGCTAACGACGTCGGTAAAGAAGGACAAGCAGCCGTGAAGATGAGATTGGAAAAATACAATCTCAAACCCACTCTTGAGGTTGCGTACAATCCAGCTGAAACAGATTACAGCGCGCTTGCCATCAATGTTCTGAATGCCAATCCCGATTCCATAGTGATCTATGGCTTCATCGTGGATACGATACGCTGGATAAAGACATTGAGAGATTACGGAATAACTGTTCCTGTTGTGACTACCTATGCTAATGCAGATCCGAGTTTTATTGCTCTGGGTGGAAAACATGTCGAAGGAGTCTATTTGACTGGCTGGGTGCCACTTGCAACACCAGATCGACCAGAGTTTCTCAGAGATTACGAAAGAGCTGTGGCGATCTTCCAAGAGACATACCCAAAGCAAATTCCATCTTCTTATGCCGTAGCTGGTTTCATCGCAGCTGAAGTATTCACCCAAGGATTACTCCAAGCAGGTCCAGATCTAACACGCGAGGGACTTGTCCAAGCACTGGAGAGCTTCAAAAACTGGAATGGTATACTGACAAAAGATATCACCTGGGGACCCAATCTCAGACGCGGTAAATCGAGCATGTATTTTATGAAAATCGACAAGGGCATCTTCAGCGCTGTGACTGATCTCATAACATTGGAGAATTGATCTTGCACCAATTGATACCCAGAGGGGGCTTTGCCCCCTCTATTAATGGAGGAATTACAATTGGCTTTGCTTGAGATAAAAAATCTCACAGTGAAGTTCGGCGGGCTTACTGCCGTTGACAATCTCGATATGACCGTAAGTGAAGGCACAATACACTCACTCATTGGACCCAATGGTGCCGGAAAAACAACGGTTTTCAATGCCATCACTGGTGTTGTAAGACCTCACTCAGGGAGCATCTCGCTCAACGGAGTAGATTTGACACATGTAAAACCTCACAGAATAATCGAATTTGGTGTGAGTAGAACCTTTCAAAGTGTGGTTGTCTTCAAGTACCTCACCGTTCTCGAGAATCTGTACATCGGATATCACAGAGCTGTCAAACTCAATCTCTTTGAGGAGTTTCTGCCAGAAAAGAGAAAAGCTGCCACTTGGGAAATGTACCTCAAAGCTCTACAAATTGCCGATTTTCTTGGTTTGAAGAGTAGGCTTTTGAGCTATGCGGGATCTATACCGTACATGGCACAGAAGCTCGTAGAGATTGGCAGAGCTCTGATGAGTGAACCAAAGATAGTGCTTCTCGATGAACCTGCGGCAGGTTTGACCGATACCGAGACAGAACAGATGAAGGAAATCATAAGGCACATAAAAGAGGAAATGAAGATCACAGTCTTACTCGTTGAGCACGACATGGAAGTCGTGATGAATCTATCAGACACTGTGACTGTCATGGACTTTGGTAAGAAGATCAGCGAGGGCAGACCAGAGGTCGTCAAAAACGACAAAGAGGTCATCAAGGCATACCTGGGAGAGAATGAAGATGCTTGAAGTGAAAGATATCACCGTTACATATGGCCCCGTTGTTGCCGTCAAAAATCTATCGCTGAAAGTTCAGGAAAAAAGTATCACCGTCTTATTGGGTGCGAATGGCTCAGGGAAAACTTCCACACTTTTGGCGATTGCTGGTTTGAACAAAATCTCATCTGGCGAAATATTCCTCAGTGGCGAGAGAATAGACACTCTTAATGCATATGAGATCGTCAAGCGAGGTTTAACCCTATGCCCTGACAGCAAACTGATCTTTCAGAAGATGACGGTTTTAGAAAATTTGAAGGCAGGTGCCTATGCAAGAAAGGGCGATATCAAAGAAGATTTGGAAGAAATCTTCAAACTCTTTCCAAGGCTCAAAGAAAGAACGAAACAATTGGCTGGCACACTTTCAGGTGGTGAGAGACAGATGCTCGCCATCGCAAGAGCTTTGATGTCAAAACCAAGGTTTTTGATGCTTGATGAGCCATCGATGGGACTTGCGCCAAATCTTGTGAAAGAAATCATGAAAGTGATTCAAGCGATTAGAGATGCAGGCGTGACGATCCTCTTAGTAGAGCAGAACGCTTACTCTGCCTTGAAAATCTCCGACTTTGCCTACGTCATTCAGACAGGAAAAATCGTTCTACAAGGAAGATCAGGAGATCTTTTGAAGGACAGGAGAATAATAGAAGGATATTTGGGAGGATAAAGATGTTTCTGAACAGATTGATTCTCGGTCTTTCCACAGGTGCCTTTTACTCACTTGCGGCTTTGGGGATCGTTATGATATACAAAATAACAAATGTCATGAACTTCGCCTTTGGGAATATGGCTATGTTCATGGCTTATGTGGCGTACACCTTTTTGACCATTGAACTTGGCCCAGTTATTGCACTGCTTTTGGTATTGCCGCTGGCTGCTCTCTTTGGGTTTATCGTCGAAAGATATACCTTGAGACCAGTCAGACACCTATCACACAGTTCTATGCTCATAATCACACTTGGCATCCTTATGATTCTCGAGGGTCTTTCAACCCAGATATGGGGTACACAGTACAAAGGGTTTCCAGAACTCATAACAGGAAGACCATTCATCATCAGAGGGTTTTCAACTTTACTCGTCATTCGCAGACAGGATTTATTGGTCTTTGTGATCTTAGGGGTTGTTTCAATGCTGATAGCCTTACTCATGAAATACACGAAGATAGGAATAGCGATCAAGGCTGTTTCTGAAGATGAAAGAACATCTCAACTTATGGGGATCAACCCAGGAAAGGTCTTCAGTTGGTCTTGGATGATGGGGACTATGCTTGGCACTACCGTTGCGATACTCGGTGCACCGAAGACTTACATCTCTCCGACAATGATGCTGTTTTACCAGATTCAAGGTTTTACCGCGGCAGTCTTGGGAGGCTTTGACAGTTTTGCAGGCGCTCTGGTTGGTGGCTTAGCGCTCGGTGTTGTTGAAAATCTCATAGGAGGCTATATAAGCAATGAACTGAAGACTACCTTCTCGTTGATCTTGATAATCATCGTTTTGTTGATAAAGCCCCAAGGATTGTTTGGGAGCCGTGAGATCAGGAGAGTGTGAGGATGCGTTGGTTTTTCTTGTTCTTGATGGTTGCCTTGGTGCCTTTCTTTTTCAAGATGAGCACTTTCATACTCACCATAATAAACTTGACGATGATATACACCTTGGCTGCGATGGGTTTGAATCTGATAATGGGCTACACAGGACAAGTTTCGATAGGTCATGCTGCCTTTATGAGTATAGGTGCTTACAGTTCGGCGATTTTAGTTCAAAGGTTTTCAATGCCACTTCCTTTCGGGTTACTCGCTGGCATGGTGCTCGGTGGTGCCTTCGGATTGGTGTTGGGTTTTCCTGCTTTGAGACTCACTGGTTTCTATTTGGCTATAACAACAATGGGATTTGCTGTAGCTGTAGAACAGCTGATAGGAGCGTGGGAAAAAGTTACAGGAGGACACATAGGAATGAGAAATATACCAAAACTTGGCAACGAACTTCAAAGTTACTACATCATAGTTGCCATCTTGTTGATCTGTATCTACGTTTTCCAGGTCATAACCTCTCACAAAACTGGTAGAGCTTTGAAAGCGATCAGGGAGAATCCAATGGTTGCAGCGACCTTCGGTGTGAACATCACGTACTTCAAAGTCTTAGCCTTCGTGATAGGCTCTGCTTACGCTGGTCTTGCCGGTGCCATTTACGCACACACGATCGGCTACATTGCACCACACAACTTCGGATTGGGTAGATCTCTCGAACTCTTAGCCATTGTTGTGATAGGTGGTATGGGAATAACCATGGGACCCATCTTCGGTTCAGCACTCTACACAATCTTACCTTTCTTTTTCAGCAGAGTTGGTTTCTCAACTTCAATAATCTTTGGATCAATTCTCGTGTTGGTAGTCCTCTTCATGCCTCGTGGAATTGGTTATTACTTCTACAACTTCTGGTTAAGATGGGCTGAACTACCAATAGTTTTACTCAAGAGAAGAAAGAAATCAAAAGAAGGAAAAGATCTTCAGCTCTCATTCGGTAAGATGCACTATATTGAGAGTGGAAAAAGCGAAGAGGTTGTGTTGTGTATTCATGGGAATTTTGGTTCCTGTAGTTGGTTCAAACCCCTGATGGAAAAACTCACAGATAAGAGAGTGATAGCAATTGACTTGCCGAATTTTGGAGATTCTTCAAGGGCTGAAAGTTCACTACAGTTCTATGCCAAAGCGATCTATGAGTTCATCGAGAAGATGCAGATAAAACCAGCAATTATAGCACATTCACTTGGTGGAGCTGTGGGCATGCTTGTAGCAATCGATCATCCTGAGTCTCTGAGATCTCTTGTTTTGGTAGATCCGTGCCCAGTAGATGGTTTGGTCACACCGACAGAAAACATGCCATACCTTGAGTTGTACAAGAGAAACAGATCTTTACTAAGAAAGTCCATCATGGGACTTCTGAGGACTGTCAAAAACAAAAAACTCGTAGAACAGTTAGTCGATGATGCCTTGAAGATGAACCCTGAAAGTGTCTATCCACATGCCATTGAACTTGGAAAGTTTAACATCGTCGAAAGGACTAATCAGATCACTATGCCAGTCTTGGTTCTTTGGGGAGAGTTGGATGCGTTGTTGAGTAGAAAGCAGATGGAAAGAACAGCACAACTGCTGAACGGTGAGTTCAGAGTGTTGAAAAACATTGGGCACTCTGCCTTTGTTGAAAATCCTGATCTCTTCATAGATGTGGCGAAAAAATACCTTTGAGGAGGGAGAAAATGAAATACGCAAAGATCATCTCATCTGGAATCTACGTTCCACAAAAGATCATGACGAACAAAGAGTTCGAACAGATCACCAATATGACCATCGATCCATATTTCACCGAGCAGATAGGAATCGACCACAGACATTTGTCACAGCCTCACGAAACACCGACCTTCATGGCTGCCGAGGCGGCAAGAACTGCGTTGAGACGAATCGATATGAATCCAGAAGATCTGGACTTGATCATAGTGGGCACGGATACACCAGAGGCTGTTTCTCCACCAGATGCCGCACGTATTCAGTATTTGGTTGGTGCAAGTAAGGCAGAACCACTGGCTTTCAACGTGAACGCATCATGTGCAAACGGTGCTTTATTGCTCGATATAGCGTCTCGCTACATTGCACTGGGTGATTACAAAAACGTCATGGTGATAGGAGTCTACGCGATGACGAAGTTTCTCAGCTGGAAGTATTCATGGGAGGCGTTGTTCTCCGATGGTGCTGGTGCCTTGATACTAACGTCAGATGACAAGCCAGGTTATCTTGGCAGTGTTTCAAGATGTGATGGCAGTTGGTGGTACAACTGGGGTATTTACATGGGGGCTGGAACTATGAATATCGAGGGCATCGACAGAGGCCTTCACAAACTCGATCTGAGAGCAGCTTACCCAGCCACAGTCAATGAAGAAGGTTGGCCCATGCTCGCCAACAAATTGATGGAAAAATGCGGCTTTTCAAAAGAAGAAATTGGAATGATATTCTTCACGCAGGTGCGAAAGAAAACCATACTGAAGGTTATGGAAATTTTGGGTCTGGGTGAAAACAAAACTCACATGATAATGCACAAATACGGCTATACAGGTTCTGCCTGTGTTTACATGGCTTATGACGATGCCTTTGACGAAGGAAAGATGAAAGATATGCAAGGAAAGGTCGTTATATTCTTGACCTCTGGTGTGGGATTTCAGCAGGTTGCAGTTGCTTTCAGGTGGTGATTATGTTCAAGACAAGTGATGGTATTGCTATAGATTACCAAGTTCGTGGAGAATCAGAAGAGGTAGTGGTCTTTCTCAACGGTATCTTCATGCACTACAACAGCTGGCTTTTTATCGCAGAACAACTGAAGAATGAGTACAGGATAGTCCTCCACAACCTCAGATCTCAGTGGACTTCAGAGAATGGTACTTGCAGTTTTGACAGACATGTTGAAGATCTCAGAGAACTTCTCGATCATCTGAGGATAGAAAGAGTACATTTGGTTGGTACATCTTATGGCGCAGAAGTTGGAATGTTCTTTGCCGCGAAATACCCACAGTTGGTGAAATCTATGGCGATTATAACCGCAACTGCTCGCATAACACCTTCGATGAAATACAAGGCTTTGAAATGGAAAGATGGTGCATTGAGCAAAGACAAAAAGATATTCGTCAGAAGTTGGATCAACGATGTCTACAGTGAGCAGTTTATCAACAGGTATCCAGGTCTTTTGGAAACTATCATTCAAAGAATGAATGGATTCAACTACGAAGGGGCAGTGAGGTTGTTGGATGCGTTTTTGGAATTGGAACAAAAGCCTTTGCTCAACGAACTGTCAAAGATACACATACCAGTACTTGTTGTCTCAGCAGAGGAAGACAACATAAAACCTCCTTGTTTTTCACAGGAAATAGCACAGCAAATAGCCAATGCTACTCACGTGTGCATCCCAGATTGCGGACATGCCGCAGTGGTTGAAAAACCGAGGGAAGTACTCTTTTTGACAAAGGCACACTTACTCCTCGCATCTGTATAAACTCTGTGCAAAGGTTTTTGAAAAACTGTTGAGCTCACTGAGAGCTCACGTTTTTTTCATCGTTTCTTCAAGCCACTGCTTGTAGTCTTTGTCAACCTCTCGAACCTCAATACTGAATATGGCTGGGACAAAATATGGGTGAAGTTCTCTGATCCTCTGAAAGACCTCCTTCTCTTTGAGTTTAGTCGTTTTCAAAATCACCGAGAATTCATTGTCTTCAGCTATCTTTCCCTGCCACCAATACCCCGAATTAACTGGAAAAACATTGAAGCAAGCGATCAACTTTTCTTCCAAGAGTTTTCTGCACACATCGAGTGCTTGTTCTTTACTTGGAAAGGTGCTGTAGACGATTATCATGTGATCACCCCTTTGACAGAAGGTTGTAATAGAAATCTATCATCTTCATATATCCTTCTATCGATATTCTTTCATTCTTGCCGTGTACTAAACTCATCTCTTGACTGTTCATCTTTATCGGAGCGAATCTGTAGATATTAGAACAGATAGATTTGTAATGCCTTGAATCTGTGCCGCCAATCGTTAGGAATGGTGTGACGACGGACTCTGGAAAGATTTCGTTTATCGTAGTGGTGAGTTCGTTGAAAAAGGCTCCCTGCAAACTTGAACACATTACAGGGTCGGAGATCTCCCATTTCTCGTTTTTCACGACCTCTATCTGCAGATCTTTGACAAGTTCACCTAATCTTTGAAAAACTTGGTCGGCTGTTTCTCCAGGTATTATTCTCGTGTTAACTGTTGCAACTACAGTATCGGGTATAACGTTGTCTGCCATACCAGCATTCAAAATAGTCACACACATTGTTGTTCTGAGCATGGCATTCGCCGAAGGAATATCTTCGAAGGCTCTTTCGATGAATGGTAGGAAAAGCTTCGGATTCTTGAGTACGATATTCGAAGGAAAAGTCATAAATCTACTGCAAACTCTGAAAAATTCTTCCACCGCTTTGGTCAAATGCACCTTACTTCGGTGCCGCGAAATGCGTTGGATAGCCTTTGCCATTCTTTCTATTGGAGAATTTCTCTTCGGTGCTGAAGAGTGGCCACCATCGCCTTTGGCTATCAAATCATAACTTGCAAGCCCTTTTTCGGCAACACCGATGAGGGCAAGTGGAGGATCGATCTGTGGCAGAATTCCTTGAATGATCGCCGCACCTTCATCGAGAATGGCGTCTATCTTGATATTGTGTTGTGCAAAGTACTGTGCCGTTGCTCGAGCACCAAGATAGCCCTTTGTCTCTTCGTCAAAACCAAAGGCTATGTATACGGTTCTCTTAGGTTCAAAGCCCTCGCTGATCAGTTTCTCGACGGCTTCGAGTATGGACATGACACAACATTTGTCATCGAGAGTGCCTCTGCCCCAAACAAAGCCATCCTTTATCACACCAGAAAATGGAGGAACCTCCCATTCCTTTTCATTGGCTGGTACGACGTCCATGTGTGCCAAAAGCAATATCGATTCATCGGTTTTTCCTTCCCATTGATACAGTAGAGAATAATTGTTGATCTTCACTACCTTTAGGCGCTTGTGAATCAATGGAAAAGACTCGTACAGAAACTGGTGAAATTTGAGAAATTCATCCCAGTTGCCAGCCGAAGTCTTGAACTTGATAGATTCAGAGAATCTTGTTATTTGATCCACAATCTCCCCTCCTCAGAAAGGTCCATACTTTGTCAAAACAGCAAGAACCACGAAAACAACAGTGATGGCAAAGACGATCAACTGCAAAAAGATCGTCTTGCGAAACCAACGCGTGTAACTCATCGAAGCAAGCGAGAGAGATATCAAAAGCACGGGGTTTGTTGGAAAAATCATGTTCGAAAAACCGTCTCCAAAAGACCAAGCAAGGATCATAGTCTGTCTCGAAAGTCCTGTGAACTGTGAAAATGGAACAAGAATTGGTATGAGCAAAAATGCCTTTGCAGAAGCAGATGGAATGAAGAAGTTCAAGATCAGAACTACGATATAGATCAACATTGCACATTGAACAGCCCCGACGTCTTTGAGACCTTCCACGGAATACTTGAGAATCGTATCGATGACCATGCCTTCGGTGATTATGTGTTTAACACTTGCGGCAAAAAGAATGAGCAAGACAGAAGGCGATATTGTAGCAACGCCTTTGAAGAAAACCTTCAGTGTTTCAGACCATCCCATCTCTGCAAATAAACCACAGCCAAGACCTGTGATGAGATAGATCAACGCAATGAGAGGAACCGAAAATTGTTGAAGATTTTGGATAAACAACGACGCTATCACCAAAAGGAAGATCCCAACGACACAGATAACGAAAAACAACGCGCTCCTCTTCGTTCGATCATCAAAGAGCTTCTGTTCATCTGAGATCTCAACTCTTGCAGAGTTGCGGTCAATTCTCTTTGCGTAGGCAATGAGAAAGACACAGAGAACGATGTAGATCACAGCGAAAACCAGCAATCTGAAAGCCAATCCCGAAAACAGAGGAACAGATGCAAGTTTCTGGGCAAGTACCACGGTGAATGGGTTCAAGGTTGCGGAAGCAAAACCAAAACCAGCAGAGAGAATACTCAAGCCAAGACCTACGAACTCATCCCATCCTAATCTCAAAGACAGTTCCACCACGATCGGCACCAAAGGCACGATTTCTTCGAAAAGTCCAAGAACAGAACCAAAGACCATGAAACACAGACTCAAGATCGCTATCAGTGAATACCTTCTTTGTCTGAAAGTGCCAGCGATTTTGTGAACGACCAGTTTTAGAACCTCTGCTCTTTCGAGTACGTAAAAAGTACCCCCGACGATTAAAAGCAAGAGTATGAGCATCGATATTCTCAATCCATCAGGACCAAGGAAGACTTCCAGTGGTGCGGTGAACCATCGGTAGATGGGTAGTCTTTCTGAGTGTAGCGGAACATAGGAGTTGAGGTCCAAAACCTCGTTGCCATCGACAAACTTTCTCTCGAACTGTCCCATGGGCAAAAGTAAGGTCAGAATACCAGAGAAGATCATCAAACTCAGAAGTATAGCGGTGGAAGAAACAAAGGTTTTTCTGTTTATCGAGAGTGTTTTTTCACCCACCAGAGAAGATCACTCCTTCACAAACTTTAGATTATCACAAGATATTGTGATATGATCTGCACAGAAAGAAAGGAGAGATCTTTGTGAAAACATATCGCAAAGAACTTTGGTTCAACACCAAGAAAAGAAGAGAGTTCATAAATATAACAGAACAGCTTGAAAAAGCCGTGAAAGAAAGTGGTGTCAAGGAAGGGCTTTTGTTGTGCAATGCGATGCACATAACTGCGAGTGTCTTCATAAACGATGATGAACCCGGTCTTCATCAAGACTTTGAAGACTGGCTTGAGAAACTGGCTCCAGAAAAACCGTACTCTCAGTACAGACACAACGACACCTTTGAAGATAACGCCGATGCACATTTGAAAAGAACCATCATGGGTAGAGAGGTAGTGATTGCCATCACCAATGGAAAACTCGACCTTGGTCCATGGGAACAGGTTTTCTACGGCGAATTCGATGGAATGAGAAACAAAAGGGTGTTGATCAAGATAATCGGCGAGTAAACTCAGTCTATCTGTTGTGTCTTGTACTGTATCGCTTCTGCCACGTGGTTGAGTTTAATCTGCTGACTCTGTTCCAAATCTGCTATTGTTCTGGACAACTTGAGGATCTTATCGATCGATCTACCTGAAAGGTTGAATCTGCTCACCGCTCGTTTGAGCAGATCTTCACTCTTTTCGTCGAGTTGTACAAACTTTTTGAGCAACTTCGAAGGCAATCGGCTGTTCACCAGAAAACCAAATTCAGCATATCTTTTCCTCTGAAACTCTCTTGCCATTAGAACTCTTTCTCTTATCTTAGCACTGCTTTCTGCATTGCTTTTTGAGAAATATTCGTCAAATTCCACTTTCTGAACTTGAACGACTATGTCAATTCTGTCGAGGATGGGACCTGAGACCTTTTTGTTGTACCTGATGATATCGTATGGTGAGCAGTTACACACCGCTTTCGGATCACCGTAATTTCCACACGGACATGGATTCATAGCTGCTATGAGCATAAACCTCGCAGGATAGGTGATCGTTGCCTTCGCTCTCGCAACCGTTACAACCCCTTCTTCCAGAGGCTGCCTGAGAGCCTCTATCACATCTCTTCTGAACTCTGGAAACTCGTCTAAGAAGAGGATGCCGTTGTGTGCTAAGGTGACCTCACCAGGTCTTGCGTCGTTACCGCCACCAACTATTGCGACGTTTGAAGCAGTATGATGAGGTGAACGAAATGGTCTAAAAACCTTTCTTTCGTTGACAAGTCCGACTGCACTGTATATTCTCAGGACCTCAATGGCCTCTTCGTCACTCAGCGGCGGCATGATCGAGGAAACTCTCTTGGCAAGCATGGTCTTACCCGCGCCAGGGCTGCCTTTCATCAGCACGTTATGAGAACCTGCAGTTGCGATTTCAAGTGCCCTCTTTGCAAAAGCCTGACCTTTCACATCGGCAAAGTCCAAATCGGTATCATACGTGAAAGGTGGAAAGCCTTGAAAAGAAACAGGCGTGAAATCAACAAGGCCATTTACAAACTGAGCAACTTCCTTTAGGTCTTCAAAGGCATAGATTTTCAAACCTTTGATCATTTGGGCTTCTTCGAGGTTTTCCTTTGGAAGAATCACGATGCCCTCGTAGTTTTGCTGGGAGAGTGAAAGAAGGCTTGTCAAAACACCTCTTACCCTTCTAATCTTGCCTTCCAAAGAAAGTTCTCCAAAGGCAAGAAGATCCAATTTCTGTAAAGCACCAGAGGCTTGGAGTATTCCAATCGCGATGGGTAAATCCAGCAGTGAGCCTTCTTTTTTCAAATCAGCCGGTGCAAGGTTCACCACAATTCTTCCTTGAGGAAAGTCAAAGCCAGAGTTTTTCAAAGCGCTCTTAATCCTTTTTTTGCTCTCCTTTACAGCCGTATCTCCTAAACCTACTATATCCACATCGTGGATAACACTCTTTCTGTCGATATCGACTTCAACGGTTATAACATTGACATCAAGACCTAAGACTGTAACAGAATTGAGTTTTGCAGGCATCTAATCACCACAGCGGAATTCTCGCCGGTAACAGGTGTGCGACCACAAAGCCTACCCCTATGCCGGCGAATGCCTGTGGCCAAGTGTGACCCAGGTCTTCACGGACATAGGGCCTCAAATTCACCGCATCGGCAACCACAACCATGAGAAGTGCAGTGGCAACAGCTGTTACAGGAGAATCATAACCTGTGCATCTCGCCAAAGAAAAAGCGAGTCCAGACATAGCAGCTGCATGACCACTTGGCATACCACCGTATTTCTTGAAAGTAGAAAGCCTTTTCGAAGTGAAGACCTTTATCAACTGGGCAACTAAGAAAGACAAAACAGTCGCCACAAGGGCGGTATTTTTGAAAAGATCAAGCATGGAATAGAAAGTGGACAACATCTCCCTCCTTGATTATGTAATCCTTTCCGTGTGCCTTTACTGCCCCCGCTTCTTTCGCATCTTTCAAAGAGGGGTATCTCAAAAGCTCTTCAAAAGCAATAACCTCCGCTTTGACAAAACCTTTTTGTATATCTGTGTGTATCAAGCCTGCAGCCTCATAGGCGTTTATACCTTCTTGCGCGACCCAGCTTCTTGCCTCGTTTTTGGTGGCAGTTAGAAAGCATATAAGCCTAAGAGTTCTTTTGATCTCTCGAAAGAATCTTTCTTTCAGTGGTTCTTCAAATCCATAAGCCATCAAAAGATCTTTGGCATCTTCTGGTTGCAGCTGCGATACTTCGTATTCGACCTCTGCATTCGCAAGAATGAGTCCTGAGTTCTTTTTCTTCGCGATCTTTGCAACTTTTTCGTAGATGTGGTCTTCCATACCCCACTCATCAACGTTAGCAACGTAGATAACAGGTTTCTCAGTCAGCAGAAAGAGCGTATCTATGATCTTTTGTTCATTCTCATTTCTTTCAAAACTCAGAGACAGATTTCCTTTCTCAAGATGATCCTTGAGCCTCTGAAGCAAGGCAAGTTCACTTCTCGCCTCAGCATCTCCAGCTTTGGCTTGTTTGGATATCTTTTCAATCCTCTTGTTTATGGTTTCAAGATCTTTCAAAATCAATTCTATCTCGACAATCTCTATATCTCTCTCTGGATCAACACTTCCCATTGGATGTGATACATCTGTTATCTTAAAACATCTGACGACATGAAAGATCATGTCAACCTTGCTTATGTGATCGAGAAATTGATTGCCAAGTCCCTCTCCCTTACTCGCTCCTTTCACCAAACCTGCTATATCGACTATATTGAAAAAAGGATGAATCAGCTGCTGTGATCCTTCCATCTGGCCGAGTTTTACAAGCCTGTGGTCTTCGGTCACCAAAACTCCAATGTTCGGATCTATCGTGCAGAATGGGTATTTCTCTGCAGGTACATTTTGATCTGTCAACGCATTGAACAGCGTAGATTTGCCGCTGTTTGGTAACCCAACGATCCCTGCTTTTTTCATCTTTGAGCCTCTTTTGACTTTTTGTATTGGTTTACGTAGTTCAACTTCAGGTTTGTCACAACTGCTTCCAATTCTTTGTGGATCTCCTGATCTATATCTTGAGCAATGGTTTTAAGCACTGAATCGAGGACATCTATACCAAGTCTTGCCTCGTTCAAATCTTGACGCATTTCGCCGTATTCATCTTTTGTCAAGCCAAGTCTTGCCCAGCAACGCGCTGCAAGGGTGTCGAAAAAGAGTACTATCAGATCCTTCATCGAAAGTTTTGGCATCTTTCCTTCTTCTTGCACAAAGATCACCCCCAACTTTGGCTGAAGGTTTCTAAAAAGATCTGACTCGTCTCTTTGTCTATATTACAAAGCCTTATGGTCTTCAAAGAGGTCGAAGGGTGTTTCACAAGATAATCTCTAATCGCTCTGAGAAAAACATGAGCACATTCCTTCTTAGGAAATCCAAAGATGCCACTACTTATGGCTGGAATACTTATCGATTCTATCATGAGTTCATCAGCCTTTGAAAGAATGTTTATAACACAGTCATACAGTTTCTCGTGTTCTTTGCCTTCACCCCAAACAGGACCCACGGCATGAAAGATATACTTTGCCTTCAACTTTCCAGCATTAGTCACAGCCACAGCCGAGACAGGTACAAGTCCAAATCTCTTCACGTATTCGTTGCTTTCCATTTGAACTTCAACACCGGCTGCCCTCACAATTGCCGCAGCAACTCCGCCACCATGCTGCAAGCGAGAGTTCGCTGCATTGACTATAACCTGGGTTTCCTGTTTGGTTATATCGTCTTGAACTACCTCCACGATGGTCTTGTCATATTTGAAAGTTGCTAAGAGCAAGCAATCACCTCACAGATAGACTATTTCATGGGTGATCTGTGCAGATTTCTTGAGCATGCCAGCTACACTGCAGTACTTTTCTTGAGACAGTTGAACCGCCTTTTGAACTTGCTCCACCGCAGGTTGGTTTTTGAATTTGAAGATGTACTTCAAGTGTATCTTGGTGTACACCTTAGGATGATCCTCAGATCTTTCTGTGCTCACTTCGATGTTGAACAGTTCTACGTCGTCCAAGACTTTCATCTTGCCAAGTATCGATACAACATCCATGCCTGTACAACCAGTCAATCCCGCCAAGACCAGTTCCATAGGGCTTGGAGCACTACTTAGTCCGCCGTTCTCTTTCTTCGCATCCATCAAAACCTGCCTGCCTGAATCTGTATGTGCTATAAAACTCATCTTACCAAGCCATTCTGTTTTCATTTGTCTCCCTCCAATTATAATGATACAACAAAGAATAACTTATTCTCCAAGGTGGCACGTATCATTCAAATAGATTATGCGCGGTTTACTCGAAAAATCAACGGCAGTCACTGAGGCGTTGTCGAGCCGGAAATTTTTGTGAAAAGGTATGGGAAGCTGAAGTATCCAACAGATGAGCATTCTAATCGCAATGGCATGGGAAACTACCACCACATCCTTCTCCACAGGATTGTTGATGATATCCGAAATGGCTCGTACAACACGTGTTTGAACTGCCGCGAGTGATTCAACACCATCGATTCTTGCCTCGGGGTTTGTAGACCATTCTTTGTACGCTTCACCGTGTCTTTCGAGTGTCTCTTTCATTGTCAAGCCATTCCACAGAGAGATCTCACACTCTCTCAAATTCTGATCCGCAACAGGTGAAAGCGCAAATCGGTCAGCTATCCTTTGTGCAGTTTGATAGCTCCTCGACAGGGGACTTGTGTAAACTGCGCCAATTGAAAGCTTAGAAAACCTCTGCGCCAACCTTTCTGCTTGTGCAAGACCTCCTTCGTTCAAAGGTATATCGACATTGCCCTGCCATATTTCTTTGTCATTCCATTCTGTTTTCGCATGCCTCACAAGGTATATCCTCAAATTCATCACCAAATTCAATAGTAACATGCTGTTGTTGAGACACCAATACTTTCTAATAGTATTTACAACTTGCTGTGAATTTCTTTTCACAGGAGATTGGTGCACAACAACTCTCAAAAGAAAGGAGGTATGCAAGATGAGACGATTCTCAACTTTGACCTGTTCCGCCTCACTTTGCCATCTTTTCTGTCGCTTGCCCACACAAGACATTTGAATGCTTCTTAAGATAACAAAATCTTCTGCCATCTGTTGGCATTTTTCGTACATTTCCAGCTCAGCTGCTTACCACAATCTCACAGGCTTGTGGATAATCATAGAAATCATTCCTGATTCTCTCGCATAGGAAGTGTTAACATAGGATGGAGGGGTTTCTCTTGAATGGATTGATAGCCTTTTTGCCGGTATTTGTGATCTTGGTCATGCTCTTGGTGGGGAAGAGTTCCGTCGGTAGAGCAGGTTTCCTTGGACTCTTAACGACGTTGATTCTCTCTGGAACGTACTTTCACACACCTCTCGAGGTCATTTGTCGATCTGTGCTGGCTGGCTTAGTTGCTTCATTACCAGTTTCGGTGATCGTTGTTGCCTCTCTTTTGCAGCTGAGTATCATGGAAGTGAGTGGGGCGATGAAAAGAATTATTTCGTTCTCAAGGCAGCTGTGTTGTAAGGATGAGGTTTCACAGTTTTTGACATTGGTGATCGGTTTTGGCACGGTTCTTTCGGCTGCTGGTGCCGTTCCTGTAACCGTCATAACTCCCATCCTTGTGGCAATGGGATATTCCTCGGTGATGTCAATCTCTCTTTCGGCACTCGGTTACGATTCACTGTGCACTTACACAATTCTTGGTGTACCGCTTGTGGTCTTTTCAGACATAGTTGGCGTTGATCTGATCTTTGCGGCAAAGCACTTTGTACCATTCATCTCTGTGGTGTCTTTTAGCATCTCAGTGGCAGTGCTTTACATTGCTGGTGGTTTAAAGTACATCAAACGCGGTTTTGTACCATCGCTGATGATTGGCCTGCTTTCCTTTCTTGGTGCGGAGCTTGCCATCTTTCTGAAAGCACCGATCATCACCGGTCTGATAGCTGGCTTTCTCATCATCGCTGTACTCTTGATCTTATATCGATTGAGGAATGGCAAAGACCTTATGGTTTCTCCAAAAGATGAAATGAGCTTGATAAAGGCATTCATGCCGTGGTTAATTCTGATCTTCTTCATCGTTTGTATTAATCTTTTTGAACCTCTCAGGAACCTCTTTTACAAAACCCTCTCTGTGCCGATCGACTTACTCAAAGGAAGACCTGTATACACACGACCATTTTGGCAAGCCTACACATGGATCTTTGCGAGTGGTGTGATCAGTCTCTTCATCTACAGATTGAATAATCAGCAACTTCGAGAGATCTTTCGAAAAACCAAGAAACGTGTGGCACAACCTTTCTGGTCTGCAACGGTTTTCTTTCTAATCGCATATGTGATGATGAATTCAGGTTTTGAAAAGACGCAAAATGGCTTTGAGCTGTTAAGGGTTGAAAACAACATGATACACGCAATGGCAGTCTTTTCTGCGAAGCTTTTCAAAGACTTTTATCCATTTTTCACTCCATACCTTGGTGTGCTCGGGGGCTTTGTCACTGGTACACAGACTTCTGCAACTGCCATGTTCGCAAACTACACTATGGAGACCTCAAAGCTTCTGGGTTTTTCGCCAATCTTTATGACTGCAGCTGTCGCCTTTGGCAGTGGTCTTGCATCGGCGATCTCACCCTCAAAGTTGCAGAACGCAGCAGCCTCGATTGACAGAATAGGTGAAGAGAAGAAGGTATTTCCAAAAACAATCTTGATAGTTCTACTCATGGCACTTTTCACATCAGTAATAAGCTATTCTGTGAGAAAATACAGTTTGTGAGGTGAGAAACCATGAAAAGGTTCTTCAAGGTATTGTTAATCGCATTTGCTTGCATTGCTGGCGCAATAGCGATCTTTTTTATAATCTTCAACTGGGGTATGAACGAAGTAAAGAAGATACAGATCAAAGATATATCCATCTCTCAAATCGCAGACGGTGAATATCTTGGTGAGTATAAAAACGGTAGGTGGCAGTATGTGGTAAAGGTAGTTGTAAGAGACAAGAGAATTGAGGATATACAAATTCTGAATCAAAAATCTGGATTCATAGACATGAATCTTTACAGAGAGGTGAATGAGTCGATCATCTCCAGAGTGTTGAAAAATCAATCTCTTAAGGTGGATGTAGTGACAGGTGCAACCGTCACGAGCAAGGCTTTATTGAAAGCCATTGAAACTGCGTTGGAAAGATGATCAAAGAACAGGGTGTGGTGTTTTGAAGCAGAGATTTGCGGTTATCTTTTTCTTCATAACCATCTTGTGGATAGGAATGTTGTTCTACTTTTCGACGAGATTTCCCAATGAATCTGCAAGACAGGCAACTTTTGTCTACAATCTTCTCAAGAAGCTCGATCGAATCTTTGATTTTTCTGAGACAACACTCTTTGTCAAACTGAGAATGACTTTGAACAGACTTTGGTTTGGTGCTCACAGGGCAACTGGGATTGAATTCATCAGAAAGAGCGCGCATTTTGGACTTTACATGTTTCTCGGTTGCTTTTCTTTTCTCTTTGGAATCTTCTATACGCAGAAGATCTTCGGTGCCATTCTAATTGGTCTTTCTTTCCCCGCATTGATCGCTTCTTTGGACGAATACAGCCAGCAGTTTTTCCAAAGGGGTGCTTCGCTGAACGACGTGATAATAGACATAAGCGGGGCAGCCTTCGGTGTTTTGATTTCAACCACCACCTATTTTGTGGTGATTACGATTGTAAAGTCGATCAAAAAAAGATCGAAGAGATGTCATGAGTCTCAGCCAAGGTTTTGAAACTGGACCTTCAGATCTTTTATCACAAACCTACTCCAAGTGAAAGCCACCACAGCGTTGGTCAGATTGCCTATGACAATTCCCCACCAAACACCACTCAAGCCAACTTGAAAGACATTGACCAAAAGCCAACAGAAAAAGACCTGCATAACAATCGTTCTGAAAATGGTTATAGCCAGGCTCTTTCCACCGTGTCCAATCCCCTGAAACATCGCAGAGGTGAACATGCCAAAGGGTGTACCGGGTAGAAAAAGACTTAACACCATCAAAGCGTCCACGAGATCTTTGAAGATGATCTGCCCTCTTTGTGAGTAAGTGAAGATGAAGGCTATTTGCTTTGCAAACAGCAGTATGAGTGTCATGATACAAAGCCCTAAGAAAAAGCCGAACCTTATGGCAAAGAGGTGGGCTGTTTCGAGTTTTTTCGCATCTCTCGCTCCATAGGCAGCTCCAACGACCGATGTGACAGCCGTCGAGGCACCTATCATTGGAATGGTTCCAAGATTGATCACACGCCATGCACTCGTGAAGACAGCCACTCCAAGTTGCCCACCAGCCCTTGTCGCAAAGCTGTTCAGTATGAAGATCGCTACAGACATGGACAGCTGGGCAAAAGATGCTGGAATGCCTATGCTGAGTATGTCTTTGAGTGCAGGCAGGTTTATTCTAAAGTTGCGTAGATCGATCGAAAGATAAGTGCTTTTCTTGATGAAAAACCAGTAGAATATGAGAAAACACCCAACTGCTGCAGAAATGATCGTTGCATATGCAGCACCTTTTACACCGAGTTTGAAGGTGTATATGAAGACAGGGTCGAGAAAGATGTTCAGAATCGATCCAATCGATATCGCGTACATAGCCCTTTTGGCATCGCCCTCGCCTCTGAGAATCGCGTTGCCCACGTTGCCGAACATGAAAACGATGATGAAGTACAGTATGATGTTGGAATAATCGAGAGAAAGTTGTAGCACATCATCTCGCGCACCCATTAACCTCAATGTAGGCTTTATAAGCAGCAACGATGAGATTGTAAGAATCAAACTCAGGACCAGAACCAAAAAGATAGCTGTCTTTGCCGCTTCGTCAGCAGAATTTTTGTCTTTCATCCCTATTTTTTGTGAGATCACCGCGTTGACACCTATGCCTATACCTGCGGCAAAGGAGAGTATTATCATGAAGATCGGAAAAAACATACCTATGGCTGCCAATGCCTCTGGTCCCAAGCCTGCAACCCATATGCCGTCTGCCAAGTTGTAGAGTGTTTGTACGAACATCGCTGTCATCATCGGAATGGCAAGCTTTATTATCGCCCGTCTGGGATCTCCGAGCAAAAGCTCTACGCCCTTCGTTTTCTGACTCATAGGATCACCTCTGCTAAAGTTAGTACCAAAAACTATTCTAACACGCTGACAGCGAGTTTGTCTGAATCGGTGATGAAACAGTGGCTTGGTGCTGCAAAAAATGTCAAAGAGATAAGGAATGTTCCTTACCCTTTCTTGATGGTTTATGGAATGAGATTTAGGATCATTCTGTCAACAAAGACATTGATGTTCGTGAAATAGGCAAAGCTGTCACTTTCGATTGAAACGAAGGGGAAGCCGTAGATGGTCCCGTTGTGGCAAACGCCTTACCCTTGTTGTCCACGAACGGGTGTAGTTGGATGAAGCTCACCGGCAGATGTTCTAATGCCTTCCTGGCGTGCAAGATCCCAATACTCACACTCAATAGAACCAGACTCTCTTCGTATACAGGCCTTGGTGAACGGTAATAGATCACTGCCCTATCTTTCAACACGTAGAGGCCCCAACCACGATCGTGCGGCGCGTTCTTGCCAAACCACGCCATGTTTTATAGATTACGGAAAAGATCCTTCACTTCTCGCCTCGTTTCGAACGAGAAAACAACCATCCTGCACATCGTGCGATCACGCCCATGCACCATCGAACCTTCTGTACAATATTTTAAAGCCCACGCTCCGCTTCTCAACTGTTCTGTATTGGCTCCTTGATCGCTTTGTCAGATCGCATTCTGCCAGGTAGAACTTCTTTATCTGCTCGTTCTAGAAACTTCTTAGTATGATTTTCACCCTCATCGGTTAGGTCAAGGAGTTGAACCTCCAGAACTTTTGACAATCTTTCTTTAACTGCGTGAGATTCCGTTTGGACAAAAATTAACGCATGCGAGGCATCCTGTGCATTCGAATATATGCATTTACCTCGTTTATCTCCTCCTCAATCCAACAGACCTCGAATGGAAGTTACATCGTAATGGATTTCGATTGTGTAGTCGTTCGAATCCGAATGAACGGGGTTCCAATTGAAACCACAATAAGAAAGTAAGTTCATCCTCATTGATCCAGCATCAAGCGCAGGCTTGACGGTTTTGATGTGGACAATCGTCGCATTCGATGAAAGTGAGGCAATGGATTTCCGGAAAGAGGTAAAGAACAACGTGTTAACATGTGCAAATGGCGGAATGACGTATCAGAATGCTTGAAAATAGTGTAGCTGACATCACGGTCAGCTACGCAACGGATAAGGCTTACATACGGTATGTACCGCTCATAATTGCTTGTAAGAAAATCCGTCGCTGCCAATCGAGCTTAATTTTTCAGCGCTATCCTAATTTTCACGACGAAAGTTTGGTATGATTGAAGTGAATAAAGACTTTCAAAGTACATCGCCTCAGTTGCGATTTGTCTTCTAGGAAAAGCGATGGTGGGGATAAAGAACAGAAATCACCGGGGCATGTACTCGTCTTTGAGGAATATGTAAACATGGGTGCTGACGAACTATATAGTCTACTTCAAGATTTCTTCGAGGAATTAGAACTCCGTCAAGAGGCATATGATAACCTCGAGTTTAGCTACTTCGAACAGGAGGAATTAGACTATGGAAATCACCAAGTTTGAAGCGGACTTCTATAAAGCACTTGAGGATCTATTCATTGGTGCGGAAATCGAAGGTAAGTCAGGATACATCAATCTCATGAAATTCAAGAGCGCATATTACAATAATGTTGTTAAGCCCAAGCTTGCAGAGCTGATAACGCAAGAACTTAAAACAAAATGCATTGAAGATTTCAGAGAAGAACTCTTTGAGAAACTTTATACGTTCTTCAAACGATACTTCTCTGAGAGCGGTTCGATTTACTTTACATACACTTCTTGGAGTGAGAAGATATATGAACGTGTATATGATCCAGAAAACGACGTTGCTCTTTTCTGGAAGACACGGATGCTTTATTACGTTAAAACGGAAAAAAGATACCAGAGCATGGAAGTAAAAATCAAAGGGATTAACGGTACTGATATTGTATTCTGGTTCGATGTCAGTAACCTGGAGCACAAAAAGGCTAATGAGAAAAAAGAGATGAACTTCACATTCAAGGGAATAGATGAAAAAGGCAGAATAGTACTTGAAGGTTACTACAAAGAGGGTAATAAGCAAACAAATGTTGAGGACATAGTCAGGCAGGTAAGAGCACAATCTAAGCAGATTCAGTCACATGAGATTGCAGAGATGCTTGAGAGAGTAACTACGGATGATGTGGAGAAGGCTATAAGCATATTCAATAAGCAGTCTGAAGTGGATTACTTCATAAACAAGGATGCCGAAAAGTTTCTCAAAGAACAACTTGATATGTTTGTATATCAATACATGTTTGATTCAGAGAATATTTGGACACCTAAAAGGGTAATGGAAATACAAACCTTTAAGCATGTAGCGGAAAAAATCATTGAATTCATAGCTCAATTTGAAAATGAGTTAGTAAAGATTTGGAACAAGCCAAAGTTTGTCTTCAACAGTAACTATGTTATCACAATAGATAGGCTCCCCAATGAGATTATTAACAAAATTGCGAATCACCCGAACTTAGGGCTGCAAGTAAAAGAATGGGTCGAACTTGGCATCGTAGAAGAAGGATTTACGTTTGGAGATGTTCTGAACACGGATCTTTTCGAAACAAAGAACAAAAAGTACAAATATTTGCCTATAGATACAAGATACTTTAAAGACTTAGAACCTGAAATTCTATCCCTTTTTGATAATTTAGACGAAGCTCTTGACGGAATACTCATACACAGCGAAAACTACCAAGCACTGAAAACAATTTTGCCGAAGTTCAAAGAAAAAGTTCAAACAATATATATTGATCCTCCATTTAACAAAGAACAAGATGCTGATTACTTGTATAACGTTAAGTACAAAGACGCCACATGGGCTACCATGCTTGAGAACAGGTTAACGTTAGCTCGCGAGTTCTTAAAGGATAGTGGTAGTATTTTCGTAAGATGTGATTACAACGGTAATTGGATACTGAGAGGAGTTATGAATGAGATCTTCGACGATGAAAATTTTAGAAACGAGATTATAATAAGTCGAACGAAGGCAAAACAGCAAGTAGAAAATCGTTTTGTACAACAAACTGAAAGTCTGTTTTTCTATTCCAAAACTGAAAATTTGCTGTTGAAAGAAGTTGAAAGGCCAAGAAATCCTGAATGGCATTTACTACTTCATTTTCCAAGAGAAAATTGCACTCCGAGAATTGTTTTGGGCAAGGAATATTATCCGCCGAAAGGGCGAAGGTGGGCTTTGTCTCAAGAAAAAATCTCAAAATTCGAAAAGGAAGGCAAGGTAAGAATTAATGAGAATTTAAGCTATTTGGATTGCAGAGGAGTAAAAATCGAAGGTGTACCAGAATTATTGTACGATTCTGAGACTGTAGGCAATGAGTGGATCGATATACCTGGTTACGGTCAAACTCAGCATTTTCCCACCGAAAATTCCGAAATTCTTTTAAAACGCGTCATAGAATCCACATCCAACGAAGGAGACCTCGTAATGGACTTCTTCCTTGGTTCTGGAACAACAATAGCGGTTGCCCACAAGCTTAAGAGAAAGTGGATAGGAATAGAAATGGGAGAGCATTTCTATACGGTTATACTACCAAGAATAAAGAAGGTATTAGCATACGATAAGTCCGGTATTTCGAAAGAACAGGATGTTAAGGATAAGTATAACGAAAAGAATGCAGGTGGATTTTTCAAATATTACGAACTCGAACAATATGAAGACGTGCTAAGAAATACAAAATACGAACACGCTGATATATACTTGCGACCTTCAGCTGGAAAAGATGAATTTAGCGAGTATATCTTTATGAGAGCACCTAAATTTGTGGAAGATGTTGTCAAAAAAGAAAACAACGAATTTAAGATATCCTTCGAAAAGCTGTATCCAGACAAAACCATTGACATCGCCGAGACTTTATCAAACGTTTTAGGAGAGAAAATAATCAAGATTTCAGAGAATTACGTTGTTTTAGAGAAAACAGGCAGGATAGATTTCGATAAAATCCCTGTAGAGTACATAAGCAACTTGATATGGTGGTGATAAGATGCCAGCTTCAGTGACAAGAAGAAAAACAAAGAATAGAAATGACGAGGTAAAAATAACACCTTTACTTAGAGAATTCATAGACGAATACGCACCAAGCTATGAAGAACTTTCAAGAGAGTGGAAAGATATAGACATTGAAGGCTTCTCTAAAGAGAAAAGGCTTTGGGATTTCCAAGTGGAAGCAATAAAATTTGCAATTCGCGCGCTGTATTATTACTATGCGGTCAAAAATGCCGATAAATTTTCGTTTTGGGAAGAGTTCAAATATTATTGCTTAGAAAGGTATGATTTAGACATTGATGAATTGTTGAGTATTAAAGCCTCAGACCGAGAAGTGTTTAGCATCTTAAGCAGTTTTTTCCCCAGTATTGAGGACAAAATATCATTTGGCAACTTCTGTAACAGAATGGGATTTTGGATGGCAACTGGTAGTGGTAAGACGCTATTGATAGTAAAACTAATTGACATCTTGGCAACATACATGGAACGTGGACTAATACCAAAAAAGGATATCCTGTTCTTGACCTACAGGGACGACCTGATTGAGCAATTTGAGAGACACTTTGCGGAATACAAATTCAGCATTAGTAGGACACCTAAATTGTTCGAATTGAAAGACTTTGGCAAAGCAAAAGAATTAAACGACTTTCTGGTTTTCCCAGTTTTCTACTATCGCTCGAATAACATTAAAGACAGACAAGGGGACAAGACACTTGACTTTAAGGACTACGACAACAAAGGAAATTGGTACATCATACTCGACGAAGCTCACAAAGGTGATAAGGAATCCAGCAAAAGTCAGCAATACTTTTCCATATTATCAAGGAATGGACTTCTATTTAACTTCTCTGCCACATTTACTGACGTTCGAGATATTTTAACAACAGTATATGAGTTCAACCTTAGTTCATACATTCGAGAGGGTTATGGAAAAGTTTTGAGAATATTCGATGAAAACATTAAGTTATCTGGCAAGATTTCTGAAGACAGCCCAGATTTCGATAGAGAAGAGAAAGAGATGATATTTCTAAAAATACTCATACTTCTAACGTACTTGAAGAAGAAGTCGCGGGAATTGCGAGCGAACAAAGAGTTGATGGTTGAATATCATTCACCTCTTGCCGTGTTTCTCGGAAACTCGGTAAATATTGACGATTCAGATGTCAAGCTAATCTTTGAAAGGCTAAGGTTTTTGTCCTCGAAAAAAGGTTTTGAAAACTACTTCAATGGAAACGATTTCCTCAAAGCCAAAGAATCGTTAATCAATTCCATTCCGATTCATCCACTTGATGAAGACAATGATCCAAGATTTGACAAAAACGAGCTCTACACGGTAACACCTGATGATGTGCTACGGGAAGTTTTTAACGCGGATACTCCTGGAGAGATCGAAATAATTACATCCAATTCCGGAAAAGAATTTGCAGTCAAGCTAATGACAAGCGACAAACCATTTGCTCTTGTCAAAGTTGGGGAAGCGAAGAGACTCGCTGAAATGCTCGTTCGAGAATTCGGACTGAGGGTGCAGGAACGTTTTGAAAACATCGAATATTTCGCAAATTTGGATGAGCACGATTATGTAAACATGTTGATAGGTTCAAGGGCTTTCTATGAAGGTTGGGACTCAAACAGACCGAATATCATAGTCTTTGTCAACATTGGAACCGGAGAAGACGCGAAGAAATTTGTGCTTCAATCCATAGGAAGGGGATTGAGGATTCAACCAACCAAAAATGGTAACAGAAAAAGATTGGAAATGGATAAAAGATTCAGGAGGTACATTGACATAATAAAGCCAATTGAAACACTTTTTGTTTGGGGAACCAAGAAAGACGTAATACAGAAAATTGTTGAGGGTGTTAAGACGCTTAAGGAAAGTTCAGGGACTCAAGTGAGTTTGTACAAAAATGAGCCCAGAATCGCTAACAACAGGATTTTCATACCCGTACTTGTGAAGGTTCCTGCACAAAACGACCTTGACACGATACAACGTTTTCATCCGATAACGCTCTCTGAAAACGATTATACAGATGCCAGAAACGTTGTTATGAGCATGTCAGATGAAATGCTTTACTTTATGTTCTTCCTTAAGAGTAAAAATGCAGTCAGGAAGGTAGGACTGCTAAGAGAAATTTTTGATGAGGCAAACAAAGAGAAGTATTTCATCATTGAAAGGAACACAAACAAGCACATTGGGTGGTATAGCGCGATCCGTGCGGTTGTCAAGGCGATTGAAAGAGAAGTTGGTTACAAATATGAACTTGCATTGTCTTCAGAAGATGAAGAGCACATTCAGCACTATAAAAGAATCCTGATCAAGCTTCCAGAAAAGACGACAGAACGGATCAGTGAGTCGATAAAAAAAGTATATCACGGTCAAAGGAGACAATCATTTGAGCCAGTAGTTGGGGAAAACCGTAATGATTTACTGATAAGGTTCTTGGAGGAGCATTACTATGTTCCAGTTTTAGAAGCTCTGAATAGAGAAGCGGTAGGTGACAAAATATTGGATATAGTTAAAGAGAAAAGCGAGATTGATTTTATTGAGGAACTCATTACCGTTTCTGATAAATTCACCGTAGATTGGTGGCTTTTCAGCAAGATAGTCGAGAGAAAGGACAAAGTCTTTGTCCCTTATCGTACCAAGGAAGGTGAGGAAGCTTACTTTTATCCGGATTTCATTTTTTGGTTTAGGAAAGGGAGTAAGTACCTTGTTGCCTTTGTCGATCCAAAAGGGACAGAGCATGCCGATGCCGAAAGAAAGATAGATGGATTCGAGGAACTTTTCGTTGAAAATAATACTCCTAAGAAGCTCAAAACTGAAGAGTACGAAGTTAAAGTCAGGCTGTTTCTTTACAAATCCAATAAAAGCATACAAACCCCGAAGAAATATGCCGATTACTGGCTTAACAGCATTGACGATTTTGTAAAACGCGTCAATCAAGAATTTGAAGCTGATTGGTAATGGTCCCCAACGAAACTCACCCGTTTTGAACCCTAGCTATTCATATATCAGAGGTTGTTCCCAACTATGCTGCATAAAATCTTATGCAAATCATCTAGTTTAAGCCATATTAAATCATTCTTTTCCTCAATGTGCCCCAGAACCAGTGTCACTGGGTCTTCTCGTCTTTCTCCTTTAAAGTTTTTAACCTCGTTGTTTTCCCAGATATTTCCTTGAAAGTTAAAATTCAAGCCTTTGGCCTGTCTCTTTAAGTCATCAATTCGCTTGTCGACTTTATCCTGATCTGCCAAATTATGGTTTAGTGCTTTTACTATAGTCTCAGATTTGACTATGCATAAGTGTTCTAGATTGCAGCTCCCTTTAATGTATAACCTGATCCTTCCATCATTCTTTGGTACAAATGTTGTACTCTTGTCAAACAACTGGTTAAATTCTTCTATTGATCTTATACTACGATTGACTTTCAGGTACTCTTCCAGTGCCCAAGCGTTGCCTACAAAATACTTTATTTTCCTAATGGGCATAGTAAATAATTTGCTTGGGTAAAGAGGTTTTTCAGATGAACTTGGCCAACTGCGACAACTGGTTTCTTCTATTTCCGCTAAAATACATATACCCTCTGCGAACCTTATTATAATGTATATATCATATTTATCATAATTTTTTTCAGCGCTCATTCCCTTAGCCTTTAGTAACTCGATTATTTTCCTTTCCTGCTCTTCCCCACGTTCATAGCTATCACGAACCATAGGTTTTCACCTTCTTTTCTACCAGTCCCACCCTTGAAGCAGGATCCCTATTTTTATTCTATCGTATCTTACGCTCCGGAGATAGCGTCCCAACGACTTTCTTAGGGATAAACTGTCCACATCCAAAAATAGCCATTCTTCGTGTTCTCTTCGTTCAGTGGAGTGGCGAACGCCGTTCATTTCTCATCCCTTGAGTGGCGGTAAATAGAATCACGCTGAAAAGGAATCTCTTCCCTTGTGTTCTCACCATTAAGGATTTGTTTAGTATAATTTCATTCTTGAAATTCACTTTTCCAAAAATCTCACTTATCACTTTTCTTATAATCCTATTACCATCATAATCGCATCTTTACTTTTTCATTTTTCGTTCAACGATTCTTTTCCTAGTCTTAATCTACCGTCCCCAAAATTCATTACTACTGTTGGAACTACTAGGTCCCACATACCTGATTGCATTATTGTGTCAGTCGAAGCATGTCCCTATTAAAACGATATCGGAATATATTGATGAGGATTCATAATCGTGGTTTCTGAAAACTCCTCTTCTTCTGGTATTCGGGAGTTTGGAAACTGTTGTCGTTTAACTCCACTAAACTTCCTTCGCTATCCATTCGAGTGCTGTTAAATAAAAGTACTGAAGAATTCCAGAAACCGTATTATCCTCTAAGAAAGGAAACAACTCCTCGATAACCTTTCACAACGAGGGATCAACTATGCGAAATTGAATTTTTGCTTGGAGGATGAGAGGGTATATTCAATACTAAGTGTTTGTCGATTTCTAAACATTGTATGTATCGTTCTTAACAATTCGTGCACTACTGCCGTTATCGCCTTCTTGTACGGTAATCCTTGCGACCTTTTTCGTTCATAGTACTCTCTGAACTACGTTGACCGACATTAGCCAAACTGTTCGTCTCAAATCTATGTGGTGATCACGAAAACATGCTAACAGTCGACTCGATCCAGGGAAATGTTTTCATGGATCGGGCTTTGAAACTCTCGTATTCTTCGTTTTCGTGGTTTTTCCGATGTGTCTATGCACTCAGTCCACGAGTCCTGCGAGTGTGGTTTGGCAAAGAACGTATGGATGACGCACGATTCACTGGACAGACGAGCGAAGGAAGATACATCATAAAAACAGATCGCTACGGTGAAACAGGAGCGTACTTGAATCAGTGACGTAACAGTGGCTCGATAAAGCAACAAAACCTCAAAGAGATAAGGAATGTTCCTTACCCCTTTTTGTACAAACTTTATTCACGTTGACAGCATCAATTTTGTGAGTTAGTAAGTGAAAGTCAGAAATGTTTATTGTGAGCAGAAGTTTATTCTATGAACATCAACATCTGCTTTGCACTATAAATCAGCATTCTTAGATCGTCATACGATTCGTCTGGCGCGGCGCAAATTATCATGTAGAAACCTCTGTTGGGCACCTCGAAAATTGTGAACTCAACGCGTACAGCTGTGCCTTCTTGCACAGACGAAGTTTCAAGAGTCGTTGCGCTGTATTTTTGAAAGTCTCTTTCGTCTGTCGATAGAATCTTAAAGCCAGATTTCTCCAAGTTCTTTGCGATTTCCTGTACCAGTGTCGCTAATTCCAATCCTTTGACTGGCTCACTCAGTTTCATGATGTTCACAAACAGATTCAACTTCTCATTGATCACACTGAGACTTTGGTCTGTCTCGTCGTAGACCGCTTCGAAACCTTCCAAGGTTGCATAGACATACTCATTGTTTGGATCTAAGAAATACTCCGTTGCGAGTGCAAAACAACTCAAAAGAACTATCGAAAGAAAGATTATCTTTTTCGTAAGATTCACCTCCTGGCTATCGAGATCGATCTGGGTGTTCCGCTTTCTTCAACGGTGCCGTAAACGATCTTCTTGACGACCAAACCATCTGATGAATCGTTGTAAACAACATACCACGGATAAAGCGTACCTGAGTAATAATCGCGGCTGTCTTCTATCGACAAGATCACCGTAGCCATCACACCACCTTTGGAAGCTATGTAGTTGGACAGTTCAGGATACCGCAGATAGTAGTCTATGAGGTTGGCACCGTAAAACTCAAACTGCAATCTTATAGTCTTTCCTTCGATACCTCCATAAACATTGATAATACCTGCAGGTGTCTGCATCTTACCTATGACTGTCGTAAAATCAATGTGATCGAGTGTCATAGTACCGTTGAACCTACCAGCGCTGTCGTTTACAGTCCAAGTTCCAGAAAGATTGACTTGGGTCTGCTCTGCGATCTTTTTTGCAGTTTCGTACAATGTGCTGATCGCATCGTCGTAAGGTCTGATGATCTGGGCGATGTGTTTGTTCTTGTTTACCCTAAGTTCGAGGATGAACTCGGCATACTTCTCAGCCTTGTAACGTTCTTCCATGGCTTGCATGAGAAGCTTGTTGACCTCTGAGTCTGGTAAATTCTTGTACTGTTCAGAAGAGCGTATCACGTAGAAAGCCTTCCTGTTGATCTCTTCATCGTAGGCTGTGTACATATCGTTACCTGCATCACGGCTTTGTTTGTAACTCTGATAAGCTGATTCTTTCAAAGCCCTTTCAAGGATGTCTGCTTTTAAGGCAGAAAAGACTTCTTTAGTGTCACTGATGAAACTGATCCACTTCGGTGTGACCACGTCGAGCAGCCAATTCAGTGGATTGAGCTTCTCTTTGATGAGTTCTTTGAATTTTCTGAATTCATTCACGTTGTTGAAATTAGATGGTACTGGTGTGTTTGCCAGTTCTTCAAATTCGTTGACTTTCTTGGTCATTTCGATCAGCCTCATCAACGTTTTGGTTCCTTTCAAACTGTCCAAGGCTGCTCTGTAGGCTTCGTCTGGCACTGTTCTTACAGTCGCTGAACGCTGTTTGACAACTTCAATTATTTGTTCCTGGCTGATCTTCGCTGCAAAGGACTCTGTGCTGAAGAACAACATCACGGCTGTGAGCAGGGCAAGCACCGAAAGAGTTAACTTTGCTTTCACACACAATCACCCCTGTGAAACCTGCTGCCTTAGGAAATCGTAGGCGGAAAAGCAAGTAGAGTAAATTCATTATATCACAAAACTCTAAACTCTTTTGAAGTTATGCTAAGGTAATGCAGAATCTCTACAAGAGCAATTTGACTCCTCTGAGCAGGGAGGCACTTTGCATTGAGGTTGTCTACTATTGAGATACTTGCTACTGAAGAATCATCTTGACAAAGCCTGCCAAGTCTTACTAAGAACCTTTCTTCGGCAGAAGACCAAATTTGATCATGTCCAGAAACTTGTCTGCGTCTGAAAGTATCTTTTCTGTGTTATTTAGCAGCTCTTCAGGTTTGTCACGGTACTGATTCAGGTACAAGTTACCCAAACCCTCGAAAACCGACATGATGAACTTTAGAGCATCTTCATGACTGATGCCTTCTCTCAAACCAACTGACTTGATCTTCTCATAGAGTATACCCGTTGAACCAAGCAGGTTTGCCTTTATCATGTCAAGTACTGTGCTTTGAAGCCTCAGCGGCAGATTGGTCACTGTGAGCAAGAATCTTGAATAAACTGGATTCTGTGCTGCAAGTGTGATCTTGTTCAAGCTCCACTTTTTCAAAAAGAGAAAAAACTCTTCATCTGCATTCTTGAGGGCAAATTCTTCAAATTTCTCTTTACTCCATTTTAAAACACGTTTGTAAGATTCAATGTAGAGTTTCTCTTTGTTCTTGAAGTAGTGAAACAACAATCCCTTGGCGACCTTGGCTCTTTCTTTGATCTTGTTGGTTGAAGCTGCTTCATAACCTTTTTCTGCAAATTCGATTATGGCAGCCTCCAAAATCTTCTCGACCACTTTGTTCATCGGTTCACCTTCTCACACATAGATATCCTTTTTCGAATAGAAAACAACTGAAAAACAGACCAGTGCGGTGTTTAGTAAGAGGTATATCACCAGAAATGTGAGTTCTATTCTTCCCTCTTTCACTACTCTAATTCCATCTGAGTAGTAGAAGGGCGTTAAATATCTCAAGAAAGAAAAGTTTTCTGCAAGCTTACTTGCCATCGCTATTATATAAAGAACAAAGGTCATGCCGATGCTGAAAGAAAGAGTGTTCTCTTGGCGCTTTGCAAAGACAATAAGGAGAAAGACCAAGTTTGTGACTGTGAGGTGCAGAAGAATCTGCGAAAGCCAGAGCAACCAGAATTTCGCGTAATTGATGGGCGATTGTCTGAAAAACTCCATCATCAAAAGTGATGAGAAACAAACAGCAAGATCAAAGATCAAAATCAGGCTCAGTGCGCTTAAGATCTTCTGCTGAAGAACAGTGATTCTTCTAACTGGTTTTGACAGCAGAAACTCGGCTGTTTTTTCACTCTCCTCTCTTGCAAGTATTCTGCAAGTCAAGAGAACTGCGAAGATGCTTCCAACCAAGGTCACGTAGATGCTCGAAATGGTCGCAAAATAATTGAGAACATTAGAAAAATCGATCTCTTCCAAGCCAAAGATTCTCAAGAAAGCTTTGGGCATGAGCCTGAGCATTCTCGAAAGCAGCTCTGCGTCTCTGGACATAGATGGATAGATCGACATGTACATCAGTTGTACGAGGACAAGTACAACTGTCCAGATGGCTGTTGCCTTTAGATTTCTCTTCATCTCCCATTTGTACACGTTCATCTTTCTTCCTCCCCATACATAGACAAGAATATCTCTTCAACAGATGGATCTTCGATCCAGATGTTCTCAATCTGTATCTGGGAAAGTTTATTCATCAACTCGTTGAAGTCTTTGTTATACCTGAAAGTGATAACTGAACCGTTGATTCTACCTTCCGAGAGCTTCAGTATCTCTTTGAGCCTTTCTGTCTGTCTCGATTGGACTGTTATAATCTTGTAGTTAACCTGTGCAATTTGGTCTACTTTCCCCACTTTCACAACTCTGCCATCCTTGATCATCGCAAATCTGTCACACAGTCTTTGAACTTCGCTCAGAACATGAGAGGAAAAGAAGATCGTTCTGCCCTGTTTTTTTAGTTCTTTGAGTATTGCGAAGAACCTGTTCTGCATGACTGGATCAAGTCCATTTGTTGGTTCATCACAGATGAGCAGCTTTGGTTTGTGCAAAAGGGCTTGAACTATCGCAACCTTTTTCTTGTTTCCAGTTGAAAGTTCGCGAAACTTCTTTTTCATATCCAGCTCGAAGATTTCACAGAGTTCTTTGATGTACCTTTCATCGATCTCGGTGTAAAAACTTGCAGAATACCTTAGTAACTCATCGACAGAGACATCTGGATAGTAATTGACTTCTCCTGGTATGTAACCTACATCTTCTCTTACTCTATCTCCCTCTTTTGTACAGTCTTTTCCAAAGATCTTCGCACTGCCAGAGGTTGGAAAGAGCAGACCGAGTAGTATCCTTATCGTTGTAGTCTTTCCAGCACCGTTAGGACCTATAAAACCAAAGATCTCACCATCTTCAACAGCAAAACTGACGTCGATTATTCCCCTGTGTTTACCATAGTATTTGCTCAGTTTCTCGAGTTCAATGACGGTCATCAAAACACCTCCTTGACCATGTGGTCAAAAGGAGTATATCACAAATTGACCGCATGGTCAACTACTTGGTAAGAGAAAATGGTGCTTGATCTCTACTTTTGCTTTGTCACATTCCAAAGATGAGGATGTGGTTTGTAATCTTACCTGGGTTTCTCTCTATTTGCAGATCCACTCTACGATACTTTATCTGCTTACCAGACACAGTCTTCTCCACTATCTGTGCGTTCAAAGATAGAACCTTTGGATACTGAGGAGTTCCGTTCCAGTACGCTGTATTGATATGTTCAGGCGTTATGTTACTTATATCGTGTTTTAGCTCGTACTTTGACAGGTATCCGTAAACGAAGTTCAAAAGAGAGATCCTTTCACTTTCAAATTCAATCTTGTTGGTTTGATTTAAAGAAGTCGCTGCAGACTCAAATGTGAAAACAAGAAGAATCGATATTATCAACAAACTAAAGATGGTCTCTGTGAGAAAACTACCCTTCATCAATAAACACCTCTGAGTGTTAGTATCAAGATCTCCTCTCTTTTCGCAGGTGTACCAATCGAACCAAAGCCTTCGAGGATCTTAGAATCATATATGTAGTTCTTGTAATAACCGGTCACAATACTTTCACCTCGGAACGTACCAACTGGTCCGCGATAGTTCTGCATCAAAGAACCAAAGATCGTGAGCTGACCTTTGGGCGAACCTGAATTGTAATCTTCAACAAAGAAACGTTCCTCGAAAGCGTAGATGCTCATGGTCAGCTTTAGATTTTGCTCCTTTTCTTTGACTATCACAGACTTTCTTGCAACGATGTTCAAGAAATCTGTACGGTCGGCTTCTTTCATCCGCTGAGCCATCTGTTCTGTTACAACGATATTATCAATACTTTGGTGCGGAAATATATCTCTGAAATCTTCGTAGATCACGTGGTCGTATATTTCAACGTTTTGTTCAGAAAAAAGTGTGTATCTTCCGTCTACATACATTGGCTTGTCATTGTTAGATTTGTTTTGCAAAGCGATCGTCAGGTTTGATTTAAGAACACCGTTGAAATTAACATTCCTTGTCTCATCACCGCCAGAGCCCTGCAGACCCAACCAGTCTCGACTCTTCTCCCCATGAATGATCATATGATACCCATTCCCATCAGGTCGCGGTTTCATGGTAAAGAGCAGATCCTTTCCGTCAGGGCCATTGTGCTCCACATATACCTTCATGAAATGATCGTTCCCCGCTCCTTCAGCACTCTTGAATTCAACTATGAGTTTTTCTGCTGTCAAGGTTCTATTGCCTCGTCGAATTGAGGTCAATTTAAGATTTATGCCGCTTTCTTCTGAACTGTTTATGAAATCTTGTGGACTTTTCACTAAAGCATTCAGATCGGCTGAGTAATTCGTAGCAATCTTGTTCATGTTGTACTCTTCAATGTCCTGCTGTGTCAGTATCTTTGGAGAAAAGGGATCTTCGTAGATCGGATTACCAGTTCCAAGAACACCTTTCACTTCTACCGAAGATTTGAATCTTGGACTTCCACTGATGTTTATGTAGTCATTCGATCTCATCGGACCATCAATTACATCACGACTGATGAAGTATATCGTCTCACCATTCGGTCTTTTTTCACGCTCGGTGAAGTAAGCATACTTGTTGAGAAAGTCAATGGCGATCACTGCTACAGAATATGCCTCGATCTTGCCGTTGACCCCCCTGCTCACCAAAAGTGCAGAGTATGGATTGCCAGAAACTTGATACGATGCACTCACAGGGACAACAACAGAAGAACCTGAAAGTGTAAAGGTGCGCAGATCTTGATTGAACTCGCTTATGGATGAAAGATCAAAGTACTTATTTTCGTTGAGGCGTTGGAAAAATCCTTCCCAGAAACCACCGTCTGACTGTGAAAATAAAAACTCTTTGAAACTGTTCCACCAAGTGGCATTTGTCGCTATATTTTCGTTTCTCCAAGAGAGCGTTATCCCACGAAGACCACTCATGTACGGCTTTAAGTAAGGAAACGAAAGCTGCAAGATGTTTTGAGAAACAAGGTATGCCTCGTTTCTGCTCAATTCAACCGCATTCGTTCTGACATAGGCTGCGACATTTGTAAAAAGCGCGACAGAGAGAATCGAGGCTACAGCAACTATGATCAATGTATAAACCAAAATATATGCCTTTCTCATATCACATCACCTTACATTCGAAAGGACCACCGACGAGGTGATCTTGTAATCACGATTTGCTGTCCTTTTTACCAGAGTGTAGCGAATGATACGATTATCCAAGCTGCTGAACTGACAATCTGTGAGCTGACCAAGTTCCACAGTCTTGGTGTAAGATGAATCGAAGTTGCGTATCTGAACATAAAGCCTACCGTTTGAAAAAATCACACTGTAAATGAGTCTTGTTGAAGAACCGTAGGTTCCATACTGTGACTGTGAAAATGGTACAAATGCCGTAAAGGTAAGAGAATTGTTTTGAACATCAATTCCAGCTGCCGTTGGTCCAGCCTTCAAAAGTTCTCGCCGCAAAGCAGAACTGATCCTTGCAAGCTCATCGTAAGCGTTAATTCTGTTGAGCACTATCTCAGAGTTTCTCATATTCTGACTGAGCAACAGAACACAGATACCTGTCACGATAAACAAAAGTATCATCGAGATGGTTAATTCAACAAAGGTAAAACCACGCATATTCAGCCCCCTTCTAATTATACATCGGAAATCATACGAGATTATTTACGTATGAAAGTTTTATTCACTTGGTTAAAGATCTCGGCAGAGCATACTTCAGTATACCCGAGCATACTGGCGCATAACTGAGCATAATCCCAGCTGAGTCTCTCTTTTAAGAAAAGATCGGTTTTGGTGAGCTTTCAGTACTCAGTTTTGGCTGATGACTTTTCTTAGATCGGTTGGTATACTACCAAAGGAGTCTTGAAAGGATTTTGGAGGTGAAGTTCATGAAAAGAAGAGTTATCATCATGGGTGCAGCAGGTAGAGACTTTCACAACTTCAACACCTACTTTAGAGACAACGAAGATTACGAAGTCGTAGCATTCACAGCCACACAGATACCGGATATTGAAGGCAGAGTTTACCCACCAGAACTCGCTGGAAAACTTTATCCAAAGGGTATACCAATTGAACCTGAGTCTAAGCTCGTCGAGTTGATAAAAGAATTCGATGTCGACGAAGTCATTTTGTCTTACAGCGACCTACCCCATCAGTATGTGATGGAAAAAGCAGCAATCGTCACCTCAGCCGGTGCAGATTTCAAGCTCATGGGACCAAAACACACAATGGTGAAATCTACAAAACCTGTTGTTGCAGTTTGCGCAGTCAGGACTGGCTGCGGAAAGAGCCAGACCACAAGACGTGTTTTGGACATTTTACGCTCGAAGGGTCTCAAAGTGGTCTCGATCAGACACCCAATGCCATATGGAAATCTCGTTGAGCAAAAGGTACAGAGATTTGCCAATTACGAAGATCTGGACAAATACAGATGCACGATAGAGGAAAGAGAGGAATATGAACCACACATCGACAGGAAATCTGTGATCTATGCCGGCGTTGACTATGAAGCGATTCTCAGAAGTGCAGAATCAGAAAACCCAGATGTAATTCTTTGGGACGGAGGAAACAACGACTTTCCATTTTACAAACCAGATCTGTTGATAGTGGTTGCAGACCCACACAGACCAGGGCACGAAGTGACATACTATCCTGGAATGACCAACCTACTCATGGCAGACGTCGTAGTGATAAACAAGGAAGAAACCGCTTCACCGGAAGGCATAGAAACTGTTCGAAGAAACGTTGAAAAATGGAATCCAAGGGCGATAGTTATAGACGCTTCTTCTCCGATATTCGTAGAAGACTATTCGAAGATCAAGGGAAAGAAGGTACTAGTCGTCGAGGATGGTCCCACACTAACACATGGTGAAATGAGATATGGAGCAGGCTTCGTAGCAGCGAAAAAATTCGGAGCATCACAAATTATAGATCCAAGACCCTTTGCCGTTGGTTCAATAATCGAAACCTACAAAAAATACAACCACCTTGATCTGATCCTGCCTGCCATGGGTTATGGAGAGAAACAGATCAAAGAACTCGAAAAAACTATTAATTCTTCAGACGCAGAGCTTGTCATCATAGGTACACCAATCGATTTAAGAAGAGTTATGAGATTAAACAAAGATGCAGTGAGAGTAAAATACGAGTTGCAAGAAATTGGAAAACCCGATCTTGAGGACGTACTGAACAATTTTGTCAGTAAAGCCAAACTTAATGTGGCAAAGTGAATCACTTTTCATTTTGTTTGAACCACTTTGAGACGTACGCTGTCTATAAGTATGGAAAGAAAATTAGACAAAATTCGTCGTAGTATGGTGTTAACAGAAACGTTGTTACATAGGAACTCAAACTGATAGCATTTGTAACTTGAAGCCATTACAATTTAGTTGGAAAGTGAAGAGAAACCCCCCTATCCCCCTTGAGATACACCCCCCACGGCTTTTGCGGGCTTTAGAGCCCGCGTTTTTTTTGCAATTCTCCATATAAGGGGCCTGCTGTTATCTTAGAGATCTTGACTTGCACTGTTTCTCCCAAGGAGATCTGTGAGCCTCGAAAAACGATGATTTTGTTTCTGATATCTCTGCCGTAGTAAAGACCGTCCTTTGTGATACCTTCTACGATTACCTCGACTGAGGCACCAAGGTACTTAGAATTCAACTCTTTGTTTATTTCCTTTTGAAGCTCCAGCAATTCATTCAATCTCTTAATCTTTTCACTTCTGCTCACATCATCTTTGAAGTACTTACTCGCAACGGTACCCTCTCTGGGAGAGTAGATGGCAAGATTGAGTCTTTCGAACTTCACCCTCTTGACAAGATCAACGGTCTGAAGATGATCTTCCTCAGTCTCGGTTGGAAAGCCAACTATGATATCGCTGCTTATAGAAACTCCTTCGACTCTGCTGCGAATTCTCTCAACGAGTGACAGATAATAATCTCGTGCATAACGTCGGTTCATCAAACGTAAGATGCGATCACTGCCTGACTGAACTGGTATGTGGAATGACTTTGCAGCCTTTGGGTTATTCGCAACAACCTCTATGAGTTCATCGGTGATGTCTGTAGGATAGGAAGTGAGAAACCAGATTCGCTCTATATTCTGAAATTGACTGGCTTTCTCGATGAGTTTTGCCAAGCTAATGTTGTTTTTCAAATCCTTTCCGTAGGCGTCTACGTTCTGACCAAGAAAGGTTATTTCTTTGACACCCATTTCAACTAATCTTGCAATCTCTGAAAGCACGTCGTCCATCGGCCTACTCTTCTCGCGACCTCTTGTGTATGGTACAACACAATAGGTACAAAACCTGTTACACCCATGGATGATCGTCACCCAGGCATGATGTCCTGAAGTTCTCAGCCTTGGAGTGGACGAACCAACTGAGCAAATTGTGTCTTCTAAGTATACTACCTTCTCTCCATCGATTGCTCTTTTCAGGACATTGGCTATTTCACTTACAGATCTTGAACCGATGACAAAATCAGCTCCACTTTCTATAAGCCTTTGTCCTTCGAGATTTGATCCACAGCCAGCTATTCCAATTAATTTCAGTTTTCCCTGCCTCTTTAGCTTAAGCAACTGCCCTAAAGTGGAATGATACTTGTCCTGTGACTTCTGTCTCACGACACAGGTATTCAAGATAACAACATCTGCACCTTCAAGTGAACTAACTAATTCATAGCCATTTTGTTGCAAGATGCCAGACATTATTTCGGTGTCGCTCACGTTCATCTGGCAACCGTAGGTCTTGAAGAAAACCTTCATAAGAAAAAAGGGGCTTTCGGCCCCCTTCTCATTCCTCCTCCTCAAGTTCACCTTCTTCAAATAGATCGGACAGGTCTAAGGAGTCTTCTTCCTTTACGGTGGATTGCTCTTCAGGCTTCTCAACAGGTTGTTCAACAGATTCTTCAGCGAAGGAAACACCTTCTTTTCCTTCAAGGTAAGCTTCAGCAATCTTGGATGTAATGAGCTTTATTGATCTGATCGCATCATCATTGGCAGGAATTACATAATCTACCGGTTCTGGATCACAGTTCGTGTCGACTATACCTATTACAGGTATACCAAGGGCATTTGCCTCTTCGACAGCTATTCTTTCCTTTCTGGGATCGATGACATAGATTATGTCTACCGGCCTGTCCATGCCTTTCAGACCGCCAAGGTTCTTTCTGAGTTTTTCAAGAACCTTTCTGAGCCTGCTCTGTTCCTTCTTTGGAAGCTTGGCAAGCTCACCGCTTTCTTCCATCTGTTCAAGTTCGATGAGCCTGTCGATTCTGGGCTTGATCGTCTTGAAGTTAGTCAGAAGTCCGCCAAGCCATCTGTTGTTCACGTAGAAACAACCACATCTTTCGGCTTCTTCCTTGACGACGTGTTGTGCTTGCTTCTTGGTACCAACGAGGATCATTGTTGCACCTTCGCTGGCTTTCGTACGAACGAATTCACAAGCTTCTTCGACCAACTTCAACGTTTTCTGTAGATCGATGATGTAGATACCCTTTCGTGCTCCGTAGATGTAGGGACCCATCTTTGGATTCCACCTTCTGGTCCGATGACCAAAGTGTACTCCAGCCTCGAGTAGCTGTTTCATGGTTATAACTGGCATCAAAACACCTCCTGATTTGGTTTAGTCTTCCGTTCTCGTCATCTCCTTCACCGACCCATCTTGGGCACCGAGGCTCTGGATCAGAGAACGTGCTTTTTGCAAAGCGTCTATATTATACTCTCAATTGTTAAGTTATGTGTCAAAACAGTGTAAAGATAGAAATCTGATATCATCTACCCAGGAGGTGAACTTCTGCTCTTAATAGGCATAGGTGGTGGAACAGGTTCGGGCAAGACTACTGTGGCACGCAGAATCATTCAAAAAGTTGGAAATGAAAGGTGTGCACTTCTGCCAATGGACAACTACTACAAAGACATGAGCCACCTCCCCTTAGAAGAGAGAAAAAAGGTCAACTACGATCATCCAGATGTGATCGAATACGATCTTCTGAGAGAACACCTCCAACTTTTGATCGATGGCAAGTCTGCTGAGATACCAACCTATGATTTCGTCAGTTATGTTCGCAAAGAGGAAATCATTCATTTTCCACCCAAGGATGTGATCATCGTAGAAGGCATCTTTGCTCTTTACTACGACGAGATTTATAGATTATACGGCTTGTCGATCTACGTAGATGCAGAGAGTGATATTAGATTCATCAGAAGATTGCACAGAGATGTTCGAGAAAGAGGAAGGACAATGGAATCTGTGATAGAGCAATATCTGCAAACTGTGAAGCCGATGCACGATGCCTACGTGGAACCAACAAAGAGGAGGGCAGACATAATAGTCCCAAAAGGCGGTCACAACGATAAAGCGATAGAGGTCGTCGTGAATTACATATTCAAGAAACTGGAGTGACTCTGATGAGAAAAGCTGCCTCGAGCTTTCTGCTATTTCTTTCTGCAATCATCATAGCTCGTGGTTTCAATTTGATAAGTACAGAGTTTGTCGACATCGCATATGAAGATGGATTAGACAAACACGCCTTGATACTTTTCATCGAAGCTGACAACATATATAAAAGAATCAGCAGCGAATTTGGTTTTCAATTGACGAAAAAGCCAATAGTCTATTTGCTCAACAAAACAGATATCGCCAACGGTTATGCAAACCCCGTCAACAACGTTATAGTCATATATCCAAACGAGATCGATCCTTACGTCTTCACTCCCAACTATGGAAACTGGGTGAGCTTTTGCTTCGCTCATGAATTGACACACCTATTTCTCGCGAACGCCTTTGCACCAGCTCTGTCTTACCTATCTATCTTTGGTCATGCGGTTCCGGCAGCAATTCAATCCGTTCTCACTCCCATGTACCTTCACGAAGGAGTGGCTATTTATTACGAAACTCAAATCTCTGGAGCAGGTAGAGGGAAAGATAGGCTCTTTGAAGAGTTTTTAGCAGCGGGCAAAAACAGTGATGTTGGTCTAAGGTATGCTTCTTCGTTGAACAGTCGAAGATGGCTTGCAGGAGGCACCGCCTATGTGCAGGGATACTCTTTTCTGAAATACACAGAGCAAAAACACGGTCACGAGAAAATCATGGGGTTGATTAAGCATTTCACACAAAATCCACTGGGTGGTTTCTATCAAGCTGTGAAGAAAACTCAACTGACAGAAGATCTCAAAAACTGGCTTGATGAAGAAACACCTGGCACTGAAGGAGAAAAGATCTCTCCAACGCTTCTTTCTGCCAGTAAGTTAGATTTGAACGCTTGGAGAGTCTATTACATCTCAAGGCAGTACAACGGAGAAGAGGCAATCTATTATTATGACAGTTTCACCGGAGAAAATATCAAGTTGATCGAGGCAGATAACATCATCACCTTTGCAGTGAGCGATCGCAGGCAGGTTGCAATCGCAAGGTATACAGACAATGGCTATGGAGCGATCTCGCGACTGTATCTGTACGACGGTACTGTGAAAGATCTTGATATCGACAAAGTAGTAGATCTTGCCTGGAAAAACAACTATGAAATCGTCATGATCAGGCAGACAAATAGCGGCGAGAGATTCATAGATCTCTACAACGTAGTCGAAGGAAAACAAAGAAGAATCTTTGGACCAGACAAAGAGATAGTTCCCTTGCAGATAACGGCTTCAAAAGATAAGATAGTCTTCAGTGCTAAATATGAAGGTCAGATAGATCTTTTCATGATTCGCGATGAATCGATAGTTCGACTGACAAATGATAGTGCTGTAAAACTGTCACCAAAACTTCTCTCAGGAGAACTGTACTTTTGTGCAGATTATGCTGGTCAGTTCAACACATATATGCTCGATCTGAACTTGAGAACTATCAAGGAAGTTCATGTGAACGGTTCTATAAGTGTTCTGGCGTTTCAAGACTGGATTTACACCTTTAAGGTCGTTCCGGGTGGCTTCTCACTCTTCAAGGAAAAACCCTTGACCATGGCTCAGTCAAAGGTTACTTTTTCTGAGGCCGTGCCATTGCAAGGTGATATCACAAGGTTAAGCCATGCAACAAAGCATCATGACTTGATGAAATTGAGATTCGTCTTACCATTCCCTTACATATCGTTTGATGAAAAGAAGATTGACGTTGGCATAGGAGCCGTAGCAGGTCTATGGAACGATCTTATGAATAACTACGCCGTTCTGGGAGTAGCTTGGTCTAAGGCGGGTTGGATGGCAAAGGGCTTGTTCAACTCACAAGAGAATGCCTTTCTCTCACTTCAGTTTGATCTGAAAGATGAGTTCTTGACTCTTTCAACACAAATCGATATACCTTTTTATTTGAACAGAGGGCTTAAAGACGAAAGAATTGATCTTTTGTCGGCGATCAGCATAAACCAGGATTTAGTCTTAACTCCACAGGTAGGAATCATCTATAGAGTTGGCTCCGTTGGGGGAAGAAACCATCAAGTCAGTTTCCCAGATTTCGCTTTACGGTGCGATTTGATACCAACCTTTGAGGTTGGTATAGCAAAGGCATTTCTCTTGAGAGATTGGGTCTTTCAAATCTTTGGTACAATAAGTAGCGAAAACATCTGGTATGGTGCCAAAGCCATAATTTCTGGACCTTCTCTGAATATAGGTGGATTAGATGGTTTCTGGGCAATCGATAGCATTAATTTCTCCACAGGGTTTTCGTCGATGATTTTTGACATTGAAAGGACATTGGATATCTGGTTCAAAACGACAATCAATGCTCATTTGATCTATCAAGTACCAGTACCTATCTCGATAACAGTTGGTGTTAGAAAACAAGGTGGGTACATAAAGGTCACCATAGAAGACATTGTCAGCACATTCTTAGGAAATTGGAACAATGGAAATTTCAACAAATGGTATAATTTGTGAAAAAGGAGTGATGGTATGAAGATAGCGATGGTCGCATATGAGGTCTATCCATTTGCCAAAGTAGGTGGACTCGCAGATGTTGTGGGTGCGCTTCCCAAGGTCATAGAAAAACAAGGAGCGAAAGTTACTCTTTTTATGCCTTTTCACAGAGTGGTGCAGAAAAACTGCTCAAAACTTGGTTTGACAGTCGAAAGTGTAGCAAAGTCCATACCAGTGCCCAGCCTTCAGACTTTAGAGAAGTTCGACCTGTACAAGAGTCATTTGCCAGGTTCCAACACCACGGTATACTTCGTGGCTAATGAATACTATTTCTCAGCAGAGAATGTCTACGAAGGACCAGATTTGGCTGAACAGGCGATATTTTTCTCTAATGCCTCCTTAGAGGCGATGAAGTATCTCTCAGAAACATTCGATCTGGTTCATGCCCACGACTGGCAAACCGCATTGGTACCAGTTTATCTTAGAACCTTGTACAGAACAGACCCATTCTTTTCTAAGACTGCAACGGTTTTCACAATACACAATCTTGGATATCAAGGCATCTTCAGCCCTCAGTACATAAAGTTCGCTGGACTGCCCTCGTATCTCTTTAACATCGATGGACTCGAATTTTATGGACAGATGAACTTGTTAAAAGGTGGTATCCTTTTCAGCGACGTCGTCACCACGGTCAGTCCTACTTATGCTCAGGAGATACAGACCGAGCAGTTTGGTGAAAAGCTTGATGGCGTGTTGAGATTGAAGGCAGAAGACCTCTATGGAATACTCAACGGCATTGATTATTCAGAATACGATCCAGCAACTGACAAAAGAATCTTTGCAAATTACGATATCGAACACATCGAAAATAAAAAGGTGAACAAGAGAGAATTGCAAAAACAGTTGGGTTTGCAATTGAGAGAAGAAGCAGCACTCATAGGGATGATTAACAGGCTTGTGGACCAGAAAGGGCTCGATTTGGTTGAGAAAGTTGCCGATCTGATGATGATGTTTGATGTGCAGTTCGTTGTGCTTGGGACAGGCGACAAGAAATACGAAGAGTTCTTTATGAGATTGAAAGAGAAATACCCAGACAGAGTTTCGAGCAACATAAAGTTTGACATCGATCTTGCACAGAAAATCTATGCTGCCAGTGATATGTTTCTGATGCCATCGAGGTATGAACCCTGCGGTCTGGGGCAGATGTACAGTTTGAGATACGGTACAATACCCATAGTTCGTTACACTGGAGGTCTTGCTGACAGTGTTAGAGAGTATGATCCAAAGACAAGAGAGGGTAATGGTTTTGGATTCCGCGAGTACGACACAGCACATCTTTTGGAATCCATAGCAAAAGCTGTGTACTTTTACAAGCACGAAAAGGCTCATTGGGTGCAGATAGTGAAGAATGCCATGAGTAGCGATGTGTCTTGGGAAAGATCGGCAAAGCAGTACATGAGAGTCTACCAAGAGGCTCTGAAAAAGAGAAAGTTCTAAGGAGGACTGAGCAATGCCTGAATTTAGAAAAGATCCTGTTTTGAAGCGATGGGTCATCATAGCGACTGAAAGGGCAAAAAGACCGCACGATTTCGTGAAACCAAAAGTTGAAGAAAAGCCAGCCTTCTGTCCTTTTGACTACGGCAACGAGCACACGACGCCTCCTGAGATTCTCGCCTTTAGACCTGCTGACACTGCACCAAACTCACCAGGTTGGTGGGTTAGAGTTGTTCCAAACAAGTTCGGTGCGGTTAACCCAGAGCTCAAAGCAAAGAAATATGGCCTTGGCATGTTCGACGCTATGGAAGGTTTTGGATACCACGAAGTAATAATCGAGACGCCAGATCACAATACTCATCTCGCGCTGATGGATTACAAGCAAGTAGAGGAGATAATCTGGGCATACAAACAGAGGTATGAAACGATTGCAAAGGATTCGAAAATTCAGTACATTCTTATCTTCAAAAACCACGGTAGAGATGCCGGTGCTTCTTTACAGCATCCTCATAGCCAGTTGATCGCAATACCTATAGTTCCCAAGAGAGTTCAAGAAGAACTGAACGGTTCTCAAGAATACTACGGGTATAAAGAACGTTGTGTGTTCTGCGATATAATAGATCAAGAGATGCAGAGACAAGAAAGAATAGTTGAGGAGAATGACTCTTTCATTTCAATCGAACCTTTTGCAGCTCGTTTCCCGTGTGAAACTTGGATTCTTCCAAAGAGGCATATGAATTGCTTCAACGACATAACCGAGAAGGAAGTGAAAGCTTTTGCGATGGTTCTGAAAAACACTCTCTACAGAATATACAAGGCACTCGACAATCCACCTTACAACTTCATGCTGCACACCGCACCGGTGACAGGTGAAGGAAAAACTTACTATCACTGGCATTTGGAGATCGTCCCTCGCCTCACCAATGTGGCAGGTTTTGAGTGGGGCTCGGGTTTTTACATAAATCCTATGCCTCCAGAAGAGGCGACAAAATATTTACGAGCAGTTGAAATGCCGTGAAATTGTGGTAAAATTACCATGTAGAACTCTCACTCCAAGGAGGATTGGTAGGATGGAGATTTTGAAGGTCAGCTCAAGTTCGAATCCCAACAAGGTGGCGGGGGCTATCGCAGGAGCTTTGTCCAAGGCAGACAAAGTGGAGATCCAGGCAATCGGTGCTGGTGCTGTTAACCAGGCTGTGAAAGCCATAGCAGTGGCAAGAAGATTTCTAAATGAGGGTGGGAAGGATATTTACATGATTCCCGGATTCATTGAAGCTTTGATCGACAACGAAACACGAACGGGAATGTCCTTCAAGGTCTTTGTAACAGCGAAACAATCTTGAACAGATGCAAGATGTCCTACGAGAGATAGCAAATGCCTGCAAACAAGATCGAAGAATCTTCGAGATTGTTCAGGCTGTTGCAGCGATGACGCCAGAAGAAAAGGAATCTTTTGAGTCAAAGGTGAAGGCGTACTTTCTGAGTAGGACAGAAGATGTTGATTTACAAGCTTATGAATTCTACACTCTGATACTGAATGACTCAAACGCACAGAGAGTTTTGGAAATTGTTTCATCAAATGAAATGTGTGTTTAAGTGTTTTTGTGTTTTGAAGCACTTCTCCTGTTGTGTGGTATAAATGTTTTGTGCGGGCGTAGCTCAGTGGTAGAGCATCAGCTTCCCAAGCTGAGGGCCGCGGGTTCGAGACCCGTCGCCCGCTCCAGACCTCAACTCGGACTAGGGCAAAGACCCTGCCTGGGTTGAAGGAATAGATCAACAGGAGGTGTAGTCGTGGATCAAAGAGAAAAGCAACAGATCATCGAGCAGTTCAGAATCAACGAAAAAGACACCGGCTCAGTAGAGGTTCAGGTGGCGATACTGACAGCGAGGATCAGGCACCTGACAGAGCATCTGAAGAATCATCCAAAGGATTTTCACTCAAGACGTGGTCTGATGAAGATGGTCGGAAGACGGCGAAAGTTTCTCAAGTACCTGAGAAAAGCAAATCCCGATTCCTACAGGGTTTTGATCGAAAAGTTGAATTTGAGAAAATGAAAAAGTGAAGAGATGTTGAGGGCGGGCATCTGCCCGCTTTTAGTTTCTCAGAAGTAGAGGTGATTTACTTGAGGATTTGGAAACGTGAGATCTTAGGCAGAGAATTTTACGTAGAACACGGAAGGATCGCAAAGCAGGCAAATGGAGCCATTTTAGCTCGAATGGGCGAGACATCTGTATTGGCAACCGCAGTGATTTCTGATTCAGCAACCGAAGGAATCGACTTTGTGCCATTGACAGTAGAATTTCAAGAGAGATTCTACGCCGCCGGAAAGATACCCGGAGGTTTTGTCAAACGTGAAGGTAAACCATCAGAAACAGCAATTTTGTCTGCGAGAACTATTGACAGGCCAATCAGACCATTGTTCCCAAAAGATCTTCGCAATGAGGTGCAGATCGTAGTCACCGTGATCTCTGCAGATGCAACGAACCCACCTGATATCGTGGGAGTCATGGCAACATCGCTGGCATTGAACATCTCAGATATCCCATTCAACGGTGTAGTTGCGGCTGTGAGAGTTGGGCTTGTTGATGGTGAGGTCGTCTTCTTCCCCACAGATGTTCAACTCGAAAAGAGTTTGTTAGACATAGTCGTGGCAGGGACCGAAGACGCAATAACCATGGTCGAGGGTGAAGCCAAAGAAGTGAGCGAATCTCAGATGATAGAAGTGCTCTTCAAAGCTCATGACGCTATAAAACAAATCATTGAGTTCGAAAAGGAAATCCTCTCAGAGTTCGATATCAAGAAAATCCAAGTTGAAGAGAAATCTCTACCTGAAGAGATCGCAGCTGATTTTACTTCATTGATAAACGAAGGTGAACTAAGAAACAGGCTTCTAACCCAGGGCAAAAAGGCGAGAAGTGCTGCGCTGGATGAATATTACCAGTCAATAAACAAAAAGCTTGAAGAAAAGTACGGCACAGAAAAGATTGAAGAGCTGTCGGTTCTGTTGAAAGAAGCCTATGAAGAAAAGCTGAAACACAAAATGAGAAGAATCATAGTCGAAGAAGGAATAAGACTTGATCTGAGAAATCCAAAACAGATACGTCCAATAAGCTGCGAGATAGGACTATTGCCAAGAGTTCATGGTTCGGCACTCTTCACACGAGGCGAAACACAGAGCCTTGGAATAGTAACACTTGGTGCTCCAATGGACGAACAGATCATAGACTCTTTGCTCGAGGAAGGCACTAAAAGATTCATGCTTCATTACAACTTTCCTCCGTTTTCAACTGGTGAAGTAAAGCCACTTAGAGGACCGAGCAGAAGAGAGATAGGACATGGCTATCTTGCAGAAAGGGCTCTGAAATTCGCGCTTCCTAAGGAAGATGAATTTCCATACACCATAAGGGTTGTTTCAGAGATACTCGAATCAAACGGTTCATCGTCCATGGCAACGGTCTGTTCTGGTTCGCTCGCTTTGATGGACGCAGGTGTGCCAATCAGCAAACACGTAGCAGGTGTCGCCATGGGTTTGATACTTGAAAAAGATGCCGAAATAGTTCTCACAGACATACTCGGTGCAGAAGACCACTGGGGTGACATGGACTTCAAAGTCGCTGGTACTAAGGACGGAATCACAGCTTTCCAGATGGACTGCAAGGTCTCTGGAGTATCTCGAGAACTCTTGGAAAGAGCCCTTAATCAAGCAAAAGAAGCGAGGTTGTTCGTCCTTGAGAAACTCTATGGCGCTATAGACAAACCAAGAGAGAAACTGTCTAAATACGCACCGATCATCAAGGTCACCAGCGTTGATCCATCAAAGGTCGCAGAGATAATAGGACCTGGTGGTAGAGTAATCAAAGCCATAATAAAGGATTTCGATGTACAGATATCTGTGGATGACCTAACTGGCAAGGTGAGTGTGATCGGTGAGGATGATTCAAAGGTGCAGGCTGCTCTGAATCAGATAAATGCCATTGTGAAGGAAATAGCGGTTGGTGATATCTTCGACGGAAAGATCACACGTATTGAACCATTTGGTGTCTTCGTCGAGATCGCACCTGGGAAGGTCGGCTTGCTGCATCAAAGTAAACTCACGAGAAACTTGAAATCACTCAAAATGGGAGAGGTTCTCAAAGTGAGAGTTAGTAACATAGACAACATTGGAAGACTTCAGCTTGAGGAGTTTCCCACCGACGAGGACCAAAGGCAGAGGAAAAAACCGTACAGAAGAGATAACCAAGAGGATAATTGATCAAAAAAATCGTAAACAAAGTCGGCATGTTGAATGCCGACTTTCTTGGAGGTAAGTTCTGTGAAAATAGAGAAAAGAGAGATCGGTTCCAGTATCATCTATTCACTACCTGTAAGAGGTGTAAAAACTCTGTCGCTTGCCTTTGCTATTCCTGCAGGCTCAGCCCATGAGCCCAAAGATCTTGCTGGTGCAGCTCACCTTCTGGAGCACGTCGTTTTCAAGGGTACAAAGAATTACGAGGAATATGCTTTGAAATACGAACTTGAGGTTGTTGGAGGTAGTGTTAACGCGTTCACCACCAAAGATTTCACCGTCTATTACACGCGTGTGCCCTACTCACATTATGAGAAAGCAATTGAGATTCTCTGTGAACTGGTCTTCAACCCACTCATTGAAGAATCAAAGGTAGAATTGGAAAAATCTGTTGTCATCGAGGAAATAAAATCCTTCAACGAAGACTACATCAGCAGAGTTCATGATCTGTTCAGTGAAACTCTGTTGGAAGAACCATACAACAGACCCGTGAGTGGATACGAAAAAACAGTTGCAAAACTGAACTCAAAGATCTTGAGAAATTTCCATTCTCAGAACTACGGCAATCTAAGAGTAGTTGCCGTCGGGAAGGTTACAAAATCATTTTTCGAAAAGCTTGAGAAAAGCTTGAGGCAATTTGATAAAGCTGTAGAAGAAAAGGACAGGGTAATTTCCTTCAAACCTGTCTCTCGTGTCTTTGAAGAGAAAAATGATCTAACGCAAATACACACAGTCGTCGGTCTACCCATTGATCTGGGAGTAGAGAGTAAACAGTACTCTGCCTTTCTGGTTTTGAACACTCTGCTCGGCAGCGGCATGAGTTCACTGCTGTTCAACAGGATTAGAGAAAAGCACGGACTCGTCTATGATATAGATCTGGTGAGCAACGCATGGAAGGACAGATCCCTAATCGGTATTTATGCCTCAACGAGCACTGAGAAATTCGAAAGGTACACCCAGGAGATAAACAAGATTTTCAACGAAGCATCGATATCCAAAGATTACTTTGAGTACGGAAAGAAAAGACTGATAGGAAAACTTCAGATGGTCACAGAAAGCATCCCAGCGATATTTTCATACATCTTGGAGTTCTTGATAACCAAAGTTGAACCATTCGAATTGAACACCCTATTAAAAGCGGTAGAATCAGTTTCCCACAAAGATGTCCAAAGCCTTTGGCATCAGCTTTGCACAAGTAAATGGCACTGGTCATGCCTGATTCCCAAAGGGAGTGAAGAACTCGTAAAAGGCTTATGACAGGACAGCTCATTTGGAAAAGAACAGAAACTTTGGTTGCTGGCGAGGTATCGATGGAAACTGTGAAACTGAGTAATAATGAAGCTCCCATAGTTCGTCTGGGTCAGCCTTTGACTGATGAAATCATTGAGAAGCTGATAGAAAACGGCGTGAAATATCTATGGGTTCAGATCTCACCGGTCAGTCCTCCCGTTGTAAATGCAGAGAAGATAGAAGAATTAAAGCACGGGGTGAAGGAGATCTTCACAGATGCCGCCCAAAAGATGAAAATTGACAAGAGAGAGATACAAGATCTTTCAAATCAAGTTGTGAACGATATTGTGAAGAACTTTGGTGATAAGCTATCTCTGATCTTCTTAATCCAACAGAATGATGAAGAATACACCTATGTTCATGAAGTGCACGTAGGGATGATATCGTCTTTAATAGGCCTTGAACTTGGAATGCCGGTGAACCAGCTATCGCGCTTGGCTTTTTCTGCAATGATTCATGATATTGGTAAAATCTTGGTACCCAAAGACATACTCTATGCACCAAGAAGACTGAGCGAAAAAGAATTTGAGATGGTTAAGAAGCACGTTGAATTCGGCGGTAGAATCTGTAAAAACTCTGGAATAGAAGATCAAGGCGTGCTCAGCGGCGTCACAGATCACCATGAAAAGCTCGATGGTACAGGTTATCTGAAGCGTCTGACAGATCCAGAGATTACCCTGTTTGCCAGAATTATAGGTACCGCAGATATATACGATGCACTGATCTCAAATCGTTCCTATAAATCTTCGTGGTCTCCCTACAAGGCAATCTCAGAACTCATCAAGCTGGCGGCTTTTCGTAAATTAGACAAGAAGGTCGTTCAAGCTTTTGTATCAGTAGTCGGATTATACCCTGTCGGAACAACGGTAATACTCAGTTCTGGTGAGAAAGGTGTGGTAGTCGGTAACACAATAAACAGAGCCACACAGCCAATCGTACTACTCGAATCGGGCGAACATGTTGATCTCGCAGAAGAAAGAAATCTCACTATATTAGAAGTTTTAGATTAAGACCAAAGATCGCACTCATCTGAGGATTTCCCCAAGCTTGCCTCAGTGTTTTTCTCTTAGGAATTGACTTTGGATTAATTCAGAGGCTCAAACTAACAAAGGATGAACTTTCTTGATGAAAGATGTGAGCAAGACTTTGCAAAACGTTGCTCGAACAGAACCTCAAAAACATGAAAAGCTCAGTCTTTCTTGCGTAGATGGTTTTGTTACTCTCCTTCGAGAATCTTTGCTTTAGACACAGTCTGGAAATTTCTGAAAAACCCACAGCCGTCTTTACTCTAAGCTTCTATCGGTTCAGCGATTGGAACATGAGGACAGAGAGGTTAAAACGTGTCGAAATAGATTCTGCAGTTATTTATTATGCTTTTTGATCAATTCAAAGTGTACAAAACGATCTTTTGTGTGTTCTTTTACAAAATCATAATATCTGTCATGCTTCTTGATTAATATAATGCCACTATCATTAGAGTGAGTAGAAAGGAGCGTAGAAAAGATGACTTTGAAGGAGAAATTAATGGAAGATCTGAAGACTTCAATGAAAAGCAAAGATGAGGCAAAGGTGCGAACGATCAGATTGATCTTGGCTGCGGTTAAGAACTTCGAAGTGCAAAAAATGGGACAAGCGACAGACGACGAAATCTGCCAGTTGCTCTCAAAAGAGATCAAGAAAAGAGTTGAAGCTATTGAGATGTACAGGCAAGGAAAGCGAGAAGATTTGGCGTCAGAAGAGGAAAAAGAACTTGAGATAATCAAAAGCTATTTGCCACAGCAGATGAGTGAAGAGGAAATAAGAGAAGTCGCCAAGAAGATTTTGTTACAGAACAATCTTTCGTCACCAAAAGATCTCGGAACAGCGATGAAATTGATCATGCCTCATGTCAAAGGAAAGGCAGACGGGAAAGTCGTTAACAAGATAGTTCAGGAGCTCTTAGGAGGTTGAGTCCTTGTCAGACACGATAGCTGCGATTTCTACTCCAAAAGGGTTAGGTGCAATAGCCGTCTTGAGAATGAGCGGGGGCAACTCGTGGCAGATCTGCCAAAAGATACTACAAAGAGAGATACAAATTGAGCCAAGAAAGGTTTTTCACAACTTTGTGAAAGATCCTGATGGAACTTTGCTCGACGAGATAACAGTAGTCTTTTACAAGGCTCCGAATTCTTACACCGGTGAAGACATGGTTGAAATAACCTGCCATGGAGGTCCTGTTGTGAGTCAATCGATCTTGGATCTCTTGCTTTTGAATGGCGCGAGATTGGCTGAACCTGGAGAATTCACGAAAAGGGCATTCCTCAATGGAAAAATAGATCTCACGAAGGCAGAAGCAGTCAAACAGATCATAGAAGCACCATCGAGAACGGCTGTGAAAGTAGCAGTGAACAACCTGTCTGGTAAATTGTCAACGGCTATTGAGAGACTCAGAGAGATGCTTCTGGGCTTACTGGCTCAAATAGAAGTGGATTTCGATTATCCAGATGAAGTTTTCGCTGAATACAGTCTCATAAGGCAACAACTCGAAGAAGCCTCAAAGTTCTTAGACGAACTTCTGAAAAACGCTCAGAACAGGTTGGCTTTGTCTAATGGTATAAAGATCGTGATCGTTGGAAAACCAAACGTAGGTAAGTCTTCTCTTTTGAATGCACTTGTGAGGGAAGAACGTGCGATTGTCACCGAAATACCAGGAACTACGAGAGATTTGATTCAGGTGCCCACCACCATTCAAGGTGTCTTTTTCACAATAACCGATACAGCGGGTATAAGAGAATCGCAAGACAGAATAGAGAAAATAGGTATAGAAAGAACCATCAAAGCTGTCTCTGAAGCCGATTTGATACTCTTCGTTCTCGACGCAACTACTCCCATAGACGAAGACGATATGAAGATTCTCAGATTGATCAAAGACAAAAGATACCTTGTGGTAATCAACAAGATAGACGCAAATGATCTTATCGATCGAGATCTGCTCAAAGAGATACTGAAAACAGACCTTCACGTCATCACTGCCTCAGCGCTTCAAAGGGATGGCATCGAGGAGATCGAAAGAGAGATAGTGAGATCGGTTGCAGACATCACACAAACTACAGAAGGGTATGTGGCAACCCAAAGACAGTACGAACATCTATCCAATTGCAAGGCAGAACTCTCAAAGGCTTTGAAAGGGATTGAAGAAGATATACCAAAAGATCTTGTTGCACAAAATGTCAAGAACGCGCTCTTAGATCTTGATATATTACTTGGAAGAGATTATTCCACAGAGGTACTCGATAAAATCTTCAAAGACTTCTGTGTTGGAAAATGAAAGAGGGGGAAAATCCCCCTCCTTGCAGAATTACTTCACCTTTTCCTTCAGAGCTTTGCCAGGTTTGAATTTGGGGACTTTTCTTGCAGGAATTGTGATGGCTTTCTTGGTCTGTGGATTGACGCCTTTTCTGGAAGCGGCTTTCCTGACCTCGAAGCTTCCAAAGCCGACGAGTTGGACCTTTTCTCCCTTAGCAAGTGCGTCTGTGACTGTTTCGAAGATCATGTCGACGACCTTTTTCACATCCTTCTTTTTGAGCCCGGCTTTCTTTGTCACTTTGTCAACGAGTTCTTTCTTGTTCATCCGTTATCCCCCTCCTTTTATAGGGTTTTGGGAGTTATGACCTCCCTCTTTGTAGAATAATAGCACTTTTCAATGGGTCATTTCAAGTCCCCCTGATCAGAGGTGAAAAAACATCGTCTGTCATCTGGAAAACCATGATGAAAACGAGGAATTCGATGCGAAATAACGAGAAAAACTTTGTATGGTGGTGATTTCGAAAGTAAATGCCTTCTTTCTCCGGTTTTCATGGTATTATTGAATGATAAAACGAATATCCGGGAGGGCTTGTTGTGAAAAAGTTGTGTGTGTTCTTAGTACTGTTGTTGAGCTTTTCCTTGCTGGCAGTGACGCAGTTTGTACCTGCCAATTACGATCAACTGCTGATAGCTAAAAACAACGGCGATCATTACACGGCCGCGAAAAAAATTCAGTTGCTTGACATCGTCATGAATGGTCTTGGGATCGAGCCGATGGTTCAAGGCTTACTGGCAAGTTCTGTGGTTCAGTATGGTGCTACTGTCGAACAGCTGAACGATCTTCTGAGCAAGGATACGCTTGTAATCTTTTCAGGTCAAGATTTCACTGCAGTACTTGGTCCTTCGAAGTACGCATCAAAACTCATCAAAGCAATCTCTGGAATACTTGGCTCTGGAAGTTATGTAGCACAAAATGGCGATTATTTGCTGATTTCATCGAGCCCTGATCTTCTTCAAAAATGCCAAAAAGGTGGGGGTAAGATACCAGAGGAAGTCATGAAACAGTTCGACGATTCCTCGATATGGGCAGTCATCTTTTCACCGAAGCTTACTGTAGAAGATGCAACCTTCTCGATGAAGGGTACCATTAGAGTTCTTAAGGACAGATTGTCTGGAGAATCAACAATCTACGCTGAAAACGAAAAAGCCAAAGCACTTCTTAAAGATATGAGACCGTCTAAGAATTTTGATCTTTACAAAGACAAAAACATCGGTGGCGAGATATTCGTTTTTGGAAATGTCTCGAATTTTGTCTCACTCAACAATGTGTATCAAACACTGAATCTGTCTGATCTTCTTTCAAAGGTTCCTGCAACCTTGAGTGCAACGGAAACTCAAGCATTCGAAAAACAATTCGAAGGACTGATGGAACTTTCAAGCAAGTTGACAGGCCAATTGGCTTTTTCTGTAAAAGTCAGCAATCTTCTTGAAGGGCTTTTAGCACCTCAGCAAGAGCAGGCAGGACAAGCAATGAACCCTGTCTTCTATGGTGTTGTTGGTGGAGAGATAAAACTCGAAGAACTCCAAAAATCTCTCGCAGGTCAGATTAAAACCTCTAAGAACCTGCGCTATCTTGATCTCGATGGAGTTTATGTCACCAGTGAAAATGGCAAGATCAAGTTCTACTCTTCTGTACCGACTGAGTTCTCGAACGAAAAAGGCTCTCTTGACAAGGTGTTGAAGCTCTATGATCCAGAAAAAATGCCAATATTCCTTTGTGTAGACTTTGCCCCGATTCTTGAGAAACTTCTTGGAATGAATGTAGAATCTCTTTTTGTTTTAACAAGCTCAGTGGATGATAAGGCTTTCACGGTAAACTGGTATCTTAAATGAGGAGGTGCTGTGATGACAAAAAAGTTGGTTTATTTCTTCGCAAATGGGTCGGCCGAAGGTAGCGCCGGGATGAAGGATATCCTCGGTGGTAAAGGTGCAAATCTCGCTGAAATGACAAACCTTGGTATACCCGTTCCGCCTGGTTTCACCATTTCTGCAGAAGTCTGCAGATATTTTTATCAAAATGGACGGACTTATCCACAAGGTTTGAAAGAAGAGGTCTCGAAAGCAATGAAGAGACTTGAAGAGGTCACTCAAAAAGGCTTTGGAGACCCTGAGAAACCTTTGCTTGTCTCTGTGAGATCTGGTGCAGCTATATCGATGCCAGGTATGATGGATACCATTCTCAACCTTGGTTTGAACGACAAGACCGTGGAGGGGCTTGCCAAACTGACAAACAATCCAAGATTTGCTTACGATGCTTACAGAAGGTTTCTCCAGATGTTCGGTGACACAGCCTTAGGCATGCCAAAGAACAAATTTGAAAATGCCCTTGAAGAAATGAAAAAAGCAAAGGGAGTCAAACTTGACGTTGAACTCGACGAAAAAGATCTACGAAAGCTCGTTGAAGTATTCAAGGAGATCTACAAAGAAGAGAAGAAGGAATTCCCGCAGGATGTCGAGAAACAGCTTTGGCTTGCCATCGACGCAGTTTTTGGAAGCTGGATGAGTGAAAGAGCTATCAAATACAGAGAGATAAACAACATCAGAGAAGATCAAATGCTTGGAACAGCAGTGAATGTTGTAGCAATGGTCTTTGGCAATATGGGTGAGAAATCTGGAACCGGTGTGGCATTCACAAGAGATCCAAACACAGGCGAGAACGAGATATACGGAGAATTCTTGCAGAATGCTCAAGGTGAAGATGTCGTTGCGGGTATCAGAACGCCGCTACCACTCGCTGAGTTGAAGAGACTCATGCCATCTGTCTACGATGAACTGATCCAGATCATGAAGAAACTGGAAAAACACTACAAAGACATGCAAGATATAGAGTTCACAATCGAAGAAGGAAAGCTCTACATGCTTCAGACCAGAAGTGGAAAGAGGACTTCAAAAGCAGCGATCAAGATCGCAGTTGACATGGTTCATGAAGGACTTATCGGCAAAGAAGACGCTGTAATGCGTGTCAAGACAGAAGATGTTGAACGAGTTCTTCATCCGCGCTTTGATGACAAAGCCAGAAAATCTGTGCCCGTGATAGCAAAAGGTCTCCCAGCTTCTCCAGGAGCAGCAACCGGAAAGGTCATTTTCTATGCAGCAAAAGCTGAAGAAATGGGTCGCAACGGTGAACAGGTGATCTTGGTTAGACCGGAAACAAGCCCGGAGGATGTCGGTGGAATGGCATTTGCACAGGGAATACTCACCTCAAGGGGTGGAATGACTTCCCATGCAGCGGTTGTGGCTCGCGGTATGGGTAAGCCTGCAGTTGTCGGCGCAGAAACGATAGAGGTCAAGGAAGAGGAAGGATTCTTCAGGGTAAACAAGACAATCGTGAAAGAAGGAGAATGGATTTCGATAGATGGATCAACTGGAGAAATACTGCTCGGTAAAGTGCCAACGATCAAACCTGTTGGTCTGGAAGGCGAAGTTGCTGAATTGCTGAAGTGGGCAGATGAAATAAGAAGGCTCGGTGTTAGAGCAAATGCAGATATACCGAGAGATGCTGAAGTAGCCAGAAAATTCGGAGCCGAAGGTATTGGTTTGTGCCGAACTGAGCACATGTTCTTTGAAAAAGACAGAATACCAAAGGTCAGAAAAATGATAGTGGCAAAGACCAAGGAAGAGAGAGAAAAAGCCCTTGACGAGCTTCTGCCATTGCAAATGAGTGACTTCAAAGGCTTGTTCAAGGCAATGGCTGGTTTCCCAGTAACAATAAGACTCATAGATCCCCCGTTGCATGAGTTCTTACCACACGACGATGAACAGATCAAGGTTACCGCAAAGGAACTTGGAATATCTGAAAAAGAGTTGAAAGATGTCGTCGAATCGCTGAACGAGTTGAACCCAATGCTTGGTCACAGAGGTTGTCGTCTCACGATCACCTATCCAGAGATCGCCGTAATGCAGACAAAAGCCATCATCGGAGCTGCGATCGAACTGAAGAAAGAATCAAATCTTGACGTAATTCCAGAGATTATGATTCCGTTGGTCGGTCATGTGAATGAACTTATTTTCCTGAAAAAGATAGTCAAAGAAGTTGCAGATCAGATGATAAAGAACTCTGGTGTGCATATCGAGTACAAGATTGGTACGATGATCGAGGTTCCAAGGGCTTGCGTCACCGCAGAAGAGATTGCAAAAGAAGCAGAGTTCTTCAGCTTTGGAACCAACGATCTGACTCAGATGACCTTTGCCTTCAGCCGTGACGATGTTGGCAAGTTCTTACCAGAGTACCTACAGAAGGGTATTCTCGAGCATGATCCGTTCAAATCAATCGACCAAGACGGTGTGGGCGCACTCGTGGAAATGGGCACCAAGAAGGGAAAATCAGCAAGATCAAACCTAAAGGTTGGGGTGTGTGGAGAACACGGTGGAGATCCTCGCTCGATTCACTTCTTCCACAGAGCTGGTCTTGATTATGTGAGTTGTTCTCCTTACAGAGTTCCCGTCGCAAGATTAGCAGCAGCCCAAGCCAATCTCGCTGGGAAATCTAAGAAGCATGAAGACTGAGAAAGATTAAGGGGCGCTTTAGCGCCCCTTTTGGTGTGATGCTATGGAACATTACTATGTTGAAAGACCAGCTGGTGAACTGCGCGTCAAATCAGCAGTCTTGAAACTCAAGAACGGCAGAGTCTTTCACTTTCAAACACCCTCAGGTGTGTTCAGCTTTGGTGAGATCGACAAAGCCACGAAAATACTCATAGAACATGCCATCATCGGCGATGGAAGCCTGCTCGACCTTGGTTGTGGTTACGGTGTGATCGGAATAGTACTCAAAGCGGAACACCCAAACCTCGAGGTTTTCATGAGCGACATCAATTCCAGAGCGGTAGAGTTTGCCAAGATAAACGCAAAGAACAACAATGTTGATGTTACGATAAAGAATGGACCCTTCTACGAACCTTGGCAAGATTGCAGATTCGATATGATCTTGATGAATCCTCCCATGGCAGCAGGTAAGAAGGTTGTGTTGAAGATGGTTTATGAATCTATTGATCGTCTGAACGAAAATGGTTCTCTACAGGTTGTTGCCTACCACAACAAAGGCGGAACTTATATAAAGAAGGCGATGTTCGAAACCTTCAAGAACGTTGATGACATATACAAAGAAGGCGGTATAAGGGTATATCGCTCTATCAAGAAAAAGGAAAATGTTGCGAGTAGTTGATCTGAGCTTTTCTTACAGAGAAGTGAGAGTACTCGAAGATCTCAACTTTTCAGTGAACGAAAGAGAATTTGTCTTACTGACAGGTGCGAATGGCTCCGGAAAGACTACGCTTCTCAAACTCCTCGCTGGTCTATTGCCTGTGCAGAAAGGAAAAATCTTACTGGATGGCAAACAACTTTCTCGGCAAGATCTGAGAATTCTGTGCGGTTATGTGTTTCACAACCCGATCAACCAGATCGTTGGTTCAACGGTGGAAGAAGACATAGCATTTGGTTTAGAAAACACAGGTGTGCCGAGAGAAACAATGGTAGAACTCGTTCAAGAAGTGCTCAATTTCTTTGACTTGAATTTCTTGAAAGATGAAGACCCATTGAATCTATCGGCTGGTCAGGCACAAAAGCTCGCAATAGCTTCAATAGTGGCTCTCAAACCAAGATACCTCCTGCTGGACGAACCGACAACCATGCTTGACCATAAAGGCTACACACAGGTCAAGGAGATCCTCGAGAAACTGAATGGATTAGGCACGACGATAATTCTCTCAACCCATGAAGTTCATCAGTTTTACGATCTGGCAAAGAGAGTGATCCATCTAAAAGGTGGCAGAATAGACTTCGATGGATCTGTTGAAGAATTCCTTGCTTCAACGATAGACGATGTGGAAAAGTGAGTGCTGTGGCATGAAGGACTTTCAAATAGAACTGGAAGATCTGAGTTTTAGCTATGATAATTCAAGACTGATTCTCAAAAAGATAGATCTGGTAATAAAACCAAAGGATTTCATTCTCATAATGGGGGAAAATGGCTCTGGCAAATCAACGTTGCTCAAGTTGATAGCCGGTCTCTTAAAGCCAAGCTCAGGAACCATCAAAATGAACGAGCAACCCATTTACCAAGTTAAAGACTATTTCAAAATGATAGGTTTTGTCATGCAGTATGCAGAAGACTCCTTTTGTTGTGACACTGTCTTTGAAGAAATCGCATTCGCTTCCAAAAACTTCGGTTTAGACGGTATAGAAGAACGCGTTAGAGTCACATCAAAGCTCGTGGGGTTGAACGACGCTTACCTTTTGAAAAGCCCTTATGAGCTTTCGAGTGGAGATGCACGCAAGGTTGCTATCGCTTCGGTATTAGCACACGATCCTTCTGTTTTGATTTTGGACGAACCTTTTGTTGGACTTGACAAAGAAGGCAAGAGGTCTGTCGTAAAGATCTTTGAAGAGTACAAAACTCTTGATAGAGCCATAGTTATCGTCTCTCACCAGCTTTCGTATCTTAGAGATCTCATCAGTCATGGTTTCATCCTCGAGAATGGATCTCTGTTACCTATGAAATAGAATCGCATAAAAAACAAGAAAGGAAGCTTTTTTCCAAAGCTTCCTCTTTCAGAGAAACGATCATCATTCTGCTTCAGTGATCGAAATTGTCGCTTGCGTTTTACCATAAATTTTGATCTGTGAAACACCATTTTGAATAATCTAAAACCTACCTATTTTGGAAGACTTATCGCATTGTCTCGCTTGTACAGTTTTTCAGAAAAAAAGAAGCATTCTTGACAGCTCTTACATTCTCTCTGTGGGGCTTTCTGTCTTTCGGTGAAAATCGTTTCTTTGAATTTGATTCTGCGCTTTTCGAATTTCTTAGCGGAAAAGTCTCTGCATACTATAAAATCAACTGCCAGATTGATCTCGCGTGGGAATGAATTAAATAATGTGTATACGTTCGACAGAGTAGACCTATCCCACTGTACAAAGTTGACTTTTTCACCGAGTACCCGGTAGGCGCCTTTTCTGTTCCACTATATATTATATGATAGTGAAAAAAGGAACAACGTGCGAAAGAACCTTCTGCTGGCTGATCAAAATCACTTTTTAACTGGAAAATGTCTCAGAGAAAGCATCTTAGAACTTAGTTTACACTAAATTCAAGCGTTCCTGAAAGCCCAATTCAGAAAGTCTAAGAGTCCCTAAGCGAAGTATTTTGTACTCAATAAGCGGGTATCATGAAATAAGTCAACTTACTTGCTCTTGCTGAGTTCACTGATTCAAGTACAAATGACAAGCAACCCAATGTTCTGTCCCAACCTCTCTGAGTTGTGGTTCGATTTCACCGCAGATTTTCATCGAGTATGGGCACCTTGTCACAAATCTACAACCTTGCGGAGGGTTGATTGGGCTTGGTACGTCTCCGACAAGAATGATCTTCTGCCTTCTCAACTTTGGATTTGGCACAGGAACAGCAGAAATAAGAGCCTTTGTATAAGGATGAAGTGGATTGAGGTACAACTCTTCACTTTGGGCTATCTCGACGATCTTTCCAAGATACATGACTCCAATACGGTGAGATATGTACTTCACGACATTCAAAGCGTGTGAAATGAACAGATAGGTGACACCAAGTCTTTGCTGAAGTTCTTCAAGAAGTTTCAGTATTTGACTCTGTATCGAGACGTCTAAGGCAGAGACAGCTTCATCGCAGACTATCAGGTCAGGTTCCGTTGAAAGAGCCCTGGCTATACAGATTCTCTGTCTTTGACCCCCAGAGAACTCATGAGGGTATCTGTTTATGTGTTCCTCCGAAAGTCCCACCAACTGCAGTAGTTCTTTCACCCTCTTTGTAGCATCTCTTGAAGAAACTATGCCATGATAGACCATTGCCTCACCAATGATATCTTTTATAGTGAGTCTTGGGTTCAAGGAACTATATGGATCTTGAAAGATTATCTGCATCTTAGGACGAAGTCTTCTGAGTTCCTTGTCTTTCATGTTCGTTATGTCTGTTCCTTTGAAGATGATCTTGCCTTTGGTTGGTTCTACAAGCCTTAAGACACACCTGCCAACGGTGGTCTTTCCACAGCCACTCTCGCCCACCAAGCCAAAGGTCTCGCCTTTATTCATGTGAAAACTCACGCCATCCACCGCTTTAACGTTAGCAATGGTCTTTTGAAAGATTCCTCCTTTTATCGGAAAGTACTTGACCAGATCCTTTACCTCAATCACCACGTTACTCATTCTTTCACTCCTCTGGGCAAGAACCTCGAAGAAAACATCTCACCTTTCTGTTCATTGCAAGATCGATCAACTTAGGAGTCTTCTCTCTACATATCTCAACAGCTTCATGACATCTTGGATGAAATCTACAACCAGAAGGCAGTTCGATCGCATTTGGCACGGTACCCTCTATGGTATGGAGTGGAGATCTGCCCGGTTCGAGCTTCGGTATCGACTTCAGCAACCCTAAGGTATATGGATGAAGAGGATTGTCGAAAAGTTCTACACATGGTGCTTCCTCAACGATTTGCCCTGCGTACATGACCAGAACTCTGTCGCACATCTCTGCAATGACACCGAGATCGTGGGTTATGAGAAGAACACTCATACCAAATCTGCTTTTTAACTGCATCATGAGATCCAAGATTTGAGCTTGGACTGTGACATCCAAAGCCGTTGTAGGCTCATCGGCAATGAGAAGTTTGGGATTACATGAAAGAGCCATGGCGATCATAGCCCTTTGTCTCATTCCACCAGACATTTGATGTGGATAATCGTTATAGCGCTTCTCTGGGTTTGGAATGCCCACGACTTTCAACATCTCAATGGCTCTCTTCCTTGCCTCTTCCTTGCCGACATTCTGGTGAACAACAATGGCTTCAGTTATCTGCTTGCCAACAGTTATCACTGGGTTCAGCGATGTCATTGGTTCTTGAAAAATCATCGACACTGCATTTCCCCTGATCTGTCTCATCTCAACTTCAGTTTTGCTCAAGAGATCTTCGTTGTTGAAAATGATCTTACCAGATGTTATCTTCGCTGGGGGCATCGGCAACAGTCTCATTATCGCAAGAGATGTCACGGACTTTCCACAACCGGACTCACCAACTAAACCCAGCACCTCCTCTTTGTCTATCGAGAAGGTGACATCTTCAACAGCATTTACAACACCATCACTTGTAAAGAACTTCACAGAAAGATTGTTAATCTGAAGGATTGCATTACCCATCGATTCACCACCGCTATGGAATTATCCTTCTTGCTCCTATGTACTTTTTGTCCAGATCGGCTGAATAATCAGGACTATTTGGATCAAAGCTGTTGATCGCAACACCTTTGCTGCCCGAATGGATGTATTTCATATTACCTATGTAAATCCCCACATGAGAAGGACCTGGTTTGTATGTCTGGAAAAAGACTAAATCACCGGCTTTGAGTTCTTCTCTGTTGTTCACTATCTGACCTTGCTGAAACTGCATGTCAGCATCTCTTCTGAGAAAGTACCCAGCCATCTTAAAGCAGAACTGCGTGAAACCAGAACAGTCGAAACCATACGATGTGGTGCCAGCCCAAAGATAAGGAAGACCCAAATGCATCTTCGCTACCTCGATTATGTACTCGGCACCTTTCTGAATGAAGAAGACTTTCTCTCTCGAATCGTAGAGCTCGACGTCCTCTTTCAAAACAAGAGCCTGATCACCTGAAGGAAGTTCGATGACTACCCACTGATCTTCTGTATGAAGATACGGCAATGTTGTGCCTTGCACGAGTTTTTTCTCCAAACTGCCTTTGTCTTTTATGTTGTAGAGATCTGCAAATTTTGAAGTAACCAGAACAAACTTTTTGGAAAGATATTCATCGAGCTCTGCTCTATCGACAATCCAAAGTGCGTTTCTCTCAACCCAGCCAAGGTAAGAATCTTCCATCTGCACCAGATACCAATCGCCATTCTGCTTGAGTAGTTTGACGATCTCACCCATTCTTGCCTGCGTTACTGCGTTCTTTTGAGCAGTCCTTCTGGGCGCGTCCATGAGATTTACATACGGCAGATTCACCACTGCGTATACTCTGTCACCAAGCGAGTGTTCTGGTAACAAAAGGATTCTGTCATCGATTGACATGTTGAATTTCTCTGACAAACTCTTGACGAGTTGATCCCTTAGAGTTTGGTCACTCATCTCTCCGACGAGTACAATCTTCGATTCAGTCACTTCGGTTCTGATTGAAAAAACTGTTTCGCGTTGATCAATCTTCAACAGATCTTTGAATTCCTGGATCTGTTCGTTCACCCTTTGCAAAAGCTCCATTGCACCATCACTCCCAAAGACATATATTGTCAAGAGTAACAGGATAGAGATAATCCTTCCCTTCATAGACACACTCCTCATTGTTTTAACCTCGGGTCCAACGCGTCTCTTAGTCCATCGCCTAACAGGTTGAAAGCAAAGGTCGTCAGCATGAGTACAATGCCTGGCCAGACGGCATACCAAGGTTGAATTCTCAAGTACGAACTTGCAGCTCTTATCATGTTACCCCAACTGGGTGTTGGTGGAAGTATACCAAGACCCAAGAAAGAGAGTCCCGCTTCAGCTAATATCGAACCTGGTATACCTATCGACACCGAAACGATTATTGGACCCATGCAGTTCGGAAGAATGTGTTTCACTATGATTCTGAAATCAGAAAGTCCCTGCGCCTTTGCAGCCTCAACGAACTCTGTTTCTTTCAGATAGATTACCTGACTGCGAACCAATCTCGCTTTACCAGCCCATCCTATAACGGAGAGCGCGATGAACATGTTCACAATCCCTGGTCCCAAAGCGAACATCATGCCTATGTAGAACAACAGATCTGGAAAGGCAAACAGCATATCTGCTACTCTCATCGTCACCATATCGATAGCGCCGCCGTAATAACCAGCTAAAGCACCTATGATGATTCCTATAACTGTCGTGATGAGCTGTGTAGTAACACCTATTATCAGCGACACCCGTGCACCATATATCAACCTCGAGAGGATATCTCTTCCGAATTCATCAGACCCGAGCAGATAGACTCCATTCTTGCACACCCTTGATGGTGCTCCCATCGGCTTCAATCGATTTGGTAGATCTATCTTGTTCGGATCGGCAGGAGCCAAGAGTGGTGCAAAAACGGCTATGAAAACCACAATTATTATGAAAACCAAGCCAAAAATAGCCGGCTTGTTTCTTTTCAATCTCCTGTACGCATCTCTGTAGATAGAACTTGCCTTTCTTTCTTTCACCGTGTTACCTCCTACTGCAGACGGATCCTCGGGTTGAGAAAAGCATAGGAAATATCGACTATCAAATTGCCTAAGATGTAGATGACAGCCGTGAACAACACCACACCTTGCACGAGCGGATAATCTCTCTCCGAAAGAGCCCAGACAGACAATCTTCCAAGACCAGGTATTGCAAAGACACTTTCGGTGAGTATCGATCCAGTCAACAAACCACTCAGCTGCATGCCAAGTATTGTTACAACAGGAATCATCGCATTTTTCAATGCGTGAATGAATATGACCGCTCTTTCGCTTAATCCTTTTGCACGTGCCGTTCTGATGTAATCTTGTCGAATGACATCGAGCAAGGCACTTCTTGTGTAACGGGCGATCGAAGCGGCAAATCTCGTGCCCAAGACTATTGCGGGAAGTACCATGTACTTCGCGCTGTAATAACCGGATATGGGAAACCAACCGAGTTTCAAGCCAAAGATGAGTTGAGCAATGATTGCAACCCAGAAGACCGGGGCACTTATACCGGCAAGGGCAACTATCATCATCGAGTGATCGAAAAGAGAATACTGTTTCACAGCTGAGATAATACCAACCGATACTCCTAAAACAATCGCAACAAGATAAGCAGAAAGTGCAAGTTTCAGAGTGGTGGGAAAGGTGTCCGCAATCATCTTCGAAACTGGCAACCCCGTTTTAAAAGACCTTCCAAGATCTCCACGTGCAGCATTCACGACAAATTTCAAGTACTGGATAATTAATGGATCGTTCAAACCCAATTGCTCTCTGATCTGTTTCACCGTCTCTGGATCTGCATACTTGCCAACCATCTCCAAGACGGGATCTCCGGGAACAACGTTCAGAAGTATAAAGGTTATCAAAGTGACACCGATCAGAACAGGTATGGAGAAAATCAGCCTTCGAATGATGTACTGAATCACCTTATATCCTCCTGAAAAGGGTGGGGATAACCCCCACCCGAATTGTCATTGCTTGTAAGCGTACAAGTACATCGTTATACCAGTTGGATGAGCTATAACACCATGTACATTCTTCTGGGTAGCGAGTAAGTATTTCAGATGGAACAACGGTATGACAGCGACATCTTCCCTTACTATCTTGTACTCTATTTCTCTGTACATCTGGTTTCTCTTTTCAGGATTCACTTCGATAGCTGCCTTCTTGATCAGCTCTTGAATTTCTTTGTTGTCGTAACCTGAGGACATCTGGTTACCCTCTCCGAAGAAGACACCTATGTAGTTGTCAGCATCGGGAATGTCAGCCCACCAGTTGCCATAGCTTGCAGGTATCTTTCCTTCATTCCTCGCTTGGCGGAACGCAGCTCTTTCGGTGGGGATTATCTCCAAATCTATTCCCACTTCTTTTGCCATAGCTTGAATGATCACATTTGCATCGCTGAGTGTATCTCCACCTGATTGCCATGCGGTCACTTTGCCTATATTTCCAAGTTGTGCAACGATCTTCTTAGCTTCTTGTGGGTTGTATTCATAGGCAGGACCTTCTCCAAGTGGGTAAGAGCCTGGTATACCCGGTGTCACAAAACTGGTTGCAACCGTAGCTCGAGGTCCAAAGAGTGATTTTGCAAGTTCTTCTTTGTTGATAGCCAGAGCCATTGCCTTCCTGAGCAATGGATTTGACCACTTTGGATCTTTGAGGTTCATTATGAAATAGTAAGTGTTGAGTGCCTCTTTTTCGATAATGTTGTACTTGCCTGTCTTCTTAATCCTTTCATATTCCAGAACCGGTATGGTCACAACATCGAGTGTGCCAGCTTCAAATTCCATCAACGCTACGGCAGAGTCTGGTATAACTCTGTAGACGATACCATCGAGGTATGGTAAACCTTCTTCAAAGTAGTATGGATTCCTCTCGAAGACCATTTCTGTGTTTGGTGTGTGCATTTTTAACCTGAACGGACCTGTTCCGACAGGTTTCAGCTTCCAGCTATCTCCAGCAGCAGTTACGAGTTTTTGAGAGAAGATGCTCGCCGCTGGGACGGCAAGATTTTGCAGGAAAGGAGCATATGGTTTTTCAAGAACGATCTGGAACTTGTAATCGTCGATCTTCTTAAAGCCCTCGAGTGATGTGCTTTCACCTTTCATGAAAGCCTTTGCACCAAGGATTGGTTCAAACAACCATTTGCTCGCACCTCTGCCCTTTGGATTGAGCATTCTTTCGATAGTGAACTTGACATCATCGGTTGTCAGCTCTGTCTTTCCGTCGTGAAACTTGATTCCCTTCTTCAGTTCAAATGTGTAGACAAGGCCATCTTGAGAAACTTCTGGCATCTTTGCGAGTAGTTCTGGTTCCAGTTCAAGTGTCTCGCCTTTGTACCTCACGAGCGTGCTGAAGAGCAATCGAGCCATCGCATAAGTCTGCAAGTAGGTGTCTTCTTGTGGATCAAAGATCATTCGATCAGTAGTCCAGTAGTCGTAAAGTACACCGCCTCTTTTTGGAGTTTGTGCAAAAACAAAGAGCGATGCGACTATCGCGGCAAAGACCAGTAGAAACTTCCTCATAAACACACCCCCTTGAGTTATTTTGGTAACTAACCACACCAAATAATTTACCACAAGTTCACGTGGATAGTCAATTGTTCATAAAGGTCATCTGATATTAGCTTTGTAATGACAAAAGTATAACAATTGATGATTATATGGTTATACATCGAGTGCACAAAGATCGTCACAGCTCAAACGGTATGTATGAAATCATTCTTGATCAGAATATCGAGAATATCTTTGGTCTCCTTTTTGTCTGCTCCAATGTAATTTGCCGCAAAGGATATCGAAGCATCGTAATCTTGTAAATAGCGTGCACCCAAGTTGAGAATTTCACCCAAGTCCACCACATATCTCTTCTCCGACAACTCGCCTGCTTTGTCAAGCCATTCATAACCAAGAGGACCTTCTTTGGAAGGCACTATTTTTTTCTTAGATTTCAGATCTTTCGAAGGCTTAGTCTTTTTTTCCATCATAACAGTTCTTATGAGGTCAAACCCAGGCTGGTTTTCCAGCTTAATCAAGAATGCTTTTGCCTGTGCCTGCGCAACTTCTAAAATGTGTCTTGGCGGATCTTCTGACAGTTCAAGTGTTCTCAACACAGCCTGACCAACCCACTTGAACATAACTGGGTCGCATTTATCCGGTGTGTCTTCGTTGGTGTGATAGTACTTATCTGGCCACTGACCTATGAAAGGCGATGGCACACCGTAATTCTCAAAAACAACGTGGTCCGAACCACTTTTGAATCTCGATCTGAAAAATCTTCTTGCTGGTGACTCCGAACTAAATGGTGCATAGATCATGAGAGATTCAAACAAAAGCTCATCGTAATAATTCAAAAGCAAAGGAGGTGTTTCGTGCAAAGATAGAGTGGAACCTGTTTTTTGTTGATCTTCTCCCACCATATCGAGATTGATCACACAGTCATATGAATTCTCTGCCGCATAAGGCAAGCTACCGTAGAACTCCGGTAAGAGAATGATATCCACACCGACAGCCGTCTTCATGCCCAAGAGTTCTCTGCAAAGATGTAATGCCAAAGCAGATCCTGAGGCGTTGTCATTGGCACCGGGGTTTGGATGACACAAATGAGCGACAACACCAATCTTTTTCATGCCGCGATTGGAAAATCTCACGCGAAGAACCTGCAAATTACCCGCTTCCAGCTCACTATCGACAAAAAGTCGTACTTTGTTACCTCTGTTTGCAAACTTTTTGAGAAATTTGAACTGGTCAAAACTCACCGAAAAACCAAAGGCACCCTCTTTACTGTCTTCAAGTGTGTGTGGTAACGACAGATAATTAACTGTCTGAGGCATCTTTTCGGGGGTTCTACCAATGGATTCATCTTGAGCCCTCATGTAATAGACGATCAAGCACTTAGCTCCAAGCTGTTTTACATACTTTTTGAAGGCTTTAGAAGGATTTTCATTGACAAGGACTGCTTTGTTAGAAAAGTCTCCTCTGTATTCTTCGTCAACCAGTTCTAAGGACTGCCAGCCATTGGTCGGGTTGCTTCCAAAGAGCACACTGGTCTTGCACGCTCCAAAGGAATTGATAAAGATTCTAGGATCTTCAAGCCACAGCTCAGCGTCTCTTATGTTCCACACCATTGTCGAATCGAAGTTACCGTACTTGATTCCACCAGTGGGGTACTCGATGACCTCGATCTGTTCTCTCTTGATACCCCATCCAAGAAGCATTTCGATTAGCCTATCCAAAAGTCTTTTGTATTCATCGCTTCCCCTTACTCTGTGAAAGGACGAAATGAATCTGACCGTTTCAAAGACTTCGTATTCGTTTATCACCATCTCACCCTCCTTATGAGAATTGTACTCTTTTTGAGAAATATCTTGCGAAAAACCGTGGCATTATTAGAGTTTTCTTAAAAAGTAGAACATACGACTTTCAAAATCAGACAATTATAGTGAACACAAAAAACTACACGGAGGTGAAGGTATGAAAAAGGCAGTACTTTTAGTCATGAGTTTGGTTTTGGTCGCAACGTTTACTCTTGCAGCAGGATTTGGAAAGGGCTATGGAAACATGCTGCAACTGAACAAACAACTTTCCTGCACTGAGATCATCAAGGCATTAGATCTTTCGAAAGAACAAGCACAACAGTTGCTCAATGTGATCGATGAAACAAAAGAACAACTTGCACAACTTGAGAGTGATTACAAAGATCTGCTTGGAAATTCCAAATCAATGACACTCAATGAATTTGCATCAAAGAGGAGAGAACTGAATCAAAAGCGTGCAGAGATCTTGCAAACCGCTGAAAAGAAGATCGCCGACATAATAAAGGTTTCACAGCTTCAGAATCTACAACAGCACTACATGAACAGATTTAGAGAGTTCGCACAGCAATACAATCAGAGAAAATCTATGCCACAGAGCCCCTTTGAAAGAGATGCAGTGAAACCTTTGAGAGAAAAGATGATGAACAGGCAGTTCCAAGCAGTTGAAAGACCAGGTTTTGGATTGGGAATACTCTTGGACGACGATTTTGAAGAAGCGTTGAGAGCATACCTCCAATAACCCCCCACCCCCTCGAGGACGCCGGCGAAAGCCGGCGCTCTTTATTTTCATCTAACTATCCTCAGTCCAAGATCCCTTGCTGCAGAGATAGCCTTTTCAAACTCACTTGGATAGATTCTTCTTGAGAGCTCTTCGTATTCATAAGCTCTGTGCGCTGGGTAATATTGATTCATCACGTTCACAGGGATTTCTTTGCTTATCGATGCGATGGTTTGAAAAACCTTCTGACTCTTTGTAAGATCCTTTGGAAGCACAAGATGGCGCACAAAAACACCGCGCACAGCGATGCCTGTTTCTACTGTGAGCGGACCAACCTGCTGATACATCTCTTTTAGGGCGCTTGTTGAAATCTCTACATAATCAGGAACACCAGAGTAAAGAAGAGCTGACTCATTGTCACCATACTTGAAATCTGGCATGTAGATATCGACTATGCCATCGAGCAATCTGAGAGTTTCAGAAGATTCATAACCTCCACAGTTGTATAAAACAGGTAAAGTGAAGCCCTTTTGCACAGCGATCACCAGGGCTTTGAGTATCATCGCTATTTGGTGTGTAGGAGTCACCAGGTTCAGATTGTGACAACCGAAGGATTGTATTTTCAACATGATCGTGGCAAGTTCTTCAATCGTTATTTTTCTACCCTCACGAGCCTGACTTATCTCCCAGTTCTGGCAAAAAACACAAGCAAGATTGCACCCACTGAAAAATATCGTACCAGAGCCATTAGTTCCGACCAGAAAACTTTCCTCGCCAAAATGAGGTCCATAGCTTGCAACAAACGGAATATCTGCAACACCACAGAAACCAGTTTCTCCGCTCAGTCTGTCTACATGACACCTTCTTGGACACAACTCGCAATTTCTCATCTTTGAATAAAGAAGATCTGCCCTTCTTGACAGTTGATCTATGCCAATCTCCAAATAACTGGGCTTCACCTTCATCACCCAATGAGTATAATACCTTTGCTGAATGAAGAAGAATGGTAGACACTACAAATTGTAACTTGACATATCAGGCAGAGCAAGTAACATAAAAGTGTGATAGATTCCATCTTATTCTAATTCGACGATACCCTTTTGATTTTTCATTAATTCGTTAGCATTTAAACCCTCTAAGGAGGTGAGTCATTTGGTAAAGCAGATCTTGGTCTATACTGTCTACGCGCTTGCTGTTGTTGGTGCTCTGTTATTGATAGCCGCGACCAGTACGGTGAAAACCTACAGAGCTGGAACCTTTCAAGCTGTCTCTCAAGGCGACAAATATGGTTACGTACAAGTCTTTGTAACGCTCAAAGACGAGAAGATCACCAACGTGACGATCAAAGAATTCGATGGTCTTGGAGTGGAAAAGCTCTACAATGTCTATGGTTTGAGATTTCCTTTGTTAGAAGAGATGCACAAAGAAATGGCAAAAAGATTTGTTGAGAAGAACACCTGGAACGTAGACACCTTCACGGGTGCAACGAGTTCTTCCAAGAAAGCGATAGAGGCAGTCAAGTTCGCACTCGAAAAAGCCAGAAACGACAAGGCTGACACTGAGTACTTCAATGGCACTTTCATGGGTGTTTCAGATCAAGGAGGATTTGGCTACGGCTTGGCTTGGGTTACGATCGAAAACGACAAAATAATAAAAGTAGAACTCAACGAGGCAACCCCACAACTCAAAGATGGCAAACCCGTCTACGATGAGGCAAATAGACAGATCTTTACGCTCAAACCAAGTGAGTACCCTTACCCTCCATACCACCAAGCCAGGGAGGAAATTGCCAAGAGAGTGGTCGAAAAACAAAGCTTACAGGTAGATGCCTATACCGGAGCCACAGTGAGTTCCAAGCAGTGGCTTCAAGCAATTCAAAGGGCTCTTGATTCTGCAAAGACAAGAGAAGATTAGAGTGGGAGAGTTATCTCCCACTTTCTTCTATTTATTTTGCCACAGTGAAAATTCTTCCTTCCTCGCAACTGCTTTGATTCTTCTCAAACCAGCATACTGGTATAAAATCTTTCTTGTGGAGGTATAACACTTGGAGAGAAAGATATATCTGAAAAAACTCAACCTGTCTGACGCTTTGGGAGAGTACATCAAAAGACTCCAAGATTGTGGCTTTTTCACACCTCAGGGGGAGACCATACCTACAACGCAAGCTTTGGGTAGAGTTCTCGCTAAACCCGTGTACGCAAACAGAAGTGTGCCTACCTACAACAGCGCAGCGATGGATGGAATAATGGTTAGAAGCGTTGATACAATTGGTGCCTGCAAAACAAACCCTAAGATCCTTTCTAAAAACCAGTTCAAGTTTGTCAACACAGGCAATCCACTTGAGCCACCTTTCGATGCTGTGATAATGATCGAAAACATTCACATAATAGACGATGATCACATTCAGATCTTTGAATCTGTGCCCGCTTTTCACAACGTACGCTTGATCGGTGAAGATCTATCTGAGAAAGACATGATCTTCACACGTTATCATCACCTAAAACCGTATGATCTGTCACTTCTATTAGCCGCAGGTGTCTTTGAAGTTGAAGTCTTGAAGAAACTGAAGGTGATTGTCATTCCGACAGGCACTGAAATTGTGAGTCCAGAAAGCGAATTGAAAGAAGGCTTTATACCAGAAACCAATTCAACACTCATTAAAAGCCATTTAAGTCAAATCGATCCAGCTGTAGATGTAGAAATACACCCAGTTGTTGAGGACAAATATGAATCTGTACTGTCCACCCTTTTTGAAGCGATTTCATCTTATGACATGATCTTGCTGAACGCCGGCTCATCTGCTGGTAGTTTTGATTACTCATACCACGTTCTTGAAGAACTTGGACAGGTCATAGCCCATGGTTTGAACATAAGACCTGGCAAACCCACGATTTTAGCAACGGTCAACGGCAAGCCAGTGATAGGGTTACCTGGTTATCCAGGTTCTTGTTATGTTGTACTCGAGCAGATAGTAAAACCCATAGCTCTACAGAAACTCAGGATTACCCCAGTCAATGAAACTGTTGTAGAAGCTATTTCAACGCGCAGAATCTTCTCTTCAATAAGCGAAGATGAATACATAAGAGTGAGTCTCTCGAAGGTCAAAGACAGGTACGTTTTCGTTCCCTTGAAAAGAGGAGCAGCATCGATGGACGCCCTGGCAAGAATGGATGGAACGATCGTTGTACCGAAAGGGGTGGAGGTGCTTGACGAAGGTCAAAAAGCGATTGTGAAAACGTGTAAGTCAATCGAAGAGATCGATAAAAACATACTTTTCATTGGGAGTCATGATCCACTCTTGTCGATCTTAGCAGACATGGTCAAAGAGAAAGATTTCACCACAACCATTGCCATAACGAATGTCGGTAGCATGGGTGGACTGATTGCCATCGCGAAAGAATACGCGCACATCGGTGGTCTTCATCTCTTTGACCCACAGTCTGGTACTTACAACCTTCCTTATTTGAAAAAATACCTGAAGGATTTCGTGCTTGTGAAATTTCTGAAGCGCAATCAAGGTTTGATCGTTCAAAGATCAAACCCAAAAGGCATTAAAGATCTCTTTGATCTTGTGAGAAAGGATGTAAGGTTCGTCAACAGACAAAAGGCGTCAGGCACGAGAATCTTGCTCGACTATCATCTGTCGGTACTCGGTATAGACCCAATGCAGATAAATGGGTACGATGATGAGGAGTTCACACATATAAGTCTTGCACTGAAAATAAAAAAAGGCTTGGCAGACGTAGGACTTGGTGTTGCTTCAGCGGCTCAGATAATGGACCTCGACTTCATACCACTCTACTGGGAAGAATATGATCTGCTCATCTTAACTGAATTCAGCAAAGATGATCGATTTGAATTGATTATGAACATACTTCTTTCACAAGAATTTCGCAACAATGCGTTGACATGGCAGGGGTATGATCTTTCAAATGTAGGTCAGATCATCAGAGGTGACCAGAATGATTAAAGTGGCTGTGCTTACCATGAGTGACAAGGGCTTTAAGGGGCAGAGAGAGGACGAGAGTGGTAAGTTGATCATCCAAATGCTCAAGAAGATAGATGCCGTTGTGGAGTCTTATAAAATTCTGCCCGACGAATTCGAGTTGATAAGAGATGAGCTTTTGAATCTCTGCGAGAACAAATATGACTTGATCATCACAACTGGTGGTACAGGGCTTTCTCCAAGAGATGTCACACCCGAAGCCACTCTTGCAGTTGTGGAAAAGAGAATTCACGGCATGGAGATAGCCATGATCAACGAATCACTTAAATATACACCACTTGGCATGCTCTCTCGTGCGGTTGTGGGAATTAGGGATCAGACTCTTATAATCAATCTTCCTGGCAGTCCGAAGGCTGTGAGTGAAAATCTTGAAGCGATCTTGCCAGTGATACCTCATGCACTCGAGAAAATAAAGGGATCTATGAGTGATTGTGCCGAGCAAAGAGAAAAACTGGTGAGAGATCATGAAAATTGAATTTCTCAGATTTGCCAGTGTTCAAGAGATCTACGAAAACTTCATTTCAAAGATCAAACCTATAGATCAAAAACATACGATCGAAACAACAGCTTCATTGGGTTCAGTTTGCGCTCAAAACATTTTCGCAAAGGAAGATCTACCAGGTTTCAACAAGTCCTTAGTAGACGGTTATGCCGTGAAAGCATCGGATACAAAGGGTGCATCGGCAAATCTGCCTGCCATTTTGAAAAACGCCTTTGAAGTTCGTATTGGGGAAAAACCAGACCGTTCTTTGCAGAGTGGTGAAGCTGCCTGGATACCAACTGGCGGTGCTCTGCCAGCGGGAGCAGATGCCGTTGTAATGGTCGAGCACACGCAGAGCTTCGGCGAATTCGTTGAAGTTACAAAACCTGTTGGCATCTGGGAGAATGTGATGAAATACGATGAAGATATCAAAAAGAATGAAATAGTTTTGACAGCCAGTACAAGGGTGAGAATAGGACACATTCAGCTTTTGCTTCAACTCGGAATAACTGAAATCAACGTATACAGACGTGCAAGAATAGCGGTTATCTCTACAGGAGATGAGATAGTCGAACCGTGGCAGGACTGTACATTCACTCAAGTCAGAGACAGCAACACCTATTCATTGGTCACTTGGTTGAAAGCCTTGGGATTTTCTGCCCATAGGGTTGGACACGTCAGAGACAACGAAGAATCTCTTTACAATGTTATGAAGGCTTGCATTGATGATTACGACATCATCGTGATAGCAGGTGGTAGTTCTATTGGGACAAGAGATTACACAGCAAAAGCCATAGAAAGACTTGGGAACTCTGGCATAGTATATCATGGTGTTATGGTACAGCCTGGAAAACCGACGATCTTTGCTTTGGCTGGTACAAAACCTATCTTGGGACTGCCTGGAAACCCTGTTTCTTTCTATGTGAGCAGTAGATTTTTCCTGTTGCCAACTCTGAGAAAACTTGAAAACGAAAGTGAGTTCATACCAAAACCCATTGGCATGGTACGAATAACTAAGAATGTACCTTCAATACAGGGCAGAGAGCATTTCGTTAGGGTGAAACTAAGATATGAAAAAGATGAGATCTTGGCAGATCCACTTTTCAGCGAGACTGCTCATGTTTCAAACATCGCTATGGCAGACGGGGTTGTGAGAATACCAGCACAAGTGGAAGGAATTTACACTGGCCAGCTGGTTGAACTGTACTCTCTCTGATCTGAAGAGGTGATCTCAAATGTTCAGTCAGATTTTTATGATCGTGCTTTTCTGTGTGACATACTACTTCATTCTGAGCAGCAAATTCAAAACATCTGTGATGGTCTTTTTGATGGCATTGCTGGTCAGTTTTACCGGGATTTCGAAAACCATGAATCTTGAGAACCTTTCAAGATTCATAGACTTCAACACAATAGGACTTCTCATGGGGATGATGATAATAGTTGGTATGCTCAAAGCAGCCGGATTTTTCCAGTTTGTCGCAGTCTATGCAGTGAGATTGGGAAAAGGAGATATTAGAAGAACGCTTTCAATAATCATGATCGTTGTTGCTTTATTATCTGCCTTCTTGGACAACGTGACAACAGTCTTGATATTTGCACCAATACTGCTCTTCATATGCGATGTCGTTGATCTCGATCCGGTGAATTTGATGACCATAGCGATAGTCGCCTCCAACATCGGAGGTGCATCTACGATGATCGGTGATCCACCGAACATCATCATCGGTTCTGTGAGCAAACTCAGTTTTACAAGTTTTATAGTGCACCTTGCGCCTGTAGCCATCATCATACTCATGCTTCAAGTCTACGCTTGGTTTGGGGGGGTCTCTAAAGATGAAGAGATACAACAAAAGTTGAGACAACTCGCAGCTACAGACCCAAAGGCAGCTATAATAGACAAAAAGAAAACAGCAGCATTGCTCATCGTCTTTCTCTCGGTGATAACCGCATTCACCCTTCACAAAGTGTTAGGCTACGAGATGTCATTGATCTCCATGGCTGGCGCAACTATCTCACTGCTCATATTTGGAAAATCTTTTGAAGACGCTGCAAAAGAGGTTGAGTGGGATACTCTCTTTTTCCTCATAGGCCTGTTCATGATAACTTATGTCATGAGAGAAGTGGGAGTAATTGGCTATCTGGCGAACGCTTTTGCCTCCATTCGATCACAATACCTTCTCTTGACGGCATTAGTATGGTTTTCTGGGTTCGCAGCGATGTTTCTGAGTGCTGTCCCGGCAACGGTTGTTTTGGTGCCTGTTGTTCAATCACTTGTTGCAGCATACTCAAACACCAATTTCTGGTGGGCACTCTCACTTGGTGCATCATTAGGTGCCAACGGGACAACGATTGGTGCTGCTGTGAATATCGTCGGCGTCTCCTTGGTGAAAAAGTACACCAACAAGACTATTAGTTTTGCAGATTTCTCCAAGAAAATGATGCCAAAGAGTATCTTGATGCTCGCTGTGGTGAACTTGTATGTGATAGTGATGAACGCGATTGGATGGTGAGAGATTGCAAGAGATCGTAAGAGATTTTTCTGAGTACTTATCACACATAAGAAGACTCTCTGACCACACAGTCATAGCCTATATGGGTGATGTAAATCAGTTCATCGATTTTTTGACAAAAAAAGGGCTGCAGCTAAAAGATCTTTCAAGAGAGGTAGCAGAAGAATATGTCAAATTCCTTTCGAAATCCAAAGACAGAAGGCTCACATCGAGTTCTTTGGCTAGAAAACTCTGTTCACTCAGAAGTTTTGCAAACTACCTCGTTTTAAAAGGAACCTGCAGCACTAATCCTTGGCAGAGTATAAAAAACCCAAAATCATACAGGAGAATGCCAGACTTCTTAACGCTCCATGAAGTACAAAGACTGCTCGAAGTTTCAAAGGCCAACGACCGAGATCATCTGATTTTGTCTCTACTCTATCTCTGCGGTTTGAGAGTGAGCGAACTGTGTAATCTGAAGGTTGAAGATCTATCCTTTTCACCGGCTTGTGTGAGGATCAACATGGGTAAGGGCAAGAAAGACAGAATCGTTCCACTGAATGGCCAACTCACCACAGAGTTGAGAGAATATCTCAGCAAAAGTGAGAGAACTTCCTCAGACTTCCTCTTTGGCAGAACGATGAGAATACATCCAAGCACGGTTTTCAGAATCATAAGGCGGTATGCTAAGGCATGTGGGATAACAAAAAGAATCCATCCCCACACGCTGAGGCATTCTTTTGCAACACATCTTCTTCAAAGAGGCGTGAACATAAGAGTTGTTCAAGATCTCTTGGGTCATTCCAATCTGTCTACAACCAGTGTGTATCTGCACGTCGTGGACCAAGAAAAAGTCGATGCGGTGAACAAACTTCTTCAGGAGGGTTGAAGATGGCGGGAAAATTGACATTGATCGTAGGACCTATGTATTCAGGAAAGACTACCGAACTGCTCTCTTACGTGGAGATATACAAATTGGGTAAAAAGAGAGTGATTATCTTCAAACCAGCACTCGACAACAGGTACGGCACAACTGCCGTCAAAACACATGCAGGTCTCGAAGTAGAAGCCATTGCCGTTGAGAAAGCCAGTGATATTTTGCGCTATATGAACCACCCAGTGGAAGCTATTTTTTTCGATGAAGTGCAGTTCTTTGATAAAGATTTAGTCAGAATAGTGAGAGATCTTTTGGACAAGAATGTGAATGTCTTCTGCGCGGGGCTCGATATGACCTTCAAACAAAACCCCTTTGAAACAACGGCACTTTTGATGTCACTTGCCACGGAGATCATCAAGAAGCGGGCTGTCTGCAATCTCTGCGGTGAGTACAATGCAACACTTACATACAAGTTGGTCAAGGATGACTCAGAGATAGACGTTGGAGGAAAAGAAAAGTACATAGCTGTCTGCAGAGACTGTTACAATCAACTCATATCTTCCGCAAAAGAGTAAAGGAGGCTTTATCTTGCAAGAAAAAGTCTTGGTCATTCCGACTCATGAAGTCGAAAGATTGACAAATGGGGAAAAGGGTGTTATCGAAGTGAAGATCGATCATATCAAGAAGATCATCGAAGAACAAGGCAGATTCATCACAAGGGACTTTGCAGAATACGACGAAGAGCTTAGACAGGTCATACCCTATGTGGTGATGAAAACCGATCAAGGCATTCTCTTACTTCGAAGAACTGACAAACAAGGTGAAAAAAGACTTCACAACAAATACTCGGTCGGCGTCGGCGGTCACATAAGATTTGAAGACAGCCCAGATCCATGGCAGGCGTTCGTGAATGGTATGACAAGAGAGATAAATGAAGAGGTAAAGGTGCAGCTCCTCGATTTGAAATACATCGGTCTGATAAACGATACGGCATCTTCTGTCAGCCGCGTGCACGTGGGTCTTTTGTATCTCGCAACCGTCATCTTCTATGGTTTGAATGAACCAGATATGTTTGAACACGCATTCAGATCACTCGATTCATTTGATGAGCTCGAAAAGAACTTGGAGGGATGGTCATATCTGACCGTTGTGAAGTTGAAAGAGCTTATGCAAAGCTGAACTTGTACTTAGATGTACTTTCAAAGCGTGAAGATGGGTTTCACAACATCGTTGGAATCTTTCAAACAATAGATCTGTGTGATTTGCTTGAGTTTAGGCTGACAGACAATCTCGGTATCGAGATAGAGTCCACTGTGGCAATCGAAGGTCAAAACTTGATTGAAAAAGCCTTCGAGACTGTTTGTCGGTATTACAGAATGGACTTTGGTATGAAGGTGAGATTGACCAAGAAGATACCGATAGGTTCTGGGCTCGGTGGCGGTAGCTCAGATGCTGCCGCGACGCTCAGATTCCTTTCGAGAAAGTTGAAGATTCCCAAAGACGAGATCGTCTTCATGGCACAGAAGGTTGGTTCTGATGTACCTTTTCTAATAGATGGAGGCACTGCCTTAGTCGAAGGAAGGGGTGAAAGAATAACTCACCTCGAACCACTCATTGGTTACACCGTCAATCTCTTCTGCTCGAAGATCAAGATTTCAACCAAAGATGCCTACTCAATGCTCACACCAGATAACTTTGACAGAGGACCAAAACCAATTGAAAAACTCTACGATGCCTATAGAAATCACGACACACAGTCTATAAAATCTCTTTCTTACAACGTCTTTCAAAAGCCCATTTGTTCTCTATATCCTGAGATATCCACCAATCTCAACAACGCATGGTTGGAAAACCCCATTGTTGCCATGATGACAGGCACAGGATCTTGTATCTTTGCGGTTCACAGTCACGGTGGTGAGTATGCCTTTAACGCCGGTTTTTGAGAAGCCCAATGACCGCTGCGCCCAGCGCACCAGTGATCACAGGCTGAGTCGGAACTTCAGTTGGAACCTTTAACAATGCCTCGAGTGCTGCTTTTAAGCCCTCGTTGAGTGCCACTCCACCTGTCAGGATCACAGGCGGTGCACCCTTGATTCTGTCGTACATAGAACCAATGCGCCTTGCAATCGCTCTGTGAATTGCGTATAGTATATCTTCTCTTGTATGTCCCATGGCTCTGAGTGATACAACTTCTGATTCTGCAAAAACTGTACACACGCTGCTGATGTCTATTTCATTTCTGTGGTTCAAAGACAATCTTCCTATCTTCTGTAAAGGAACATCCAAAACATTCGCCATTACCTCGAGAAATCTTCCCGTTCCAGCGGCACACTTGTCATTCATGACGAACTCAACAACCTGACCATTGTCAACCTTTATCACCTTGCTGTCTTGTCCACCTATGTCGATGATCGTTCTCACAGATGGAAAAAAGTACTGCACACCCTTTGCATGACAGGTGATCTCCGTTACCTGTTCGTTAGCGAAGTTCAATGAAGCCCTTCCATATCCAGTAGCCACAAGATAGACCTTTTCTGCAGGAATTTTCGAATCTTTGAGCATCTCTTCGTACAGTCTCTTCGCTGTCAGTGCCGGGTAAGCGCCTGTTTTAGTCACCTTTTGATACAGCAACACTGCCTTTTGATCGATTACAGCAATCTTTGTTGTAGTCGATCCACTGTCGATCCCGGCAAAAAGTTCGTATTCACCGTTATTGTTGCTCTTGTGGTCTTTTGCCAGTTCCATCAAAGCTTGTATACGAGTCTCGATCTGAGCGTTCGAAGAGCTGGTCAGATCGTTCTCGATGGCGACGAACGGCACACCCAATTGCTTCAACTCTCTCTCGTCAAAACTGTAAAAATCGCAGAATTTGACGGTGTGCAAGACGATCAAATCTGGCTTTAGCGTCTCAATCAAAGTTGAAAGCCTTCTTTGATTTGCTGCTCTCATACACATCAAATCCCTGTGGAGTATTCTGTGTGCTATATTTTTGAAAGGATCACCTGTGTCAACAATCTCTGAAAGAAGTGCGAATGGTCCAGAGCAGGTCGCATTCAGCACAAAACCATTGTTTTTTTCGATGATCTTACAGATCTTTTCATCAACAGGTGCTCCTATAACCAAAACCTTTGTGTTGGAACCTTGGATCGATGCAACCCACTTTTCATTCGTAATCCTTTCATATACCTGAACTGCTTCTTTCAGATCTTCATCCATGAACTTCCCAAGCAGTTGAAGGTCTCTTTGAATCTCTCTGTGAGTTTGGGTCAGCTTCTCATACGATCTCTCACCATAAATTGAGTTCAAGAATTGCCAAAGTGCTCTCAGTTCATCTGCCAACTTCAAGACAGCGCCTTCGTCTGAAACCACTGGAATATGCAGTTCGAAGACTTTGTTGGTTTTTTTCAAGAAATCTGCCGCTCTCCTCGAAGAGTCGCAAGAATCTACCCATACGAGTACATCGTCTTTGTCGATCAACGAAATAGATCTCTTACAGAAAGAACACAGATTTGGACTGAGCCTGTCAAATTCACATCCACTCTCTTTGATTCTTCTGTATGGAACTTCAAGTGTTTTGAAAAACTCAAACGGCATCATAGGGCAGTTGTAAACGATCATCTAATCATCTCCAAGAAAGCCTCTATGCGCGTTTTGTATTGTCCAATCGATTGATTGGTGTGATCGACACAATCTCCATCTAATGCCAGAAAAGGTATGCCCTGTTCTTCAAAGACTTCCTTGAGAAGGAATACAGAACCAGAAGATTGCTTACAACCCCAGTGGTTGAAGTGAATCACACCATTTACTTTGAAGTCTTGAGCTAACTTCGTTACGAACTGTGCCCTCCTTTGAAGATCTCCAATCTCTGGGTTTTTCAAAACTTTCTGCGCCAGAGAGATGAACGGTTTTTCTGGATCTGGGTACCAATACAACCAGTCCCATTCAAACTCGCTCGTCACAACAGCATAAGGTGAGTTCTTAGAGAAAATCTTGTACAGCTCGTTGTCGTAGTACGGTATCATGTGAAGCCAAAGCAATCTTATCTTTTTGTCGAGCACAGCCTTCGTTTCCGTCAGAGATCTCACAGCCTTCACAAGCTGATTAGGCCTCATGTGAAACGCATACAAAACATTGACATGTTGGTACAGTTCCATGGACAGTGGACTTTCACAAAGCCTTGGATAGAACTCTCTGAGTATTTCGAAGCTCTCTTTTTCCCTCCTCAAGGCATCAACTAATTTTGAATAATCAAATCTTCTACCCAAGTGATTCTCGAGGTTATAGACTAAGTTTTCAAGTTGTTTTGAAAGATAACTCTCATTCTGGCTACTTTCATACCTAGGAACATCTATCACATAGATGGGAATGTTGTTCAAAACCGAATAGGTGTTGAAGGTTGGCATGTTGCCATCGCACAGTATATTTGTCGTCGCGACAAAGATAGGCTTTGGCAAAACCTTAAGAAGCGATATACCGACACCCGTTCTGTGAAAGGTACACAGATTTCTGGAGATTCCAAAACTTTCTGCTCTGCTGATCGGTATATCCTCCAAATACATCGCTGCAAACATCCCGGCAAGTCCTTCAGCAGAAACACAGTTCACGCCAAAAGAGAGCAAGATCTCCACCGGAAAGAACAGATTCACCCAAGCTGTCTTAACGCCGCTGAGTGCACCGTTGACTGCGTGCAGTGCATGATAATCCATCCAGCTCACGAAGTCATTGCGTACACCGGCAACAACCTTTCTCCTTGCCAGTTCTGCTGAAATAGCAACAGACAAAATTCTTCTTGCCACATTGGGCTTGTTCATGTATTTTCTCAAAACTTTCCCAAATCCAACGCTCTTTTTACTCATGAATACCTCCGTTGCCGAAAAACAGTATACTATACTCTGTGAAAAAACTCTTGAATGGGGTGAAAAATGTGTGTGGAGTCTTTGGGATAATCTACAAAGAAGAAAAGGAAAATCTGGGCAAGATCTTAACAGAAGCTGCGCAGAGACTGGTCTACAGAGGGTATGACTCAGTTGGGATATCTGCCATAACCATTGATGGAAAGGTTGAACTTCGCAAAGATGTCGGTATCGTTGACGAAGTGAGTGAAAGATTGAAATTCAACGAACTCAAGGGATTTAAGGGCATCGCTCAATTGAGATGGGCAACCTTTGGCACGCCTTCTCAAAAAAACTCACAACCACATTATGACTGTGACAAAGATATGGTTGGTGCCCACAATGGAAACATAATCAACATGGTACAACTCAGAAAGAGTTTCTTAGAGGAGAACCACACTATCAGAAGTGAAAACGATGGTGAGATAGTCGTCCACGCCATAGAAAAATTCTACGATCAGTACAGAGAAATGAATGTAGCAATCCAGAAAGCCGCAGAATTGCTGAAGGGTGACTTCGCTTGTGTGATAACTCGCATCGACGATGACAAGATGTATTGTGTTAAGCGCGGCTCTTCGCTCTATCTCGGTGTTGGAAATGATTTCATCTGTGCCTCTTCAGATCTGCCATCTATCATCCCTTTGACCAGAAGAATAGTACCTTTGAAAGATGGTGAGTACGTCGAATTCACCCACAACAGATTCACAATTCGTGATATCAAAACAGGTCAGCCAATAGAGAGAGAACCTCAAGTCATGGACATATCTGCTGAAGCTACATCAAAGCTTGGCTATGATCATTACATGATAAAGGAAATCTACGAACAACCCGAGAAGGTCTCCGCACTCCTTGAATTTCTCAGATTCGATATGGACCTTTCCCGATACACGAACATTCTCTCACGCTCAAGACACATCTTTTTGGTTGGAGCAGGCAGTTCTTACCATGCGGCACTGGTTGGAAGCTATCTTTTTAACAAACTATCGAGGAAAGTTGCAATCGCCGTCGAGGCTGGTAGGTTTCTTGAAAACTACTCAGACTCCGTTTCAAAGGAAGATGTCGTCATACTCATCTCTCAGAGTGGTGAAACAAAGGACGTGATAAACGTACTGAACGCCATCGAGGACAAAACCACGGTTTTGTCGATTGTGAACGTAATGGGATCAACGGTCATGATGAGAAGTCTTTTGAATATACCGTTGTGCTGTGAGCTTGAGATCTCCGTGCCTGCCACCAAGACCTTTATGAATGAACTCGTAGTTCTTTACTATTTGGCATCAAAGATGAGTTTCGATGACGTGTACATGAAAGACATAAAAACACTGCCAACTCTTCTCAAAGACGCCCTGCAGACGAGCTTGCCACAGGTGCAAGAGCTTCTAAACTCTGAGATAGACTTCTCGAACTCCTACATGCTTGGGTATGGTATCAGTCATGGAATCGCACTCGAGGGAGCTTTGAAGATAAAGGAAGTTGTGTACAATCATATAGAAGGTGTTTATTCTTCAGAGTTCAAGCATGGTCCTTTGTCTTCGGTCTGTGAAAACTACCCAGTTTTCTTTATCACACACAGTTCTCAGGCAAACATGATCATATCGCATATAAACGAGGTAACTTGTAGAAAGGGCACTGCGGTAGTTTTGAGCAACAAATCAGATGAGATATTCGCAAATGCAACAAAGATCATCGAATACCCAGACTGCCCATGGTATCTGTCACCGTTTCTTTCGGTTGTACCTCTTCAACTCTTTGCATACCATCTTTCGGTCAAAAATGGTGTGAATCCCGATCTTCCAAGAAATCTTTCAAAAACGGTGACGGTGGACTGAAAGGACAACAGTCTGGTTCAGTGTTGAACAGCTTTGAAAACAATCATAGAGTTTCTTGATCGTGAGGTGAAGAATCTGAGAAGATATAAAATACCCATATACATGCTTTTGATCTTTGTCAGTGTGTCGATAGGTTTATGGATTTGGTCTGATAATATCTTCTACCTTTTCAATTTCATGTACATAGGTCTTGTTGTATCTTTTGGCATCTTCTTAATGATCAAAAAATACAGATACTCAAGACAGTTCGTACAGTTTGGCGTAGGATTTTACATGCTTGTTTATCTTGGGCTTATATGCCGCGAGAATATGCAGTTAGAAGGTTTCTGGTACTATTTGTTCATGGGGGTATTTCAAGCGGCGGTGATACACTACGCTGTGGCAAAGATCTTTGGTCCACTGCTGTTTGGAAGAGGATGGTGTGGATATGCCTGCTGGACTGCCGCGGTCTTGGATTTGTTGCCTTACAGGATGCCTGAAAATCCTCGAATAAAGGGACTATCCATCATGCGGTACGTCTTATTCTTTCTCTCGCTTTTGTTTGTGATCACACTGTTCTTATTGAAAATTCGTGACATTGAGACCGTGATGTTCTGGAGTTTTGTCGTGGGAAATATAATATACTATGTAGTTGGAGTAGTATTGGCTTTCGCATTGAAAGATAACAGGGCATTTTGTAAATATATCTGTCCTGTAACTGTTTTCTTGAAGCCAGCAAGTTATTTTTCTCTACTTAGGATAAAAACAGACAGTGAAAAGTGTGTCTCCTGCAAAAGATGCAAGAAAGTATGCCCGATGAACGTAGATATTTTAGACACAAGAAGAAGCAGAGAGAACGGAACAGAATGCATTTTGTGCATGGAATGCGTGAAAAGCTGTCCTAAGGGTGCTCTTCACCTTTGAGGGAAAAAATGATGCATCAAGAGGCGACAGAACAAGGCAAGGTCTCAAACTGCCTATAGTAAGGAGTGAGTGTGATGCCAATTTACAGATATTTCTGTGAGAAATGCCAAAAGGAACACAAGATGTTGATGAAGATGAACGATCAAGACCCAGATTGCCCAGAGTGCGGAGAAAGGATGAAAAAACAGCTTCCGCATATACAGATAAAGGGCAAAGGGAGTTCCTCATGTTCTTCCAATAATTGTAGTGGATGCTCTGGCTGTTCATCAAGCCATTGAGGAGGAATACACAATGAAGGTTGAATACCAGAACCTGGTGTACAGATGTCCTTACCTACCAAATTTCCAAACGAGTGTGGAGATTGAACCGATCGAAGGATTCATAGGCCAAGAAAAGGCAAGAAAGGCTGTAGAAGATGCCTTGAGTATAAATGAAAAAGGTTTCAACGTTTTTGTAGTGGGTATGCCAGGGACTGGTAGAAGGAGCTTCATAACCTCATTCCTTGAAAAGGAAGCCTTAAGGATGTCACCGCCGAAGGACTGGGTCTATGTGTACAACTTTTCAAATCCTTCTGAGCCGAAGGCGATCTCACTCGAACATGGTAAGGGTGCTCAGTTCAAGTCCGATATGCAGAAGCTTTCAGAAGAAGTAATTGAGTCGATTGAGAAGATCTTTGAGAGCGAAGATTATGCAGCCAAAAAGTCGGAGCTCGAAGATGAATACATGAGCAAAAGAACAAAGCTCTGGGAAGAGCTTCAAGAGAAAGCAAAAGAACTCGGTTTTTCGGTTCAGCTGACTCCAACCGGTGTTGTCAGTGTCCCAATCTTTGAAGGAAAGCCGGTTACACCAGAAATACTTGAATCTCTACCTGAGGAAGTGAAACAAAGCATCGGTGAGAATGGCAGAAAGTTAAAGCACGTGATAGAGGGAACATTGTACAAATCGAGAAAACTCGATCGGGAATACAAAGAAAAACTCAGAGAACTGGACAAATACGCGGCACTATTCACAGTTGGAGCTCTTTTCGACGAGATGCGTAAACAGTACGAATTCAGCTATGACATAACTCAGTACCTGACAGATGTTGAAAACGATGTTCTGAACAATCTGAGCGATCTGAGAAGCGAAGATCCTGAAGTAAGACAGCTTTACAAGAAAAGGTACTCTGTAAACTTAATTGTCGACAACTCTCACATCACAGGTGCACCAGTGATCTTCGAAAGAAATCCAACTTATTCAAATCTGGCTGGCAAAGTAGAATACTACAGCAGGGCTGGAATGCTCTTCACCGATTTCACCTTCATAAAGGCTGGTGCACTGCACAGGGCAAATGGGGGCTTTTTGATACTCGAAGCTGAAAGTCTGTTGAGAAACCCATATGCATGGGAATATCTCAAAAGAGCACTTCTCTCTGAAGAGATAACCATAGAAAATCTTGAAAGCGCTCTTGGCTTTTCGAATATTGTTTCTCTTAGACCACAGCCAATACCGTTGAATGTCAAGATCTTTTTGATCGCCTCGCCAAGGATCTACTATCTGATGTACACCTACGATGAAGATGTCAGAAAACTCTTCAGAGTGAAAAGTGAGTTCGACTGGGAACTGGATGTGAATGAGGAGAATGTCAAGAAATATCTTGGTTTCATCTCTTCTTCATGCTGCAGACATGAACTGCCCCATCTCGACACAAAAGCGGTCGAGAGAATTCTTTGGTACTCATCGAGGCTCGCGGCAGACAGAGAAAAATTATCTGTTCGCTTCGGCGAGATAAGTGGTTTGATAAGGGAATCTTGCAGTATAGCTACTCGATGCGGTGACAAGACTGTACGAGAAGAACATGTCAAGACGGCGATATCTCAAATGGAAGACAGAGTGAATCTCATTCAGACGAAATACGATTCTCAGATAAAGTCGCACGATCTTATGGTCGAAACAACCGGCACAAGGATAGGTCAGGTCAATGGATTGACGGTTTATGACCTTTCTGATCACAGCTTTGGAATCCCGGTGAAGATAACGGCAAAGGTACACCTCGGTAAACCCGGGGTTGTTGATATACAAAGAGAGGCAAATCTGAGTGGCAAGATTCACAGCAAGGCCGTACTGACACTCGAAGGCTTTTTCGGTGAACGGTATGCACAACTGCTCCCACTCTCGATAAGCGCCTCGTTGAACTTCGAACAGGTCTATGGAGTAGTTGAAGGAGACAGCGCATCGATCGCCGAAGCCATAGCACTCATAAGTGCGATCTCTAAGGTACCGATCAAGCAGGAAATAGCTGTAACAGGGTCTATGAACCAGCACGGCGAAGTACAGCCAGTCGGTGGAGTCACAGAGAAGGTGGAAGGATTTCACAGGGCTTGTAAGCTTCATGGACTTACGGGAAATCAAGGCGTGATTCTGCCAAAGGCAAACTTGAAAAATCTTCTTCTGAAAGATGAAGTTCTCGAAGACATAAAGAAGGGTTTGTTCCACATCTGGGCGATCGAACACATAGATGAGGCAATAGAGATACTGACAGGCATAAAGGCTGGAAAGCTCACCAAAACAGGTAATTACGAGAAAGGCTCGGTTAACGACTTGGTTGTAAAGGCTTTGAAAAAGGCAAAAGAGAATGTAAAAGAGAAGAAAACATCGCAAAAAAGAGACCGCAAGAGAAAATGAGTCTCAGCCTTGCCTTTTTTCGAAGTTCATTTCCGCTATTGATTTTTGAAGGTAAAGTGGCTCAAGTTCATAGGGTTTTACCAAGAGACCTTCTTGGGCTTTTCTGAGAACCTCTTTTGCGAGTATCTCACCTCTGATCTTCTCAGCTTCGTCAGATGAGATTTTGGCAATCTCTTTGAAAAACTCCTTGGCATCGCCTGCCACGATAGGGTTTTTAAGAGCCTTCACAAACTCTTTGGCAGTCTGAAGTTCCATCACAGTCGGTGCAAGTTTCTGCGCTCTTTCCTCATAGCAGGCAAGATAGACATAACCCTCTCTTGCCCTTTTTGCTATGACCACTTCTTTGTTGTGATGAGAGAAATTCAAAGCCACGATCTCAGAAGAGACTACCTCAACGACGTCTTTTGAGAGTGCACAAGCCATTCCTTGTACAAAGGCTATACCAATCCTCAGTCCTGTAAGACTTCCTGGTCCTATTCCACAACCAAGATAATCAAGAGATTCAACGGGCTGATCTACCATATCGAGAAACTGTTTTGCAAGAGGTGCGATCTTTATCGCATGTCTTTCAATTCCTTCGTATGAGAGACTCAAAATATTCTGTTCATCTGCATAAACCATGACAAGAGTCTCAGTCGAACTGTCAATGGCAAATATTCTCATAGCGCCTCCCTCAAGAGTTCTACCAATTCTTGTGGTTGTTCACAGTATATGAAGAAAATGAAGCCTTCAGCATATCGATTCAGTAGCTTTTCTTCCACCTTTGCGAAGGTTCTGCCTTCTCGTTGCACCAAATTCATCTCGCTTGCCAACCTCTCAAGCAATTTGTTGTAGGAAGGTTCCACAACCGAATCTCTAAAAGCCACGAAGACGACCTTTCCGCCATTTCCAACAAAAGAGACTAAATTCTCTATTTCAAAATCGTTCAGTGCCATCGTTTCGGCAAAAGCGCCTTTGTTCGGTAGTCCAATTACAACACACGAAGCAGATGGAACTCTTTTGAAAAATGTCATGTTGTACGCGACTTGAAAACCTTCTTTTTCCAATTGATTCTTGAGTGGATCGTAGAAAGATCGATAGGCATTCTCGTGTGATTGATCTATCAATACAACGGCTTTCTTGATTTCAACGAAGCCCGTTTGGGCTATCTTGCCATTCAGAAGAACGGTCACTCGGTGTGTACCAACTGGCAAATCTTTCAGCTGAAAGGCTATCTCCTTCTTTGTCCTCGGTGCAACTTCCACTTGCGTCTGCTGTGATTTGCCTGTAGCAATCACCTGAAGATCACAAGGAGTTTGTTCATAGGAACTGTTTATGAGATCAAAATACACTTCGAGATCTGTACCCTGTGGTTTTGTTCTTAGGTTTACGACGTATAGATCACCGTGCTGAACCCATATGGGTGCCGTGATGATCTCATCCCAGTCATTTTGAATGACGTACAAGAAATACCATTCGTAGCCATCGGTGGGTTCACAGGTATACTGCGCTTTAAAACGATTCGAATTTATGCGCCAGTTTTTCACATCACCACTCTGAGAGACAATCACAGCCTCGTAAAAAGGTTCATCATCTACCAGCTCAACATCAAATGTCAATTGAGTTGCATCTTTCAATATTGAGCCCATCCATTGATCGTTGCATTTGAAGGTCACGCGAACGTTTTTATCTTCGCTGGCATATGTGCGTTTGTTTTTGAGCGCTTCCATAATCGATTCATAACTCAGCGATTCTGCTACTATCACCGTTCTGGTGTCGTTTGCAGAGCCCCAATTAGCCCTATGGTTGTCCTGATTTGCCGTCGCACCAACGTGCCACCCTTTGTCCAACGCTAATCTATAATTTGAATACATCTCCTTCGTGATAGTCCTTCTGGAGGTGTTTCCGTTTCCAACTTCAATCAAGTTGATATATTCATCGGCTTCGAGATCGTACTCGAAATCGTAGAAGTTGCCATAGGTGACACCGGGGTGGTTGAACTGGGCAAGTGCTTTCTGATCGACGATCCACTTGTACAGAGCCTTCAAATCGGATTCGTTTCTGTCTGTCCAGATCGATGTTCCATAGACGTTTATGTGTCCTACACCACCAGTCCACTCAAAACCCCACAGTCCCAGAAAACTGTCTGCAGTAGCCTGCTGTGCGGCAATCTTTGTCATAATCAATTTATCTTGACCGTCTATCTTTTGTCTGAAATAGTAAGCATGGTCTGTTACAGCCAAAATGTCGACGTAATCTTTTGCATATTGATAAGCCTCAGATGGTGTCCCTTGACCGTCTGAAAAACTCGTATGAGAGTGAAGATTTGCAAAATAAAAGTTGTACGCAGCAGCCACCAAAGACAAGAACAAGAAAGACAAAATGAGCGATCTTTTCACTGCACACACCTCATTTCCCTAAGATTTTTCCCAAGAACTTACCAGTGTGTGATGATTCGACCTTTGCGACTTCCTCAGGCGTGCCACAAGCAATCAAATATCCTCCATCGTCTCCACCCTCTGGTCCCAAGTCGATCACATAATCTGCATTTTTGACGACGTCTAAATTGTGTTCAATCACTATAACCGTGTTGCCTTTGTCCACCAATCTGTGCAATACATCGATGAGTTTGTTCACATCTTCGAAGTGTAATCCCACCGTTGGCTCATCGAGTATGTAGAGTGTTCGTCCTGTTGCAACTTTTTTCAGCTCCGAAGCCAACTTTACCCTTTGAGACTCTCCACCCGAAAGCGTGGTGGCTGGTTGACCCAGTCTGATGTAACCAAGTCCCACCTCGGACAGCAGATTCAAGGTACGAAAGATGTGTGGGACATTTTTGAAAAACTCAAGGGCTTCATCGACAGACATCTCGAGTACCTCGTGTATGTTCTTACCTTTGTATCTTACTTGAAGAGTCTCTTCATTGTACCTTCTACCTTTACACACATCGCATTCAACATAGACATCTGGCAAAAAGAGCATCTCTATTCTGACAAAACCGTGTCCTTGGCATGCCTCACATCTTCCACCCTTCAGATTAAAACTGAATCTACTCTTGTCATAACCTCTTGCCTTTGCTTCTGGTGTCATGGCAAAGAGTTCTCTTATGTCATCGAAGACCTTCGTGTAAGTGGCAGGGTTACTCCTCGGTGTTCTGCCTATGGGAGATTGATCGATCGCTATGATCTTGTCGATATTCTCTATGCCTTCTATTCGATCGTGTGCACCGACTGGCAACCTCGTTCTGTAGATCTCGTTCATCAAAGCAGGATAGAGTGTGTCAATTATCAAAGAGGACTTTCCAGAACCCGAAACACCTGTCACACAGATGAAAGTGCCAAGCGGAATTTGAACTGTTATGTTCTTCAGATTGTTGTGTTTTGCACCCACTATCGTTATAGAGTTTCCATTGCCCTTCCTACGCACCTGCGGACTTTTTATTCTTCTGATACCTGCAAGGTACTGACCAGTGAGAGAACCATCTGGGTTGTTGATCAAACCATCAATACTCCCCGAGTAAACAACCCTTCCACCGTTCTCTCCTCCAAAGGGTCCAAGATCGACTATGTAATCTGAACTCCTTATGACCTCTTCATCGTGTTCCACCACTATCACCGTGTTTCCCAGATCTCTGAGCTTTTTCAGAGTGTTGATCAATCTTATATTGTCTCTTTGGTGTAAACCTATCGTCGGCTCGTCTAAGACATAGGTAACTCCAGTCAAACCTGAGCCTATCTGTGTCGCAAGTCTGATTCTTTGAGCTTCACCACCAGAGAGAGTGACAACTGTTCTCGAAAGAGTCAAATACCCAAGGCCAACGTCGAGCAAGAACTGAAAACGCCTTTTGATCTCATCAACCAGCTCTCCAACTATTCTCTGTTCTCTGTCACCGAAAGATCTCTGTAGATCTAAGATAAACTCATGTGCTTTTTCGATCGTCATCTGAGTGAAGTCGATTATGTTCAGCCCCTTTATCGTCACCGCAAGTGCTTCGGGCTTGAGCTTCTTTCCACCGCAGACAGGACAGGTTCTTTGTACGATGAACTTTCTCTCTATCCACTCTTTGATCTCTTCTGATTCTGTCTCTCTGTAGCGTCTTTCCAGATTGTTGACTATTCCTTCAAAGTCGCCATAGCCGTACAAAACCGCCTCTTGAACGTGTTGAGATAATTCGCCAAAGGGTACACTGGTTGAACCACCAAGTGAATGGACCAAACGTTTTATGTGAGAGAGATAATATCCATCGGTGTGATAGGGAATTATTGCACCTTCATCAATGCTGAGTCTCTCATCGACAACTAATTGCGGATCTACCTGAAGGTTGTATCCAAGTCCATGACAGTTGGGACAAGCACCATAGGGATTGTTGAACGAAAAGAGCTTAGGGTTTATCTCAGGAAGCCCTATATTGCAGATAGGGCACATCATGTGCTGGCTGAAGATCAATTCCTCGCTTGTATCAAGATTTTTGATATGCACAAAGCCTGAACTCTCCCTGAAGGCTATCTCGATGTCATCGGCAATTCTGTGCCTTTCGTCTTCTTCGAGTACAATTCTATCGACGAGCAGTTTGATCGTGTGCCTTTTGTTCTTATCAAGCTCACCTATTTCTTCGAGTCTAAATATCTGTCCATCGACTTCCGCTCTCACAAAGCCTTTCGCAAGGTAGTCTGCAAATTCTTTTTTAAAGGTTCCCTTCTTGTCTGTGGCAACTGGTGAGAGTATGTAGAGCCTTGTGCCAATCTTGAACTTCGAGAAGAGATCTTTGACTATTTGATCGATATCCTTTTTTTCCACAGGCCTACCGCAGGAAGGACAGTGTGGCTGTCCTATCTTTGAAAAAAGTACTCTCAAATAGTCGTAGATCTCTGTGGTAGTACCAACGGTAGATCGAGGGTTGTGTGAGACACTTCTCTGGTCTATGGCAATGGCTGGAGACAAGCCATCAATGGAATCTACGTCGGGCTTTTTCAGTTCTCCAAGAAATTGACGTGCGTAGGTGGAAAGTGATTCAAGGTATCTCCTTTGACCTTCTGCATATATCGTGTCCATGGCAAGGGTTGATTTTCCAGAACCAGACAGACCGGTTATGACCGTTATCTTGTTTTTTGGGATTTCAACAGAGATGTTCTTGAGGTTGTGAACGCGTGCTCCTTTGATCTTTATGCTGTTCAGCATCTGACACCTCACTGAGAAAAAACCCCCTGCGCCGCAGGGGGGTATCTACTGGAGCGGGCGACGGGTTTCGAACCCGCGACCTTCTGCTTGGCAAGCAGACGCTCTACCGCTGAGCTACGCCCGCAATCTGGTGCGAGAGGTGGGACTTGAACCCACACGGATTCATCACCCACTGGATTCTAAGTCCAGCGCGTCTGCCAGTTCCGCCACTCTCGCACTGGTGACCCGCCCGGGACTCGAACCCGGGACCCCCTGATTAAAAGTCAGGTGCTCTTCCGGCTGAGCTAGCGGGTCAGCCAGACGACAGTGCATTTTGATCATATCACACCGCTTTGTATTTTTCAAGTACCAAATCTATCAAAGGCGTATGCCTTTCAGCAGCTTTATAAAATTCTGCTCCATGGCTTTCGCGTCTTCGAGAAGTTTTTCTCTGATTTTCACTGGTTTGTTCATCGCCTTTGCGATGGCAATGGCTATATCGGTCGGATTTTCATCGGCATAGCCCGGATAATCAGGAAGGTACTTTCTCATGAATCGCGTGGCTTTTGAGTTATTGACTGCCACAAAAGGTATTCCAAAATATGCAGAGATCAAACAGCCATGCATTCTCTGCGAGATCACCAAAGAAGAAGAAGCTATACTCTTTATCGGATCATCTGAAACTTCAAAGTTCCTGTACTGTTTCAGTAAACTCAACGAGACTTCTCTATCTTGGGGGCTTAGAGGGACAAAGATGAATTTCTCAAAACCCATTTCTTTCAAACAGGTGACGATCTCTGATAGTTCCAACGGCTCTTTCAAGCAGAAAGATACACACCGCTCTTTTTGAGAATCGATCTGCATCTTTTCCAATTCCAAAACCGCGAGGTCTGTTCCACCAAAGACATTCTTGCTGAACCTCTTTGCATATCTTTCACTCACCGCATCTCTTGCTATCAAAAAGACTTTCTTTCTCGAAAGCAGATATCTCAAAATCATTCTTGAGAGCTTTCTTTTCACCGGTCCAAGACTGTTTGCAACCAGGAAAACAGGCTTTCCAAAAGTTCTTGAAAGTACGACCAAAGATGAGTAGTAAAGAAAACTTCTCAGGCTTGTCTGATCTTGAAATATGCCGCCACCGCCACAGACCACAACCTCACTGTGAAGTATGGCATTCATCACAGAAATAGGATCAAATCTGTTCACTGGAATGACATTGCTCCATTTGTAATCTTTTTTCCTGCCCTTTGGTACAAGGAGATATATCTCTTTGAAAAAGGCTTTTCTGAGTATATCAATGGTGGCACGGCACAAGAGTTCGTCGCCAAGGTTATCATAGCCGTAGTATCCGAAGACCAAAGCACTTTTCAAGGAATAGCATCCCTCTCTAAAGAATGATACATTGAGATTATATCAGATGGGAGGTCTCGCATGATTCAAAGAATTACCGACAAAGTCTTTGTCGTGGGCATGGAGGGTTCTGCGAATGTGGTCATCATATCGATACCAAAGGGTGTCATCGTCGTTGACACCTCGTTGTTCCCAGAGAAAGCACAGAAGATTCGTGAGTTCATCGAATCAGTCCTAAGGAAAGAGATTCTCTTTGTGGTGAACACACATTATCATCCAGATCACACCTTTGGAAATGTGGTTTTCGAGGACGTGCAGATCATCTCATCAAACCTCACCAGTGAAAAGATGAGGATGATGGACGAAGAATATCTCAAAGAGCTTCCATCAAATGGCAAGGTGGTGACTGCCTCGAAAACCTTCGAAGAGGAGTACAGAGAAGGTCCAGTAACCTTGAAGAAAGTTGGAGGGCACACACCAGATTCATCTGTGGTGATCTTCGAACAAGAAAGGGTTTTGGTTGCAGGGGATCTCGTTTTCAACGATCTTCATCCGGAGATCGTGCAGGACAGCAAAATAACCGAATGGCTCGAAGTGTTGGAGAATCTCAAGAAGCTCAAGATCGATTGGGTTATACCAGGTCACGGTAATCACTCGGACAAAGTCTGCTTGGATTTGATGATAAAATACCTTGCCAAGATTCAAAGGCTCCTCGACGGTACGATCACCTATGCGGAGATACTGTCAGATGAGAACTTCTCAAAAAGGAAATTCCCCGAACTCTTTTCTTGGGGGCTGGAAAACTTGATAGCTCATTGAACAAAGTGAAAATAATGATCCACTTTGGCGTTCAGGACTAAGTTTTTGACCTTTATCTTTATATATTCATCGCCACTCTTGTTGGTTACAAGAAATTCTTCGATCAAACCTTCCTTCACCTTCATCTTGAAGACAACAGGGTCATTTGACTTACCAGCGATGAGAACGGTGGGGGTTATTGTCAAGGTATCACCGTCGAACTTCGTGACCACAACAGGAGTTTGTATCATTTTCAAGACAGCGAGAAAAACCTCTACGATGTTCGTCAACGGCAGTTCAACGTTTTCCATGTCGGTATACCCGGGAAAGGAAGAATAAAGGCGTTTTGTTCTCGATATGTAAGCAAAAGAAAGCTGTGAGACGACGGATGGCTCTTTTATGAGCAAATAGAAATCTTCGAGGTTTCTCACAGCAATATCACCACTCACTGTAGACTCTTGGTACTGCTCTTGACTTTTCACGCGCATCACAAGTTCGAACTCAAGATAGAAATCCCTAACACCGGCTAAACTCTCGACAAGATCGAGCAATGGATTTGCAAGAACAGTCAAACTGAAAGTCAATGTTAGAAGCGCAAAGCAGATCTTTTTCATCACACGCCATTTGTCTCCCTTATTGAATATATCCTCTGTTTTGGACTCACGATCTCCGTTATTCTAACACCAAAGTTCTCGTCCACTACAACGACCTCTCCCCTCGCTATCAGCCTGCCGTTCACCAAGATGTCAACTGGTTCTCCAGTGAGTTTGTCAAGCTCTATCAACGAACCGACATTCATCTCAAGCACCTGTTTTAAGGTCATCTTTGCACGTCCAAGCTCAACTACCACCTTCAATGGAACATCTAAGAGCAATTCGAGTTTGTCAGAGAATTCAGATGAAGATGTCACAGTGGCTTCTTCTGGTTGCTTGGAAAACTCCTGAAATTGCACAGGCTGTACCTTCACCTTCTCCTCCTTCTTCTCTTTCTTCTTTTCTGCTGGTGCACTCTTTTGAGGGTAGATCATGTTGAAGATATCTTTGAAGAAGAGAATCGATGAGAGCATTATCAGCCATGAAGTCTTAGAGTTCTCCAGATCAACGTCGTAGAGAGCGTACGCCAAAATCTCTGCTGGATTGAAGGTAAACCATGGTTCTGCATCCTTTTTCAAGAGATCCACCTTCAAATTCGCGATCGATATCTTCTTCTTGGTCTTTTCTGAAAGCGAGGTTATGGCAGCACCTATCATCTGATTCATTGTTTCTGTTATTGCACTGAGTCTAACCTCGTCGAGCTCCAAGCTCTCTGGTTCACCGGAACCTCCCATCATCATGTCTGCTATGCGTGCGCCCAAAGATTGAGGTATCAAGAACAAAAGATTGCCCTTTATGCCTTCAGCAAACTCTATCTGGACACCCACCATCTCTTCCTCAGCTGACTGAATCACATCTTTCAAGGCTTTGTTTGCCACTTCTTTCAAGGTGAGTTTTGCCTCTCTTCCAATGACTATTCCCAATGCAGCAGAAGAAGAACCGGCAATCAAATCGCATATTTCAGTTATCGCCTTCTTGTCTTCATCTGTCAGAGTTTCGCTGAGTCCTTTTAGAAGTTCGTTGAGTTCATCTTGAGTGAGAAAATCACTGTTCATCTTCTTCCACCTCCGGCTTCAAGATCCGGGTAACCTTCACGGCTTTATGTCCTTTGAAGACACCCGGTTGAGCCATGAACTTTGGCTTACCATGAACTTCGATTGTAATTTCATCATCTTTGTGGGTTTTCAACCTGATCACGTCGCCAACTTCCAGATCAAGAACTTCTTTGACGGTCAAAACACTTTCACCCAGAATTGCTGAAAGTTTCACATTCATCGTCCTGATGTTCTGCCTGAGATCATCGAGCATCTTTTCAGAAAGCTGCTCGCGTTTTGTAGTGAACCAACTTCTTGAAGTGAGTCTATCCATAAATGGCTCTGTTAGTGAAGAGGGCCAACATACGTTCAAGAATCCTTCGGTCTTGCCTATAGTTATGAACAACGAAACCAAGAGAACCATTTCGTTCGGAGGTGCGATCTGAACAAATTGAGGATTGTTTTCGATACTCTCTATGCTTGGTACGAAATGGTAGATTTCATTCCATGCCTGAGCGAGATTGGTCAATATGTTCAGAATCTCTTTTCTCATTATCGATATTTCTATGTCCGATGGAGTACGCTTCACATGAGGGATACCTGGCCCACCGAGTATCAAGTCTAATATGGTGTAAAAGATCTCAAGGTTCATTTCTAATATCGCGTTCCCCACAAATTCCGGTGCTGTGAATATCACTATGAAAGATGGAGTAGGAAGCGATCTCACAAACTCCTCGTAAGATATCTGGTCTATGCTTGCAAGATTGATATTAGTGAAGGTGCGAACCCTTCCTGAAAGGTATGTCGAGACAGACCTTGCGAAGTTTTCATGAATCATGTCAAAGACCCTTATGTGCTCTTTTGAAAACTTGCTGGGCCTTCTGAAATCGTAAGGTTTTACCTTTTTAGTTTCTTCCTTCTTGATCTCTTCGATTGAAACCTCGCCGGTGCTTACGGCTTGTAAAAGCCTGTCTATTTCGTCTTGACTGAGTACATCAGCCACGCCATCACCCCTCATTCCACGGAACTGATGGCTTTTATGTACAGATAGACCCCTACAACACCCAATCTTTCCCTATCTCCAGTAAAGCCTGTTATTTCATTCACCATTGACCTTATCTGCTTTTTCAAAAGTTCTATGCCAGCAGCTGTGTTCAATTCTGACTTCTCCTTGCTCAGGAAGATCAACATAAGACCATCCATTATCTCATCGTTCTTACTCGCTATAGCAGCTCTACAAGAATCACTCGCCACAGTAAAGCTCAACGAATCTATAACCGCTACTTCCTTTCCGCCTTTGAGCATGAAGGTTGTGTAGGTGCCGGACTGTATGACAACTGCCTTTATCTCAACTGGAGTTACCACGGTAGGTTCTTGCTTCTTCGGACTCAAGTTCGTCCCAAGTAGCATCACCGTAGCTACGGTCGCACCAACCGCAACTACGGCAGGTACCAAGATCATCATCAACAGACCACTGATACCTTTTTTCTTTTTTTCTTCGTCTGCCATTGAATCACCTACTTTGCTCTCTCTCTCTTTATGAGTATATCAATTCTTCTGAACTGATTTCTCAGGGCTACTATTCGTGAGTTATATTCGTTGTTCAGTCGATTTACCACAGAGTTGTAAGTCGCTTGGTCTATCTCGTTCTGTTGGTACTTCAAAGTTGCCAGTTGTTTTTCTGAATCTATGTATTTCTGAAGTGCGTCTATTTCTTTTCTTATCGTCCAATCTCCCATTCCTATTGGGTAGAATCTCTGTTGATCGTAGAAATACTCTGGATCAAATCTGCCTGCTCTTATATCTGCCAGTCTTTCTATCGATCTGCGCTTTTTTAGTTCTTCTGTGAAAAACTGTACAACACTCGAAGCCCTCGCCGCACTCAAATGCCAGTTTGATGCATAGATAGAATCTTCTAAGACAGGCTGGTCGTCTGCGTAGCCATAGACTTGGAGCACATTGGTCGTGTGCTCAATCACGATCGAACCTATCCTTCCAAGCAGTTCTTTCGCTTCTACGGTTAGTTTCGCGCTCCCAGGAACGAAAAAAGCCATATCTTGCATTATGATGACAGTTCCTTCGTCTCTTTCCTCTATCGTTATCTTGCCTTTGTATTCCTCTGCGATCTTCATCAATTCTTGGTAAACACCACGTCGAGATGTTATCAAAGGCTCCTCTGCCAAACTTTTACCACCTGTTAGAATACTCGGTGGCATTCCCGTCAAAGCAGATCTCAACCCAACAACCACTTGCTGAAACTTCCCAGGGCTTATGGTAGACATTGCAAACAGCAAGACAAAGAAAGTGAGCAGCAATGTCACCATATCACCGTAGGTTGTCAGCCAGCTTCCCTTCGGTGCCTCAGGTTGCTTCTTCTTCCTGGGCATTAAGCCTTTGCCTCCGCGACAGCTGCTTCATAAGCAGTCTTCTCTTGGATGTTGAGGAAGGACTTGAGCTTTTCTTCCAAGACCCTTGGGTTTTCACCAGCTTGGATTGAAAGCACACCTTCGAGGATCATCTGTTTCTGCCTCAGGATCTTTGTAGCCCTTCGACCTATCTTCTCTCCCATTGGCAGAAAGACACTGTTAGAGAGTATTGAACCGTAGAAGGTCGTGATCAGAGCCACAGACATACCAGGTCCGAGTGTCTCTGGGTTGTTCAAAGTCTTCAGCATCGCTATCAACCCAATTAGAGTTCCGATCATCCCGTAAGCCGGTGCAAAGGCTCCTGCAGAGTCCATCAAGGCTTTTTCTGATGCAATGTCTTCCTCGATCAAATCCATCTCTGTCTCCATCATGTTTTTCAAAAGATCAGGATCGGTTCCATCGATCACAAGCTGAACAGCCTTTTTCATGAATGGATCGTCGATGTCGTTCAAATTCTCTTCCAAAGACAATAAGCCTTCGCGCCTTGCCTTCTCAGAGAAGGACACAAGTGTTCGTACAAGTCCTATGTTGTCGACCTTAGGTTCCTTGATCGTTGATAACATAACCTGAACGATCTTGAAACTCTTTTCCTTCGGGTGAGATGCTATGGTTGAAGCCAATGCACCTCCAACTGTTATGAACAGCGATGGCAAATTGTAGTAAGTCATCAACGACGATTGGTTTGAGATAATACCAAAGGCGATCATGCCGAAAGCCAAACCAATTCCAAGGATTGTCGATATGTCCATCCAATCACCTACCTGCTATCGAGGCAAGTATTTCAAAATATCTAACACAGGATATGCCTGCTTTTTGTATTCTATCACCTTTGAGACTACCTCCTCGACCTTCTCTTGAACGATGTACTTTCTGCCGTTGAAGAGTGTGATCGTCGTGTCAGGCAAAGCTTCTATTGATTCAATCATTTCAGCGTTCAAAACAAACTGTTTACCCCGCAGGTGCGTCAACCAGATCATTCACCCTCACCTTATCTTCTCAGAGCAACAAGTTCGCCAAGAATGGTGTCTGCCGTTGTTATGACCCTTGCGTTTGCCTGAAAGCCACGCTGTGCAATGATCATCTTGGTGAACTCCTCTGCCAAATCGACATTTGACATCTCAAGTGCTCCTGGTATCAATGTACCTCTTCCACCACTTCCTGCAGTTCCTATTTGGGCAAGTCCACTGTTTGGAGATACCACGTACAGAGAGTTGCCAAGATCGTTCAAGCCAGCCGGGTTATTGAAGACAGCCAAGGCTAACTGCCCTAAGATATCTGTTAAACCGTTGGTGAAGGTGCCGATGATTTCTCCGTTTTCATTTATCGCAAAAGACTGCAATGTTCCGAGTGCATTGCCGTTTTGATAGTTGAAAGCCGCTGAATTACTGCCTGAAAACTGAGTCAAAGAGGTGAAATCGATCGTCGCTTGAACGGTGCTGTCGCCCATGTGTGTTGCGTCAAACTTGATAGTTCTAAGCTCGGTATTACTTACTGAAAGCTTAGAACCATTCCAGGTAACACCGTACATCCCACTGATCCTACCAGACTCGTTGAAGTTTATAATTCCACCAACATATGAACCGGTCACATCGTTGTCATTTCCATTCGCGTCGATATAACTTATTGGTTCACCACTTGATGTATAAGCTCTCCAAAGCCATGCGTTTTGCATATTTCCGAACTGCCCAATTCTGGTGAACTCAAAGTACACCGAGTAGGGATTGCCCAGTGAATCGTACATCTGAATGGCTGTCACGTACTTTGGGCTTTCGTACTGCAAAGTTGAGAAATTCGAAGGATTGTCTGATTCATAGAAACGTGGTTCACCTGCCGTTGGTATCGAGATCGTGGCATCACCAGCAATTGTGATTTCATCACCTGCACTTGCGTTGCCAAAGATGACGAAATATCTTTGTCCTTGATCTATGTTTGTATTAGTTATTGTAAAATTTCCACCAGCTATTGTAACATTGCCTTCATGAACCACGTTCCCGTTCTCATCCTTCACAATCGTGTAGTAGGTGCCATCGGTTGGAACAGTGCTGAAATCTTCTTGAGTTAACTGATCATCATTAGCAGTCAGGTTTGATCTAAAGGCAGTTCCTGAACTTTCCACCCTACCAAACTCGTTGATCACTATGAAACCAGCCGCCTTCACCTTTCCATCCTCACCGTAGACATCCCAGGTGTAGCTCTGCGACTTTGAGAATGGATCAGCCTGCCTTACAAGATCACCTGATGTCTTGGAAAAGACAAACCTCACATCGTAATCGGTGTTGCTTGTAGTGTCTGTGATGTTCATCGAGAAGGGTATTGGACCAACCCTCGAATTGAGGTTTCCAGCGATTGATGCTGCAGTGGTTGCATTCGCCGGCATCGTCATACCCGCACTTATCGTTATATCGCCTATGGGTTGGTTTGAATCCACATACCGTGTCCCAGTGGTTGGATCTTGTATCGCTCTCCAGCCTTGAACCTTAAGACCTGTGGAACTCTGAATAAGAGTACCGTTAGAATCTACCGTCAAGGCACCGGCACGCGTGTAGAAATACTGGCTACCGTTACTCAGTACAAAGAAACCATCCCCTTCGATGGCAAGATCTGTTCCATTCCCGGTGTTTTGGAAAGAACCTTGGGTCATGATCTTGTCGATCGTTGCGAGCTGTGAACCAAGCCCAATTTGAATTGCATTCGTTCCACCTATGTTGTTCTGTGCGCTTCTTGAAGCCTTCAGAGTCTGAGACAACGCCGTTTGAAAGGTTACGCGAGAACCTTTGAAACCAATTGTGTTCACGTTGGCGATGTTGTTGCCGACTACATCGATCTCATACTGGAAATTTCTCATTCCAGCAACGCCGCTGAACATCGAGCGCATCATGTATTATCACCCTCCTCCATAATTTCAACGATCGAAGCGAGCGGGTATTCTCTGCCATTCACGTAGACGTAGATCTGATTGCCTCTGAACTTCACAGACTCTATCTTTCCTCCTTCAACACCACCTATCTCTGTTTCACTGCCATCGGAGTTTATCTTCGACACCGTGTAGGTGTAAGTGCCATCTGAAACAGGCAGACCACTGCTGTCTCTTGCATCCCACACATAGGCGTGCGCACCTGCATCAAGAGAGCTCGAGGTAGCTTCCCTTACAAGATTTCCGTTTGAATCGTAGATCCTCACAACAACAGGAGCCGCTTCGTCCAGCTCGAAAACAATGCTTTCTGCTGTTCCGCTCTTCACGGTTATTTGATTGACTTGCACAACGGCATATTTCCCTATCAAAGATGCCGCCTGAGCCTGAAGTGCACCTTCTTGAAGTGTGAGAAAGTCTTGGATCGATTTCGTCATGTTTGTTATCTGTTCAAGTGTAGAAAACTGCGTGAGCTGTGCTATGAAATCTTTGTTGTCCATTGGTTCGAGTGGGTTTTGGTTCTTCAACTGCGTGATGAGCAACAACAAGAAGGCGTCTTTGTCGAGTGTGTTGCTCGCCTTTCTTTGGGTTGTCGAATAAGTGGTGTAAGAATAGTCAATCGTGCTTATCATCTTCTTTCACCTCCTCTTGTTGCTTTTTGTGTCTTTTCTCTTGATTTTGTTCTTGCTCTTGCTGATCTCTGCTCAAATAGTCTTCTTCGGTTTTTGGCAAGGTCTTGACCTCAACCTGCTCGACCTTGAAACCGATTGTGTTCAGCCTAGAAATCAAATCTTTCGAGCTCTTTTCAAGCATCTCTTTTGCCTCGTCTGTGACAACCTTGAAAGTAATGACCAATTTTTCTTGTTGCTTGACCAACTCTATTTCAAGCTTTCCGAGATTCGGTGGCGACAGATCGACTACAGCCTTCTCAGTTGTTGTGTTGTGCATCTGTCTTATAGTGTCGACGATCGTCTGAAGATTTGAAGCTCTCTCTTGTTGCTCAACTCGAACCACGATTGAGTCTATGTCCTTTCTGAATTCTTGTTGTGTCTGAGTTACTTGCTGGTGCTCTGTTTCATAAGTCTTTCGAGCACTTCTGTTGTTGAGCAATTCTCTGACGTGCTCTGTTTGTTCGAGTCTTTCAGCTCGCGGCTGTTCGAATACCTGCGGTGTTTCCTTTTTCAAATCTCTTGCGATCTCAAGCTTGAAGTTCTCTATCTTGATGGGCTGTGAGGTCTTGAGTTGATCTGGGATCTCTCTTTTTATCTGTTTGAACTGGCTGAACTCACTGGTGCTGTCTTGAATCTGTAAGATTGCATTTTTCACAATCACCTGAGCCTGTTTGAAGGTGAGCCCGCCTTGTTGAGTCTGTTCAATTGATCGTTCATAAGACTGTTTGTTCGAAACTATGTTCTGTGCGAGTATTCCACTCTGCTTCACAGCTGAAGATACTTTTTCTTTTGTGTTCTGAATTGCTTGCGAAGCATTTTGTGGTTGGCTCATCAGATACTCGATGATCTCTCTGCTCAGCACAAGTCTTTGTTGACCTTGCAGAGATGCATCGATTGTTTTCTGTACGTTAGTAGTGTTTTTGGCGGTGCTTTGTGTGGCTATTTCTTTATCTGAGGTTGTGTTCAAAGTCTTCTTAAAGTCAGGCTTTTTAATCTCCCCTTGATACTGCTCTATGTTGATCGCTTTTGGTACATCTGTTTTCTCAGAGTTCTCAAGGTTAACTATCTGTGGCTCTGCCTTCACGAAGTCTTCTTGAACGATCTTTTGTGTGCTACTCTCAGGCATCTTGGATGATTGGGCGGTATTTTTCACACCTTTCACCGGTTCTGTTTTCTTGATATCTTCCTTTACAAGAGCGGTGTGCTGCACATTTGATCTTCCCACATTCACTGAGTTGTTCCAAGATGCTTTTTCTTGAACAGCACTCATTTGATCATTCTGAGACGACTTTTCTTGAACAATTCTTGCTTCCTTCACCGATAAACTCTGTGTGCTTGAACTGCTCTGAGTCGTCTTTTGATCTGTCGTTTTTGCGGTATTCAAGACACTTTTTGAGATCACATCAGTTTTGCTGTTCTGATCAACGATCTTTTCTTGCTCAACCTTTTGAAAAGCCGCCGAGGTGTTCTTCTCAGACTGAACTGTTTTAGGTGCTTTTATTTGCACAGCGGCTTGAAAGGATCTGCCGGTAACTGTTTCACCAACAGTCTTTTGTTGAGTCTGTGTGGTCTCTATAACAGGAATACTGAGCTTTTTGGATTCAGCCTGCGTGCTCTGTGATGGATTCTTTTGTACCAAACTCTGATCTTTGTTTTCACCTTCGCTCACTTTGACAAACTCTTTTTTCGCCGTGGGTAACTCGATAACTTGCTTTTGCAGCTCTTGTGGTCTTTGATCTTGTTGCTTCACTACTCTATCGACAAGTGCTTCTTTGCCTAAAGGTTCAGCAGACTCTTCATCGCTTTTTTCTTTGTTTATAAAGTTCACAGTCATTTGATCTGAAAGATTCTTCTGCTGGCTTTGAAAGGTTTCTGCAGCTTTTTGTTTTATATCGCTGTTTATCTCAATGTTTTTGTTTCCCTTTTCTTGAGCCGAGTTAGGCTGAGTTTGTTGTTGATTCGAGGTGTTTTCAACCTTCACGAAGTTGGCAGGCGGCAGTTGCCCATTCTGAGCCTTTGATTTCACGAGTTGAAGAATCACGGCAAAAGGCACACTCGAAGATGATTTAACTGCTTTCTTTTCAGCGAAATCACTGTTTGAAACCGGTTGGGTTGTTATAGGCTCACCCCCTTGAGCACGAGTTTTTGAAAGAGTAAAGGTTTCTGCTCTTTGATCTGTTTCAAGATCTCCTTGGATCTTTCTGAATCGAGAAAAGAGAGCATTACCATAACAGAATTTTCATCCAGTGAAAGCGAGTCGATCATCTGAAGGATTTCATCATTGGTGAATTCTTTCAGAGATTGAACTGAAAGCTCTCTTATCAAACCCGCATCGATCAAAGAAGACAGTTCATTAGTGAGCTGCTTTTGTCTTTGATCGAGCTGTTTTTCCTTTTCTCTCAAGTCGCCGATGATATTCTCTACAGATGCTATTTTGTTCATCACCTGTGCTGCTTTCGCTGTGTTGACCTTTCCAAGTTCGGTTAGCAGATCAGCTCTCAAATCAGATGAAAGATAAACAAGTGCAGCGGCAATCGAATCAACAGAGTACTCATCGCTGGCGAGCACTGGAGCTATCGCCGCAGGATCTGCGTTAGAAATTGTTTCGCTTATCTTCTTTATATCGTCTGGACTTTGAAGTCTTTTCAGCGCCGCTTCCACTTGAAGCATTTTATCTTCCCATTCCTTTCTCATCTTCAATACTGTCTGCCTCTCTGCTTCGACTACCTTCAATTGGTCTTGCGCTTGAACCATGGTCTTTCTCGCTTCATCAAGTATCTGCTGAGCCCTCAAAGCTGCGCTCCTTGATATCTCTTGGAAGTATTCTTGCGCGGTGAGTATCTGCAACGGTTCATACTTCACATACCTGTTCACAAAGGGGATCTTCGACATGAGAAAAGATATATAACTTCTCCAATCCTGTACGGGATTGAAAGAGAAACCTTTCAATCTGTTGTATTCGAACGCAAAATAACCATAGATGAGCACAGTAACGCCCACAAGGCTGGCTATCAATAAAATCTTCAAGAAGGCTTTCAGTCTGCCTTTCTTTTTTTCCTTCTTTTCTGCCAAAGATTATCCTCCTGCCTAATTTTTCTTCATCACCGTTAAATACTCCTAATCGATAGATTCTTTCTAACGACTGAACATGAGCGGCGAGAGAAAACGCGTAATAGGTAGTGAATTTGCCTTGAGATCTTGCCAGAAACAAAGAATGTCCAGAACAATCAACCACTTTTGCTGTTTTGGGTTAAAAAGAGAGATTTGCTTTACCTTGAAGGTGCTTTATCTGTATCTGTATTATCACCACTTGGTCTAAATATTTTTCAATGATCTTCTCTGCCTCGTCAAGATGCTGTGGACTGTATTTTCTTACTATCTTTCTCAGCGGCTCAACAGCTTGCTGACCGCACAGTATCCTTGCCATACCAAAGACAACTACACTCTTGTAAGCAGTTGAGAACTCCTTTGGTACCACGTGTGAACTGCCAACGACGGTGAAGCAGACTCTGTTAAAAGAATTTATACTTTCGATCTTGTGTCCTTCTTTCGCTGAATGAATGTAGATGAAACCATCTTCATAGACGTAGTTCACAGGCACACCGTATGGATAGTCACCGTCGAAGACGCAGAGAACCCCATACTCTGATTTTGACAGTATCTCCAGAGCTTTATCTTCACTCAGTGCCCGATCTTTCCTGCGTAGGGGTTTGAAGTTTTCATTCACTCAGCTCACCTCGAGATAAACTGTACCAAAAAAACAAGCCGCTGGAACATCCCTCCAGCGGCTTTTGAAAGCGCCACTTTACAATTCGTCTTCCCAGCTCAAATAAGGATAACCATCGTTCTTGCTTGCATTGATCTTCCATACATCTGTGAAATCCCAGTTTGTGTAAGTACTCTGATTCTTCATCTGGCTGGTCGTCTTTCCTTGTGCCGTTGACTCGTCACTACTTGTTTGTGCCAAATCTGTGTCCCAGAAACAATCTGTGACTTGAAGCGGTGTATCAGAGGAAAAATTGAACACAAATCCATAATCTGTCACCGCAACGGCTGCATAGCTGTACTTGATATCTGGCACAGAATCTGTTGTGTTCATCCAAACGAACCCAGCGGACTGAGTAGTAGTTCCCACTCTAACACCAGGTATCGTACCTTTCGCATAGCAATCCTTAATAGCCACTCTGTCTCCATGCGTCATGGTTAAAAAACCTGCCATCTCGGCTCCCAAGAGATTTTGAGCGATAGAGAATTTCGTATAGCACTGTTCTATCGTCATTTCATCGTTTATACCTGAAGTGTTTTCAGCAAAGCCACCGAACCCACCTATGGTTGGAGACTCCTCGTTGTCACCTGTGATAGAGCCTTCGAAACCACACTGGTAAAATCTGTGCAACGTCAAAGCTTCACCGAAGAAGCCTCCCGCTGTGAAACCGTTCTGCGGAATCTCTATGTCCGCTCCAACTACGCAGTTGACAAAGGAGATTCTGTTTGAATCAGCTATGTAACCAGCAAAGCCACCTATTCTGAGCATAGTCATGACCAATGTGTCTCTCTGTGCACTCAAAGAACCTGAGACAGAACAACTCTCGAAAGCATATTCAGCCAGATTCTCATCTTGTTCAGCCCAGCCAACGAAACCACCGACGTACGTTGCCGTGGCATTTTCTATCGTGCCTTCAAAGTGACAGTTTTGGAAGATGTTCGTGTCCGACTCTCCAGTAAAACCACCTAATTTTTCGGACTTACCAGTTATTTTGCTTGCCTCAACTCGACAGTTTTCAAATCTCGAAGTATTTGCTTCACCAACAAATCCTCCAACGCTGAAAGAAGGATTATCCTGCGGTGAATTCACGATCGCTTGAACAGAGCAATTTGTAAAGGTCGAAAATTCTGTAAATCCAACCAAACCACCTATGTATGAACCTTGAGATACTCTTGAATTGACTATCCCCACGTTGTCCACAAAGCTGTAATCGATCCTTCCAGCCAAGATGCCTGCGTCGGAGGCATCCGGACAGTCAACTTGTGCATTCTCCAACACAAGGTTGGTGATCGTTGCTTCGTTGACGTAGCCGAAAAGACCGGAAGTTTTCTCAGTAGACCCAGTGCTCGTCAAAACGACCATGTTCTTTATCGAAAAACCCATGCCGTTGTAGCTTCCATGGAACGGGATCGTTTCTGAACCTATGGGCTCCCAGTTTGCTTCGCTTGTACTGACCTTCGATTTCAAATCGTTCAAGTCCAAGTCTCTGATTTGTTTGTAGTACCTCGGTGTGGAATCACTGATGTAGTGTCTTACTTCGTCCAGCTGCCGCACGTTCACGATGATCCACGGATCGGTTGCAGTCCCGCTTCCACCAGCGAACTCTTCGTTCTCGGCGTACGCTGTGAAATCGATCGTCGAAGCACTCGAGACGCTCTTTGAAGGATTCACAGTTCCAGCAACCACGATGTAGTAATCTTTCTTCTGGGCTCTCACCGTGACTGAGCCAGTCAAACCACTGATCGTCCAGTTACCATTAGGATCGCTCGTTGCTGTCTTTGTTCCTGCGGTGATGGTGACTTCTTCAAGCGGTGTGCCGCTTGAAAGTTTCACCGTGCCTTGGATATCGTAAGGTGTTTCTACAAGAGGTGGGGAACAGTTGAACAAGAAAAATGAAACTGCTGCCAAAATCAACCATGTGCGCCATTTTCTCATGGCTCTTGCCTCCTCTCAGATTCGATGAACCTATTAACTTTTCACCTGCTGAACGAAGTTGAATAGATTGAACAGAAGAAGGCTGAGAGGGGAAGAGCTGACCTCGCAGTCGGCAGCTGTCCAACCTATAAAGATCTTACCATCTTTTCAGAACCTTCGAACGGCATCTTCACTGTCTCAATTACTTAGCAGATGAACTGTGATCTATATAAAATAGCTAACAACCAAGCAGACCTATGGCTTTCTCTGATAAATTCAAGTCTTGAAAAAGTTCGTCAAAAACAGATGCAAAAGCCTTATGCCACCTTCGGCGTAGATAGGTAGTTTCGCTGCAAAGGCAGAGTAATAGACCCACAAGGTTGCAAAAATTGAGCCAACCAAGAAACCAACAACCACATTCGCAACACGCGGTTTTTCCTTGAGCATGTTCACAGAGTTTGCTGCCGCGAAAGCACACACCACTAAGGCACTTGAAAGCAAAGGTGTCACCAAAGACCAACCAAGGACAAATCTCGAGATTAGCGAAACTGCTGCGAATGGAAAAAGATAAGCCATGCCAGTCTGAGCAGCTCTTTTGACAGCCTTCTTGCCATATTTGTCTCTCAGATCTCTGTTGAAAGGCTTCATAAAACTGCAGAGAAAGAAATGATACAAACCTCCAAAGAACAAACCAATAGAGACGCTCAAAACTACATTCAAAAGATCTATCTCTCTTGCAGGCTTAGAAAAGGCAACCAGCCCAAAGATTGCAAAAGACAGTGCTCTGATAAACCCTTTTGACCTACTGAACTTCAAGATGCTCTCTTTCAAAAAGATCACCTACCTCGGGGTGATATCTGGACATTTCATAGCCATTTCCAACTCCTGAATTTGATCTCTCACTGAGACAGCACTCACGAGAACTTCTTTCTCCAGGAACTGGAATCTGAGTACATCGTGAACAGAACAGTTCAGAAAGACAAGACTCAAAACTGCGAGGGTGTTTTCTTTCAGATTGAAAACTTCAGCGAGCGCTATTGACCGAACCAAAAGCATGTTGCGAGCTATGAGCTGTGCGGGTTGGGAAAGTTGTATCGAATCTTTCATCTCTATCAAGCCCTTCTCCTGAAGCTTAGAGAGCGGTTGTTTCAAATCAAAAGGTGCAACCTGCTTGTAATTGCTTTTGAGGATCTGAACGAAATCTGTCTTCAGAGGTTTCTCTATCTGGTCGGTTATCTTTTCAATTGTGAAGGCTTCAGTGGCAGAACTTTCTTTCAGATAGAGCTGTAAGGTGTCTTTTCTGTAAAGATCAACGAGCGCGAAGAAGGTGAAGAGTTCTTCCTTTGAAAAGGATTGTGCGAAATTGGTGATCTTCAGATTGGAACCACCGAACAGATCGATGAATTGGTATGTCAGCTTTTTCATATCCTCTGGAAAGCTGAAAAGAACCTCACCGGCATCGTTCTCTGCCAGCACCAGCTTTCCTTCTCTCCAATAGCTGTACTTCTCAACGAATAAATACCCACTCTGAATCAAAACCCTGCAACATCTTTCTGGCTCTGAGATCATGCGCAGGAACTCTTCTATGCCCGGCGCGAAGTTCCCGTTTTCAAAAAAGCCTTTTTTTGTCAGCGTAGATTGTTCATCGCCCTTAGGCTCAACCTTGATGTTCGCCAGAAGTCCTATCGCATTCTTTTTCTGAAAAATCTTTGAAAGATATCCTATTTCGTTCAAAGTCAATTTCATCTTTTCACCTCTCAATCACCCAAGATCACTGGCTTAACGGCAAATTCGCTCGTCAATGCCCCAGCAGTCTTCGCAGTCGTCTGTGCCGTCTCTCGAGCAAGTTTTCCAGCCACAAGGCGAGAGATATCCCTTCCGGTTGAAGATGTGAGTATCTTTGCGTTGCTCGGATTAGTCGGTATCTTGAGGTATGAAAGCTCTGGGTTCCACCAACTTCCACGGGTTGCCGTCACATCGTTGCCGTAACCTTTGAAGGCTGTTTTTGCAAGTGCTTCGAAGCTGTTGTCTATCGCTGATTCTACGAAGCTTTTTTTCGCACCTTCGAGACCCTCATCCACTAACCCCCCAAGGGTCGAACCAGCTGTCTTGAAGATGGCTTCTTTGAAAGGTGACATCTCTACAAAGTCGCTCGCGATATCTGTGCCTGTTTTGATCAAAGTACCAAAACCCAGATTCCCCTCTGCCGAAGCACTCGCAACACCTTTGGCTCCTTTGTAAACAGCTCTGACCATCTTTCCAGGAAAACCTGTGCAGTTCGCAAGACCGTCGATTGCATTGTCTGCAACGATCTGAGTCACCGTTGCCACTTTTTCAGCCGAATCGTACCAATCGGCATCCTTCATGTGCCTTTGATAATCTTCGCTCGAGTGATCCATCGTCTGGCCGATCTTGTCCTTCAGTTGGTCTCTGCTCACACCGTACTTTCGTTCCAAGCGTCTAATGTACGCCTCTTGTTTATCTTTTTTAGATTCTCCTGGCAGCTCTATCTTCGTTGGTTGCTGCATCTTTTCTCTCTGCGCCTCGACAAAGGCTTTATCTTTTGCCAAATTCGGCAAGACTACGTTGTTGTACAACTCAGCGTTGAAGATGTTGCCCGTTTCGGTGTTGTACCATTCATCGGTTTCTGGGTCATAGACTATCTGAACCTTTCTGCCGTAGATGTCCACGGGAACCTCCATCGTTACCTGTTCAGGCACTGGAGCCGGTGTTTCAGCTTGCGATTGATCTTGTGTGGGTTGTGGCTCGTATTCTGGTTCCGAAACTTCCTCGGTGTACTCTGGCTCGTACTCTGATTCTTCAACGGCTTCAACTTCTTGCTCACCCTCTGCGGCTCCTTCAGGCTGTGAAGCTTCGGCAGCTTCCTTTGCTGCAGCCCTTCTCGCGGCGCCTCTGCTCGCTCTCGTGTAATCTTGGAAAACTTCAGCAACTCCACCTGGCTTTGGCTTCAAAAGCTCTTGCAGTGCATAACCGATCACAGCCGCAAGCGGTGGAAACAAAAGCCCTGTTGCGGCTTGCTCTGCTGAGGAAGGCCCTGGAATGTTTCCTGCGCTACCAAATTTCTTGCTCATCGCGTAAGTGACGAAGTATGGAAGTTGTTCATAGATTCTCACTCCATCTCCGTTTATCACATAGTCGTTGACATCTGTTCCGAGATGGGGATCGTCTATTCTCACATACCTTGCGCTCCCGGAGATCGTCACACCTGGTGTCAAGCCAGGTCTCGTCTTGAAGGTCAAGAAAACCGTTGCATTAGTCACACCCACTATGAACTTGTTCACAACGGGCATCTTTGTGAAATCAAAACTCAAGTTAAAGGTGCAAGTCAGACTGTCTTTTTTTCTTTCCGTTATCTGACACAACTGAGAAAAAGGAAAGACCTCCGTGTACTCTGCTTGAACCTTTCTACCGGTTTGCTCCTCAAGCAGTTCAACAACCTGTCTTAGATCTATCCTTCCAACCAACTCTACGTAGTCCGTATGGTCGATCAAAGCAACTTCAAAGTTTTTCACGTCTAAGGCTTTTTTCTCGGAAGCACCCATCAACGTTCTGACCCTCGTCACAAAAAAGTTGATCTTGTAGGTTCCTGTAAAATCAAAAGGTGGATCGTAAGGAAAGAGTTTCAGGGCAAAGATTGGTTTTCCATCGGATTTGTAATTCAAGGCAGATTCGTCTGAAATCTTTATCGTGTAAGTTCCTGCAGGTAGAACAACGTTGGGGCTGAAAAAGATCACACCGTTTTCTTTGTCCAAATCACTCACAAAATATGGTCCAAAGGCTTTCGAGGCTTTATCGACTATCACTATGTTCGTCTGTGGGAGGTCTTTTGGATAATCTACCAAATCTATAGCAACCTTCTCGACAAAAGAAGACTCGTTCAACGTGAACTCAATGGGTTTGGGTTGAGTGACCTTTGACTGTTGTGTGGTGCTTGTTTGAGCACTCTGTTTGTCCAAAAGTGCTGGTTCGCCCTGAACCTGGGCAGATTGATCTTTGAGCTCTTCTGCTTTGGCTTCTTTCCAAGCTTCGTAGTCATAGCCGGTCAAGAGCACCACAGGTTCAGAACTCAGAAGATCTCTCTCTAAACTCTGCGGATTTGAAAATCTCAAGGTGTACTTTCCCTTTTTCAGCACAACTTCACCAGGTGGCAAAAAGACAAAGTGGTCTTTTTCCACCGATTGTGATTGAGTTATCTCATAAGATCTGCCCTTTGCGTCTATTATAGAGACCTTTTGAGTTGAACTACAGATCACGTGGATCGATTTGAGAACAACATCGGATGAAAGATCGAAAGAAACGCTGTCCTTGATTGGTTGATCTTGCTTGATAAACGTCCTCAGAAGATCGGTTGTCCCCTCATAGCCGACGATCAAAAGTTGCCTGTCCTCTACTTCTTCTTGGCAAACAGTCCAACTGCCACTCTTGAAAATGACTTTTTCATAAGATTTTGCGGCAAGGATCATCACAGTTATCATCAAAAGAACTACAGTCAAGTTTCTCAAGATCTCACCCCTTAAAGATTACCCAGATAGTACCAACTGAGAAGAACGATCACACCAAAGATCGTTGCCAGAAAAACAGAGAGTGCGGTCTTGCCTCCACTTAGCTGACGAATCGTCCCCATCAGGGTGCCCATAGACCAAACCACACCAGAAGTCCCAAATACCACAGAAGTCCTCCAGTTTAAAAGCACAGAAAAGATCATTCCAAAAAGCGTATAGACAAGCAGACTACTGTATGATAGACACATCGCGCTTATAGTCTCTTTGAAAGAAACCTTCGATCGAGCGATCTTCAAGAATATCCAGACAAGAGCACCCAGAAGAGGTACAAACAACGCGCCGTACAGAACACCTGCACCAGTGATGGTGTAGACAAAGTTCATTGGCTTTTGCCCCGTTTTGAAGAGATCCAAGCCAGTTTGCATGAAGAAAAGTCCAAAGCCAAGAGCTGGGATGAGCAGCGAAAAGAACAAGCTTGCATCCTTCAGACGAGTTTCTATGAAAGCACTGGGATTGAACATCATCGGTAAGATGGAACTGAAAGCCGCACGATTTTTCATTCGCCTCACCTACTTCAGAAGAGGGACTTTACATCTCTTGCAAAAATCATTGTGGATATCATTGAGGGTAAGACATGCTATACACAAAATCTTTGAATCTTTTGATTTGTCGTACTTCTCGTAATAGGAAAAGCCCTTGTGATGTCTAACTCTTTCACCAACTTGGTAATAATCGTAGATGGTGCTGTTATCTCGCATTCTGTGTGTGAAAGTCTTCCCATCATCCCTCATGATCTTGAGTGTGTAAAGCATGTACTGTCTGCGCCTGATCTTGTTTCCAGATCGCACGTTCTCCACCTTTTGCTCTGCCTTCTTGTCTAACACAACGCCATCCCAAGTGGTGTCTTTTCTCCTTTTGAGATCTTGTGCAAAGGCTATAAGAAGGAACATTCCACCGATGCCAAGACCGTATAAAAAGCCTTGTAGAAGAGTCAATTCTCTGGTACTTTGAGCGTAGATCACAAAGCCTATCACAGCGACGACTGCGAGTATAGACGCAAAGATATAAGCCCACTTAGCCGAAGCTTTTCTGTACTTCTCATACGCTGGATCGCTGATCTTTTCTGAAAATCCTACCATACTATTCCCCCTCTCAAGAATGGATTTGAACGAAGTTGACGCCAAAAACCTGCCTGAGGATCTCGATGGCTCTGTGTGCAATTCCTGTTGTTCTGAAGTTTCCAAAGATAACTCTGTTGTTGGTGCATATCTCAACCTCTCGTGGTGGATTACCATAAACGGAAACACTTCTTATCTGATCTAAAGGTATGGAAAAACTCTGATCTTCTTGTTCAAGACATTTGAATTGAATCTCACTGCTCTTTATGTTCACTTGGTAAAGTTGATTCTTGAAAAAGCTCAGCCGTAAAGACACCCTGAAAGATTTGCGAACTGTCGACAAATCGCCACCTTCTTGCCAATACTGTAAGGCATTTTTCAAAGATATTTCCTGTCTAAAACACTTTGTCATTGACAAAATCTGTCACGATGTCGTGAAAAAGAAATTGTCGGTCCTTCGTAAATCACCTTTCGAGAGCGAGAACAAGTCATTCTGTAATATTGCCAAGAAAATCAAAGAAGCTGTGTGGAAGTGCTCGAGGTACTGTAGTGAATGTGATCGGCTCGAACGCAGAAAGTTTTTAAGGCATCGAAAGGTCGATGAACAAATCAGATTTGTGATATATAATGAATTAATGGGGGTAACGATGGAGTTTTCACAACGACTCAGTCTTTTGATGAATGTTCTCGGTGTGTCTAATGCGGCTCTTGCGAAGGCTCTTTCGGTTGATCCTTCGCTTGTCAGTCGTTGGAGAAACGGCACCAGAACGCCCACGAGGGAAAGCCATCACATAGATCAAATAGCTTTGTTTTTTGCAGAACGTGCCAAAAGGGATTATCAAAAACTCGCCATTTGTGAAGTAACAGGAGTGCCGGTACAAAGCCTTGAGAAAGAGACCCTTGAGAATATAATCAAAAGCTGGCTTAGTTCTGCCACGATGCCAGACACGAATCTGATAGACGGCTTTCTGAACAAAATAGGTATGTTCAAAACACCATCTGTTCAAATTCAAGGAGAGATGGTGCTACCCGGTGGGCAAAAGGTTGAATGCGAAATCTTCTACGGTGTTGAGGGTAAACAAAGGGGTGTGTTGAAATTTCTGTCTTTTGCCCTTCGAAACTCACAACCATCTGAATTGCTGCTGTACAGTGATGAGGCAATAGATTGGTTTGCCTATGACAAGGCTTATCTTTCACGCCTTGGTGGCACGTTGATCACCCTCGCCATGAAAGGTTGGAAGGTAAAGATGGTCCACACGGTGACTCGTGATATCACAGAAATGCTTGCTGCAATAGATTTTTGGCTTCCACTTTACATGACGGGCTCTGTGATGCCTTATTACAATCCAAAGTACAGAGAGCATTACTTCAGAAGAACACTTTTTGTCATACCAAAGATCGCCGCTTTCACCTGTACAACGCTTGAAAAATCCGAGCAGCAAACGGTGAATTTCTTGATCACAGAAAAACAGATCGTGGAATTACTCGCCCAGGAGTACGAAAGATTTTTGAGCACCTGCAGACCACTCATGGAAATACCACAAATAGGTTCTGATGAGTTGTTCTCACTCCTTGAAGACTTTGAAGAACAGCCATTCAGTGGGTTCACGATAAGCTACGCACCATCGATCACAACTATGCCGGGGGAGTTGCTCGAGAAGATCTTGAGTCGTCACGGAGTGGAAATGAAAGAAAAGATCATGGCTCATTGGAGAAAGAGATCGAGTCTCTTCGAGAGAAATTTGAGAAAGTCTAAGATGACCCATGTCTTAGTCTTGCCATCTTTAGATTCACTGCTGGCAGGAGAGACACCGATCGAACTACCAGAGGCTGGAATCGAGCTATTCTACACACCTCAAGAGTATGTCGAACACTTAGAGAGTGTGATCTTCTTTTTGGAGAAGTATGATAACTATAATCTTTATCTTGCACCAAAGACGGTGAGTGAAGGAGTTTCTGTCGCCGTTAAAGATCAGGTTGGCGTTGTGGTTTTCAAGAAAGATCGACCGGTTAGGATGTTCGCGATAAACCACCCAGATATGACGAATGCTTTTTACTGTTATGCTGAAGAATTCATAAACAAATTGCCTCTGCACGGCAAACAGAGAGAGCAAGTTATAAAGACAATTGAGAACTTGATCGATTCAGTACGAGGTAATACATAATGACAGCAGTTTTGGATCTTGGATCTAATTCCTTTATCATTCTGATTTACGACAAGGGCAATGTACTGGTTGAAAAGGTCTACGAAGTTGGTCTGAAGGCTGTCAAAGAAGAACAAGAAGCTTTTGCAAGGGCAAGTCGTGTACTTGAAGAGATCACAAAAGAATTGACTGTCAAGGTTCCCATCTACGCTTTTGGCACCGCCGTCTTTCGTGAAAGGCAAGATCTTTTTCAGAAACTGGTGAAAACTTTTGGTTTGAAGGGCTTTATTCTATCAGAAGAAGAAGAGGCATATTTCACCTACATGTGTGTAGATCCAAATTTCGAAAAGGATCTCACTGTTTTTGATCTGGGTGGGGGAAGTCTTGAGATAGTGAAAAAGAACTGGTTTGTAAGCCTACCTTTGGGCACACATGCTCTCAACTCTCTTTTTGATCTTTCCTTGCCTGGTGCGAGAGAGTTTGAAAAGGCATTGGACTATGTGAGCGAAAGATTACCTGACTTTCATAATCCAGTTGGTATCGGAGGGTCCTTTGTCTCATTGGCTGCGTTAAAGGCTGGCAAATGGGATCTTGGCATGCTCGATGGTGTTATGCTCAGTGTAGAAGAGATCGAAAGAGCAAGAGAGTTTTTGAAATCAAAAACATATGAAGAAATAAGACAGTTGAAGATCATCCCGCCCGGCAGGGAAAGAACGATCGTTGCAGGTTCTGTGGTGGCAACAGCGGTGGCAAAGAAAGAAGAGATAAGGGTATCTACAAAAGGTTTTAGACACACCTTGGCGAAGATGATAGAAAATGGGGCAATCACTAAGCCTTGGATCAACAGTGAAAATTCTGTTGTTCGCTTCTGATAGAAACTTTGAAAATCTTGCAGTTGACTTATTATAGAAGATGCAAGCAGATGATTTTCGTGATATAATGGACTCAAACTGGTTTGAGTTACTCAATGGGGGTTGAGCAACGTACTTTTCCTTGGCGCCAAAGTCTTCAAGAGCAGAACTCTATGACAGAGAAAAGGAGCTTGAAGATCTCACCAATTACGTTCAAACGGGCAGAATTGTTCTCATAAACGGCATCAGGCGCGTTGGCAAGACTTCACTTGTGAAGGTATTCTTAGAACAGATGAAGCAGAAAAGATACCACACAGTGATGATAGATTGCAGAGTCTACGACAAGATAACCACCTTAGACAGAAATGGTTTCGAGAGAAAACTCATTTCGGAATTTGACACAATTCTGAAAGTGAATATGAGTGTTTTGAAGGTTCTCTCAAAGATTAACGTCGCAGGAGTAGAGCTGAACTTTGAAAAACTCAGAGAGAAACGAAATCTACCAACTTCCAGATCCTATGCTTCAGCGAGCGCTCTTGAACTGAAATCGCAGGCTCTGGCGTGCCCGGGGAGATTTGAACTCCCGGCCTCCAGATCCGCAGTCTGGCGCTCTATCCAGCTGAGCTACGGGCACAACCTGGCGGAGAGGGAGGGATTCGAACCCTCGGTTGGGTAAATCCCCAACACTTGCTTAGCAGGCAAGCGCCTTCGACCACTCGGCCACCTCTCCGATCCAAACTAATTCTCATTATAATACAACTGGCTGAAAATTCAAGCTTGTTTTCGGTGAACCTTTTCAAAAAGCGTTACTGAGCTAAAACAACCAATCTTCTGGCGTTTAGATCATAGGGATCTTTGTCCAGCGATCTATACGCAGCAATATCGTTAAAGCCGCACATTTGAAGCATCATCTTCAGTTTCTGTGCGGAATAAAGATAGTGCTCTAATCTGTAGACTCTGTACTTACCATCTTTGAGAATTATCCAGTCGTTTATCATCCTTGCCATCCCAGGCTCGAAACTGCGTTTCTCGATGAGCATACTCTCACCACGTTCGGTGATCATTGAATCTCTGTAGTTTTTCAAAACTATCTCCTTTGAAGCCATCTCCATCAACAACTTGCCACCATCTTTCAAGCTCTTTCTGATGTTCCTCAGGACTTGCATATTATCGTTGTGGTCTTTGAAATAGCCAAAGGAAGTATAGATGTTGACTACCAGGTCGAAGTGATTCGGTTCAACAAAATCTTTCATATCAGCTTGAACAAAGCACACGTTAGTCAATCCAGAACAAAGCTCTTTCCCTTTGTTCAAAAGAAACTCTGAGGCATCAACTGCCGTGACAGAAAAACCACGTTTCGCAAATTCGTGAGTGTGCCTCGCTGGTCCGCAGCAAAGATCAAGTACACTGCCGCCTTGAAGCCCTGTGATCTGGATAATCTTTTCTACTTGTTTGCTGGCAAGCTCAAAACTCTCTGGTGGAAACAACCAATCATACAGATCTTTCCAGAAGTTCTCATCAAGAAACCACGTCACCCTACCACCCCTTGTTCTTCTTTACGAAGTATTACCATTACTTGTAAGATTGACAACGAAAAAACATCATCTTTCTCAATTGTTCCTCTTGCATACTATATTATTGCATAGCAAAGACTATCAGGCTGTGACGACACAAGTCGAGAAACAAACCTTTGCTGCTGAGTGCTACCTTTCAGTGGTTTTGTTCAATGCGGAATGTGTGTGATTTCCCATACTGAAAGTATCACTTTTGAGACTCTTTGTTGTTTGAAATGCGCGAGAACATTCAAAGAGGAGGATACTGAATTGAGTTCATCGAATTTGATGAAAATCCTCGCTGTTGGGTTTGGTGGCTTCTTAGGCTCAGTTGCAAGATACTTGATCTCACTGTGGTTGAGTGAAAAATATCCAAATTCCTATGTGCCTTACGGTACACTTGTTGCGAATGTTCTTGGAAGTTTCCTGCTCGGAGTAGTGATGGAAATCGCAACTTACGTACCAATGAGTGTTTCAAAAAGACTTCTGTTGACAACAGGTATCATGGGCGGACTTACAACATTCTCGACATTGAGTTATGAAACGATGGCACTTTTTTACAGCGGAGTCTATTCAGCAGCGGTGCTGAACGAAGCAATTAATGTGGTTTTAGGATTAGCTGGAGCCTTCGGCGGGAAGAAACTCGTTGATTTGATTATCAGAGTCTAATGATTTCTTCACTAAGATTTCAGCCAATGAGGGGGATGAGTTATGCAGCAGGTTGTTGGAACATTTCTACGCATATATGTGAAGGAAAATCAAAAGTGTGAGGCATTCAGGAAAAAGCCATTGAACCAGGTGATTGCAGAGATGGCACTCAAGATGGAGATCACAGATTTCGTTGAGTACAAAGCGTTCGAAGGCTACATATTCGACCGAAGGATACACACGATGGCAAGAGAAATTATCGATCACGAATTACCCATAATCATCGAACTTTTCACAACCAACGAAAAGGCGCAAAGATTTCTTGAGACGATCGCTCCGCATCTGAAGAACACAATCGTGCTTGTGTTCAGAGACACATTGGGTTACCTTTTTGAATGACAAACAAAGGTGCAATGAAAGATGAACTCAGTTACGAGCACTCGATGATCTCTACGTTAAAACCACATCAGAAAGGGACTGTCTTATTTAGCCTTGTTGGAGTAACTTTCTGGCGTACTCTATAACTTGGTTCACCTTTGCAGTGTTTTTGCCACCAGCTTGTGCGAACTCTGGTCTTCCTCCACCGCCACCTTCAAGAATCTGAGCGGCTTGCTTGGCTATATCTCCCGCCTTGATCTTCTTAGTGAGATCTTGAGTGACACGTACTATCAAATTGACCTTGTCTTTGCCAACAGAGAACAAAAGTACCACCAACGAACTTTCGCCAGAAACAGCTACATCTGAAAGATTTCGCAATTCGTTTGGCTCGATCTCCTCAAAGACGCAGTGCAAGAATTTGATGTTGTTGATCTGTTCAGAGGGAGTCTGTCTCAACTGAGAGATGAGTAGCTTCGATCTGAGTTGTTGTAGCTCTTTGTTTAGATTGTTATTCTTTTCGATGAGACCATCGATTTTCAGCAAAATATCGTTTCCAGAGGCATCGAGTCTTTCATAGATCTTTTCCATTAAGTTTTCGTTGTCTCTCAGATAGTTCAGCGAGTTGAAACCTGTTATTGCCTCTATTCGCCTTGTACCTGCAGAGATTGCAAACTCAGAGATTATCTTGAACAAACCTATGTTGCCCGTATTTTCAACGTGAGTACCACCACACAGCTCTTCGCTGAACTGTGGCACCTTCACTACTCTGACGACTTCACCGTACTTTTCGTTGAAGAGCGCTATTGCCCCTTCAGAGATGGCTTCTTTGTAAGACTTTTCCTCGATTATCACCGGCAGAGAGTTCAAGATGACTTCGTTCACTAAGTCTTCGATTTTTTCTAATTGCTCTTTCGTGAGTGACTGATGGTGAGTGAAGTCAAACCTCAGTCGATCTGGTGCCACCAATGAACCAGCTTGTTTTACATGTTCACCCAAGACTTTTTTCAAAGCAGCGTGCAAAAGATGTGTCGCCGTGTGATTTCTTGCCGTCGCTTTGCGTCTTTTTTCATCGACTGTCAGCTTGACCTTCATACCCTTTTGCAGTTGACCACTTTTGATTCTCAAAACATGTGCTACGATCCCTTCAACCGGAATGTAGACATGCTCGACAACGGCAGAACCATCATTCCAGTGAACTTCGCCTACATCAGAAACCTGTCCACCACGTTCGGCATAGAAGGGGGTCTTGTCGAAAACCACCTCAGGTGTTGAACTATCGTCTTTTACGAAGATGACCTCTGCTTCGCAATCGAGGGTTTGGTAACCCACAAAGATCGTTTTGAAGCTCTTTGCGAGCTCGTTGTAAAGATCGGTCCTCTTGGCGTATTCTATATCACTTCTCGCACTGCGAGCCTTCTGCCTTTGTTCTTCCATGAGTCTTTCAAAATCTTTCAAATCAACCTCTAAGCCATTTTCTCTCGCAACATCTACCACGATATCTGGCGGGAAACCGTAGGTATCATACAGTTTAAAGACGCTTTCACCGTCTATCTTTTTGTTGGACTTTGCCATTATCTCTTTGAGCATCTCGTTGCCTTGAACGATTGTTTTGAAAAATCTCTCTTCCTCTGCTTGTGTAACACTCATTATGAGTTCTCTTCGCTCAGAGAGTTCTGGGTAGACCTTTTTCATCCTCTCTATAACTGCGTCGTTCACGGTGTGCAGAAATGGTTTTTGTGCGCCGAGCAATACACCGTGTCTCACAGCACGTCTGAGTATTCTTCTTAAGACATAACCTCGCTCTTCATTGGATGGAAAGACACCGTCGGCTATCAGAAAGCTCACAGCCCTTGAATGGTCTGCAATAACCCTTATCGAGATGTCTTTTCTTTCATCTAAACCATATCTGACACCCAAAACTTCCTCTATACGAGAGATCACAGGTTTGAAGAGATCTGTTTCAAAGTTACTCTTCACATTCTGAATGGCAGAGGCAATTCTTTCAAGACCCGCTCCGGTGTCTATGTTCTTCTTAGGAAGTGGGTGTAGTCTTCCCTCTTCATCTTGATTGAATTCGGTGAAGACCAAGTTCCAAATCTCCAAAAATTGCTCTTCGCAGCTCTCTGGTGTGCAATCATCAGATGGTTTTGATCCTGTGAAGTAATGAATCTCACTGCATGGACCACAAGGACCTGTGGGTCCTGCAGGTCCCCAGAAATTTGTCTCTTTGCCCATGCGTATTATTTTCTTCTCTTCTATTCCAACGAGATCTTTCCATATCCTGAAGGCTTCATCGTCGTCTCTGTATATAGTCACCCACAATCTTTCTTCGGGAAGCTTCAAGATTTTTGTGACGAACTCCCAAGCCCACGTAATAGCCTCTTTCTTAAAATAATCACCAAAGGAGAAGTTTCCAAGCATCTCAAAAAAGGTTTGATGCCTTGGAGTTCTACCAACATTGTCTATGTCATTTGTCCTCAAGCATTTTTGACAGGTAGCAACACGGGTGTAAACAGGCTTGACCTTGCCCCAGAAGATCGGCTTGAAAGGCACCATACCTGCCACAGTAAAAAGCAACTGAGGATCGTTCGGAATCAAAGAAGCACTTGGGAGCACCTTGTGACCTTTCGATTCAAAAAATATCAAAAACTCTTCTCTCAGTTCATCTGAATTCATAACCAAACCTCCTCAAAGTACTCCTATCGAAAATAGTAAATAAGTGATAGGCGTCACAAAGAGTAAACCGTCTATTCTATCAAGCATACCACCATGACCTGGCAAAACATTTCCTGAATCTTTCAGTTTGAAATATCGCTTCAAAGCAGATTCGAAAAGATCGCCAAAGGTGTCGAAGAGCGCCACAACAATAGAGAAGATGATCAAAGACTTAAAGGGCATTACATTCGCTTTGAAGATTCCTTGAAAGATCGCTTTGTAGACAACACAAAATGCAAGAGTTGTCAAAAACCCACCAAAGATTCCCTCAAGACTCTTTGAAGGACTTATCTGTGTTGCGATCTTGATTCTCCCAAATCTTATTCCCACAAAGTAAGCACCGGTGTCGTACAACCACACCGCGGTCAGATTCAGTAAAGCGTTTGCAGCTCCAAATTCCAGATAGATCGGGAAAAAGAAAGAAAGACAACCGGCTATGTACAGAAGCGACAGAACAGAAGCAAGTACCGTGCTGAAAACTTCAGAAATTTCTCTGAGTGTTATCACAAAAAAGATGCTGTTCAAGATAAAGGCGCTTGCTAACAACAACAAACCATTTGAAGCTTTCAGTATTCCATAAGTTGTTGTGAAGCCAACGCTCAGTGCCACACCAAAATAGAGAAATACCCTTTGTTCGTAACTTCTCACGGTCATGTTAAGCAATTCGTAAGAAGCGAGCAGTACAACGGCTGAAACCAAACCTATCAGGCTCTTGTAATTTATGAAGCACAAAACAACAAATGGAGCAACTATAGAAGCTGTTATCAATCTGATCTTAGTCTCTGACATCATAACCCCCCGAATCTTCTTTGACGTTTTTCAAAATCTTCAATGGCTTTCAGAAGATCTTCCTTTGAAAAATCAGGCCAAAGAGTTTCTGTGAAATACAACTCGCTGTAAGCGATCTGCCACAGCAAAAAGTTGCTGATTCTCATCTCTCCAGAGGTTCTTATGACTAAATCAGGATCTGGCAGATCTGGAAGATAGAGGAATTTTCGTAAATCGTCCTCGTTGAAGGTCCTCAAACCATTCTTGATACCATTGTTGATAGCATCTATTATCTCGCGCCTTCCACCGTAGTTGAAAGCCAAGATAGCCTGAATTCTTTCGTTGCTCTTGGTTTTTTCTTCGAAATCTCTACAAACTTGAACTACCTCTTGGGGTAATTGCTCCATCGTTCCACAGAATCTAATTCTCACATTTTGCTCCATCATTCGATTGAACTTTTCGTAAAGCATCTGCCTCAACAGGGCAAAAAGGAAGTTCACCTCTTCTGGAGGTCTCCTCCAGTTTTCGGTGGAAAAGGTATAGAGGGTGACGTACTTAATACCAAGTTCAGCACACCACTCAATTATTTGTTCAGCTTTTTGTGCGCCTCTTCTGTGACCCTCGATCCTCGGCAGGCCCCTTTTTTTCGCCCACCTTCCGTTACCATCCATTATGACTGCAAGGTGTGTAAGACTCAAACTTCCATTATCTCCTTTTCTTTCTTTTCGAAGAGTTTATCCATCTCTTCGACTTTCTTGTCTGTGATCTCTTGAATTTCCTTTTCAAGTCTTTTCTCGTCGTCTTCCGAGATCTTACCGTCCTTCTCCATGTCTTTTAGATCTTTGAGTACATCTCTTCTGACATTTCTGATCGCTACCTTACCTTGCTCGATGATTTCTTTCACCTTTTTAACCCATTTCTGTTTCTGCTCAGTTGTTGGAGTGGGGAAAACAAGTCTTATCACGTTACCGTCGTTCAGTGGTGTTAACCCAATTCCAGATGTGAAGATCGCTTTTTCGATGGCAGAGAGTACCGATTTGTCCCAGGGCTTTATTATCAAAGCCCTGTCCTCGGAGATACTGACTGTGGCAAGTTGATTGATCGGAGTCGCAGCACCATAATAATCTACCTTTATTTCTTCAAGAATCGCAGGTGTTGGCCTTCCTGTCCTCATCTTTCTGAGCTCGTCAGATATCTTTTCAATGGCTTTGTTCATTCTGTCCTCTGCACTCTTCACCAACGGGTGCTTCACATGACTCCCTCCTCGATCTAATACCTTACACTTTTACTGATTATATCACGACTTTGCACTGCCGTTGGTGTATGATATGAAGATCTTCTCAAAGTTGACGAGTTCTTTCTCTATACTCTCAACTTCAATCTGATTGACTCTGAATTTCTCCATGATCTCATAGAGCTCCTTAGAGGAAGACAGATTGAGATGAAGCTCTATGGCATTCCCATCCTTGTTCCATTCAGTAAAACCAAGTCTTGCGAGCTTCTCTTCAGTTGAACCATTGGATTCAATCACCACTTTGTAGCCACGGGCGGTGAAAAGATCTATGAGCTTTCTCTTTTCCTCACAGACGACGATCTTTGCGTTGTTCATTATGGCGACCCTGTCTGCTACGGCTTCGACCAAACCCATGTCGTGTGTCGAAAGCAAGATGGTCTTGCCCTGTACTTGAAGATTCTTGAGTAAACTGCGAAATTCAACGGCAGAGTTCACGTCCAAACCCAAGGTTGGTTCGTCCAAGAGCAGAATATCGGTTCCAGCCGCAAGACAGACCGCTATCGCCGCCTTCTGCTGCATACCACGCGACAGTTTGTGAACAAGTTCATCTTTCTTTTCATAGAGCCCCAATGTTTCCAATATTCTGAGTGCTTCGGTCCTTTTCAACGTCTTTCCCCTGATACCGCAGAAATATTTCATATTCTCGATGGGTGTCATTCTCCAGTAAAGATTTCTGTTGCCCTCTAACACCGCACTGATCTGTTCGAGAGCCTTTTTCCTTTCTTTGAGCACATCGTATCCCTTAATCCTTATATCGCCACTATCAGGCACTATCAAGCCACAGATCGACTTGATGGTGGTTGTCTTGCCAGCACCGTTTGGTCCAAGCAACGCGAAGATTTCGCCGTCTCTCACTTCAAAAGAGGCGTTGTCAACAGCTTTCAACCTTTCTTTAGAACCTCGTTTTGGATAACTTTTCACCAAGTTCTTTACCGTTATCATCGCGACCACCTCAATACTGAGAGAGTGTTCCAGAAATCATCGCATGTCTCTCGAAGATTCGAAAGATCAAAATGCCTACAAAGAGGTAGAGCGTTGCGGCGAGCCATAGGAGCAAATGATCTGAAAAAGGAAATTGATAAAGCCGAGTGCCGGTTGTCGCCATCTTCTTCATCATCTGTGCGGCTTGAGACATTGGTAAGAGTCTGTACCACAGTTGTGAACTATCAAACATCGTGAAGGCAAGTGATCCAAATGTGACTATCTGTATGAATGAAGAGATTCTCTTGAAAACCAACGCTATGCCACCCAAAACCATACCAACCCCCAAAGCCGAGATAGTACCGACAATGAGTAGATAGAGTAATGTTGGCAAATCGAAGCTGAGTTGCCTCTTGGTTGTGAATGCCACAAAGTACATCAAAGGAACTGCAAGCCAAACGTTGAAGATAAAGTCACTAACCATCCTGAAGAGCATCTGGTATTCAAAAGCGATTGGCGACATGAAAACCTGTTCGAGTGTACCACGTTGTGCCTCTTCTATAATGCCCCATGCAACGCCTTGAAAGGAAAAGATGAACATCGTCCACATGAAATAGCCAACGATCATGCCTTCAAGAGTATCGCCCGAGGAGATATTCGCTCCACCAATCGCCTTGATGCCGAAAAACATGAAGTAGAAAAAGATCAAAAGCGTCGCAACTCCTGAGATCGTGTTGAAGTAGTACCTTTTAAATTCCAACCAAAATTTTACGATATTTGCCATAAGAGCATTAAACATTTTGATACCTCCTTTATTCGGCTAAAAATATTTTAGGTTATACTTTAGAAATTGTCAAGATCTAAATACAAATATTGAAGTTCGATGAAAAACACGCGGCAAAGAGCTCTTGATGCTGTTCACTGTGTGAAAAGAGAGACGAAGTGTAAGAGAGTACAGAGCTGGCGATCTGTAACTAACGCTCTGTGATTTGGGAAAATCGAACAAGAGATATAGTTCTACGATCTTTGCTGTTCGAGTGAATCTACGAGTTGTGGATTTACAAAGATCGTTTCATAGTTTGTGTAGACCACTAAACCTGGTGGAGAGCCTTTGGGTTTGTGGACGTATTTGACGAGAGTGTAATCAACAGGAACCTTTGATGAAAAACGTGCCTTAGAGTGATATGCGGCAAGTGCAGCAGCACATTCAAGAACTCTGTGAGGCACAGTCTTACCTTCAGTCTTTATTACCACATGCGCACCAGGAGATTCGTGAACATGCAACCAAAGATCTTTATCGTTCGATTCTCTGACGAGCTTTTCATTCTGCTTGTTGTTCTTGCCGATGAGGATCTTGAAGCCTTCGTACTCTATTTTCTTGAAATCACTTTCCTTCGGTGGTTGATGTCTTTTCGCCTTTATCAGGCCTTGCTGAATCATTTCTTCTTTTATCTCGGCAATTGTATCGAGATCTTGCGCAGACTCTATCGTGTGTGCGAGTTGTTCAAGATAAGAGAGGAACTGTCGTGAACTTTCAACTCTCGTCTGCAACACTCTACTTTTTTCCTTCAACTTCTTGTACAAGCCAAAATAATGTTGTGAACTCTCTTTGATGTCTTTGCCTTCGACCAAAGGAACAGACACCAGTTGCCCCGTTTCGTAGTCCAAGACATTTGCAATATTCCCCAAGCGGCTTTCTGCAGATGCATACTTCAAAAGCTCTCCATAACGAAGGAAACTGTCTGCCTTTGAACATTCAGATAACTCTTCTTCCAGTAAATCAAGTGTTCTTTTCTCCTTTTTCATGCGCTCACGAACATTTTTCAAAAGTTCTGATTGCATCTGCCTTAAGGTATGGCGCAAAAACATGAGGTTGTAAGCATATTCAATCGCTTCTGATGGACTTTCAAATCTCTTTGGTTCTGCCAGAATATGTTTGAGTGGTAATGCACTCACTGTGAAAGTTTCTCCGCTTCTGTACACGTAGGTGTAAGGTTTTTCAAAATCGCTGATGATTGAGAAAAACGCATGCTTGAGTTTGTTTTTCTCTTGAAGGTTTAAATCTTTAAGAACTTTGTCTGTCAACTGTGCCCTATTAAGGAGTTCTTGTACGATCAACTTTGAAAAGCCATAGAATTTCTTCGACAAGAACTGTGATATGGTTTGCATCTCGTTGATCTGATCAAAGAAATCATATGAAATCTCAAATGGGTCAACCTTCTCGGCTGGTAGTTCGTAAGGAAAGTTCTTCTTTATCAAACGCAAGGAGGTGTTAGATTCTTTGAAGGAATCAACAATGATTCCATCTTCGGTCAAAACAGCATTACAATGAGTTCCCAAGAACTCAAGGCACAATTTGTAGAGATGTCTGTCTCCAACTTCATCGATTTTGTCAAAATCAAGACAGAGTATTCTGTCTAAACCGACTTGTTCAACAGCTTTCAGTCTTGCATTTCTCAACCTCGTTCTCAAAAACATCACAAAGTTTGAAGGATGATGATCAGAAAAATCTTCTTTCTGAGTGAAACAGATATGAGAAAAGATTGGGTCAAGAGAGATGCGAAGAACCTTCTGCTGAAAATAGAGGTAGATCGTAGATCTATCAAACTGATAGATCTGTCTCAAACTCGAATCGATGATCGAGCGAAGTTCCAAAACGAGTTTTTTCAGAACAAAACTGTCTAAGAGCATTCAGATCAACCCAACCAATGACTTCACATGGGCGATCTCCTTGGTGTAGAGATCTTCTTCATTTGGTGTTTCCAAAACCCACGGTATCTTCTGTATTTGTTCAAAACTCAGGAAATTGATGAACCCTTTGTCACCGATAAAACCCTTGCCTATGTTTTCATGCCTATCGAGAGGTTTCCCAAGTGGCGCTTTCGTGTCGTTCAAATGAATCATCTTGACCCTCCATAAACCTAAAGCCCTCTCTATCTGCTCGAGCAATCTCTCAACACCATCTTTTGTTGTGATGTCATAACCCGCATCAAAACCATGGCACGTGTCATAGGTGATGCCTATCCTCTTTGGATCACAACTCATCTTTATTATCTGAGCCAACTGGTCTATCTCATAACCTATGTTCCCACCCTTGGGCGAGACATTTTCAAGCAATAGCATGACACCGTCCACAGAGGCTAAGAATCTATCTATCGCCTTTAGAATTCTGTCGATTCCCACCTTTTCGCCAGCACCTGTGTGACTGCCTGGATGAACATTCAAATAGGGTATTCCAAGGAATTGGCAGATCTTACCCTCAACTATCAAAAGCTCAACAGACCTCTGCCATATATCGTCTTTCGGACTTGCGAGGTTTATCAGGTAACCGCTGTGGCAAAAGGCTGCCTCAAGAGGGAGATCGCACTTCTTCATCTGATTTTGAAATTCTTGTGAGACCTTATTGGAAGGCATCGTTGCCCTCCAAGTTCTTGGACTGTGAGGAAAGATTTGGAAGGTGTTACCACCAGAGTCAATAGTCATTTGTGGAACCTTTTCAAAACCGTATGAAATTGGCATATGTGCACCTATTCTGATCACAGATATCACCAAAAAGATGATAACATATTCAGGGGATTGCGTTTGTTGTACATAGGCACCAGTGGATATTACTTTTCAGATTGGATCGGTACAGTCTATCCAGATGATCTTCCGAAAAGTCAAATGTTGAAATACTACGCGAGCGTGCTGAACCTAAACGCAGTAGAACTGAACTTCACCTATTACACACTACCCACTTACAAAACAATTGTCTCAATGCTCAGAAAAACGCCTGCGACATTCTTTTTCACCGTCAAACTCCCGAGTTCTGCCACTCACGAAGGTTGGAAAACCATGTCTTTACCAGAGGAAGACATCGATAAAACCATGATGGCTCTACAACCAATGATAGACGAAGGCAGATTAAAGATGTTACTTGCCCAATTCCCATACTCTTTTAGATATTGTGAAGAAAACATAGAGTATCTCAAGAAATTGAGCAAGAAAATAGACCAGCCAATTGCCGTTGAATTGAGACATTCCTCGTGGGATAACGAAAACACCTATCGATTTTTCAAATCACACCAGATCTGCTTGGTAACTGTCGACGAGCCGCAGATTAAAGATCTTTTTCCGTACAGACCTGTTGCAACATCGAAAAGTTCTTACTTCAGATTCCACGGTAGAAATAACAAATGGTTTGTCAGCGCTACCGAAAGATACAATTACGAGTACTCAGAACAGCAACTGAAAGACTTTGCAAAAGACGTAATGAATTTGATAGAAGAATCAGAGGATGTATTCGTCTTTTTCAACAATTGCTACCGTGGCAAAGCCATGAAAAATGCCTTGATGATGCGATCGATCATTGAAAGCTCGCTTTTGAGAAGTTGATTCGACCATAAATCACACCGACGAATTTAAGGAAATTCCCATCAGATCAATTTTTCTCGCTTGTTCATTTCCGCAGAGTCTATAAACACAAAGGAAGAAAATCATCAATTTGACGCAACTAAGTTCGACCTGTATAATTCATTTCGAGCATTACTACATAGGAGGTATGAATATGGACAGAAAGGCAGTGCTTGAAAAAGTGACGAAAATCATCGCTGAAAAACTTGGAATCAGCGAATCACAAGTGAAGGAAGCAAGCAAGCTGACAGATGATTTGAATGCTGATTCTCTCGATCTTGTGGATCTGGTCATGGCTGTGGAGGATGAATTTGGTGTAAAGATCGTTGATTCAGACCTTGAGAAGATCTCCACAGTGAAAGACGTCGTGGACTACATTGTGTCTAAGTCTTAAAGACTTCAGGGGCTCGTTCCCCTGAGGTCTATCCAATACAGTTCACCAGAATCACTGCACAGCACCGCTATCTGATACTCTGAGGTTTGAACCATTTCAACGGCGTATGAACCAACTTCAACTGTCTGCACTGAATCACTAACTTGATCGACGATATAAACCTCTCCAGGTGAATGGTTCAGAAAAACAAGTTTTTTGTCCACGCAGAGAACTCTGTGAGTTACGTTTGGCAGTTGCACCTTCTTGACCACACTGCCATCGTAAGAAACAAAGGTTGCAACAGAATCGAGCAAGCTGGTCACGACTATGTATTTCTCTGTGAGGACCATGTCCCTTGCAAAATCCGAAAGATTCACACGCCAAATCTCGCGATCGTCTTTCAAACAAACCATTATGCCGTCTGTATAACCAAGCAAATACCCACGCCCATCCTTTTCAACATACTTAACAGGATTCTTCAGATTATTGATTCTAACAGTCTTACTGCTTTGGCCAGTTCGCTCATAGGTCTTGTCGGTATCGAAATAATAAAGATAGAGAAGCTGATCGCCAAAAACTTCAAAGTACAGAGAAGCAGATTTGAAAGAGAACTTTGCTTCCACTTCTTGCGAAAGACTATCGATTCTGTAAACAGAACTGTCACCAGAACATGAAACATATACCTTTGTGCCGACGATCTTAATTGTCGTTGGGTAAGGACCTACGGTTATCCTTTTGAGTAATCTTCCAAAGATCGTATAAACCATCACAGAGGCTTTGTAATAATCAGATACAAAAACCACACCGGCTTTGTGTACAGCACTTACTGGGTAAGACAGTCCTATACTTATCTCGCTGACGATCTTGCCGCTTTCGGTGAGAACGAGTACTGAAGCCGGCTGTAACCTGACAAGACAGATCATTCCATCGTTGAATGAGATTCTGGAATACCCAGAACCAAGATAAGTAGTTGTCACACCGTAAGCAAAGATGGTACTAGAGATTAGGAGAATAGATAAAACTACTCTCACATCGACTTGACTCCCAAGAGAGTTATCAGCGCAATTGTCAAATTAGTCAGTGAGAACATTTGCACTATCCTTTCTTCTTTCCAGCCGAGCAATTCAAAGTGGTGATGAATGGGCGACATTTTGAAAATTCTCTTTCTGAACAACTTGAAAGAGCTTACTTGCAAGATCACACTCACGGTCTCTGCGACGAAGATCGAAGAAAACAGCAAGACTATGAGTTCAGTTGAGGTTCGGATCGCAACAGTGCCGAGTAAAGCACCGAGTGCGAGTGCACCGGTGTCTCCCATGAAAACCTTAGCAGGTTTTATGTTGAAGAACAGAAAGGTCATAACAGAGATCAAGGCAAATAACAGTGAGTCAGCTTGGCTCTTCAACAAAAACCAATAAGGCAGAGCTGTCGCCACAAAAACACTGCCGGCAAGACCATCAAGGCCATCTGTTAGATTCACCGCGTTACTCAAGCCTGTTATCAACAAGATTGCGAAGATTGGATAAAGATAGCCAAGATCTACTGAAGTGTTTGTAAAGGGAATTGAGAGTTTTGTCTTTGTTGGGTCGATCCAAAGAAATATGAAGACAGAGAATAGGATTTGAAGAGTAAATTTCTGCCAAGCACGCAGTCCGAGGGACTTTTTTCTTCTAACGCTCAGAAAATCATCAAGAAAGCCTATAAAACCAAAGGAGATCAAGGCAAATGCGTCTATGACTTCTTTGACTAAAAGAGAAAAAATGGCAGCGGCGAGCAAGAAGAGAATTCCGCCCATCGTGGGAGTTCCTGCTTTGTAGCCGTGAAGGTCTGGCCCTTCCTCACGAATGAACTGGCCGATCTTTGCAAAACGCAAGAACTTGATAAAAAACGGGTAGAGAATTACACAGCACAAGAAATCGGCGACTGCAAGTAAGATCATAGATCATCCTCCAAGAAGACTTTGAGTACTCTTTCCATTTCCACAGAACGTGAAGCTTTGAACAAAACAGCATCTTCTGGCTCAAGAATCTTTCTGAGAAAATCACGGATCTTTATAGGATCGTCAGACCTGAACAGTTCCTTTGAGCATTCCATTGGATCGATTTCGTGATCGATGTTGTAGACTATCACACCGTCTAATTCTTCTAAGACCTTTCCAAGTTGCTTATGTGTTTCCACAGAATACTGTCCTTGCTCCTTTATGGAGCCAACCACTGCGAAAGATCTCTTGCCCAATCTTTTCAGGGTTTCGATGGCAACTTTGAAAGACTCAAGGCTTGCGTTGTAACAATCATCGATTGTGTATCTTTCTTTGTGCTTGAAAACTCTGAATCTGCCAGCGACAGATGGGAAAGTCTCCAAAAGTTCTCTGTTCAAAGTCATATCTAAGAGATCAATAGTAGCGATAGCCGCGGCAAGATTTGTGAGTTGTCCTACATTCCAAATGGACTGAAAGTTGAAAGAGAGTACACCCTTCGGAGTTTTGTACTCAGCCTTAGTTGTGAGCTCCTCGTAATTGTAATCGAGTAACTGGTAATCACCTTGTCTGTTTCCAAAGGTGATCAACGATCTGTTCGAAATCCTTTGAAGAAGTCTTTGATCGTGGTGTACAACTGCCGTCCCATTTTCATCCATGAATTGAATGATCTGAAGCTTCCCTTCAATGATTGCTTCGTCTGAACCGGCTACACCTCTGTGGGCTGAACCAACGTTGAGCAAGATCGACAGCTTTGGCTTTGCAACCTCGCAAAGTCGTGCGATATCACCAACTTTGTTCATCGCCATTTCAAAGACGACAAAGTTCTCGCCTTTGTACTCGTTCAGAATGGAAATGGGAAGTCCGATCTCGGTGTTCAGATTACCTTGATTACGGAAGGCTCTGCCCTCTCCTATGAGTGTGTAGATCACCTCTTTGGTAGTTGTTTTGCCGTTGGAGCCGGTGATACCTATCACGAAAGGTTTATATCTTTGGAGTTTTTCTTTGGCTTTTGAAAGAAGAAATTCAACGGTGTCTCCCACCTTGAGCACTTTGTCTTTTGGCAGATCTACGTCTTCTTGTACAACCACATAGAGAGCTCCCTTATTCAGCGCCTCTTGTACATACAGATGCCCATCAGTCCTTGTACCCTTTAATGCAACAAAAACAGATCCTGGCACAACCTTTCGAGAGTCTGTGACAAAAAGAAGGTTCTCACACATGCCTCTTTTCCTTTTCGTATTCTCTTATAACTATTTTCCTTATCTCGTCAGCATCTTTGAAAGGAATCTTCTTCTCGTCGCTGAATATCTGATACTCCTCGTGACCTCTACCGGCAACTATGACCATATCACCGCGATTGGCAATTGTCAGGGCAGTTTCGATCGCCTCACGCCTGTCTGGTATAACAAGGTAAGGTGAACCAACTGGAACACCTTTTTCTACCTCGATCAGAATTTCTTCAGGATCATCTCCTCTTGGATCGTCGGTAGTTATTATGCTGACATCTGAATACCTGCACACAACTTGAGCCATCATAGGCCTCTTACCCTTATCTGCCTGACCACCTGCTCCAAAGACTGTGATGACTCTACCTGTCGTCAGTTTTTTTGCCGTTATGAGAGTCTTTTCAAGGGCATCAGGACTGTGTGCAAAATCAACAACTATGTCTATTCCCAACAGAGAACCTTCTCTGATGAATTGAAACCTTCCGTCTACTCCTTCGAAGTTTTTCACTGCTTCTATCACAGGCTTGATGTCATAACCGAGTTCCACAAGTGATGCAATGACAAGAGTTGCGTTGTAAGCATTGTGCAGACCCGGGATATTTATCTGACATTCAAAGGAACCATGACGTGATTGGAGTGTGAACTTGGTGCCATACCTTTGTATATCGACGTTGGTGATTCTGTAATCGCTTTTTGGTGATATTCCGTAGATTACCCTCTTGACTTTCTTGTTCAACAGATGTTCGAATTCATCGCTCATCACTGCGATGCCGTTGTCCTTCAACAGATCGAAGATATGGAGTTTTGTCTTTACATACTCTTCAAAGGTTGGGTGGAAATCAAGATGATCACGGGTGATGTTTGTCAGTGCTGCCACGTCAAACCTAATCGATTCAACTCTCTTGAGGGCAAGAGAGTGGGAAGAGACTTCCATTGCAAAATGTGTGCCGCCATTATCAACGGTCTTTCTCATGGCTCTGAGAATCTCAATAGCGTTGGGAGTTGTGTTGTCATGATGAAACCTTTTTTCACCGAGTATATCGTAGAAAACAGTGCCTAACATGCTTCCTTTAGCGTCAAGAGAGTTCATAACATGGTGGAAGAGATGTACTGATGTTGTCTTTCCATTTGTTCCAGTCACACCAAAGGTGATCAGATCGTTGAAGGGATAACCATAAAAGTGAGCAGCCAAAAAAGCTTCGGCAAGTCTCGTATCACTCACAACGACATGCGGGAAGTTCAACTGAATTGGACGATCAACAACTAAAAACGCAGCACCTTTCTTGACTATCTCTGGTACGATCTCGTGCGAGTCAAATTTGCTTCCTTTGTGGCAGATAAAAAGAGCACCTTTGTTGAGTTCTGTGGATTTGTTTGTCAAACCAGTTATCTCCAAATGATTTTGTCCGTCCAAAAAAGAACTGACAGATATGTCATTGACCACTTTGAGTAATTCCTGAACGAGCATCGTACCAATCACCTCTTTTTCATCGTTATTGTAACACCCTCCTTTTATCTTGACAAGTTTCATGGGGCATGATATGCTAAAATTAGCACTCGGATATGGTGAGTGATAATAAATGAAGCGAGAGGCGAGGATAAACGAAAGACAAAAAAAGATTCTCTATTGTGTTGTGAGAGAATACATAATGACCAAGAAGCCCATAAGTTCCGAAAGAGTACTTGAGGCTTCTGATATATCTTGCAGCAGCGCGACTGTCAGAAACGACTTGAGAAAACTTGAATACCTTGGCTACCTCAACCAGCCTCATACATCGGCTGGGCGCGTACCAACTGACAAAGGTTACAGATTCTACGTGAATGAGACTTTGAATTTGATAAAAGAATATACCCAGCATTCGGCTTCAATCCACTCGAAGTACCCAATGACCTTTGGAGACATGGAGAAGATTCTGACAGGTGCAGCGATAGCTCTTTCACGCATCACAAAAGGGGCTGTCATTTTGGAAAAACCCGCGATCGACAAACTCAAAATACTCAAGATATCGATCGCCCAGATCACCAAAACATATAACGTTGTTTCGGTGATAACAGAGCTCGGTTTGGTCAAATTCATACCGTTTAGAACCTTTGGTGAAATAGATTACCTTTCTTTAGAGAAGATGATGAACGAACTCTTGGCAGGCTACACCATCGAAACGATTGGCGATAGGAGTATCGAAACAGAGGCAGATCAATACTTGCTGGATCTTTCAGAATATCTTGCGAGTGCTTTGAAGGAAGATTCATCGAGCAATCTGGTAAAAGTAGGACTTGACACGTTGATCAACGCAGAGAACTTCAACATAGAAGAGATAAGAAAACTGTCAAACTTCTTTTCAGATGATTCCATGCTCAGAAAGGTTTTTACGAAGACTGAGGAAATACCAGCTATTCTGATAGGAAATGAACACGGTGTAGAAGGTTTAGAAAACCTCGCAATCTTCGTCGACGGTTACAGGAAAGAAGAAAAACTCATGGGAAAAGTCATGGTCATAACATCAAAGGTGATCAAATACGAAGATATAGTTAGTTCTTTGAAGTACATGGTGAGTCGACTCACTGAATATTTCACCGTAGCGACCAGAGAGGAGGGAAGAAAGTGAACGAAAACGAAAAGCAGGTTACTCAAGAAAACCAACAAACAGTGGAGAAATTACAACAGGAAAAAGAAGAACTCCTTCGCTTTACCAAAGAACTCAAAGCTCAATTTGAGAATTACAAAAAGGATGTTCTCAGAGAGAGGGAACAAATCCTGAAAAACGCAAATGAATACCTTCTCACAAAACTTATACCCGTCTTAGATGACATGGACAGAGCCTTCAAAGATGTCGAACAATCACATTCTTATAAGACTTTCTACAAAGGTGTAGAGTTAATATATAAGAAATTGTGGAAGATACTGAACGATGAAGGTTTCTTCAAAATAGAAGTGAAAGACAAATTTGATCCATTCGAGCACGAAGCAGTTGAAAGAGTGGAAACCACTGAGCACGAAGAGTATTCCATTCTGAAGGTCATCGAGAACGGTTATAAGTTCCACAACAAGATAGTTAAACCGGTAAAAGTGCAGGTGGCGATCAAGCCAAGAGGTGAACAGAGTGCCAAGACAGAGTAAGGATTACTATGCGATCCTTGGGGTCTCGAGAGATGCTTCACAAGAAGATATCAAGAAGGCTTATAAGAAGCTCATAAAACAGTGGCATCCTGATCTGCACCCGGAGAACAAGAAAGAAGCTGAAGAAAAGTTCAAGGAGATCCAAGAGGCTTACGAGGTGCTCAGCGATCCTCAGAAAAAAGCCGTTTATGATCGCTTTGGCTATGTAGGAGAAACGGAATTCTCACAGCAGGGTGCAGGAAATCCTTTCGAAGACGTCTTCAAAGATTTCGAGAGTTTTTTTGGCAGAGACGTCTACGATATCTTTTTCGGCGAACGGGGTACCGAAGAAAGGCAACAGAGTCGTCGCAGAGCCGGTGAAGACATATCGATCACCGTTGAGGTGAGCTTTGCGGAATCTCTCGTTGGAAAACAGATTCCCATAGAGTACGAAAGGTATGAAAAATGTGAACATTGTAACGGCAGCGGAGTTGAACCGGGAAGTGGTTATCAAACCTGCCCAAGATGCCATGGAACTGGTGTGATAAGAGAAGAACGCCGCAGCATCTTTGGGGTCTTCGTTAGTACAAGAACATGCAATAACTGTGGTGGTAGTGGAAAGGTTGTCAAAGAGAAATGCCATTCCTGTGGTGGTGCAGGAAGAATCAAGAAGAAAGTCAGGATGACTGTAAATATTCCTGCCGGTGTTTCTGAGGGAACAAAACTCAGAATAGAGGGTGCGGGTAATGCGGGTTACAACCAAGGACCATACGGAGACCTATACGTTATAGTACACGTCAAACCAGACAAAAAGTTCAGGAGACAAGATGACGATATTTATGCGGAAATATCTATAGACTATATCCAGGCTATCTTGGGGACTACCGTGAAATTAGACCTACCAACGGGTAGCACAACGATGCTCAGAATTCCACCTGGGACTCAACCAGGTAGTGTATTCCGCCTCAAAGGTGAAGGAGCACCATCGCTTAGAACGCAGAGGCGTGGCGATCTCTATGTCACAGTGAATGTGAAGATACCAGAGAATGTCTCTTCTGAAGAAACAAGGCTTTTGAAGGAGTTGGCAAGGATCAGGGGTACTGATTTGTAGGAAAAGATCCTGAAATTTAGCCAACATTTAAGAATAGTTACCAAGGGACCCGAAAAAGGTCCCTTTTTTTCTTATTCTCATCTATTTACAACATTTTCAGAACATGGTAGAATACAGTGTGAATATTTTGCAAAGGGGAGGCGCAGAAGATGAAGCGCCAGGAATTGTTGAACTTTCTCGAAAGCCAACCCACCATTCAAGAAGTCAAAGCTCTCGCCAAGAAACTCGGTTTGAAGATCAAGAAAAGAATGAAGAAAAACGAAGTCTACAGAATGCTCAAAGATTACGCTCTACAGTTACAAGAACCCGTTCAGAATGTTCAAAGCCCGGCTGCAGAAAAAATTGAGGATCTTCCGAGTTCGTATGGATCAGATCGTTTGATGCTTCTTGCAGTCAATCCACATTTGGTTCATCTGAGCTGGGATTTATCCAATGAAACGAGAAGAAAACTCTCTGAAACTGGTAATGTTGTGGTGAGATTGTACGACGTGACCTACATCGTCTTTAATGGCACAAATGCCCACAGAATCTTTGAAGCAGGCGTTGATCTTGGCAACTGCCGAAACTACTACTTTCATGTTCCATGTGCAAACGCCGATTACATAGCCGAGATAGGTTACAAGACAGATGAGACTTTCATACCAGTTTTGAGGTCAAACCTGTGTAGAACACCTTCTGATTCTCCTGCTACAACGAGCAGGCAGAGATGGATAATCAAAGGCAAGAAGCAGGTCGTGACCTTGGGTGAAACGTTGATACAACAGATCGAACGCATCAACATCTTCAGCCCCACACAAGCTGCTTCGGGTGGTGAGCGACGATGATGGGATATTTCTGTTTGGTCCTTCATTCACATCTTCCTTATGTTCATCATCCAGAACATGATACCTTTCTCGAGGAAAGATGGTACTTTGAAGCGATAATCGAAAGCTACATTCCATTGTTGATGGTTTTCGACAGATTGGCAAAAGATTCGGTGCCTTTCAAAGTCACTATCTCTATAACTCCACCACTGCTCGAGATGATGAAAACCAACGGGCTTACGGAGAAATTCATCGCGCACATGAAAAAATTACTCGAACTGTGTGATAAAGAAATATCTCATACAAAGAGCGAACAAGAACGGCAGTTGGCGATCTTCTACAAGAACAGGTTTTCAGAGGTTCTTGAGTACTACATGAATGTCGACTGTGACCTTGTGAATGGATTCAAGAAGCATGCTCAAGAAGGGCATTTAGAACTCATCACGTGTAATGCAACTCATGCATTTCTGCCATTGATGCAGCATCAACCGAATGCAGTCAAGGCGCAGATTGCAATAGGGGTAAGGGCATTTCAAGAAAGACTTGGTTTCGCACCAAGGGGTATTTGGCTTGCTGAATGTGGATACTATCCAGGTGTTGAAAATCTGCTTAACAAGCATGGTTTGCAGTTCTTTTTTGTTGACTCTCATGCCCTTTGGTATGGAGATGAGAAGCCAAAATACGGTGTGTACAGACCTGTGATGACACCATCAGGAGTCTTTGCCTTCGCAAGAGATCCAGAGTCGAGTGAGCAGGTCTGGAGTGCTTCAACTGGCTATCCAGGGGATTACAGATACAGAGAATTTTACAGAGACGTAGCCTTTGACAGAGATTTTGAGTATGTAAGAGAGTACATGGACCCAAGCGGCGTGAGAGTCAACACAGGTATAAAGTACCACAAAATAACCTCAAAGGAGACCCCGCTGGGTGAAAAACAACTCTACAATCGTGAAGATGCTCTGAACGCAGCAAAAGAACACGCAAGAGATTTTCTCAGAAGGAAGGTTCTTCAAATACAGAAACTGTATGAACTCTTTGAACAACCACCGGTAATCGTGGCTCCGTTTGACACCGAGTTGTTCGGTCATTGGTGGTTTGAAGGTCCTGAGTTCATAGAGTATTTCTTCAGAGAAGCTGCAAAAACGAAAGGCTTGAAAGTTGCAACGGCGTTAGAGACTTTGGAAAAATTCGATGCATTTCAGGTGCTTACACCCACTTGTTCATCATGGGGTGCTGGAGGATACAACGAAACATGGCTAAATGGGAAGACCGACTGGATATACCCTCACATGAACGAATTGCACGATCGCATGACAAAGCTTGCCAAACAGTTCAAGGATGAAACAGATTCTCTGAAGATAAGAACACTGAATCAGATACTACGGGAGTTATTGCTTTTGCAATCAAGCGACTGGGCTTTCATACTAACGACGGGAACGAGTGTTGAGTACGCTGTTAACAGAATCAAAACGCATGTGAAAAGGTTTTTAGATCTCGAAAATCAGTTTTTGAGCAATAATATAGATGAGGGATATCTGAGCAGAATCGAGCAAATGGATGCTATTTTCCCTTGGATCGATTACAGGATCTATTCGGACGAAGAATTATAGTGTTTTCTCAAAATTTTGAGAGGAGGGATACAGTGCCCGTCAAATACTATGAAATCAGGTGGCACTCCAGAGCAGGCCAAGGCGCAAAGAGCGCTTCACAGTTGCTTGCAGAAGCAATCTTAGACATGGGTAAATATGCCCAAGCCTTCCCAGAGTACGGTGCTGAGAGATCTGGTGCTCCAATGAGAGCCTTTAACAGAATCAGTGATGAAAAGATCACGATTCATTCTTCGGTTGAAAAACCGAATGTTGTAGTGGTAATTGATGATACTCTTCTTTCACCTTCTATCGTCGATGGACTTCAAGATGATGGGATACTGATTGTCAACACAACACATCCTGTTGACTACGTTAGAAAGAAAACAGGATTCAAGGGTAAGATCTGTACCATAAAAGCTACCGATATAGCACTTGAAGAGATCAAGAGAGGAATACCTAATACTGTCATACTTGGAACGATTGCGAAAGTTACAGGTTTGATCACACTCGAGGCAGCTGAGCAGAAAATTCGTGGAATGTTTGAAAAGAAGCTGTCAGCTGAAATGCTTCAAGCCAACGTCAAAGCATTGAAGCGTGGTTATGAGGAGGTGAGCTGCAGTGGCTGAACTCAAGAAATGGCACGAGATTCCAATTGGTGGAGTCATAACTGAACCAGGTACTGCACGAAAGTACAGAACCGGTGATTGGCGCGTCAAAAGACCAATTTACGATAGATCCAAATGCATAGACTGTATGATGTGTTGGTTCTACTGCCCAGATCAAGCGATTATTCAAGAGAACTCGATAATGAAAGGTATTGATTATTTCTATTGTAAAGGTTGCGGCATCTGTGCGAATGTCTGTCCAAAGAAAGCCATAGAAATGAGACCTGAGACCGAATTCGCACACAAGGAGGAATGAGCATGATCAAGACGCATAAAGAAGCGATTACTGGAGCACAAGCGGCTGCCTATGCAATGAAGCAGATCGAGCCAGATGTTGTAGCAGCTTATCCTATCACGCCGCAGACACCGATCGTTGAGTATTTTGCAAAATACGTTGCCGACGGTGTAGTCAGAACAGAGATGATTCCTGTTGAGAGTGAACACAGTGCGATGAGCGCGGTCGTTGGTGCTGCAGCAGCAGGGGCAAGAGCGATGACTGCAACGAGTGCAAATGGTCTTGCTCTGATGCACGAAATTGTTTACATAGCGGCGTCACTCAGATTGCCTGTGGTAATGCCCGTTGTCAACAGGGCTCTCAGTGGACCAATAAACATTCACTGTGATCACAGCGATACTATGGCAGAGAGAGACTCTGGGTGGATACAGTTGTTTTGTGAAGACTCTCAAGAGGTTTATGATTTAACGATTATGGCTGTCAGACTCGCCGAGCACGAGCAGGTCAGACTTCCTGTGATGGTTAACCAAGATGGTTTCATAATCTCCCACGGTGTGGAACCTGTTGAGCTCTTGCCAGACGACGCTGTGAAAGAGTTCGTGGGCCAACTTAAACCACTGTATCCATTGCTTGACACCGATCATCCTGTTACGTATGGCCCCCTTGATCTGTATGATTACTACTTTGAACACAAAAGGCAGCAGATCGAAGCCATGAAAAACGTAATGAAGGTTTTCCCAGCAATTGCCGAAGAATTTTACAAGATAAGTGGTAGAAAGTACGACTTTGTCGAACCGTATAAAATGGATGACGCACAATATGTGATGGTTGCACTCGGTTCAACGAACGGAACCATAAAATATGTGGTCGACCAACTCAGAGAAGAGGGTAAGAAGGTTGGCTTGCTCAAGATATGGATGTTCAGACCTTTCCCGAAAACAGAAATTCAGCGTTATTTGACTGGCAGAAAAGCAGTCGTTGTCTTAGACAGGTCGGCTTCCTTTGGTGCCGAAGCTCCTCTTTATGAGACGATCAAGTCAGCCTTGTATGAAGCCGCATCAAGACCTCTTCTTGGATCCTTTGTCTACGGACTTGGAGGTAGAGACATCAATCCAGAACTGGTGAGATTTGCATTTGAAAAGGCAATGAAGCACGAACTTGTTGCAGACCAGGAATTGTATCTTGGCCTGAGAGAATGAGGAGGTGCAAATAAATGCCGTTGACGATGAAGAAACTTGCGGAAGTCTTTACCAATAAAGAAACAGGTTTAACTCAAGGACATAGAATGTGTCCTGGATGTGGTGCACCGATAACCGTGAAGATAGCCCTGATGACTGCAAAAGCCCTTGGGTATGAACCTGTGATAGGATTTGCAACTGGTTGTATGGAAGTTTCTTCAACGATTTATCCATACACCTCTTGGAGTGTTCCTTATATACACAACGCTTTTGAAAATGTTGCGGCAACTATGAGTGGTGTTGAGACAGCCTACAGAGCCCTGAAAAAAATGGGAAAGTTGTCATCTGACAAGAAATACGCCTTCTTTGCGTTCGGTGGAGATGGTGGCACATACGATATAGGTCTTCAATCGCTTTCTGGTGCTATAGAAAGAGGTCATAAATTCATTTACATACTCTACGACAACGAGGGTTACATGAACACAGGAAACCAAAGATCTGGCTCAACACCTCCAGGTGCAGAGACCACAACGGCTCCTGTTGGAAAAAAGATACCTGGTAAAATGCAGCTCAAGAAAAACATCGTCGAGATAGTTGCGGGACATGAATATGTTTATGCGGCAACTGCAACTATCGGTGAACCCATGGACCTCACAAACAAGATTGAGAAAGCCCTTGCCTTTGAAGGACCTTCCTTCATTGCCACTCTCAGCCCCTGTGTTAGATATTGGAGGGTGCCAGAAGATCAAACGATCGACATAACGAAACTCGCAATTCAGACAAAGTACTGGCCACTTTACGAAGTAGAGCGTGGAGTCTATAGAGTCACGAGAAAACCGAGTACCTTCAAACCAGTCTCTGAATTCATCAAGAGTCAAGAGAGATTTAGGCTTGTTCTGCAAAGACCAGACGCCGAAGAAATAATCAACGAGATTCAGCAATATGTAGACAGAAGATGGGAAAGACTGCTGGCACTTGAGCAAGCGACAAAGGATAAGCCAATAAGATAATGCGCGCGTAAGCTGGGGTCAAAAAGATGCGTGCGCTTGTAGTAATAGACATGCAAAACGACTTTGTTAAACCAGGTGGTGCTCTTTATTTCACGGGCGCAGAGGAAGTAATTGCGCCCGTGGTTGAATTGGTAAAAGAGGCGAAAAAGCGTTCTGAACTGATCATAACAACACAAGATTGGCATGAACCTGACGATGCAGAGTTCAAGATATGGCAGAGGCACTGTGTGAAAAACACTGAAGGAGCAAAAATCGTCGAGCCGTTGATGAACGAACTCAAGTACTACGAGAAACACATAAAGATTCACAAGACTCGATATAGTGCTTTTTATGGTACGAACTTTGATGAGATACTCAAAGAACACCCTATAGACGAAGTAGATCTATGTGGAGTTGTCACACATATATGCGTTCTATTCACAGCAGAAGAGCTGAGAAACAGGCAAATACCAGTGAAATTGCATCAAAAGGCTGTCGCCTCTTATGACGACGAACTACACAGATGTGCCATCAGAATGATGAAAGAGGTCCTCAATGTTGAGGTGGTGTAATGCGAAAAAAAAGACTTGACCCGAAAGTCTTCAAAGTTCCGATAGATCGAATTAGAAACAATTACTACTCTGACATTTATTTCACAAGATATGTCGAAGTACTCAAGAAAGATGGAAAACATCCACATGTCTTGTACCAATTCTTTCCAAGAAAAGACTGTGTTGTTGTTGGAATAGATGAAGCGCTCGCGATATTGAAGTTTGCGAGCGGTTATTATAGAGATGAAGAGAAGGCGAAAGAGATTTTCAGAGAAACTTTGATGTTAGACAAGGCAATACAAGCAGCATCGGTCGATATGAAAACAGATCTCGTTTTGGAGTACACCAGAAAAAAATGGGACTTGAGGATGAAGTTGAACGACTTGTGGGTTGACAAATGGGAAGACATACAGATAAAGGCCCTCTATGACGGTGAAGAAGCAGAAGAATGGGAGCCTATAATGACAATAGAGGGTGACCCAACATACTTTGGTTATCTTGAAACAATCCTCTTAGGAGTCATAGCACGTGCGACAAGTACTGCGACAGCTGTAAAGAATGTTGTTCAAGCAGCAAATGGTAAACCTGTTTTGTATTTCAGCGCCAGATTCGATCACTACTGGGTGCAAACCACTGATGGCTACGCTGCTCTACGAGCTGGTGCATTCGGTGTTTCCACAGATGCCAACGCCGATTACTGGGGAGCAGAATCGATGGGAACGATGCCGCACGCGCTGATAGCAGCTTATGAGGGGAGTACGGAGAATGCCGCACTTGCTTTTGACAGACATATGCCGGGAAATGTGAATCGCATAATCTTGGTCGACTGGGACAACGATGTGATTGGAACTACATTCAAGGTAGTCAAGGCTTTCTACGAACAACAAATGAAAAAACCGTTCACATTGGGTGTAACAGATCCATCACCCATAATAGGAGAGGGCAAGGGAAAGATCTGGGGTGTTCGTTTCGATACTTCTGGAAGCCTCAGGGACGTTTCTGTGGTTCCAAGAGATGAGTCATCCTTAGGTGTGTGTCCAGAATTAGTCTGGAGAGCACGTCAGGAGTTTGACAAAGTGGGGTTGAAAAATCTCAAGATTGTCGTCTCTGGTGGATTTGATGCCGACAGAATTGTTTTGTTTGAGAAATTGCAGGTACCGGTTGACGTTTATGCAGTTGGTTCAAAGTTGTTGAGACATAAAGTGGACATAACTGCCGACATAGTGGAGGTTAACGGCAAACCGTGTGCGAAAGTCGGCAGGTCAAAGAGAGATCTTTCAAGGCTTGAAGTAGTTCCAAAGAGATATTGGGAGGAGGTGTGAAAGATGATAGAAAAAGGTACGTGGTCAGTCAAAACAGGTTTTGCGGACATGTTCAAAGGTGGCGTGATAATGGATGTAACAACAGCAGAGCAGGCAAAGATCGCGGAAGAAGCCGGTGCCGTTGCTGTCATGGCACTCGAGCGTGTCCCGGCAGACATAAGAAAAGCCGGTGGAGTAGCACGCATGGCGAGTATTTCAAAGATAAAAGAAATAATGCAAGCGGTCTCAATACCTGTGATGGCAAAGGTCAGAATTGGACATATCACAGAGGCAAGAATCCTTGAAGCGCTTGGTGTTGATTTCATAGACGAGTCTGAGGTACTCACTCCAGCAGATGATAGATTCCATATCAACAAACACGAATTCAAGGTACCATTCGTCTGTGGAGCAAGGGATCTTGGAGAGGCTCTGAGGAGAATCGCAGAAGGCGCGGCGATGATCAGAACAAAAGGTGAAGCCGGAACGGGCAATGTCGTAGAAGCAGTTAAGCACATGAGAAGAGTCATGGACGATATAAGAAAGGTCACAACAATGCTCGATGACGAGTTGGTCGCGTATGCAAAAGAAATAGGCGCACCTGTAGAATTAGTCAGAGAAGTCAAGAGACTTGGCAGGTTGCCTGTTGTGAACTTCGCAGCGGGTGGAGTTGCCACACCGGCAGACGCAGCATTGATGATGACGCTCGGTGCAGACGGTGTCTTCGTTGGATCTGGAATATTCAAATCCAAAGATCCAGCCAAGATGGCTCGAGCAATAGTGATGGCAGTGACATACTGGAATGATCCAGAGATGCTGTTGAAGGTTTCTGAAGACATAGGCGAGCCCATGCCCGGCCTTGAGGTCGAAGAACTGGAAGTTCGAATGCAAGAGAGAGGATGGTAAAATTGATCGTCGGAGTCTTAGGATTGCAGGGAGATTTCAGAGAGCACCTCTGGGCTTTGCAGAAACTTCAGGTTGAAGCGATTGTGGTCAAGACCGTAGAAGATCTCAGAAAAGTCAAAGGTTTGATAATACCTGGTGGGGAATCTACAACGATCGGAAGACTTGCGCGAATGACCGGCATTGCCGACGAATTGAAGAAGAGAGTTTCAGAGGGTATGCCTGTTTATGGCACATGTGCAGGGATGATCTTGTTGGCGAAGAAGATAGCAAACTATCCAACCCAGTACTCTTTCAGTTTGATGGACATCACAGTAGAAAGAAATGCTTATGGAAGACAGGTCGAAAGTTTCGAAGCAGCTTTGGACATCCCGGCAATCGGTGGAACCTTCAAGGCGATCTTCATCCGAGCTCCCAAGATCGTTGAGTGTGGGAAAGATGTGCAGATACTTGCGACCTACGATGGATCACCTGTTCTCGTGCAGCAGGATAACCTACTCGCAGGTTCGTTCCATCCAGAGCTTGGAGAAGATCTGAGGATTCACCAATACTTTCTCAGAATGGTGGGCGTGAAGTATGCGAGTGTATGTTGATCTTTCCGATGGGCAAACCAAGGAGAGGGTCTTACAAGCTGTTGGCATGTGCTGTGGGTTAGCCGTTGCAGATGAAAAGGACGCAGATCTTTTTGTAGGTGACAGGGTACATCCTTTACTCGATTCTGTACTCGTGAGTGATGATATACCACAGGATCTGAGCCAAGTCATCGATGTCTTGCTTCCAGGACAGTCACTCGATTATTATCTGATGAAGTTCAGACTTCTTCACTGCTATGCACTCACGCATTGTAACGTGGAAACCTTTCTCGATGAGGAGATATACAGATCTCAAAGATACAACATACCACTCTCTGTCGCCATGGTGAGAGTTTATCAGGAGAATGAGTATGTCATCAGAGCCCTTTATAACAGCTCTGCAAGGCTGACAAGAACTTCCGACAAAGTTCTTCTCTATGACAAGGTTACTTTGATAGCTGTCCTACCTTATACTTCGGCAGAAGGAGCAAGAGTTTTTGTGAGCAGACTGCACAGGCATATGAATAGAGTTAAGATACCAAAACTCACAAGCTCTCCTGAAGTCATCTCTGCAGTCTGTCAGATCACGCCACAGATAATCGATTCTTCCGACTTGATCTTGAGACTCGAAGATGGTTTGAACCAGGCAGTAACTAAGGGACAGCGTATCGTGGTAATCTAAAAGAAGGCGGCTTTCAGCCGCCTTTTTAGATTCCAAGCTCTTTGAAGATTCTTTCAACGAGCTCTCTGCCAACTTTCTGTTGTGCTTCGAAAGTTGAAGCACCTATATGGGGTGTAGCAACCACATTGGGTAGTTGTAGAAGTTTTTTCCGTAGATCATCAAAAGGTGGTTCAACTTCAAAGACATCCAAGGCTGCCGCTGCCACTTTCTTGTTCACAAGCGCGTTGTAGAGAGCCTCTTCGTCTATAACTCCACCACGGGATGCATTTACTATGATCACACCATTTTTCATCTTTGCGATGCTTTGTGTATTTATCATGTGTTTGGTATTTTCCGTCAACGGCACATGCAGGGTTATGAAATCAGAAACAGTGTACAGCTCATCAAGATTCACCATCTTCACACCTTCAAAACTTGAGACCAATGGATCATAGGCTACCACAGTCATACCAAAGGCTATGGCTCTTTTTGCCACCTCTTTGCCTATCATACCAAGACCTATTACGCCAAGTGTTTTTCCGAACAGTTCAAAGCCCTCGAGCTCTTTCTTGGACCACAAGCCATTTTTCAAATCGATCGTGCCTCTTGCGATGTGCCTTGCTGCACTTAGCATAAGACCAAATGTGAGCTCGGCAACAGAGATTGCACTCGCGCCAGGTGTGTTGAGAACCTTTATGCCTTTCTCCTTTGCTGCCGCAACGTCGATGTTGTCAAGACCAACACCGGCACGTCCTATGATCTTTAGCTTTTTCCCTTCTTCGATCAACTCCCTTGTGACCTTCGTTGCACTCCTGACTATGAGAACTTCTATCTGCGGCATTAAGGTCGTCAGTTTGTCCTTCTCAAGATGCTCGCTGGAAAGGTCAAGCTGACTTTTCGACTTTAAAAGATTAAAAGCCTCTTGATCCAATGGATCATTCACATGAACTCTTATCATCCGGCAACCCCCTCACGATTGAAGGTTTCCATTGCGGCTCTCACACCCTCGCCAAACTTTACAGGATAACCGAGCTCGTGTAGAGTGAATTCCAAGCCAGAAATTGCCGCTATTGTGTCGAACAAAGAGACATATCCAAGATGTGCTATTCTGAAAATCTTGTTTGAAATATGCCCCTGACCACCCGCAATCGTTATACCGTATTTGTCGCGCATAATCTTTGTGATCTTCTTTCCATCTATCCCGTCTGGTACTTTCACGGCGGTGCAGACATTTCCGGGTCTTTTCGAGAACAGCTCAAGTCCAAGCGCCTTCACTGCGCTTCTTGTAGCTTCTCCAAGAACTCTGTGCCTGTTCCAGACGTTTTCTATGCCTTCTTCTTTGAGCATCTTCACGCTCTGATTGAGCATGTATATCATATTCACTGCGGGTGTCCAAGGGTTGTCTGGGTAATTCTCATCGTAATACCTCAGATCGTAGTAGTATTTTGGACATCTGTTTTTCTCGACCAATTCCCAGGCTTTCTTGCTGAGGGTTATGAAACCCAGCCCTGGTGGCATCATAATACCCTTTTGTGAACCACTTACGACTACATCGACACCCCATTCGTCCATCTTCAGCGGTTCAGCGAGTAAACCACTCACTTCGTCGGTTACAAGAATGCGGTCGGTGTTTCTCGTTAGTTCTGCTATTGCCTTCAGATCGATAACCGTTCCTGTCGATGTTTCACTGTGGGTTGTAAAGATCACCTTCGCATCTGGGTGCATCTTCATGGCGTTTTCTATTTGCTCTGGAGTAACGGCTTCGCCCCATTCTAAGGCAATCTCGATCACATCAATGCCGAAAGCTTGACAGATCTCTTTCCATCTCTCACCAAATTTACCTGAGACAACAACTATTGCCTTTTCGCCTGGGTTCACAAGGTTTGTAACGGCAGCCTCCATGGCACCTGTACCCGATGAGACGAAAACATATACTCTGTTCGAAGTTTGAAAGAAATATCTTGTCTCGTCGAGAGTCTTTTCTATAATGTCCAGAAACTGCGGTGTTCGATGATGAATCGTCTCTTTTGCGCCAGCGAGCAGAATATCGATCGGTACAGGTGTTGGTCCAGGAGCCATAATGTAATTCTTCTTCAACAACATGTGAACACCTCCTTAGTGTACTTTTCAACCTTAGTGTAGCATGTTCGATATCATCAGCAGAAGGGTTGTGTTGAGCAAAATATTGCACGCAACTCTTTGCAATATGCAATTATTTGCAAAAGGTGAAATGCCTTTATTTGAGAAGTTTTTGTGTTTCGAATTGTCTTGGCACGATTTTGATATAGAAGGAATGGGGTGATCTCGTGAACGGGAAGCAGTATCATTTTTCAAAGCTGGCTGGAAGATTGAAATCATCTATGATCAGAGAGCTTCTCAAGTACGCAAATGTACCCGGTGCGATTTCCTTTGGTGGTGGTACCCCAGATCCAGATACCTTCCCAAGGCAAGAACTATCGCAGATTGCGGCAGAGATTGTCGAAAAGGAATACAAATATACACTTCAGTACTCAGTTACAGAAGGTGACCCAGAGTTGGTAAAACAGATACTCCTTTTGCTCGAGAAGATCTATGGACTGCACGGTTTGTCTGCTGAAAATATCTTGATAACGGTGGGGTCACAACAGGCGCTTGAGTTGGTCGGAAAGGTTTTGATCGATCCAGGTGACTATGTAATGGTTGGCGATCCAGAGTATCTTGGAGCTTTGAGTGCATATCGAATGAGAGAACCACAGTTTGTCGTCGTTAACTTCGAAGAAGATGGACCAGATATGCAAATGGTTCAGCAGAGAATCGAAGAGCTCGAAGAGTCAGGTCAGATAAGAAATCTGAAGTTCATATACATCGTTTCCAATTTCCAAAATCCTTCAGGAATCACAACCAGTGTTGAAAAAAGAAAAGCTCTCCTTGAAATCGCCCAAAGGTATGACCTTATGATCGTTGAAGATGACCCATACGGTGTTTTGAGATTCGAAGGCGAACATCTGCCATCGATAATGAAACTTGGAGGTATTGAGAGGGTAATACTTTTGAACACCTTTAGCAAAATCTTGTGTCCAGGATTGAGGATTGGAATTGTAGTCGCAGACAAACCGATAATTCGAAAGTTGGTACTTGCGAAGCAAGGAACAGATCTTTGTAGCCCATCTCTGACCATGAGATTGGCTGCGAGATACCTTGAAAGGTACGATGTATTGCAACAGATAAAGCCCTCTATCGAGCTGTACAGACAGAAGAAAGAGGCAATGATCAAGGCATTAGAAAAGAACTTTGGTGATATCAAAGGCGCTAAATGGACAAACCCTGATGGAGGACTGTTCATTTGGTTTACACTGCCAGAGCTTTATAACACGATGGAAATGTTCGAATTTGCCGAGAAAAACAAGGTCTTCTATATACCAGGCGAAGCCTTCAGACCAAACGATCAACCTTCCTCCTCAATGAGAATGTCTTTTTGTCTTCCACCAATAGAAAAGATCTACGAAGGTGTCGAAAGACTGAGAGACGCCTTTGAGAAATACAGAGCTTCAAAGGGGTTGTAATGTTGTGCACAGGATCTTGGTGATAAATCCTGGATCAACTTCAACGAAAATAGCCGTGTACGAAGACGAAAGATGTGTATTCTCAGAAAAAGTTGAACATAAAATTTCAGATTTGGAGAAATACCCACAGTTAATGGATCAACTGAGTTTCAGAAAGGGAAACATAATCGAAGCAATCGAGAAGAGCGGCTACAAGATCACAGATTTTCACGCAATAGCCGCTCGCGGAGGCATACTCCCGCCACTCGAGAGTGGAACATACCTTGTCGATGAAAGGATGGTCCATTACCTGAAATATCTCTCGCCAGTCAAGCACGTTTCAAACCTCGCGGCGATTATCGGATATGAGCTTGCCAATGGAACGATTCCTGTCTACATAACAGATCCCGTTTCAGTGGATGAAATGATACCAGAGGCTCGATTCTCTGGAATACCAGAGATAGAGAGAAAAAGTCTGCTACATGCATTGAACATAAGAGCAGTCTGCAGGAAAGTTTCACATGAACTCAACAAGAATTATGAAGAACTCAACTTGGTTGCAGTTCATCTGGGTGGCGGTATTTCGGTGGCAGCAATAAGAAAGGGCAAGATCATAGATGTCAACAACGCCAACGATGAGGGACCTTTCAGCCCCGAGAGAACCGGTGAGTTGCCAGTCGGTGATGTTGCAAGAATGTGCTTTTCTGGTAAATACACCAGAGAAGAGCTCAAGAAAAAATTCATAGGAAAAGGTGGACTGGTTGCTTATCTTGGAACCAATGATCTGAGAGAGGCTCTCATGAAGGCAAAAACAGACAAAAAGGCGAATTTGGTAGTAGAAGCAATGGCTTACCAAATCGCAAAGGAAATTGGGGGTATGTGTGCAATATTGTGTGGTTCAGTTGACGCAATAGTGCTCACCGGTGGAATGGCTCACAGCAAAGATTTTGTTGACAGGATAAAAGCGTACATATACAGGTTTGCACCAATTTTCGTCATGGCTGGTGAACACGAAATGGAGGCACTTGCGCTGGGTGCACTCAGAGTTTTGAGGAAAGAAGAAAATCTCAAAATCTGGGGTGGTGCATAGTGAGTAGACTGAGTTCTTTGATCGAGAGAGCAAAAGGCACAAAAAAGAGATTGATCGTTGCAGCGGCAGATGACGATGTTGTTCTGAGTGCCGTGGCTTTGGCGATGAAATATGAAATCATCTCACCTGTTTTGGTTGGTCCAGAAAAAGAGATAAGAAGGATTTCCGAGCAGACAAAGATCGACTTAGCAGATTGTCAAATAGTCGATACCGAGAAAGAAAAAGCTGCCGCGAAAGCTGTCGAGATTGCTTCAAAAGACGGCGGTATACTGATGAAAGGTTCTGTTAGAACTGGGGATTTGATGAAGATAGTTCTTCAAGAAGAGTATGGTCTGAGAACTGGTTCGACGATCACGATGGTGAGTGTTTTTGATATACCATCTTATCACAAACTGCTTGCAATCAGTGATGCTGGCATGATAATCGCTCCAACTTTCGAACAAAAGATAGACATGATAAATGCCACTGTGCGAGTGATGAAAGAACTTGCCGTTGAAAAACCCAAGGTTGCTATCATAGGTGCGGTAGAGGTTCCAAGTGCCAAGATGCCTGCGACGATCGACGCCGCAGTTTTGAGCAAGATGAACGACAGAGGTCAAATAAAGAACTGCATTATCGATGGTCCATTTGCACTCGACAACGCGATATCACTTGAAGCAGCAAGACACAAGAACATAGAGAGTCCTATTGCCGGTGATGCAGATGTCCTCATAATGCCAGACATAGAAGCGGGGAATGTCTTCTACAAAGCGATGGTCTTTCTTGCGAATGCAAAGGTTGCCTCTGTGATCCTTGGTGCCAAGTTGCCGATAGTCTTAACTTCGAGGGCAGATTCAGACGAAACGAAATTGTATTCGATAGCCCTTGCGGCAATTCTTGCTTGAGAGGATGAGAGAGTTGTACAAGATCTTGGTCATCAATCCAGGTTCTACATCGACAAAAATAGCTGTGTTCGAGGATGAGAAAATGGTCCTCTCACAAACCTTGCGCCACAGTACCGAGGAACTCGCCCCGTTTGAACACATCTTTGATCAATACGAATTCCGAAAATCGGCGATTCTCAAGTTCTTAGAAGAAAGTGGGTATAAGATTGAAGACTTCTCAGCCATAGTTGGAAGAGGTGGATTACTAAGACCGATACCAGGTGGTACCTATGAAGTGGATGAAACGATGATCGAAGAGCTTAGATATGCAAAACAAGGTGAACACGCCTCAAATTTGGGAGCAGTACTTGCCCATGAGCTTGCTTTGAATGCTGGAACAAAAGCGTACATAGTTGATCCTGTTGTTGTCGATGAGATGACTGATCTGGCAAGGATTTCAGGTCACCCAGAGTTTCTGAGAAGATCGATCTTTCACGCACTCAACCAAAAGGCAGTGGCGAGGAGAGCTGCCTCAGAAATCGGAAAAAACTACGAAGAAGCCAATCTCATAGTTGTCCATATGGGTGGAGGAATATCGATCGGTGCTCACGTGAAGGGAAAGGTTGTCGATGTCAACAACGCCCTGGATGGAGATGGACCTTTCACACCCGAAAGAAGCGGTACCTTGCCCTTGACACAACTCATAGATCTGTGTTTCTCTGGTAAGTATTCTAAGGAATGGATTCTCAAGAGGATAAAGGGTAATGGCGGTTTAGTAGGCTATCTTGGAACAAACAGCGCCTTAGAGGTTCAAAAACGAATTGATCAGAACGACCGGCAGGCTGAGCTTGTTTACAGAGCAATGGCTTATCAAATCGCAAAGTGGATCGGAAAGATGGCTGCCGCTATGAAGGGTGAAGTTGATGCCATAGTTCTCACAGGAGGACTGGCTTACGATGAGAAGTACATGGTGAAGTGGCTCAAAGAGTACATCTTTTTCATCGCACCAGTCTTGGTGTACCCTGGTGGTGATGAAGAAAAAGCACTTGCACTCGGTGTATTGAGGGTTCTAAGAGGGCAAGAGAAACCAAAGATCTATCACGAAGAGGCAGAAAGATGGCAAAGAATTACGTCTTTGTAGGATTGTATGGAAGTGGAAAAACAGAGTTGGCTATCAATTACGCCATAAAGCTGAGAAAGGACTTTGCAAAAGTTGCCTTAGCAGATGTCGATATAGTATCGCCGTACTTCAGATCAAGGGATTTTCGGAAGATCCTTGAAAATTATGACATAGTGTTGATCACTCCACCTGAAAGGATATTGAACGCCGATCTGCCGGTTTTGAGTGCCTCTGTGGCTGGTTACCTTGACAACCCAGAATACAGAGTCGTCTTAGATGTTGGAGGCGATGAACGAGGCATAGTTGTACTGGGATACCTTAAAGAGCATCTTAGAGACACTGAAGTATATCTTGTTGTGAACACGAAAAGACCATTCAGTCAAACGAGTGAAGAGATTGTTCAGTTAGCGAGAAACCTTGAAAACCGTAGCAAGACCAAGATAGACTTTCTTGTCAACAATACAAACCTTGGTAGCAAAACAGATTCCCAAATAGTTGAGGAAGGAGAAAAGATCGTTCAGAGAGCTGCAGAGATATTGAAAAAGCCAATCCTCTTTACAGCAATTGCCAACTCGATACCTTACGAAGGCAAGTATGAAGTCTTTCGAATAGAGCGTTTTGTCAAGAATAAGGAGGAACTTTTATGAGAAGAGCCTACGTAGAGATAGACAGTGAAAGGTGTAAAGGTTGCGGACTGTGTATAAACGTCTGTCCGCAGAAGATCCTAAGGTTCTCAGAGAAATTCAACACCAAAGGATATCATCCGGCAGAGCAGTATGACCCCGATGAAAAATGCAATGGCTGTGGCTTTTGCTACATGATGTGCCCCGACACCTGTATAACTGTTTTCAGGTTTGTACAAGCTGTGAGGTGATATGAGATGAAAAAAGTGATGATGAAAGGTGTCGAAGCAATTGGAGAGGCGGCAATAATCGCTGGCTGTAGAAATTACTTTGGTTATCCCATCACACCACAGAGCGAGCTGACTGAGTATATGGCTCGTAGGTTGCCGCAAGTGCAAGGCAGTTTTCTGCAAGCAGAAAGCGAAGTAGCAGCCGTGAACATGATGTATGGTGCATCGAGTGTTGGCAGGCGAGTCATGACATCTACTTCTTCGCCTGGCTTCAGTTTGATGCAAGAAGGAGTATCTTACATGGCATGCGCACAGCTACCGGCTGTTTTTGTGAATGTCGTTCGTGGCGGTCCTGGTTTGGGCGACATTCAACCTTCACAGGGAGATTACTTTCAAGCTACAAAAGGCGGAGGACACGGAGATTATCATTTGATAGTCTTATCACCTTCGACTGTGCAGGAAGCGGCTGAGCTCACAATACTCGCCTTCGATCTCGCCGACAGATATAGAAATCCTGTTCTGATCTTCGCAGACGGTCTTTTGGGTCAGATGATGGAACCTGTAGCTTTGCAAGAGCGAGAGATAACCTATGACAACAGCAGCTGGGCGTTGACAGGTGCAAAAGATAGAGAACCAAGACAGGTGACCTCCTTTAACATAGACCCTTATGGTTTAGAAAAGATGAATCTCGAACTTCAGAAAAAATACAGAGAAATCGAGGCAAAGGAAGTACGCTACGAAGAATATCTCACAGAAGATGCCGAGATTCTAATAGTCGCACATGGTACAGTCGGAAGAATTGCGAAAAGTGTTGTGAGGATGGCGCGAGAGAGCGGATTGAAAGCCGGACTGTTCAGACCGATATCCCTCTATCCATACCCATATGAAGCTTTGTCAAATCTCTCTGAAAGAGCGTCGTTAATTCTTGTTGTGGAAATGAGTTCTGGACAGATGCTCGAGGATGTCAAGCTCGCAGCCTGTGGAAAAGCCAAGATCGAATTCTACGGCAGAATGGCAGGTGTTGTACCAACACCAGAAGAGATATTCTCCCATCTTCAGAGCTTAGTGGGGAGGCGTTGAAAATGCAGTACACAGCAGCCTACAAAATGCCAGAGGCTCTGAGTAAAAAACCGTTCACATATTGTCCTGGTTGTCATCACGGAATAGTGCACAGATTAGTCGCAGAAGTAATAGATGAATTGAAAATAAGAGAAAAAACAGTGATAGTTGCTCCAGTGGGATGTTCTGTCTTCGCTTATGAGTTCTTCAACGTGGATGGAACCGTCGCACCACATGGAAGGGCAACGGCTGTTGCCACCGGTATGAAACGTGCAAGACCAGATCTGGTGGTTTTCACATATCAAGGCGATGGAGATTTGGCAGCTATAGGAACTGCGGAAACAATTCACACTGCCAACAGAGGAGAGAGAGTCACAACGATCTTCATAAACAACGCCATCTATGGAATGACAGGTGGACAGATGGCACCAACTACGTTGCTCGGCATGAAGACAACAACCTCTCCATACGGCAGAACTCCAGAAAGAGAAGGTTACCCCATACACATCTGTGAAGTGCTCAAAGAACTCAAAGGTGTGGCTTTCTTGGCAAGGACGAAAGTCACAACACCTAAGGATGTGCTGACAACCAAGAAGTACATTAAGAAGGCATTCTTAGCACAAATAAAAGACATTGGATATGGACTTGTCGAAGTCCTGTCAACCTGCCCAACGAATTGGGGTGTTCCTCCGATAGAAGCAATGAAATGGCTTGAGGAAAACATGACTGCAGAATACCCCTTAGGTGTTTTCGTTGACAAAGTGGGTGAAGAGAAATGACACACAGTATAATCTTTTCTGGATTTGGCGGCCAAGGCGTCATGTTGATGGGTCAAGTTCTCGCACAAGCAGGTATGCTTGAGAACAAATTTGTGACATGGTTTCCTTCTTATGGTCCTGAGATGCGTGGAGGTACAGCTAACTGCACAGTAGTGGTGAGCGATGAACCAGTGGCTTCACCAGTCGTCGAGACACCAACCGAAGTCGTTGCCATGAACATACCTTCGCTTTTGAAATTCGAACAGAAGGTCAAAGAAAAAGGCTATCTGTTCATCAACAGTTCGGTTGTGGACATAAAACCTAAGAGAGCCGACATAAAGATATTCGAGATACCGGCGAATGACATCGCAGAAAAGTTGAGCAATGTGAAAGTTGCAAACATGGTGATGCTTGGAAGTTTTGTTGCCGCTACAAAATGTGTTGACATTGATTCTCTCATTGAAGCAATGAAATACAAACTCTCTTCGAAGAACTCTGAGATTATTGATTTGAACATCAAGGCGATTCTGGAGGGCGCAAGACACGTAGGCGGATGAGATAGACCCACCCATTAGCCGGAGCCAACGCTCCGGCATTTTTTCCTCTCGATTGTCACATTAACTTCGAAAGCTTCTCGTAGGCGATCTGGGCTATCTGTCGGGCGTTCAATTTCCAATATTCTTCGTTGAATAGCTCTACAGAGATCACTCCACTGTAGCCGATCTTCCTGAGAGCCTGCATAAAATCCTTCAGAGGTAAGACTCCGTCTGTTGGCATGACTCGGTCTGAATCTTTGATTTCTCTGTTTTCGATCTTTGGTAAATCATTCACGTGAACGATGAATATACTCTCAGGATCTGTCTTTTCTACATCGGCAACGGTAGATCCACCGGCAAACAAATGACAAGTGTCGATCACAAGTCCTATATTCCTGTGGTTAACCTCTTGCACTATCTGTCTTGCGAGATTGAGGTTGTTCACAGAGCAATTGCTAAAACCAAGAAATTCAAAACCAAGTTTCACCTCGTAGTGATCTGCGAGCTTTGAGAACTCTCTCAGAACACCGATTGTTTCCTTCTTTATTTCTCTTTCTGGAAGCTTCTCATCTAAGAACCCAGGAACGACTATCAGTACCTTCGCTCGCATCTCTTGAGTGAGAGCACACAACATCTCGCACTCTTCAACCTTTTCTTTGAAATCTTTACTGAAAGTTGCCTGTTCAAGTGAATTGATCGTGTAAGCTTCGATGCCGTGTTTCACAAACTCCCCCACTATTTGTGTTGTCGTGTGTGTTTTGATCGCGTCAAACAATTTGGTCTTCCAGATCTCAAGTACATCAAAGCCCGCCTCGCTCGCGGCAGAAATATCACTGAGCAGATCGCATTTCATAGAGGTAGCTCCGTTAAAACCGAGCAACACAACCTCACCCCCATTTCTTTGATCTAAGCTTTCTTAGTGTTAATATTATCACAGAAGAGACAGACTGACATTTTTTGGAGGAGATGGAGTGAGAATACTCTTTTTGGGCACAGCTGCAGCGGTTTCGACACCCAGTAGAGACAACACATCACTTCTTATCAACGACATCTTGATCGATTGTCCTGGTAATGTCTTTGGAAAGATGAAAAAGGCAGGTTACAACCCTTTAAGATTGAAAGCCATCATCATCACCCACGGGCATGTCGATCACATCTATGGTTTGCCCTCTCTAATTGAAATGATCAGACTCTCTGGAAGAAAGGAACCTTTGAAGATTTACATAGGGCGAGATTTTGTTGAAACGGCGGAGAGCTCTCTTGCCATGTATGGTCTTTTGCACCAAGAGCACGGCTTTGAAATAAAGTTGATAGCAGTGAACTATCAACAGCAGTTGCTGTTCAACGACAACGAAATCTCTATCGAGGCTTTTCCAGTGAAACATTCCGTTCCCAACATAGGGCTGAAGTTTTCATCTTTTGACTCAAAAGTTGTCTATACGAGCGACACAGAACCTTGCGATGAACTGATCGATTTATTCAAAGATGTGAATCTGCTCATACATGAATCGAGTTGCAGTTATTTGTACTCGAAACGCCTTGAGGGTCATACGTGTGCTGAAGATGCTGCCAGGATCGCTCAACTTTCGAATGCAAAGGCTCTGTGTTTGGTACATCTGGGAGCAGAGATAGATGGCAATGAATCTCGGCTTACAGAAGAACTCAAGCGCTATTATCTTGGAGAGATATTGATTCCAAAAGATTTGGACAGAGTGGTGATTTGAAAGGTGGGAGGATGGTGAAAGAATTCAGCTACTCAAAGGTTTTTCTGCTTGGGTTTGGTTTCTTTGGCATCAGCGTGCTCTGGCCTCTTTACAATGCCTATGTACCAATCTTTCTGAAAGATTTTGCCCTTTCCTCATTTCTCATAGGAATAGTGATGACAATCGACAACATCTTTGCAATAGTCATGCTTCCGTACATTGGCACCCTGAGTGACCAAACAAGGACAAGGTTTGGTAGAAGAAAGCCATACATCTTGGTCGGTGCACCACTCGGAGCTCTTTTCTTTTTGTTGATACCACTGATGCGAAGTGCAAAATCTCTCTTCATGATGATGGTTGTCATAATAGTTATGAACTTTTCTATGGCACTCTTTCGTTCTCCCGTTATAGCCCTCATGCCAGATATAACTCCTTCAAAGTATAGAAGTCAGGCAAACGGCATCATCAACTTCATGGGTGGCTTTGGCGCTCTATTAGCCTACTTTGCTGGCAAACCGTTGTACGACGCAAACAATGCTTATCCATTTTTCATCGGGGCGGCGCTGATGCTTTTTGCAAACCTTTTGGTCTGCCTGTTCATCAAAGAACCAGAAGAATACACACAGCCTCAAGACAGTTCTAAGGTGATTGAAACGGTTAAAAAAGGAAACAAGGAACTGATGAGTAATTTAAGGGATGTACTCTTCTCGAAAGAAAAAAGTCTTCTCTTCATGCTTCTTTCTATACTACTTTGGTTCATAGGGTTCAACGCACTGGAAACCTTTTTCACAAGTTATGCGAAATTTCACCTATCGATATCAGAGAGCACTGGTGCACTGGTGTTGGGCGTCTTTTCACTGACTTTTATGCTGTTTTCGATACCTGCTGGCATAATTGGATCAAAGATAGGAAGGAAGAAGACAATAAGCATAGGCCTCTTGGTGCTCGTTCTCTGTTTGTTCTTGGTTGTAATAGTGTCAATCTTTCTCGATGGCAAATCTATCCTATTACCGATGTTCTTCTTACTCTTTGCAATCAGCGGAACAGGTTGGGCTCTTGTGAACGTGAATTCATTACCGATGGTTGTTGACATGACGAAATCTGAGAAGGTCGGCGGTTATACAGGTCTTTACTACTTTTTCTCGATGGCAGCAAACATCTTTGCCCCGCCGTTGGCAGGGATTTTCATCGATACACTTGGCTACTCCTCGTTGATGGTTTTCTCCATAATCTTCGTGATCTTGTCCTTTGTCACGATGAGGTTTGTCAGAAGAGGTGAAGCCACTCAAAGTTAACAGCACAGATGTTATTCGTAGACAAAAAAACTACCTTTGCGCACCAGTATTTGAACTGATTGTTTTGGTTCAAAGGACTCTTCACTGTTGATGAACAACGGTTCTTGTATGTCCTTAACCATGATCTCATAACGATACTTAAAGCCCATATAGAGCTTTCCTACGATGGTGCCTTCGAGTTTCAGATCACCCTCCTGAACGAGCATCTCTCTTTCTATTGGCAAAACCTTTGCTTCTTCAGCTCTTATGACAACACGTACTGCTTGTTGTGATGTGTCAATCCTCAGATTGCCCACTCTCAAAGGTCCTTCTCCTGTTCTTGGGACAGTTACTACGCTGTTTACTCCTATGAAATCAGCCACGAATAGATTGGCAGGACTTCGGTAGACCTCCTGGGGAGTTCCCACTTGAAGAACTTTGCCGTTGTGCATGATCGCTATTCTGTCTGCTATGCTCAAAGCCTCTTCCTGATCGTGAGTCACATAGAGCGTCGGTATCTTCAGCTTCTTCTGCAAAGCCTTCAACTCGAACCTTATCCTCATTCTGATCTTGGCATCGAGGTTTGAGAGAGGCTCATCGAGTAACAATACATCAGGTTGTACAACGATTGCTCTTGCCAAAGCCACACGTTGTTGTTGACCCCCGGAAAGCTGATTGGGCTTCCTTTCTGCAAGTGACTTTATATCGAGAAACTCCAAAGCCCAATCCACCCTTTCTTTTATTTCCTTTCTGTCACACTTCTTTATCTTTAAACCATAGGCAACGTTCTCAAAGACTGTCATGTGAGGCCAAAGAGCATAGTTTTGAAAAAACATCGCGACATTCCTTTTCTCTGGCGGGAGTTCTGTGATATCCTTGGACTTTATGAATATTTTTCCAGAGTCAAGTTGAACAAAGCCGGCTATCGACCTCAGAAGTGTGGTCTTGCCAGAACCACTTGGACCTATAACTGCAAGGAGTTCTGCATCTTCAATTTCAATGCTGACGTCGTCAAGTGCCTTGACTGTACCATAAGACTTGTACAGATTTCTTGCCTCGAGCACAGCCATTGTTTTCAACCTCCCAAGCCTGCGATGTACTCGGCTTTCAAAAACCTTTCAATCAACACCATGAAGACCAAAGACGGTATGACCAGTATTATCGCTATAACACTTGCAATTTGGAGGTTATAGCCCATGCTTGAAGTGTACATGAGCACCGGCGCAGTCTGAATGAAAGGCGCTCCTATGAAAAACGCAGCGGTGAACTCGCCCATTGACCACAGAAAGACATAGATCGCTCCGGCGATTATGCCTGGAATCGCCAGCGGGAAGGTAATCGTCCAGAAGACTTTGAATCTGTTAGCACCAAGATTCTGAGCGACCTGTTCAAGTTCAACGGGAATGGCTTTAAAGGTTGCCGTTATTATCCAAAGTGAAAAGACGAGTGATGCCATCGTGTGAGCCAATACAATACCCCAGATATTTCCTCTCAGCCCCATCCTGCCAAAGATACTGGCAAGGTTTATGAAAACTGGTAGCTGTGGAAAGGCTTGTGGCATTAGGAACAAGAGAAGTAGAATTCTTTGAAGTGGTAATTTGTATCTCGCAAAACCATAGGCTGCTGGGACTGCAAATGCTATTGAGAATACGACTGTGAGCAAAGCTATGGAAACACTCAAAATCAACGAGTTGGTCACTCTTCCTTGTCTGAAAACTTCAAGCCAATACCTTAAAGTGAACTCTTGTGGCAACGGGCTGGGCCAGTACCAAACTCTTGCAAAACTCCAGATCACTATGCCAACAAGAGGACCTATCATTATCAAGAGCATCAGAATCACAAAGACAATCTTCAATGTGACACGTAGTATTGAGAATCTCATCCCTTGATACCTCCTCTCTCGGCAGCCATGAATCTGAGATAGTACACAGCGAATACGAGCACTACCAAGTAGGAGATAACACCAAGGGCATTAGCCACACCCCAATCGTTGAAAAAGTTTATCCTGAACATCATGTCGACTGTGATCATGTTCGGTGTATTTGGTCCAATCATAACGGGTATTGTGAGACTGCTGATAGTCCTGACGAAGGTGAGTATCGCAGCTACCATGATCGATGGTCTGCACATGGGAATAATCACCGTGAAGACAATCTTGGCTTTTGAAGCTCCTAAGTTCCTCGCCGCCTCGATGTACGAGCTATCAAGAGCTCTGAAGGCTCCAAGAATTATCAGTGCAGCGTAGGGAGTCATCACCCACACGAAGGTCCACAGAAGTCCAATCCAACTTCTTGAGAAACCCGGCAGTTCTTCCACCCTGATGATTGTTTTCAGCAGGGTGTTCAAAGTACCATGTGGTGCAAGGAATATCCTCATCGCATGACCCACTATCAAAAAAGGTATGAACAATGGTAGGCGATACATAACGTCTAAGAATCTCCATTCTTTGAACCTGAGATAGCTTGCCAAAAGAACACTCAAACCGAGTACAACTACCATGGTTGCAGCAGTCATGCCTACGGAATAAAGCACATCGCGCAGGTATATCTCAAAGACCTTTTGATAATTTGCCCAACTCAGCTTACCGTCTTTCAGAAAACTTGTCCAAATTGAACGAATCAACGGGTAGACATACAAAAGTACCAAAACCATTAGAGCGGGAAAGATCAAGAGAAAACCGACAAGTAAATTTCTTTGTTGTGCTCTCATCTTCCATCATCCTTGAAAGGGGCAGAGCTTACGCCCTGCCCTCTCATTTTTCAACCCATTTCTCGTATGCTTCTTGCATATCTTGTTTGTAAGGAAGTAGTGGCATCGGTTTGCCGTACTTTAAAAGATCCTCTTGTTTTACATCTTTGTAGATTTTGTCCAGAACGTCTTTTGCAAGGTGAGGTGTCACAAAGTCATCACCTATCGCTGGGTACCAGTTAAACCTTTCGACGATGTACTTTGCCTGCATCTTTGGAGAAGACACAAGCTCTACCAGCTTCAAAGCATAGTCAGCGTTTGCAGCCTTTGTTGGTATGGCAAAGTGCATAGGTTGACCAGGCATACCTGGAGCTAATATAACGATTCTTATGTTTGGATCCATCCTTCCTTCGCGCATCCAGGTGTAGAACATATCAACCCAAACAGGTCCCATCCATATCTCGCCACGGTTAAGTGCATCGAGTGTACCTGCATTGCCAGCTGTCATGGTCACATATTTGTTGAATTCCTTCAGTTCTGCGTATATCTGTTGCCAGTCTTCTTCGTATTTCTTGTCATATGGACCGTTGATGAGGATATCTGTGTTCTTCGACTTCCAGTACACCCATCCAAAGACAAATGAGACACCAGACATACCACCTTTGATACCGTTGTAACCGAACTTGTTTGGATTCTTTTTCACCCATTCAACCAACTCTGCATAGGATTTCGGTGGGTCTTTGACGAATCTTGGGTTATAAGCAATAGCCGTTTGACTGTGAAACATTGGCATCACATAACCATCAACATTCACGCCAAGTGCCATTTCGTCGGTATTCCTTATTGCAAGTCTCTTAGCCGTGAGAAAATCGGTGTACTGTCTTATCAAACCTCTTTCGATAGCCCACACAGCACCAGTTTCGTGAATCACGACAAGATCTACTGCCCATTTGTCTTTCCCTGAGTCCTTCTCAAGTTGTAACTGCTGAATGATCTGCTGAGAACCTGCATCACCAGGACCTGTACCAACAACCTTGATCTTCACGTTCGGATAGAGTTTTTCGAACTCTGGTGCAATCTCGTACTGAAAGAAATCGACCATGTTCTGGTCTCCAGCTACCATCATCGTCAGATTAACCTTGATGGGGATCTCTGACTGAGCGAAGGCGAAAATGAATGCCATGACAAGCAGAAGAACTGACAAAACCTTCTTCATAAAAGCACCTCCCTTGGAATCAAGCTAAACCCCCTTCATTAATTGGCTTTCAAAAATCAATAAAAGATTTCAAAGTCTCGTAGGCAATCTTTGCAGCTTCCTCTGCACCATTCGGTTTTGGCAGACATTCAACAGAGATATAACCCTTATAGCCGATGCTTTTCAGAGTCTCAAAGGTGGAAGCGAAGTCGTAGTGACCTGTACCTGGAGCCCATCTGTTGCTGTCTGCAACGTGAAAATGGAGCAGTTTGTCAGCGATTGAAAGAAGATTCTTCTCGATCTTTGCTTCTTCTATGTTCATGTGAAAGGTGTCGGCAAGTATACCAACGTTTTCTTTGTCTATGAGTTTAACAACTTCATAGGTCTCTTCAAGTGTGTTGAGAAAATCTATTTCATATCTGTTCAGCGGTTCTATAACTAAGGAGACACCTTTCGACAGACCATACTCTGCGAGCTGGCGCATCTGCTCGACAAAGATACTGAGAACATCTTCGAATAGCCTGCCCTTTCTCATTCCCCTTATGAAACCTATGATCACCTTTGCGCCAAAGTGCGCTGCAAAGTCTATGTGTTCTTTCAATCGATTCTTCGCTCTTAATCTGATATCATCATTCGAATCTATTAAATTCAGCCCTTCTGCCAAAAAAGCCTGTCCTGTTCCAATGGCAGCGACCTGCATTTGGAGTCTTTCAACAACATCCTTTATCTGTGCAACATCCACTACCTTAGGATCTCTTACGGCAATCTCGACTGCATCGTAGCCTATTCTCTTAGCCATTTCAACACCCTTGACAAGATCGCCTTTGAAGGCAAGAGAGTTAAAAGCTGCATCAGAGGTACTTATCACAAGAGCTATCTTCAACCTTTCCACTCTCCTTTGAGCAGTTCGTAAATCTTCTTCATCGCAATCTCACCAATCTCCTGAATGTAAAGCTTTGAAGCTTTCTTGACATCTTCAGTCGACTTGCCCACCGCTATTCCCAGCCCTGCTGTCTTTATCATCTCCAAATCGTTCATGCCGTTTCCAACAGCTACAACTTCATTCAAGGATATCTTCAAGATGTTGGTTAATTCTTTCAGAGCAAAACCTTTGTTTGCATTCTTTGGAAGTACCTCGAGTAGATCATCCTCTGATCGAACAACCTGTGCTTCTTCGTGAATCAGCTCAGGTAGATCGACCTCCAAACCGTTCAGATCGTAGAAATGCCCTGCGAAGACTATCTTGGTTACATTCCAAGATCTTGCAACGTAGAGATCATTGATCGATCTGTAAGTCAAGGCGTCTCTGATGACATAAGTCGCTGCATTCAGCCCAAGGTTATAAACGTAGACATCTTCATTCACAAAGATAGCTGTTGTCAAATTCTTTTGCTGCATTGCTATCTCGAGAACTATTTCAGTGGCTCTTTGTGAAAGATTGTGCTGCGTCAGATATCTTTTAGAAACAGGGTCGAAGATCCTTGCACCGTTGAGCAAAATAACAGGTGTGGTGAGTTTCAAAACTTCTATGTACTCTCTGCAAGAAGATAAAGAACGCCCCGTTGCAATCGTGAATCTTATCCCAAGCTCTTCTATTTTCTGAACTATCTGAATCGTTCCCTGCGAGACTGTGTGATCTACTTCTAAGAGTGTGCCGTCTAAGTCTGATACGAGCAGCTTCATTCATACTTCACCACCGAGAGCGTTGAAGGATCAAAGGTCAATCCAACTGTTTCGTTGTAATCCGGCAGACTCAACGAGGCTGGGTTTTGAATTTCAACTGCTACGACTCCGTGATCTGTTTTCACTTCGAAGAAGGCATTGGCACCTGTGTAGATCTTGGTTACAACTATTCCTCGAAGAATGCCATCTTCTGGTCTCACAAATCTGCCACCCTCTGGTCTGAGAACTAAGTACACCTTTTCATCCGGTTGAAAACTCATACCTTCACGCACATTGACATTAAGAACAGATCCACTTGCAGTTTTAATCTTGCACACACTTTCATGACAGCTGATCACAGTCGACTCGAGGAAATTGGCTTTCCCAATAAAACTCGCGACAAATCTATTTGAAGGATATCTGTAGATCATCTGAGGAGCATCTTGCTGCATTATTATGCCGTCTTTCATAACGATCACCATGTCCGATAGCGTCATAGCCTCAAGCTGGTCGTGAGTGACATAGATACTGGTGATACCAAGATTGGACTGAATCTTTTTCAGTTCTATTCTCATCTGCTCACGAAGCTTCGCATCGAGGTTCGACAGAGGTTCATCTAAGAGCAAGACCTTTGGTTCAACGACGAGTGCACGAGCGAGAGCAACACGCTGTTGCTGGCCTCCCGAAAGTTGGCTTGGATATCTCTTTTCCAATCCACTTAAACCAACCACCGAAAGTATTTGGGATACTCTGTTCTTGATCTCTTGTGAATTCAACCGCTTGTTCTTCAAGCCATAAGCCACATTTTCAAAGACATTCATATGTGGGAACAGTGCATAGCTCTGGAAAACCATTGCAGTTGGTCTTTTGTTGGGTGGCTGGTCATTCACAACAACATTGTCTATCAAAACATCTCCTTTCGTTGCGATCTCGAAACCACCAATCAGTCTCAGAGTAGTGGTCTTCCCACAACCAGATGGTCCTAAAAGAGTTAAGAGCTGTCCTTTCTTCACACCGAAACTCACACCGTTGACAGCCCTTACAACAGAGCCAGAGCTTTTGTCCAAGAATTCTTTAACGAGACTTCGCACCTCAACGTAATACTCAGTCATGAAACTGCCCTCCTGATCTTCGTTTGATAAGAGAAGTTGATCGTCAAAAACCGCAGCACAAACATCGCCATCAAGACAATGCCAATCAACACATAACTCAGCGCAGCAGCCTGTGCCAAATCGCTGTTTCCAACTGCGCCGAGTATCCTCACAGTTATCAAATTCCATTTGCCGGAGACGACAAAGATGACTGCACTTATTGCCGTCATACTTCTCACAAAGGCTGTAAAAAGCGCATTGAAGAAAGCTGGCATCAGAAGCGGCAACGTGATTCTCCAAAAAGTCTGATTACTGCTACTGCCAAGATCCAAAGAAGCTTCTTCTATCGATCGATCTATTTGATAAAGTGCCGCCACTCCATTCTGCACACCTACGGGCAGTTCTCTGAAGACAAAAACAAGTATTATGATCAAAGCTGTTCCCGTGAATAAAAGAGGTTTTTGGTTGAAAGCAAGTAGATACCCTATGCCAACAACGGTACCTGGTACTGCAAAGGTCAACAATGAGACAGCTTCCATCGCACGTCTGCCTGGAAACTGCTTCCTTGCCACGAGGTATGCAATCATGATTCCGAGGATTCCACAAAGAGGTGTTGCTATAGAAGCGAGCACCAAGGTGTCCTTTATGAATTCCCAATTGTATGTGAATGCAAATTTATAGTTGTCGAGTGTTAATCTGTGATTAACGCCCCAAAGCTTTGTGAATGAACCGAACAAAACAGTCCCATAGAACAGAAAGATCATCGAAACAAGAATCAGACAGATGACAGTGAAAATCACCTTTACATAGAACTTTGGCTCAAGCGCTCTGACGATAGAAGGTTTCCCTGTAACGGTCACATAGGATTTTCTCGACAACCAATATCTCTGCACAAAAAAGGCAATCAGAGTTGGTATCAAAAGCAATATTGCCAGTCCAGAACCGTATGAGATTCTGTACGAGCCAGTTATTTCAAGATAGGCTGACACACTCAGCACGTGATATCTCCCGCCGAGTATTAAAGGATTTCCAAAATCTGCCATTGACTGCGAAAAGACCAAAAGCCATGCGGACAAGATTCCAGGCATAGACAATGGGAAAGTCACTCGCCAGAAGGTGCGCCATTTGCTTGAACCAAGGCTCAAAGACGCTTCTTCTAGATCTGAACTTATAGACATCAGTATGGCTTCAAGAGTCATGAACGCAGTTGGAAAATATGCAAGCGTTTCTACTATTACAAGACCCCAAAAACCATAGATCTCAAAAGGCGGAGTGCCTGCAAAAAACTTCCTTGTGATAATCCCGTTTCTTCCCAATAAGAGTATTGCGGCAAGCGCGATCACAAACGGAGGCGATATGATGGGGAAGGTCGCAACAGTTCTGAAAAAACCTTTCATCGGTATATTCACTTTGGTTATAGCGTAAGCAAACAGATAACCAATCAAAACCCCCACCGAAGCCACCGTAACACCCAATTTCAGCGTGTTGATTATAGGTGTCACAAAGTATCTCTTGCTGAAGAGTGTTCTGTAGACATCAAAACTGTATACGCCTGACTTGGGCTCAAAACTCTTCAATCCAACCATTATTATTGGATAGAGCACAAAGACAGCGAGCAAAGCCCATATGAAAACGATCATAGCGAGTAGCATAGGTTCGTTCCAAATCCTCTTCACTTGCTTAACCCAATACATTTCATCTCCTCCAAAAAGGCGTGGCATCTCTGCCACGCCGGATGATCACATACCGTACTCGATTTCTTCTTTCCATCTCTCGATGAGTCTGTCTTTTTCAGCGCCGAAGTATTCGAAGTCCATTGGTACGATGTTGACATCCTGCATCTTCACTGCGCCGGGAGCTACCGGTGCCTCTGGGTTGATCGGTATTCTGTTCCACTTGACCATCAAACTCTGCGCTTCTGCCGAAAGCATCCAATCGATGAATTTGGCTGCCAAATCTGGTTCAGGAGCGCCTTTAATCATTGACATGGCACCGATCTCGTAACCAGTTGGTTCCTTGGGGAAGGTGAGAACTATTGGATAGCCCTTGTCAATGCCTTTTGTTATTATGTCATGTGCAAATGCTATGCCTACAGTTATTTCGCCCAATCCCGCTTGAGTGACACATGCCGAACCCGAAGTGTTGTAATGGTGAATCTGTTTGTGCAATTGTTTCCAGTAATCAAAGGCTTTGTCTTCTCCCATTATCGCAACGAGTGCTGCCAATACGGTGTAAGACGTTCCAGATGTGTACGGATAGGCAAGTGAGATTCTTCCTTTGAATTGCGGCTTGAGCAAGTCGTACCAAGAAGTTGGTGCCTCGACACCGAGTTGTTTCAGCTGTTCTTTATTGCTTCCGAAGGCAATTGCTCCAAAGTAGATGCCTATCCAGTAACCGTCAGGGTCTTTGAAAGCTGCCGGTACTTTCTCGACTGCCTCAGACCTATAAGGTGCCAGAAGCCCTTTCTTCTTCGCTGCAATCTGGTCTATCGCTGGTCCACCGAACCAAACACTCGCTTGTGGGTTTTTAGACTCTGCTTCTACCCTCGCAAGGAGTTCACCTGAAGACATCCTCACAACCTGTACCTTGATACCTGTAGCCTGTTCGAAGGCTTTGACGTAGATAGGCCACTCGTTTTCATCTAAAGCCGTGTAGATATGCAAGATTTGTTCCTTTGCGAAAGACACCATCGCGATCAAGACAACGAGCGCCAGCACCAAGAGTTTTTTCATTTCAAACACCTCCTCTATTAGCCCCTGTAGGGACCTGGATATTGCATTTTTTCAGAAGTCACCTTTGCTGCAGTTTTGATAGCTTTGTCTAAATCACCTGCGGCAGCTAAGAAAGCTGCCAAGCAAGTATCCCCTCTGCCAGTTCTACCCTCTATGGTGTACTTGGCAAAAGGAGCTTCATAGAATCTGTCACCATCGTAAGCACAGACACCGTCTCTATGAGTTGCCAAGACGATTCTTGCCCCCATTCGGTGTATCTCACGACTTGCAGCTTTTAAATCTCTATTGTTGGTCAGGATAAAGGCTTCGTTGTTGTCCACTTTGAACACATCGAAAAACGGCAGATATCTTTGTTTATCAGACCAATCTCTGTATTCAAGTTGCCCGTCACCAACCACGTTTCTCAAAAAACCTTGAGCATCTCCTGCTAAGAGTTCGGTTTTCTCTCTGAGTATTGGTATCAAAGATTCGGAAAATTCACCATGCCAAAGGGCACTGAGAACTATGACTTCATAAGAGCGATCGAATTTGAGATCTTGCTCATCAAAAGAATTAGCCAAGGAGAGAACACGGCTAACTCGATCATCTGGGTTTTCCGTGGGATAGAAATTTTCAATCGTCGTTGTACTATCGCTGGAGAAAAAAGAGACCTTTATGCCGGCATCGAGCATCTCATTGTAGAGATAACGGTCAGTAGCCGCACACTTGGTTATCACACTGCATCTTGCACCTGTTCTTTGTGCGGCTATACTGCCGTAGAAAACACCTCCACCAGGTACAACTACGGTCTTTTGCAAGGTTCTGTTTATATCCTTTGCAACGTGCCCGACAAAGAGAATTTCCATCTCTATCACCTTTCTCACTTGACCCCAGCTGCCGCCGCGATAACATCCATTATGTGCTGGGGTGTTATGTCTTTCTTCTTGTAATCTCCTATCTTCTCGCCGCGTTCGAGCAAAACCAATCTGTCAGCGACTTCATACACATGGTAGATGTTGTGGGTTATGAAAATCACAGAAATACCCCTTCTCTTTGCCTCGAGTATGTGTTCCAAAACCTTCCTTGTCTCGCCAACAGAGAGTGCCGCCGTTGGCTCGTCTAAGATTAAGAGTTTTGCTCCAAAATGGATTGCCCTTGCGATTGCAACAGCTTGTCTTTCACCACCTGACATGAATGCAACTGTTTCTTCTGGATTTCTCACAAAGATTCCAATCTCCTTGAGTGCCTCCATAGATATCTGTTTCATCTTATTGCGCTCTATGAATCTAAATGGTCCAATCTTCTTGACGATCTCACGTCCTAGAAAGAAATTCCTCCACAATGGCATCAAATTGACTAACGCAAGATCTTGATAAACGGTCTCTATACCGAGTTGTCTTGATTCCCATGGCGATCTGAAGGCTATTTTTCTGCCTTCAAAATAGATTTCTCCTTCGTCTGGTCTGTAATAACCAACGAGTATCTTTATGAGCGTTGATTTTCCTGCTCCATTGTCTCCCAAAAGCCCAACGATTTCATTTCTGCCTACTTCGAAATCAACACCCTTCAGTGCTTGAACGCGCCCGAAGGATTTCTTTATACCATTCATCTGAACGAGTGGTGCGTTCACCCTGCCACCTTCTTCCTGATTCTTGCGTTTATCACGGCAGCCACGATGAGGATGACACCGATGAAGGCTCTGTACCAATACGCAGGAGCACCCGCAAGAACCAATCCATTTCTCACCATACTGATCATCACAGCACCTATCAGCGCGCCAAAGACACTCCCATAACCACCTGTTAAAAGTGTTCCACCCATCACAGCCGAAGCGATTGCCTCCAATTCAAGTTCTTGACCAAGTGTTGGATCGACTATCTTAAAGCGTGCAAAAGTGGTAAGACCTGCAAAGCCAGCAAGAAGACTACTGATCACGAAATTCATGATCTTCACACGCTGTGTGGGTATTCCAAGTGCTCTTGCTGCACCAAGATTCCCACCGGTTGCAAAGGTCCAATTGCCATAACGCGTCCTTTCGAGAACAAACCAAAAGACAAGCGCGAGCACGATGAACCAGATCGCTGAATATCTCAAACCTCCTGTGACTCGTCCACCAAGGTAATCGAGCATCTTTATGCGTCTTGAAAGAATTATGGGGAAACCACCTGTCACCGCTAGTAATATGCCGCGCCAAAACATCATCATTCCGAGAGTTGTTATGAAAGAAGGTATTCCTGTCTTCAGAGTCACAAGCCCATTTACAATGCCAACTCCAACGGCAATCGTTAAACCTGCAACAAGTGCGAGGTACTCATCGATCTTGTGGTTCACCATTATCGCAAAGACCATGGGAACTACCGCAAAGACGGCTCCGACTGAGAGGTCAAACTCTCCGCTTATCATCAGCATACTAACACCTATCGCGATGATGCCCAGCTCTGCAGCCATGGTGAGTGTGTTCATTAGGTTATCCACGCTGATAAAACGATTCGATAAGAAAGAAAAGATCGCAAAAAACACACCAATTCCAACAGCAGCTCCGAATTCCTTTATCCTCAAAAGATTCAGCAGGTCGATTTTCTTCTTCAAGAAAATCCCCCTTTGTGTAGAAGAGGCGAGCCTTCACGGCTCACCTCTCGAGATTTTCCTCAGCGGTAACCGAGCTGCACTGTTTTCTCAACGATGTCAACGTTGGTTTTATCGACTATTGAAGGACCAGTCAAAATATCTTCGTGTGGAATCAGACCAAATTCTTTGTACAGATACAGAAAGACTATTGGCAGATAGCCTTGCAAGTATTGCTGTTGGTCGATTGTGAAGACAACCACACCTTGTTTGATTGCATCGGTTATTCTTGTTGTCAGGTCTATTGCACCAATCTTCACCTTTCCAACCAGTTTTTCTTCTTCAACAAGCTGTATCGCAGGATGTGCACCAAGAGGACCGAGCGTGAATATTGCATTTGTCTCAGGATACTTAGTCAAGTAACTCTTGAGTAAGGTCAATGCTTTCGTTGGATCTGTTGTGATGTCGAGTTTCTCTACAGGTATCTTCTTTTCGGCGAGTACATCTGTGATACCCTTTGCTCTTGCTTCAAGTCCAGCGTGACCCGGTTCGTGGATCGCAACAACGGCTCTTTTCGGTGTGAACTCTTGCAACATCCTTCTTGCGGCGTAAACACCAGCCAAATACTCATTCATACCGACATAGCACAGATATGGTATCTTCTCATCTGCGGATCTGTCATCTGGGACGTTGATAGCAACTACTGGTATACCCATCTCAATTGCCTTTCTGAGCGGTTCATCGAGCGCGACCGGGTTGGTGATTGTCACGACAAGACCATCTGGCTTCTTGACTATCGCTGAATTCACCAGATCGATGAACTCTTTGAGTGAGAATTTCTCTGGACCGAGATAAACTGCATCAACACCAAATTTGGTTGCGGCGTCCTTAACACCTTTCATGACAACACCCCAGAATGGATCAGCCGGTCCACCATGAGAGACGACGTAAAATGTGTAACTGAAGGCAGCGACAACTGACACAGCAATCACCAAGAGTGTTACAAACCTCTTCACAAAAATCCCCCCTCAATAAGAAGACGCTCAAGGCGCCTTCTGCTCACCACATGTTGCCCAAGCTGTAGATACTCCTCCACCCAGGCTCGAAGGGCTTCTTCAGAGCAGCCTCTAACTCCTCCTTGGGTCTCTGAGACAGTTCATTGGCTGGTGGGAGTTTACCAACAGGATAGGTTTTCATTATGTCAGTAACGAGTTTTTCTAAATAATCGAGCAGTGCTTCTATTCCTTCCTTTGCTTTCTCTGCGCTTGCCTTAGTTGCCTTCCCAACAACTCCTTCTGGATACGCAGCAATTTCTATTGGACCTCCACCCACATGTCCATACCATGCGATCGCCCTGTGCAATAAATTACCAGCCTTGTCGATATGACCTTCTGGTAGATAGCCACGAGGTGTTGTGTCGACTGCCCACTCTTGGTGGCAGAACTCTGGGAACAGAGCAAGACTCCAAGAGGTTTCTACCTCGTCGGCATGGATAAAGTATGTTTCATATGGTCCACCCTCTTGTTTGATCTTGAACTTATCTTGAATCGCATGGTACCAGTTGACATTGAAGATCATTGCTGGCACTTGGAAGATCTTTGCGAATTTGTGTATAGCAACGGGTATGACGAACTCTTGACCATGACCGTTCAGAAGTATCTGTTTCTTAAAGCCTGCATTCCAGAAACCTGCTATTACGCTCACAAGCAAGTCAATGAAAGCTTCATCCTTCACAGGTACCGTTCCGGGCATGCCTATGTGATGATATGGATGGAATCCATACCATATCGGCTCAGCCACGGTACATCCAGTTTTAAGAGCGATCTGTTCTGCCATCCTTGTGACCAGGAATGTGTCTTCACCAGTGGGAGCATTTGGACCATGATTTTCAGTACTTCCAACAGGTATGATGATCAGATCACATTTTTTCAGACGTTCTTCGATTTCTTTCATTGTCATTGTTTGGTAATAAGCACCAGATGGTTTCTCCATGTGCCCCTCTTTCGGGGGTATTTCCCACTTTGACATTTCTATCCCTCCAATCTCACATGCGCATTACCACTTTCAACAGCCCTGTAACATGCATCTATGATCTTTATGACCTTCACGCCATCGCTCACTGTAACAGGCGGTGTTCTGCGTTCTTTAAGGCAATCGATGAAGATTCTGTTTTCAACGATGTAGCCCCATTTCTCTTTGAAGTCGACCTTTGTGAAATCATGGCTCTCCACTTCTTTTCCAAGACCCTTACAGAAATGGACCCTCTCCATCTCTTCATTTGCCATCATCACATGTTCGCCGTAGACCTCCACTCTTTCAAATGGTATCATCCAGCTCGCGTGGGCACAGGAAGTGAAAGTACCAATTATACCGTTCTTCATTCTCACTGTGAGCGCCCAATCATCGATATCTGGATAGACACTCTTTTTGCCAAGCACAAACATTTCCTCTACATCTCCAAACAACCAACGCATCATGTCAAAGAGATGAAGGGTACTTTCAAAGAGAAAGCCACCCGTGTATGATCTGTCTGAGGTCCACGGTGGATTGAGTAGTTCACCCCTGTTCATCTTTATTTGGAAAGAGTATGGTTTGACAGAACCGTTTTCGATTCTCTCTTTCATGAAGGTATAAACGTGTGCAAATCTCCTGTTGTGGCCCACCTGAAAGATTGCATTCTTCTCCTTGACTTTCTTCTCGAGCGTCAAGGCGTCCTTCAGAGAGATTGTCATTGGCTTTTCACAGAAAACATTCAAACCAATCTCGAGTGCATTCATTGCGTATTCAAAATGTGTTTTGTTCGGTGAAGTGATGTAAACGGCATTTACTCCAGCTTCTTTCATCTGCTTTAGATCGTCGAAAACCTTTGCTTTGAATCTCTCGGCAACAGCTTTTGCCCTGGCTTTGTCGACATCCATCACACCGGCTATCTCGACATCCTCAAAGGTCGAAAGAATCTCAAGATGGACTTGGCCTATGAAACCGCTTCCAACTACTCCTACCTTGATCTTCTCCATAGAAGATCACCTCAAGGATTCAGCATTGTCACTTTGATGAGCTCTTTGTCAGTCTGCAACTTCTTTATGTATTCAGGTATCTCTTCGAGCTTGACGGTCTTGGAGATTATCTTAGTCATATCCATTCCGCTTGCCATCAGACTTATCACATTCGGGAAGTTTCCATGTCCTGAGTGACCTTGTGAACCAACTATCTGAGCACGTCTCACTTGGAACACTTCACCAGTAACGGGAATCTTTGCATCCGCTCTTGCCACTATGACAACGGTCGCATTCACACCTCTTGCGCGCCAGATAGTCTCTTCGATATCTTTCCAAACAATTTGAGGCAATCCAGTGGCTTCAAGATAGATCTTCGCGCCCATGCCGTTTGTGCTGTCCAAAACGGCTTCAACGAAGTTCTCTTTGGTTGGATCTATTACTACGTCTGCACCCAATTCCTTGGCTAGTTTTCGCCTTGTTTCAGAGGGTTCAGACAATATCACTTTAGCTCCACCGGCCTTTTTCAACACCGCAACAGCTGCAAGTCCTATGGGTCCACCTCCGAGAATCACAACATTTTCACCAGGTCTTATTCCTCCACCTCTTTCTATGACCGCGTTGTAGGCAACGGAGGTCGGTTCAACAAGACTGCCAGCCAGGAACAGTTTGTCTCCTTGATAGTTCTTCTCGAGCTCCTTCAAACTCCAGAGATATTTAGCGTCAGAGATAACATACTTAGCGAAGGCACCATCGATGTCAAAGCCAATTTCATGAAGGTTTTCGCAGTGGTTTGGATAGCCATCAGCACATGGTCTGCAGTGTCCACACCAAAACATTTCTTCAGAAGTCACCGGTTCGCCAGGTTCAAATCTCTTGTTCGTCCTTCGGTTTATCGCTTCTGGACCAGCATCGACAACTATTCCAGAGAATTCATGACCAAGTGTTGATGGAAATCCCGTCAACCCAGGGTAAAGCATGTATCCGTCCTGATCGGCTTGTGCCATGTGAACATCGCTACCACAGATTCCGCATGCCTTGACTTGAATGAGCACTTCGGTTGGCTTCTTGATCTTTGGTTCTGGTACCTCTTCAACAACAACTTCCGGATAACGCCAAACCTTGCTTCCAAGCCAACAGACCTTTCCTTCTACGTCTTTGGGACCGAGTTTGAAACCAGGTCTTGGATCCCACTTAGCGTGTAACCTGACTGCCTTCATCTTTCACCCCTCCTGTGCCGCCTTTCCGGCTCAATTATAAGTCTACCTACAGTTAACAGTACAGACAACTTTGAAAATCGTCCTTCACAAGCAGTTATTGACTGAGTATCACCATGTTGCTCTCTGTCTTTCCTTTTTTCTCACTCTTTCATGTGATTTTGTATTGTTTCGAAATTGACTTTCGTAACCGAAATTGATAGTATTCAGATGGAGGGATAATTTTGTTCACTGAAGAGCGCAGAAATGTGATTCTTGACCTTTTACGAAAGAAAGGAAAGGTAACTGTCAACGAACTGACAAGACAACTCAAGGTGAGCAGTGTGACTATAAGAAAAGACCTCGATTTCCTGGAAGCAAACGGTTCTATAGTGAGAACACACGGTGGTGCGATACTACCAGATCATTCCCGCTCTGAATGGAACTTCCTCAAAAAGATACATCAGCGCGAAAATGAAAAGAAAAGAATAGCAAAGAAAATCGTCTCACTCATAGAGGATGGCGACACCGTAATACTCGACAGCAGCAGCACAAATTACTATGCAACCTTTGAACTGAGAAAATCAGAACTCTCTATGATAACGGTAGTAACCAACAACGTTTTCATAGCCGGCAAACTGATAGAACTTGGAGTTGAAGTGCTCGTTCTCGGTGGAGTTGTGAGGGAAAACAGTCTTTCACTTGTAGGTCCGTGGGCTTTGAGATTTCTCGAAGAGATTAACGTTGATAAAGCCTTTTTGGGTACAACCGGATTCTCCATGGACAAGGGTTTCATGACGCCCAGTGTTGTAGAGGCAGATGTAAAAAAAGCAATGATACAAAGCTCTTCGAAGGTGTACATCGTCACAGACTCGACCAAATTCAGCCGCAGTGCATTCGCTTCTTTTGCTCTACCAGAGGACATAGACGGTGTGATAACAGATGAAAACATACCGAAAGAATATGAAGCATTTCTCCTTGAAAAAGGTGTTCAGGTCTATAAAGCGTGAAGGGGGATGATGACTTTGAAAGACCAAACAGATCGTCTTTTGAGGGAATTCGAGAAGCTCACCAACAGAAGGTATCAAAGTTATGTTGAATCAATTAGGCAAATCGATGGTTCTCACATCTTCATCTCAAAGGACGCAGAACAAAAATATCTCACGATCATAGGCAAACCAGGATTGTGCGAAAAGTTCGAGGGCAAGAAGATTGGTAAGATTGAGAATCTCGATGTGATGGTCTGTCCAACGTCTCACAAGAATTGTATGACTTTGAAAACTCTCTTCAACCTCTCACCAAAAAGGTGCAACAGAAAAACCTCTTTTGGCTTTGGCGATAGACTTGGAATAGCAACGGCTGCGCATGCCGCTGTAGCAAAGAAGTACGATATCTTTCCTATATTTGCACAACAATCGGTGAGAGAACTTTCAAGAACACAAAGAACCTTTGCAGATGCACTCGATAGCGCCGTTTTTGGTGTCTTCGAAAGTGGTTATGATGGTGTATTCGGTGCAGACGCCGATCACGTCAAAGAAATAGAGGATTTACTGAAGGCAGCGCATGAAGGTTACAGTATGTACACCTTAGATCCTTCAGATCACGTCAGAGATATAGCCAAGATGAGTTCAAAAGAAACCGAAAAGATATACGAAACTCATCCCAAGAGGAGGGAACTCGAATCCAGATATGTGGGAAAGAAGTACTCCTTTAAAGATGCCAAACTCATCATGGACGAAGAAGAATTTGTCAAAATCTTTGTCACCTACATAGATGTTATCGAACATGTTGTCAAGTGCTATGATGCTCTCAAAGGTGTAAGAAGAGACTTTGATCTTGAAGTCTCAATAGATGAGATTTCAACACCGACAACACCGTTGGCTCACGTATTCATTGTGGAAGAACTGAGAAGGAGAGGTGTAGACTTCCAAACACTCGCGCTGAGATTTGTCGGCCAATGGCAGAAAGGAATAGATTACATCGGCGATCTTTCAAACTTGGAAAACGAGTTGTCTTTACACGCACAGATCGCTAACGCTCTTTCTGGATACAGACTTTCATTGCATTCTGGCAGTGACAAATTCAGCGTTTACCCCATCTTTGCTCGGTACACCGAAGGCAATCTTCATGTGAAAACAGCAGGTACAAGTTATCTTGAAGCAATCAAAACAATCGCCCTGAGAGCTCCTTCTTTGTACAGAAGGATTCACAAGTATGCTCTCACACGCTTTGAAACAGATAGAGCATCATATCATGTGACGACCGATCTGACTAAGGTGCCTGATGTTGAAAAGATCAGCGACACAGACCTTGTGAAACTATTCGAGATGCCCGATGCTCGTCAGTTGATCCACATCACTTACGGTTCTGTCCTCACGGCAAAAGAGTCTGGAAGATACATCTTTAGAGATGAAATCTACAAGGTTCTCTTCGAGAACGAAAAAGATCACTACGAATTTCTGAAAAACCATATGAACAAACATCTGAATTTGCTAAACGCATGAAAGGAGTGTTGAGGATGAACGAGGCTTACAGGCTTTTCAGCTTGGAAGGAAAGGTCGTGGTCATCACAGGTGGAGCAGGGATACTTGGCTCTGCGATAGGAAAGGGTTTGGCAAGATTCGGTGCGAAGATTGCCGTCTGCGATATCAAGAACGCAGAGCTCACAGCCAATGAGATGCAGAAAAATGGTTTTGAAGCAAAGGGTTACTACATGGATGTGCTCAACATCGAGAGTATCAAGAAAAGCTATGAGGAAATCATCAGAGACTTTGGAAAAGTAGACGTTCTGCTCAACGCCGCAGGGGGTAACATGCCTCAAGCAACCACCTCGAACGAACTTAGCTTTTTCGATCTTCCATTCGATGCACTGCAAAAGGTGGTAGCGTTGAACTTGTTCGGTGGTGCGATCTTGCCTTCGCAAGTCTTTGGCAAATTCATGGTAAAGAGAGAAGAAGGTGGATCGATCATAAACATCTCTTCAATGGCAGCCTTCAGGCCCTTGACACGCACAATAGGTTACTCTGCGGCAAAAGCGGCTGTGAGCAACTTCACCCAGTGGCTGGCTGTTCATTTTGCAATGGAGTACAACAAGAAGCTGAGGGTGAATGCCATCGCACCAGGGTTTTTCTTGACACAACAGAACAGATACCTGCTGCTCGACGAACAAGGAAATCTCACCGCACGAGGAAAGGCAATTATCGATCACACACCTATGGGTAGGTTTGGAGATCCAGATGATCTGATCGGCGTTTGTGTGTGGCTTGCATCAGACGCCTCAGCTTTTGTCACGGGTGCTGTAATACCAATAGACGGTGGTTTCAACGCTTATTCAGGAGTATGAAGAGGGTGCAAATGAATGAAGTACATTGAAAATCTTTCCGCAGAACTCACTTTGCAAAAACTGTCTGAGTTTATCGAAGGAGTTTTACCAGATAGAAAGCTTGAGAAGGTACTCTTGATACACCCAGATTACACACGGCAGGATTTCTCAGACAGATTAGTCCCACTGGTCTTCAAAGAACTCAAAAAGAGGGGACTCAAGGTCCTTCATACTTTGAATGCAAGTGGTACACATCGAGCGATGAGTGAAGAAGAGATTAGAAAGAAACTCGGTCTTCTAAATGAAGAATTCGTCTTTTTCAACCACGAATACGCCAACCCAAATGCGCTTACAACCGTTGGTACTCTGAACAAAGAGTTTGTGAGTGAAAAAACGATGGGTGATCTTGAAGAAGCTCTACCAATAACGTTGAACAAGCTCTTCTTCGAGAAGTATGATCTGATAATCGTTTTGAGTGGAACATCACCACATGAATCTACAGGATTCTCTGGTGGTTTGAAGTCAATCGTTCCAGGTATCGCCGGACCAGATGTTGTGGGGCTCTTTCACTGGGCAGCAGTTCTGATAGGCATTCCAAGGATCATAGGCTCTGTTGATAATCCAGCAAGAGAGGTGATCAACCAAGCTTGCAAGATCGCCTTTGAAAAGGTGCGTTCGCAAGTTCTATTCCTGAACATGGTCTATGAAGAAACAGACAACGGAATACTCGCAAAAGGACTTTACACAGGTCTTGATTTTGAAGGTTCACTCGAAGCATACAGACAGGCAGTAAAGGCAAGTCAGAAGATTCACATAATCTACTTGGATAAGCCAGTAAAAACAGCGGTGCAGGTTATCGGGGAAAACTACGATGAAATATGGACAGCAGGGAAAGGCTCGTACAAGCTTCAAAGACCAGGTGTCATCGTACCAGGTGGAGAAATCATCATCTACGCCCCACATATAAAGATTTTTCACTCAAATCCGCAGATGGACAAATCAATGCGCCAGATTGGATATCACTGCAAAGACTACGTCAAAGATTTTCTGAAAACACACCCAAAGTTCGATCTCAACGTCGCAGCACATGTGATAAACGTAAGAGGAGACGGTACCTTTGACCCATCTACTGGCAAAGAGGATTTTTCCTTCACCGTGACCTTAGCAACAGCTATACCAGAAAAGGAATGCAAGGCTGTAAATCTGGCTTACCGTGACCCAAGATCTATAAAGAAAGAAGACTTTGAATCAGAAGATTGCCTCTGGATTGAACACGGTGGAAAGTTTCTCTACGATTTGAAGAGGGAGGCATGATCTATGAAGAATGTTGTCATCGCACAGTCTGGTGGACCGACCTCTGTTATCAACAACAGTCTTCGCGGTGCTATAGAAACATTCCTCAGCAGTGGAAAGATTGGAAAGATATACGGTGCAAGAATGGGAATATTGGGGGTGTTGAACGAAGAACTCGTTGACATAACAGCACAAGACCCAAAGCAGATCAAACTTCTCGAAAGAACACCGTCTGCAGGAGTAATAGGGAGCTGCCGTTACAAGATAAAATCACAAGAAGATCTTGAGAGAATAGTTGAAGTCTTCAAAGCACACAACGTTGGTTATTTTCTCTATTGCGGTGGAGAAGACTCCATGGACACTGCAAACAAGGTGAGTCTGCTCGCTCGTGAAAGAGGACTCGAAGTAATTTGCGTTGGTATTCCAAAGACGATAGACAACGACTTGGGTGGAAAGTTGCAAGAAGATGGGACCTTTGCCATCTGCGATCACGATCCAGGATATGGAAGTGTGGCGAGAAATACGGCGATAAATGTATTAGAAGCAAACGAAGAAAACAAGGCAAGCTACACATCCGACCCTGTTCTCGTGATAGGTGTCATGGGAAGGAAGATGGGATTCATCACCGCATCAGCCAGACTTGCAGATCCAAGAAGAGAGATGCCGCTGTTGATAATACTTCCTGAAGCACTCTCACAAGATGATTACAAATCAAACCTTGAATACATCACAGAAAAGGTTAATGAAGTGCTGAAAGCCCATAAGCGGTGCATCATCGTGATAGGAGAAGGTGTAAACGTTGGAGACCTTGGCATACTCAAAGACAGCTTTGGACATGCTCAGTTCAGTGCTGCGGAAAAGAGTGCAGAACAAGTCTTGGCAAACTATCTCAACGGTCTTGACAGAAAAGACGAAAAAGGTAGGGCGAGAAGCAGATTGGTCGTTTCTGGAATAGCGAGGTATGAAAAACCTGGAACAAGGCAGAGAAGAGAAATTGCTTATGTATCCGAAGTGGACTTGAGGGAAGCCTATGAAGTCGGTGCCTATGCTGCAAAACTCGCTCTGAACGGTGAAACAGGCTACATGGCGACGATTAGAAGAATTCCAGGTGAAAAATATCAAGTTGAGTACTCAAAGATACCGTTAAACGTTGTGGCAAACTCTGCAAGAGAGTTTCCGAAAAAATGGATAAGCGAGAACAAAGTAGATGTCACAGACGATTTTGTAAAGTGGGCAATGCCTTTGATAGGTGGACCACTACCAGAGTTCGCCAACTTCAAAGAGATAATGGCGCCAAAGCTGTGCCGTGATTACATTCCAGCAGGTCTAAGGGAACAAGGAGCGTGAGCATAGATGCCTTATGTGAGACTAAGCCAAAAAGAACTGAAAGAAAAACCCAGAGAACAACTTCTGAATTTTAGAAGAACCAGAAAATTTCTCGTTGCCATCGATACAGATGGATGTGTCACAGACAACATGAACGGAAAACAAATTCTCATCTTCCACCCACATTTCATGGAGTTCTATGGTCTATGGGAGATCGAATCTTACTACAGAGAGATAGCTGAGTACTACAACCTCTTTTCGGAACACAGAGGTTGCAACAGATTCATCGCGATTCAGCTTATCCTCCACGCTTTGTACGAAAGAAAAGATGTGCAAGACCTTGTTAGAGCAAAGAACATAAAACTTCCAGATCTCAGTCTTGTTGAGGACTTCATAGATTATGCTAAGAAGAACAATTTAGGTCTTGGGAACCAATCGCTCGAGAAATTCATAAATGAAGAAAGACCAAAGACCTTTGGTTTGTACAAACTGCTTGGTTGGAGTGAAGCTGTGAATAGAACTTTCCCCCATATTTCGGCGGAGATACCTCCGTTCGATGGTGTAGAAGAAGCCGTTAAATTGATTGCACAGCATGCCGACATCATAGTTGTCTCACAGACACCCTATGACGATCTTGCAGATTACTGGGAGAAATACAATCTTGCTATGTACATCTCTTTAATAGCAGGACAAGAGATGGGAACAAAGGCTCAGCACATAGAGCTTGCCAAAAAGGTTGGAGGCTACAAAGATGATGAAGTTCTCATGATAGGCGATGCGATAGGAGATTTGAAAGCAGTCAAATCGAACAACGGGCTGTTCTACCCGGTTGTACCAGGAGGGGAAGAAAAATCTTGGCAGCAATTCAAAGATGCTTTCAGAAAATTCATCGTGCACGAATATGCAGGGCACTTTGAAGAACAGCTCTTGCAAGAGTTCAACGCAGTGCTTTCACAGAAAGAACCGTGGAATCAACCCGGTTACGATCATCTTGAACACTACAGGAAATATCAAAACCTGAGGATACAGTTGTACAAAAAGTTCAATCCAACAGGAAGGTTGCTCATAGTTTAGCCTTGAAAGAGGAAGACTCATTCATCCATCATGAAAAAAAGACTGCCCTTCAGAGGGCAGTCTTTTCATCTCATGGATTACTCAATCGACCCATGAACAAGATCAGATCATGTAGATTGTCGTAGATGAAGAAAATAAAAGGTCTATCTGCTTTGAAAACAACGGGTATAGTTGGTGCCATCTTAATACCGATTATGACAGCCGTCGCGGCAGCAGCTTCTGTACCTTCTTCATTGACCTCTATGAAAGACTGGTGTATAACGTCTTTGATCTTGAGCAACCTTGTACCGTCCATTCTTGAAAGATCTGCTGCATCTGTAAAGGCATCGACCATCCCCATACCCATGAGCGTATCTTTAAGGTTAAACCTACATTCTGTCTTGAACTTCGGAAGATAGAGGTCAACAGAAGTCTCTTTCATATCACTTTTCCATTTCTCTAAGAGCGTTAATGAGATGTTCTTTTCGATCTCTTTGAGATCTTTGTTCTCCTTTGGAAGTACGATTATCATCGAGATTTGATTTCCAGCATAAGGTAGTTCGAGAACTTGAACTGAGGAATCTTCGGTGTAATTTGCCTTCAAATTCCTGAACATCATATCCACATCTTTGCTCTCATTCTGATTAATGTAGAATTTCTCTTTGCGTGTCAAAGAAGGATCGAATTTCTCTAACCAAGTTCCTTTGAAGTATATGGCGTTCACTAAAACAAGTCTTGTGAGTTCGTCGATGTCGTCTGGCTTGATGATATCTTTGATCTTCTGATTTGTCTTTTCTTCAACCCATGTGTTGATCTTCTCTCTTGCTTCATCTCTCTTGTTTATAAAATCTACGTAGTTGAGTCCTGCTCGATAGTAACTCTGCAGTCGTTCGATGAATTCTTTGAAAAACGGGTAATCAAACTGAGCCCAGATTGAGTTAGCGACCGAGAGTTGATAGTTCTCATTAGGTTGGTTCAAAGAGTCCATCAATTTCGAAAAGCCATCATGCAATGCTTCCTCTTCAAGATCAAAATAAAGAACCTTCCTCATCTGTGCAGCTGTGTTACCGTCTGCACCCATGTAGGTCATCGCGAGAGCTGAACTTATGCTGAATGGAGAAAAGAATATGTTTCCTGACTTCTTAGACAAGACTTTGTACAAATCAATCGCCAGAGAGTTGCTTGAATCTTCGACCGTGCTGAAGCCACTAGTCATCAGAAGACCACTAAGACAGAGAAACAAGAAAATCTTCCTCATCCTCATCGCCCCCTTGAACTCATACATTATATACATTATTATGACTCAAGTTCTTTGAAAATGGTTACGACCGAAGAATTGAACAGACCACCAGGGGGCAGAATCTTGGATATTCCGCCTTAGGGAGTAGACCAATGCCAATCTACACAAGACAGATCTGTCTGGTCAAGCTTGCCCATAATATATAATACGAAAACCAAAAACCATCAAGGTGTTATAAAAACTCTTACCATGATATTTTGGTGAACATTCACGCAAATTATTCAATTTCGATGCACATCTTAGGACTTAGTTGAAACTAACTTTTCATTGCCTCTCTCAAACTATAGACCAGAGGCAGTTCTCACTTGGCAGGTACAAAGACCGTTTTTGCCACCCAACGCTCAACATAATCGTACGGTCTATATCTGTCTGCGTCCAAACCTGCCCATATTTGAAACTTTATCTCAATCTGAGTGATACCGATATTTGATTGCTGTATCGTTATGCTTTCGGGTAAAAGAAAACTCACATTGCCAGCACGATCCAGTACTATCGTTCGGGCGTCTTTAGACTTTGGAGTAGATGTGATTATAAATGCGCTATTGGGATTGAAATTTCCCCATGAGTGTGGAATTGTCGCGGTCTGTCCATTCTGGTAAGTTACAGTTACCCAGTAGACCAAATAATAATCGTAAGGGCTTGAGGTCAGCTCTGAGTTCAAAACTACGGTGATCTTTAGTGGTTGTCCAGATTCAAAAGGTTCTGGCTCAACGATGATATCTGAGATTGACTTTGGCCAGAAGTACTGAGACGTCGTTTGCTGAGGCTGGGTTTGTTCTGTTTTTTCACTGAACTGACACCTCCCAAAGGGAGATGTGACAGGCATCGAGGCAATCCAAGTCCTCTGAGCACCTTTGTGAACACCAGCCGTTGGCTGACCATAAACCGGATCCATGTCAAGATCTGCAATTATCGTGAAATCTCTGCATGCAAGTGGATTAGCCGAACTCCATCCCCAGATTTCCTTAAAACCAGCATCGAGATCAGCCTTGGTGACAAAAAACCCAACTATTTGAAATCCACCGTACTGATAACTACTCGGCAGAGCAGAGGTAGGACCATAATAAAGCAAGACGTTGGTTTCTGTCTCGCTCAGCTTCAAACCAATAAGTCTTAGCGTCATCAACTTCTGCTCGCCTTCTTTAAGATCGAAAGAATAAGCACTCCCTCCGGCAATGGTCCTCATAAAGTTAATCCTTATGCCAACATTCAATGTGTTGTTCTGATAGAAAGTCTGTGGATTGGTCAAAATCTCAATAGAATGTACAGTAAAACCACCAGTGGTTACATGAGTCAATGGTAGCTTTATCTGTGCAAACCCGATGCACAGAAGGCAAAAAACAATCACGAGTGTTGCGAAAAACCTCATTTTGATCGCCCCCTCGGAGAATTTCACCAAGTATTATACAACTCGCCGCAGTGATCTTGTCAATCACTTAACTCTGTGTTCTTTCCATCTACCTTTTGAAAACACAACAAGGGCATAGATCATTTCAGCAACTTCAGCTATTATGAAAGAAAACCAAACGTAAATACTGGGCAACTTGAAAACCACAACAACGACAAGAACATACGGAAGTTGTGTAAACCACCTACCGACAATACTCGAAAACATAGCAGGTAAAGTGTATCCAGATCCAAAGAAACTGCTCATCAAAGATACCGACAATGCGGCAATCAACATCGCCCACGAACCAATTCGTACCGCAGAAACACCTTCTCGTATGACATCTTTTTCATGAACAAAAAGACTCATGACACTCTCTGGGAAAAGATTTGCAAGAACCACAAAAACGAGAACAAAGAGTGAACCATAGATAGCAGCTAACAGAACTGTCTTTTCAGCTCTCTCTGGTTTCTTAGCTCCAAGGTTCTGCCCAACTATTGCGCTGGCACCCATCGAAAAACCCATGAGCGGTATGAAAGCAAGCCCCATTAGCCTACTCACAACACCGATGACAGCCAACGTTGAAGAACCGTAAATACTCAAGACCTTTGTCAAAATGGCACTTGATGCGCTTCGCATCAGCATCTCCACACCACTGGGTAATCCTATGGTCAGCAACTTCAAATCTATTTCTCTGTTGAGTTTAAACAATCCCGCAAGTGTTATTCTTATATTTCCTCTGCCCTTCAAAAGCACAGTAAAACCCCATAGAAACGCAACGATAGTTGAGACAACGGTAGCTACGGCGGCACCACTCACACCCATATTCAAACCTTTGATCTTCAGTAAAGGCACTCTCTCGAACATGAAAATTGGGTCAAGAACAACATTCAAAACAGCGCTTGTACCCATTATTACCATCGGCAGTCTTGATTCGCCAGTCATTCTTTGTGCGGTGTAAGTTGAGTACGTAGCAAAGAATATCGGCATGAAGAAACTTCTCCAGTATCCATAGTCAACCCCAGCTTTAACAACTTCAGGATCCTTGCTGAAAACAGTCATCAAAGGTTTGAGAAATACAATCATTAACGCAGAGGCAATTGCGGCAACAAAGATTTTGAAGACTATCGTTTGCTCAATCACTCTGTTCGTGCGCTCGTAATCCTTTGCTCCGTAATTCTGGGAAATCAACGAAGTAGAACTCATTCCAATGATTTCGTTGAGTACTTCGACGAGCCAGAAGATAGTAGAAAAAACAGTGACACCGGCGATTGCCTTCGCCGAAATCCGTCCTATCCAAAACATATCGACGATGTCGTACAATCCTTGTAAAGCAAAACCGCCCATAGTGGGCAGCGCCATGTAAAAAAGATTTTTAGTTAAACTGCCTTGCGTGAGGTCTCTACTCAACCACTTCACCCTTGCATTTCTGTTTTCTAACCGTAAAATTATAGCACTTTGCCCGAGATTTGCAAAAAACATCTTCTTGTGTACCTTTAGTTATATCACCGAGATTTTACCCGAATCCAAGAGCTTCACAGAGAAAATGGTAGAAAAAAGCATATAAATGTGAGTGGTAATACCATTTGCTTGATTATCAATAGACAAGGCGATTGTTTTCACTTGACAGAAACCACAAGATAATGTAATCTCAAGTTGACCATTCTCGGTAACGTTACCGGGAAGAACAGGGAGGTGCTCTCATGAGGCGGTTTCTCTTCATCTTTCTTGCACTGTTGATAGCGTTAACAACCATGGCGAAAGAAAAGATCATCGTAAACAGCTACATGTCTGATCCAGCACCCAGGAAAGCTTTTGCTGAACTTGTAGAAATCTTCATGCAGAAGTATCCAGACTACGAGATTGTGGTAAACACCTTCGCTCACGAGGATTTCAAAACCCTTCTTAGAACTTGGCTTGCCGCACCAAAGGGTACAGCAGACGTCGTTACATGGTTTGCCGGTGAACGAATGAGGTATTTCGCGCAGATGGGATTGATCGCACCAATTGAAGAAGTCTTTGCCGAAACGAAGTGGGAAGAATACTTCCCAGCCTCTTTCAAGAGTACTTGCTCTTACAACGACAAAATCTACTTTGTGCCGCAGAGTTGGTACTGGTGGGGCGTGTACTACCGAAAGTCCCTTTTCGAAAAACTGGGTTTAAAAGAGCCAAAGACCTGGGCTGAGTTCTTGGATCTTTGCGAGACTTTGAAGAAGAATGGTATCACACCTATTGCGATTGGTACTAAGTTCCCATGGACGGCAGCCGGATGGTTTGACATACTAAATCTCAGAGTCAACGGTTTGGAATATCACATCAAGCTGACTGCGGGGGAAGTACCATACAACGATCCAAAACTGATGAAGGTCTTTGAGTATTGGAAACAGCTCATAGACAGAGGTTACTTCCTTGCAAACAACGCTGCGTACGAGTGGCAGGAAGGTGCAACCTTTCTGTTCCGTGGACAAGCGGCTATGTACTACATGGGACAGTTCATCAAAGATGTTGCTCCTGCGGAAGTCAAAGACGATCTTGACTTTTTCAGATTTCCGATAATAGATCCTTCGGTACCGCTTTACGAAGAAACACCTATCGATGGTTTCATGATACCTGCCAACGCGCCCAATAAAAAGGGAGCTGTTCTATTTCTCAAATTCATAGCCTCCAAAGAAGCTCAAGAAAAGTTTGCCAAAGATCTGGGAAGACTCGCTGCAAATGTTGAAGTAACTCCACCAGATGATCATGCAAAGAAAGGACTTTCTATGATCGTGGCTTCTTCTGGCGTTGCACAATTCTACGACAGAGATACCAATCCAGAGATGGCAGAGGTTGGTATGAACGCGTTCATAGAGTTCATGCAAAATCCGACGAGAATCAGTTCAATACTCGACAGACTCGAGCAAGAAAGAAAGAGGATCTATTCTAAGTGATTCATTCCTGTGGGCATTTGCCCACAGGATTCATCCTTTGGGGGAAAACAAATGACTCGAAGTAAACTCACACCTTATCTATTCTTAGCAGTACCACTTTGCATGTATTCGATTTGGGTCATCTTTCCCATACTTCAAACCTTTGTTGTCAGTTTCATGAAATGGGATGGAATGACCAAAATGAGGTTCGTGGGCTTGGAGAATTTCAAAAGATTGATCACAGACAACTACTTTGGTCTATCTCTCATGAATAACATCAAATGGATGATAGGTTTTGTCGTACTCTCTATACCCATTGGATTGGCACTTGCCATGCTGATGGATCAAAAGTTTCCTGGTCACAAGATCTACAAGTCATTGGTCTATCTGCCGATGGCTCTGTCTTTTGTCGTGATTGGTCAGATCTGGTCATGGGTACTCGAACCAACAGGTGGCGTTGTTAACACATTCTTCAGATCTATAGGTTTAGAACAATTCGCAAAACCTTGGTTGAGCGATCCGAAGATAGTAACATATTCATTAATAGCGGCAGCTCTCTGGAGGCAGATCCCGTATGCAATGGTTTTATTTCTTGCCGGTTTGAAGAATGTCTCAAAGGAATTAGTCGAGGCAGCAACAGTCGATGGTGCAACCACAATTCAAAGATTTTGGTACGTCATCTTACCAGCACTCAGACCTGCTGTAGTAATAGCCACAACTGTGAACATCATAGATTCACTCAGAGCCTTTGACATAGTCTTTGTCATGACTCGTGGTGGTCCATTCTACTCTTCAAGTGTCATGGCAAATTACATGTACGTTCAAGCATTCCACAACTACCGAATGGGATACGGAGCTTCGATAGCAGTAGTGCAATTTGCTATAACCCTTGGTTTCATAATAAGTTATCTGCTGAACGTCCTCAAGAAGGAGGAAAAAGAGTGAAGAGAGTCTCGGCGATGATTGTTTTCTATACGCTCTGTACTCTGGTAGTTATCGTGTGGATGATTCCGCTGATGGTGGCATTTTTTACAGCTTTTAAGACAATGGATGAGATATTCATGCTCAGAAATTTCTGGTCTGCCCCAACAAAGTGGTCAGCAGAGAATTTTAAGACGGCATGGATCGAAGGAAGGATGCAGAGATACTTTGTCAATACCTTCATCGTAACCGTTTCGTCTGTGGCAGCGACTCTTTTTCTGTCAAGTTTGAGTGCCTTCGCACTTGCTTGGTACAATTTCAGAATGCGGAATTTGATCTTGATAATCTTCGTTGCGGGTATGCTCATACCTTTTCAGATGCTCTTAATACCAGTCTACAGATTCTCAGTTGTAACTGGTTTGTACGATTCACTCTTGGGAGTAATACTCTTTCACATTTCCTTTCAAATAGGTTTCTGCACTTTCTTTCTTCGCAATTTCATGGTAACTGTGCCCAAAAGTTTATTCGAAGCTGCAAAGATCGACGGTGCTAATGCCTTCACTATCTATTCTCGTGTCATAATGCCGTTGGTAAAACCTGCGATAGCTGCACTATTCATCTTAGAGTTCACCTGGATTTGGAATGATTACCTTTGGTCTCTGATACTGCTTCAAAGCGATGCGAAAAAAACTGTGACTATAGGGCTTACAGCCCTTCAGGGTCAATGGATCTCAAGCTGGAATATCATTGCCGCAGGTGCCCTTTTGGCAGCAGTTGTACCCGTTACGGTATTTCTGATCTTCCAGAGATACTTCATCGAAGGCTTGACCATCGGCAGTGTCAAAGGATAGAATATCTTCTAACAAAGATCTGAGCATTCTCACACATAAGGAGGCTTCTATCTTTGAAAAAATTCATTACTATCAAAGACATAGCACTCAGAGCAGGTGTCTCGATAAACACCGTCTCAAGGGCATTGAACAACAAACCAGATATAAGTCCCCAGACCAAGCAAAAAGTATTGCAGGCAGCAAAAGAACTTGGATACATAAGAGACTTGAATGCACTTTCACTCAAAAACAAGACTACAAGAACCATCGGTGTTGTTTTTGAAGATAGTTCAAACCCTTTTTACGCAGAGGTATTTAAAGGCATAGAGTACGGTGCGAGAAAATATGACTATCAAATAATACTCATGAACACAGAGCGCGATTACATCAACGAAATAGAAGCCATAAAGACACTGATAGAAAAGAGGGTAGACGGAATCATAATCTCTCCCACGCAATTTGACAATGAAGATATCGAGTATCTGACGACTCTGAATTATCCTTTTGTTATCCTCGGTGTTCATTTCGATAACTCTCAGCTCGATGAGGTCTACTCAGACGACTTCAAAGGTGGCTACATCGCTACAAAGTACCTGCTGCAGAAAGGTAGACGCAAGATTCTGATGCTCAACGGTTATATGTACAAATCAGTTGCAAGAATGCGTTATCTTGGTTATGTTAAGGCGTTACAAGAACACGGTCTGCCACCTTATCATATGGTAGAGATAGAAGAAGGCTACGAATCTGCCTTCAACAAAGTCGTTGAGTTGAAAGATCTTGATTTTGATGCAATCTTTTGCTTCAACGATGTCTTTGCAATTGCTGCCCTGAAGGCTTTAAGAACTCTCAAGAAAAATGTTCCAGAAGACCTGTCAATCGTCGGATATGACGATATATCTTATGCATCCTTTGTTCACCCGGCTCTCACTACTGTGAGGATCGACAAGTTTAAAGAAGGCAGTATCGCCTTTGAACTACTCTATGAAAAACTGAGTCAGATGAGAAACAATCCAAAACAGGTGGTCTTAGACGTCGAACTTGTGCCCAGAGAAAGCGCCTAAGACTTCAAATAATGGTACCTCATCTCTCGATTGAATGGTAATTCTAAGATTGCCATCAACACATCTTTCACTTGTTTGTATGATCTTGTCCTTGGATCTCTCAGAAGGATTTCCTCTAAGATACTAATGTCACCTGTCTTGAAAGCCTCAAGAGCCCATTTCATTTTCAGTATTCTTGGCATCAGGTACATTTCCTTGATCCTCAAAGTCAGATCTGGTTCTATTTTCTCGGGATGAATGCCGTCTTTGTCGACAGTTACTGGTATTTCTACGACAACATCGTCAGGTATTCCTTTGATCGCTCCTCTGTTTTCTATATTCAGCACCAATCGTGCCTTCTTGTTGTTGACTATCGCATTTATGAAGGGAATGTGTTGTTCCTTACTCTCGGTGTTCTTTGTGAAGACAGACGGCATGATTTGCGTAAGAGTTATTGAAGGATCTTGCCGTAACTGCTGAGCAACTTTGATCAGATTTTTTCTTGTCTGTCTCAACTGTTCGTAGAACTTTGGTCTCTCTATTTCGTTGTCTATGCCTCCGAATCTTCCATACCATCTCTTCTTCGTTTCAAGATTGTAGTGATATTTCCACGTACCACATCTGACGGTGTCACCTACAGGCAACATGCCGTAAAATCTGTACATATCTATCGCCGCTGGGGAAAGATCCACATCCCACGGATCTTTCGGTTGCCATTTTTGTGATTCTTCTCTAATCCATCTCTCAAGTATCTCATAACCATTTTGATCATCAGATTCGAATCTATTCAGCCATATTGCGTGGTTTACTCCAGCCACCTGCCATTGTATTCGATCGGGATTCAAACCTATTTTGCTTGCCAGATCGAAGATGTGAGCATAACCATGACACAATCCCACAACCTTTACTTTGGTAAGATCCTTTATCATTTGTGTGATTTCAAAAACTGGGTTTGATGTCTGCAGAAGCCATGCATTCGGGCAAATACTTTCAATAGCTCTTGCTATCTCAAGGTTCATCTTCAAATGGTTGTAATTGGTCAGAGTGTAATAATCCGAAACCATGTTGAACTCTTGGCTATCGATACCTCTGTAGTAACCGTGTCTCTCGCCGATCTCTCTTGTGATCTCATACTGCACATAACCATCCTCGTGTCCTTGAGATCTCGCAAGTGCCGTGTTAATAACAAAATCAGTTTTTTCCAACGCCTTACTTAAATCGGTCGTACTTTCGATCTGAAAGTTTCTCCCCAGTTCTGTTGTGTACTTTTCAATCAGCAAATGCGTTGCCTCGAGCCTTTCTTTATCTATGTCCATGAGAGATATCACAACATCCTTCAATTCTTCTGCATTTACAAGATCACTGATCAGCTTTATCGTGTATCTGACGCTCCCAGCACCTATAAGAGCTATCTTCACAGTACCTGACATATTTCTACTACCCTCCCAGTGTCTGCAGATTCTCTCGCCTTTAGAGCAATCTCAGTTGCGAGTATACTGTCTCTCGGTGTTACCATACAAGAGCCTGTACCTTTTATCTGAGAAAGGAACTCGGAGAATATCTGCTTTTCAGCAACCAGAGGTACCTCTCTTTCACCTTTGTCGTCAAGAACTATCACCTTGCCCCTGGTAACTTCGAGAATTCCCTTTGTCCCAACAACTCTCACTCTATCATCGTCGTGAGTGAGTGCCTGCTCTGGTCTCAGATAATCAATACTCACGCAAGCAAAAATCTCCTGATCAAGTACGAAGTGACAAAGAGCAGTCATTTCAAGATCTCCGTGATCTTTGTTGTCAATCTTTGAATGAGTTGCATAGACAGTCAAGAATTTCGTACCTGTAAACCAATTTATCCAATCTATAGCATGTATTCCAACCCAAGGAATGGTTCCACCGTAAGTAGATCTCTTTGTATAAAAACTGTGCCTCTTGCCCAGTTTGTAGGACTTCTGTGTGTTTAGGAGTCTTATCTTACCAATTTCACCCGAGTCTATCAGAACTTTTGCGGTTAGAAAATGAGCTTTGTACCTCAAACCAAACATTGCAGTGAAAAAAACGTCCTTCTGAACACTCTCGTACAGACTCTTTATCTGATTTAGATCCTCAAAGGAAATCGCTATTGGTTTTTCAACGAAGGAGTGAATCTTTCTTTGAAGCATTTCGATCAGAATCTTGGAGTTCACACCAAAGAAACTGTTTATGGCCACAGCATCTGGCTTTTCAATATCGATCATCTTTTCGTACTGCTCGTACTCCCTAACGTGCAAATCTAACTCTTTCAAAGCCTTCCTCAACGGTGTCATCTCTTCACCAGCAGACCCTGGTGCAATTGCAACAATTCTTGTGTCTTTGTGAAGACCTCTCAGAACGTACTGGTAATGTCCAGATGAACCTATTATGCAGATCCTCATCTGCCTTCATCCTCTGTACCTTGAAAATCATCAAGGTGAATGACCTTACCTTCTTGTGCCCATGGAAGACCAAGCTCCGAGAAAAGCTTGTTACTCTCAAAGGCTTCTTCTATAAGAGTATCTATCCCTTCGACGTAAACAAGTTCTTGCTCCGTCTTGATTATTTTTTCTGGAAAGTTGATTATCTTTGAAGATCTGTGCGCAGCATTTATAACCAGTGTGTGTGAAAGTGCAGATTCCAAAGAACAAATCACTACCTCTTTGCCTTTTGCAGTTTCTATTGCATGCCAGAGTTTTCCCATACTACCATGATCAACAGCACCATAGTTGTGAGTTTTGCCATCTTTGTAAAAGGCAACCAGCTTGTTGTCACTGACATTTGGGCTGCCGAAGACAATCTTTGCTTTCTCGAATTCGTAGACGAAGTATGGACCATTCCTCTGCTTACAAGCGTGTGTTGCGTAGAAAAGAATCTCCACATCTTTTACCAATATTCTCATACAACAGGTGTCGAAACTCTCTATCTTGTTTGCTCTGTACAGTTCAGCCTGCACTGTTTGTGGAGATGCTGCCTGCGATAGATGATTTCCAAGTACAAAGAGCATACCATGCAGGAAATGAGCAGTGGCGTTGTTCGCAACACTGTCTAATACCCATCTATCATTCACTTTAAGCCGCCCAGCCCACGATGATCTTGTATAATAAGTACTATCCCTTGGCCAGAGTACCATAGTTTTGAGCCGCACAGGCTTTCCAAACTTGCCATTTGATATATCTTCTTTCAATCTTAAAAACGTGGGATCATAAGCCCACTGGAAACCTATCATCACATGTCTTTTGAATCGATCTCTGTACTCAATCATTCTCTCAACTTCACTGACAGTAGCTGCCGCTGGTTTTTCGCACAAAACATTGCTACCCTGTTCCAACGACAAGCAGGTCTGTTCACAGTGAAAATGAATAGGAGATGATATTACAACCAGATCGGCTCTATGATGTGTATAAAAGTCATTCAAATCTTCAAAGACTGGGATTTTCATATTGATTAGGGTCTCGTGAAATTTGCTCCTGTTGGGCTGAGGATCGACTGCCCCTACTATCTGAGCTCCATGATCTATTCCTTCCTTCAGCAAGTATTCAACATACTTCGCCCCGTACCCACCTATGCCAACCAGAAGAACTGAGACGTACTTGCTCACCACGTTCATCCCTTCGAACCTCAGTATTTCAATCCACCAGCCATGATGCCCCTCATGAAGAATCGCTGGAAGAGTAGAAAGATAACCAGTGTAGGAATTATTGTAAGAGTGGAAAAGGCAAGTATTGTATTCCATGAAACGCCACCATATTCGCCTTGAATTACCGCTAATGCAAGCTGCAGTGTGTAAAGACTTCTCCTGTTGACAACGAGTAACGGCAGCACAAAATCATTCCATCGCCAGGTGAAGGAAAATATGGCAAGTGCAGCGACCAAAGGTTGCGAAAGCGGCATGACGATCTTCCAGAAGATCTGCCATTCGTTAGCTCCATCGATTTTTGCACTCTCAAGCATTTCGTCTGGGATATCCTTCATGTACTGTATTGCTGTGAACATGCCTGTTGGTGTATAAACGGCTGGCAGAATAAGACCCCAGAGATTGTTGATCAATCCAAGTCTCCTTATTATGACAAACAAAGGTACCATTATCACTTGGGCGCTGATGAACAAAGTCATCACTACCAATCTGTTGAGAGCGAATCTGCCAAGAAATGTTCCCTTTGCCAGACCATACCCTGCCATTACACACACCATTGTGGTGATTAATGTAGCAACCAACGATACGAAAAGTGTGTTTCGAAGATATGTTAAGAGCTCCTGATTTTTGATTGCCTCTTGATAACCTTGGAGTGTGGGAGACTTTGGAAAGACAGTGGGGGGATAACTGTACACCTCTTGCAAACTTTTGAAAGAAGAGGCTATCGAATAATAGACAGGCAACATGTAAAAAACAAGTGCTGTGATGAGAAAAATCCATTTTATGACTTTCGCCATTGAATAACCTCCTCAGATCACTTGGCTTCGCGTACCCTCAGAGTAAAGATTGCAATCACGAAAGATATGAGCAAGAACACCGTCGACATTGAATAGGCGTACCCAATCCTAAATTGTGTAAAAGCACTGTTGTATATGTACAACGGAGTCACCATAGTTGAATATCCCGGTCCACCACCGGTCAGCACATAGATACCCGCAAAATCTCTGAATACGTGCGCTATGGCAGTTGTCAGAACAAGCAAATTCGTGTTTTTCAGAAGCGGAAATGTTACATACCAAAAGATCTGCCATCTATTTGCTCCATCGATTTTTGCCGCTTCGTGATACTCTTCAGATACATTTTGAAGACCAGTGATGAACATCATCATCAGAAGCCCTGTCATTGCCCAGGTTCTGAGAATAGCTACTGCGAACAAAGCCGGCAAAGGTTTCAACAACCAGCCCACAGGGCTCATTCCCACAGATTTGAGAATGTGGTTGAACAACCCAAGATCGTAAGACAAAAGCCATTTCCACATAGTGGTTCCTGCCACGGCAGGCATCATGTAAGGCCAGTAGAAGAATGCTCTGAGAGTCTTTGAAGATTTTGTCTCTTTATAAAGAGCAACGGCGAGAGCCATTGGGATGAAGAAAGTCATCGGAACCGTTAGAATGAGCAACTTTATCGAAACCCATATGGAATTCCAGAACCATTTATCGGTCATCATCAATTTGAAGTTGTTCCAACCCACAAATTTTGGAGGTGTCAGCAAGTTCCAGTTGTAAAAACTCATCGTAAAGATACTGACGATAGGGATCAAAATGAAGATCAAGAGGAAAACAAGTGCTGGCAGAACAAAGATGAATCTACTTTTTACAAGATTCTTCAAAGTTCTCCTCCTCCATTAAATAACAAAGGGGACTGTCAGCCAGCCCCCTTGGTCATTTCTTGCTACCGAGCTCCGAAAGCAGCCTGTCGTACTCTTTTCTGAGGTTCTTTATCATCTCATCAACGCTGATCTGACCGGCAATGGCTGCGGAAGCTTGGTTTTGAATCGCTGTTTGCATGTTAGAGTAAAGCGTGGAATTTCTGATCGTTACAACCCATTCTGGTGTGACTTCTGCGAGCCTTCCACAAACGGCTTGAACCAAATCCATTATTGCATTATCATACTTAACCATATGTTCTTTGTAGGCTGACATGTGATAAGTCTTCTGCAGGTAGATGTCATAACCGAGTCCTTTCCATCCGAGCCAGAGTGCAAACTTCGCTGCGGCTTCTTCTCTGTCCTTCTTGCCTGTCTTGAATGCACCGAAGAATCTTCCGCCCTCTAAGCTTAACCACTCTGCATCCTTGGGCAAGTAGGCAGGAGCAAAATTCTTTCCAGCTTTGAGAAGATCCAGCGTGCTCCAACTTCCAGCCCAGAGTACCGCAGTCAACCCTCCGGTGAAAGCCATGTTTGGATCTTGGTTGGATATCCACTCTGCTGGCACCATGAGATTTTGTTTGAAGAGATCAACAAATTCTGCAAGCATCTGCTTTGCCTTCGGATCTTTGTCGAGTGTGAAGTCCAGATTCTCGTCAAGGATCTTTACTCCTCTGATGCCAAGATAATTGAACAATCTCTCGGCGGTGCGTTGCATCGACATGGCGTATGGAATATTGTTGGCTTGCTTAACCTTCTTGAGAACATCAATGAACTCAGCCCAAGTCCATGGATCAGCTCTACCTCCAAACGGTGGATAAGCAATGCCAGCTTTCTTAAAATAGTCAACATTCACCCACAGACACTGCATCGTGAAATGCAACGGAACGTATCTGACTGCGTCTCCCTCAGTAACACGTACTCTTACGACATCATACATGGCATTCTTGAACTGCTCAGGAGTCGTTCCAAGATATTTCTGCACATACTGAGTAAGATCAATCATGTACTGCATATAGCCAGGGGCGTACGGGTAGGTTATCGTCACAAGATCGGGAAGGTCGCCACTCATAATACCAAGTCTGACCTTTTGTTCATATTGAGCATACGGTACGTCAACAAGTTCAAAATCAACATCAGGATTCAGTTTCTTATACTCAGTTATGGCGGCCTGAATACCTTCCCTTTCCGTTCCGCCACCGCACCAGACAACAAGTTTGATAGCCCCCATACTTGAAGCAGCAAGAAGTGCAATCAAGAATGTAACAAACCAACGCTTCATAGAAACACCTCCCTCATGAAATGGTGAACTAAAAAAATTTTATCAAATTTCACCATAGATTTCAACCAAGGTTGTGAATCTTTACACCCACACAAAAAAACGAAATAAGTATCATCCAGAAAGACAATTAGCCTTAAAGACAAGTTGAAAAAACTACATGATCATCTGAATGAGTATTTCGCTATGACATAAAACTTTTTGCCACTTCAGAAGAATCACTGAGTTTTCTCTTTGTAGTTCTTTCAACAACAAAGATCTACAAACAGACGCGTTGTCCTTTCATAGACTGCATGAAGTGATCGAAATTCTGCACACAATCACTGTATCTTGATATAATTCGAAGATCTTAGTCATCTGCAAATATTCCAAGCAAGCTCCTTTTCTCTGCAGGTGTGGACTCAAGTTCATCAAACTGTACAGCATTTTCATCGTTTGAACTTGAAGCTGTGTGGTACAGTTTATCAGTGTTCAAGTCCAACCATTCGTGACCACTCTATAAGGAAATGCAATTTGTAGCTTCATTGTAAAATCACAACTGTAAATTGGTTTTTCAGTCAGATGATCAGCGTTAATTTGCTGTTAGGAGGTGAACTTCATGGATCTTGAAAGAATGATTCTGCAGGGAGTATCTCGACCTACGATACCAAAAAGAGAGTTTCTTCTCACAGAGTTTGGCGCTATTGCAGACGGCAAAAGTGATTGCACCGACGTCTTCAAAAGATTAATCAAGGTTGTATCGGACCTTGGTGGAGGAAGAATTGTGATACCAGCTGGAGAATATCTTACAGGTCCAATACATATCAAAAGCAACATTGAACTTCACCTACAAAGTGGTGCAATAATAAGGTTCATTCAAGATCCAGATAGATATCTGCCAGTGGTTCTGACAAGATTTGAGGGCATGGAGCTGTACAACTACTCACCCATGATATATGCAAATGATCAAGAAAACATAGCGATAACTGGTGAAGGCACACTCGATGGGCAATCTGACAACAATCATTGGTGGTTTTACAAGGGAAAAGTGGAATTTGGTTGGCGTGAGGGTCTGCCCGAACAGTCAGCCGACGTGAAGTTGTTGCATCGTATGGCAAGAGAACAAATCCCAGTGAAAGACAGAATCTTTGGACCGGGGCATTACTTAAGACCAAGCTTCATACAATTTTACAACTGCAGGAATGTAATGATAGAAGGAATCACAGTAGTACGCTCACCAATGTGGTGCATACATCCAGTGATGTGCAAGAATGTGATTGTCAGAAACGTCACGATTCAAAGCCGAGGACCCAACAACGATGGAATTAATCCAGAATCGTGCAGTTACGTGTTGATAGAAAACTGCCGCTTCGATACTGGTGACGATTCAATAGCTATAAAATCTGGAAAAAACGAAGATGGTAGAAGGATAAACATACCCTCTGAGTACATTCTCATAAGACACAACCTTGTACAAAGCAAGGACAGCCATGGTGGTATCGTAATAGGTAGCGAGATGTCCGGTGGTGTTAGAAATGTTCTGGCTTATGGGAATCTTCTCATCAACCCTGAAAGAGCCTTGAGAATCAAAACCAACACAACAAGAGGGGGAATAATAGAGAACATATTCTTCATCGACAACGTAGCTGTGAATCTCTCACAAGAAGCAGTGATCATAGATTCACTGTATGACAACGAAGTTGGTGATCATCCACCGATCATAAGAAAGATCAACGTGAAGCACTTCAAGTGTGTCAACGCGGAATGTGGCATTGTGGTAAGAGCAGCAAAGGAATGTAGGGTAGAATCCATCACATTGGAAGATTCACACTTTTTGTCGGTGAAAACTGCGTTGTGCCTTGAAAATGTCGAGCAAATGATCATTCATCAAAGTACTTTCAACAATTTCTCCATCAATCATCTTGTTGTCTCTGGTAATCTCAGTTCTCTGTGAATCTTTCAAGATTAAGACTTTCGGTACAAATTTGACACAGTCACGGTATCGTGGTATGATCATAGTACCAAACTCGGGAGGTGAAACCATGAGGCGGCTTTCTGTTGTACTTTTCTCAATCTTAGTGGGTGCAACGATCTTTGGGGCAATCACTCTTACGATGGTCGAGACAATCACAAGTCCTGCTCGCACCGAACTGCTCAGGCAATTGCTCGATGAATTCGAAGCCACACACCCTGGCATCAAGGTGGAACTGATCTCTCCACCGTACGAAAGTTCTGATCAAAAGCTTATCATGATGCTTAACACGAAGCAGAAGGTTGATGTCTTTGAAGTGCGAGACAACTTTCTTGCAATCCATGTGAACAACAAAAACTTGCTCGATCTCAATGAGTTCGTCAAGCAGTGGGATGGTTGGAACGATCTTCTCGATCTTACCAAAACTGCAGCAACAAAAGTTGAAGGCAAGACTTATTACATTCCTTACGGATTCTTCATCAAGGCTTTGTTCTACAGAAAGGACATTCTTGAGAAGAACAACATACCTGTACCACAAACGATGCAAGAGTTGTACGAGTACGCAAAGAAACTCACCAATCCAGCCGAAGGAAAGTACGGTTTTGCTTTCCGTGGTGGCGCGAGTGAACATTCTTTCTCTGAGATCGTCATAATGTCCTATGTTCCAAACATCGATCCAAGGGCCGACAGAGGTTATCTTACAACAGACGGTGTGCCATACCATGACACACCCGGTGCAGTAGAAGGATTGAAGATGTGGATAAAACTTTACAATGACTGCTCACCGAAAGATTCTTTGAACTGGGGTTGGGCAGAACAGGTCAACGGATTTGTCTCTGGCATGACACCTTTCTTGATTCAAGACCCAGACACAGTTCCAATAGTTGAAAGAAGACTTGGTGATCCAAATCTTTACGGTGTTGCACCTATGCCAGTCGGTCCCCACGGAAAGGTCTATTTGGACTACGGAAACGCAGGTTGGGGTATAGCCTCTTACTCAAAGTATAAGAACGAGGCTTGGGAATTGATCAAATTCCTCTCTTCACCTGAAGTGAATGCAAGATTCTCTCAACTCAACGGTACAATCCCAAATTGCAAATCTGCTTTCGCAGATCCTTACTACTCGACTGGTCCTTACAAAGCATGGTATGAAGAGCTCACCAATCCAGATAAGTACGTTTTCTACGAAAGACCCGTACACATGTCTGGCTTCCCAGCGTATGCTGAAAAACACAAGAACGATATACAGAACATAATCCTTGGCAAGAAAGATTTGAATCAAGCGGTGAAAGAATGGGCTGACTTTTGGAAAAAGGAATATAACATAACCAAATGAGCCATGCAGGGGCGTTAGCCCCTGCTTTTTGAGGAGAGAAGAATCTCATGGTTAAAGATAGAAAATTCATTTTCTTCATGATTTTGCCAAGCTTTTTGTTCATCTCACTTGTCATCTTCTTGCCGGCAGTTAGATCGGTTTTTATGGCATTTCAAGATTACAACATGTATTTCTTGACTAAGAAGTTCATTGGCTTTAAGAACTTCTCTGATGCCTTCAGTGATTCGGTGTTCATTCAGGCTTTGAAGAACACTTTGATTTGGGTTCTGTTGTCCTTGACCTTACAGTTCACCCTCGGTTTCTCATTGGCGCTGCTGCTGAGAAAACCATTCAGGGGCAGAGGTATATACACAGCACTGGTTTTCTATCCATGGGCTGTTTCTGGTTTCGTAATAGGTCTACAATGGCGGTGGATGTTTCATGGTTCTGCCGGCGTGATAAATGACCTTCTTCTTAAAGCTGGATTGATAAAAGAAAGAATTGCCTTTCTTTCAGATCCAAATTATGCACTTTATTCTGCCATTGTTGCCAATATATGGTATGGAGTGCCATTTTTTGCCATCATGTTACTCGCTGCACTTCAATCTGTCCCACAGGAACTCTACGAAGCTGCGAAGATCGATGGGGCAAACGCCTTCAAGCAGTTTGCCAATATAACGATCCCATATGTAAAACCGGTGATAATAAACACAACATTGATTAGATTCATATGGATTGTGAACTTTCCCGACATAATCTTTTCGATGACAAACGGTGGACCTGCTGGCAGTTCTCATATTCTTTCAACGCTCTTGATCAGTAAAGTCTATAACGAGTATAACTACGGAGTTGCCTCTGCAATAGGTGTCATCATAATGCTCATATTAGTAACATACGCATACATCTATCTGAAGGTCAACCGCAGCGAAGGTGGTTTTTGATGAAGAAATTACTCACTACGCTTAGATTTTTGGCTCTGAGTCTTTTTTTGATCTGTGCACTCTTTCCACTCTATTGGACCTTAGTAACTTCTCTCAAGGGACCAACGGAGATGTACACCTATCCCATTACTTATTGGCCTAAACACGTGACCTTTGAAAACTACAGGTATCTTTTGAAGTCTTTGAATTTCACTAAGTACACAATGAACAGTGTATTTGTCTCTTTGCTGTCTGCCCTTTTAGCCCTCATAGTCGCATCATTCAGTGGATATGTACTCGCCAGGAAAAGATTTTCTGGCAACAGGCTGTTCTTTTTTCTTCTGTTCATAACACAGATTATCCCAGGATTTATGCTGATGTCTTCGATATATGTAATGTTTGGTCCTCTTGGACTTGTTGACAAATTGCTTGTTTTGGTATTCCTTTACACCGGAATAATGGTGCCGTTTTCATCGATTATGATGAAAGGTTTTTTTGAGAGGATACCAGAGAGTATAGAAGAAGCAGCTTTGATAGACGGTTGTAGGAAATTACAGATGCTCTTCAAGGTCGTTTTTCCTGTCACAGCACCTGGACTCGCTGCAACCTTCTGCTTCGCTTTCGTCAATTGCTGGAACGAGTTGTTCTTGGCGATCATGCTGTTGAACAGCGAGTCGAGAAAGACCATTCCCGTTGGACTCAATTCCTTTGTTGGAAAGGCTGATATAGATTGGGGTGCCATGGCTGCAGGTGTCTTGATCGCTCTGCTGCCAGCCATGTTGATCTTCGCCTTTGCTCAGAAGTACATAGTTCAAGGATTGACGCAAGGTGCTGTCAAAGAATGAGAGGAGGAAGAGTAATGAACATCACCGAAATACTTCACAGCTATGGAGAAGAAGGTTTTTCTTACAACCCGGTTAGTGTTCCAATATATGAAACATCAATCTTTTCTTTCAAGAGCTTTGAAGAATTTCAAAACTCACTGCTCAATGAATTCGAAGCACACCTTTACAGCAGAGGAAAAAACCCAACAGCAGAAGTGGTAGAAAAGAAGATCGCCGCACTCGAAAAAGCTGAAGATGCAAAGTTGTTTGCTTCTGGCATAGCTGCTGTTAGTGCAGCAACGATGGCTTTTTTGAAGAGTGGTGACCACGTGATTTGCGTGAAAGATGCCTACGGATGGACAAACAAACTCTTTTCACAGTACTTGAAAAGATTTGAAGTTGAAGTCACGTTTGTTGAAGGAACAAACCTGGAAGACTTCACAAGAAACACCAAGCCTAACACGAAACTTTTCTTTCTCGAGAGTCCCACGACCTTTACCTTTCAACTACAAGACCTCTCAGCTATAACAAAATTCGCAAAAGAAAACAGAATTAAAACTGTAATCGACAACACTTGGGCAACTCCACTCTATCAAAATCCTATTGAGCTGGGTGTAGATATCGTCGTTCACTCAGCGAGCAAGTATATAGGTGGACACAGCGATGTAGTCGCAGGTGTTGTGGTTGGAAAAAGTGAAGATATAAGACACATCTTCAACACGGAATTTATGAACATAGGTGCTACCATAGGGCCATTCGAATCTTGGCTGTTACTGCGTGGGCTTCGCACGATCCACGTGAGAATGAAAAAACATATGGAAAACACTCTGAAGGTCATCGAATACCTTCAGACAGTTCCCCAGGTAGATGAGATATACTATCCGTTTTACGCCAAACATCCACAGTACGAGCTTGCCAAAAAACAGATGAAGGGTGGAAGTGGGCTATTCAGCATAAAGCTCAAAGCACAAAGTTTACAGCAGATAGTAGCCTTCACCAATGCATTCAGAATCTTCAGAAGAGCTGTGAGCTGGGGAGGATACGAGAGCCTTGTCATACCATATGCTGCAACAAACAGAGATGGACTTACAGAGAAAAACAAAATCGTGAGACTTCACATTGGTTTAGAAGATCCTGAATTGCTCATCGAAGATTTACAGAGGGCTTTTGAGGCTATGAAGAAAGCAAAACTTTGATATCTGTCTCGATTATCATTCTCACCAAAGATCTTGCTTTGGAAACATCCTTCTGTACAATGGCATCGAGCAACTTTACATGGTAGGGCAGACTCGCCCTACCAAAGGTTCTTTCTACGAAAGGTGGATGCCATATCGCACTCAAGAGATCGTAGAAAGCCTCAAAAAAATTCAACAAAACCGTGTTGCCAGACAACTCAAAAAACTTCTTATGAAAGGTCATATCCTCGTCTGGATCTATCAAATTCAAATCTTTCAGGGTATTTGCAAGAGCCATAAGTTCTTCTTGCGAAGAGTTTTTAATAGTTAACTCCACTGCTAATTCTTCCATAACTCCTCTGACTCTCAAAAGATCGATTATGAAATCTCGTGATGGTGTGAATTTCACTGACAAGGAAACATCAAAGGAAAGCTCGTGTAGATCACTTGCCACAAAAATCCCCTTTGGCGCATCGACCTTCACTACACCTCTTTCTTCCAACTTCTTGATCGCCTCTCGAACGGTTGTTCGACTCACCTGAAAGATTTGAGCAAACTCTCTCTCTGATGGAAGTCTGTCTTGTGGTCTGAGCCCCATTCTCACGATGTATCTGATTATCTCGTTTTTCAACCAGTCTGAAGAGGTCTTTCTCATTCACATCACCATGTGTACGCCATCGTTGCTTTGAATTCTTATCAATGAAGGTCTTTTCTTGAAGTTCCTCAGATAACTTTCTTCAAGCCTTTCGAAGACACCCCCCAAATAACCCTTTCTGGCGAGCACCAAGATGCTCCCACCAAATCCTCCACCGACCATCCTCGCCCCGAGTATTCCGAGTTCTCCTTTCAAGAAACCAACTATAAAATCTGTTTCATCACAAGATACTTCATACAGATCTCTCAAACTCACATGTGATTCAAAGAGCAAAGACCCGAGCAAAGCAAATTCCGACCTTTTCAGCGCTCTGACGGCAAGAGAGACACGCTTGTTTTCATCAAGTACATGTCGTGCCCTCCTACGGAGGACATCATCAAGTTTCGGGAGATCTTCATATGTAACCTGCCTGAAAGAGCCTTTGCCAAGTTTATTCAGAACTGCTTCGCATTCCTCACGCCTTTTGTTGTATTCAGATGAAGAAAGTTCGTGTTTTGTGTTGGAATCGACCAAAGCCAATTCGAAATCTTTCAATTCCAACGGTACGTACTCATAATTCAATGTTGAAGTATCCAAGAAGATGGCGTGATCCTTCTTTCCAAAGACTGCCGTGAACTGATCCATCACTCCGCATCTGACCCCAACAAACTCTCTCTCAGCCTTCACGCCCACTTCGACTAATTTCATTTTGTCCAACTTCAAATTGAACACTTCATTCAGACCGTAAGCCAGTGCTATCTCTAAGGCTGCTGAGCTTGAAAGACCAGCCCCTATAGGAAGATTTGAAGAAACATTGACCTCAACGGGCTCAGTTTTGTAACCCAGTTTCTCTAAAGCCCATATCACTCCCATTAGGTAATCTGTCCATTTGCCAAGTCTCTCATACTTCTGCAGTCTAACTTGTTCTTTCATCTTTTCAGAGGTGAAGACATATTGACTACTTCGATTGATCTCAACTTCCACATACTTGTCGATGGCAAAGGGAAGGACGAACCCATCGTTGTAATCTGTGTGTTCACCGATGATGTTCACTCTACCTGGTGCTCTGAATTTAGGCATCGAACCCCTCCACTTCGATTTCTCTCAACATCTTTGCAGCTTGCTCGGGTACAACAGGGTTTATGAAGGTCCACGTACCTGTCTCGACACTCGCCATCCATTTGATTTTGTCTTTATCTCTTTTCGGTGGATTGAACTCAACATGAAAATGAAACAATTCATCATCTGCAGGGATATTGAAAGGTTTTTGGAAGAACATCATCATGTATGGAAACTCTTGATCAAAGAGCTTGTCGTATTTCGAGGTAATGACCTTCAAAACCTGTGCAAACTCGGTTCTTTCTTTTGCAGAAAATTCAAACAGAGCCGTAACGTGACGCTTCGGATAGACGTGTACCTCGAATGGAAAACGCGCATAGAATGGTACAAGTACTAAAAAGGAATCCGTTTCGTAAACAATCCTCTGTTGTTTTTGCAGTTCTTTCTCAACGATTTCGCATATGAGACAGTGATTTTTTTCTTTGTACCAGTTTTTCATCGCCTCAATCTTTGCCAAGATTCTCTTTGGAAGAAATGGAAAGGCGTATATCTGACCATGTGGATGAGGTAAACTTGCACCAACTTCCTTTCCTCTGTTCTCGAATATGAAGATGTACTTTACAAAGTCGTGTTTTGAGAGTTCAACGGTCCTATCTATCCACATTTCGATCAATTTTTCGATCTGTCTGATCGGCATACCCGGTAAGGCTGTATCGTGATCCTTGGTGTAGACTACAACTTCACAAACTCCGAAGGATCTCGCTTTCTGAAAAAAATCATCCTCTTCAGCGATCTTTGGAGGTTCTTTCTTGAGCGCAGGGAATCTGTTTTCAAAGCTGACAAGATCGTAATCTTCAGGCAGTTCGATCCCTCCAACACAGATCGGACAACTCTGCTGAGAAGGCTGTACAGGTCTTTTTTGAGTTTCCGCTGAAACTATTATCCATTCATCGGTCAACGGATTGTATCTGAGTTCAAGCAACTTTATCACCCTTCACTGTAGAAACTGAAAGATCTTCCGTCTTCACGAATCTTGACCTTCTTCACAAGGCGAACTGTTGGTTCAGATTCAACTTCAAGTAATTCGTTGCTCAAAATCAGTTTTCTGTAGATGTTGTCTCTGTCAAGATAAAAGATCTCAAAGGCGTTCTCAGAGATTCTCTTTATCGAAGAAAACCTTGCATAATCGACTTTTTCAAAGTTTCCATCGAAGATCACACCGATCTTCAAAGCACCACAGAGCTTTAGAAGCTTCTCATCAAAGGTGAGCAACTCCACATAAGGACGCACGGCACGGCAAATTGAACTGTAAGTGACAAACTCTCTGAGCTCAGCAGGTTTCTCAACAATCAAGCCATCAACCAGTCCAGCCGCGCTGAGAATCGACAAGCCTTTTGCAACAAGGACAGACCCTCCCAAGTTCTTTCTAACCTGTTCGACTAAAGATCTGCAGTCTCTTTCAAAAGAGACCACAAAGAATTCAAAGCCCATCTTTCGAAGTCTTTGAAGTTCTTGTAAGTCATATGAAATTGCAATACCTGGTACAAGACCTTTCCTTCTACAAATCTCCAAGAAGCTTTCTGCCATCTGTTGATCTTTCAAAACTACAACCAGAGACCTTTCCTTATCAATTTGATCTGCTTTATTCAGATCTACATAAACTCCCGCAAATGGCTCAGAGACAACCTTCACTTTGTTTTCCAAACCAACAAGCCTCAAATAGTTTTCGACCAGAAACTGTTCGGACTGACCCTTCAAAACAACAAAAGAATCAAGGTCAACACACTCTGAATCTCTTTCGTAAAGATCAATGTACCCAACATACTCATCTTCTTCTTTTTCAATTCTTACCTGTCCACTCTTCTGTGAGAGAAAACCTACAAGAGTGTTCTCGTTGAAGATGTAGATACCACCAAAAACTTTCATACCTGCTGAACTGATCCTGAAAGCCTCTACTGTTTGCGTATCACCACAAAGCCGGGCATCCACCTTCTTGCCAAAATCAATTTCCTGAACAGAAAGAAAAAGTTCATACAATTCCTTCTTCTGAAAGATCATTCCATCGAGAAAACTCAGTCCGTAGACCTGCACAATTCATCGCCTCTTCGACTAAAAACTCTACACTAACAATATATCGAAAGTTTTTAGCGTGTGTTTCAATAGCGATCAAAAAACCTCGAATTCTGCCAACAGGTTTATATCATCATTATCAAAGAGTGTACATATCACTTGGTACTTTCCTGGTTCAAAGGCTTCATTAATCTCAACGAGTACAGCTGGGTAGGTTATTGCCTGCGTTACTGGTGTGGAAGCAGACGGAGAGACAAGGTGTGCCTTAATCTGAAGAACTCTTCCAAGTATATCTACCGAGTCTACAACAACCTTATAACCACCTGTTTTTCTCATGCCGGCAGAGATCTTCACCAAAATCTTCTCGCCCGGTTTGAAAACAGCCGTTGGCTTGCCATCTTCATTCAACAGGGTCAGAGAGATCGAATCATCACCATGGGTTGTTTTAACAGTGTAACTGAGAGCCGTCAGCTTAATTTCGAACCCATTCACCAAGATCTTCGTGATCTCTTTTGGAAGAACAAAGAGATGTTGCATCATGTATGTGTAGATGCCGCTTTTCTTTGCCGGTAAGTCAACTTCATAGTTTATACCCGAACCAACGATCCTCACCTTGAATGGTTCAACGTCTCCGACTTGGATCGGTGAAAACAACCAACCTTTCAGAATAAGAACTATTTGCTCTGACTTTGAAAGAACTATATATTGAAAACTGGCAGACTTGGTGCCTACTGCTTGATACAGATTCTCAGGAAAAACAAACTCAACGGGTGTGTAATAGATCATGCCAGCCAAAAGACTCACTCCAAAGAAGAGCAACAAAAAGATGAGCACGCGCATATGACTCGCCTCACAGTTCGATTGTTTCTCCAGGTCTCATTATCTGACAGCTTACTTGGAGCTTTTCTACCTCTTCTTTGAATTTCTCTGGATCTGATTTGATCACTTCCCAAGTGTCGAAGTGTATTGGTACGACCAATTTTGGTTGTATCATCTTAACAGCCTCTACAGCATCCCAGAGATCCATGACGAAGTTGCCGCCTATCGGGATGAATGCAAGATCTACCCTTTCTTTCTGCAGTAATTCCATATCTTTTGTCAAACCCGTGTCTCCAGCGTGATAGACTTTCTTGCCTTCAGCTTCGATCAAGAAACCACAGGGATTACCTGCATAAACAGGAAGATCTTTTTCGATCAAGCTCGAACCATGCAGAGCTGGTGTCAACTTAACAGCTCCAAACTCAAAGACATACCTTCCTCCAATGTGCATCGGATGAGTTTGAATTCCATGTCTGGATATGTAGCTGCAAAGTTCGTAATTTGCAATAACCGTAGCTTTATCACTCTTTGCAATCTTTATCGTGTCTCCAAGATGATCTGCATGACCATGCGTGACTAAGATATAATGTATTCTTGGTAGATCTTCCAACTTAACAGGACAGCAAGGGTTTTCGCTTATGAATGGGTCGATTATCAGATTCTTTTCCTTGAGCTGTATGAGCACCGCCGAATGACCAAGGTAACGTACTTTCATTCTGACACCTCCCACCCTCTATTTTATATTTATTTTACACCAATCGTGCAGATAGGTTGTTCGTCACACAAATGATCTGTTGACATGGACTGAAACAATGGTATAATTCATTCGGAAAGCGAATATGCGCATAAATCTTTTGGTATGGTGGAGAATAGGAGAGGACCATATCTTTGTATGAGGTATGGTCCTTTATTTTTGCAGAATGCGAGGGAGGTGTATCTATGCGGAAGAGTCTCAGCTGGGTTATCTTCTCACTACTCATTGTTTTCATCGGCGCTCTGATTGCGTTCTTGGTACAAACTGACTTCGGAAGGGTTCAAGTCAAAGAACTGAGAATCGCAAGTAGTGACGGGAAAGTTCTCAGTGCATTGCTCTTTGTTCCAAAAGGTGTCAGTGCAGAGAAACCAGCTCCTGCTGTTCTGACGATGCACGGTTACATCAACTCAAGGGAAACACAAAGCGGTTTCAACATCGAATTTGCCAGGCGAGGTTATGTTGTGATGGCAATGGATATGGCTGGTCACGGCTACTCCGAACAAATCAAAGGTGGCCTTGCAAATCCAGCTCGCGGTGCGGCAGATGGATTGCTCTATCTGGCAAGTTTACCGTTTGTCGATAAAAAGAACATAGCTGTTGAAGGGCACTCAATGGGTGGTTGGTCTGTTTTAAGTGCTGCAGGAAAGTATCCTGATCTTGTGAGAACAGTAATTCTGGAAGGTTCATCATCTGAAACCTACGGTTCACCGAAGGTCACTGCTGAAACACCGTTCAACTTTGCAGTCGTTTTTAGCAAATACGATGAGTTCAGCAGACTCATGTGGGGAGTGGAAATTCCATCGGACATAGTTAAAACGCAGAAGCTGAAGACAGCCTTTGGTACCGACGAGGACGTGATTCCAAAGAAACTCTATGGTTCTTTCGAAAACGAAACAGCCAGAAAACTCTACATCCCGAACTGTACACACCCAGGAGATCACCTGTCGAAGGAAGCAATCGGCTACGCAATAGAGTTCCTGCAAGAGTCGATAACTCCACCCAAGTTCATCGATCCCAACAATCAAATCTGGCAATGGAAAGAATTTGGAACTCTCTTAGCACTCATAGGCGGTATCATCTTCATGCTCAGCTATGGATATTATTTGCTGAACAGTGGTTACTTTTCCAGTTTGAAAGGAAAACCCGCTGGTTTTCAAAAAACAACCAAGCCTTTGAGCATCATCGTATGGCTGATTGGCTTTGCATTGGTGACAGCGATCCCAGCCTTCACCTTTTTCAAGTTTCAACAACCTGGAGGAAAGACCCCTGTACCAAACGCATTCTGGCCACAGAGTTTAACGATAGGCTTTGCCAGATGGGCAGCCTTCAACTCTCTCATTGCAATTGGTTTGTTCATCGTCTGGCACTTTGTCTACCACCGCAGAATTGGCGGAAATCTCGTAACTTATGGACTTGCAACAAACTCTGAAAAACCCAGATTTTCTCTAAAACAGTTGTGGAAGGCATTTGCACTCGCAGTTTGTGTTGTTTTTGCAACTCATATTGTTCTTTCAATAGTTCAGTGGGCTTTCAAAGTAGATTTCAGATGGTGGGTTCTGGCTCTGAAACCAATGGATATAGCAAGATTTTGGATATTCATAAAATTCTTGCCTCCATTTGCCTTGTTTGCGTTTGTGAACGCGCTCGTGCTCAACGGACAGCTCAAAGCGATAGAGTTAAAGAACGAGGCGCAAACAACAGCAATATGGATGATCAGCTCAGCTCTTGCAAACTGTCTTGGTATATCCATACTCGTGATGCTTCAAGTTGGAAAACTTTTCTCAACTCAGACACTCTTTTTCCCAACACAGTCATTACTCGGCATAGTTGCATATCAATTTGTCTTTTTGACTGCCGTTGTGGGAACTGTTTCTTCCTTTTTCTATCGCAGAACTGGTAGCATATATGTAGGAGCCTTTGTCAATGCATTGTTTGTAACTTGGTACATCGTAGCAGGCCAAGCGATACAATTTGTCGCATAAGGAGGTATTGAAGGTGGCTGGGAGGTATCTTCTTGCACTCGATCAAGGGACGACCAGTTCAAGGGCTATAATTTTTGATCATAACGGCAAAGTCGTTCACATGGTAAATCAAGAATTTCCCCAAATATACCCAAGAGCTGGATGGGTGGAACATGATCCAATGGATATCCTTGAATCACAGATAAGTGTTGCAAGAAAAGCTCTGAGAAACGCAGGAATAGAACCAGAACAGATCGCTGCAATAGGAGTTACCAACCAGAGAGAAACAACGATACTGTGGGACAGAAAGACAACTAAACCTGTTCACAACGCAATAGTCTGGCAGTGCAGGAGGACTGCAAATATCTGTGATGAGCTCAAGAACAAAGGCTATGCTCAAAAGATAAAGGAAAAGACAGGTCTTGTTATCGATGCTTACTTCTCAGCCACCAAGTTGAAATGGCTTTTGGACAACGTAGAAGGAGCAAGAGAGAAGGCAAAAAAGGGTGAACTGCTCTTCGGTAACGTTGATACCTGGCTCATATGGAATTTAACGGGCGGAAAGGTTCACGTGACAGATTACTCGAATGCATCGAGAACGATGCTTTTCAACATACACACGTTGAGCTGGGATGAAGAACTGCTTGAACTCTTTGACATACCAAAGGCTGTGCTTCCCGAAGTGAAACCATCGAGTTTTGTCTATGGCTACACAGCCGAAGAAATCTTTGGAAAAAAGATCCCAATCTCTGGCGATGCAGGTGATCAACAAGCTGCATTATTTGGACAAGTGTGCTGTGAGCCAGGTATGGTGAAGAATACCTATGGCACAGGTTGCTTCATACTCATGAACACAGGAGAAAAGCCTATAGACTCCCATTCGGGGCTTTTGACGACCATTGCTTGGGGTTTGAAAGAAAAGAAGGTCTGTTACGCACTTGAAGGTAGTGTCTTCGTTGCAGGTGCAGCAGTCCAGTGGCTCAGAGATGGCATAAAGCTGATTGAGAAAGCCTCTGACACGGAATACCTCGCTTCGAGTGTACCTGACTCCAACGGTGTGTATTTCGTGCCAGCCTTCGTAGGACTTGGAGCGCCTTACTGGGATATGTACGCACGTGGAACGATCGTTGGCATAACAAGAGGCACTTTGAAAGAACACATAGTGAGAGCAACCCTTGAAGCCATAGCTTATCAAACCAGGGATGTCGTAGACGTCATGTCGAGTGAGTCAAAGATAAAGCTCCGTTCACTCAGAGTCGACGGCGGTGCATCTGTGAACAACTTTTTGATGCAGTTTCAATCAGATATCTTGGGAGTACCTGTCGAAAGACCTGAGGTGAACGAGACCACGGCACTCGGTGCAGCGTACCTTGCAGGGCTTGCAACCGGGTATTGGAAAGATCATGAAGAGATCAAAAGACAGTGGCAGATCGATAGGAGATTCGAACCAAAGATGAACCAGGACGAAAGGGAGAAACTGTACTCAGGTTGGAAAAGAGCTGTCAAGAGAGCCACCAAGTGGGTGGAAGAATGACGAACTACTTTGTCTTTCCAATAGTTCCGGCAATAAGGGAAGATTCTCAGATACAAAGGGCTCTGACGAGCAAAGCGAGTTCTGTTTTCTTGCTCACGGGAGATATCATGGAACTGAGCCAAGTCATACAACTTTTTCACAGCAGTGGTAAGTATGTTTTCGTGCACATCGACTTGGTCAAAGGTCTTGGAAAAGACGAAGCGGCACTCAAATTTTTGAAAGTACAACTCAAGGCAGATGGCGTCATAACAACTAAGGGTAACCTGGTGAGCTACGCAAAAAAGATCAATTTGGTTCCAATTCAGAGGATCTTTCTGATCGACTCGCAATCACTTGTCACTGGCATCCAGCAAGCAAAGTCGCACAGTCCTGACTATGTGGAAGTTTTGCCAGGTCTCTTGCCCGATCTCATAAAACAGATCAAGGACGAAACAGGGATACCACTCATCACAGGTGGACTGGTCAAGACGATCGGTCAAATCAGAGAGGCGCTGGACAAAGGGGCAACTGCCGTCTCGACCAGCCAAGAATCACTTTGGAGCATTGCAATTTGAGTCTTTTAGAACCGTTCTCGTTGCAACAACATCAACGCCGGTGTCGAAGACATTATTTAGAATGACGTCCCCGACCCTTACGGGGGCGTTTATTTTTATTTCCTTGAGTTTTTTCATCAACTGTGGAATGTATTTCTTTGGTATGGGTGCAGATGTCTTGACTGAAACAAGTTCGTACTTTCCTCCGACAACCTTCACACTCGTTGGTACAACCCTTTTTGGTTCTCTCAGTTCATCTTCAAGATAAGAAAGCCCTCTTGGGCATCTATTTCCCTCAACTTTGGCTATCTTCCCATCTACCAATTCGAATCTTATCTTGCATCCAACAGGACATTGCACGCAGACGACTCTGTCCATCTTCATTCCTCCTTGAGCGAAACTGTTATTTTCTGGGCAGCTGTTAACTTACCTTGTGGTATCTTAACTCTGATCATCTCGCTCGGCATAACGTCCTCAAATTTCTTTTCGAAACCATTCACGATCAAAGTTGCCTTTTCCATTGGTTTTTTACTCCTCAGATATAAAACTAAATCTTCTCCAGTTACATATCTTCTTGGGAAAACTATGCCAACGTTTTCTCCTGTTTCTATAGGTGTGCCTTTATCAAAACTCTCGCCTTTAGCATATAAGGCCGCATATTTTCCAGCTTTTTCACCTTCCATTGTTACGTAATCAACAAGATCGTAGATAACATTACAGTTACCTGCAGAGAAAATCCACTCGTTAGAGCTCTGTCCTATGTTGGAAGAGGAAACACCCTTTGAAACAGGATCAAATTCAACCAGACCTTGGAGCAACTCAACCTGCGGTATCAAACCGACTGAAAGAACGAGTGTGTCAACTTTGAAGATCTTCTCAGTACCAGGCACCGGTTTGTAATTTTGATCTACCTGTGCTACAACAACTTCTTCAAGTCTATCTTTCCCTCTCACTTCGACAACTGTGCTCGAGAGGTACAAAGGTATGTTGTAGTCTTCAAGACACTGAATCACATTTCTCAAAAGTCCGCCTGAATAAGGTAGCCTTTCTACCACTGCAACAACCTCGACACCCTCGAGCGTTAGCCTCCGCGCCATGATCATACCAATATCGCCAGAACCAAGTATCAAAGCCCTTTTTCCAATAAGTCTGTTCTCTATGTTCATGTACTTTTGAGCAACACCAGCTGTGAAGATCCCAGAAGGTCTATCTCCAGGAATCATAAGAGCTCCAAAAGGTCTTTCTCTCGCACCAGCAGTGTAAACAACAGCCTTCGTTTCAAGTTCAAAGACACCCTTTGGAGAAACCAATATGGCTCTTTTGTCTGGATTTACCTTATGAACATGACAATCAGTCAAAAGATCTATTTCAAAATTACTGAGTAACGTCGAGAACCTCTCCGCGTATTCAGGACCGGTCAATTCTTGCTTGAAATAATGAAGCCCGAAACCGTTGTGTATGCACTGATTGAGAATCCCACCGGTTCTTTCATCTCTATCAACAAGGGTAACCTTTACTCCACTCTTCGCCGCGCTCAAGGCTGCAGCCATTCCAGCGGCACCAGCACCTATTACAAGGACATCGGTTTTCATTCTCTCACCTTCCCATCAACGATCCAACTTCCAGGTGATTTGAGAACAACCTCAGACATGTCTTTGCCAAGTTCCCTCTCTAAGATCCTCATGATCTTTATCGAACAAAAACCTCCTTGACACCGACCAAACATCGCCCTTGTTCTGAACTTGACACCGTCGAGTGTCCTCGCACCTCTTCTTATAGCCTCGATTATCTCTGCCTCTGTTACTTCGTTGCAGTAACAGATCAGTCTGCCAGCGGCAGGATCTTTCTTCACGATTTCCTGCCACTCTTGCAACGACAGCTCAACCATCTTCTTTATACCCTTCCTGAATGGATTGAAATTCCTTTTGGTTGTCAACTGAAATCTGAGTTCTTCTTGAATAATGTTTTCAACAAGATGCTGAGCGATCGCTGGTGCTGCTGTCAGTCCTGGTGATCTCATCGCCATTAGGTTCACAAAATTCTTCACTTCTTTGCTTGCACCGATGAAGAAATCTTTCTGGGGACTCTCAGGTCTTAAACCACAGAAGGTCTTAACGGTCTGAGAAAGATCGAGCGAAGGGACGAGATTTCTTGTGAAATTCTTTATTTGTTCTAAACCTTCCTGTGTCGTTTGGAAATCCTCTTTCATCTCGGCTGGTAAATCAACAGCCGTTGGACCAAGCAGCAAACCACCGTCTATCGTGGGCAAAACGAGTATTCCTTTTGATGTCTTAGTCGGCGTTGGAAAGATAACTGAGCTAACAGTTGAACCGACTTTTTTGTCCAAGAGTATGTACTCACCACGGCGTGGATGTAGAGGTACATACTCTGCACCGGCAAGTATTGCTATCTTGTCTGCAAAAAGACCAGCTGCATTAACAACCAGATCTGCTTCGTATGAATTCTTGTTAGTGATCACCTTAGTGATCTTGTTATTGTTCTTTTCAAAACCTATAACTTCTTCGTTCAAGACGAGTTTTGTCCCGTTAGCTAAGGCATTTTCTACAGCGGCTATCGCAACCATCCAAGGCTCTGTTATACCCGCTGTGGGTGCCCAGAGACCACAAATCACATCTCTGTTGAGATTGGGTTCTTTCTCAAGCAAAGTTTTTCTATCGTGAATCTCTAAACCAGGTACTTTGTTCATCAATCCCTGTCTGTAAAGTTCCTCTACAGTTTTTGATTCCTCGTTGTTTAAAGCGATGACATATGAACCAATCCTCTTTATTTCAAAATCGAGTTCCTCAGAGAGTTGAGTGTACAGCTCGTTACCTCTTGCACAGAACATGGCACGTGCTGATCCAATTGGATCATCGTAGCCTGCATGCAGTATTGCTGAGTTTGCCTTAGTGACTCCCCAACCTATGTCGAGGTTTTTCTCAATTATGGTTAGATCAAGATCGTATTTGCTCAGCTCTCTTGCGGCTAAGCTGCCAACAACTCCTGCACCGATCACGACAACTTTCATTCAAACACCTCCAAAGAAAAAAGCCACACCCCAAAAGGGATGTGGCTTTCTCCAGGGCTCTGACCACACCAGTATTATTTTATCACAAAAGATTGCTCGATCAACACATAAAAGATGAATGAAATCACACTTTCAGATAAAAACTGATGAAGAAATAATTTAGCAGACGCAAACAAATCTTTCTAATGATCTATCCACTGATATAATAAGAATCGGAGGGATTGATGTGATGCGTATAATGCTCAAATCGAAGTTACATATGGCAACGGTGACAGACAAGAACATTGCCTATGAAGGTAGTATAGAGATAGATGAAGAGCTCATGAAAGCCGTTGATCTGAAAGAAAACGAACAGGTACTGGTTGCAGATGTGAACAACGGTGAAAGATTTGAAACTTACGTGATCACGGGTAAGCCAAAGAGCGGAACGATTGCACTGAATGGCGCCGCTGCAAGGCTCGTTGAAAAAGGTGACAAGGTTATAATAATGAGCTTCGGTCTCTTTGAAGATAGTGAGTACAAGGGTCCCAAGGTGGCAATACTCGGTGAAAGCAACCAGATTCTTCAGATGAAAGGTGAATCAGGTTGCTGTTGAAGAAGGCAATCTACTCAGTCAAGATTCATCATTGATGTTAACTGAGCGTTGTCTACCTTGAAAGATCGAGATAGACCGAGAAAGCAGAAGAAAAATAGAAATCTGCGTACTTTCCTACACATTGTGAGTATTTAAGCCCACTTTTTAGTTCTTGCGGTCCACAGAGGGTGTAGAATAGATTTGACATTCTCTCATATCTTAGCTACTATCTATATTAGTAAACTCGCTTAACTAACCGGTGCTTGTTGTTGAACATCCAGATCATTTCAGCCCGAAAGCGCTTAGAGTGCTTTTGCCTTTGAGTACTGAGAATGGTAGGAAAGCTTGGTTTCCAAGGAGGTGATGAGACACACCTCAATCTTTGTGTAATTCAAAAATCTTCTAACCTTAAGGAGGTGGCTTTATGAAGAGGTATTTGATGGTTTTTCTGACAGTCTTATTACTCCTATCGGTAATGACTTTTGGTAAGGTAAAAATCGTCTATTGGCAGTATTATTTTGAGACAAAGGTAAAGGCTATCGACGAGATCATCAAAGAATTTCAAAAACTCTATCCAGACATTGAAGTCGAGCATGTAACCTTTCCCTACGAATCCTTCAACGAGAAGGTAGCGGCATCTGTTCCCGCTGGAACAGGACCTGATATTGTCAATCTGTACTATGGGTGGATACCGAAATACGTTACATCAGGTTATCTACAACCTCTGCCTGAAAGTGAATTTTCTGAAGAGTATCTGAACAAAAACTTCTTCGCGTTTGTCGCAAAAGGTGTCGAGTTCATGGGTAAGCGTTATGCGCTGCCAATAGCTGTGCGAAGTCTGGCGCTGTTCTGGAACAAAGATCTCTTCAAAGAAGCGAAGCTTGATCCGGAAAGACCACCGAGAACCTTGCAAGAACTGGTAGAGATGGCAAAGAAGCTCACAAAGTACGACAAACAAGGGAACATAGTTCAAGCTGGTATGGCAACCCAACCATCTGGACAGGGACACCACTGGATAAGAGAGGTACTAACCAGACAGTTTGGTGGCGCACCTTACAACGAAGATTACACAAAGGTGACCTATCAAGATGTACCGGGAGCTCTGAAATTTTACACAGATCTGATAACCGTTCACAAAGTTGGGTACCCTGGCTTCATGAACGATGATATAACTGCCTTTACATCACAGGCTGCAGCAATGAACATCGATGGATCTTTCAGAATCGCAGCACTCAAGAAGGCAGGTATAAACTTCGGTGTTGCTGAACTGCCTGAATACAACGGGATTAAATCGAATTTTGCTTCTTTCTGGGCTAATGGAATCACGAAAAACTGTACAGGAGAAAAATTGGATGCTGCGATCAAGTTCCTAAAATTCCTTTCAAGCGAAAAGGTGATGGAGCTCTGGCTCGAGAAAGTTGGAGAACTGCCAGCAAATCCAGCCGTCGCTCAAAAGTACTACAACGATCCAATATACGGTCCGTTCCTTAAAGGACTTGAATATGCACACGCAACCATGTTCGTGGATGAAACAGCACAAAGGCAGGTCATGATGGATGCGGTCGACAGAGTCTGGTTGAAGGGAATATCACCTGAACAGTCCTTCAAAGAAGCGGCGCAGACTGAACAAGCCATTTTAGACAAATTCTGGAATTCATTAGGCAAATGAAATATGGGCGCGACTTTGTCGCGCCCATTTGAGGTGAGAACATGAAGCTGAGACACAAGAAAACCTTGACAGCATACCTGTTCCTCTTGGTACCGCTTACATTCTTTGCTTTCATACGTTTTTATCCAATGATATCTGCTTTCTATATAAGCTTCACTGATTGGAACATAATATCGCCTGTTAAGAACTTCGTTGGTTTTTCAAATTATGTGAACATATTCAAAGACCCAGTTTTCAGAATCAGTCTGTTCAATACGTTGAAGTATGTTGTTTATGGTGTGCCGAGTGTGATTATCATCTCATTAGCACTTGCCCTTCTGCTGAACAACATAACCAGATTTCAAGGCGTTTACAGACTGATCTACGTCATGCCTTACATCACACCACTCGTTGCCACAAGCTGGGTTTGGCGTTGGATGTATCAAAAACCGCCTACTGGCGTAATAAACAACTTTCTCAACTTCCTTGGTTTATCGACCAGAAGTTTTTTGATGAGTACGACTGAAGCTTTGCCATCGATAGTTGCAACGACTGTCTGGATTGAGGTCGGTTACTGTGTGATCATCTTTCTTGCAGGACTTCAAAACATACCAAAGGAATACTTGGAGGCTGCAAGGGTCGATGGTGCAAACCGAAGACAACTGCTCTTGAAGATAACTATTCCTCTGCTGAACCCGGTGATAGTTTTCCTCTCTGTGATGGAGACAATAATCTTTTTGAGAATATTCACCCAGGTGTACAACATGAGTGATCAAGGTTCTGGAGGTCCGCTGAACTCCACTAAACCACTGGTGCTCTACATATACCAAAAGGCATTCAAGTCCTTCGACATGGGCACAGCCACAGCCGCAACCGTTGTACTCTTTCTGATAATACTCATGATCACCATATTGCAGCTCAAAGTGCTGAACAAAAAAGTCCAGTACTGAGGTGATGAGATGACCAGGTCAGACAAGATCGTTAAGGTAATAAGCTACATCGTTTTGACTGCTCTCATAATAGTTATGGTCTTTCCATTTTTCTGGATGGTTCTATCCTCTTTGAAACCATTCAGAGAAATATACAGACCATATTTGTTTCCAAAGAACCCCACCTTAGATAACTACAAACAGATAATGAGTTCTTCACTCTTTCCAAACTGGTTTTTGAACAGTCTACTCGTTGCTCTCTCGACCACCTTTTCTGTGTTATTCTTCGATTCACTGGTTGGGTACACCATTGCGAAATATCGCTTTCCGGGGAGGAATATAATATTCATCTTCATCTTGAGTACTTTGATGATTCCCACAGAGATGCTGATAATACCATGGTATGTTATGTCTTCCAGGCTTGGATGGACAGACACATATTGGGGCGTTATGTTCCCTGGTATGATAACTGCCTTTGGAATCTTTCTGATGAGACAGTTCATGGAAACGATACCAGATGATCTCTTAGATGCAGCAAGAATCGATGGCGTTTCCGAGTTTGGAATATTCTGGAAAGTAGCCTTACCACTCGTTAAACCTGCCTTAGCTTCATTAGCGATTCTGAACTTCATAGGCAACTGGAACGCTTTCCTCTGGCCATTGATAGTCTCTTCAAAGCCCAAGATGTACACCTTGCCTGTGGGATTGGCTTACTTTTCAAGTGAGAATTTGATGCACTGGGAACTGATAATGACTGGAGCAACTATTTCAACAATCCCGTTGATAATCGTCTTTTTGATCTTCCAAAAACAGATCATCAGAGGAATAATGCTCTCAGGATTGAAAGGATGATCTTGATGAGATTGATAGACTCGCATGTTCACTTTCCTGTTGGTCTTGTAGCAGAATCAGAAGACGATCCATGGCTGAAAAAAGAAAAAGAGCGATGGCTGCAGGCGTGGAACTTTCCAAAGCCAGTGCCAATCGATGACTTTGATGAACTTTCTATGCTCTGGTACAAAGAGGCAGAAGATCAAAACATAGACAAGATCGTCTTTGTGACAGCCAAAGGCAACGAGAATATGTTAAAGCTTGTTCTGTCTCACCCAGACAGATTCATCGGATATGCACATCACGATCCATCTGCCAAAGATGCAGCACAAGAACTCGAAGATTGCATCAAGAAAGGGCTCAAGGGATACAAAATACTCGGACCAAAGGTCAGCATACCTCTGAATGACAGATCGCTTTACCCAGTTTGGGAGGTTGCAAATGCCTATGAGATACCGGTGCTGATACACTTTGGTATCATGGGTGCTGCGGGAGGTATCGCGCATCATGTGAACATAAATCCTTTGATAATTCACGATGTGGCAAAACAATTCAAGAAGATAAAATTCATCATCCCACATTTTGGCTGTGGATATCTCTTTGAAACACTGAATCTCTCTTGGGCTTGTCCAAATGTTTATGTTGATACAAGCGGTTCAAACCAGTGGATGAGGTGGATGCCGTACGAGGTGAACTTACAAACGCTCTTTAGAAAATACAGAGAAACGATCGGTGCAGAAAGAATCATATTTGGTACAGATTCAAGTTGGTTCCCACGAGGCTTTTGCAAGCCATATCTGGACGAACAGCTTCGAAGTATGGTCTACGTTGGGTACAGTGAAGATGAGATAGACCGTGTTCTTTACAAAAACATCGCTGTACTGTTGGGGCTGGTAGGATGAACTTCTCTCATTTGTATAAACAAATTGTACTTGATAGTTCCTTCAAGAACTGGAAAAGACTTGCCAAGTACTTTACACAGATCAACAAAGCACATCTGCTCATGCTGACAAAAAGACAGATACTTTCGAAGGAACTCTCTTCACAGATAGCACGCGGTTTGAAGCAGATAGAAAATGAAAAAATACAGAACAAACTGCCAGAGCAAGTGGAAGATCTGGTGATGCTGATTGAAAAAGGCTTATCTGAAAAGATCGGCATTGAGAATGCCGGCTTTCTCCATCTGGCAAGGAGCAGAAATGATATAGACGCAACTGTCTTTAGAATGTGTGTTCGCGATGAGCTCATAGATCTATCAGAGCACCTGATCGATCTGATAGACACAGTGATTGAAAAGGCAAAGACCGATCTGAAGACCCTCGTACTGCTCTACACACATGGACAACCTGCCCAAGTATCAACTCTTGCACATTATTTGATGGCTTTTGTGTTTGATCTCTTGGAAGATTTGAACAACCTTTTTGCGTCTTTGCAGCTGGTGAATATCTGCCCGATGGGAGCAGGTGCAATAACTACCACAGGTTTTAGCATCGATCGAAATATCGTGAGTGAGTATCTTGGCTTTTCAAAACCTGTTGAAAACTCTTACAGAGCAATTGTGACCTCACACTGGATTGTCCATCCTTCCTCGTCTTTGAAGAATCTGATGAACGACCTGACCAGGATCGTTCAAGATTTTATTCACAAAGCTTCTTGTGAGGTCGGTATCTTCCAGTTTCCAGACGATCTTGTCCAAATAAGCAGCATAATGCCTCAGAAGAGAAACCCGGTGATCCTCGAACATCTCAGAATAAGGGCAAATATCGCTTATGGAATCTTCGAATCGATCGAAAGAGTTTTTGTCAACACACCATACCAAGACATCAACGAAAATGGGGATTTCGTTCTGTTTAGATTTATCGAAGGTGTAGAAATAGCTGAAGAATCTTTGAAGCTTGCAAAGGAAAGTATAAGTAAGGTCAGTGTTGATCAAGAGAGGGTCAAAGAGCTTGCACTGAAAACAGGCGCAACGACAACAGAGCTTGCAGACGAGCTGGTGAGAAGATTTGCTGTTAGTTTTCGTCAAGCACATTCTGTAGTCTCACAGTACGTTAGATCTAATATGAACTACGAGATTCTCTGTGAGAGCTTCGAGCGCCTGTGCGGTCAAAGAATGACCTTGACGCAAGAAGAAGTGAACAAGATACTTTCACCCGAAAACTTTGTGAAGGTACGAAAGGTATCAGGAGGACCAGACGAGAAAAGAGTCTTAGAGATGATACAAACGGCAGAAGAATCAAAAGCACTGCTTTGTGAAAAAATCAAGCAAAGTGAAAAACAAATCGCTGAATCTTTCAAAGCTCTTGAAGATCACTTCAGAAGATACTTTGAACTGTGACCTACCAGTCAAAGCAAAAACCCCAGCGGGCATAAGCCCGCTGGGAACCTTAGTAATTACCACCACTTGCGGAATTTGAGCTCCAGCTTCAAGTTTCCACTGTTACCAGTTATTTCACTGTAAACCTGTTTTACTTTGGTCGCGTCAACTGCTCCTGTAAAACTAATCGTCACGGTTGCCTCATCATCTGTAAAAGTGCCCGACTCTAATCCAAACCCAGATGGCACCGAATTCAGGTATCCTGAGGTTACAAGTGTGTTCGTAGAGTCCGGGAGATTTCTTTCAATATTCACATAACTTTCAACAGCGCTCTTGATGTTTCTGAAATTCGATGCAACCTGTGTTGCCTTTGCCTGAGCGACGGCATTCAATGCGATAGGAGTTACAATAGCCATCAAGGCGGCGATAACTGCCAGAACGATTAACAGTTCGATCAATGTGAAACCTTTCCTCATAACGATCCCTCCTCTGTAAAAAGTATTATACACCTGTTTCTGAAAAATGAACATCTGACTTTGTTTTGTCTCGATTATTGCACGATCTTTGAGCTTGTTATCAATGCCAAGTGCAGTGGTAAAGGCTTGTGTTCTCTGAGCTGTGCAAATTGATTTTTTGAAATGATAATCGCAATTTCTTGGATATACTTTTCACGTCTCTCTGAATAGTAAAGCAGTCCGGCTTCGATTGGTTTGTTGATTTTCCCGGCTCTGATAGCCCTGAACTCTTTGTAGAAAGGCGATACATTCAAGTTATAAGCATAACTTCTGACAGAACTCAGGAGATCTGGAAATCTGCAAAGCTCGTAGATCTCACCATCAGGCCTTTCTCTTGGCACGATTCCATTTCCGGGGCTAAAGGTCCACTCACCAAAGATGTTGTTTGCCTCGATCGCAAATCTTGAACTTCCCCAAGCAGATTCGATCGCCGCTTGAGCTAACGCAACCTCTACAGGTATGGTGTCCACCTTTTCAAGTAGCTCCTGTTTTGTCTTTGCTCGGTATTTCTTCAAGTATGGTTCTAACTCCTGACTGTTGCTCGGCAGGCTGATGATCCTTTCCCTTTCTTGTGCAATTTCCTCGTTCACCATTAATATTATCGGCAACATCATCTTGACGAACAGTTCTTTTTTCATCTCAACATCTCTTATCTGTGCCATGTCTTGAGGCAATCTTTTTAAGATAACTGCCGGCACAGTCTTGGAACTCAGTTCGTAACCTATCTTTTCAAAGAACTCGACAACTTCCGTGTAGCTGCTAAATTCCACCTCGACAATTCTTGCCTCTTCTGGCACCGAATCTGTGAAAAACTCAAACTGCTCAAGAGTAAACTTGCAAGTGCTCGCAAACAGTGCAACAAAAACAAAAACAGTTACGATCTTTTTCAAGTGAACCACCTCTGTGTACAGATTCATTCACCCTGTGCGTAGAAAAGAAGATAATACCTTAGGTATTCTTTCTGTGTGTCGCGCGCGCTGATCATCAATCTGTTGTACTTCTTTGTCAGTTTTGTCGTACCAGAAATGATATCTCCATTCAGATCGCTTTTGATCAAACCTTTCTCTGACACGTACAGGGTTGCGTACCTCACCTCCTTCGGGACGAGTATCCTCAGATTTACAGTTAGTATATCATTTTGAAGTGAAAATGGTGTTCCTTCAGCAATCAGAGGCTCTCTGGATAGAATGTATCTGAGATGCTTCTCACTTGCCCAATCGTCTATAAGTGGCTCTCTTGGGATCTCAAATGCACCATAAGCTCTGTCGTAAGGACCAGGGTCTTGGGTAAAGCCAAGAACAAGGTTTTCTTCTTTTAGAACGTCTATCATCTGTGGTATGTAATGTCCATACGGATATGCGTAGTATCTCAAAGTAACATTAGTTTTTTCTTTGAACAACTGCTGTGATTTTCGAAGATCTCGCCTGAAGTATTCCAAAAGCTCTTTCTCTTCCATCTTTGAAAGAAGCATTGGAAAATCAGAATGGCTGAAAGAATGGTTGGCAAACTCAACACCGTCTTTGATCATCTCGTTTATCATTTCCCAGTTTAAGTAGTCTGGATAACCAACAGCACCAACCTGTACAAAAACACAAAAAGGAACGTTGTGTTTCTTGAACACACGGTAAGCATGATCGTAAACTGAGCGATAGCCATCGTCTACTGTAAAAACAACGGCATCCTTTGTGCTATTCTTTCTACGATAGACATAATCTTCCAAATCTTTCATAGTCCATATATCAAAACCAAGTTCTTTGACAGTTCTGATATGATTCTCGAGTTCATTGATCCACGTGTTCGTCGAAGGATACCTTGCATCCTCAAAACGGTGGTACAAAAAGATGACCACCTTTGCGTTCACAATGACGGAAAGTGTTAACATCAAAAAGAGACCAAGTAGCAGTATTATTCTTTTCATAGCATTTATTATACACCATTTGCGTAATCGAGTATAATCACAAAGGGATGGTGATACGATGAGATATTCGGTACTTTTTATCCTTATTTTATCTCTTTCTTTGTTTGCTCAAATACTTTATTTTTCACCTTATGGAGATCTTGCTTTAACGATCTACGATCCTTTTGTCACAACCCAGCCTTCACATCCAAATGAAATAGGATCTTTCAAGGTACTTGCGAACAACGCTCTACTGCAGATACTATCAGTTCAACTGAATCAGTCAACTGATCTACTCGTCTTTGCCAAACTCATAGGCATGCAACTTGTCGGAATGGAAGAAGAGCACAACGGTTTAGTTACGATTGGCGATCTTGAGATCTTTTTCAGAAGATTTTCTCTAACTCTCTCAGGTGCAAAGATAGAAGGATTTCAGACCATCTTCTTGAGATATCAAAAAGGCTACGTGGTGACATACTACGCACCAGAAAGTGATTATTACAGATACTTAATTCCAAGCCTTTTGACGATGTGCAGCGTCAAGACTGCAACTGCCAAACAACTCTACTTGAATGAGGAGTATGGATATGCTTTGAGTCTTGTGAAACCCTTTGAAGCGCTCAAACCAGATAAAGGTGAAATAGGATCTTTTGTATCCATAGAAGAAGACAAAGTAGGCTATCTTCAAGTAGCACAAGAGCAATTGCAAAAGGCTATGAAACCAGAAGAGTATGCGCAGTTCGTTGAGAAAAACTCATTGACAAATCTTTCTAATTACAGGCAACTGGCTGAGGGTGTGAACTTAGTTCAGGGGAATGACCTTTTCTGGAGGATCTTTGAGTTCTCTTCCCAAGGAATTTCATACAGATCTTTACAAATACACAGCATCATCGGTGAGGATGCGTACACACTCACCTACATGTCAAAGGCAGAGAGTTTTGAAAAATTCATCCTCCCAGCCACGTACATGATCTTTTCCTTCAAAAAGATGTGAGAGTTTCTATGTGGCATAATAAATAATGGGAGGTGCTCAGAATGAAAAAAACTTTCGTCCTTTTTATAGTACTTGCCATAGTTTTTGTCAGCGCACAAGAAATCACAAATTACGTCGCAAATTACAAAGACATAGAGTACCGAATAATTTCTGAAAAAGTCACAGACGAGGGATTTAAGCTAATCCACGTTATATTGAGAAGCCAGATTTGGCAAGAGATCCCATGGATACACGATCTTTTGATTGTTCAACCAAAGGAAATATCATTCCAAGATGCCGCTGTTTTGTTCATAACAGGAGATTTTGATCCTACCAGATCAAAAGACGTCGAAGACTATCTTTGGATCGCAGAAAAGTTTGGTGTTTTGTTCATCGTCTTGGGAGATGTTCCCAACCAACCTATCTATGGGCTGAAAGAAGACGATCTGATTGCCCACACCTTTGTAGAGTACACAAAGACTTCAGATCCAAGATTACCACTCTTGTTTCCAATGACCACATCGGCTGTGGCTGCAATGGATGTTGTCGAAGAAATCTTCGGCTCAAAGAAATTTCTGGTAACCGGGCCATCGAAGAGAGGCTGGACCACGTGGCTTACAGCCGTGGTAGACAAGCGAGTTTTCGCAATCGCCCCCATCGTGTTTGACAATCTGAACTTTCCAAAACAACTCGAACAACAATTGAAGATGTATGAAAAGTACAGCGAGAGCATAGGTCCATATGTGAGAAGAGGCTTACCAGAGATGGTCAACTCTGAGGCTGGGCAAAGACTTTTGAAGATGGTTGATCCGTATACCTACAGAGAAGAGTTGACCATGCCAAAATACATAGTCAACGCCACGAATGACGAGTACTGGACGATATACTCGAGCAATCACTATTTCTATGACTTACCTGGGCAGAACTATTTGCTCTATGTACCAAACAACCAGCATGGCATAAAGAACATACCGTATGTTGTTGACAACGCTTCCAATTTTTTCAAACTCTCGCTCTCTGGCAAGCTGCCGAAATTTGAGTTTTCCACAGAAGGTAGTAGAATAGTCATACCTCAAAACCCGCAGATCAAAGAAGTCTACGTTCACAGAGCAGTCTCCGACACAACTGATTTTAGAGGATCACTCTGGATAAAATTGCCAGTTTTTGCTGATCAAGGAAGTTATTCGGTAGATATAGATCCACCACAGTCTCGACACATTGCTTATTACGTAGAGTGTGTTTTCGAAGTTGAGGGGCTCACAATAAGTTTCTGTACACCTGCTGTTTATAAATGAGAAATGGAGTGAGAAGATGAAAAAAGTGGCTGGAATAGTCGGCGGTATGGGTTCGCTCTCCACGGTAGATTTCTTGAAAAAGGTTGTTGAGCAGACTAAAGCCGAAAAGGACCAAGAGCACATCAGAATGGTTGTCGACTTCAACACATCGGTTCCAGACAGAACAACAGCACTCTTGCACAATGGGGAAGATCCCACACCTTACTTGGTTGAATCGGTGAAAAGGCTCGAAAATGCTGGCGCTGATTTTGCCGTCTTTATCTGTAATACGGCACACGCGTTTCTTGAAAGAGTCAGAAAGCAGGCAAAGATACCAGTGTTGAACTTGCCAGAACTCGCCCTGATGAAACTCAAAGAAAATGGCATCAAAGAAGCATGGTTAACCGGAACCAAAGGACTTATAAAGAGCGGTGTGTACCAAGAGGCGGCAAGAAAGGCTGGAATGGTTCTACACATACCAGATGCGAAGGTACAAGATTACCTAATGCAAGTCATATATTCCGTCAAGGCAGGAGAAGTAGCCAAAGCGGAGAAAATCTGGCTGGATGGTGTGGAACCGTATTTGAGCGGGAATGTTTTGCTTGGCTGTACAGAACTACCCGTTGCTGCGAAAAGTGATAGATTGAACTTGATAGACTTGAATTCAGTTTGGGCAAGAATTACAATAGAGCTCTGTGGTGGGATCGTGAAGTAGTCGCACCAAGGAGGTGGAAAAGTGAATATCGCAAGAGAGTCAGCAAGAAGACCCATCGCGGTGTTCATGTTTCTCTTCACTCTAGTTGTAGTCGGAATAATCGCACTTCAGAGATTGCATGTAGATCTTTTGCCTCAGCTCGAATACCCGTACGCTGCAGTCTTTGCCACCTACATGGGTGCAGGAACAGAAGAAATGGAACAGTTAGTCACAGAACCAATTGAAAAGATCATTGCAACCGTTCCTGGTGTAAAGAACTTCACCTCGGTCACACAACCTGGCTTGTCTTTGATTCTTGTTGAGTACGAATGGGGCGTTGATGTACTCAATGCATCTTCCAGGCTTGAAAGGTACTTGAACATCGCAGAAGCAAACCTGCCAGAACAAGTAAAGCCAACAGTTGTGGAGTTTGATCCTTCTATAATTCCCGTGTTCGTCTTCTCAACTTCTGAAGATCCAGATTTGTTCACAGATAGAATAAAACGCCTCGTCGATGTAGCACAGGTTGAGAACCTGGGAAAAACGCAGAAGATCGTGAAGGTCACAATAGATCAGAAGAAAGCACAAAACTTGGGATTAGATCTCTCTTTGCTCGACCTCTTTTTGGCTGGTAATGTGGTTTATCCCATGGGACAGGTCTCAGATGAAAATGGGAGTGTATACGCAATCACAGTCGATGGAAGATTCAAAGACATCGATGATCTCAAAAATGCCATAATCGGTTTTCGAGGACTTTCTTATCAGATGGCTATGGCTGGACAACTACCAAAGCTGCTTGTACCAATAAGGTTGGGACAAGTAGCACGTGTTGAAATAGCAGATCAAGAGATCAGGGGATTGGTCAGAGTTGATTCAGAAAAGGTGAATGTTGTTTCGATTCGAAAAAGAGCGGGTGCAAACACTGTGAAAACAGTCAGAGAAGTGAAAAAAGTCCTCGAAGAGTTGAAAGTACCATACACAAAACTGATAGACCAGTCGTATTACACAGAAAGGGCGATCAACGACCTGTTAAAGAATCTGGTCTTTGGATTGATTGGCGCTGCGGTAGTGGTAATGATATTCGTAGTCGATCTGAAAAGCACGGCTATAGTCTCCTTGAGCATACCTATATCGTTAATGATGGCAATCGTACTAATGTATTTTTTCAAAATAAACATTGACCTGCTCACACTTGGTGGATTGACGATGGCGGTTGGAATGCTCGTTGATAACGCAATCGTGGTCTTTGAGAACATATACAGGCACAAAACTGACGGCTTGGCTTACGATGAGGCTGCTTCAAAGGGTACGAAAGAAGTTTTCGGTGCGATCTTTGCTTCCACCGCAACAACGGTGATAGTATTCCTTCCTCTGCTCTTCACGGAAAGTTTTGCAGCCACGATGTTCAAGTACTTTGCAGCAACGCTTTCACTTTCCCTTGGTGCATCACTCTTGGTAGCCGGTTTCATAGTACCGGCTGGTTCAAGATGGATAAGATCTAAGAGGATGCAAAGTTTTGACAGGATCAGAAGATGGTATGAAGAGGCTTTGAACAAAATCCTCGATATGAAATGGGTGATCATATTAACGGTAGCTGTGGGGGTGATCATCTCGACATATTATGTGCTGAACAGACCAAGGAGTTTTATTCCAGAGTTCGCCACTAATACTGTCACAATAACCATCAAAGTCGCAGATCAGGCTGGATACCAAAAGACAGCAGAAATCGCTAAACAGATCGAGGATTTTCTTCTGAGCAAGAAAGACGAGTACAAGATTGAAACGATCTATTCAGATATAGGAGTGACAAGCACATTGTCACAAATTGTGGGTGGCGCGAGTGAAGATAAAGCAACTATCAACGTGTGGTTTTCCGGAAAGCGTACCGAGTATCTGCGAAGCAAAGAACGTTTACTCAGAGATCTCACAACCTTGAAGATGGAAAAAGCGGAGATTCAAGTAACTGATACCAATGTTCTTTCGGAAGTCTTTGGTTACCCATTAACAGTCGAACTTACTGGGAAAGACATCGAAAAACTGATGGACACTGCGCACAAGTTGAAGGAAAAACTTCTCAAGGAGAAAATTGGTGAAGTTGCTGTTAGAGGAGAAGCAACTGTTGAAACGATTTTGGTCGATATAGATAGATCGAGAACGATATTCTCTGGTTTATTACCAGCACAGTTGTTCATGGATCTGCAGTACTACACCGTCGGTAAACAGTTCGGCATCCTGAACACAGACCAAGGAGTGTTACCAATCTATTTGAAGACAGGAGAAGTTCAAAAAGCGGAAGACGTTCAGCAGATACTCTTTAAAACTTTAAGAGGTCAGGATCTGCCACTTGGTGTTTTTGCGCAGATTGACAAAAGAACGACACTCGGTTCAATTTCTCACAAGAACGGGAAAAGGATAGTCTATGTGGATATTGTCAGTTCAAACTATTCGATATCGCAACTGACAAAATTGGTACAGAGAGTCATTGAGGAGTTGAAAACTCAAGGAATTGACTTTGCCCTGAGTGGACAAAAAACATCGCTCGATGTTCTCATGAAGGAATTCAAAACTATATTGATCGTTGCTGCACTGCTTGTTTACATGCTTCTGAGTGCACAATTCGAATCGCTGACGATACCTCTGATAATCTTCACAACCGTTCCGGTTGCGATCATAGCTCTTGCCATCGTCATGGCGATCTTTGATTATGCTTTGAACCTACCGGTGTTAGTTGGTACTTTGACCTTGATCGGCGTTGTCGTCAACAACGCGATAGTGATGATAACATTCATCCAACAAAGACTCAAAGAACAAAAAACTTTACGAGCGACAATATTGGAAGCCGCTGGGCTCAGACTGAGGCCGATACTCATGACAACCCTGACAACGGTGATCGCCTTGTTGCCAGTCGCTCTGAGTAAAGGTGAGGGATCCGAACTCGAATCACCCATATCTTGGACTATCGTCTTCGGCTTAAGCATAACTACTCTCTTCACACTCTTCGTAGTACCTGCGTTAGCAGAGATCTTTTCCAGAGATAAAGCAAACTAACTCATAAGGGGTAAACTTTATGTTGTGGTAGATTCTCTTGCTTGTGTTTTTGAAATGATTGAAAGATATTCAAGTTATTTTGACTTATGGAGCACTCTGTGGTAATTTTTACGATAGGGAGGTGTATGGTTTATGAAAAAGTTTGTCTTGTTGCTCTTGGTCCTTTCTACTGTCTTTGTCTTCGCTCAGTCTAAATTGGTCATCTGGTGCTCAGAGAAACAAGTAGACATCTTGCAGAAGTTAGGAGACGAGTTCAAAGCAAAGTACGGTGTAACAGTAGAGGTTCAGTACGTCAACTTTTCAGACATCAAGCCCAAATTCCTGACGGCGGCTCCCGAGGGGCAGGGTGCAGATATCATCGTCGGTGCTCATGACTGGGTAGGAGAGCTTGTGGTGAACGGTTTGATCGATCCAATTGCAACCTTCCCAGAACTCGGTCAATTCTATGAAACAGGGCTAAACGCTTTCTCCTATGGTGGCAAACTTTATGGGCTCCCATATGCACTCGAGGCAATCGCTTTGATCTACAACAAAGATTATGTACCAAATCCACCAAAAACCGTTGATGAAATGATACAGATGGCAAAACAGATCGACCAGGAGTTTGGCAAAGAAGTTAGAGGATTCATCACTCCTACAGCTGAATTCTACTACGCAGTGCCGTTCATCCAGGGCGCAGGTGGATATGTCTTCAAAGAGACTCCAAAGGGATTAGATCCAAAGGACATCGGACTTGCAAACGAAGGAGCTGTCAAAGGAGTTAACTTGGTCAAGAAATTCGTCGATGAGAAGATACTCGATCCAAGCGACAACTATCAGATAATGGATTCAATGTTTAAGGAAGGCAAAGCCGCCATGATAATCAACGGTCCATGGGCTATAAAGGATTACAAAGACGCAGGTATTGACTATGCTGTGGCTGTGATTCCAAATATCGATGAGAAACTCGTTGCAAGACCATTCGTAGGAGTACAAGGGTTCATGGTGAACGCAAAATCACCCAATAAGTTACTCGCGAAAGAATTTTTGACGAACTTCATCGCCAGAACAGATACCATGTACAAGCTGTATTTGGGTGATCCCAGACTACCTGCAAGAAAGGATGTGCTCGAACTCGTGAGAGACAATCCTGATATCGTGGCATTCACACAGAGTGCTGCAAACGGTGTGCCAATGCCGAATATCCCAGAGATGGGAGCTGTTTGGGGAGCCATGAACGACGCTCTGAACCTCGTTGTCAACGGAAAGGCAACGACTGAGGATGCTCTGAAGACTGCGGTTGAGAGGATTAAAGGACAACAGTAACAACCATTGCCCGGCTCGCGCCGGGCTTTCATTCCTCCAAGGAGGCGAGTAGATAACAGATGAAGTATTTGATCAAAGTCATCCTTTGGTCTTTGCTTGGGTTGATGAATGTTTTCTTCTTTTGGGGAGCAACCTTCCTGATTCGAAATGCCTACTATGAATTGGGAATAGTCTTCTTGATACTGACGTTCTTGATCGATTTTTTCATCTTCAACCCGCGGGCATACCCTTACAGGTATATCGCACCTGCTCTGGTTTTGCTCTTTGTACTCGTTTTGTATCCGATATATTTCACGGTGAGAGTAGCTTTCACCAACTATGGTACAGGTCATTACATGACAAAGCAAGAGGCTGTGGAAAGGCTTCTTTATGACCCGAATTATACCTATACAGTTGAGGAAGAGCAAGAAAGCGATTACAAGGTTTTTGTAGTCTACGATGGTGTTAATCCCACCGAAGACTTTCTCATACTCTTCAGCTTGAACGGTAGGTTGTTTTTAGGTGAGAAACCTGCACCAGTTAGGACAAAAGGTAGAGAAATACTTTTGTCTGAGTCTTTTTTGTATCCAGTGACTGGCGAATATCTTCAAGTGGAAGACCGAACTTACAACATACTTTCACCAACAGGTGAATTAGACGATGTGAAAATAATAACTCTGAAAGATAAAACTTATAGACCCTTCTATTCTCCAACAGATCAACTCTTACAGATCAACTCACCCTATTTCAAAAGCAGAATAGCCCAACTATATCTCTACAAAGCAGACTTCGTAGACCAAGACGGCAGAAGGTATGCTCTGCGGATCACATCTGAGGGTGAATGGAAGTTTGTGAGAGTTGAAAGATTGTACCGACTCGGGTACGAAGAAAGTTACGAAAACGGGAGATTGAAAATGAAGATGGTTTTGTACAACAATAAAACTAATGACAAAGTGATAGAAAGGGAAGGATCCTTTTACGACAGAGGCAAAGATGGAGAAGAGATCTTTCTGATGGGTTTTATAGACAACGTTGGCTCAAAGAATTTTGTTAGGATCTTCACAGACCCGAAGGTCTCTGGACCATTCCTACAGATCTTCATCTGGACCTTTCTATGGGCACTCTTGAGTGTTCTGCTGTCACTTGCCGTCGGGTTGCCTTTTGCCTTGATACTCAACGACAGAACTTTGAAAGGGAGAAACATCTATCGAACGCTGTTGATAATCCCCTGGGCTATACCTGTTTTCATTTCAGCGCTCGTTTGGAGAAATGGACTTCTGAATGAAAGCTATGGACTGATCAACAAATTCTTACTCCCACTATTTGGTTTGAACCCCATAAGGTGGATGAACGAAGCCTTCTGGGCAAGGGTTGGTGTCTTGTTAGTCAACATCTGGCTCACCTTCCCATACATGATGACGATCTCTTTGGGAGCGTTGCAGGGTATACCACCTGAACTTTACGAAGTTGCTATGATAGACGGTGCAGGTAAGTTCAGAAGATTTACAGCCATAACCTTTCCCTTCATAATGGCAGTAATCGCTCCACTACTGGTGAGCAGTTTCGCCTTCAGCTTCAACAACTTCACTATAATTTACCTGATCACCGCAGGAGGACCTCCTATACCCGGTTCAACCACTCCAACTGGCTACACAGATATTCTGATTTCATACGTTTATAAACTTGCCTTCGAAGCTGGCAGAGGTCAGGACTTTGGCTTTGCCAGTGCCATTTCAATAATGATCTTCTTTTTAGTTGGAGGCATCAGCTTTCTGAATTTCAGATTCTCTGGTGCCTTTGAAGAGGTGGGAAGATGAGAAGACTGATCGTTCATTTCGTTCTTATCTTTTTGATCGTTGTGATCTTGTTTCCCACCGTTTGGGTGATGACAACCTCTTTTAGAAGAGATGAGGCTGCTTTTTCAAGTGAACTTTTTTCAAGCAGATTGACCCTGCAAAACTACATAGACCTCGTTGTGCCAGAGAAGAATTTGCCAGTTCTCGTACAAGAGTTGCACAGTTTGATCTCGCGAGCTAAGCCCTTCAGTGAACTCGATCCGAAGAAAGCAAGGCAAAAGATCGAAGATGACCTTCAGAGATTTCACAGATATCTGCAGGAAAGTTCTTCGCGATACATTAAGGCAGAAGAGTCGTATCGAACGATCGATGATTATCTGAAAAAGAACGCACAGACCGTTAGAGATCTCACTGTGAAAAATCTCGATGGGTTGAAAAAAGTCCTGCTTGAAGAGACTAAAGGCTTTGAAACAAATGCCATAGATCGTTACTCAGTCGTACTGTATGAGTACCTTTCCAAAGAAAGGTTTGATTCTCAGATCTTCAAAGTCTTCAAAGAGGATCTTCAGAAAATAGTTGGTTCTGAGATCAAAAGTCCTGAAGAGTTCAACGCAGCCATCGGAATACTAAAAGAGCGATACGATGATTACATAGGAAGGCTAAAGGAGAATCTGAACGAAATTTCGGCAGAACTTGACCAACTGAGGAAAACTTCGTCGAAGTTGAAAGATAAGGTCTCACCGATCCAAGATCAAGTTCTCAAAACAGACCTGGTCTTGAAAAATGCACTACTACCCGAACTTGAGAACACAGTTGAAGCCCTACAGAATTTGAAAAATCTCAAAGACAGCGTTAGAGGTAGTTCTACAAAAAGGATTGTGCCGCTGGACGACTCATTTTTCCTTGAAAGCCTCTTTGCATCGTCAGAGAGAATTGAGAAGATTCTGCAGAAGCTCGAAGTGTTGGTTGATTACACAGCATTGAAGAAATCTGTGGAGAGAATGGCTGATCTTTTCAAAGAACTATCCAACATAGATGAAGCAAATGACAGGTCAAAGATGCTGTACTCAGATTTCATCAAGGGCTATCAAGAAGTTCAGCCGAGAATTGAAAGGATTTTGAACGATCTTGATAGTACACTATCTAACCTTGAAAACAGTGCAATATTCTTGCACGATGCCAACGAACAGTTGATACAGATAGGCAGAGAGATGAGCTTACTTGAACAAGAAGAGACAAAACTCCGAGAAGAGATCAAAAACCTTGAAACTCAGCTGGAAGCACACAGAAGACTATGTCAGCTGAAGGTCTTCTTAGCTGAACTGGATCAAAGAATCTCAACTACAAGCTCCATAACTTCCTTTGGTAGGACAGACCTTGTGAGATACTCAGCCCTGATAAGTTGGTTGAGGAATTTCATGAATTCGTACTCACTCAAAGATGAGATCTACTCAAGATTGAGAAAGACTGTTGATGATTTGAGATGGATAGAAGAATACAGAACCTTCTCGACCAGATTTGAAAATGTCTCGAAGAACCTTCAAGAGGTCTTGGGCCAAACAAACAACTTGTTGTCAGATTTCGAGAAAAGCTGGAGTTATCTTCTTGATCTTTCCTACTCTGGCGTTTTCGTGAGATCAGAACACCTGAGCAGACTCGACGATGTGGTGAGATCGGAGTTTGTGAACAAGGTCAGGTCAGACCTCGCTGTTGTGATGAGAAAAGCCGGGGTTTTGATGAATCTCACACCCTTTGCAGATCTCAAGAATCACTTTGAAAGAATAGACAGAGAGCTGTACAGAATAGATCAAATTTGGAAACAGAAGACAAAACATTACTTTCTCAGATGGGTTTCGAACTCAGTAATCATTTCACTGATCGTTGCCTTGATAACCACCTTTGTGTGCGCTGTTGCTGCATATCCTTTCAGCAGAATGAGATTTGCAGGCAGAAGGTATGGCATAATGGCTTTCCTGCTCATTCAGATGTTTCCAGGTGTTATCTTCATGGTTGCAATCTACAACCTGCTCAACTTTCTTGGAAAGTATGTGACTTTCTTAGGAGTAGACACAGTAGGTGGGTTGATCTTCGCTTATCTAACGAACATATCTTACAACATGTATCTGATAAAGGGCTTTTATGATCTGATACCGAGTTCTCTGGAAGAGGCTGCAATAGTAGATGGTGCAACGAGATTTCAAAGTTTTTATAAAATCGTCTTGCCCTTAGCACGACCCATTTTGACCGTTGTCTTTTTGCTGGTCTTCATAGGGACATTCAATGAGTACGTTGTGGCAAGAATCATCCTTCAGAATGTTCAAAACTACACCTATGCGCTTGGGCTTCAGTCTTTCGCCGTTGGTCCATACGAAACAGAGTGGGGGTTGTTCACCGCTGCGGCTCTGCTTGGTATGTTGCCGATGGTCATACTCTTCCTGTCTTTACAAAGATACTTAGTCAGCGGCTTGACAAGAGGAGCGGTAAAGGAATGAAAGGAGATTCGTTCGATGAGATCAACTATCTTGGTGTTGCTTTTGATTTCTCTTTCTTGTATGGGAATCATGAAACCAACTGAAGAGTTCATAATAGGTGTAGACCTTTCCATGCTGTATGAAATTGAGAGATTAGGAGGCAAATTCTACGAGAACGGGCAACAAAAAGATTGTCTGGAGATTTTAAAAGACAAAGGTGTGAACTGGATAAGACTCAGGGTCTGGAACGATCCGACAGATGAAGATGGAAAACCACTGGGTGGGGGAAACTGCAGTCACGTTAATATGACAGAGATCGCAAAGAGAGCTAAATCACTTGGTATGAAGGTCCTGCTGGACTTTCACTACAGTGACTGGTGGGCTGACCCGGGCAAACAAAACAAACCAAAAGCATGGAAAGATTTGCACGGTGAAGACTTAAAAGATGCAGTGTATGAATACACAAAAGATGTGCTCACCTATATGAGAGAGCATGATGCATCACCAGATATGGTGCAGATTGGCAACGAAGTGAACAACGGCTTTCTCTGGCCCGATGGTCTGATAGTGGGTGCAGGAGCTGGAGGCTTTGAAGGTTTCACAGGATTGTTGAAAGAAGCAATAAGAGCTGTGAGAGAGTTTGACCCACAGATAACGGTGATGATACACCTTGCAGAAGGCGGTAACAATGAACTGTTCAGATGGTTCTTCGATGAGATGATTAGACGAAATGTAGATTTTGACCTGATAGGCATTTCTTTCTATCCTTACTGGCATGGTACTTTGGAAGATCTGCAAGAAAACTTGAACGATCTTGCAAAGAGATATGGCAAGAAGATTGTTATTGTCGAAACTGCCTATGCCTGGACGCTTCAAGATGCAGATGAACATCCCAACATCTTTGGGCACATCTCGATGGCTGAACAGGCTGGTTATCTTCCTACGATTCAAGGTCAAAGATCGTTCTTGATAGATCTGGCTAAGGTTCTCCGACAGGTGCCGAACGATCTTGGAGTTGGCTTTTTCTACTGGGAGGGAACATGGATACCAGTCAAGGGAGCTGGCTGGAAGACCAACGAAGGTAATCCGTGGGAGAATCAGGCTTTGTTCTATTTCAATGGAGACGCATTACCATCTTTGGATATCTTCTCTCAGATTCTGAAAGATGAAGTTTATCTTTCCCCGCAAGTTTTGCAAGCCGACGAGCCTTCCATCGAAACAGCTCTTGGGCAAAAACCTCAGCTGCCTGAAGAGATCAGAGTTGTTTTCTCGAACGATTCCATCAAGACAGTACCAGTACTATGGGATCTTTCTTCGCTCGAAGAGATGATCTACAAACCTGGAGAATATCTCTTGAAAGGCACGTTGAACGATGGCACAGAACTGAGGGCAAAGGTAACGGTGAGAGGAACAGCGAAGGCAGACGCCGTGGAGAATTATCTTGTAAATCCGAGCTTTGAAGCAGCTTCACTCGATCCCTGCAAGGTTGAAGGTGAAACAAAAGCGGTGAAGGTAGTCATAGCAAGTCCACCAGTCAATGCGCACAACGGAAAGTATGCGCTGAACTACTGGCTTGACAAACCCTTCAATTTTAAACTCTATCAGACCGTAGAATTACCCAATGGAACCTACAAACTTTCTTTTTGGATTCACGGTGGCGGTGGAGAAAATCATCTTCGCCTGATAATCAGCGAATATGGTGGTGAGGAAAAGACTCTAAACATAACAAACACAGGCTGGCTGAAATGGAACAATCCAAAGATTGATGAGATAAAGGTGACCAGTGGAAGAATCACAATCACCATAGACGTGGACGCAAACAGCGGTAACTGGGCGTGGATAGACGATTTTGCGTTGTTGAAAACAGACTGATCTTTCTCAAACGAACTACCCGTTCAAAGAGCGATTTTTTCTACAAGAGAAAGGCACGAATCTTTTGAATTCTTGAGCTTCACAGTTCTTTGTTGGAAAGCTCAGCTTTCTTGTTTCATCAAAGACAAAACTGCCTCTAAATACCCTCTTGTTCACCGCAGAACTACCCAATAAATTGGGTAAAATACTCATAGAATCTATAAGATTTGAATTACACTTTGCGGTAGAAACTGTCTTGAGGAGGTCTGATGATGTACGAATGGGAAAACCCACAGCTGACCAGTGAAGGCAACGAGAGACCACATTGCACTTTCATACCGTACTTCAACTTCAAAGAGATGAAGTGGGAATATCCAGAACAGTTCATTTCTTTGAACGGAAGATGGAAATTCATCCTTGCCAAGAACCCCTTTGAGGTTCCAGAAGCTTTTCAAGAAAAAAACTTTGATGACTCTACTTGGAATGAAATAGAAGTACCATCCAACTGGGAGTTTCAAGGTTATGACAAACCTATATACACAAATGTCGTATACCCATTTGCCGCCAACCCACCGTATGTTCCACATGATTACAACCCAACAGGTGTGTACAGAAAGAGCTTCATTGTTCCCAATGATTGGTTTGACAAAGAGATCTTCTTACACTTTGAGGGTGTGAGATCTTTTCTGAAGGTTTGGATCAACGGAAAGGAAATCGGTTTCAGTAAAGATAGTTGTACCCCTGCCGAGTTCAGGGTGACCGATTTTGTAGAACCTGGGGAAAACCTGTTAACAGCACTGGTTTTGAAGTGGTGCGATGCAAGTTACTTGGAAGATCAAGACATGTGGTGGTTTGCAGGAATATATCGTGATGTGTACCTGTATGCCCTTGCGAAGGTACACATAAGAGATCTTTTTGTGAGAACAGAATTGGATCAAAACTATGAAGATGCAAAGATCTTTGTTGATATTGATTTGAGGAACTTGCTTGGTAAAAAGAAGCAAGAAACTCTAATCTTATCGCTGATAACTCCAGAAAACAAGAAAGAGGTTCTTTTGAAAAAAGAAATCGAAGTGGAAGGTGAAGAAACTCTCTCTTTTGCTTTCGATGTGAAAAAGCCTCTGAAGTGGTCCGCCGAGACACCTTGGCTGTATGTCTTGTGTGCTGAGCTGAGTGAAGATAGAAAGAAGATCAACTTTGGTTTTCGAAAAATAGAAGTGAAAGATGGCAAACTTCTTTTCAACGGAAAACCTTTCTACGTGAAGGGTGTGAATCGCCACGAATTTGATCCACAGCGAGGGCATTCAGTAACCGTTGAGAGAATGGTGCAGGACATCAAACTGATGAAGCAACACAACATAAATACCGTCAGAACATCTCACTATCCCAATCAAACGAAGTGGTACGATCTTTGCGATTACTATGGACTCTTTGTGATAGATGAGGCAAATGTTGAATCTCATGGCATTGGTTGGGACGAAAAGATCACTCTCGCAAACAAGGTTGAGTGGAAAAAGGCACATCTTGATCGAGTTCAGCGCATGGTGGAAAGAGACAAAAACCATCCGAGTGTTGTCTTCTGGTCTCTTGGCAACGAAGCAGGAGATGGTAAGAACTTCGAAGAAGCATCACTTTGGATAAAATCAAGAGACAACACCAGATTAGTTCACTATGCACCCTTGGGGACTGACAGACCAGGGAATGGATATTACTTGGACGTAGTCTCTGTCATGTATCCTTCCTTCGACGAACTGCTGAAATACGCCTCTGAGGAACAGAGAAGACCATTGATAATGTGTGAATATGCACATGCAATGGGCAACAGTGTTGGAAATTTGAAAGATTACTGGGAACTGATTGAAAACAATCCTTATCTGCACGGTGGGTGCATCTGGGACTGGGTAGACCAAGGCATAGAAAAAGTTGATGAAAAAGGCAATAGATTCTGGGCATATGGTGGAGATTTCAACGATCAGCCGAATGATGGTAATTTCTGCTGTAACGGTGTCGTTTTACCTGATAGAACTTGTGAGCCAGAACTTTTCGAGGTCAAGAAAGTATACCAGTACATCGACATTGAAGCTGTCAGTAGGAATACAATCAAGATCAAGAACAAATATATCTTCACCAATCTGGAGAACTTCAAAGGAATTTGGCGTCTGAAAAAAGACGGTGAAGAGATCGCAAACGGTGAATTTAGAATAAATCTACCACCAGGTGAAAGTACTTTGCTGCAAATTGATCTTCCTTCTCTTCAAGAAGATGCAGAGTATTTCTTGCAGGTCGAATTTCTCACGCTTAAAGAAGAACCTTGGGCACCGATGGACCATGTGGTTGCCTGGGAACAATTTCATTTGAAAGCACCTGTTTTTGAGAGAAAGCTCATCATGGAAGAGGTGAATCTTGAAGAAGACTCTAATCATTACCTTATTAGAACAAAAGAGATGATCGTGAGGTTTTCCAAACTCAGCGGTCTTCTCGAAAGCATCAATTTCAAGGGCAAAGAGCTCTTGTATGAGCCTTTAATGCCAAATTTCTGGAGAGCACCCACAGACAATGACATTGGGAACAGAATGCCACAAAGACTCAAAGTTTGGAAAGACGCAAGCTCCTCAAGAAGGCTTCAGAAGATCCTCTGCCAGCAAACAGGGAACAAAGTGATTCTCTCGACAGTTTATCAACTGCCGCAAGATTCTTGGCTGTATTTGACATACACAATCTTTGGCAGCAACGATATCTTGGTAGATTATGTTATCTTCCCAAATAAAAACTTGCCAGAGATTCCAAGAATTGGCTTGCAGTTGAAGATGCCTAAGGACTTTCGAACTGTGAGATGGTATGGCAGAGGACCACACGAGACATACGAAGACAGAAAAGAAAGCGGTATCTTTGGAATCTACACAAGCACGGTGGACGAGTTCTTTCACAGATATGTGAGACCTCAGGAAACAGGCAACAGAAGCGATGTGAGATGGTTTTCGATAACAGATAAAAGTTATGCTCTTTTTGTAGGGGGACTACCTACCGTAGATTTCAGCGTGCTGCCGTTTTCCATCGAAGATTTGGAAAAAGCCAATCATACAAACGAATTACACATGCAGGACTTTGTGAGTGTGAACATTGATTACAAACAGATGGGACTTGGAGGAGACAACAGCTGGGGAGCATTACCGCATAAAGAATACATTCTAAGAGCAAAACCGTATCACTATGCTTTTAGGATAAAACCAACAGAACTCTCAGATGAAAGAAATCTGTGGAAGGTTCAACCAGCTATCTCAGAAGAGATCAACTGCTCGATGGTTTTGTCAAAGAGATTGTTAAATGTGGGAGAAAAACTATCAATCTGGCTGACAATCAAAAACCAAGGAGTGCTTTCTTTTGAAAAAGAAGTCGCTGTTTATGTTGAAGAAAACCCCGCTGAAATCAAGCATTTGATCGTACCTCCACTCGAAAGACAGAACGTCTCTTTCACTCTTTCTCTGACACAACCTGGAGATTATCTCATCTGGACAAACTTGGGCACAAGAGAAACAGTTTTCGTGAGATGAAAGAAGGTAAGGCCACGCCCGTTCTGGGCGTGGCCTTTGTTGAATCAGTATCCTGCTACAGAACCAGTCTTTGGGAAGTTGATGGTATTCAAAGATGTAACCTTCAAAATCAATCTGGCTATGTCTGTGTTGTCCATGAAACCAGTAAAGATATTTGCACCTGGTCCAAAGGCATAGACGGGGACAACCCCAGCAGTGTGATCGAAGGTCGTCCAACCAAAACCGAGTTTTTCACCAACAAATCTTGCCAGTTCTCTTCTTATTAGATTGTTCGGAGAAATCTTGGAAAGGCTCTCATATTCAGAATCTTTCAACTCTATTCCATACCATTCTTTCAATCCAGCGACGAACTTTTCTTTGTCAGCAATGTTGTACTGTTTCAAAAACATTGTGGTTGTACCCTTTGCATTCCTTGCCTGAGCAACGTTTATGGTGTAACCTCCCTTTGACAGCGAAAGTCCACCGGTTTCATGATCTCCGGTGACAACAACAAGAGTATTGCCATCTTTTCTTGCAAAATCTAATGCCACTTTCACAGCTCTGTCAAATTCCACAACTTCCTTCCAGACACCGTAGAAATCGTTTGCGTGAGCCTCCCAGTCGATCTGTGAGCCTTCAACCATCAGCATGAATGGTCTATCGTCACTTGAAAGCAATTCAATCGCCTTTGCTGTCATCACGTCGAGTGTGGGTTGATTAGATGGTCTATCGGAGACTGGCTCAAGGTAATTCTTAGCAAAGAGTCCCAGAACCTTTTGGGCAGAAATGGTCTTAAGCTCGCTTGCATTTGTTATGTACTGATACCCTTTTGATTTGAGCAGCTCTATCAAGTCAAGACCGTCTTTTCTAACGCCACCCTTGCTTTCGGGCAAGAACCACTGCCAGCCTCCAGCGAAAGCAACATCAACTAATCCAGAATCGGCAAACTGTTTTGCTAACGTCAATTCATCGTTTCGATCTGAAACATGGCCATAGACTGCTGCCGGTGTCGCATGAGTTATTTGACAGGTCACTACAACACCGATTCTGTAGCCTGCGTTCTTTGCAATCTCAAAGATTGATGGTACTGACTCGCGATTTGGAAGAACACCGATCGCCTTATTCAAAGTCTTGTAACCTGCAAAGAGCGCAGTTCCAGCTGGAGCCGAATCGGTGACCCATGAATCTGAGGAATAGGTGGTCATCAAACCAGTGTAAGGCAGTGTCATGGTTGTAAGAACTCTTGCTTCAAGTATGCTTGCGAGGAGTAACTGATTTGCAGCCATTCCATCGCCGACCAAGAAGATCACGTTGAGAGCGAAAACAGCCACGTTGAACAAAACTACCAACACCAGAACCATGAACAACTTAAACCTCACAACCTTCACCTCCTCAATTTGATTGACAACCTCATCTTCAATCTACTGAGCGGATTTTTAGACCACATTTAGAAAGATCAAGAAATTTTGAAATGAGAGCTTTCAGAGTCTCTACTTGGTTCCCATCGTTCCTCAAAGGATGAAGGAAGTAAGGGTGAGGAAAAATAACTCACAATTCAAGGATTTCTCGAAAGGATTCTTGCAAACGCAGAACGGTTGTACAACTGGTTTGCTTCAAAGATCGTGGATTCACCAGCAATCCATAGCTACGAGCAATGAATAGAATATTCATCCCCCCAAAGATGGATGTGTAAGTTTGATTGTAACACTCCGTTGCAACCTTACGAGAGGACTAATCACGCTTGTTCAATTTTTGACTTGCAATATCGTTCTTTGAATGCGTTCAACAACGCGTTCTTTGCCAAGTACAGCTAAGGTCTCAAAAAGACCAGGCGTGACGAGCTTGCCAGTTACTGTGCCCCTGAGCAGTTGAAAGACCTTGTTTTTAGAAGCAATCTGAAGCTCTGAGAGTGATCTACAGACCTTCTCAGTACCTTGAACAGACCAATCATCGAGCTGACTGAAAGATTCAAGTGCCTTTTTCAGTAATTCTCCTGCATACGGAGCCTTGAGATACTCATCAATGAGCTTCTCTTCATAGGGATAATCATCAAAAAAGAATGGATAAGCCAGATCATAAAGCTGTGAAAGTGTGTTGACCTTTTCTCTGCATATAGATATCACTTTCAGTGCGTACTCTTTCTCTATTTGAGGCACCTTTTTGCCGGTGAACTGAGTCCATTCGACAAACTCTTCCCAAAGTCTCTCAACTTCCATAGTTCTCATGTGCTTACCGTTTACCCACTCGAGTTTCTGAGGATCAAAGACAACTCCCTTGTTGGATATACTCGATGGATCAAAGCTTTCAAGCTTGGTTTTTACATCAAAGATTTCTTCTTCTCCAACACTCCAACCGAGTAGAGCAAGGTAATTCATCAGTCCTTTGTTCAGTATGCCAATGCCTCTGAAATGTTCGACGGAAGTTGCACCGTGTCTTTTGCTCAAAGGTGTTCTGTCAAATCCAAGAATCAGCGGTATGTGCATGAACTTGGGATATTCCCAGCCAAAAGCGTCGTAAAGCATCACCTGCTTTGGAGTGTTAGACAGATGGTCTTCACCCCTGAACACGTGTGTGATACCCATCAAGTGGTCATCGATTACGACAGCGTAGTTGTAAGTTGGAAAACCATCAGACTTTATCATCACAAAATCTTCGATCGTTGAATTCTGAAACTCCATGTCACCTTTTAGAAGATCGTAGAATCTTGTGATTCCCTCTGGCACTTTGAACGAAACAGTTATATCGTGCCCTTGTTCTGCATAAGATTTTGGATACTCAAAGGAGTTTAGAATAGGTTTTTTCCTGTCTACTTTGTCATAAACGGTGTAATAAGCCATCTGTTTTTGTACTAATAGCTGAGCGTAATGATCGTATATGCCTTTTGTCACACGCTCACTTTGTCTGTAGGGCCCGAATTCTCCACCAACATCTGGTCCTTCATCCCAGTCAATGCCAAGCCATTTCAGAGATTCAATGATGGCCATTTCAGATTCTCTTGTCGACCTCTGAAGATCTGTATCTTCTATCCTCAGAATGAACTTTCCGTTCATCTTTCTGGCATACAGCCAGTTGAAAAGAGCAGTTCTTGCACCACCAACGTGAAGATGACCTGTCGGACTTGGTGCAAACCTGAGTCGCACGTCATTCATTTCACTTGCCTCCCAATGTCTCCGATTATTCTGATGGTTTCCTCAACGGTTCTCGCTTTCAAAACAGCTACGTTTCTTCTTGAATCAAGATATTTGTCATCAATGAGAACCTCTGAAAATCTGTCAGTCCAACCACCACTACCAAGCAATAGTATAATCGGTTTAGCCCTTGCATAAGCCATAAGTACTTCTACAGCTGTACCAACTTCACCGCCAACCGAGACGATGACATCACTGCTCTCGATCAACACCAAAGAACGCGTTATATTGTCGAAAGGGGTTTTAATTCTCAAAGAGAGGTGTTCGTTACCACTCTCGTGCACCGGAAGAACCCCTACAACTGTACCACCAGCTTCCCTGACACCCCTTGAAACGAGTTCCATTACACCATCTCTCCCACCACAGAAAACCGTATGGCCATTCGTGGCAAGTGCCTTGCCAAGATTGATACAAAGCTCTGCTATCCTCAAAACGGGTTCGCGCTCAACAGAACCAGAGTATCCAACAACCGCGACATTCATGTGCCGAGATAGACCTCCTTAACCGTTTTATCTTGAAGTACTTCTTGTGGATCTCCTTGTGCGATGATCTTTCCTTTGTGAATTATGTAGAGTCTATCCACCACCTGCGCTAAAGCATCGACCGTGTGATCGGTGACTATGATACCGATGTTCCTCGCCTTCAAGGAACGAATCATATGTTGAATGTCTTTTACTGTCTTTGGATCAATTCCGACGAACGGTTCATCAAGCAATAAGAAAGATGGGTTGAGCGCCATCATGCGTGCAAGTTCCAAGCGTCTTTTCTCTCCACCAGATAGATCGCTCGCGTATTGGTCTTTGAGTTCCCATATACCAAACTCTTTCAGCAGTTCTTCTGTCCTATCTTTTCTCTTCATAGGGTCCTTTACGTAGAATCTCAGAACCAGTTCGACATTCTCAAAGACCTTTATACCACCGAAAACAGAAGTTTCTTGTTGAAGATAAGTGATTCCAAATCTTGCCCTTCGGCTAACAGGAATATTGGTGATATTTGTCCCGGAAAATATTATCTTGCCCTCTGTGGGAATGACGACGCCCAAAATCATGTTGAAGATCGTCGTCTTACCAGCACCGTTTGGACCCAAGAGACCGACGACCTCACCTTGCTCAACTTGCAGATCAACGTGGTCGACGACGATCTTTCTACCAAACCTTTTTACAAGACCATGGCATTCTATCTTGTTCATTGCGATTTCAGGTATTTCACAAGCTGCTCTGTGATATCGTAGGCATCGTCACCATAAACAAGTGCCTGTTTACTCAAGATATAGTCATAACCCATGGCTTTTGCAAATTTGTCTACCTTGTTAGCGATCTCTTCGATCACCTGCTGCATCTTTGGCTGATACTCATTCTGCAAAAGCTGCTCGTACTGCTGTTTTCTTGCAAGTATATCTGCCTGCTTTTTCTCCAGCTCCGCCTGTGAAGCCCCTGCCTTTTGCATACTTTCCAGTTCCTTAGTCAGCTCGTTCAACTTGTTTTGGTAGTACTGGAAGTCCGTCTTGTAACGCTCGTTGAGTTCGATCATCTTTGGGTATTCCTGGGTAATCTTGTTCACGTCCACAAACACAACCCTAAGACCGTTTTGTGTGGCTCCGTACAAGAACAACAAAACCATCGCAAGAAGTACACCAGCCAAGAGTACAGTGGTTTTTTTCACACAAACACCTCCTCAAAATGTTATCATGTCTTTGATCTTCTCGAGTGTTTTTGGACCGATTCCCGGAACCTGGAGAAGATCATCCGGCTTGCTGAAAATCCCTCTTTGTTGCCTGAATTTGATAATCTCGCTTGCCTTAACCTCTCCAATTCCTGGCAGCTGCATCAGTTCTTCCACCGTCGCTTTGTTCACATTTATTTTCTTCGTCCTCTCGGTAATGACTGCACCTTCAACTTTGACATAAGGTGCAATTCTCTGAACGGTAACTCTACCAATGCCAGAGACTTTAGTCAAGTCATCAACTGTGGCAAATGGTCCGTTTTGTTCCCTGAATTGAATTACAGCCTTTGCTTTAGCAGGACCAATCCCAGGTATTTCGAGCAAATCCTCATAAGATGCCGAATTGACGTCTATCGGAAATTCTACGGTCTTTCTCGCCACAACATGTTGGCTTTCCTCAGTCTTACCATAGTTCTTTTCGAGGGCAAAGCCCAAGATGATCAACAAACCAACAAAAGCCAGAAAAATGAGCCTCTTTTCGCTGACCGAAAGCTTCAAGGCGTTACACGCCCCACATATCCAGGCCGCTGGGTGCCAGCGATCCTCATCACTTCTGTCCAATTGAGTTTTGCATTGAAATCTTCCGCACCGTTTACTTCACTGAAGGCTCCAACAACGAGCGAATACCAGTCGCGCCCATCACGCACAAAATGCATCAAATAAGCTGGATAACCAGCACTTCTAAGGGCGAGTGTCCTCTCAAGAGCTGCTTCTTTGTTAACCACCGAGAGTACCAAGACACCATAAAGAGTGCGCATGGGAGTTAGACCTTGAAAACTGTACTCACCGACGATTGCCACGGTGTAAGCGTCTTTGGAAGATTGGCAGATCAAAAAGGGCAGATTCGAACCTCTGATGAGCTTAAGGGCATCATCTGATTGCAGAATATAAACAGACAAAGCTGCCCCTCTTTCAACAACTTCCGTCGCTTGAGTAACCAGTTTTCTGTAGTCAAACTCTTCTATTCTGTAAAGAGCAGGTGTGACATATTCTGTCGACTGGTTCGTAGTACTGGTACTGGTTGGTACCTCAATCTTGGGTGGTGGCAATTCGATTATCTCCACCTGGATCTGCGAACGAGTCTTCAGCACAAAAAATGTTGCGAGCGTAAAGCTGACAAATCCAACACTCAACAAAATGATCAGTATTGCAAGTATTCGAGCTTGAGTTTCGGTCAGTCGAATTTGACCTTTCGGCACCTTTACACTCCCTTCCCCGCGTAATTCAAAAGTAATTCCACGGCATTATGAACATCCTCCAAACAGACGATCTCACTCGGAGAGTGTACATACCTTGTTGGAATCGAAACCGTCGCAGAAGGTATTCCTGCTCTGGTTCTCTGAAGAGCTGCTGCGTTCGTGCCCCCGAAGGTGAGTACTTCCATCTGGTACGGAATCTTTTCCTGTTCTGCAATTTGAACAAGTTTCTCAACGATCTCTCTGTTGCTTATCGAAGCCCTGTCTTTGACCTTTATCGCCGGTCCCTTTCTCAAAGTCATCGAGTGTCTTTTGAAGGATTTCGGGTAATCTGAAGAGTCTGTCACATCAATTGCAATACACACATCAGGCACCAAGGAATAAGCCGCTACAGATGCACCAATCAGTCCAACCTCTTCTTGAACTGTAAAAGATCCTATGATTGTGTTGAGAGGTTTCTTGACTCTTTTGAGAACCTCAACGATCACTGCACAACCTACACGATCATCCATAGCTTTGCTTACGAGTAGATCACCGTTTGTGTAGAAATAAGAATCGTACACACCAAAAGAACCTATTGGTACTATCTTCATCGCTTCATCACGATTTCTTGCTCCTATGTCGACAAACATGTTGTCGAGATTCAAGCTGGTGAAGTTTTTCTTTCTTTCTTCTTCTGTTTCTCCTTCTACGTAGACAACACCAACAGCGTTGGGAAATCGAACCCTGTGTCCAACATAAGCATGAGGTGGTACACCACCAACGCTCTCGACCCTCAAGAAACCCCTATCATCAATATTCGTCACGACAAGACCAATTTCATCTGCATGTGCATCAAGGAGAATCTTCTTTCCACTGGAACCCGATTTCCACACCAACAAGTTTCCAACATTGTCAAATTTGTAACCATCAATGTGACCTTCCAGTTCGCGAAGCAACAGACTGTGAACCTCTTCTTCTCTGCCACTTGGACCATAAGCCTCCGTTAATTCTTTGATCAGGTCTATCATCTTGCAAATGCCTCCCCTTCTTCGAGTATTTTTCTAATCAAAAGAACCGTGTTACTGTAGTCATTCAAATCGATCATCGAGACGGGGCTGTGAATGTACCTCGAAGGAACAGAGACAACTCCAGCCGCAGTACCAGCACCTGTTCTTGCAAAACGCGCGGCATCGGTTCCACCTGCCGTTCTTCTCTTTGCTTGATGAGGTATTGAATGCTTTTGGGCAACTGCTACTATGGATTCATAAACCCTTTTATTCACCACATAACCTCTGTGCATAAAAGTTATTGCAGGACCATCTCCAAGATGAGTTGCCCATTGGTACTCTGGAAGCTCAGGATCATCACCGGCTGTGGTACCTTCTATTACTATAGCTATATCTGGGTGAATCTGTTCTACCACAACTGCGCTACCTCTGAGCCCAACTTCTTCCTGCACAACGAAGGCGAAGTAAAGATCGTCTTCGTAACGCTCGTTCATCTGTGCGATCTCCATCAAAACGGAACAACCAGCACGATCGTCAAAGGCTTTACCAACCGCTCGGTTGTTTTCTTCACTGTAAGCAGTTGTGAAAGAAACATAATCTCCAATCTTCACCAACTTTGACGCTTCCTCTTTTGATTTTGCACCAATGTAGATTCTAAGTTGATCGATCGATGGTGGTTTAAGGATTTGATCTTTCTCTTGTAGATGAATCGCTTTGTAGCCGATCGCACCGAAGATCTTTCCATTGACTCTGACAACCTTTCCGGGCATAACTTGGGTTTCAACACCACCAACTGGGGCAAAGGAAAGAGTGCCATCGTCTTCGATATTCGTTATCATGAAACCAACCTCGTCCATGTGTGCTGCCAAGACTATCTTCCTTTTGCCCTTAGTTCCCTTCTTGAAAGCTATGAGATTACCAAGGACATCTGTCTTCATATCGTCGACTTTATCTTTTATTTTCTCACTTATGAACTCTCTCACCAATCGTTCATTACCAGATACACCGTCCAACTCCGTCAGCTCTTTCAGGTACAAGATGATCCCTCCTTCATTGAATCGTTGTCGCTAAAGCCAACAGCCTTGAAGTTTCTTCAACATCCTTTGGATCCAAAATCTCTACCGGAGTGTGCATGTACATCAACGGAATCGAGATGAGAGCTGTTCTTATGCCACTTCCTGTGAGTTGCACATCGTCTGTGTCGGTTCCAGATCTACCCGGTGCCGGTTCTATTTGAGTTTTGACGTTGTTTTTCTCTGCAATTTCACGCAACTTTGACTGAAACTCCATGTCTATGACAGGACCCACACAAAGAGCGGGTCCTTCACCCATTTTGATCTGAGGTAAACTTGGTATTTTCACATCTGCGTGAGTTACATCGACAACAATTGCTCTGTCGAGTTTCAGCTCGTACGCAATCGAAACAGCCCCAGGACCTGCTACTTCTTCTTGACTTGAGAATATGAAATACACATCTTGATAGTTTCTCAACATTTTCAACAACTCTGCCGCCAAGATTAACGAAGCACATCCGGCTCTGTTGTCCATTGCCTTACCACAGAGCTTTCCGTTCATCTCAACTGGTTTTGTATCGACGAGACAGATATCCCCAACCGAAACATATTTGCCTGCCTCGCTACAAGAAAAATCGACAAAGATTCTGTCAAAACTCGGCACCTTGCTTCGGTGTTCTTCTTTCTGGAGATGTGGTGGAAGTACACCAACTATTCCTTTAGCTACACCATTCCTCGTGTAGATCTTGACTTTCTGGGCAAAGATAACCTTCGGATCAACTCCACCGATCATCTCAATCCTCGCAAAAGATCCATCTTCTATCTTCGCGATAACATACCCAATTTCATCGGCATGTGCAAAGATCCCAAGTTTTCCCTTTCCCGCGCCATCTTTCTGTGCAATCAACGTGCCCACCTTGTTGTACCATACCCTATCAACAAAAGGTTTGATCTGACTTTCTATGAACCTCAATACATCTCTTTCATAACCAGAGGGACCATCCAGGGTTGAAAGCTGTTTTATGAGTTCTTTTGCATCCAACTTCATCACTCCTCTACTGGAATTTTACATCTCTTGCCTTCTCAACGACAACTTTGTTTTCCTTCACGTGTATCACAACAGGTTCGTTGTAAGGCTCCATCTCTCTGAGTATGTGTCCAGAGATTTGAATCAAGGTGGGATATATAGACAGAGCAGCTATAACTGCTTGATCACCTTCGTTCAATCCGGCTCGCAGGATACCTTTTGCCTCGCCGAAGATTGCTATAGAACCACCCGCCATGATCTCAGAGCCAGAGTGAACATTGCCGATTACTATGACATCTCCGGGGTGTATCAGAGCCTGGCCGGATCGAAGATTCTTCTTTATGACCTTCGTCCCCGATTTCGTCTCACCCTCTTGCACCATCTTCATTCTTCCACGAACATTTATACTTTCACCCGCTGTTGCTCCCATCAGTATTTGCGACACTTCCAAGCCCATTTGCTTTATGATGGAAACTATCTTCGGCATATCCTGGGAATGTTTTTCGTTGTTCTCAATCATCAGCATGATCTTGTCACCAGTTGCAAAAAAACCACTCATTTGAGATATGCGCGATGTGAGTTGATGTGCGACTGTTTCAAAATCTTCGTAGTCCTTTATCACCAACACAAGACCTTCTTTTGTCATCTTGAAGTCAACAAAGTCAAATGCCAATACCAATCACCCCCGATGTATCATCTATGATTGTATCACGATATACACTCTTATCAGTATAGGAAAGGGCACCGTTAGTCAATTCTCGCTATGTCCGCCTTTATATTTTCTTGGCGAGCTTGCAAAAGGTTTTAGTTGTTCAGTATAGAGTATAATTAATAAACAGAAATCTTTGACATTTTTGGGAAGTGATCAGTTGATAGACAAAATGAGTGATATACCGCTTTATGTTCAGTTAAAACAGGAATTGAAAGACAAGATACTCGCTGGTCACTGGAAAGAGGAAGAAAAGATCCCTTCAGAATTTGATCTTATGAAAACCTACAAAGTCAGCAGAGCCACCGTTAGAGCGGCTATAGATAGTCTCGTTCTGGAAGGCTTTCTTGTGAAGAAACATGGAACAGGAACCTTTGTGAGGAAAATGAGGCCCTCCATCGGTTTTGAACCACTAATAAGCTTGAGTTATGCTTTGGAAACCTTGAACATTCTCTCAAAAAACGTGGTCTTGCAGAAAAAGCGCATAGACTTGGGCGAGAAACTCAAACGCAAGCTTCGATACAAAGAAACAACAGAATGCCTTTATGTTTCGAGGCTCCGCTATGTTGATGACATACCCATAGCTGTTGAAGATTCCTACCTTCACCCACAGATAGCACCGATCTTCGACGAAAAAGATCTATCAAAATCAATTGCGAAAATACTTATCAATGAAACAGATCTATCAATATCCAAGGTTGAACAAGTAGTAGTCCCTCGGTTGGCACAGGACAACGAAAGAAGACTTCTGATGATCCATAGAGAAACTCAGATTCTGTACATGCAGCGATGGATTTATGTTCAAAATCAAACTGAACCAGCTTATTACTTGGAATTGATCATGAGAAACGATCTGTCTACCTTGAGAAGATAAGTACTCATCTCTTTGAACAAATCTTCATGAAAAGTAGTTCTCGGCAGCGTGTATTGCCGCTATGGCTCCATCTGAGACTGCCGTTATTATCTGTCTCACACTCTTTTTCCTCACATCGCCTATCGCGTATACTCTGGGAAGACTTGTCTGCATCCATTCATCGGTGACTATGTAACCATTTTCATCGGTTTGTACTAAACCCTTCACCAAGTCGGAATTCGGCCTAAGGCCAATCGCAATGAAAACACCATCAACTTTCAGTCTCTTCAAATCACCTGTTACTGTATCTTTCAAGACTATTTCCTGAAGTTTGTTGTCACCTTGGAAACTCTCGACGATCTTGTTGAATTCAAATTTGATCTTTTGATTTGCAAAAGCTTTATCCTGAAGTATCTTGACTGCTCTGAGCTTATCTCGTCTGTGCACCACCGTAACTGATCTTGCTATCTTTGTCAAATACAGAGCATCATTTATGGCTGTATCTCCACCGCCTATAACGGCGACATCTCTGTCTCTGAAAAAATATCCGTCACAAGTAGCACAATACGATATACCTTTGGCTGTGAATCTTTCCTCTCCTGGAACTTGCAGTTTCTTAGGCTCTGCACCGGTTGCGATCATTACCACACCTGCGCTTATCGATTGTCCATCCTCGGTTTTCACAATTCTTTCCCCTTCATTCAGTATCAGTTCTTGTACTTGGGTGCCCAGAAACTCTGCACCAAGCAACTGTGCGTGTTCTTTCATTTTTCTTGCTAGTTCTTGCCCCTCGATCGACGGGAAACCAAGATAGTTGTCTATATAAGTAGTTAGATTGAGCTGGCCACCTTCAACTGTCTTTTCGACAACAAGCACACTCAAACCTGCTCGTTTGGCGTAAACCGCCGCCCCGAGGGCGGCTGGTCCTCCCCCTACTGTGATAACGTCATAATAGTCTCTTATTTCATCTCTTCTACCCAAATCAAACAACATCTCAGTTCTCACCAGCCGTTTTCAACAGTTCTTGAATGAAAGCATTTTCTGGATAAGCTCCTACAAAGTTGTGTTCGTCATTTACAAATGTGTGTGGAACCGAAGAGATTCCATATTTCATACTGAGTTCTGGAAATTCATTCGCTTCTATCATCTCTGCGACTATGTTGGGGTTTATCATCGCGGCACTATGTGCCATGAGCACTGCCTTTGGGCAATAAGGGCATGTTGGCGTGACAAAGACTTTTATATTCAAAGGATTCTTTATTGAACGAATGCTCTCTATCTGCTGGCTGTTGAAGAAAGGTGGTTTTCCTGTCGAAATGGCTATTATGTCTTGTATCAAGCTGGAGAACTCATGACCAGATGGGATCCCGTAAAATCTCACTCTTGTGTCATTTCCATCTTTGTCAAGCAACACAATTGCAGGTGTCAATTCAACCGCGTATTGCTGTGCTATCTCTCTGTCCTTTTTGACATGGTAAGAATACATCTCGATCTTATTGTCGATCGCAGAAAGTTCTTCGAGTACCTGTTTTGTGACGTCACAGTACTCACATTCACTTGCATCATCGACGAAGATCAAAATCTTCACTGGGTCCTTCAGTTGTTCGGAAAAGACCTTTTCCAAATACTTTGCATCCTTCTGATTTATCAATGCCATTGTTGCACCTCCCGATTTTCATCACATTAATATTCTACCATCTTGGTCGGAATTTATTCTTTTCTGTCCAGTAAAGAAGAGGTAAATCCCAAGATAGTGAGCAGAAGGCCCAAAATGAGTTTGCTCAGTTCATGGCTGGGCGAGACTCTGTTCAGAACAAGTACTGCTGTGAACAAACCCCAACAGATCAAAACAGAGGACAAGTTTCTTTTGGTAGATCTTTTCAAAAGATATGTGGTTACATACTCTTTCTTTGTGAAACCCATAGTCAGAAAGAACACCCTGAATCTCTTGTCTTCGTTTTCGAGATATACAGATAGTCTCCCTATGTGAAACAGAAAGGCAATGAGAACACAAACGAAGAAATCTCTAACACCATACTGACCAAAGGTTGATGTGTAGGTGAGCAACACTCCAAGTGTTACGAGTGCATTTATCGACGAAAAGGGAACAAGCGTCATGTTAGCCGTTCCCGAGAAATCAGCCCACACAATTGGCAGGGCAATCCCTATGCCTGTTAATGAATAGATCAACCCCATCACGAAATCCTTTAAAAACTCTTTCACCCTTCTTTTTTCTCCTCTCCCTCAGGCTCTTTCTTCAACACTTCAGCTATGCCTGCCAGACTCGACAAAATGGCAGAAGCTTCCATCGGCAAGAATATCTTTGTTGCCTTGCCGTTTGCAATCTCTTTCAATGCGTCAAGATATCTTATCGCTATGAGGTCACTCGTAGGTGCCCCCTCGTGAATCGCTTTGAAGACATTCATGATAGCCTCTGCTTGCCCCTGCGCCTCTGCGATGAGTTTGAATCTGTTTGCTTCGGCAACCTTCTTGATGGCTTCTGCTTCACCCTCAGCTCTCAGTATTGCTGCGTTTCTTTCTCCTTCAGCCTTTAGAATCTCGGCTTGTTTTACACCCTCTGCTTCGAGAATCGCTGCTCTTTTTGTTCTTTCTGCTTTCATTTGTTTACTCATCGCGTCTGTAATATCTTTGGGTGGATCGATCTTCTTTATCTCGACTCTGGTTATTCTAACACCCCATTTGTCGGTGGCATCATCGAGAACCGTTCTCAGTTTTGTGTTTATCTTCTCTCGCGACGTGAGGGTTTGATCTAATTCCAGTTCTCCGATCACGTTTCTCAAATTCGTCTGAGCGAGCTTCAAAGTCGCAAATTGAAAGTTGTTGACGTTGTACACAACTCTGTATGCATCGGTGACTTCATAGTAGATCACCGCATCGACTGTTACAACAACGTTGTCTTTTGTAATCACTTCCTGGGGAGGAACATCTATGACCATTTCTCTCAAATCAACGCGCGTCATTCTGTCGAAGAATGGTACGATAAAATGTATACCAGGTCCTGCCTCTCGGTGAAACTTTCCCAGTCTTTCTATTAATCCCCGCTGGTAGGGTCTGACTATTCTGATACCGGTTGCAGCAACTATAAGTATCAAAACGGCAATAACACCAAGGGCTATTAACATCATTCTTCACCTCCTTTGAGTTTTTCAACAATCAAATGTGCGCCATCGACCTTTATTATTCTGACCTTCTCACTTTCTGGAACGACTGAGTTGTCGCTTGAATACGCTCTCCAGATATCACCATTCACCTTTACCAAACCTGTGCCTTTGTCGTTATCGATACTTTCAACCACAGTAGCGGTTTTGCCTATTATCTCATAGATGTGTATCTTACGAGGTTCTTGTTTCGTCAAATTCTTCGTCAGGGGCCTTGTCAAGACCACTAAGATACCAGAAGCGACTATGAAAACAATGACCTGAACCAGAGTCCCAAAAACGATGCTAACTGCCGAGGCAACAAAAGCTCCTATGCCAAACCAAAGCAAGAAGAAGGTGGGTGTGAAAATCTCCGCTATCACAAAAAACACACCAAAGATCAGCCAGACCACAAATGGTTCCACAACAACCACCCCTTTCAAAGTGTGAACACCACTTCGGGGTCAACGTAGTGTATCTCGAAATTCACAGATTCTCCCAAATTCTTCAGGTATTTCTCTATTTTGCCGCTGTATCTGGAAGATATGTGATACAAGATCAATCTGCGGACATTGGCTTGGCAAGCTATTTCTATTACCTCTTCAAGTGAAGCGTGTGCATTCATCTTTCTGTCGCTGCTTTTCAGAAATGTGCATTCGTGTACCAAGATTTCACTATCTTGTGCGTCCTTTGGGTCAATGCCGAAGGTATCTCCAGATATCGTCAATATCTTTTTTTCATAGACTTCCGTGATCTCATCTGGCCCAAGAGTTCGTGAAAGCTTGCTTATTTCGTCTTCTGGGAGATCCCTGTACTCACTTTTCAACCTTCTTCGAGTCTCAATTACATTATACCCGAGACTGAAATCCTGTATCGTGTGTTTTACTCTGAATGGCACTATGTATCTTGCGAAACCGCCTGCTTGCCTCAGAAAGACTTTTTCTCCTGCCACAACAGGCAACTGGATCAGTTCAAATCTCAGATCGTTATTCGCTTTATTTATGAACTCAAGCCATTCTTCTATGGCACTATTACCCTTTGGGTAATAGACCATCAACGGCTTTTCTCTGTCACCCATCGAATTGTTGCGTGTGTTGATGATCGTCCATAAACCTGATATATGATCTATATGACCATGAGTTAGAAAGATATGCCTAATTGCGTAGATTCTGTTGGACATCGTGAGTGCAACACCTTCACCTGCGTCGAAAAGAATCCTTTCAGGTGCATAGTAAACCCAAGTTGAGTACAGAGCCTTTGAATATATTTCCAGTAACAGTACACTCACCCTTTCTCTTCGCCCAGCACCTCGATCTTGATTGTTCCTTTGACACCTCCAGGTAAATGCATTTCAACATCGTACAGTCCTACCTCTTTGATGGGTTTTTCAAGATGGATCCACTTCTTGTCTATCTCCAAGGAGGTATTCTTTGAGAGCACCTCCGAAAGACTAACCGAAGTCAATGCACCGAAGAGTTTTCCACCGCCACCAACTTTGACGTAAACTTTGTGCACTTGTCTCTGAAGAGCCTTAAGCATTTCTTCGCTCTTCTTCTTTGTTAGATCTTCTTTGCGAATCTTTGTTGTTTTCTCGTTTTCGATTCTCTTTATCTCACCTTCAGTTGCAGGTATCGCCAGTCCTCTTGGTATGAGATAATTTCTCGCATATCCATCCTTTACTTCTTTCAATTCGCCTGCTTTCCCGACACCCGCTACATCCTTCAAAAATACAACTTTCATTTTCCGACCTCCCTTCAACTTCATTATAGACTATCTTATCGATCGTTTTGAATGATCTTTTGAACAAAAGAGATTGAATTTTCGTGTTAAGATATTTTTGTAAAATGGTGCAATTTTGAGGTGAAACAAATGATTCGAGTCACTTTTGAACACCTCTTGTTGATTAGTTCTTGGATGATAGGCTGGTTGCTCTTTGCAAGAATGAAATTCTTGACAGAACAAAACTCAAGATACACACCCTTTGTTTCTGTGATCATACCAGCAAGAAACGAAGAAGTGAATTTGTCGAAGCTCTTGGCACTTTTGAAAACTCAGAGCTACAGCAACATGGAAATAATAGTGGTCAACGACAATTCCACAGACAGAACAAGGGAATTTGTTCTGCAGCACGAGGGAGTAAGGCTAATAGATCTTCTTGACGAACCGCCAAAAGGGTGGGTTGGTAAATCTTGGGCGTGCTGGAATGGCTATAAGAGTTCTAAAGGACAGATTTTGATCTTCATGGATGCAGATGTGGAACCTGATCAAAACGCGATTCAAACCTTGGTCTCTCTCTATCATGTGAAAGGGGGACTTTTGGCAGTTTGGCCCCATCAAAGGTTTGAAAGGTTTTACGAACATTTGACTTTGCCATTCAATCTTATAGTTATAGCCTCGATTGGCTCCTTTTTCATCTTCAATCGCAGACCAATCGGTGCGTACGGACCTGTCATCGTAACCAGCAGAGAAAACTATGAGAGAACAAAGGGACATTCGGCGGTCAGAGATGGAGTTCTCGAAGACATAAAACTTGGCAGGCTCTTTCTAAAACATGGTCTGAAGGTAAACAATTTTCTCGGAGGAAAAGTTGTTAGGTTTCGTATGTATCCACTTGGTATCAAACAGATGTTTGAAGGTTTTACGAAAAACATGTCGCTCGGCGCGAGATCTTCTGGAGTGCATTTTTTTCTACTCTTCTTTTGGATCGCTGGGTTGTACTCGGCAGCAGTGAACCTTTTCAACTTGAAGATGTTTTTTTATTATTTTCTCTTCGCTCTGCAACTTTTTGTGGTAGGTCGGAGAACGGGTGACTACACATTGTTGGACACTGTCTTTTATCCTATTTCTTACGGTTTCTTTCTTTTTGTATTTTTCTCATCGCTTTTCAAAGCAATTTTCCTAAGAAAGGTCACGTGGAAAGGAAGGAAGATAGATGTTTGATTTCTTGGTGATAGTTCTGCAGTTTCTCTCTGGATCTGTAATGTTTTCCTATATAATTGCCAAGAAACTGGGTGTAGATCTGTCCAAGGTCAGAGATTCAAATCCAGGTTCAACGAATCTCTGGCGTGCCAAAGGTTTCAAATGGGGAATTACTGCACTTGCTCTTGACTATTTTAAAGGAACCTTTCCACTCTTTCTGTTCATTCTGCTGGGCTTGATAAAAAATGAATACACGATAGCCGTTGCCGCTTTGGCTGGTGTGATGGGACATGCCTTCTCCCCTATGCTCAAATTCAAAGGGGGTAAGGCGGTGGCAACAACCTTTGGTGCTTGGTCTGTACTAACCAAATGGCAAGGACCAGTCATCCTTGGCACGGTGTTCAGTTTGTTCAGTCTTTTCAAGAGAAGGACGACCGTTGAAGAAGACTCTTTTAGAGTTTTGATTGGTTTTTTGGTGTTGGGTGTTTTTGTTTTCTACAAAACTTTGAGTGGTGATTTTCACGTATTAGCCTTGTATACTGGGAATTTTGCCGTTGTGAGCTACAAGCATTGGAAAGATTGGCGCAGATTTTTTCTGAAAGTTCGCACTAAACGTAAATCTTCTGGCTTATACTAATCACGGAGGTATAACTCATGGAGTATGATCTTTATCTGAGAATAAACAAAGAAGACGTACACAAATTGGGCTACATACTCGAAGCAGAAGACAACTTGGTGAATCTGAGAAAGTACGAGGACGGCCTTCTGAGAATATTAGTTCCCGGCGATCTCTTGGAAGATCTTTTGAGTTTTCTTGAAACAGTCAAAGATCATATCGATTTCGAGATAGTGAGTTGCAAGAAAAACGATGGGCGTATTTAGAAAACTGCTCCCACAGGAATTTCTGGAGGATCTTTCGTCACTTGATGTGGATAGATTTTTCAACAGCGGCAGAGATGTCTTTATCTTCGATTTCGACAACACACTTGGTTATTGGAGAAGCCAAAAGATAGAAGAGAGATTTCAACTACTTTTGAAGAAGATATTGAGTTCGAATGGCAAGATCATCATAGCGTCAAATGGCAAACCAAGGCAGATCTCCTTAGACGGCGTGGATGTGATCTGGAGGGTGAGAAAACCTTTCACAAAGAAGATAAAGGAGTCTTTGCTGAGTCAAGGTATCGATGTAAAGCGTGTTGTCTTAATAGGTGATCAGATCTTCACCGATGTCTTAGCAGGAAATCTGCTTGGAGCATACACTGTAAAGGTGAAGCCGCTGAGCAAAACTGAATTCTTTGGCACAAAGGTGCTAAGAGTTTTTGAGAGAGTGCTTTTCCTCTTTCTGAGAAAAAGGTGATGACTGTGAAATGCAAGGGCTGTGGCGCACAGATACAACACGATGATGAAAAGAAGCCAGGTTTCATACCACTTGAAGTATTCACAAGAAGAAAAGAGCAAGGTGAAGAGATACTCTGTCAAAGGTGTTTCAGAGCAAGACACTATGGAAAATTGGAGCCAGTCATAATTTCGAAGAGTTTCACCAACTCTCTTTTGAAGATTGTCAAAGATTTCGAGGTAATCGTTTGGGTTGTGGACATAACAGATTTCGAGGGCAGTCATGAGCCAGTACTATCTGAGATTCTGAAAGATTCCAGAAAGATACTCGTCGTGAACAAGATCGATCTTCTACCAAGAGCTGTGACGATACAAGAGATTGAAAATTGGAGTCTGCAGAGAGTTCAAGACGAACGAATCGAGGGAATCTATTTGACCAGTACACTCAGAAAATATGGTATCAGAAGACTTGCCACGAGGTTGAGCGATTTCAACAGAATACTCTTTGTGGGTGTGACGAATGTTGGAAAATCATCTCTTGTACATGCTTTGACGGGTGCAGACATCAGTATCACACCATTTCCTGGAACTACACTTGGTCTGATAAGCGCCAAAATGAATAAAACTGTTATATACGATTCTCCAGGAATTCTGACAAAGCACCGCGTGATCGATCTGTTACCCCCTAATTGCCAAAAACAGATTGTCGCTGAGAAGCACTTGAGTAGAAAGACCTTCAAACCACAGAGAGATACAGTTATCTTTCTGGGTGGAATGTGCAAGCTACAGATTATTTTCTCTACGGAACTCGCACCGATCTTTCAGATCTTCGCAAGCGAAGGTGTGAAGTTTCACTTGACCAATTCTGAAAAAGCCGATGATCTGTGGAAAAGACAATATGGAAGGTTGTTAGTTCCACCTTGTAAACCGAAAGAACCATCTTTTGAATCTCTCAAGTGGAGTGAAAGGGAGTTCGAACTGACTGCAGGAGAAGAGTTAGCAATAGCCGGATTGGGATGGCTCAGTGTGAGAAGGGGTCCTGTTAAAATCAGAGCGGCTGTGCCAGATCAAATAATCGTTCAGAAGAGAACGGCACTGATAAATCCTTACAGAGGAGGTATGGCAGATGAATAGAAAAGAACCAGGCATAGTAGTTGGTGTGAGCAACAGACATGTGCATCTCTCGAGAGAGGACCTTGATCTGTTGTTCGGCAAAGGTTACGAGCTCAAACCCATCAAAGACCTCGGTCAACCAGGACAATACGCAGCAGACGAGAAGGTCATCATCGTAGGTCCAAAAGGTGCGATCGAACAGGTGAGGGTGCTTGGACCTGTGAGAAATCAAACGCAGATTGAGATCTCAAAGACCGATGCTTTCAAATTAGGTGTCAACCCACCTGTGAGAGACTCTGGTGATATAGAGGCTACACCCGGGATAGTCATCGTTGGGCCAAAAGGAACAGTTATAAAGAACAAGGGAGTCATAATCGCAAAAAGGCATATTCACATGCACCCAAAAGACGCAGAACACTACGGTGTCAAGGACAAAGATATCGTAAAAGTCATATGCGAAAAAGAGGGCAGAAAACTTATATTCGATGATGTTTTGATAAGAGTCAGCGAGAAATTTGCTTTGGAATTTCATGTTGACACCGACGAGGCAAATGCCGCGCTTTTGAACAACGGTGATCTGGTGTGGATCATATAACTGTACTTTATCAAGGGAAAATCTATGAATTTGAAAGGTCACTGACAGTTAAAGAGATCTTGAAGAAACTCGGCTTGAATTCCGAAGAACATGTGGTGGTTGTTGACGATGAAATATACACTGAAGACAGAATAGTGAAAACTGGTTCAAGAGTGGTGATACACAAAGTGACCTCTGCCGGCTGAAGATCTTTCAGGAGGGTTAAGATGATAAGCGAAGAAGTTCTTTCTTTAAGAGATGAACTCACCTATCTGAGAAGGGATTTTCACACGTATCCTGAGGTGGGTTTTGAGTTGCACAGAACCTCAAGAAAGGTTCAGGAATATTTGGAAGGCTTAGGTTTGCACGTTGAAAGAGTTGCAAAGACCGGTGTTGTAGCTCTTTTGGAAGGTGCTAAGCCTGGAAGAACGATAATGATCAGGGCAGATATGGACGCTTTGCCCTTGCAAGAGCTGAACGAAGTGCCGTATCGTTCGAAAATAGATGGTGCGATGCACGCCTGCGGCCATGACGGGCATACGGCTATGCTGCTCGTTGCCGCCAAGATCTTGAAATCTCATCAAAGTGAGCTATGCGGGAATGTAAAGTTCGTCTTTCAGCCTTCCGAAGAGAAGTTCCCTCCTGGTGGAGCTTTACCTATGATCGAAGAAGGTGTTCTTGAAAAACCAAAGGTAGACTTCGCTTTTGGGATTCATTTATGGACACCTCTTGAGTGTGGAAAGATAGGTCTGAGATCGGGTGCACTCATGGCTGCTGCAGATGAATTCAGAATTGTGCTCAAGGGCAAGGGTGGACATGGTGCGCTTCCTCATCAGTGTAGAGATCCAATCGTTGCTGCCGCGCAATTGATAATGGCATTGCAGACAGTTGTGAGTAGAAAGATAGATCCATTGAAAGGTGCTGTGATCAGTGTTGGCAAGGTTGAGTCAGGCACTGCCTTTAACATCATTCCTGAAAAAGCAATCATTGAGGGTACAAGCAGATCATTGGATGAAGAGGTTCGAAGGACAATCAGAGAACAGATACAAAAGATCACACAGGGTATAGCTGTTGCAAACGAGATAGACTATGAAATCGATCACAAAAATGGAACGGCAGTTCTTTTCAACGACGAGAGATTGACTGGTTTTGTCAGAAAGGTTGCACAGAGGATTGTAGGGGCAGAAAACGTGATAGAAGTACCACCCACAATGGGCGGCGAAGATATGTCCTTCTTCCTGCAAAGAGTGCCTGGCGTTTTCTACTTTATCGGTGCTTCCAATCCCGATAAGGGCATCGACAAACCCCACCATTCACCTTATTTTGACATAGACGAAGAATCTCTGCTTATAGGTGCTCAAATGCATGTTGAAGTAGCACTTGAGTTGTTGAGGGATGATAATGGTTGTTTTTCAGAAGATCGCTGAAGGCTTTGTCTTGCCACCAGGCGTCTTTGTAACACTCTTTCTGGTAGCGGCGTTGTTTGCAGTGAAAAGACAGAAAAAACTGTCTTTTGTGAGTTTCATTTTGGCTTTTGTTTTCTACTTTCTCAGCACCGGCATAGGAGTTTTGTTCTTGCTCAATCCGATCGAAAAGATCAGCATCTCTTGTGATCAAGAAGTGGCAGATGCCGTGGTTGTACTCGGCGGAGGAGTTGTGAAAACACCATATGGTTATGAACTTTCCCTTCACACCGCATCGAGGTTGTTAAAGGGTTTAGAGATGGCAAAACTTAGGAATTTGCCACTGATCATAACAGGTGGCAAGATACCTCAGACAGATCGTGTGCCAGAAGCCGAGGTGATGAAAGAAAAAGCCCTGAAACTGGGATTTGACGATAAAGATATCATCGTTGAATCCACCGCAAGAACGACATACGAGAACGCCTTGAGAACCCTTGAGATAATCAGAGAGCATGGTTTTGAAAAGGTACTCCTTGTGACTTCGGCAATTCATATGAAAAGAGCAATCTACTCTTTCAAAAGCGTTGGCGTGCAGGTAATACCTTGTCCATCAAACTACTTGTACGATCACGCAGAGTTCAAATGGATCGATTTTGTACCCAACAGAGATGCCCTTGATGCCAATTTGGCAGCGATTCATGAGATCTTCGGAATTATCTGGTACAAGTTGATCGATCTGCTGAGGTGAGTTTGAGCAATCGAGCTTGATTTTTCAGAAGCATCTCTGTATAATTTTATTGCAAAAGATCTTTCGGCGAGCCAGCGTAGCTCAACCGGCAGAGCGGCGCATTCGTAATGCGTAGGTTGGGGGTTCGAGTCCCTTCGCTGGCTCCATATTTTTTCATCAGAAGGTGTTGTTGTGCCCCTTGATGAACTTGAAGTCCAGGTGTTCAAATTCATTGAAAACCACCGGTTGATCTCTCCCAGCTCTAAAGTCTTGGTTGCTATTTCCGGTGGAATAGACTCTATGAGCCTTTTGCACGTACTCTTGAAACTTCAAAGATTTCTTCATATCGAGATCGTTGCAGCTCATATGAATCATCTCATTCGCTCTAACGCGTTCAGAGATGAGGAATTCGTTAGAGAACTCTGTGTTACTCTTGGTATAGAACTTCACGTTGAGAGAGTAGATGTTCCAAGTTTTTGTGCACAGAGAAAGGTTGGTATAGAAGAAGGCGCAAGAATCTTGCGATACGATTTTCTTGAAAGGACAAGAGAGAAAAGCGGCTGTGATTGCATTGCACTTGGTCACAACTTGAATGACCTTGCCGAAACAATTTTATACAGGATGATCAGAGGAACTAGCTTGACGGGCTTGGTTTGTATGTTGCCAAAAGATGGTCATAAGGTTAGACCTTTTCTGTATCTCAAAAGAGATCAAATAGAAGCATACGCGATGAGAAATCAAATACCACACATTGAAGATGAATCCAACTTCGATGTTACCTATGCCAGAAATTACATAAGACACAAGATAATGCCTGCTGTCAGGGCTTTAAACGAAGATGTGGAAAGCACACTCAAACAGGTTCATTTTTCGGCTATCCTGTTTTCAAGGCATGCATGTCAGATTAGAGAAAGGTTCAAAGACAGACTGTGCCATTTCAAGAACAGAGTTATTTTCAGTTCACAGGGAATGGACGAGCTGGAGATCGTAGAGATGCTCAAATTTTGTGTAGAAGAGTATCAGTGTCAGCTTGGCTATCGGCAAATAGAACAGATCGTATCAAAGCTGAAAGAGAGTTCATGGACGATAGATGTATCAGACACGGTAAAAGTGAAAAAGGGTTTTGAGTTCTTCAGTGTTGAAAGGATTAATCGACCAGTTCAGAAAATGATACTCTCTAATGAAGGCGTATACGAATTCAACCAGTGGCTCTTTGAACTATCGAAAGATGTCAAGTCAGATCGTCATGTATTCATCAACGCACGTCAAACGACGATTAGAACTCGCAAGAAAGGTGACAGGATCTCTACAACGAAATTGAAAGATCTCTTTATAGAGGCTAAGATTCCACATTTTCTCAGAGACGAAATGCCTTTGGTTTGTGTCGGCGACGAAGTCATTTGGGTTCCATACGTCTATCTAAACAATAGTTTCAAAGAAAAGAAAAAGGATCTTCTTGTTTTGAATTTGCTGAATGATCCATACAGTTGTATACTTAAAGAGAGAAGTGAAAGGAGGAAAGTGATTTGAACGGAAATCGTCCAAATTATATATCGCTGATATTCGCAGCGCTTGTGATACTCTCGCTTTTCTGGTTGGTCAGATCTTTTTATTTCGAGAGCTCAGCTCCATCAAAGATGAGCTTCAGTGACTTCATACAAATGGCATACGAAGAACCAACTAAGATCGCTGAAGTTGTAGTGAGAGACGACGGGATGCTCAGAGTGACAACCAAGCGAGGAGAATACTACGAGATATATGCACCTTGGTTTCCCCAAGATTCTCAGACGATCAAAGTTTTGAGTGAAAAGGGAGTAAGAGTCACAGGAGAAAAGGGAGTGAGTAGTTCCTTCTGGGTCAACATAATCGGAAATGTTCTGTTCATAGGTTTCCTGTTGTTCATGTTTTTCTTCATGATGCGCACAGTCTCTGGCAGAAACAACCAAGCTTTTACCTTTACCAAGAGCAGGGCACAGATGAGTAAACCCGGTCAAGGTCGCGTTACCTTTAACGATGTCGCTGGTGTAGATGAGGCGATAGAAGAACTGAAGGAAACCGTTTTGTTTTTGAAAGATCCCAATCGCTTTGCTAAGATTGGTGCAAGGATGCCTAAAGGTATTCTTTTGGTTGGACCACCTGGTACCGGTAAGACGCTTTTGGCAAGGGCTGTCGCAGGCGAAGCAAATGTCCCATTCTTTCACATCAGTGGCTCCGATTTCGTAGAACTTTTTGTCGGTGTCGGTGCTGCAAGGGTTCGTGACCTCTTTGGTCAGGCAAAGGCAAATGCTCCTTGTATTGTTTTCATAGACGAAATCGATGCCGTAGGAAGACACAGAGGTGCGGGACTTGGTGGAGGCCACGATGAACGCGAACAGACCCTAAACCAGTTGCTCGTGGAGATGGATGGATTTGACATCAGGCAAGGTATTGTGGTGATGGCTGCAACCAACAGACCTGATATACTTGACCCCGCATTGTTGCGTCCTGGGAGATTCGACAAGAAGGTTGTTTTGGACACCCCAGATGTAAAGGGCAGAGAAGCAATACTCAAGATTCACATCAGGAATAAACCACTTGGTGATGACGTGGATGTAAAAGTCTTGGCACAGCGTACAACGGGGTTCGTTGGGGCAGACCTTGAAAATCTGGTGAATGAAGCAGCATTGCTTGCTGCAAGAGATGGCAGAGATAAGATAAAGATGGCAGATTTTGAAGAAGCTATTGATAGAGTTATAGCTGGACCAGCAAGAAAATCTCGTGTGATCAGTCCAAAAGAAAAACGTGTAGTCGCTTATCACGAAGTCGGACATGCAATCGTTTCGAGTTTGCTTCCAAATGCCGACCCTGTTCACAGAATCTCGATCATTCCAAGAGGTTACAGAGCCCTTGGATACACGCTCCAGTTGCCCTCAGAAGACCGTTACTTAGTGACGAAACAGGAACTGTTGGATCAAATCACAAGCCTTTTGGGCGGAAGAGCCGCGGAAGAACTTATATTCCAAGAAGTCACAACAGGTGCTGCATCAGACATAGAGAGAGCAACCGAACTTGCCCGCAGAATGGTTTGCCAGTTTGGTATGAGCGAAAGGTTAGGACCACTGTCGTGGGGTAAGACGGAACAAGAGATATTCTTGGGTAAAGAACTGACGAGGATGAGAAACTACAGCGAAGATGTGGCGAGTGAGATCGATGAAGAAGTTAGAAAGATCGTCACCGAATGCTATGATAAAGCAAAAGAACTATTAACGAAGTATCACGCACAGCTTGATAAATTGGTCGAGTTGCTCTTGGAACGTGAGGTTCTTGAAGGTGAGGAGCTCAGGAGGATCTTGAAAAGCGAACTGGGGGAGGAAATGATGAACCATGATGAACTTGGAGCAGCTTCGAGGAAAGAGCAGAACAGTTGATGTAGTAGTCGAAGAATCCTGTCATTGGGATGAAGATCAAGAAATGAGATTACTCTCCTTTGCAAGCACCTCTGGACTGAGTGCCTTGGTTTTTCACGTTGCTTACGATCTCATTCAACCCCTTTTGGATGAATCACATATCTCCGTTGTAATCGAAGCAAATATCAGGCACCTCTTGCCTGTACACCTCTCGGAGCGAGTTGCAGTTGGTGTAAAAGTAATCGATGTCACAGACAACAAAATCAAGCTACGTGGGATCGTGATGAAGGGCGAATCTAAGATTTTAGAGATGGAGTTTGTCAGAGCAGTTGTTTCAAGAAACTACCTCAGGAGGACCTCTGTTGAGAAGTCCTCGTGACAAAAGGTCTTTCGATGAATTTCAGACCATTAAACAACTCAAATCAAGCGAAAGAACAGTAGAAGAAATTGATCTTGAGGGCGACCTAAGGGTTGCCCTCATTTTTCCCAACACCTATGAAGTCGCATCTTCATCCCTTGGTTTCAATCTGGTCTGGAAGCTTTTCAATAGATTGCACAGAGTGAGATGTGAAAGGTTTTTCATTCAAAGAGGTTTTCAGAAATTCTACTCACTTGACAGTCTCACACCGCTTGATGAATTTTCCATCTGGGCTTTCGCTATGAACTTTGAGAACGATCTAATGAATGTTCTTTGGCTGCTCAACAAAAAAGGCATACCGCTTTTCAATACAGAAAGGAGACGTTTTGATCCTCTTATCATCTTTGGAGGCGCTCTCACGTACACCGATCTCCCAATATTCAAGACCATAGCCGATGTTGTTCTGCACGGTGATTTTGAAGCGATGTTGCAAGATCTCGATGAAGTCTTTGTATGTCAAGATCGAGAAAAAATATTAGAGAAAATCTCGCAGATAGACTTTGCAACAGTCCCCACAAGACGGAAAACTGCAACGAAAAACGCGTTTTTTCAAGACATCAATCTGTTAGTTCCCATGAATCCGGTGATTTCAACGAAAGGTGAATTTTCAGACAGAATGCTTATTGAGATAGAACGCGGTTGTCTTTGGAACTGCAGTTTTTGCATGATGGGTGCGTTGAAAAAACCTGTGAGGTTTGTTGAACCTCAAGTTTTGAAGAACATGCTGCAGAACTTTAGGTTCGTTGGGTTAATTGCATCCAATGTGACAGACTATCCTTGGCTTGATCAGTTATTACCTTGGTTTGAGGAAAAAAAGATAAAGGTTTCCTTCTCATCACTCAGACTCGACAGACTCAACGAGAGATTCCTGAAGTTTCTCAGGTTGAATCAACAGAGTCTTACGATAGCGCCGGAGTCATTCAACGAAAAGATACGAATGAAACTCGAAAAGAGATTCACAAACCAACAGATAGAAGATGCCCTACTGCTGGGTAAGAAGGTTGGTTTTGATTCAATCAAGTTGTACATGATATATGGTTTCGAAGAAGAGACCGAAGAAGACTTCAAGCAAATCTCAGAGTATGCCAAACAGATGAAGAAGATGGGATACAAGCAGGTGAAGTTTTCCTTCAACCCCCTCGTGCCCAAGCGTGGCACAAAGATGCAATCTTCAAGAATGCAAGACATAGATCTTCTCAAGAAAAAGGCAAGAATCATCAAGAAATTCATTGGTGAAAATGCAAAGGTTGTTTTCGAGGACATCGGGTCATCTTACATACAGTTTTTGATAAACAGCGCCACTGAGAGCAATTCTTTCGAGCTTTTGAGAAAACTCTCGGAGTATGCAATCTTCGGAGAGTATCGATCGACAAAATCTCTACTGGATCAAGTCCTCTAAACCCTTTTTCTTGCTGTTCTTGTATAGAAAGATCAGAAAATCTATCAGCCTCTGGTATTTAGTTTTGTATCTGAGGTTTTCAAGAAAACCTACTGGTGAAGATGCGTGAACGATCGCTCCAAGCAATTCATGGCTACTGTACAGTCTAAGCCTTTCCACTTTGAGAAACCGTGCGACATCTTCGAGCAACTTTCTACTAACGACCTGCGGTTGGGCAAAAAAGGAGAGTGTTTCCAACCTCAGTCGAGGCAAGATGTATTCCTCATACTGAACTTTCACAGGTAAGGCAGATGGCATATGAATTCCGAGTAATGAGGCCGCTATGTCTCTTTCAACACTTCCCATTTTGGTAAAGAGCTCCCAAATCAAGTCGATATCGTCACTGATGTAGTAATGATCACCAAAGATCTTGCCGAAATGAGCAAGTGTGTCGAGATAGCCCTCGGTCATGTACTTTTTCAACACCTCTGGATCAAAATTCAGAAGACTTCCAAAGTGTTCTCTTGGTCTTATGTACTCTATCTTCCCTTGACTGCTGAAGATCTTTATGTACTCAAGTATATCAGCGATGCCAACCGTACCTATGTCAACCACAACAATGTTCTCGTAACCCTTTTCGACAGCCATTTTGAGTGGTATATTGCTATACACCCCACCATCGATGAAGAGCTTACCACCAATTTCTTCTCGCTTGAAAAGTGGAAAGTTAGCGCTTGAGAGTATGTAATCAGCCAACATACCGTATGGTATATCCTCAATGTAGAGCATATAGGGTTTCAGTTCGGAGATGGAATAGGCAACCAAACCGTAGTGAACCTTGGAAGCCCGTATCTTGTCTTCTGGCAGAAGTTCTCTCAGTTTTTGGCGCAGAGGAGTCACATCAACGCCACCTTCACTTATCAGTTGTTTGGCTGCGTCTATTGCCTCTGGTACACTGAGGTCTTTGAATCTACCACTGAGGATCTTCTGCACACTCTCTGGTATGTTCATGACGTCTTCAAAGGTTACCTCAAGCCAGCTCTTTTCTGCGAATTCGAGATCTCCGAGTGCGACCATGGCACCGTTTATCGCACCTACTGAGGTACCATAGACGCCCGCGATGCTGAAGCCAAGTTCATTCAACGCCTTCCAAACACCTATTTGGTATGCACCTCTCGCACCACCGCCAGAAAGGACCAAGGCTATACTCGTCGCCGCAGCCAAAAAAGTACTCACGTCTCTCACCCAAGTTGATTATAAACTCTGTTGTTTCAAGAAACAGCAAACTACTCTTGAAACGTAACAACATTCTCGTGTCTTTAGACATGAGTAACTTATACGTGTCAAAACAGATGATAGCATAAGCGTTTTCCAACTTGATTTATTCTGTGATTTATGTTACAATAAATACGTAGGGTTGGGACGATCCGAGCCTAATAGACTGGGTCTCTACTGCTGAAAAGTCAAAGTTTATCTTTTCAGCGGCAAGCTCAGTCAATGAAGCAGGAAGCCCGTGATTTTAGTCATGGGTAGTTCACAAGAAAATGCATTTCTGATATACTGACAGTGTAAGCAGGCGTAGCTTCAAGAGGTGGAGCGCCGCCTTGGTAAGGCGGAGGGTGTGGGTTCGAGTCCCACCGCCTGCTCCATTCTATCTCTGCCAGACCAGTTCACCAGAAAGATAAACTGCCACTGGATCATCTTCGAGTTTTAATGGATTTCTATCGTAAACAGCGAAATCAGCGAAATAACCTTCGCAAATTTTTCCAACCTTATCGACACCTGCTGCCTTTGCTCCCGCTGTTGTGTACAACTCAACTGCGTTGGCAAGATCGAACCCCATCCTCAAAGCGCTCTGCATTATGTATTTTGGATCCTCTGGTGAGACCGGTGCGTCTGATGAAAAAGACAGCTCGAAACCCTCTTTGAAGAATCTCAGAAAATCGTATTTGAGTACCTTTGAGTGTTTGGGTATTCTCTGCTGAATGAGTTCTTGATCTTCAAAAGCAAAGTGCGGTTGAACGCTGAAGTGTGTTTGTCTCAGCAGTGGCAAATCTTCTTCGTTGACAAGTTGGGCGTGAATTATTCTGTTGCGTGGATATCTCTGAAATGCCTTTGCCACCTCGTGAACGGCACCATCGCCTATAGCGTGAACACAAAGTTGAACTCGCTTCTGATAGCAGATTTTCGCAAATTCCTCTATCGTTTTGGAGTCAAGCAACTTCATGCCACGGTACTCTCTCTCATCAGCATAGGGTTCACTGAGATATGCCGTCTTGCCACCTAAGGAACCGTCGGCAAAGAGCTTCACACCACCTATGAAAACATTCTCTGTGAGAGTGCCAAATTCGTCGAACTCTTCAAGATCTTCTAAATTTGAGAAATAGAGCTTTTCGAAGATCCTGATCCTTGCTTTCAGCAGAAGTTTTCTCAGATCTTGCCAGGTTATTCCGTGAAGATCATCAGAGTGAACGAAGGTTACTCCGTGTTTGAGAAACTGCTCTTGGCCTATGGTAAAGTATCTTTCTGGATTCTCATCTTTTATTCTTTCTCTCACTATATCAAGTTCTTTCTCTCTGAAGATGCCGTCTTCTTTGTAAAGACCTACTATCTTCATTGCGGCGTTGTTCAAGACTGCTATATGACCGCATCTTCTCGTCAGCACGATGGGCTTTTCTATCTTATCGAGCAGAGATTTGTTTGGATAACCACCAAGCTTTTCCTCACTCCAACCTCTTCCCCTTATGACAAGATCTGTACAATCTTTTACCAATGCGATCAATTCCTCTTGCGAGTAAACCTTCTCCAAGTTGAGATAGCCATACTTGTGGCCAACACCGAGTACATGAGCGTGTGAATCGACAAATCCCGATATAACGTACATACCAGATAGATCGAGAACAGGACCATCTGACTTGGAAACAAAGATCTTTCCCTCAATGAAGAGATCTTTCTTTTCAAATCTTCCGTTGTTATACACGAGAGCGTTCTTCAGAATCATTCGCTCATCTCCTAAAAGAGTCTTTTCTCTATTCCCTTGATCTCTTCTTCATTACTATGATAGCCGTCCTCTCTCGTACACCAAGCTGGCAATGGAAAACGGACAGTTATCGGTATTCTCATGAAAGGTTGGTCGACTATCATTTCCCCTTGTTGCAGAAGTGCAGCTCGTTCTTTTTGCTCCGAGGTCAGGTGTGAGTACTCTGGTTTTTCCAGCTCGGCACCTTTTTGCCTTCCAACGACAGTCGTTGAGGATTGTGTTATTATTCGGTAATCTACCTCAGACGCTGTTTGCTCTGCGCCTATCATGATGATTCTGAAAGATCTTCCTCTTTCTGCGATGTCTCTGAACAGATTGCCAAGAGGTCCTCCACCGTGTCGTGGTGCATATTTGTTCAATTCATCAAGAAAGATGAAGACAGGATCTTGATCGGTCTTCTCTTCGCGGGAACGCATTACCTCGACCAGCACTGCACCAACGACAAAGGACTGGATTCTGGGACGAAGTTTTGAAATATCGATGACGGTTACCTGACCAGGTTGATCCCAGTCTATTCGATGCTCTTCTTTGATCCCAAGTTCATTCGACAGAAAACTCGTCGGAACCCAAATGAGGTCCATACCGATGTTCTTAATAGATTTTAGTCTTCTTATCAACGCCATAATCGTCGATTTCCCGCGCAGTTCCTCTTCCATCTTTTTTGAAAACTCAATATCTGTCGTGAACATCTTCAGCAAGTCATCTATTTTCTCAGGCAGTCCTGCTCGTGTAACTACATCAAAACCGTGGGCAATTGCCGTTCTCAGTATGATCTCATCGTTAGACGTTGATGGTAAACAAGCATCGTCTTCGCAATATTTAGCCGCATCTTGAACTGCTCTTTCCAACCTTTCGTAAAAGAATTCCTGTATTGTCGTCACAGCCAGCTGAAGATTTTGGTTCAGCTCGAGTTCCTCTGGATCGAAAATCAGTTCGAATAAACCCATACTGAATATGTCTATGCAATCCCAACCATATGAGAAGATCTTATCGTACCTTTTATTAGACCATGGTTGCATGTTCTTCGTCGATCTCCTCGGAGCGTAGAATTTGACTTTCTCAAAAGGCTGGGGATTGATCATCATAGAATCATACATCTTCTTCCATTGTTTCCAGGTCTCTTCCTTCTCGAGATTTTTCCAGTCTTTTGACCATTTATCCAAGAAGAGCAATCCTTCGCCTTTAACGTTGAAGATGATGAATCTCGAACGTGACAGATATGCCATGAGCTCGTTCTTTTCCTTGAGTCTTTTGCCTGTATCCAGAAAGGATCTCACCAAGAAGGTTGCATAAGAGGTTTTCGAAGCAACACCTGATTGTCCAGAGATGTTTATGTGTGCACCGTTTTCGCCAAGTATGTATCTCACATCGACATATGCCGGTCTTCCGTTTTTGAAAACCCCAACTGGCACAGCTGTGTCTTGTTTGATCAATTCGTCAAAACCAAGCGCAACATCAACTTCTTGATCTTTTGCCATGAAAACCTCAGTCCCAGGTGGCGGGGGAACCTGTGGGGCATCGCTTGTGATCTTGCCATCTTCAACCTTCAGCATACGAGTTGTGGTAATAGTGGCGATGTAAACTGGGAAAGTAGGAAGCAAACCCTTGAGTGCCACTTCTTCTTCGTAACCCGAGTTAACCCCAAAATCCCATCTTGCATTTATCTCTGTCACAATACCGTAGTAGATCATCTCACCGTAAGGTCTGTAAGAGAAGACAACCTTCACTACATCGTCTATTTGCACCATGTGCACGGGACGGTTCTTTTCCTGATGAAGCCTCACAAAGAAACTATAGGGACTCGCGCTGTTTGTCCCAGTGACAACACCAATACTCACAGCGAATCACCCTCCTCGCGCTCCAATAGAACTATCTCAACGATGCTGCCTTGAGCGGGTCGAAAACCTTCTGCTTCGAAAAGTATTCCATCTGCAAATCTCACAACACCAGTTGTTCTGGAATACTCTTCTCTCGATTTGAAGGTTCCTTTCTCAGGAACAACGAGCTTATCTTCCAAACCAACGACAGCAGTGTTATGCGGTTTCTCAAGTACTCGTTCTACGAAACCGTGAATAGAAAAATCTCTGCCCAGAAGCTCAGTTGCCTTTTCAATCTGACCGTCTTTGATATACCTTCTTATCACAGAACTACTGATTCGCATCTTTGTGGAATCGACTATGTCCTCAACGACTTCAAGCTCTATTCTCTCTCTTTGACACATTTCGGCAAGTTTATGAACATCGGCTAAAGCCCCCTTACCAAATCTGAAATCCTCACCGACTATCAAAGCAGAACACTCTCTTGAAAAGTACCTTTCAAAGAAATCTTCTGCCAGCAGATCTTTGACTTGCAACAAATCGATAACTTCAACCTCATCGACGAATTTTGCAAGTTCTACAGCTCTTGTTTCAACTGTCATTATCAAACCATCGAAATTCTCAAGAAAATACTCAAATGGATACGAAATCACAAAGACTTTGCTCTTTTTTCCCTGATCTTTTGACAACTGCCTCACACGCTCAAGCAATCTCTGATGTCCTATGTGTACGCCATCAAAGACTCCTATTGTGGCAACATAATTCCTCATCTTGTTCAAGCGCAAGAATCCTGAAACTTACGTGCGCCTTTTCCTCCTTTTGAAGACTTTTACAACTATCAAAGAGAACATGTCGCTTGAACTTGCCGGCTTTTAAGGTTGCTTTTCTTTGAGTACCTTCACAGGTTTTAGAAGTGGTTCATTTCGGTTCTCATCGATCAGAGTCTTTACAAAGCTCGAGGCTCTTTCGGTTTTTGCTATGCACAGTAGCTGATCTTTATAGATCACCTGTACCAAGCAGTTCTTTGAAAACTTTTCGAATCTCTCTACATCGTAAACTCTTAATGTGTTACCGTTGATCGCTTTTTCATAGCCATCAGTTCTCAGATAGACCTTAGGCATATCCAAAACCTCTGAAAGTGGTTTCAGATGAGATAGTATAGTTCTTTCGTCGCTCTCAAAGACATTTATGGCTTTAACTACTTCAAATGGTCCTATCGAAAGTCTTCTGAGTTTTACTGCAGTCGCACCGCAACCAAGCGCATAGCCTACGTCCATGCAGAGCGATCTGATATAAGTACCAGCGGAGACCTCTGTGACGAAGGTGACATCATTGCCTTCTATGGCGATTTCTTCTATGCGATATACAGTCACTTGCCTTGGTGGTAATCTTACGATCTTACCCTCTCTTGCCAACTCATAAAGCCTTTCGCCCTTGTACTTTCTGGCAGAATAAGCCGGTGGAACTTGCATATAGCTCCCGACGAAGGACTTCAAGGTTTGCAGTATCTTCTCAGTCGAAAGATTCACAGCCCTTTCTTCAACAACCCGTCCTGTTATGTCAAAGGTCTCTGTAATGGTACCAAGTCTCATCGTCACAAGGTACACTTTGTTATGATTCATCAAGTATTCTAAGATTCTCGTGCCGCTGCCAATTCCAAGAATGAGTAATCCAGATGCAAAGGGATCGAGTGTGCCAGCATGCCCGACTTTCTTAATCCTCAGCTTCTTTCTGACTTCATCGACGACATCATGTGAGGTGGGTCCCTCTGGCTTGTCCGTCAACAAGATCCCCGCTTGAGTCACTCACTTTTCCTCCTTGATTTTGTTCAACAGCTCTTGTATTCTTACACTGGCTTCGATTCCAGGATCTTCTTTGAATTTCACTTGTGGGGCACTGTAAAGATCCAAGTTGTTTGCGAGATATGTTCTGAAATATCCCTTGATCTTGTTCAGATGTTCGACGATCTTTGCCCTTTCTTCTCTATCACCCATCACACTCACGTAGAGATCGGCAAACTTCTTGTCCTTTGAAAGTTCACAACGAGAGATTGTTATCAACGCATCTTTTAATCTTGGATCCTTTGCCTCCCGAAGCGCTTGAGTGACGAGTTTTGTTATCTCTGACTCCAGCATGGCTTTTCTGTAATCAGGTCTCATATTACGACACCTCCTCTTCTATTCTCAGGAAATCTTCTGCTTCTTGCAAACGGAGTTTCAACTTTTCTGCGAGGTTCGTCAAGAAATGTGGTTTTATACTCAGTACATTCAGTGCAAAGGAAGATAAAGTCAGACCTCCGTAGGTGTACGAGTCTCCATATTTCATGAGATTCACCAAAAAGTCGACAACGTGAACAATTGCAACTACATCTGAGTAGACTGAATCAGAAAAATTGTTTGGCGAATGATGACCGCTTGCTGACTGAACCACAAGCTCAGGAAGGTTCCATTTTTCTATCATCTTGCCACTGATAACAGAGTGGTTAGGTAGATTCAGCTTCTCCTCGGCTTGCATGAAAGAAATCTTAAGGCTTTTCGTGAGCTTGGTAACAGCTCCAAATGCCTCTGGAAAAATGTAATCGAGCGCAACCTTGCCTATATCATGAAGCAACCCTGATATGAACAACTCTTCTTTGTTTGGATAACCAATCATCTGTGCCAACAATTCACTGCCCACAGCAGTACCAAGAAAGTGTTTCCAAAGTTGATAGTGATCAACAGTAGATCTTCTATTGTTCCTCAGGACAGAACTGTAAGTGAATATGCTGAGGGCTATGTTCCTAACGGTTTTGAAGCCGAGGATCATTATAGCTTCGTTCAGTGCGACAATCTTTCTGGGCAAGCCGTAGTACGCAGAATTCACGAGTTTGAGTATGCGCACAGTCAAACTCGCGTCTAACTTTATAACCTCTGCCAAATCCTTAGCAGAAGCATCAGGGTCTGAAGCCACGGAAACAATCCTCTGAACGATTGGATCAGGTGTTGGAAGTTCATCAATTCTCGTCAAAATCTCTTCAAGCTGCATATCTCATTCTCCTAAGGGCAACTGTACGTAAAAGATGCTGCCTTCGTTCACCTTGCTCTCAAGCCAGATTCTCCCACCGTGTAATTCTACGATCTCTTTGGTTATTGTCAATCCGATACCAGCACCATCTGTTCTGTAATCCAAAGCAGATCCCACTCTGAAGAATTTTTCAAAAACCTTTTGGTGAAACTCCTCTGGTATCCCGACACCGTTGTCGATCACTGAGATCAAAATAAACTGCCCGTCTTTTTTTGCAGAGATCCTCACAAATTTGTTCTCTGAATTTTCTTTGCTGTATTTAACACCGTTGCTCAAAAGGTTTAGCAAAACCTGCTTGATTCTCTTCTTGTCTGCTGTTATATAAAGAGGTTCATTTATTTCGTATTCGAGCCTTACACCCTTACTTTTCGCAAACTCAGTCATTGATTGAACGACCTCTTTAACGAGCTCTGCTAAGTCAAACTTTGTCTTTTCGAGTGACAACGCCTTCTGTTCGATCTTTGCAAAATCCAAAAGTTCGTCCAAGAGACTCTCCAGGTGCAAGCTCTCCTTGTATACAACCTGCAGAAAGTCGTTCAAAAGATTTTTGTCAAGATCCTCCAAGGTTGTCAGCATTGTTTCAGAATAAGCCTTGATCGCTGCTAGAGGAGTCCTCAGTTCGTGAGACACGCTGGCAACGAAATCTGTTTTCAACCTGTCGATCGCTTTCAAGCGTTCCAGCTCTTTTGTATTCGTGACATCTGTTATGGTGATCAAAACCTGAGGTTCATTCTCGTACTCTATAGCCTCGGCAATTATAGAATAAAAGGTTCCTTCTGACTCAACTTCGCTCACCTGTCGTGATCTGCTCGTGATAATCGCTCGAGCTGTCTTGTGCACAACTTCTGTGAGCTTCGGTTCGCCTTCATGTTGTAAGTACTGTATATTGGCAAAAACTTGTTGAAGTTCTGAATTGAAGACGACGACCATTTGCGGAAAGGAATTGAATATCTGCTGCATGTATTTCATGGTCTCCTCAACTATTTCGTGCTGCTTTTCAAGTGAGTCATAAAGTTCAAGGTTCTCTAACACCACAGCTGAAAGAAAGGCTAAAGTACGTATGACCTCTAATATCTCGAAGACAGGTTCTTCATTTGTGGCAGCGATCAAGACACCGAGGATTCTGTCGGTCTTAACAAGTGGAAATATGAGAATTGTCATTCCATCTTGTGTTATTGAGGTGGGTGAGAGTTTTTCGACAGACCATTTTGCCATCTCGAGTAGCTCAGTTGTCATGGAAATTTCAGGTGTGTCAGATTTCCTCACTTTGAGACTCTTGTCCAGTATAGCGACCCACCTACAGTTGATGAACTTCTGAACAATTCTTATTAAAGAGGCTAAGAGTGATTCTGGATCTTTTGCATTGCTCGACTCTCTTATAAAACTCGAGATAAAAGTATAGATCCTACCTGAGGATGTCTGCAGCGGCATTGTGGATAATCATCCTCCTCATCGTTGGATAGAAGTCATTAATCCAAATAAATTATATCTCAAAATATCGATCAAATTTGATGGCAGACAATCTGTAGTAAAATCTACACGTGAAAGGAGGAGAGCGATGTCAAAAGAACTGGTCCTTAAGATCATTCAAACTGCTTTATTGCTGACTATCTCTTATACTGTCTATCGGCTCCTATGCAGATTCATCATCAAGAGTATCCAAAAGGTGAGCAAAGAATTCAGAATGAAAAATACTGTCAGATTGGTGATCGGGACAATAGTCTTATTAATTGGTTTGATGGTCTTTCTGAACATTTGGGAGATAAGTTTGATACCGTACCTGACTGCCTTTGGAGTGAGTGGTCTTGTAATTGGTTTGGCTTTTCAAGAACCATTATCAAATTTTGTGTCTGGCATTTTAGTTTTGTTGACTGGGAAGCTTAGAGAAGGAGATGTTGTCGAAATAGACGGTACGAGTGGTACGATTGAGATTGTCAATTACAACCACACTGTTCTAAGAACTTTTGACGGCAAAAAGGTGCTCATTCCCAACAAACAGGTTTGGGGAACCAAGATAACCAACTACTGGCCTGGACCAGTGAGAAGATTGACTATGAAAATCTCTGTATCGTACGATTCTGATCTGTCAAAGGTGCTTGAGATACTCAAGAGATGTATTGATGAAGAACCACTCGTTGAGAAGCAAGATGTGAGTAATTTCATCGCCTTCAACAGTTTTGCCAGTTCTTCTATAGACTTCGATGTATTGTTTTGGGTAAAAAGAGAAAACTACTTTGATGCGATCAACTCGCTTTCTCAAAGAATAAAGCGAGAGTTTGAAAAAGCGGGAATAAAGATTCCTTTCCCACAGATCGATGTTCACATGAAAGGAAGGTTATCTTGATATCAGATGAAAGACTCTTTTGCGTCATGGACACTGAAACTACGGGCACAGATCCCTTAGCGGGCGATCGAATAGTTGAGGTCGCAATAGTTCCCGTTTACAAAAACAAGATTCTCTACAAATCTATCTACAGCTCTCTTGTAAATCCAAAGATAAGAATACCTGCTATCGTCGAAAAGGTTCACAGAATAAGTAATGAAGACATCGAAAGCGCACCAACGATCGACGAAGTATTCGAGAAGATAAGATCTTTCATGAGAAGATCTATAATGGTCTTTCACCGCGCTGAATTCGATTTAACCTTCATTGATATTTCAGCCAAAGAAATAGGCGTTTTCCCACCAACGGTGAATTACCTCGATACTCGAGAGATTTCAAAGGAATTATTCGGTGAAGGTAAGACTCTGAGTTGGCTTGCACAGAGATACGGTCTTGAAAAACCAAAACATCGTGCTTTGGACGATGCACTTGTGACTGCAAAGGCATTCATAAAGATGTGTCGACAACTGACCGAGGCACAACTTGCAGAGCTTCTCCACACTTGGAGGGGAAAAGAATGGTGAAGAACTATGTTCTCGATACAAATGTACTGATTCACGATCCTGAGTCAATTTATTCTTTTGAGGACAACAACATCGTTTTGCCATTACCGGTGTTAGAAGAACTGGACAAATTGAAGAGAAGAACAGACTCTGTTGGAAGATCAGCACGAGAAGTGATAAGAGAACTCGATAAATTGAGAGCATCTGGAGATCTTTCAAAGGGTGTGAGATTGCAGAGCGGTGGTGTGTTAAGCGTAATGAGCATAACAGACGGTCGAAGAGAGGCTCCAGAATTCTTGTTTGAGAAATACATCGACAACTGGATTTTAGCTTATGTCTTGAGGCTTAAGCGTACCTCCTCTGTACCAACAATCTTGGTGAGCAAAGACATAAGCTTGAGGGTAAAGGCAGCAGCACTTGGTATCAGCACTCAAGATTATCTGACAGATAGATCAGATCTTGCATCTCTACCTCCTGGTTATGTAGAACTCGACCAAGAGATCGAGGAAGATCAAACTTTAGAAATGCCAGAAAATCAATACATCAAGGCGAAAAATGGATACTTCAAAATCAAAAACAAAGTCGTGAAGAAACTTCTGCTGGATCGATCAGATATTGTTTGGGGAATAAGTCCTCTGAACAACCAACAGCTTTTTGCGATGGATGCTTTGCTCGATGACGATGTAAATTTGGTGACAGTTGTTGGAATAGCAGGTACCGGCAAGACTCTGATAGCACTCGCGTGTGGGCTTGAAAAGACTCTGAAAGAGAAAAAGTACAAGCGAGTTATAGTCACGCGTGCCTTGATACCAGTTGGAAAAGACGTTGGGTACCTCCCAGGTTCGTTGGAAGAAAAACTTGAACCTTGGATGCAACCAATCATGGACAATTTAGAGTTTTTGTTCGACCGCGTTCAGATGAATTTGAAGGAGTTCTTGAAGAAAGATCTGATGGAGCTGAGTGCTCTGAGTTTCATTAGAGGAAGGAGCATACCAGGTCAATATATGATTGTAGACGAAGCACAGAATCTGACACCACACGAGATCAAGACAATTCTCACACGCGCCGGAGATGACACAAAGGTTATTCTTTTAGGAGATCCATACCAGATCGATACCCCCTATCTTGATAAAGACAGCAATGGCCTTGTCTATGCCGCTTCGAGATTGATAGGAAATCCCTTGGTGGCACATATCACACTGACAAAGGGTGAAAGATCAAAACTTGCCAGTCTTGCGGCGGAAAAACTTTGAGATTTTCAGTAGGGGAGGTATTCGTGTGAAAGTCATAGAGGCAAGAAATCTGGTGAAAGATTTCGGCAATTTCAGGGCGGTGAAGGGTGTTAACCTCTTTGTTGAACAAGGAGAAATCTACGGTTTTCTGGGACCGAATGGTGCCGGAAAGACAACTACTATAAGGATGTTGACGGGAACTTTGAAACCTACTACTGGAGAAGTGAAAATACTCGGTCTTGATCTGAAAAACGATGAACTGGAAATAAAGAGACGTATCGGTGTAGTCCCCGACGAACCGAAGATGTATGCAAACTTGAAAGGTTTCGAATTTCTCGATTTCGTGATTGAAATCTACAGAGTCGATAGAAAAAAGACTAAAGAAAGAATTGAAGAACTCTGTGAGGCTTTCGGAGTGAACTATCTGGATAAAGCGATCTCTGATATGTCACACGGTATGAAGCAAAAGCTTTACCTTGTGAGCGTTCTGATGAGAAAGCCTGAGGTCTTATTCCTCGATGAACCAACGGTTGGGCTCGATGCAAGATCAGCGAAGATCTTGAAGATGCTTTTGCAGAAATACGCCTCTGAAGGCAGTACGATCTTCATGACAACCCATGTCTTAGAGATTGCAGAAAAGATGTGTACGCGAATAGGGATAATCAACCAAGGAACATTGGTTTCAGAAGGAACACTTAGTGAACTGAAGAACTCTGTCAAAAGTAACTACGCGAGTCTTGAAGATGTCTTTTTACAACTAACTGCCAATGGAGAAGACATAGAAGCGATAATAAAGGAGTTGTGAAAAATGAAAGAGTTACTGACGCTCCTGAAATATGGCTTGAGATCACCTGTGATTTCTCCAAAGAAGACCAATAGAAAACGCATTTCCAACCTACTTTTTCCCATATTGGCTGTGAGTGTCTATGGCATACCACTTTCAATGCTCTTCTACGAAACCTTCAAATCTATTGCGCAGATTCATATCGGCAAATACAACTTGGCAAGCATAATAGTCGTCCAATGGTCTGCACTCATGGCATTGATGTTTGTACTTTCATTCTTTCCAAGTCTCGTTAGTACCTTCGTTAAGAACGATGAAATTCGACTTCTTCTGACGATGCCCATAAGACGTTCAACGATAGTTTTGTACCAAGCTATTTTGACTTTGATCACGCAGTCGATAGTGGTCGTGATGTACCTTTTCGTTGTACCTTCGTACGCCCTCAGCACCGGTAAGAGTCTCGTATTGGCGGTTGTCTCATCTGTGCTGATGTGTCTTGTTCTTCTATTTCTTTCGATTCTCCTCGCATCGATCTTTGGCTTGTGGATGAGCAGATCCAGTGCAAAGAAGATGAACATACTGAGTTTGATTTTGACAGTCGCCGTATTCGTTTTGGTCACCCAATTGTTACCCAATCTGGTGTCAAAAACTAATACAGGGACATTACCTGGTTTGATCAACATCGGTGAGAGACTGCTTTCTCCCTTTAATCCAGTTGCTTGGCCCATCATTGGTTTAGAAAATCCCATATACATAGTTTTTCTGCTCACTTCATTAATCATGTTGTGGTTCGCATCGCTTAAAGTCTCAGAAGGACTTGAATTTGAAGAAAAAGGAATTAAACAAAAGAGAAAGTCTGTAACAACTCAGTCTCACGGCGGCATCTTCTTCAAAGATCTGAGACTGATGATCAGACACGAACGAGGAATCTTCATGCTCATATATCCAGTCGTCTTCAGCGTGATCTTTGTATTCACCACAAACTCGTTCACCACACCATTGTTCATCACCATCATCATCAGTACGATGTATGTTTCTCTGAACACGGCGATTCTGATGAAGCAAGAGTTCCTCAGTTGGCCATTCATGAAGTTGCTGCCGATAGATTGTTCGAAGGTTCTCATGCCAAAATTGATCATTCCTGCCGGTCTGTATTCAGTTATTTCTTCAGGACTTGTGGTTTTCTTGCAGATCTACTTCAAGGTTCCTTGGATGGTTTATCTTCTCATTCCGCTGATCTTTGTGATGTATACCTTTGCAGCTGTGTTCGGTCTGAATTTGCTACTCAAAGAGAGGGAAAAAACCGAGATGGAAAATCCCGCAAAGATTTTGAGCACAGGTCATGTCTTTCTCATTGAGGGTGTTGTCATCGCCTTGGCTCTCGGTATGGTTTTACCCGTAACACTGTATATCTACGCAAGACAGCAGTTGTTTTCTCTGTTCAAAACCAACTTTTTGGTGATTCTCCTCGGTATCGGTCTTCCGGTTCTATTGTGTCTTATCTTGATCTTCATAATCTTCAAATACGTGAAAAAGCTTTCTCTCTTGATCGATAGAATTGAATAAAGGTTCCATATACGAACGATTTGCTATAATACTCCTGAGGTGAGTTCATGAAGGAGAATCTCATACAAGAACTTGTCGAGTTCTGCAAGATTCAAGGCATCTCTGGTAGAGAAGAGAGAATAAGAGAACTCTTGATTTCGAGTCTTCCCAACGGTGTTGAATATCAAGTTGACAACTTGGGGAACTTGATCGTTGAGGTTGGCGATGGTGAAAGAGCAGTAGCTTTGATGGCTCATATGGATGAAATCGGTCTTGTGATCACTGGTGTCAATTCTGACGGAACTTTGAACTTCAGAAAGGTGGGAGGCTTCGACGACAGATTGCTGCTCGGGGCTCATCTTGATGTTGTAACTCAGAACGGTATCATAGACGGCGTCATTGGTATTAATCCACCTCATCTTGGGGGTAATCAATCAACGGAAAATCTGAGAATCGATATTGGTGCGAGTAATAAGAAAGAGGCACAAGAGATAGGTGTAAATGTTATGGACTACGCTGTCTTCAAAAAGCACGTCAGTTTACTCAATAGAAAGTTTTTGTCTATCAGATCGTTAGATGACAGATTTGGTTGTGTAGCACTCCTGCATGTCTTGAGAAATACTATAGGTGAGCACATCGATCAAAAGATCTTCTTTGTCTGGACCGTTCAGGAAGAGATAGGTCTGAAGGGTGCAAAGGCATTCCTTTCAAGACATAAGGTTGATCTGTGTTATGCGATCGATTCATTTGCCTGCTGTTCTTCCCTCACCGGAGATGTTCAATGTGGTAATGGGCCAGTTTTGAGAATGGTAGACAACAGCGCCATTGCCAGCTACGATGAGATGAAGAAAATACTCTCGGTGGCACAGAAACATACTATCCCAGTCCAGATCGGTATCACCGGAGGCGGCACCGACGGATCGGTGGCTATGGAAAGTGGCGCGAAGATGGTACCGATAACACTCGCCGTTCGGTACTTACACTCCCAGGCAGAGTACATCTCACTTGATGACTTTGAGAATCTCGTTCAACTCTTGTCGATCTTGACAAAGATCAGGTGAGGGTATGCTACTTTTCCTTGTCTTCCTTTCTGGTATTGCTTCTGGCTTTCTGAATGTTGTAGCCGGTGGTGGCAGTCTTTTGACTCTACCATTGCTGACACTCCTGGGAATGGGTATCGATGTCGCAAATGGGACAAACAGAATTGCGATACTCTTGCAAAACATAGTTGCAGTGAGAAATTTTCAAAAAGGAAAGGCGTTGCCTCTGAAACTTTCTCTGCTCTGTGGAATTCCAGCGGTTATAGGTTCGATCGTCGGAACTTTGATCGTGATCGATCTAAATCAAGAACTCCTCAAAAAAGTGGTTGGCATCCTACTCTTGATCATGGGCATCTTTCTCTTCGTGAAACCGAAGATGTGGGCTGGCCAGTCAGACAAGAAGAGGAACATTTTTCTCGTAACTGTTGCCTTTTTTGGCATAGGGGTCTATGGTGGCTTTATTCAAGCCGGTGTGGGCTTTTTCTTCATATTTTTCACCGCAGCGTTGTTGGGCTTAGATCTGGTCAAAAACAACGCCCTGAAGGTTTTCATAGTACTTCTTTACACTCCCGTGTCTCTTATAATTTTCTTGCTGAATGGCAAAGTCATGTTCTTCGAGGGGTTTATCCTCGGCTTAGGTAGTATGATAGGTGCATACTTAGGTGTCAAATTCGCTTTGAAGAAGGGCATAAATTGGTTGAGGTATATTGTCTTTGCCACGATTTTGATCAGCGCTGTGAGCTACTTGATCTGAGTTTCTCAGGATGACTGATCAGGTATCTTTTGATCACGAAATAACCAATCATAGCAACACCAAGGATTGTGTAAGAACTCTTTATACCAATAGCATTACCGAGTAAACCGAAGAGAAATGTCCCTGTTGGAGAGCCTCCGTTGTTTATCAAAGCATAAACAGACATAACTCTACCGCGCATGTTGGCAGGAGATAGATATTGCGTCCTACTGTTGCTTATGTTGAAAAAGATCGTCTGACCCGCACCATTCACAAAAGACATAACATACGCTGCTTCAGGATAGACAGAAGTTATGAACGTACTCATGCCAATGAGAAGGATCAAGTACTCCTCTTTGACTGTAGTAACTTGCTCGGGTTGCATGCTCCCAGCGAGTAAGGCTCCTAAGAACGCCCCAAGGCCCATAGAGCCCATGATTAACCCATAACCCACTAATCCTGTTCTCACAGCGCTTTTTGCAAAAGCTTGCATCAACATACTATAAGGCATGCCAAAGATCGCATAGACAGTCAAAGACGCGAAGGTGAGCATCAGTGTTCTGTCCTTCATGACAAATCCAAGACCTGCTGAAAGATCTTTGAAAAAGGCTCTTTCTGATCGTGAAATCCTTTCGTGCTTTGACGGTATCGTTGGAAGAATTATTAAGAGTGGCACAAAGGACAGTGCGTTCACCAAGAATCCAAAGCTCAGACCATAGTACTTCACTATGAACCCTGCTATCGATGGTCCTACCATTCTCGCCATGTTGAAGATCATTGCGTGCAAAGCCAGTGCGTTGGGAAGATGGTTCTTGGGAACTATGCTGCCAATGAAGGTATTTCTCGATGGAAGATAAAAAGAGCCAGAAACACCCATCAAAACACTGAGTATGAGTAATTGTGCAGGTGTTAAAATACCTCTGTAGACAAGGTATGCCATTATGCACGCATTTATTGTATCGGCGAGCTGTGTGAAGAACAGAACTTCCCTTGGGCCAAACCAATCGATGAGAACTCCACTGGCAGGTGAAAGGACAACGGTCGGAAAGCCCTTCAAAAAAGCTATTAACCCTATGAACCCTGCGGCTTTATCTTCAGGGTAAAGATTGACTCCTACCCAGCCACGCAAAGTAGTGTCGATCCAGGTACCGATCAACGACACAGTCTGTGGAATCCAAAAAAGAAGATAGTTTCTGTTTCTGAGTGCCCTGAACGGGTTTGAATATTTCGCCATACAAACTTTTTATACACTTGGCCTGTTAACTGTGCTTGGGCAATTGTTTGAAAAATCTTTAACAACCATAGCAAAAAGTGGGGAACTCGACAACCAGTTCCCCACTTTCATTGTGCTGATGTCTTTGAAAATCACTGTGTGACTAAAATCTCTTTCACACCGTTGATAGCAATCGACTTGATTTCATTTAGACCTTCATCAAACGCTGTGATTTGATTTTCACTGACAACATACAGAATATTTCCTTTCGCAGCAAGAGAAGTAGCTACCAAGTCCACTTCTTCGATCTCGGAGAAACTATCGTCTAATTGCACCAGCTTTTCGTTGTTGATCGCGTAGACAAAACCGTTGTTAAAGCAAATGCGTCTTCCATTCTGAAAATCAAAGAAACCGATCTCAGAGAGATCTTCTCGTTTCAACTTCAAGATCTTTGAGTCTGTTAGAAGATAGACCATATTGTCAATGACATAGACATCTTTTGCATTACATGAGTATGTTCTTTCTAATATTGGATCATACGGATTTGCGGCGTTGATCTCTTTCAATCCATCTTGATCACACACATAGATGTATTCACCACAGACGAACAACGAACTCGGTTCGTTCAGTGCCAAAGAAGCCACTGCACTCGCCTTGTTATCGGAAATTTCGAGAATTGTTAAAGTACTCTGATCGATTGTGCACGCGTTGATGGTGCCTGCAATAATCCTTTGAACAGGTTTAAGAACGCCAACCCATATTCTGTCGCCTGAAATTGCAGAAGTTGCCAGCTGTGAATCCTTTAAGATAGACAACTCATCACCAATGACGTAGATACCCTGATCATAATAGTAAAAATCATTGCCTGTCAAAGTTGATACTTCAAAGACAGAAACAGGTTGTGCTGTGAAATCAATAGAATAGATTCCTTCGTTTTTCAAAGCCAGTAGCTTGTTGAGCACAGATTGAGTTCCAACGTAAAAGGTCCAAACAGCTCCTTCACTTTCACTGTTGCCATCCTTTGCAACTACCTTCCAGTAATACCTTTTACCGGGCTCAAGGTTTTGCATTAAAACAGCCGCCGTCTGTAGGTTAGTACGTATGACAGCCACATCGGAACTTTCACCGAAGTAAAGGTCGTAGAAGAGTGTGTCATCATCTGGATCTGAACATTCCCAGTTCAGCGTGACTTCGGTACTGTAGACCGTGGATTTATCCTCAGGTTTTGGATTCTTAGGCGCAGTTGGGGGCGTGTTGGAAATGCCTTTTGTTGTGAAGGTCCACGTTGGACCAGTTGTGGTGTTAGTGCCATCACTTGCCACAACATACCATTGATAGGTTGTATTTGGTGTTAAATTATCCAAAATGTACTGCGTTTGTGTTGTAGTTTGCTTCTTTTGATTGTTTAAGTACAAATCGTAGCTAAGAGGATCTCCATCAGGATCAGAACAACTCCACTGCAACATCACGGGTATGTTCACAGACTGTGCGCCATCTGGAGGCGAGACAACCTGCGGAACGTTTGGAGCTCTGTTCTCACCAACAGAAGCAGTTGTGAAGGTTGAACTTTGGCTTATCTGAGAATACTCTGCATCCAAGGCTTTAACATACCAACTGTATGTCTTTCCTGGCTGAAGATTATTTATAGTGTAGTCGTACCGAGTCGTTGTCGCCACAAATGAGCCGTCAAGATACAACTCGAACTTCAAGGGATCTTGGTCTGGATCGGTGCATCTCCACTGGAAGAATACGGACTTATAATCAACGTTCTGCGCAGAGTTGATTGGAGAAATGAGTTCAGGTGCGTTTGGCTTTCTGTTGACCTTCACCGTTGAAAAACTCAGCAAGCCGGAATCTACTGTGTTACCGTGCCCATCGTTGGCGATGATTCTCCAGTAGTAAGTCTTAGATGGTTCAAGAACTCGCTGAGTCGAGTTTTGGCTGCCTTTGTAGATCGAGGGCGTATTGCTCTTGTTTTCACCGAAGAACACTTCATAGTTTAGTGTGTCATTCTCCGGATCGGTGAAGGTCCAACTCAGAGAGGTACTGGTTGATACATCGGTTGCTCCATTCGCCGGAGACGAACTGACAAACTGTGGAGCTTTGTTTATGGCAGTTGGTGCACCACACGATATGAGGATCATTATGAGAGCAACTATCATCGCTGCAATTGCCTTTGGTTTCATAAGATCCCCTCCTTGAGGATGAGGTAAAAGATTAGTGAATTTGTCACACTTTAATGTTATTATATACCATGAACGAAACCAGTCTCTGGGAGGCATCGCTTATGGATGAAAGAGAAGAACTCATGAAAAGAATCAAGATCCTTGAAGATCAGCTTGAATACTATCGCATGCGTGATGAGCAGATGGAACAAATGCTTCAAGAGTACAATCAGTTTATCAAAAAGCAGTTCGAAATGTACGACGATTTCGTTAAGGACATAGGAACGAGCAGAATAATAGACTCTTTGACACGAGTTTACTCATCTGAGCACATGAGCCGCTTGATCGCCTATTACCATCAGAAAGCCTTTGAAGAAAACAGAGGGTACGCCATTGTCATGGTGAAGTTGCGTCAACAAAACGACTGTTTCGAAAGAAATCTTGTCTCCGTTGCAAAACTTCTGAAGAATGTTGTTCGTGTTCCGATGGACAGTGTGGGTAGATTCTCCAACGACAGTTTTGTGGTATTGCTCACCGATGTGAACAAAGAAAACGCACAGAAAGTTGTTGACAGAATTAAAGATTCTCTCAAAAGGACCGTTGAAACTGACACAAGAGTTGCTTTGAGAGTCTATCCAAACGATGGTGAAGACTTGGAAAAGTTGATCGGGGAACTTCTATCGGAGGTAGCATAGGTGGGGAGACTCATCGTCCAAGGACAAGCAAGGTTGGTTGGTTCTATCAAGGTCTCTGGTTCCAAGAACTCTGCCCTACCGGTATTTGCAGCTGCGCTGCTCTGCGATGAAAAGGTGATACTCCAGAATGTACCGGATTTGATGGACGTCAGAACGATGATGGAGATACTGGTTTCAGCGGGGTACAGAGTAGATTTTGAGAACGGGACCGCAACGGTGAATCCAGCGACTACTCCCAATACAGTGATTCCTTACGAACTGGTGAGAAAGATGAGGGCATCCTTCAACGTACTCGGACCGCTCGCCGCAAAATACGGCACAGCCTCCGTCTCTCTGCCGGGTGGTTGCTCGATAGGGGTTAGACCTGTCGATTATCATCTCGAGGGCTTACAGAAACTCGGTTTTTCGATCCAAGTAGAACGCGGAATAGTTACAGCACATTTGGAAAGTAAGATAGATCATGTGATCATATCTCTTCCTTTTCCAAGTGTTGGTGCTACCGAACACCTCATGACAACAGCAGCAATCTTGGATGGAACTCATGTAATTATCGAGAACGCTGCAATGGAACCAGAGATAGAAGACTTGGCTGACTTTTTGAACAAGATTGGTTGCAGGGTCTTCGGAGCTGGAACAAGACGCATCGAGATCTTTGGAACTAAGAGGACTACAGGTTGTAGCCACAGAATCATACCAGACAGAATCGAAGCCGGCACCTACATAATCGCGATTGCAGCCACAAGAGGAGATGCTGTGGTGGAGAATCTCAATATCTCTCACCTGACTGCACTTTTCGATGTGCTGAAAACCTCGGGAGTGATTTTTTCACAAGTGCGCCAAGACTGCGTGAGAGTTACGATGAGCGAAAGTCCAAGACCTGTTAAGATTCAAGTGACTCCTTACCCAGGTTTTCCCACCGATCTACAGCCGCAGATCATAGCATTTCTTTCAAAGGCACAAGGTACTTCAACGGTGATTGAGACTGTTTTCAAATCGCGTTTTCAACATGTTGATGAGCTCAGAAGATTCGGGGCAAAGATTGAAGTTACCGATGGAACAGCAATCATTCACGGCGTTGAAAAACTCAGCGGTGTCCAGGTCAACGCCACAGATCTCAGAGCAGCGGCAGCATTGGTGATTGCAGGCTTGATGGCAGAAGGTATTACGGTGATCAACGAAGTTGATCAAATCTTTAGAGGTTATGAAAACATAGTTGAGAAACTTTCGAAGCTCTCGGCGGTGATAGAGTATCAAGAATGAATTTTCAGAAGTCATTGCCAAGATCACTGAAAAAATGTACCGTTGTGATCTGTGTCCTGTTAAGTGTGGTGTCAATCGATATCAACAGGTAGGAAAATGTGGTATAGGCGCCGCCCCGAAATTGATGGCTGCTCTTTTGCATTTCGGTGAGGAACCGCCTATCAGTGGAGAAAGTGGTGCTGGCACGATCTTTTTCAGCGGGTGTAACCTCCGTTGTACGTATTGTCAGAATATGAACTTCAGTCAACGGGCAAACGGTGTGGAAGTAACGGTTGAACAACTTGCTGAAATCTTCTTAAATTTGCAGAACCATGGTGCCAAGACTCTAAATCTCGTGACACCAACACCACATCTTTTGCCGATAATCAAAGCCCTTTCAATAGCCAAAGATGAGGGGTTTAATCTACCGATTGTTTATAACACCAGTAGTTATGAATCAGTGGAGACTCTGAAGTTGATCGATGGCATAGTCGATGTGTATTTGGCAGACTTGAAGTATGCGGACAACGAGACAGGTTATCGCTATTCAGGTGTGAAGGACTATTACACAGTCGCAAGCGCAGCACTCATAGAGATGTACCGACAGGTTGGGGCTTTCAAAGAATTCGACGGAAGACCAAAGGGCTTGATAGTCAGACATCTGGTGCTCCCAAACAATGTGGGCGGCTCGGAAAAAGTCCTTGATTTTGTCTTCTACTGTCTGTCACCTAAGGTCCCGATTTCACTCATGTCTCAGTACAACCCACTCTTTGATGCGAAATCAGATGAGCTGATCGGTAGAAAGATCACCAAAGAGGAATACGAGATGGTCATAAACCTTGTGACCAAACTCGATATGGACGGTTGGATTCAAACCGACGAAAAGAAAAAAGTCACAGTCAAAGCCGTTCCTTGGACTTACAAGATCATTGAGCTGCTGAGATCAAGAACATGAACAGTAGTGCTCCGAGAGCTATTGCGGTTGTCGTTAAGATTATTTCTTTCGTGCTCGTGTAATGCGTTCTGTCGATCTTAACAAATCCACTTGTCACAAAAACCTCTTTTTCTGTTTGAGCTCTTACCTTAACCGTGTATTCACCATCTGCCACACCTTTTCCATCCCAAACAATCTGGTTTGAACCCGCTTTGCCATTCCCACTCCACTGCCAAAGAATCTTTTGATCGCTGTCAACAACGCTAATCGTCAACTGGGCTGGTTTAGAAAGATAGATGTAAAAAGTTGTATTGTCTCTGTACCAATCTCCGTTCGGTGAAAACTCACTTGGCTCCACCTTCAGATTGATCGAGAGAACTTCTTCTATAAGATCTATGTTCACGCTCGTTTCTTTTAAATACGAGAAACTCAAAAGTCGAGTTTCTGGTATAAAACCAGCTGCTTTGAAGGTGATGTATTGACTACCCTCGGGTACGCTGATTGTGTCTCTAACACTTTCGACTCTACCAAGAAATTTGTCTTCACTGTAGACTTCAACGGGATACACATTCGAGTAAACTCTCAAACTTCCAGCCCTTCTGAGTGGAGCGTAGAAAATTATCTGTCCAGGCTGTGACAAGTAGACAAAACCATCAAAGACCACGTACCAACTCTTGCTCACCGTTATTCTGTGCTGCCCTGAAGAACTCAGCGTAATCTGCAGAACGCCGTTTATGTCAGCAATACCGGCGTATATCCCATTCACGTAGACATTGGCAAAAGGCTCGGTGTTCACCACAACAACATAACTTGCGCCCACTAAGACGGCAGCTAACAAAAACGCAAAGACACAGAGTTTCTTCATGAAGATATCCCTCCATCTACCAATTGGTCGTAGTGTACCAGTCGACTATGTTTTCAATGATCCAGATTTCACCACCTTGATAGTACTCTACACCAATCACTATAGGTTCAGTAGACCTGATGTCAACAACACCGGTTGTTTGACTGGAAAGCTCCTTTGCCAGATCAACGTAGACGGCTGACTTAGGTGAAACACTACCAGACAGTTCTCTTATGACGTTCCCTGCATAATCGTAAACCCAAAGGTACAAATCATTGGTTTTGTTCGATGTGTTAATTATAGAGAAAGCAGTTTCAGAATTGCCAAAGTTGGTGTAGTTCACACCATACCAATAGTACTTAGCGTCCGAAGACGTTTGAACCGGTTCGATCACGTGATTCCTGCAAAAGAGCATATCTCCATCTCTGTATAGCACAGAGAGGTAGAGAAGTTGGTCTGATTGGAAGAAAACCAAGCCCCAATTCCTATCACTCTGCGGGAATTTCTGAGATAGATCGACCAGAATCGTTTCGTACGGTTTGGACTTGAAGGTTTCTTTCCACAATTCCTTACCCTCGTAATCATAAACGATCATTCTGAAATACGCGCTTTCGTCACTGAGGTTCGATACCAACACAGCTGTATTTCTGCCAGGTGTCGAGTCGTGGTACAAACCGTAATTTGCTGCAATACAAATCACAGACAGAAGGATCAACAGAACACCAAGTGTTTTCTTCATACCTCTCACCTCTCTTCAAGAACAGGATATGAGACTATCTGCGTTCCCGAAGCGTATACCGTCATCAAATACGGTTTGCCTTCTATCAAGAGCATCGGACAAGAATGTGTCAGCACCTTTTCATCAGTTTTCAACAGCAAACTCAATACATAGACCTTTTCAACCCATCTCGGTGGATTTTCAAGATAAGATTTCAAGCCACTGTCACCGTAGCTGACCAGACTCACTTCACTCGCATTTTCATCGAAAAAACTCAAGAACTTGCTTCCGAAGAATCTTGCATCTGTTATTGTTGCAGGAACACCTATGTGGACAAACCTTTCTATGAATGTTTCTGAGGTTATTTGCCCTTGCAGATAATCGTTTAAATCCTTGACAAGCTTTTCAGAAAGGTCACCTATATTGGGTTCTAAGAGTGATAGACAAGCACTCAGTGAAAAAATAACTGCTACTGTCAACAGAAACAAAACCTTGTGCATCTTTTCCCCCCTCTCAACTTAACGTTTATAGTTCATTTTGTATGCCTGTGAGCAATTTTGGTTGCAGCGAACGCCCATGGTTTCAACTTGTAACTGTACCCCATGCCTTTGACATATCCAACAACTGCAGGAAGAACTTCCTTGCTCAAACCGTCGTACCCAACGTCTATGTGTATTTCAGGACTGGCTAATTCTAACATCTGTTTTGCGAAGGATGCCATCTGCAAACTCAAATACGTTTCCTGGAAGATTCTGCTGAACATGTCGTAATGTTTGTATTCCTTTTTCAATGTGTACAAGTATGTTGCTCCTACTCCAGGTTTGTAGACTATCAAAACAGTCGCAAAGATAACCACACCATCACGTGCATCGCTGTCGGTGCCAATATAAACTTTGGACGGGCTTTGCCCTTTGAAGTTATAGATTATTTCCTTTGCCGTTGCCACATCAACTACTCCATAGGTTGGACTCTTGAGTAAGAATCGATCACCTCCTAAACACAACAATAGGGATCATCAACTCTTCGAGACTCAAACCACCGTGCTTCGACTTGAGGCTTTCTTCTCTGCCAGTGAATTTGAAATAGAAGGAATAGTTAGACTTCGCTATCAGTATTACGTCACCAATTCTGTCCAAACTTTTTTTCGATGCCTGTGAATCACCAAACAACCGCAACTGAATGGACTGTTCTTTTGTCAAGGCAAGAATTTGATCATGGTACATCTCTTGTATGTATTTTACCACTTTTTGTGGCTCACGGGTGTAAATATGCATCATTCTCATCTCTCCACCAGGAGGTACGAGAAAGAACGAAGAAACCTCGTCTTTCCAAGACCACCAGATCTCCTTTTCCCATGGTGTGTATATCTGTCCGTGATCACCCATTACCAAGAGTAAAACGTTCTCTTGAAGATTTGAGAGAACTTCCTTTTGGATCATTTTCAACAGCCAGTAAAGTTCACTTTGAAAAGCTGGGGAATTGACACCAATCTTGTGTCCAATTGAATCAAGCAACCCCCAGTAGACGAAGGCGAAAAGCCTTCCTTCTTGTTCCAAGATCTCGTTCAGTTTGAAAAAGAGATCCCCAAAGCTCTGATAACTCTTTATCGAAGCCCCCACGTGAACCAGATTTGAGAAACCAGAGCCTCTTATGTTTTTCGAGGTGAGCACGTACCCCTTCACACCGACGTCTACAAGTCTTTCAAAAATAGTCCTCGTAAAGAGAAGATCTCTCGATTGCACCGTCGATGGCACCTTACCCAGTGTTGGTGAAGAAAGTTCAATCATGTTCACCAACGCTCCGAGTTCTCTCAAGTACAACGTGTACCCCAAGATGCCGTGTTCTATCGGCTCACTTGCTGTGAGAAGTGATGCAATAGAAGCGCTCGTCGTTGTTGGAAATACGGAGGTTGCTGTGAGAATGTTCTGTTGTTCAAAAAGAGGTTCTCTTTGCAAAATTATCTTCAAGCTCTCTAAACCAAGCGCATCTATCAAGAACAAAATCACTTTGTCTGCCCTTTCAAATAAACCGGGTTTCAAATCGTCAAAGGGATACTCAGAGTGTGAGGTCTCACAACCAAAATGCTTCAGGATAGAATTCGCGATGTTCACAACCGAGAATCTGTCGTAACTGGGTTTGAAGATATCCTCGGTGATCTTCTGAACGTCCATTTTCATCACCACCTAAAGTATATGACGAAAAGGAAATCTTTGGAGGATTGAATTTCTCTGTTAAGGAAATGATATACTTTAAAGTGTATACATTTATCTTGCGTGGGTCGAAGATCTTCGCCCTTTCAGATTGTAAAATAAGTACACGGTAAGATTCATCTTGGGGTCAAATTAATAATCGCTGTCTTATACCGAACAAGACGCCCGCCAAGAGGGCAGAACTCTGAACCTTAGAGAATTAGGAGGGAATCAAAATGCAGAAGTACAGATGTATCATTTGTGGGTATGTCTACGATCCAGCTGAAGGGGATCCAGACAACGACATACCAGCAGGAACACCATTTGAAGATCTACCTGATGATTGGGTTTGCCCTGTTTGTGGAGCATCTAAGGAAGACTTTGAACCCGTTGAGGAGTAAAGGTGAACCCCAGGTGGGGTTCACTTTGAACTTCTCTTGTAAACAGAATACACACCCGCCGCAAGGAGAATTTTGATCAAATCACCAGGAATAAACGGTAAAAAGCCCATAGAGAGAAGCTTGTGTAAGTTCAGCGTTGCTCCCTTCAGTGCAAACCACGAATGAAGTTGTAGTAAGCCAATAGGGTAGATCAGTGCAAAATTGACCACGGTGAGCCATATAAAGACTTGCTTCGTTGACAGAGTTTTGTATTTCTTCACGATTCTTCCCAGCAGAAAAGAAGCAGCTATGAAACCGAGTAGATAACCACCTGTAGGACCAAGCAGAACTTGAATACCTGCTCTGTGATCGGAAAACCATGGAACTCCTAAAACACCGAGCAACACATAAAAAACCTGACTGTAACCAGCCAATTGATCGATCAAAAGAGGGGCAAATAAGATTACGAAGGTCTGTCCAGTAACGGGCACAGGGCTAAACGGCAGTGGGATTCTGATCTGTGCTGCAACACCTGTCAAGACTGCAAAAATCGAGACTGTCAAGAATTTCTGCAAAAGGATACTCCTTGTCGATACCTTTGTCTCTGTATGCATGATCTCACCTCTATTGATATTGTAAAAGAGGAAATTTTACCGGTAAAGTGAAGAACAGTTACAACTGAATATGAGTAAGCTCAAGAACGATTTATACCAAGCACCAAATGATGAAAAAACCGATTATTTGCTCGTTGTTACTATATCTTTCTTCAACATAGATACACCAACATAGACAATCCAAGTGTCGATGTAATCCAACACGAATTCAACAACAGTTGTGGTGATGTATATGTTCAGGAGCGTTTTCAAGTCATACACACCGAAAAAGGCTACGCTCACAAAGATCAGATTGTCAGTGATCTGTCCTAACTTTGTGGCGATGTTGTTTCTCATCCACAGCTTTGTTCTATTCTTGAGCTTGTCGTGTAACCACACTGCGAAGTACCCTGAGATAATGTAGGCTGTCCAACTTGCAAAGGCAATTCTTGGCGTCAAGGAAAAAACACTTTTCAGGTAAGATTGTGCTATATCATTCGGTGATGGAAGATAACCAACGTACACAAGTCCAAGCAAGACGAAAGCAAACTGTGCGAAAAACCCTATCCATACTGCCTTTCTGCCTTCTCTTTGTCCCAAGACTTCGGTGACGATCGAATAAACAGCGAAAGCCATACCCATGCTCATGTTTGCTGCGGTGACTTCCAAGCCAAAGAGAACAAACAACTTTGCAACACCCAGATTAGACGCGATTATGAGTGTTGCAAGTGCGATGTACAAACCCTCTTTTTTCAGGTATTTCGTTGCGAAAAGTACTACGACACATGACAAAAAGTATTCTGCTAACAAAAACAAGAGATTCGTCAAACTTGTTCACCTCTTTTTGGTTTGCTTATCGATCCTCAGAATCTGAACTTTGACCTAATGGAGATTCTATAACACTCTTTTTGCAGATGACTGAAAGAACCCTTTCGAAAATTCTAAAGCAACTTTCAGCCCTTTTTCTTTCAGCGGTTGTGTGGTTGTTGCAAGATTTTTTACTTTCAGAACACAGAAGTGTAATTTTGTCATAGATATAATGTTCAAAACGGAGGTTGTTCTTGTGTTAACTTCAACGTTTCTTGCTCGGAAGATCGATCAAAAAGTTATGATAATGCGCAGTCAAGCCCCTGGAGGAACTCTGGGCGTTTGATGGTGCTTGGAGTTGCTAAAGGGGCGTTTCCATAAAAGGGAACGCCCCTTTTTTAAGGGAGGTTGTTGAGCAATGTCAAAGGTTGAGATCTACTATCCAAATAGAGTTGATTGTATGCCGGACAAAAAGATCTTTCTTGCCAGAGCAGGAGCAAGATATGGCAGAATAGAGGAAACTCTGATACATCGAGTTAACGAGTTATTTTTAAAGGCACTTGAGAGGATTGAACCAGCTGTCTATTACACCACCGAAGAGATCACCTCGTTACCAGAAGAGGTTATCCCATCGATCTTCGAAGCTGTGAATCAGGTCACGATCTTTCTTTCCACGCTTGGTTCTTCAATAGATCTGTTGATTTCTCAACTTGCCGAGAATGGAAAAACCTTCGATGCCCTCATAGTAGATTCTTGGGCTTCCGAGGCACTTGAAGCTTTGAATGAACACTTCGACAGATCACTGAGGGAGAAATTTGGTAAAGGGACGATGCGATTTTCACCAGGCTATGGGAATATCGATCTAAGGGTGAATACTTACATAGTCAAAGAGCTCCTGAAGGTTGATCAGGTTCAAGTGCTCTCAAGCGGAGTGATGATTCCAAGAAAAACAACAACTTGCATGATAGGGTGGTGCTATGAGAAGAGATGAATTCACAAAACTTTTGAATGAAAAAGTTATCTTCCTCGACGGTGCATATGGTACTGAGTTTTTCAAAAGAGGTTTCAGAGGCGTGATAGAGTTACTCAATATAACTGCTCCAAACACTGTGAGAGACCTTCAAAAGGAATACATCAAAGCAGGGTCTAATATACTGTTGACGAACACCTTCAGTGCAAACAGATCGAAATTACGTGCACACGGTGCCGAAGATGATTTTGAAAAGATAAACCGCAAAGCCGTCGAAATAGCAAGATCAGTCTGTGGTAATCAACTTGTCTTCGGTGACATATCTTCCACGGGAAATCTGATAAAGCCTCTTGGACCAATCGGTTTTGATGAGGCTTATGAGATCTTCAAAGAACAAGTCTCTATCTTGATAGATGCAGGAGTTGATGGCATCATCATTGAAACTATGATAGATCTTAAAGAACTCAAAGCAGCAATCCTTGCCGTGAGAGATCTCTCCACAGAGATTCCTTTGATTGCCCACATGACCTTTGAAGAAGATGGGAAATCTGTAACAGGTACTTCTGTGGAAATCTTCGCTACACTCATGAATGATCTCGATGTCGATGTAGTTGGTATGAACTGCACCCTCGAGCCAAAGCAAATGTTATCGGTTTTTTCAAGATTGGCTAAATACTGTAAGAAACCTTTGAGTGTCGAACCAAATGCAGGTAAGCCATTCTTGGAGAACGGGAAGGTTGTTTATCGAACAAAACCAGAAGAATTTGCGATCTACATGGCTGACTTTGTAGAACTGGGAGCGAATATCGTGGGTGGTTGCTGTGGTACAGGACCTGAGCACATCGAGGTCATGACGAAGTACATAGGTGAGCAAAGACCACGGAAGCGAGAGATTATATCCACTCAGTATCTTTCGACCAGAACCATCATCAAACCTGTGGACACCTTTCTTGTCATAGGAGAACGAATAAACGCAAGCGGAAAGAAAAAATTACAGGCGAATATTCAACAGATGGACTTTTCAGGCGTGATCACTCTCGCTCAAGAACAAGAGCGGGAAGGCTGCACTGCAATCGATGTCAATCTCGGTATAGAGAAGCTTCTAAATGAGGATCATTTTCGCCAGGTGATAATCGAACTTGACAAACACTCTTGTTTGCCTGTTTCTTTTGACGTGCAAAATGCGAATTTCTTGGAGACTGCGATGAGAGAATACGTTGGCAGAGGGCTCATAAACTCTGCCTTTTCAAGACGAGAGCATTTGATCGAGAGAATAGATCTCATGAAAAAGTACGGTGGTATTTTGATGGTTCTCGCCATGAAAAGTGATATTCCAAAGACCGCTCAGGAGAGATTTGAAGTGGTCCTTGACGCAGTCAAAATCCTCGAGGAAAACAGTGTAGATCTTGAGAGAGTGTATTTCGACCCCTTGGTTCTTCCCGTCGGTGCGAAAAATGATTACCACGTGACCCTGGAAACCATAAAGCTAATAAGTCAAGCAGGTTTGAAGTCTTCTATAGGACTTTCAAACCTGAGTTTTGGCATGCCCAGCAGAGAAAACATAAACGCTGCCTTTCTGACGTTGGCAATAGAAAATGGTCTGAATGCAGCCATATTGAACAGCAAGGAAACTATCACAATGAGCGCGCTTCAAGGCATTCTGGCTTTGAAAGGAAAGGGATTGATAAGGACCGAAGAAATCAATGAAGATCCTCTTCTTGGTTACATAATAAAAGGGCAAAAAGAATCACTGATGAGTGCGGTTCAAGAATTTCTCAAGAGCCATGATCCGCTTTACGTGAGTCAACAAATTCTGGGAAAGGTCATGGAACAAATAGGCGTACTGTATGCAACTGGAAAGATCTACTTGCCGCATTTGGTGCTTGCTGCAGAGACCGTTCAGCCTGCTTTCGATCATCTGAATGGTCTTCTCAAAGGCTCACAGGTAAAGGAAGGAAAAGTACTTCTTGCTACTGTTCAAGGCGATATACATGATATAGGCAAGAAGATCGTCGCGACTGTCCTGAGGAGCGGTGGTTTTGAAGTCTATGACGTGGGTAAGGACATCTCGGCAGCGACAATCCTTCAAGAATGCAAGAAGTACAAGCCGGATATAGTTGGTCTTTCCGCCATGATGACCACAACCGTTGGTCAGGTGAAAGAAGTTGCCGATCTGCTGAGATCACATGGAGTGAATGTCTTTTTGATAGCAGGCGGCGCGTCTATGAATCAGCAACTCGCAGATCAATTCAATGTCCTTTACGCAAAAGATGCAGTTCAGGCACTTGAACTGTGCAAGAAATTAATGAAAGGAGGAGAAAGATGAAGCCAATAGTCATCAAATTTGGAGGTTCAAACCTGAAAGACAAATCAGACCTTTCAAAGATCTTGAATGTGGTGAGAATGTACGATAAACCGTTGGTCGTAGTAGTCTCGGCTGCCAACGGGGTCACGAACAAGTTGATTCAAGCCGTCAGCGATATTAGGAATCTCGAGATCGAAAGATTTCTTGCCGAGATCTACTCGGTTTACAAAAGTTTCATAGATGAGGAAGATTTGGAGCTTAAAGAAAGAGTCTATCAAATCAGAGAAACACTCTTAGGTGCAAAGTTGATTGGGAGGGTACCCGATTTTGTTTACGACCAGATAGTGAGTCATGGCGAAAGGTGTTCCTCGCTGTTTTTAAAGAATTATCTGAGAAATTGTGGCTTCGAATGTGAGGAGGCTCTCCCAGAAAACTTTGGTTTGATAACAGATGGCAGGTTCAAAAATGCATCTGTTGATCTACATGCCTCTGAAGAAAATCTCAGAAAGTATTTCAAGAGTAATACGAACTACATAGTGCCTGGTTTCTACGGTGTTCACGAAGATCACATCACTATTTTAGGTCGTGGTGGCAGTGATTATTCGGCGACCTCAATTGCATATTGCCTCGATGCAGAAAGGGTGGATTTGTACAAAGATGTTTCTGGTTTTATGACCTGTGATCCAAAGTGCGTTAAGGGTGTCAAACCAGTTAAAAGACTGAATTACGATGAAGCAGCTGAACTTTCTTACTTTGGGGCGAAGATACTCCATCACGCGACCGTTGACCCGATTCGCAAGAAAAAGATACCGTTGTACATCTACAACATAAACACCTTTAAATCGATCGATAGCCCTGATACGATTATCTCTTTCAACGATTCTATAGCTGAAACGATCATCAAGAGTATTTCCTTCACCGATGATATCGCTGTGATACAGTTCAAGGGTACAAACATCGGACGCGTTCCAGGTCTGCTTGGTCAAATCGCATCGACCTTTGGCACCGAGGGAATCAACATAAAATCTGTTGTCACTTCTCAGACGAGCATAAATGTGCTCATCTCAAAGCAAGATGTCGAAAGGTGCAAAAAGATAACCTCGAGACTGCAGATCTCAGAAGTTGAAGAAATCCACTACAGAACAGACATATCTCTCATTGCCGCAGTTGGTGACGGGCTTCTGAAGAAGCATGGTATAGCCGCGAGGATCTTCTCGGCTGTATCGAGAAGAGAGATAAATGTTGAGATGATCTCAGCTGGTGCGTCGGAGGTGACAATCTATTTCATAGTTAGTCTACAAGACAGAGAAAAAGCTTTGCAGGCGATTCATGAAGAATTCTTCTCAGATAAACTGTGAAACCGAGATATTGAGTTTGTATCTTTGCTGATCTTTTAGAATCTGAAGAGGTGATTTGTGTGAAAACAATCGAAGAGATCAATGAAAAGATCAAATCTGGCAAGGCAGTCGTACTGACTGCAGAAGAGGTAGTGCAACTTGCAAAAGGATCAAAGCCTCAAGAGATAGTCAAAAAGGTTGATGTTGTGACAACGGCAACCTTTGCACCTATGTGTTCAAGCGGTGCTTTTATAAACTTTGGTCATACAACACCACCAATGCGAATGGAAAGAATAGAACTTTCTGGAGTGGAAGTTTACGGCGGCTTGGCAGCTGTTGATGGATACATCGGTGCCACTCAAGAATCGAAGGAAGACAAGGCTTTTGGCGGAGCTCACATAATCGAGGCACTCATAAAAGGTAAAGATCTTCTTTTGAAAACCTCTGGAAAGGGTACAGACTGTTACCCCCGAAAGTACTTCGAAGGCTATGTCAACAAAGAGATGGTGAACGACTTTTTCCTGTTCAACCCGAGAAACGCCTATCAGAACTATGCTGCAGCGACAAACAGTTCTGAAAAGACCATATACACGTACATGGGTAAACTGCTGCCAAGGTTTGGCAACGTCACGTATTCAACATCAGGTGAGCTCAGTCCACTACTCAAAGACCCAAAGATGCTCACGATAGGTCTTGGCAGTAAGATTTTCCTGTGTGGTAGTGAGGGATATGTAGTATGGACTGGCACACAGTTCAGAAACAACGTCAAGGTTAACGAGCACGGAATACCGGTTTCAGCAGCAAGAACCATAGCTGTGATAGGCGATGCCAAGAAGATGAACGTTAGGTATTTGAGAGCAGCCTACTTCAAAAACTATGGTGTTACTATCTTTGTTGGTATCGGTGTACCTATTCCTGTCTTGGACGAAGAGATAGCCTATTATGTCTCCAGATCGAACGAGGAAATAGAAACTGAACTCAGAGATTACGGCCTTCCCGATAGGCCTGTGATCTGCAAAGTCAACTACGCACAACTCAGATCAGGATGGATCGAGATCGATAGAAAGCAAGTTAAGACATCTTCTATCTCGAGCCTTCCAATGGCTCGGGAGATAGCCAATTTGTTGAAAAATTGGATTGAGGATGGGAATTTTCTTCTCACCAAACCTGTGAAACTCTTCGAAGAAGAAAGATCTATAAAAGGGCTCGTTGAAAAAACTGAAGGTAAGGAACTGAAAGGTGATCAGCCAGTTTGTGTCGATTGCGGTCTTTGTGTTAGTCTCTGTTCTTTTGACGCCCTGATGCTCGTCGACGGCAAATTCACTTTTATACCAGAGAGATGTACTTTTTGTGGTGAATGCGCTGATGCATGTCCAACTGGAGTGAAACTTCCACCAAATGAATAGGTTCTATCGTGATTTTCACAGTGATAGGTTCAAAGCTTTCACAATCACTTATATGGAGACAGATCTTTGGGTAGGTGTCGATAGATTTCAAGCAGAGATGATCGACAAAATTCTTGATTTGGTGATGAGACTGCACAAAGATTTGCGTGAATATATAAAGTTCGATAATAATTTTCTGCTTTCTTTCGAACCGATAGAGATTACAAGAGACTGTACACCGATAGTCGAACAGATGGCAGTTGCAGCTCGATATGCGGGTGTTGGTCCGATGGCAGCCGTTGCAGGTGCCTTCGCCGATGAAGTGGGAAGATTGTTGGTAGAACAATTCAAATGTTCCGAGGTAGTGGTTGAAAATGGTGGTGATATTTTCATTAAGAACTTGAAACCTATAACGATCTGTGTCTATGCAGGTAATTCACCTCTATCGCAGAGAGTAGGTCTGAGAATACCACCAGGTGTCTGTGGTGTATGTACTTCATCTGGAACTGTTGGACATTCGATCAGCTTTGGAAGTGCCGATGCAGTAACTGTTGTCAGCGAGAGTGCAGCTATCGCCGATGCCTTTGCAACTGCTTATTGTAATATGGTAAAGAAAAGGGAAGATGTTGAAACACTTCTGAATAAAGCTTTGAATGAACATGTTCAAAGTGTTTTGGTGATTTACAAAGACAGAATGGGATTTGTAGGCAAACACGAACTTGTCTTCATATAACAAGGGCAGGGTGATGAAAGTCAACCACAGAGCACAAGATGCTGCACGAGGGCAAAATCAAAATACCCAAATCGAAACTAGAAAAAGTAAAAATACTCAAGGATGCAACACACGTATCCACAATAGGCTGGCATATAGTCAACAAATTGAGAGAGCGCCAATCAGTTCAAGTAACATACGGCAGCACAACCAAAGAGAAGCGACTAAACTGTGGCTTAGAAAAGTCACACAGAAACGACACATTCATCATAGCTGAAGGAAGTTTGCAAGAAAGACCAGCAGAATGGTATTTTGGGAAGTTCTTCAGGCGACAGAACAGGTCGCTGCACAAGGCAAATCCAATCAAAGGTGGCAGAAGACCTGCTAATACTGTAAAGCAGGTGAATGGACTTAGGAGATTTGACAAGGTGGGATACGAAGATAAGATTGGAATAATATCAGGGTTAAGAAGTAGCGGATACTTTTCGATAAGGACACTAAACGGAGAGAAAATAAGTGATGGTATTAAATGGAGCAAGCTAAGGCTTCTGGAAAAGGGTAAGACCTTAATGATTGAAAGGAGGGTAGTGGCCGCTTCCTCACGCGACTGAAGTCGTGTGTATCCGCAGCCAAGAGCGTATGAAAGTGACCGATAGAATAAAAAAAGCTCAAATTCTATCCATAGAGATCTTGCCTCCAAGTAGGGGAGAAGGCGTGGAAGAAATCTTCACTGTTCTTGACAATCTGATGGTCTTCCCCATCAACTTCATAAATATCACCAGACATGCACCAGAGATGACCTATTTGGAGTTGCCAGACAAAATAATAAAAGTGCCAAAGGTCAAAAGGCCAGGTACCGTCGGCTTGACAGCTGCTTTGATGAACAGATATAAAATCGATGTGGTCCCTCATGTCCTGTGCTATGGCATGAACAAGTATCAAATTGAGGATATGCTCATCGATCTACACTTGATCGGTGTGCAAAATCTCTTTGTGGTCCGTGGTGAGTACGAAAATCAATCTGATTCTGTGGAAAAAGACAGTTATCAACACGCCTCCGACTTAGTCAGACAGATATCGAAGATGAATCGCGGTGAATACCTGTATCCTTGCGAGAACCCACATCCAACAGACTTCTGCATAGGCGTTGCGGGATATCCCGAAAAACATTTTGAAGCCCCTAACATGCAGGAAGACCTGAAACATCTCAAAGAGAAAATCGAAGCCGGTGCTGATTATGTCATAACCCAAATGATCTTTGACTTCGATGTCTACACGAGATTTTTAGAGCTAACACACGAGCTTGGTGTGAACGTTCCCATAATACCTGGAATAAAGCCTATTGTGAACCTCAAATCCATCTACAGTATCCCCAAGAAATTTTTCGTGAACATACCGAATTCACTCTTGGTGAGCATGCAGGAAGCGAGAACGCCGAAGGAAGAATTTGAGATTGGGACTAAGTACATGGCTAAACTTGCAGAAAAGTTGCTCACCTATGGAGTGCCAGGCATTCATATATTCACAATGGGCAGGGGACAGTCGACAAAGGCCTTGCTGGAAGCAATCTATCGAAAGGGAGGTTGAGTTCATGAAAAAGGTGGCAATACTGGGTGCAACGGGATTGGTAGGGCAAAGGTTCGTACAGTTTCTATCAGGACATCCTTTTTTCAAGATCTCAGCTCTTGCAGCTTCTGATAACTCTGCCGGCAAGAAATACTCACAGGCTGTACAATGGCATCTGAATATACCAATTCCAGATGAAGTTTCACAGATGGAAGTACAGAGATGTGAACCGAACATAGAATGCGATTATGTTTTCTCTGCCCTTCCATCCGATATAGCTGGACCAATTGAAGATAGCTTCGTCAGAGCAGGATACACAGTCTTCTCAAATGCCGCAAGTCATAGGTTGGATCAAGATGTACCTCTTGTGGTTCCAGAGGTTAATCTCGATCATCTCAGATTACTCGATTCTCAAAAGACCCCAGGGAAGATAGTGACCAATCCAAACTGTTCGACGATTGGACTTGTGATGGCGCTCAAACCCATACTCGACAGTTTTGGTTTAGAAAGAATACACGTCGTGACAATGCAGGCGATATCAGGGGCAGGTTATCCGGGCGTTGCTTCACTGGACATCTTGGACAACGTGATACCTTACATCAAAAATGAAGAAGAAAAGATGATGGTTGAGCCAAAGAAAATCCTTGGCACATTGAACGGTGAGCAAATCAAATACGCCACCTTTGACATACAAGCTCAGTGTAACAGAGTACCTGTTCAGGATGGACATATGCTGTCGGTTTTTGTGGAAACCTCCCAAAGAGTGGATCTTGAAAAGATCGTCAAAGCCTTTGACGACTTTCGACCTCTGAACAAACTAAGCCTTCCCACAGCACCTGAAAGACCCGTGATCTATCTGCCAGATCAAAGATCACCACAACCCAAGCTACACAGAGATCTTGGTAATGGTATGTCGGTAACGGTTGGAAGAGTTGTTTTGATTTCGGAAAAAAGATTTCGTTTTGTGGCATTGGTTCACAACACTATAAGAGGTGCTGCTGGATGTGCGCTGTTGAACGGTGAAGCTTATGAAGTGCTGAGAAATAGATGACCAAAGAAGGTGAGAGATTTGACTGTTCAAGTACTCATATACTTTATCGTCTCAATCTTTTTCATCACAATAGCCTATGTGGTCTTGGACACTACGATAACACATTTCAGAACCACTCTCCAAAGAATAGACAAAGAGACAGACTTGTTCATGACTGTAGATTTTCTAAGAAGGGATTTTTGGTTTCACTCTGTCTCAACTGGATGTGTCTCACAGGATGGTTCGACCTTCACCTTCAAGGAAAAAATAGATGGCCAAGAAAAACAGGTCAGGTATTTCGTGGAGAGAGATGACAGTTTCTATCAACTTAGGCGAATAGCGAATGATGGGATAAACGTGGTCTACAAATCTGCTAAGCCCATCTCTTTCTCAGAACCAGTCAAAGGTATCTGGGCAATAACAATCGAAGACCTTCAATTTGAGATGGTCAACGCCACTCCGACAGAACTCATGGAGAAGTTGTACAAGGGTAAGGTCAAAACACCAGAGTTCCTTCTGCCCAAGTTGATCGAGGTGAGAAATAGATAGAGACCTCACTTCTCTTCGATCTTGGGTTTTTCGAGCAACTTTACCTTTCTCTTGAATTCTTTTATGTTCATCTCTCTCAAAACAAGAGATCCTAAAAAGTACTGGAATGGTAGCCAAGTCACATGACCCGATGGAATGATATACCTTCTTGGTCTTCCAAGTGCCTGCCAGAGAATCTTTCTCGTTCTTAAGGGAAGCGCTTTATCGAAAAGTGCTTCTATGAAAACAACTTTCTCGGAGTCAACAAATCTCGCATAAGCCAGAGGGTCTATCTTGAGCACTGGATGAACCTGAGAGTTCAGCATCTCTTCGATGGTTCTAAAGGAAGGAAGTTTTTTGATATCATTTTCAAAGGTTTGAAGAAACCAATTTTTCTCGTCCATCTTGTCTTCCTTACCAAAGCCTTTTTTAACATCCCTACGAAAATAAGCAAGTGTTGGTGAGTACCACATGAGGGTTGCGATATCCCCTCCAGAGGTTATGGTAATCGTTTTTTTGAAATCTCGACTCAGAGCTGAGAGTATGACAGAGATCATCCCTCCCAAGCAATAGCCAACAAGGCAGTTATTTTCGTGCCACCAGTTTCTCTCTTTAGCCAGTTCCAGAATGCTCAATACGTCGATCACTGCGTGTTCCCAGAATCGAACCATTTTCTTCACATCTGTTGAAAAGTACTCCCTACCGCTTGTAGAACCGTTCGCCGTTCTGGTTAGATTGCCTGGCAGAATCGGAAGAAAGGTTCTGACACCAGCGCTGGCTATGTGTATACCCATCCAAAGCAGAAACGGTATGTTGATCGTCCCAAGTCCATGCAAAAGAATCAACGAGCCAACGGGTTTTTCCTTAGGCTCTATGTGGTAGACTTCGACCGTCTCTGTGCCTGGCAATGGATTGGTGTACATCGTTGGAAATTTGATGATCGAAGCCCTGAAGTTCTTACCTTTTATGATATAGCCACTCGATATCTCCAATCCTTTCTTGTATTGAAAATCAAAACTCACCACTCGGATATCCCTTCCCACAAAACGTATAGACTCTTATGAGGACTTACCTTGCTTAGAAGAAAATTTCCTCGCTATATCGAACAAAACTATACCGGCGCTGACAGAGACATTGAGTGAATCGATAGGCGAATACATTGGCACACTGATCAATTGATCACATCTTTCTCTCACGAGTCTGCTCAAACCCTCTCCTTCATTTCCAAAGACCACTGCAACAGGTGGCACGAAATCTTCTTCAAAGAGATTATTTCCCTGCATATCGGCTCCATAAACCCAATATCCGCGTTCTTGCAACAGCTCGATTGTGTTGGTGAGGTTTGTCACAACCACAATTGGTATTCGAAAAACAGTTCCTGCAGAAACCTTTACCACAGCGGCGGTAACCTTTGCCGATCGATCCTTTGTTATCACGATCGCACTCGCTCCTGCGCCAACACAGGTCCTGACAATCGCTCCCAGATTGTGTGGATCAACGATATGATCAAGCAATACGATCAAATTGCCATCGAGGGCACTTTCATCACTGTATTGAAAATCAAGGTCTATGACGATACCTTGGTTTTTTTCTTCCCCACAGAGTTTTTCCAACTGCCTCGCCGTTGTATAAGTGTAAGGATAACCGATCTTCTTAAGCATTTGCTCAATGCTTTGAAATTTCTTGTCATCGCTCTCGCGCAGATATATTCTTCTTACAGGATAACGAGTTCTTATGATCTCATCAAGAACACTCTTACCGTACACTATCATCTTCAGAACTCTCCAATGTTATCTGAATCAATTTCATCAATCTGTCGAGGTCATCGGAAAGATAAAGAAAACCTACAAGAGCTTCGAAGGCAGTACTCTTTCTATAATGCAGATCGTTACCGTATTTTTTGGCAGCTTTACTGTTCATCGCTCTTTTCACCAAAGAAAGTTCAGTTTCATTGAGCAAATCCATGAGCTTGTCCAAGTTCTCAGCTTGCCCATGCCTCGAAACCATTTTATTGACCTTTTTGTGAATTTCATCGACTTTCACCAAACCTAAGAACTTAATTCTGCAAAAGAGCGAATAAACTGCATCACCAACATAGGCAATAGTGGAGATGGGAAGTCGCAGAATCTCTGATGTGTTACCCTTCACTTCTTGCCACCCTTCTCAGTGCAACTTCATCGAGGTATAATCTGTTGATCCTATCTTGTTCAAAGACATAGTTTCTAAACCTTCTTGCTCTCAGATTCTGCAAGATCTTTCTTTCTCTCCTTGCCGTGAGATACTGATCGACGAGGATTTCCTCCTCTTTTCTTAGATCTCTGAGTTGTTCATTCAATTTCTTAAGGTTCAGATTCACACTATCCATGTATGCAAGCCACTGACGTATTTCTACTCCTGTCATACCCCTTGATGAGTTTTGCAGCATCGATCTGTAGAGTTCAAGAATAGAACTCTGTGCAGAAGTAATCTGCTGTTCCACATCTCTTATCTTCTGTCTAAGGGCTGCCAAATCCATTTTGATTTGGTTTTCTTGAGATTCCCTTAGGTGCAATACCCTCTGTAATCTGAATCTGAACAACCCACTACTCCTCCGCGCGTTATTCATTCATGTCGATATTATACTACAGCATGAAAATGCTTTGCTTTGCATAACTCAAAGATAAGAGATTTACTCAAAATCAACGGGTTGTCATGATGGCTGAGAAGAAGGAGTGTCTGATACAGGCTGTTGGAAACGGAAGGCCACCAGAGTTGTGAGAAATTCCAGTGGCCCTTTGCGGTAGAGAAGTTGAATGAGAACTGTTTTCTGGAAAGTTCAGGATATCATTCTTTTCTCCGCATCTTTCAGGTCAAGGGCAAGTGTCCCACCTGGGTTCATAATGTTGTTTGGGTCAAAATATCTCTTCAGCGCCCTGATGATTTCAAGCTGGTTCTTTCCTATGCAGTCTTCAAACCACGGTGCGAACAACTTGCCAATGCCATGATGATGGCTTAATGCCGCACCGTGTTTCACTATATTATCAAGTATGCCGCTTTGATATTCAACAAAATCTTCTATACTCTCAAACTTGCCTATGAAGATGAAATACAAATTAGTGCCTTGTGGATAGAAATGTGAACAATGACTCATGACGATAGTCTTAGGTCTTTGTTTGCAATACTTTCTGACATTCTCCCAAACGTACTCAACTTGGTCCCAAGCAACAGCACATTCGAGCGTGTCTATTACTATACCAAAATCATTCAGATCGTCCCTCAGATATGGATCAGTGAATCTGCCGTGTTCCCAGGACTTTGCCACAAAGCCAGTTGTGTACATTGCACCATACCTCTTTGCCACGCTTATAATGTGCCGTTTGACATTTTTTGCATAACTTTTCTCTCCTTGTGCAATTCCAAGAAGCAAGCATCTTTTCATTGGTTTAAAACCTCGCAGGCTTATCATTTTGTCTATAAAGGTGCCTTCTACTCCGTAGAGTTTCAGTGCAACATCCGTTTCTTCAGGGTCTGACAGTCTCATCACTGCAGGAACTCCAAACTGAGATTGCATCATTTCCCTTGTTGCCTCTACTGCACTGTGAAACTCTGGAAAGATGAAGCTGAATCTTTGATCATTCTCTGGGAAGTATCTGAAAACCTTCAGCGTGGCTGAAACGAGTAGCCCATATGCACCTTCACTTCCAATGAAGATTTGATCGATCGATGGACCCAAGGCAGCCCGAGGGTATTCCTTGGTGACAATCCCTCCGATGGGTGTTATATATTCCTGGCAAACCACGAGGTCTTCTATCTTTCCATAGTATGTCGAATTCTGTCCAGCCCCTCTGGTGACGATCCAGCCTCCAACTGTGGAACCTTCGAAAGACTGTGGAAGATGACCACAGGTATACCTGTACTGTGCGTTGAACTCCTGTGGAGCATTGTTCAGTTTTCTTTCAAGCTCTGGACCGTAGATACCAGGCTCAACGGTGACGGTGTGGTTGATTTCGTTCAGTTTCAGAATTCGATTCATGTGTTTTGTGAAATCAACGCATATACCACCATTTGTGCATTCTGTACCCCTCGTTACCGTTGAACCTCCTCCTCTTGGATAGATTGGTATCTTGTTTTCATTGCAGAATCTCACTATCTCAATAACATCCTGTTTGTTGCGCGGAAACAAAACGGCATCAGGAAGATTCTCTATCTTCTTTTCTCTAAGTCTCATCAAATCGAGCATCGTTTTTCCAAAACTCGCCTTGACTCTTGAGTAATCATCTGTTTTCACATTCTCCTGTCCAACAATCTTTTCGAAAGCCTCAATGTGTCTTGACGAAAGCCTTATCGGTATATCCACCTTAACCTGTTCAAAACCTGTATTTATGGATTGCCTAAAGTGCTCGTCTGATAATTCGAAGACTTCTTTCATCAGTTTGTACAGTCTCTTGTTCGGATGTTTAAAAAACCTCGGATCACCCCACTTGAATATAGATCTATAAGAACCTGCAGGAGGCATCTGTTCAATCCACTTTGGCTCAAATTCCATTTCATTCACCTCTCAATAGTCTGGATAACCGGTTATCTCTTGCATGGCTTTGTAGAGTGGGCATAACCTGCGGTACATCTTTCGATAGACATGTTCGTATAATTGAGAATAAAGCTTAGCATACTCCTGATTTGGTGTGAATTCTCTGCTGTATCTGACCATATTCCTAACCGCATCTTCGAAAGAAGAATAGTACTTTATTCCGACAAATCCAACTATAGCTGCTCCCAGACCGGAGCCTTCGTAGATTTCACCCCTGATTGTCTTCTTGTTCAAAACATCAGCCAAGGTTTGACAAACAAAATCGGACTTTGATCCACCGCCTGTTACCATCACCTTTTCTATATTTGCACCAGAAACCTTTTGTATTTTCTCCGCAGCGTCTTTCAAGGCATAAGACAGGCCTTCTATTATCGCTCTATAGAGATAAGCCCTGCTGTGGACATCGCCAAATCCTATGATCGCCCCTCTGGCTTCAGGTATCTTCAAGCCAGCACCCCAATAGGGTTGAAGCATCAAACCGAGTGAGCCTGGCTCAGTCATCTTCAGTAACTCATCAAAAACATCTTCAGCTGTGATGCCTTTTGCTTGTGCCACTTGGGTTTCATGATTGCCGAACTCTTTTTTGAACCAACTGACCATCCAAAAACCTCTGAATATCTCTACTTCAGGATTGAAGTGTTGTGGAATCACTGCGGGGTATGAAGGCATGAATTTCAACGGCTCAAGATATCTCTTGGAGGTTATCTGCATGGTAGTTGTGGTACCGAGACTTGCACAAGCCGTCGATTCTGTCAAACATCCCAGAGCGATCGTTTCACAACCTTTGTCTGAACCTGCGGCAATCAAGGGAGTACCTTCAGCAATTTGGGTTAACTGTGATGCTTCTTTTGTCAAAGTTCCTATTACCGTCGCTGGTTGAACCAGATCTGGAAGCTTGTCTCTTTCTATCTGAAAAAGATAAGGTTGATAATCGTGCTTGGGATCAGCCCAAGCGAGCTTCTTGTAGTTGAAGGGTATGTGACCTATCTGATTGGCAACTGAATCGACAAAGTTACCTGTGAGAAGATAGTGAAACCAACCAGACAACAGTAAAAACTTGTGGGTCTTTTGCCAGATCTCTGGTTCATTCTGCCTCACCCAGTTTGCCTTGCACTTCTTTGCCGAGATCTTTGCTGCCTTATCCATTCCAACTATCTTGAAACCTATTCTGTAATGTAAAGGCAGACGACTGTCGTATTCAGCCATTCGTTGGTCTAACCAAAGAACAGCTGGTTTCAATGCCTTTCCATCCTTATCCAAGAAGACACAAGTATCACGTTGAGTTGTTACAACTACAGCCGCAATTTTTTTCCAAACTGCATTGTTTCTTTCTTTTACCACTGAACAAGCGCGTGAAAGTGCGCTTTTGTAAACTCCCACGTCTTGTTCCGCCCACCCTGGTCTTGGAGAAGTATAGGTTTGAGGATACTCTTCTTTGTGCACCTCTATCAATCTACCATTCGAATCAAATAGAAGTACTCTCAAACTCTGTGTGCCACAGTCTATGGCGAGTACCACTTCAGACATACTGAATCACCCGCAATGTACCTGTTGCAACGAGGTTTGCACCTGTACCAGCAACATCTTCGACTACAAGATCACCTTTTTCGATTGGTTTTCCTACAACGGTCCTTTTCACAAACTGCATCACCTTTTCGAAATCTTGTAGTCGTATTGGTCTGTCTGTTTTCACAGGGACCAACTTACCATTCGAAGTTAACACTGTCGTACAAAGTATACGCTTTGGATTGATCAAATCGTTCTTGGCGAATTCAAGACCTCTTTGACAACCATAGCCTTTGAACACAGGGTGATCTTCGTTACCCAAGATTTCAATCTCACATCCCTTTGGACAAACAATACACACTTTTTTCTTAGCAGAGCTTTCCACAACTTCTCCTCCCCTTCCTTCGAGTTCAACGGTGATTCTACCCCCGGCTGAAGAAAGCTCAAAATCCACGAACTCCGTTTGCTGTGGTCTAACAACCTGAAAGCTTTTCTGTATAATTCTTTGCTCACATCTAACAACAAGCTTCGCTTCCCTCTTTTGATTTCTCACCCGGAAAAACAGTCTTATCTTACCGTCTGAGGGAAACGCAATTCTCTGTGGCACACAGTAAGCTATATCGTCAGACCATTCGATTTCTGAGTACTGTGTGTTGCTAAGTAATCCTTTTGAGTACATCGCAGCTGATCTTCCTGCGATCTTACCAGTTTGTGTAACATAGTCGACAAGATCATGCACATGCAAAGCATTCCCACAACTGAAAACACCTTCTACAGTTGTCATCATGTTCTGGTCCACAATTGGTCCTCTTGTCCTACTGTCGATCTGAACCTGAAGCCTTTCTGCAAACTCATTTTCTGGTATCAAGCCAACCGCCAAGATGAGTCCATCACACTCAACTCTGTGGACAGTGGAAGGAATTGGTCTATTGTTTTCATCGACCTTTGCAATTTCAACTGCCTCGACTCTATCTTTGCCGAATACCCTTGTCACAGTATGAGAAAGAAACAAGGGAATATTGAAATCATCCAAACATTGAGATATATTTCGCGCAAGTCCAGATGGTTGGTTTCTGACTTCATAGACCCCCAAAACCTTTGCCCCTTCCAACGTCAATCTCCTTGCCATTATCAAACCTATATCTCCACTTCCAAGTATGACACATCGCCTGCACGGTAGCAAACCCAGTACATTCACCAGATACTGAGCAGTACCAGCTGTGAAGATACCAGCGGGTTTATCGCCGTGTATAAAGATTTGCCTTGAAGTTCTTTCTCTGCAACCCGTAGCAAGGATGACAGCTTTACTGTTGATAACAGAGATTCCTTTCTTGTTTTGAATAGTCAGACGAAAAAGACTTTTTATCTTTTCTATGTCAAGGACAAAACTTTGAAGCATTACATCAATATCGAGTTCATTGACCTTCTGTATGTACCTTTCTGCATACTCAGGACCGGTGAGTCTTTCTTTGAACTCTATTACACCGAAACCGTCATGAATACACTGCTTCAAAATTCCCCCTAACATTGGCTCTCTTTCTACTATCAAGACGCTCGCCCCATGTTCCTTTGCTGAAACTGCCGCTGCTAACCCTGCTGGACCAGCTCCTATGACCAACACATCGAATTCAATCACATCACTCACCCCTTGTTTTACCGACAACTATGTAAGAAGATCCACCTTTCTTGGTCATATTCAACACGTTTATTCTTTGTTGCTGAAGCGTCTGCAGCACATAAGGAGTACAGAAACCTCCTTGGCATCTTCCCATCCCACACCGTGTTCGCCACTTTACACCATCAAGAGTAGTGGCTGGTAAAGGCGAACTTACAGCTTTTATAATCTCTGCTTTTGTCACCTCTTCACATCTACACACGACAACACCGTAGTTTGGATCTTTTTCAATGAGTTTTTGCTTTTCCTCAAGAGATAGACTTTTGAAAGGTGGCTGCGCTCTTCTATTCGCAACAAATTTGGTGTTTGGAAGCACGTGCATTTCCTCTGAAAGAATTTCTACACACATTTTGGCAACATCCTGCGCGATTGCCGGAGCGCTGGTCAAACCTGGTGATTGTATACCTGCAGCATGAACTAAATTCCTCACTCTTCGGGATTTTTCAACAATGAAATCTTCTCTGTAGGTAGCGGCTCTTGTCCCTGCAAAGTAGGTTATGATATCATTCACCGTCAAACCGTGAACAAGCTTTGCATGTTTCTTGATAAGTTCTTCGAGACCTTGTGAAGTCGTGCTGTAATCTTCTTTGAATGGGACTTCTTTTGCAGTCGGACCGAGCAGTAGATTACCGTGAACAGTTGGGATTAACCCACCTCCTTTTGTCACAGATTTTGCTTGAGTTATCTGTGGCATAGAGATAGTAAGTCTCACAAGGCCCTGTCTTTTGCTGTCTATTATCGCCATCTCACCCTTTCTTGGGTGTATGGTGAAAAATCTATCATTGGCAAGCTCGGCAACGTAATCAGCCCAAAGACCAGCAGCGTTGACAACTACACGAGGAAAAACTCTGCCTCTGTTTGTTTCAACGGAGAGAATTTTTCCATCACTTACTTCGATAGACTCAACGAAAGTTTGAAAAGAAAACTCCACACCATTTTGTACCGCATTTTCCGCAAAAGCGAGTGTCATTTTGAAAGGATCGACAATTCCAGCATTCTTGAACAAACAAGCCCATGCAAAGTCATCGAATACATTGGACTCGATGGACTTCAATCTCTTTTTGGAAAGAAATTCTATCGATTCAATTCCATTTTTCTTCGCTCTTGAACTAATCAGCCCAGCACCTGCAAAAAAGATCCAATGTTTAAAGAGGATCACCATGCCATTTTCTTCATAAGGAAAGTCAAGTTCTTTTGAAAGCTCAGCTAAGATCTTCAACCCACGCTCGTTGTACAAAGCTTTCTTCGAACCTGGTTTGGGGGCAATTGGAGGGTGAGCCATGCCAGCATTTCTCGAGCTTTGATGCATCGCTATGTCGCTTTCTTTATCTACTACAAGCACGGTCATCTTGTATTTGGAAAGTTCTCTTGCTGTAGCACAACCTACAACACCAGCACCGATGACAAGAACATCTACTCTCTTGTTAAACAGCTTGTCATCTCTTACAATCGATCTTGATGGTCTTTCCTTTTCAATGCCTCTGCACTCGATCAAATTGACTACTTCTTTATTGGAGAACTGAGCGGCGATCTTTCCTGCACTGACGACTTTCTCCCAGTCGTTAACAACACCTTCAAGAACGATGCAATCGTCCCTTTCTCTTACTTCAATAGTCTTACAGACCTTCTTTCTAAGTATCTCTTGGAGATTTCGGATTGTACCACCCCCATCACTTATACGGTTGTCCGTACATCCTGATCTTACCTCTTTTCCATCCCTTTGTCAATAACCAGTAACAGAAACAATCCAAAAACAGCTTCACCAGACAAAAAACTGTCGAAAAACTCCAATGAATCTCCTTCGAGTAATTTGTTTTTTCTGAAGCATTACAACTGGACGTGCCGGTGTGAAAGCTCTTTTCAAAGATCTATAATTTAAATTGAGACCATGTCTGTCCACTATTCAAGAGGTGATTATATGGAACAGATAAAAAAGTCCTTTGTTGTCACTGGTATGACTTGTGCAACGTGTGCGAGAACTGTTGAAAAGGCTCTCAACAGAATTGAAGGCGTTGAATTTGCTGCCGTTAACCTGGCTACTTCAACGGGTTTCATTGTTGCAGAAAAAGAGATCCCCATAGAGGTGATAAGAGCAACTGTCGAGCAAGTTGGTTATGGTATATCAACAGAACCTGTTGAAGAGATCGAGAAGAAAAGGTATGCGAATGCCAAGAGAAATTTGATGCTGGCGTGGTTCGCAACTATACCTCTCGCCGTGATGATGTTGTGGCACATGTTTTTCAACCACTTCAGTTATCTCGTCTGGTTCGAGATCTTTTTAGGCGGTTTTGTGATTTTCTACGCTGCGAGAGACACAATAAAAGGTGCTTGGATAGCTCTGACACACAAGCACACTAACATGGACACGCTCATATTCTTGGGCTCTGTTGTTTCGTGGTTCACTGCTGTTCTGGAAGCTGTTAGAGTCCCAATCGTGTCATTTGGCACTATTGGAGCAATGATCGTAGCTTTTCACATAACGGGGAGGTTCATCGAATCTCATCTCAGAGATCGTGCGAGTAAAGAGATCAAAGCCCTTTTGAAACTTCAGGCGAAAGAAGCACGTGTTATCACTGAAAAGGGTGAAATCATGGTACCTGTGGAAGCAATCAAAGAAGGTTTGAACATATCAGTTCTTCCCTCTGAAAGAATACCCGCAGATGGTTTAGTGGTTGGTGGATCTTCTTCAGTTGATGAATCAGTGATAAGTGGAGAATCAATACCCGTTCACAAAAAAGCGAACGACGAAGTCATAGGTGGTTCATTGAATTTGACAAGTCCACTCAGGATTGAAGTAACAAAGGTTGGCGAAGACAGTTTTCTCTCACAAATGATAAACTTGGTCCAGCAAACTCAGGGTTCAAAGATACCTATTCAAGCGCTCGCTGACAGAATTACCATGTGGTTTGTTCCAGTGATTATCTTTTTGGCGATCATAAGCTCATTCATATGGTACCTCAATTTTCACAGGTTTACGCCATTCCTCAATCAAGTGAGTAGCTTCATCCCGTGGATTATGAACACAACTGAACCTATTAGTTTTGCTGTCTTTGTCTTTGTTGCAACGATAGTCATAGCCTGCCCTTGTGCTCTTGGACTCGCAATTCCTATGGCTCTCGTTGCCGGAACAGGACTTGCGGCTAAAAGAGGATTGTTGATAAGAAACGCAGAGGCGATTCAAACATGCAAAGACGTAAAAGTAGCACTCATGGACAAGACTGGCACCATTACCAAAGGTGAACCAACGGTGGTGCAACACAACTTAGATGAACATACCTTGAAAACAGTTGCGAGTATAGAGAGAAACTCCAGTCATCCTCTCGCCAAGGCAATATCTTCTGCGGTCAAAGAGCATTTTGAGATCAAGGAGATAGAGGAAATCCCAGGTGAAGGAGTCAAAGCAAGAGTTGGTGAAAATCTTTACTTTGTTGGAAAGCCAGTGAATACGAGTGCCTATGAAACCTTTTACAAAGATGGGAAAACAGTAGTCGAAGTCAGAATGAACGATGAAACTATAAGCTTTCTTGCCATAGAAGATACCTTGCGTGAAGATGCACAAGAGGCAATAAACAAACTCAAAGCAATGGGAATAGAACCAATCATGTTGACCGGGGACAATCACACAGTGGCAGTAGCTGTTGCCAAAAAGGTTGGTATACAGAAGGTCTATTCGAATGTCAAGCCACAAGACAAGTTGGACATCGTGAGAAGATTCCAAGCCGAGGGTTTTAGGGTTGTCATGGTTGGCGATGGTATGAACGACGCAGGCGCACTGAAAGGGGCAGACGTTGGGATAGCTGTTGGCAGCGGAACAGATTTGGCTATCGACAGTGCAGACATAATAATTAAGAAAGGCGGCATATCCAAAGTGTCCGATGCAATAGAGATATCAAAGAAAACCTTTACAGTGATTAGGCAAAATCTTTTCTGGGCATTTTTCTACAACATCATAGCTATACCAAGTGCAATGGCGGGACTCTTGCACCCCTTGGTTGCTGAAATCGCTATGGTTCTGAGTTCCATCACCGTAGTTTTGAACTCTCTGAGGATAAAGTAGACAAAGATACGCTCCTCTTCAGATGCCTCAATCAGATCATTTCTCCTCAAACGCACTATGAGCCCGTTTACCGGTTGGGGTCCAACCGCAGTACTGCGGAACAGTGCGCCACGAGATGCGAGCACAATCAAGTTCCCATGCCCTGTCGAAAGCTACCTTGTACAGAACTTGCTCAAGTTCAACGTAATGAATTTGTGCTATGTATTCTATAAACCCCCAAGCTACTTGGGAAGAGGTGTAAGAAACCAAAGTCTCGTAAAACCCGCTAGTCCATTCTCCACCGGAATCTTCGGGATTTGGATCTTTCTTGCCGTCACAATCGCCATAAGCCAGACGATCACTATCTGTTGCAGTCATTATCGTTAGCAAATTTCCTAAACCATCGTAACAGAGACCATCAACAAAGCTTCCTGAGTAGCACGCATCGATGATCACATAAAACTTTACTCCAAGATAGTTGGAAAGTATCCCGTACAGGTCATCAACGGTCAAACGACTGTTTCCCATGACCAACTGATTCTTACTACCATGAGACGAGATATAGATTATTAAACGTGTAGCACCACCTTTGATGAGTGCGTCAACTGCGTTTTCAAAATCTTCTTTTGAATTGTCTGGATACTCAAGTGCTCTCACAGCAACTTCACCATAAAACTGCTTGAAGAACTGCTCCATGTGTTCCTTGTCCTTCGAGATGCCAGCATCTATATATCGCTCAGGATTGTTGCCGTTGACTACCAATGCACAGTTGTTCGGTACACTCACCACGAGCTCTGAGGCGACAATCGTTTCAGATACACTCAATTCGAAATTCTTCCATTTGATCTGCGAAAACGAAGGATGGTAGATATCGCCAAGGAAGAGCGGTTGATCGTTGAGAAAAGGCATCCATTCGGCATCTTCCTGTGTAACGATTTCAAAATCTTCATTCAGATAGATATAAACAACTTCGTGTGCGAGCTTTGCAAGAGGGTGTTTATCGAGCACAAAAAGCCATTTCTCTTCGCCTGCCGCGGGCTTTTGTAGACTTTTGAATGGAGAACCTTCAGAGACAATGTCACCACTCTTTAGTTCTGCCGCGTAGAAGATTATGAATCTGTCATCGGTCGACTGGCTTGTTTCTGGTAAGCCAAGTTGATCAGCAATACTCATCGCAGCCTGCTTCATCGGGTCTTCTTCTTGAGGTACAGCGCAAGAGAAAATGATGAAGAGCAACAACATACAAGTAAAGACAAGGCAGAAATGCCTTTCTTTCATGTGAATCCCCCCTTGTGAAATTGCAGCTGCCTCGAGAATATTGAGTATCTGTGGCTTTGCAGAACTTAATGGCTGGTCTTGTCGAGAAGTCTGAGAACTCTGAGAAGATTTTTGTATTTTGAGGTTAGACAGTCAGTGTTTTCACTATCTCACCATATCTCACTACGAAGATCGTTTGATTTGCCATCGGAAAATAATCGCCGTTCATCGGTTCTGAGCATACGACAAAACCTTCATCGTTGCTGTACCAAAGTGTATAGTAATCTTCATTTGTACTGTAACCACAATAGACGATCAATTCATCCCTGTTGATCATCAAGAAATTCATACTCGTGTAACTATAATTCTTGGCTATGTGGGCTATCCTTTCCCTGAGTTCCTCGTAAGAACTGAACTGCCTGAGCTTTGAGAAATAAGAATAAGTGTCGCTCTCAATGAAATGAAACGGTATATCCTTTATAGTTCCGTTGTGGCAAAAGGCTTTTCCACAACCATCGATGAAAGGATGAATTTGCAGTATCGTTACCGGCAAGTTCTCAGAAGCCTTTCTTGCATGAATTATGCCTACCTTCAATTTTACAGAGGGGAAAGTATCATCAAAAGCAGCTTTTTCCGACCTGTGGTAGACAACATCTTCGCCGTTCAAAGCGTAGATTCCCCAACCATGGTTGTGCGGCGCATGCTTACCATTCTTTGCCATACGCTGAAGATGAACAAAAAACTCATCTACCGGTCTTTCGTCTTTGAAAGAAAATCCTATCATTCTACACACAGTGGTCACCCAGAAAAATGATAACACAGGGCAGAGCCCTGTGTTTAATCCTTCATGATCAGATTTCTAATTGCCTCGACAGCCTGTTCGGTGTTCATGTTGCGTATATCGACACCAACGTGTTTTGATCTATCAAAACCAGAAGTCTCGAATGCGTCTCTGTACATCTTTTTCTGCATAGCTGGGTCGCAACCCGCTACATAGAGCTTTTCAATATCACTGTTCTTCGTTAACGTGCTTAAGTACTCATCTCCATCTTCTGCACAAAGTTGAGGATGAAGTACAACGAAGTCAACTAACTTTTCCCTTCTAATGGTGTTGAGCACTTCAAAGATGTCCATCTGTTTAAAAGATGGGCAAGTACCTTGACATACACACAATAGCAGTCCCTTTTTACCCATGACTTTTCACCTCCGAGTAATAGCTAATCGCACCATATTCACACAGTTTTTGACAGCCTCTGCAGAACTCCACACATTCCATTGGGTTGGTCACCTTTGGTTTTCCATTGTCTACTGTGTAGACCCCGTGCGGGCAAAAGTTGGAACATGTCAAACAGCCAGTACACTTGTCGTAATCAATCACTGGATACCAATTCTTTGCCACTATCGCACCTCCTCACAGATTTTTTCTGCAATCTCGATTAAATCGATGATCCTTTTATCTCTCAAAAGCAATCTCTTTCGCTGCCCATCTTTCTGAAAATCTATTATGCCTGCGCTAAGCAGAACTGAAATGTGTCTGGAGATCGTCGTTCTATCAAGGTGATTCATTGCCTCAAGATCGCAGATGCACACATCCTGCCCGGCAATTTGCTTTACAATTTCTATTCTCCACCTGCAAGACAGTGCTTTGAAGATATTTTCAATATTCATTCTTAACACCTCATCTCTTTTACTGTATAAGTGTACAACTATACACTTAATATATACTATTTTCTGTAAAGTTTAGAATAATCTCCATTTACACAAATATGACCAAGCTGGCATTGCTACGTTATAGGGTTGGCAGATGAAAAGAATTGGGGAAATAAAAAATGGTCGGGGCGACTGGACTTGAACCAGCGACCTCCTGCTCCCAAGGCAGGCGCGCTAAGCCGTCTGCGCTACGCCCCGACACTATTAAGTATCTTACCATAAACTTCTAATTATTCAAGTGGTAGAATCAACAGAATTCCACAGTTCACAGCAAATCTCACAAAGGATACTCAGAAGACTTTTTAAGATGCTTCAAACCATGTTGCAAGAAAAAGCACCCCCCATCGCTATTGTGATAACCTAAATTAGCTGAGACTAAGTTCTGTTTTGAGCTTGCATAAATGAAAACAACGGAAAAATCGTTCGAGATTATCTGTTGGTCTGCCTCAAAGATAAGTGTGAATCTTTTCACTTTCGTATATTATACAGTGGAAGGCGCCAACCAAGATTTTGGTACACCCTGAATCGTATGTTGGGATAGATCTACCCTGTTGGGTCATTTTACAAGATTCTTTGGCAATTGATGATCTTTGAGGTTTTCATGGAAATCTATACTTTTTCACTTTCTGCATCAACGGCGAGTATAGTTAATTCGTGGATCTTCGAAAAAGTCTCTACATGAATTAGTTCAATCCAAAGCACTTTAAGAACCTGCTAAACAAAGGAGTTTGACAAGAACCTCGACTCAAAATCAGTCAGATTCACAGATGATCAATATTGCTTTCCTATCTTCAAAGGTTGAGATTGAATCTTTTTGTCTTAGGGATTGACACCGGTTAAGATTCCCAACGGCAGACAAGAAATCTAAAATTCTAATCGACTGCCAAAGACTGAGCGCGGCGAATGCCACGCATTTCTTTTTTGCACAAGATCACGCAAGAACAGTTTTCGGTATAAAGGCTCTAACTGTTTTGTTAGGATCTACAAGCTGACTCACTTGAATGTCTACCACAAGACTTGCCAACATGTAGGCTGATTTCACTGGAATATTAAGTCTTTCACTCAGAATTCTCACTGCTTCTAAGGTTGCCTCTTTGAAAGCCTCGTTGATATCTGGTAGTGATACGATTATGAAGTAGCCATCATTTGTCTCCACAATGGGCCATTTGATCTGCCAATCCACAACATCCACTTTTACAGTTACTTTCGCGGTGACTTCGCATGCAGAAACGCAGACCTCCCCATCTGCCATCAAAGCGTGAACATCACCAAGCGCCAAGAGTGCACCTTCTTGAAAGATCGGCAAATAGATTGTACTTCCCTCTCTTATGTACTTGGTGTCCATGTTTCCCCCGTGTCTATGAGCAGTTCCAGTCGGAAATTCATCTACTTCTGGGGCAACACCGATCACACCAATCATTGGGTTAATCGGTATTTTCAAACCATCGAAATAAACGAGGTTGTTCTTGATATCCAAAATTTTAGCCACGAAACCCTTTACCATCTCGGGAATGACTCCGAAGCCTTCTTCTGCAACAATGACACCTTTAGTGTCTATCTCTATTTCCAGAACTTTGATTTTCAAGGCCTTTCCGGGCTTTGCACCGAAGATGAAAACTGGACCTGTGGCTGGATTAACCTTTGAAAAGTCTATCTGTGTTGTGTCGTCTTCGGTTTTTATCTGTCCACCAAGTGCATCGAGCGTTTCAAAGATCAATACGTCACCACTGTCAACAGATTCAACAGGTTTCGTCGCAGGCGAAAAGGCATAAATACAGTTGAATGAAGAAATTCTTTTCATTTTTCTTCCTCCTGTGAATATTTCTCCTTGCCCCAAAGCTCTTCAAGCTTCTTTTTTATGTTTACTTCCTTTCCGATTTCCTTGGGTATGTAGATTTTGATTTTTTTCAGTTCTTGAGGCATATAACTTCTTTTCACGAAGCCCCCAGCTTCATGCGGGTAGATGTACCCATCGCCGTATCCTGAGTCTTTCATCAATTTCGTGACCGGATTTCTGAGAAACAACGGTACTTGAACAGCCGCAGATTCCTTAGCGATCTTTCTTGCTTTTTCAACAGCCAAGTAAACTGAATTACTCTTTGGAGCAGCGGCAAGATAGATTACAGCTTGTGCCAAATTCAAGATGCATTCGGGTAGCCCCACATACTCTACAGCCTGTGCAGCAGATGTGGCGACAAGAAGTGCCATTGGTTCTGCAAGACCAATATCCTCGCTTGCGAGTATTATCATTCTTCTTGCAATGAACATCGGATCTTCACCCGATTCTATCATTCTTGCCATGTAGTACAGCGCGGCGTCTGGATCGCTACCACGAAGACTCTTTATGAACGCAGAGGCGAAATCATAGTGTTCTTCTTTTCTGTAACCCTGAGGCTTGTAACTCGTGCTTGTCTGTAAAGTTTTCAAATCCAGCACTTTCTCATTCGTTGTTTTTGCGGTTTCAACGGCTATTTCAAGTGTGTTCAGAGCAAAACGCGCATCACCCTGAGACAGTTGTGCTATCGCCTGGAGGACTTCGTCGGTGACCGAAACACCATAACTCGCGACTCTTTGATCAACCACCAATGCCCTTTTCATGATCTTGATCAGTTCTTCATTTGAAAGTGGTTTTAGAAAGATCACCCTGCACCTTGAGAGAAGAGGTGGAATAACCTCGAAAGATGGGTTTTCTGTCGTTGCACCAATCAAAGTTATAGTTCCGTCTTCAACTTTTGAGAGCAATAGATCCTGCTGAGCTTTGCTCAGACGGTGTATCTCATCTATGAAGATCACCGTCTGTTTGCCATATCTTTTCATCTCTTGAGCCCTGTTCATAGCCTGCTTGATCTCGTTCGCTCCATGAAGTGCCCCGCTGAAAGAATAGAATTCCGCGTTGACGTATTTTCTAATCAGTTCAGCTATAGAGCTCTTGCCGCATCCAGGAGGTCCATAGAGTATGCAGGAAAACACAGTGCCCTTTTCAAGGGCTTTGCGTAGTACTCCTTCTTTGCCCATAACATGTTGTTGGCCAACCAAATCATCGAGGCTCTTTGGCCTCACTCTTTCTGCAAGGGGAACTTGTTCTTCAATTTGAGAATCAAACATCTAAAACCTCCAAATGACGGGTAGGAACTCTACCCGTCACGGTCTAAAAAACTCAACGGTCAACGCAAGACCTTCGGCAAGTGCTGTTTGTGGGAACCAGTTCAATTCTACATTTGCCTTAGATGCGTCGAGAATGCTCTTTCTTATGTCACCTTTCCTTGGTTCACGGTATATTGGCTGCTTTTGATAACCAGTTATCTGTGCGAGTAACCTGAACAATTCATTCACTGAAGTACCCACACCGGTGCCTATGTTGAATATCCCTGTAACGCCTTCTTTCAGGGCAAGCAGATTGGCTCGAACGACATCTTTCACATAAACATAATCTCTCACGTACTCACCATCGCCGAAGATGTTGACTTCATCGTTTTTCAGCATTCTTGAAGAGAAAATCGCCACAACACCGGCTTCACCGTTTGGATCCTGTCTTGGTCCATAGACGTTGCCGTATCTGAGCGCAACATAGTCTAAATTCTTTTCTTTTCTGTAGAACTCAAGGTACATCTCGATCGATCTTTTCGCTATTCCGTATGGAGATACGGGATTGGGAACAGTCAACTCATTGGTCGGTGTCGGTACACCATCACCATAAATGGCTCCACCGGTGGAGGAGAAGACGAATTTCTTGACTTTGTACTTCACAGATTTTTCCAGAAGAACTAGGCTACCAAGTATGTTCGTCTTCGCATCATTCGTCGGTTCTCTAACAGAAATACTGACACTTGCCTGTGCCGCAAGGTGAAATACAAAGTCAAACTTGTGCAACATGAATATGCGTTCCATCATCTCTTCGTCTTCCACACTTTGTTGGTAGAACAAGGCATTTCGATTGAGGTTCTCTATCTTCCCGTTGGAAAGATTGTCGATCACAACCACCTTGTGCCCTTCTTGAATCAGAGTATCAACTAAATGTGAGCCTATGAAACCTGCTCCGCCTGTGACAAGAGTGTTTGGCACGATCATTCACCCTCTTCTTCCTCTACCTCCGGACCATGGATATCCTCCAGTACCTCTTTTGGAAGCTGCTCAACATTGATGAGTTTTCTACTCTCCTCAATGAACTTTCTCAGTTCTTCTCCTTTTGAGGTATCGAAGTCGATAATGAGTTTGTAGAATTCCTTTACTCTCTCTCTTGCCCGAGCTGTTAGATAATGTGATAAGTGCTTTGCGATTTTTTCAGAAACATCTGTTGGAACTCCGAGCACATAGTAGAAGAAATTGCAGATCCTCTGTTGCAGAATTCGCATGATTTGAGCCTTTCTTTTGCCTTTGTTTGTGAGTACTATGAGCCCATACTTTTCGTATTCCACGTAACCAAGATCTGCCAAACGCCTAACTGCGTTTGTCACGCTTGGAAGACTCACACCCACCTTACGAGCAATTGTGCTAATTCTCGCGGCTGGTTGTTTTTGCTGAATTTCGTAGATGATGGTTAAGTAATCCTCAAGAGCTGGCGTTAGAATCTTCTTTCTACCCCTTGCCATAGTCTTACCTCCCTTTGTACTGTTCGAAAAATGCCTTCACTTTCTTGATATCCTGCCAAGTGAGATCCTTCGGCGAACCTTTTTCCTTTGAAGGATTCCTCAGCAAGAAACTCGGGTGGAACATTGGAAAGAGTTTCTTTCCACCTTTCCAATCTATCTCTTTACCCCTGTATTCGCTAATTGAGAGATTCTGGTTCAGAAAAAAAGACAGTGCAGTACTGCCGAGTGGAACTATTACGACCGGATCTACAATCATGATCTGGGCGAACAGAAAGTGACCACATGCTTTCTGCTCTTCTTGTTTTGGTGTCCTGTTCTCCGGGGGCCTGCACTTTACCACATTGCATATGTAGACATCTTCGCGTTTGATATCAACCGATTCAAGGATCTTTGTCAACAATTGTCCTGCTTTGCCAACAAATGGCCTGCCTGTTTTGTCTTCTTCCTCACCAGGACCTTCGCCAACAAACATTATTGGAGTGTATAAACTGCCTTCACCAACAACTGTATTAGTTCGTGTTGCATACAAAGGACATGCTGTACATTTGCTGATCCTCTCGCCAACGATTTTCATCAAATCTTCGCGTGTCACAGTTTAATCCTCCCGAAGTTATCTCTTAAAACACTGTTTCAATAGCATAGATCTTTTACATTTTTATTGTATCACATATTTCATATTTTAGTCCTACAAATCATCTTTAAAGTTCAACTAACTGACAAACCAACACGGTGCATGCACAGTTCTGTAAGGCAGAAAAGCTGTTAGAAGTAAATGAGTTTTCATGGAGACAGTTTACAGATCTGTCAGAAGTTCAACAATCAATCTAACGTCGTAAAAACCGTAGAGTTTACCGGCCTCTCTATCTTGAAACTTCGATAAAACCCCCTGATAAACCTTCTGCACCAACTTTTTTCTGCAGTAAACCCAAATTCCCCACGGAAGTTTCCCGATGATTATCGAAAGATCCAGCGGCAACATCAAAAGATCAACTACGCAGAGAAACTCATCGTCATTGTCACATTGGACTATACCTATCTCAGATTCCATTCCCACTATCTCCATGGTCGACAAGATATCAATGAACTTTTGGTGGCTGTTGATTTTGTCAGCCAAAACTATCTCAAATACATCTTCAAGTACGTGGTTGTTTAGAAACTTACCGAGGTATTGTATTTCCTCTGAGCGAGCTGCTTTCAGAAAACCTGTATCTGTAACAAGAGCCACTGCGAAGGCAAAGAGTACATCTTCGTCTAATTCGAACTCTTTACTCAGATCGTAGAGATTCATGACATTCGCTGTTCTCTGCCTTATGTATGCAAAAGTTGCCTTTTCAACAAATTCAGCGCAGTTGTTCACATGATGATCAAAGATTCTATAGTTGTAAACAGTCAGTGGAATCTTTTTGGGGTTAGAGGTGTCGTAGATGTAGAAAGAGTGAATTCGTGATGGCATAACGTTCTGCACGCCCAATTTCTTCATCAAATTGACCACAGTTGAATCTGGGTTGTGAACATATAGCCCCCCGCCGAAGACTCTGTAACCCCAGTACGCGCTTGCAAAACTGTCTGCATCGGCATTGAGATGTGTGAGATGCAGTATGGGCAACTCACCACAAAGCCGCTTGATCGGGGTGCACCTTCTTTCGCTTCAATTTCTTGAATCGTTCTGAACTCACCACCCTCAGCTTGTCCTCTAGTTCACTCTTGGTCGCTATCACATCGAGTACTTCTTTAGCCCTCTGAACCACATCTTCGGGCAGACCAGCTATTGCGGCAACCTCTATGCCATAGCTCTTGTCTGCTACACCATCAGTCACTTTGTGCAAAAAGACAACCTTTGATCTGTCTTCTAATACCTCTATTGTCTTATTCTCGATTCCATCGTACATTTTCGCTAACTCAGTTAACTCCGTGAAATGCGTTGCGAAGATGCACTTACATCCTATCTGGTTGTGTATGTATTCAGAAACTGCCCAGGCAATGCTTATTCCATCAAAGGTACTCGTTCCTCTGCCAACTTCGTCTAGTACCACCAAACTGTCTTTTGTTGCTTGATGAATTATCTTGGCAACCTCGTTCATCTCAACCAAGAAGGTGCTCTTACCGGAAGCTATGTCATCACGGACACCCATCTTCACGAAAATCCTGTCAAAGATGGGTAGGATAGCCTCTTGAGCGGGAACAAAACTACCCATCTGTGCCATAAGAGCGATCAAAGCCACCTGACGAATGAAGGTGGATTTTCCACTCATGTTTGGTCCTGTGAGTATTACAAAACTCTTCGAGCGATCCATGTACAGATCGTTCGGCACAAAACTGTCCACGAGTTTTTCTACAACTGGATGTCTCGAGTTTTTTAGTAAAACCGTACCATCAAACTGAAACTTTGGCCTGACATAACCGTTTTGGACAGCGACATAAGCCAAAGTTGAAAGAACATCTACATTTGCAAGAAAGTCAGCGAGCTTCATAATAGAATCTGTTCTTTCAGATACTCTGTCGCATAGTTTCTCGTAGAGTTCCTTTTCGCGCTTTTCAAGTCTGTCTTTTGCTGTCAGCATCCTTTCTTCAAAATCCTTAAGCTGCTCCGTGATGAACCTCTCCGCGTTCACAAGGGTCTGTTTTCTCACATAGTGATTTGGAACCTTTGATAGATGTGATTTTGTCACTTCTATATAATAGCCAAATACCGAGTTGTAACCGACCTTCAAATTCGGTATATTCGTTCTTTCTCTTTCCTCTATTTCAAAGTTCTTCAAGAACTCTTCAGAGTGATAGACAAGTTCTCTCAGATCATCGAGTTCTTTATCATACCCAGCTTTGATCACTTTACCCTCACCGAGTGTGTTAGAAGGATTCTCTTCTAATGCTTTGGACAACTCTTCATAGAGCTCCTCATGGCAATCTATCTGCGCTGTCTGTGAGAAATATTCGTTGGTCAAAAGCACTTCTCTTATATATGGACAAACCGATAGAGTCGACCGTAGAGCCACAAGGTCCTTTGGTGAGGCTTTCTTGTAGCGAATTCTGCTGGCAATTCTCTGGATATCTTTCACGGCATGCAAATACTCTCTGATCTCGTTGAGCAACAATTTGTCGTTGAAAAATGCTTCAACTCTGTCAAATCGTTCAGTTATCCTTTCCAAATCTCTGAGTGGCTGTAAAATCCAACTTTTCAGCAATCTTGCACCCATTGAAGTTTTTGTGAGATTGAGAACATCGAAAAGGCTTTTACCCTTTTCCTCTGAAAACAATCCCAGATGATCCACAGTTGATGCATCGAGAAAGACATATGATTGATCTCTGAGAATCTTTGGTGGTTTCAAAAAGAGGTCATTTGCCATCAGTGTAAAGCGAAGGTATCTGACCAACGCACCAAAGACACGCAAATGTTCACCTAATTCAAGATGATCTACGGTAGATATGTTAAAAGTCTCTGCAACGTCTCTTTCAAGATTGATTTCACTCATATGCCAGTCTGAAAAAGGTTCTATCATTACTGAGTTGATGTTTACTTCCAATTCTTTTTTTAAGATCGGTTCACACAATATCTGAGAGACCTTTATCGACTCAAGAAAATCTACAACCAGCTGCAGATCGTCGAAAGAGGCCACAAAACTTTCTCCGGTAGAAACATCAACTCCAGCAATGGTATACTTGACAGATTTACAGATCGCAACAAGATAGTTGCTTGAATCTTGCTCGAGCAATTCATCCTCTAAGACTGTACCTGGCGTGACTATCCTCGTAACCTCTCTCTTCACAAGTCCCTTTGCCGTGGCAGGATCTTCCAATTGATCACAAATCGCGACCTTGTAACCAGCCTGTACAAGTCGCCTTAGGTAGAGATTCAGAGCATGATAGGGTACACCTGCCATGGGTGCACCTTGTCGATGAGTCAAAACCAAGTCCAGCACCTTCGAAACCAAGTGAGCGTCTTCAAAAAACGCCTCGTAGAAATCACCGAGGCGGAAGAGTAAGACTGCATCTTTGTACTTCGATTTAATTTGTGTGTACTGTTGCATCATCGGCGTGAGTTTCATTGACTCACCTTCTCTTTGGTTCGATCACCCTATCTATCAAGCCATAGTTAAGCGCTTCGTAGGCATCCATGAAGAAGTCTCTGTCTGTGTCTCTTTCGATCCTCTCAAGTGGTTGTCCGGTTTTCTCGCTGAGAATTGTGTTTATCAAGTTCTTTATGCGTAGGAGCTCTTTCGTTATTATCTCCACATCTTTTACTGGACCTTCGGCGCCGCCCAGCGGTTGATGAAGCATTATCCTCGCATTTGGCAAGGCAAAGCGTTTGCCCTTACTACCACTCGTGAGCAACACGGCAGCCATCGAGGCAGCCTGACCTACACAGATTGTCACAACATCGCACTTCACGTACTGCATAGTGTCATAGATGGCAAGGCCAGCTGTGACCGATCCACCAGGACTGTTTATGTACAGCTGTATGTCCTTGTCAGGATCCTCTGCTTCAAGAAACAAGAGCTGCGCTACAACGAGATTTGCGGTGTGATCGTCTATTGGATAACCCAAAAAGACTATCCTGTCTTTCAACAACCTCGAGTATATGTCATAAGCACGCTCATATCTGCCTGTTGTCTCTATAACTGTTGGAATGAGTTGATCATTTATCTTCACTCTTCTGCGCCTCCTTCTGCAATTCCTCTGGCTTCACTTCGACTATCTTCGCCTTTTCGAGGATCAGATCTGCCACCTTTCTTTTCAGCAGTTCCCAACGTACGTCTTCAGATACATCACGTCTTGATCTGAGGATCGATTTGGCTCTTTCGGTGGAAATACCCCATGCTACTGCCAACTCTTCTGCCTGAGCCTCGACTTCTTCATCAGATACCTTCAAATCGTTTTCTCTTGCCACTTTTTCTATGGAAAGATTTCTCTTAAGATCTGTCAGGTAATAGTTCTTCAGAGCTTCTCTTAGTTTTTCTGGGTCGTTCTCATGGTCTTTGAGCAATTTTTCATATTCTTCCTTGTCTGAATTTATCTTTTCAAAAGCCCGTTCCACTAATTCTCTTAGAGTACTCTCGGATATGAGAACTTCTGCTTCGCTCGTCAAGATATCGATTACTTGGTTTTGCAAAAATTCTTTCATGTCTTTTTCGTACAGTTCACTTCCCTCTTTTTCCAATGCTTCTTTTAACTGCTGCAGCGTTTCATATTCGGCGCTAACTGTCTTTGCGAGTTCATCTGAGATATCGAGCAATCTTCTCTTATTCACCTGTTCGACGACGATCTTGTAGTGATAGACCTTTTCGTTTCCAAAATCTCTGTCAAATTCAACTACATCTCCAGCCTTTTTGCCGATCAATTCCGTCACCACAGGTCTGTCATCTTCTTTGTACAAAACGTATTCACTGCTCTTCTCGTCCATTATGGTTTTCCCGCTTGTCGTTACAGTCATCTTCACCCTTACCATGTCTCCGTACTCAGCAGCTCCATCCTTTGGCTCTAATATCGCATGAAACTCTTGCAACTCCTTGAGTCTTCTGTCTACATAACTCTCAAGAATGGAAGGTTTATCAAGTTTTTTCAACTCAAATTCCTCAAAAGGCTTCAGTACAACTTCTGGCTTTCTGTGAACTTGTAAGACCAGTGTAGCGCCATCGTCTTTAATCTCAAAGTCCTCAAGAATCGGGGGTAGAAATAAACTCTCATCATCGTCTATTTCTCTTAGAGCTTTCTGCCAGAGTATTTCCAGTATTTCAGATTTTATCGTTTCTGGGTAACGTGTCCTGATCAGAAACTTTGGAGCTTTACCCTTTCTGAAGCCCGGTATCTCAACTCTATCTGCCACCTTCTTTACGGCATCTTCTTCTGCCTCCAAGACCTCACTCTTGTCAAAGGTACATTCGTAAACACTCAGGTTCTTTTCCTGCATTCTGATGGTTTGTTTCATTCTCTGACCTCCTCAGCCATATCTTGCACTGAAAATTATATCACGTTACAAGAAAAAAAGCAGGCTCTCGCCTGCAACTCTGGCTGGGAGGGGAGGACTCGAACCTCCACCGGCGGATCCAGAGTCCGCTGTCCTACCATTAGACGACCTCCCAATGCCAGTAAATTATATCATCAAGGGGGATCAACGGTCAAGATCATTGTAGAATCAAAAGAACTCTACTCAGATCGGTAGAACCAGGCTCAGGATACTGCTCTATCACAAGCCCAGTTCCTCTTATTTGTATGTCCTTGACACCAATATCGTTCAGAATAAAAAGTGCGTCTTTCAAACTCATTCCCTTCAAATTTGGAATCATGTTCTTCGGATAGCTGATCAGATATTCCTTGGAAAGCTCTTTCATCCTCGCAACGATCTTCGAAAAAACAGGGGCAGCTACTTCACCGGCAAGGTATTTCTCCGCTGAGGGTTCATCAAGATAAACGATCATCGTGTACTGTGGGTCTTCATACGGGAAGAAACCCACGAAAATAGAGAAATACTTCCCTTCCCCCGCAGCAATCTTTTGTGCTGTACCTGTCTTACCAGCAACATTGAGTCCAGGAACCTGTGCTCTGATTCCCGTTCCCTCCTCGACAACAGCACGGAGCATCCTTGAAACCTCTTCGGCTGTCTTTTCACTTATGACTCTTTTCTTAGTCACGATGCTGTCTTCTAAGATTGACGGGGAGACATATTCGCCTTTGTTGGCAATCGTGTTGAAAGCGGCAAGAAACTGCAAGGCGGGTGTTCCTATGCCATGTCCTATTGAAACCATAGCAAAGTCAATCTTTGACCATTCCTCTGGTTTTCTCAAAACTCCGGGAATTTCGCCTGCCAGCTCGATGTTGGTCTTCTCACCAAGACCGAATTTTCTGAGCCAGTCATAGAACTGAAAATCACCGAGTTGTTCTTTGATCTTTCTGGCAATAAGAATAGTTGCGGTATTACAAGAGAGACTCAGCGCTTTCCTCACATCTACCTTCCCATGAGGCTCTAAGTCTCTCACGGTTATGTCCAAATCTTCCACCGGCTTAATGCTACCGGGACAATAGAAGGTATCGTTCAATGCAACTACGTTGTTTTCCAAAGCGATTGAATAGACAATCGGCTTCATTGCAGATCCAGGTTCAAAATACCCCATAACGGTGTCATTCCAATCTCTTGTTGTGACGATTGCTCTTATTTTGCCCGTCTTTGTTTCCATCACTATTACTCCACCGGCTATTGCCTTGTTTTCCTCAACGGCTTTCTTTATCTCTGTGAAGCAAATCCTTTGTAAATCTATATCTATGGACAATCTTATATCTTTCCCGTCCACAGGGTCGATAACTCTTTCTATCTTCGGTGACAAGGTTACAAAACCTTGATATCTGAGCAGAAATTTGCCGTCTTTTCTTTTCGAGAGGACTTCATCAAGTTTTTCCTCTACCCCTCCAATACCATGTCCGTCGATGACCTTGCCGAGGATTCTGTCGATACTATATTCTTTTACTTGATTTCTTTTTGTCTGCATCTCTATGGACACAAATGGCATAAGAGAAGTGGGAATCTTAGCGACGATCGATTCACGGCTTTTGTCTTCAGAAAGCTTTACGAAATTGACTGATCCTTTCAAGATATCGTCCTTATCATCAGAAAGATTGAAATTTCTCAGCAGAAGAGTGAGTTGCGGGTCTAACCTATCAGAATAGCGAGATTTAAGAAACCGAACATCGAGGTAGGCAACATAAAAAATCTCGTCAAGAGCACAGAATCTGCCATTCTTGTCAAGTATTTTGCCACGCAATGCTGGTATTCGAACACTCCAATATGAAGGTGAGTACGCCGCAGTACCCCTGAAATAGAAAGATAAAATCATCAGGATGCAGACGATGCCAGCTGTACGAAGTATTAATTTTACGCGCAACCCCAACACACTATCTCTCATGCTCTCCTGTTCTCACAACCTCATAGTTGACGAAGATCAACGATCGTTCGTTCTCAAGTTGCTGAATCTGTTGTTGAAGTTCAACGATCTTTGCCTCCAAAACTCTGTTTTCTTGAGACAAGTTAGCAGAGAGTCTTGCAAACTGCACAATTGGGAAGGACATCAGAACTATTGCTCCGATGAAGAAGATCAGGAGAGACAACTTCGACAGGTCCTTAACCAAGGTGCGCGTGATAACCTGTGAACTTCGCTTCGCTTTGGCTCTTGCGAGGGCCAAACCTCCTCCTCCTCTCACTTTCGCTCCGCTACTCTCATCTTTGCACTTCTTGCCTTTGGGTTAGCTCTTACCTCCTCCTGAGAAGGTCTCAAAGGTTTCTTTGTTAGCACCACCAGATCACTGCTTGATCTCAGGGCTTCTTTCACAATCCTGTCTTCCAAAGAATGAAACGAAATAACCCCGATGCGCCCGCCACTTTTTAACAACTCCGGTGCGCGGGAAAGAAATGTTTTCAGATTCTCCAATTCGTTGTTTACAGCTATTCTGATCGCTTGGAAAACCTTTGTAGCAAAGTGCCTTTTTCGGGCTCTCTTTTCTTCTGCTGGCAAAGCCTTTGCTACGACATTTGCAAGTTCCAAGGTACTTCTTATAGGTCTGTTTCTCACTATAAAAGCAGCGATACGCCTCGCATAACGTTTTTCCTCAGCGTACTCAAAGAACAATCTTCGCAATTGTTCCTCTGTCCAAGAGTTCACAAGATCGTAAGCTGTGAACTCTTGAGCCTTATTCATACGCATATCAAGTGGTCCGTCCGTAGAAAATGCAAAACCACGCTCGCTATCTGACAACTGCAGCGTGGACATGCCAAGGTCCATCAATATTGCACTCACCGATGAAATTTTGAGCTGCTTTAGTACATCTCTCGCTTCAACGTATGAAGACTTCGCTATGAAGAATCTTCCCTGGGCCATGAACTCAGCTAATCTTCGCTTCGCTAAACTGAGTGCAACGTCATCAACGTCTAAACCCACGACCACGCTGCCTTCAATATTGGTTAGAATCGCCTCCGAATGACCACCTGCACCCACTGTACAATCAAGAAATACACCACTCAAATTACCAAAGTAATCTAATACTTCTTTTGCCATGACTGGAACATGAATCCATTCCACTTACACCGCTCCGCTATCTGTGGTGTTTCAATTATACAACCACATCTCGTGATATTCAAACGAAAATGCTTCTCAAGCAAACGATTTCTAATACATATTTAGACGGTACTTTCGTGACGTTGTCTCTCGGTAACCTTATGTTTACTTAACAAAAACTCTATTTCTGAAGAAACGAGAAAAGGTTTTTCAATTATTGAATCGAATCATGTAGCTACACTCAAGGATTATACTTGATCTTTGCAAAACGGCATATTTCGCCACTGTTATACGGTAATTTCCAAGCCGGGTAGTTCATACGAACTCAAAGTACAAACTACAGCCCATCAATATCACCTTTATTTAACAGACATAGTTCAGGACTTTGCGCAAATCATAAGATACCGTTGCAAATTGATAGACTCGCACTTTCTGAATATTTCCAACAGGTAAAATGATGTATAATTAAAACAGATATAGGGGGTGATTTTCTTGAGAGATATGACTAAGAAGTTTTTGGAAGATGCCTTTGCAGGCGAAAGCATGGCTCACATGAAGTACCTGATCTTTGCAGACGAAGCAGAAAGAAAAGGTTTAAAAAAACTTGCCAATCTTTTCAGAGCAATAGCTCATGCGGAGTTTGTGCACGCAAGGAACCATTACAGAGAACTGGGTAAAATCTACCAGGAGTTGAAGGACAACGTTCAGCAGTGCATCGATGGTGAAACCTTCGAGATCAACGAAATGTATCCAGTCTACAACACAGTTGCACAATTTCAGCAAGAGAAAGGTGCTGAAAGAAGCACGAAGTACGCTTGGGAAGCAGAAAAGATTCATGCTGAGATGTACAAACTGGCGAAGGCTCTTGTTGAAAAGAACGAAGATTACCCAGCTGGCAAAATCTACATTTGTCCTGTCTGTGGGCACACGGTAGAAAATGAAGCACCAGAAAAATGTCCCGTTTGCGGAACTTCAAAGAAGATGTATATCGAATTCTCTGTGTGAAGGAGGGAAGGTTATGAAACTTGCCGATTTCATCAAATCAGAAGATTTCAAGAAAGAAAAGCACGTGCCAGTCATAGAAGCTCCTGAGAAGGTGAAAAAGGGTGAAAAAACAGAGATTTCAGTCTGCGTTGGTAAAGAAATACCACATCCAAATACGACAGAGCATCACATAAAATGGATAAAACTGTTTTTCCAGCCAGATGGTGATCCTTATGTCTACGAAATAGGTAATTTTGAATTCAACGTACACGGTGAATCTGTGAAAGGTCCCAACACAGGTGAAGTCTACACAGAACCCTTTGTCAAGACCTGGGTCAAACTCAACAAATCTGGAACACTCCTTGCACTTTCATACTGCAACATACATGGACTTTGGGAAAGTAGCTTAAAGATCGCCGTTGAGTGATGGAGAAACCCCGGCGCTGCCGGGGTTTTTTGAAACATAGGAGGTGTTTTTGTGGAGCTTTCTGTTCTAATCTGTGGTGAAGCTGGTCAAGGTATTCAGACGATCGAAAGCCTTTTCCCAAAGATCTTGAAGAATTATGGTCTTAATGTTTTTTCATACAAGGAGTACATGTCTCGCGTGAGAGGTGGTAGCAACTCCACTTTGATAAGAATTAGTGATACTCCTGTAAGGGCATTTCGCAGAAAAGCAGACCTTCTTTTTTCTCTCTCGCCTGGCAGTGTACACATTACAAGAGTTGTAGATCGAATAGACAAAGATACGATTGTTCTTGTCGACTCATCTGCACAAGTTGATGGTTTAGATGCAAAAGTTGTTCAAGTACCGATTTCAGAGTTAGCGTCGAAGGCAGGCAACAAAGTGTATTCAAATTCAGTTGTTCTTGGGATGTTATGTGGCCTTTTGAAACTTCCCTTGGAAAATGTAATTTTCGCGATTGAAAAGTGGTTCTGCAACAAAGGACCCAAGGTGTGCGAAGAAAACAAAAGAGCGGCCGTGCTCGGTCATGACTATCTTTATTCAGACACCGGCATGACCATCAAAATAGATTTGAAAAGAGATTCAAAGGTGAATGGACATCTGCTCATGAATGGAGCTGAAGCTGTTGCCTTAGGGGCCCTCGCTGCAGGTTGCACTTTCGTATCTTCTTACCCGATGTCGCCTTCAACTGGTGTTCTAACCAATCTCGCAGCTTATTCAAAAGACTTTGACATCATCGTTGAACAAGCAGAAGATGAAATATCGGCTATGAACATGGCATTAGGAGCTTGGTACGCTGGTGCAAGGGCGCTCGTCACGACCAGTGGAGGTGGTTTTGCACTCATGACTGAAGCACTCAGCCTTGCAGGAATGATAGAGAGTCCCATCGTGATCCACCTTGCGCAAAGACCTGGACCTGCAACAGGCCTTCCAACCAGAACAGAACAAGGAGATCTTCTCTTTGCACTCTTCTCAGGTCATGGTGAGTTCGAAAGAGTGATCTTGGCTCCTGGTAATCTTCAGCAAGCGTTTTCCTGTACAGTGAAGGCTTTCGAGATAGCGGATAAATACCAAGTACCCGTCTTTGTTCTCACAGATCAATATTTGATGGATATGATATACAACTTTGAGTACACAGACGAAATAAAAGAACCTTCGAGTTATGTCGTGAAAACCTTTTCCGATTACAAACGATATGAGTTGACAGATAACGGAATCTCCAAAAGAGGCATACCAGGTTACGGTGAAGGATTCGTTTGTGTTGACAGTGATGAACATGATGAGTTCGGAAGGATCACTGAAGATTTTGAAACCAGGAAAAAGATGGTCGAAAAGAGGCTCAGAAAGTTAAAGGATTTTGCCGACGAAATACCTGCAGAACTGATCGGCAAAAAGGACTGTGAATATCTTGTCATTTGTTTCGGTTCCACCAGAGAGATTGTTCTTGAAGCGGTTCGGGATCTTACAAAGGTGGCAGTTCTTCATCTCCAACAGCTCTACCCATTGCCTTCGAATTTACCTGAACATCTAAATGGTTCACGAAAAGTGCTGATTGTAGAATCCAATGCAACTTCACAACTTGGGAAACTCTTGAAAATGGAGCTTGGTTTTACGAACTTTAAATCGCTCACAAAATACAATGGTTTGCCCTTTTACGTAGAAGAAGTGAGAGAGAGTGTTGAAAAGTTTCTAAAGGGGGAACTCTAATGTCAAGCAAATTCGATCTTGAAAATGTTGACATTGCGTGGTGTCCTGGGTGTGGCAACTACTCAATTCACAACATACTCAAAATGGCACTTGAAGAGCTCAACGTAGAACCAAAAAACTTTGTATTGGTCTCTGGAATCGGCCAGGCAGCAAAGTCACCGCAGTACATAAAGTGCAACTATTTCAACGGCTTACATGGGAGAAGCTTGCCCGCAGCTACTGCGATAAAAGTAGCAAACCCAAATCTTACAGTGATTGTTGAAAGCGGTGACGGATGCATCTATGGTGAGGGTGGAAATCACTTCATACATGCCATCAGGAGAAATCCCGATATAACGGTGCTCGTTCACAACAATATGGTGTATGGTCTAACAAAGGGACAAGCCTCACCAACGAGTCAAAAGGGCTTTGTCACGCCCGTACAAGTGACTGGTGCAATCAGTGAACCATTCAATCCACTAGCAGTCGCTTTGTCTTTGAAATGTTCCTTTGTGGCAAGAGCTTTCTGTGGTGATCTTCAAGAAACAAAGGAGATAATCAAAAGGGCAGTTCTGCACAAAGGCTTTTCGCTTGTTGACATCTTTCAACCATGTGTAACCTTCAACAAGATCAACACCTACAAATGGTTCAAGGAAAACACCTATTACATGAAAGACCACGATGAAAAAGACCTTTCCAAAGCCTTCGAAAGGGCTATGGAAAAATCTCCTTTACCCTTAGGTGTGTTTTACGTCGATGAAAGACCAACCTTTGAACAACACCAGAGAGTCTACAGAGACTCTTTAGAACCACTGTTCAAAAGAAGGCATGATCTTCAAAAAGTTGCTGAGTTGATCGATTCAAAGCGGAGGTGGTAATATGTTGCAAATTGGTTCACTGGCACCAGATTTTGGGCTCAAGGACCAAGATGGTAAACTTGTTCAACTCTCTCAGCTGAAGGGCAAGAAGGTACTGCTATCTTTTCATCCACTGGCATGGACATCGGTTTGTGCAAACCAAATGATTTCCCTGGAACAGGCTTATGCTCAGCTCGAAGAACTTGGCACTATCCCACTGGGATTGAGCGTTGATCCTGTGCCGAGCAAGAAAGCGTGGGCAGACGCTCTAAAGCTCGTGAAATTAAGAATTCTTTCAGATTTTTGGCCACACGGCGAAGTTGCGAAAAGCTACGGCATATTCAGAGAAAAGGATGGTTTTTCAGAGAGAGCCAACATAGTAATTGACGAAAATGGCAAAGTTGTCTTCGTCAAAGTTTATCCAATCAAAGAGCTACCTGATCTACAAGAAATTGTGAGTTTTTTGAAGAACCATCGGTGAAAAAGAACAATATTCAAGAAAATTCACACAAAGACCAGGAAAAAAATTAAGCCTTCAGTAGTACAAAATACACCTGACCTTTCTGCCTTTTAAATCAACAATCTGTGAAAAGTGCGAACATTCTTTCTTTGCGTAGGGACATCTTGGTAGAAAGGAACATCCTTCGGGAGGACTTACCAAACTTGGTGGTTCTCCCGTTAGTCCAACTTTCACCTTAGTGTTGTTTGGATCTGGTGCGGCAGCTCTCAAAAGTTTGGTGTACGGATGAAGAGGTTCATCGACCACTTCTTCTGCTTTGCCCTCTTCAACGATCTGTCCTGCATACATGACAACTATCCTGTCAGAGATGTACTTTGCGGAAGCCAAATCGTGTGTCACATGAATCAAGGAAATCGCATGATCTTCTCTTAATTGCAACAACAAATTGAGTATCGAAGCCTTTATCGATACATCAAGCATCGAAGTGGGTTCGTCTGCCAACAATATCTTCGGTCTTGCTATTATGGATCGCGCGATAACAACTCTCTGCCTTTGACCTCCAGACAGTTCGTGCGGATACTTCTCAAGACAATCAACCGGCAACTCAACCTCCTTGAGTGCTTCTCTTATTCTATCTTTTGTATCGGGTAGATTGAATATCACGAGTGGTCTTTCAAGAAATTTTCCAACCTTCTTCGCTGGATTGAGTGCCGAGAAAGGATCCTGAAAGATCATCTGAACGATCTTTCTGTACTCCAATTCCTGTTTTCTGCTAATCTTTCTTGGAAGCTCCTTGCCAAGTAACAACAACCTTCCTTGATCTTGAATGTATATTCTCGCAACCACTCGCAAAAGAGTTGTCTTACCGCAACCACTCTCACCAACAATCGAAACTATCTCTCTTTCCAAGAGATAAAGATCGACCCCTCTTAATGCGTGTACCGTATAATGCCTGAAGCCTTTTCTCAAAATGAAGTTCTTGACAATCCCTTCTGCAATCAATACAGATGGCAAGACACCCACCTGCCTTGCTCAACTTGCTTGGAACGCGGATGATCTTTTAAACATATTTCCTTCCTAAACTGACATCTTTCGTAGAAGGGACAACCTTCGATCTCTTCAGAAAGATCTGGTGGCTTTCCAGGAATACTCCTGTAGCTCTTCAGTTCCTTAGATATGCTTGGCAGAGATTCAATCAGTCCTTGCGTATATGGATGTAACGGTCTCTCGTAGACAGATTTTGTATCGCCATACTCAACGATTTCACCTGCGTACATTATAGCCAGATGTTTTGATATCTCGAAGAGTAGTGAAATATCGTGCGTTACAAAGACAGCGGCAAACCCTTTCTCTTTTTGTAATTCAAAGATCTTCTCGAGTATTGATCTCTGCACGACCACATCCAAGGCAGTAGTTGGTTCATCGAAGACTACGAACTTTGGTGAAAGAGCCAGTGCCATTCCTATAACAACTCTTTGCCTCATACCTCCAGAAAGTTGATGTGGGTAACTGTGTGCACACTGCAAAGGTAACCCAACGAGTCTTAAGACCTCGTAGACGATCTCGTGAGCTTCTTGAATTTTCATAGCTGTATGGTGGACTATGACATCGACGATCTGGTCTCTTATCTTCATGACGGGGTTCAACGAATTCATCGAACTCTGGGGAACAAAGGAAAATTCCTTCCACCTGACTTTTGACAGCTCTTCCTGAGAAAGGTTGAAGATATCCACTTTGTCAATCAAGACCTTGCCAGATTCTATGTAACCTGGAGTTTTGAGCAACTTGAGCATTGCCAAAGCCAAGGTAGATTTACCGCAACCAGATTCACCGGCTATACCAAGAAAATCTCGATCGTAGATCGTCAGCGTGACATCTCTCACAGCCTTAACATTCTTCTTCCTAAATCGATAACCTGCTTTGAGACTCAAAATCTCAACCATTGAATCACCCTAACGCCTTCTCAACCTTGGATTGGTCATTTCATCGAGAGAAAAGTTCAAAAGCGCAAAGGCAGTTCCAAGCATGACTATCGACAAACCTGGGGCGAGAACCCAAAGCCACATTCGATTCAGCAACGCATTCGCACTCTGTGCCCAGTAGAGCATCGTACCCCATGAAATCTTGCTCACATCGCCCAAACCTAGAAAAGACAAAGATGCTTCACCGATTATCGCGTACAGAACGGCGCTGAAGAAATTCGAAGCTATCAAAGACAGCATATTGGGTAATATCTCAAAAAAGATTATTCTCCAATTCTTCTCTCCTATAGTCTTCGCCGCCAGAACAAACTCTCTGTTTTTAATAGAAAGCATCTGAGCTCTGACGATCCTCGCACCACCACCCCAACTGGTGAAAGCAATGACGAGAATCACTGTCCAAAAACTTCTAACTCTCATGTACGAGGAGATCACTATCATCAATGGAATCCCCGGTATGACCAAGAAAACGTCTGTTATCGTTGAAAGTATACGATCTACAATACCACCGTAGTACCCTGAGATCATGCCGATGAAGGTCGAGATGGTTGTCATGAAAACTCCCGTGAGTACCCCGATTAACAGCGAGAGTCTTGTACCATAGATGAGCTGTGAAAAGATATCTCTGCCCAAACGATCTGTACCAAGTAAGTGCAATCTACTGGGCTGTTCATAAGGTAAGTTGACGATCTCGTTCGGATCATATGGTGCCAAATACGGTGCTAAAAGAGCCACCGAAACAAAAAACAGTATTATGCTTACACCTGTCCAAGCTTTGAGAGTCAAAGGCTTACCCCCTTGTCCTTGGATCAAGAAAGATGTATACAAAGTCCATCAACAGATTGGCACTCAACACCGACAATGAAATAAAAAAGAAGATCGCTTGTATCAAAGGATAATCCTGACTCACAGCCGCTCTGTACAGTTGATACCCAACCCCCGGATAGGAAAAAACGATCTCAGTTAGAAGTGCACCACTAACAACGAAGCCCAAAGACAGTCCAAAGGCAGTTATACTTGGTAAGATGGCATTCCTCATCGCATAATTGCTCATTATTTCATTTTGTGGTAGTCCCTTAGCCTCGGCAAGAAGTATGTAATCTTCAGCCAAGACGCTGACAATATTGTTTCTCATAGTCAAAATCCAGCTTCCAAGGGATGCAACTACAAGAGTTGTGCCCGGCAAGATTGCATGGTAGATTACACTGCCCACGAACTTCCAACCATTCAGAAACTCTTTCGTCGAGTAAGCGTTGGAGAGTGGGAACCATCTTAAGACATATCCAAAGAGATACAGAAACATCATGGCGAGCCAGAAATAGGGGAACGCTCTTATCATAAGAGAAATCATGGTGAGCACAGTTCCAATTGGCTTGTCTCTTCTAAATCCAGCAATCGCACCCAGCCAGGTTCCGATCAAGAAGCTCACAAAAGTCGAGATCCCCACCAATCCTATGGTCCAAGGTAGAGAAGAGGCGAGAATATCTTTAACCGCAACGGGATAATACACATAAGAAATGCCGAAATTACCCGAAAAACTGTTCTTTATGTACTCGACGTACTGAGTCAGTATAGGTTTGTCCTTTTCAAGACCTATCGCAATCCTCAAGGCTTCGATGGCACTCTCATTAATTTCCGTAGAGAAACGAGACATAATTCTTTCAGCAGGATCTCCTGGCATCAGACGAGGAATCAGAAAATTCATCGTCAGAGCAGTCCAGAGGGCTATGAAAAAGAAGAAAAGCTTTTGAGAGATGTACTTCAAAAACTGACACCTCCAAAGGTCGGAGGCAGTAGCCTCCGACCATTACTCATTTGGGTTCAAGATGCATCACGAGGTAGATCTTGTCCATACCAGTCGTTCTTGGTTCCACAAATGCGTTGTCCTGGTTGGGCCAGCCAGTAAAGTTCTTAGTAGAATAAATAAACCAGACTGGGTTGTAGAAAAGCGGTACAGCTGGAAGATTTTCCAATATAATGTTCTGTATCTTTGATACTATAGACATTATCTCTTCTTTATCGGCAGTCTGTGAAAGTTTGTCTATCAACTCATCTGTCTCTTTGTCTATCCAGCCACCTCTGTTGCTCCCGATATATGCGTTGGAAGAGTGCAAGTAATTGTTGAAGAAAACATAAGGATTTGAGCCATAATTTGCCCAGCTCACAGCGACATCAAAGTCCTTTTGTCTGATCTTTGTCAAGTAAGCACCGTAGTCTATTGGTGTCACGTTCAACTCGATGCCTGCCTTCTTGAGCTGCTGAGACAGAAGTTGCGAGACAGCTATCCAGTCTGTCCAGCCGGCGGGAACTATCAATTCATACGACAACCTCTTACCACTTTGATCAACCAGAACTCCGTCTTTACCCGTTTTGAATCCGAGGGACTCGAGTTCCGCCTTTGCCTGTTGTATATTGAAAGAATACCACTTGCTCTTCAAATTCTCATCTACAAGATAGGAATAACCAGATTTTATGACAACTGGGTTTGTCTTCACTGCGTAGTTCGTCATGCCAATTCTTATCAACTCATCCGTGTTAACTGCCTTGGCGACAGCCTTTCTAAAGGCTGCGTTTTTGAATGGCTCCCTCTCAAGGTTGAAGAACAGAAAGACAGGATTACCTTCTGGAAACCAGTACTTTATATCTTTGTTCTGTATGTTTTCAATTCTTGGATAATTTATCCCGCCCCAGTCAATTTCACCACTTGCTACAGCGAGCTGTGCTGGTTCATTTCCGTTGAAGGCTGGTATTCTTATTCTGTCAACCTTGATCGTCTGTGCTTGCCAGTAGTCAGCTCTCCTCTTGAGCGTGAAAACTTGATCTGTGAAGCTTTCAAGAACATAGGCTCCCGTGCCAATCGGTTCTTCGTTTGTGAACTTTGATGGATCTTCAACCTTTTCCCAGATGTGTTTGGGCACAATGTACACACCAGCAATGTTGTAGATTATCAAAGTGTTGAGTCTCGAAAAATTCAATCTCACGGTGTAATCATCAATCTTCTCAACACTCTCTAAACCTGCCTTCCAAACTCCTTGGGTGTCCAAAGCCGGAAATGATTTCAGCATCAGGAAAGTGAAAACCACATCGTCGGCTGTGAAGGGTTTGCCATCTGACCAAGCTATGTTTCTTCTCAGGGTTAAGGTGAGATTCTTGTAGTCGTCACTCCAGTCATAATTCAAGGCAAGCCAGGGTAGCAGATCACCTGTGAAGTTGTTTGAGTATATGAGCGTTTCATAGATGAAACCACACGCTGCGTAACCAGTTCCACCAGCAAAATATGGGTTGAAGTTTCTCTGATGTGCTCCAGTCACAGAAATAATCATCGTCAGATCTGCCGAGAAGCTTGATACTACAGCTGCCAGAATCAAAAAAACCAAAAACCTCTTCACAACATCACCCCCTAAGATGATCGTTTGTCAAAACATGTTTTTACTATAGCATAGTTTATAGCACGACTTCCGCAAAACTTACCTTTTTTAGTTTAGAATAATTCACACACCTGGCATACTGAAAAGATATCTGTTAATCGCGAGCAAATGATCCACGTCGTGTTTTAATTTGAGTATTTCTATGTGCGAAAGATTTTCCACAAAGGTCTGCTCAACCTCTGGTATCTTGAACATACCACCGTGTATGTAAAGCTTACTTGCACCAGTTTTGTTCAGAATACACTTGGTTCTGTTGATCAGTGTTTGCAAATCTTCCTTGAGCACTTTGAGTACCAACGGTGTGATCTTCATCTGACTCGCAAAGGAGGCAATCCTTTCTTTGAAATCTTGCAATCTTTGCAAATCTACCAGATCTTCGATACTCTTCACTTTGTAAAAGCTGAGCAGTTGATCAAAACTCGAATCAAACTCAGCTATGCCGTCTCTGTAATCTAAAGCAGCTCGTATGATCTTGCAAACAACGCTGAAAGCTCCTCCTTCATCATCGAAAAGATGCCCCCAACCGCCCGCACGGTGAATGATCTGAGATCTGTCTATCCCCATCACAACAGATCCTGTGCCAGCTATTGTTACGGCTATTGGTTGCCCCGTGTAGCAAGAGTACAAAATACCCTCCGCGTCGGTGAAAATCTGTAAAATTGAGGTGGGAAAATACTTACTCAGAGTCTCTTTGAGAAGTGCTCTTCTCTGCTGGCTTCCGGCTCCAGAAAACGCAGCCCTCACAACCTCAACATTCCCAGCCCACTCACTGAGGTTTTCTATTGTCTCCTCAAGCAACTCCGGATCAACGGCAGACAAATTCACACCACGGTTCAAAACAACTCTGCGAACTGTGCCATCTTCTTGTGCAACAGTTGCCTTCAAAGATGTACCTCCACCGTCTATTCCCAAGACTCTCACATTCATTCCTCCACTTGTTAGACAACTTATCTTTATGATATTATACCTCATGGGGGTTAGTCATATTGTAATCACATCTCAGGGGAGGTGGTTCTTGTGAAAAGGTGTTTTGTGACACTTTTAATTGTCGGCATCGTTTTTGTAGCTTTCGGAACTGAATTTTTTGTAGAAGACAGCATACTCACACCAGATTCGAAACCATTCCAGGGCGGAACTTTGAGATTGGCTCTTGCTTCAACACCAGAATCATTCTTGCTCTATGGCTCACTCGACTCATCTGCATACACCGTCATCATGGGACCAATGTTTTCAACTCTCGTAGAGATGCACCCAGTGACAAACGAGATCAGACCAGCCTTAGCAAAATCTTGGACAGTCTCGCCAGACGGAAAAGAAGTGACATTCTTCATCAGAGAGGCTTACTGGTCTGATGGAAAACCAATAATTTCAGACGATGTGATCTTCACCTTTGAGTATTTCGTGATGAACAAATATGCACGCGGGAACTCGATCGACAGATTCACCATACCAGATGAAAAAGGTGAAAACAAGATGATTCAGTGGGTGAAGATCGACGACAAAACAGTCAAAGCGTTACTGCCTTCACCGTATGGTCCATTTTTCACCGTTTTGTCACACGTCTACATCTATCCAAAACACAAGCTCGACTCCTTAATAGACAAGAACGACTTGGGATCTGTCAACAAACTGTGGTTGTCCAACACAGACCCAAAAGAGATCGTAGTGAATGGACCATACAAACTTGAGCAAGTGATAACAGACCAGAAGATCGTCTTGGTGAGAAATCCATATTACTGGAAAGTTGACAGATTTGGCAACAGACTTCCATACTTCGACAGAGTTGAGTATCTCATCATCAAAGATGCAGAAGTAAGACTCGCAAAGTTCATGGCAGGAGAGATTGATTTCTTGGCAGTTGCTTCGAAAGACTACCCGATGCTAAAACAGCAAGAGCTAACTGGTAAGGCACCGTTCAAAGTCTATGCAACTCAGCCAAATCAGGCAACACCAAGCCCAATACACATCTCTTTCAATTTCGATGTTGAAGATCCGGAACTGAAAGAGCTCTTTGCAAAACTTGAGTTCAGAGAGGCTATGGAATATGCACTCAACAGAGAAAGGATCATCGACGAAATCTTCGCTGGACTGGCAATACCCGATGCTGGCTTGATGTTACCTTCGAACAAGGCATTCTACAACCCAAAGGTGGAAGAACTTCTCAGACCATACGATTTGAAAAAGGCTAATGAACTACTCGACAAAATCGGTTTGACCAAGAAAGACAAAGAAGGTTACAGAGTGTTCCCAAGCGGAAAAAGAGTGGAGTTCAACCTTCTTGTACAGAGTTCACCACAGGAGTATCAAGACATCGGAGTCATCTTTGCAGAAGATCTGAAGAGACTTGGAGTAAAGGTGAATCTGCAGATACTCGATTCATCCTTGGTTGGTCAGATGTTTGGTGCAGGCAACTTCCAAGCTGGTATAAGAGCCTTTGGTAATCAACCAGACCCGCAGTTGAGAAAGGCAATCTGGCAACCTGGCACGCAGTTGTATTACTGGCACTATTCGACGATGGATAAAACTAAGACACCTCCACAACCAGTCTTTGAAAATATGTTCGAATGGGAAAAACGAATTTGGGAGCTGTTCGAAAAAGGCCAAATCGAGATGGATCCAGTCAAGAGAAAGGCATATTACGACGAATGGCAAGAACTCTACCACATCTACTTACCTGTGATATTCGTCTGCAAGGGAATGAACATTTGGGGCATCAACAACACTCTTGGAAACGCCGGACTTACAGAAGATGGCATGATCGTCTTCACCGTTTGGACTGCTTATAGGAAATAAACAAGGCTTCCCCGCAAGGGGAAGCCTTTCTTGGAGGACTATGAATGTGGTCTTTCATCCTCAGAAGAGTTTTGATAATGATTCCAATGATGTTTGTCATATCGATTGTGTGTTTCGTGATCACCGAACTTCAACCAGGAGATTTTCTTTCTCAGTATCTTGAAAATCCAAGAATCTCACCTGAACAGATCGAAACACTGCGTCGTGAACTTGCCCTCGACAAACCTGCCCATTACAGATATTTCATGTGGATAAAGAACATCATCTTCAAAGGAGATTTTGGTTATTCATTCTCTTATCAAAGACCTGTAGTTGAATTGATCTGGGAAAGACTCGGTTGGACAGTGGCAATCGCTTTGTTCACGATAGGGTTTCAGTGGTTAATAGCTATTCCGATGGGTATATATTCAGCCCTTCATCCGTACACGGTGAGCGATTATACTTTAACTGTTGTGGGATTCATTGGCCTATCCATTCCAGAGTTCTTCATGGCACTCGTGCTAATGTACTTGATACTGAGATTAGGTGGAACGGCAGTTGGGGGACTTTTCTCCCCTCAGTTCATAGGCGCTCCGTGGAGCTGGGCAAAGTTCGTCGATATGCTCAATCATATCTGGTTACCGATAATCGTAGTGGGGATCAGTGGACTTGCTGGATTGATGAGAATCATGCGAGGCAACATGCTTGACATAATTGGTTCTCCGTTTGTGACATCGCTTCGAGCAAGGGGGCTCGAAGAGAAAGTTGTCAGAAAACATGTCATAAAGAACGCCTTGAATCCATTAGTTAGTATAGCGGGCATGGAGTTACCCAATATCTTCAGCGGTACAATCATTGCTTCTATAGTTTTGAATCTTCCGACGATAGGACCATTTTTCTACAATGCACTTCTGAACCACGATCAATACTTGGTGATGACCTTTCTGATGTTCATAGCTTTGATAACACAGATTGGAAACCTTTTGGCAGACATCGCCCTTGCATTACTTGACCCACGCATAAGAATTAGCTGAGGTGAAAACCATGAGCACGGCAAAGAGAGTTTTCTCACAGTTCAAAAAACACAGACTTGGAATCTTGGGCTTTTGGATACTCGTTGTTCTGTACATCACGGTGATCTTTGCTGACTTCGTCGCACCATACAACTATATTGAAAGCCATAGCAAATTCACATATGCACCGATCACCAAGATTCGTCTGATTAACGAAGGCAAACTTCGATCTCCTTTCATCTACGGTTTGAAAAGAACCAGAGATCCTGTGACCTTTGCCATCAAGTACGAAGAAGACAAGACAAAGGTCTATCCCGTAAAACTGTTTGTAAGAGGTGAGAAGTACAGATTCTGGGGATTATTTGAAACCGATCTACATCTCTTTGGGATAGAAGCAAATCCAAACGAAGCGATGATTTTACTCTTCGGCGCCGACAGATTTGGCAGAGATCTGTTTTCGCGAGTGATCATCGGTGGCAGGGTCTCACTCACAGTAGGACTAATAGGCACGCTGATAAGTGTTTTCATAGGTGCAATTATGGGGGCAATCTCTGGTTATTACGGTGGATGGATCGATGTGCTGATACAGAGATTCATAGAATTGCTGCGTTCTTTTCCACGAATACCACTTTGGCTTGCACTTGCTGTGATCCTGCCTCCAAGTTGGCCCAGTACGTGGGTTTACTTCGGAATCGTCATCGTACTTTCGCTTATAGGTTGGATGGGCGTAGCAAGAGTTGTCAGGGGTATGGTGTTGAGTTTGAGAGAAAAAGAGTTCATCTTGGCGGCTAAGGTGGCAGGTGTTAGTGATTTAAAGATAATCACGAAGCATTTGATACCAAACATCATGAGTTATCTGATAGTGGTCAGTACACTCTCTATACCCGGAATGATTTTGGGTGAGAGTGCGATCAGTTTCCTTGGTTTAGGAATAAAAGAACCAATGACAAGCTGGGGATTATTGCTCAAACAGGCTCAGTCTATCTCAACACTCGCAACAAGTCCCTGGCTCTTGATACCAGGTGTCTTCATCATGATCTCTGTACTCGCTTTCAACTTTGTTGGTGATGCACTTAGAGATGCACTCGATCCGTACAGGGTGGTAGAAAAGGTATGAAAGTTTTGGAAGTTGAAGACCTAAAAGTACATTTCAGATCACCTGATGGTTTGGTAAAAGCCGTTGATGGCGTTTCCTTTGATCTCAACGACTCTGAGATTCTTGCTTTGGTCGGAGAATCTGGTTGCGGCAAAACCGTTACCGTTTTGACGATCATGGGACTGGTGAAATCTCCACCTGCGATCGTAGAGGGCAAGATTCTTTACAAAAGTAATGAGCTGACAAAGTTTTCGAAGGAAGAATACAGAAAGATGAGAGGCAGAAAGATATCGATGATCTTCCAAGAGCCGATGTCTTCCTTCGATCCACTGTATACTGTTGGTGAGCAGATGATCGAGGTTGTGAAAACTCACCTTCAATACGATGAAAAAAAGGCAAAAGAACTCTGCATCGAGATGCTAAAAAAAGTTCAGATTCCACTCGCAGAAAAAAGATTCGATGAATATCCACATCAGATGAGTGGTGGAATGCTCCAAAGAATAATGATAGCAATGGCTTTGATAACAAATCCAGATATCTTGATTGCCGATGAACCAACTACCGCTTTGGATGTAACCATTCAAGCACAAGTATTGAACTTGTTCAAAGAGCTTCAACGCAATTACAAAACCTCTGTGATCTTCATCACGCACGATCTTGGTATTGTTGCAGAGATTGCCGAAAGAGTACACGTGATGTATGCTGGAAAAATCGTCGAGCGGGCAGAAGTTGGGAAACTTTTTTCACAGCCAAAACATCCCTACACAAAAGGGCTACTTGAATCACGCGTGAAAAGAGAGTACAAAGGAAAGTTCTTACCGTATATCTCGGGTAACGTACCTCGCCCAACAGATTTTCCAAGTGGTTGTAGATTCCATACCAGATGCCCAAGAGCAATGGAAATATGCAAAAGCAAAGAACCAAAAGAGATTGAAATAGATGGTACAAAAGTTGCATGCTGGCTTTACGGTGAAGGTGAACCAGAATGAAGATCACTCTGAAAAAGGTGAAAAAGTACTTTCCGATAAGATCCGGTGTATTCTTGCAGGTCAGTGGTTGGGTCAGAGCACTCGAAGAGATTGATCTCGAGATAAGGGAAAACGAGACCATAGGTGTTGTTGGCGAATCTGGCTGTGGAAAAACGACTTTGGGTAGAATCATCGCAAAGATACTTCAGCCTACATCTGGAAAGATAGAATTCAACGAAACAGACATCTCAAAAAAACTATCCAAGGAAATTGAAAGAGAATTCAGAAGAAATGTACAGATGATCTTTCAAGATCCGTTTAATTCACTCGATCCAAGAATGACGATCATCGACATCATCAGGGAACCTGTAAGAGCACATGGAATCTTCACATCGAAAAGAGAGGAAGAACGATATATCTATGAACTGCTCGAAAAGGTTGGTTTGCACAAAGATCATTCGGTACGCTATCCACATGAATTCTCAGGAGGTCAAAGGCAGAGAATTGCCATCGCAAGGGCTATATCACTCAAACCAAAATTGATCATCTGCGATGAACCAACTTCGGCACTCGATGTCTCTGTTCAAAGTCAAATCATAAACCTGCTACAGCAATTGAGAGAAGAGTACAAGATGTCTTACTTGTTCATCTCTCACAACCTTGATGTCGTTTACCACATGAGTGACAGACTGATCGTCATGTATTTGGGCAACGTGGTTGAGTCCGGTAATTCACTCGAAGTTTTCAACAACCCACTTCATCCTTACACGAGAGCTCTGATGACTTCAACACCCAGTTGGGATCCAGCGACGAAGAATTTTTCGAAAATCAAGGTTTACGGAGAACCACCAAGCCCAGTCAATCCACCAAAGGGTTGCCCATTTTCAACGAGATGTCCTGTTAAAATTGAAGGGTGCGAAATTGAGAAACCAATACTAACGGGCACTGAAGATCATAAAGTCGCCTGTTTTCTGAGTGAGGTGTAGAGAATGAAAGATACCCGAAAGATCTTCCAAAACGTCGATCGAATCATCGAAGATGGCGTCAACAATATCTATCCTGGTGCAGTTCTTCTGGTCGGGAAAGCAGACGAAGTAATCTACCAAAAAGCTTATGGAACACTGGACTTTGAGAGAAAAACACAACCAGAAACCGTTTATGACCTTGCAAGTCTCACAAAAGTCATCGCCACAACAACTGCAGTGATGAAACTGTTCAGTGAGGGATATCTCCATCTACATGACACAATTGGAAGATTTCTGCAACTGCCGAAACCAAAGAGCGACATAACGATTCTTCAACTTCTCACACACACTTCTGGCATGCAACCCTATTCGGAGTATTGGAAATTCCTAAAAGGTAGGGAACTGCTCGAAGAAATACTCAAGATTCAACCTGTAGGCGAACCTGGGAAAAAAATCGTCTATTCGTGCCTGAACTTTATAACTCTAATGGCAATAGTTGAAAAAATCACCGCAATGCCATTTGACAGATTTGTCTATTCAATCTTTGAGCCACTCGGTATGAAAGATACCAAGTTTTCACCGGGTGCAAACGAAAGAATTGCCCCAACCTCAATTCGTGATGGTAAGAGATTAATCGGCTTGCCAGATGACGAACTCGCCTACTACTTAGGTGGAGTCAGCGGCAATGCTGGACTTTTCTCCAATGTGGTTGATCTTCACAAATTCATGGCATCACTGCTTAAAGGAGAGATCGTTCCGTTGAACATAGTCAAATTGTTCACGCAGAAGATAGTTGAAGCCGACGGCAAAAGACATCTTGGATGGATGTGCCCTGCAAGTGGTACGAGCAGTGGGGATATGCTTTCTGAAAAAGGATTTGGTCACAGTGGTTTCACCGGCACAACCGTTTGGTGCAGGGAGGACGGCTTGCACGTGATTCTTTTGACCAACAAAGGATTCATCAAAAGACACGAAGAAGAGATCATGAGAGTGAGGGCGTTGGTGCACAACGTCGTCTTTGGAGGGATAGAATGCTCTGGAACAATTTTGTAGAGCTACTCAACAAAAAAGAACGAAGACTGATAGGCTTGATGTCTGGTACAAGCGCTGATGGATTGGACGTAGCTCTTATTACCATATCTGGATCGGGTCGACAGACAACCTTCAAACTGCTCGACTTTAGAAGTATCGATTACCCGGAAGAGTTCAAAAAACAAATAATCAAGACCTACAACCCTGAGAGTTCTACAGTCAAAGACGTAACACTGATGAACTTCGAAATAGCCAGAATGCACGCTAACATGTTGAAAAAGCTAAGCTACACAGCCGATGCAATAGGCTATCATGGACAGACAGTCTATCACATGCCTCAGGATGGAGCCACACTTCAGATAGGCGAAGCAGACCTGTTGGCTGTAGAACTCAATATGCCTGTCATTCACTCATTTAGAACAAAAGACGTCGCATTGGGCGGTGAAGGCGCACCAATCACCGCCTATTTCGATTGGGTGTTTTTCAGAAAACCACACACTGCAGTGTTAAACATAGGAGGAATAGCAAATGTCACTTACATAAACGACACAGTCTTAGCCTTCGATACAGGACCAGGAAACTGCTTGATAGATCTCTATGTAAAAGAAAGCTTTCAGATGGAATACGACAAAGAAGGCAAACTTGCAAGTCAAGGAACCATTGATAAAGGTCTGCTGAAAGAACTCCTCAAAAGGGACGAAGGTTACATGAATAAAAAACCTCCAAAAACTACTGGTAGGGAATGGTATAACAATCAGTTCTTACAAGGCTTGCCAAAGAGAAATCTCAACGTCCTCAGAACATTGACTTATTTCACAGCCTTGTGTGTGCATGAAAACATGAAGAGATATCTTCCAAAGGTCGAAATGATCTATGTCTTTGGTGGAGGTGCGTTCAACAAAACCTTGATCGAAGATCTCAAATCTTTTGGCTACAAGATCTTAATACCAGAAAGAACCTTTGCAAAGGCAAGAGAAGCGATATCCATGGCACTACTCGCCAATGAATTTCTCAACGGCGTGGCTTCGAACATACCATCTGTCACAGGAGCCAAGAGGTATGCCGTTCTGGGAAAACTTTCATTACCTTGGTGAATTTCTCTGATAGATCTACGAAAAAAATGCTTTTCAACGTTCAGCAGGTATTTGCACGAAATCTAAGGCAACCTAATGAGCTGCTAAGAATCCGTCCTCTTTAGGGGGTTGAGAGTGTCAAGGTCGCTTCTATATTTGACTATGAAAAGTACATCAATGAGTTGAAGATTTCAGAAAAGAGGTGATTCAACGAAAAGTGAGAATAGCCATTTTCAATCACTATGCGAGTATCCCAGAGTTTGGTAGCAGTGAAACTCGTCACTTTGAGTTTGCAAAGAGATTCGTCAAAGATGGTCATTCTGTCGATATCTATGTTGGTGATTATTCACACTTGAACAGCAGTAAATGGAGTATTAAGTTCAACCATGCCTTTGAAAAAGATGGCGTGAGATTTTTTGTGATAAAGACTCGTCCATATCGCGGTAATGGTTTGGATAGATTTCTTGCAAGCTATGATTATTTCAGGAATGGTAAGAGGTTAATCGCGAAGCAAGATTACGATTTCGTAGTTGCTTCTTCTCCTCATCCATTTGCTTGGTCTCTCGGGTGGTGGTATTCAAGAAAAAAACCATCTGCAAAGTTTTTCATAGAGATACGCGATGTTTGGCCCGATGATTTGATCAGTCTTGGAACTATCAAACCTTTCCATCCGGTTGCCAAGCTTTTCGATTTCATGTGCAAGACTTACTATTCAAAGGTAGTGGGAATGATAACTTTGATGCCAGATCTGTCACATCACTTTGAACGTATTGGTGTAAAGCCAAAGCGAGTTGCTTACATACCAAACGGCACTGAAATTGAGAGTTTTGTAAATCCAGCACCGTGCACAAAGGTTGATGAGATCTTCAACACACTGCCCAGTAAGAAAATTGTAGTCTATGCAGGCTCAATCGTGCCTCACAAGGGTATTAGAGAGTTCTTGGAATTGCTCAACGAGGTAGATGAGTCGCTTCGAAACAACTTTGTCTTTCTTTTCATCGGACCCTCTCAGAGAGATTATCTCAGTCACGTGAAAGCAATAGCACCAAAGGGTGTTTTCTTCTATGAACCTATACCAAAGTCTTGTATACCTTATCTGTTCAAGAAAGCCGATCTTTTGTTGTTCACTTTAAGTCAGACAGGTATGAAAGATCCTGCGGTGAGTTCTTATAAGGTTTTGGATTACATGGCAAGTGCAAAACCTGTTTTGAGCGTAGATGTTGAGAGTCTTGCTTTCAAACAAACAGAAGGTGCTATCTTTTACAAAAACGATTCTGCAGAGACTCTTCAGTCTGCACTAAGGAAAATTCTAAGCGCGGACATCGCCACGTTAGGTGATAAGAACAGAGAATTCGTTTTGGAGAGATCTTGGAACAGACTCTATGAAAAGTTCAAATCTTTCCTAATGCAATGATTATTGAAGATCTGTAGGATTATCAAAAGTCACATGAAGTTGTGGCAGATAAAAAAACATGATATGGTTGGAATCACCAAAAACGAGAAATGATTGTCATTGAGAGATAGTTTGAGTTGTCTGGCAGAGATTTCAGAAACATGATCATTGAATGCAAAGATGATTTTGCTCTTAGGTAGTTCACAAATTCGCGTGTTGTTGTATAATATGAACTTGGAGGCGTGTCCGAATTGGCTAAGGAGCCGGTCTTGAAAATCGGTGGTGGTGAAGCCACCTTGTGGGTTCGAGTCCCACCGCCTCCGCCACTTTCATCCTACCATGGGAGGTCTTAGAATGCCACTTGTCAGCAGTAAAGAGATGTTCAAGAAGGCTTATGGCAAATACGCTATTGGTGCGTTCAATGTGAATAACATGGAGATCCTACAAGGTGTGATCGAGGCAGCAAAGGAAGAAAGAGCACCTTTAATTCTTCAGATATCTGCAGGTGCTCGCAAGTACGCTAAACAAGTCTACCTCATGAAATTAATCGAAGCCGCAACACAAGATGCACCAGAGATCCCAATATGTGTCCACTTAGACCATGGAGATTCCTTTGAACTGTGTAAGGCGGTCATCGACGGTGGTTTTACTTCTGTAATGATCGATGGTTCTCATCTGCCATTCGAGGAAAACGTGAAACTGACAAAGCAAGTCGTTGACTACGCACATCCAAGAGGAGTTGTCGTAGAAGGAGAGCTTGGAAGATTAGTCGGCGTAGAAGAACACGTTGTCGTGAGTGAAAAAGAGGCAAGTTATACAGACCCAGATAAAGCTGTGGAATTTGTCGAAAGAACTGGTGTAGATTCACTGGCAATTGCTATAGGTACAAGCCATGGTGCTTACAAGTTCAAAGGTGAACCCAAGCTCGATTTCGATAGACTGTCAGAGATAGCCAGGAGACTGCCAGGTTTTCCACTTGTTCTGCATGGGGCATCCAGCGTCTTGCAGGACTTTGTAGAAAAGGCAAACAAGTACGGTGGAAAGCTTTCAGGCGCACAAGGTGTTCCAGAAGAGATGATTCGCAAGGCGACAACCATGGGAATATGCAAAGTGAACATCGACACCGACCTAAGACTTGCAATGACTGCAACGATAAGAGAGATATTCGCCCTTCATCCGGAAGAGTTTGACCCAAGAAAGTACCTTGGACCAGCAAGAGAAGCGATTAAAGAGTTAGTAAAGCACAAAATGAGAGCAGTGCTCGGTTGCAGTGGCCAGGCTTAATCAAGCCTGGCTGCATCGCTCCACAGCCCTTCCAAATCGTAGAACTCTCTCGCGTGTGCTGTGAAGATGTGCACCACGATCTCGCCTGCATCAACCAGGAGCCAGTCATAACCAATGCCTTTGTCAAAATAGACCAAAGGGTGTGAGTTTTGCACAAAAAATTCAACTATTGCATCTCTGAGCGTACCCATATGAGTTTGTGAGTTGGCTGTCGCTATGACGAAGTACTCAGTCGGCAATGGTGTCTTTGTCATGTCGAGTACAACAGGCTGTATTGCTTCTTTTTCGTTCATCAATTCCAACAACTTTTTAAGTAATTCCACAGCATCACTCCACAGTTACGCTTTTTGCAAGATTTCTTGGTTTATCGGGATCTAGTCCCAAATTATCTGCAACAAAGTAAGCGAATAGTTGAATAACTGGTGTCATCAAAATCGGATAGAGCTCTTCAGCCGTCGTGTTAACAAAGATCACATCGTCTACGACCTCTTCGATCTCGTGATTTGCGTCGTTTGTGATAGCCACAATCTTCGCATTCCTAGATTTGCATTCTATGATATTACTTTTCATCTTCATCACGAGTGAATCGCCCGGAGCAATCGCAAAGACTGGAAACTCTGGTCCGAGCATTGCAATTGGACCGTGTTTTAATTCACCAGCAGGGTACGCAGTTGCATGAATATAGCTGATCTCTTTCAACTTCAAAGCACCTTCTAACGCAGTGGGATATCCATAGCCTCTACCGATGTACATGAAGTGTCTGTAATTCTTGTACTTCCGTGCGATAGATTCAACCACTTCTGATCTTTTCAAGACATTCTCGAAGACCTCTGGCAATCTCAGAATCTTGTCGAGCAACTCATTGCTCTTCTCATTCCAGTTACCCCTCAGCTCTACGATCTTCAACCCCAAAAGATATAACAAAATCAACTGAGAAAGGTATGATTTTGTAGCTGCTACACTGATCTCTGGCCCCGCGTTTAGATACAGCACACAGTCTGATTCGCGTGTGATCGTGGAGCCAACGACATTGGTCAGCGAAAGAATTTTCGCACCACATCTTGATGCTAATCTAATAGACTCAAGAGTATCAGCAGTTTCACCAGATTGTGAGACAGCGACCAAAATTTCACCTGGTTTTATATGTGGTTTTCTATAACGAAACTCAGAGGAGACATCCACATCGACAGTTAGATCAGAGTTGTTCTCAACGAAGTGCTTGAAAACGAGCGCCGAGTGATAACTTGTACCACAGGCAACAACTTTGAGCGTCTGTGAGTCTTTCAAGACACCTTCAAGTTGTGAGATCTCTTCTAAAATGACCTTACCTGAACTAACTCTCCCGGCAAGGACCGAGACTATGCACTGTGGTTCTTCGTTTATCTCTTTGAGCATGAAATACTTGTACCCAGATTTTTGTGCACTCTCGTACGACCAATTTATTGTGTTGTACGATTTTGTGCGTTCAAGTCCATCTATACCAAAAACCTTCACTTCGTTTCTTTTCAGCAATGCTACTTCTCCATCTTCAAGAAAGATGACATCTCTGGTATATCGGAGCAGAGGAGTGAGATCTGAGGCAAGAACGGTGCAGCAATCACCTTTTCCAACCACTAAAGGACTTCCCTTTCTTGCAGCAACGATGACACCTGGGTGATCTGCATGTACTACGGCTATCGCATAACTACCTTCAAGTCTCAAGAGGGCTTTTCTCACGGCTTCCAACAACTCTCCGTTGTAGTACTCTTCAATCAGGTGAGGAATGACCTCGGTGTCTGTGTCTGAGACAAAGTTATGGCCGATCTCCTTCAGTCTTGCTTTGAGCTGTCGGAAATTCTCGATGATGCCGTTGTGAACCACAGAGATTTTCGAAGAACAATCCAAGTGAGGGTGTGCGTTTACATCGTTTGGTTCTCCGTGAGTAGCCCAGCGCGTGTGGGCGATACCTGTACTGGTTAACTCAGACAACGACGCTGCTAAGCTTTCCCTCAGCATCCCCACTTTCCCTTTATTCTTATAGACTTTGACTGAACCATCTTTCAGAAAGGCAACTCCGGCAGAGTCATAACCACGGTACTCGAGTTTTTCAAGTGCCTCGATGAGCTCAAGCACTTGAAATTCATCAGCCACCAACCCCACGATTCCGCACACGCTCTATCTCACCTCTGATAGATTCTACAAGCTTCATTTGAACTCCACGATATGCCACCTGCAAGGCGTTGTTTATCGCAAATCTGTCTGAAGAACCGTGTGCTTTCACAACAACTCCGTTCACGCCTAAGATAAAACCCCCGCCATAAGTTCTCGGGTCAAGTGTCTTTTTCAGTGAGGAGAAAACCTTTTTCATCAAGAGCGCACCGAGTTTTTGAAAGAGACCAGCACCTTCGACTTGAGATTTCAAAGTCTGCAGTATCATCTTAGCTGTGCCTTCCATTGTTTTCATTGCAACATTTCCAGAAAAACCATCTGCAACCACGACATCCGCTTTGCCGAGATTTATGTCGTGGCCTTCGACGTTCCCAATGAAATACTCCGCGAAATTCTCTTTTAAAAGTTGGTAAGCTTCTTTTGTTGTTTCATCACCTTTTGATTCTTCTTCGCCAACATTCAGTAAGCCAACCCTTGGACTGTCTCGTCCCAGTACGCGAATGAATGACAAACCCATAGCAGCGAAGTCCAAAAGATGTTCTGCTCGCACGTGAACATTGGCACCTGCATCTATTAGAATTGTGAAACCATTTGTGGAGGGTACGGGGACAGCAAGAGCCGGTCTTTCAACTGAATCGATCCTACCGAGAACAAAGGTGGCGCCAGCCAGCAATGCACCAGTGTTGCCAGCACTCACGAAGGCATCGACAACACTATCTTTCAGAAGTTTCAAACCCACATACATCGAAGAATTCTTTCTACGAAGAATTTCGGTGGGTTTCACATCCATCGGTAGGTAATCGTCTACTTCGATCTTTTCATAGCCTTCTATTTCATCAAGGGCATCTTTGGTACCTATTAAGTAAAGCTTGCAATCACTTAGGGAAGATAACTTGGCACCCTCCAAGATCTCGGTGGGTGCCTTATCTCCTCCCATCAAATCAAGGGCGACACTTATCATTGCCTCACTCTGCTACTTCCAAAACTTGCCTGCCGTTGTAGTAACCACAGTGCAGGCACACTCTGTGTGGCAACTTTGGCTGACCACAGTTAGGACACTTGCTCATCGGAACAGATATCGCTCTGTAAATCTTTGCGCGTTTTGCATGCGTTCTCGACCTCGTGCGTTTGTATTTTGGTACCGCCATCTATTAACCCTCCTTACCTGGATTTTCTTTTAGCGACAGCAACTTGCTAAACCGTGGATCTGAAATCTTCTCCGTACAGGAATGATCAGCGTTTTCGTTTAAATCAGTTCCACAGTACGGACAAAGACCTTTGCAATCAGGCTTACAGAGAACCTTCATTGGAACGTCCACAACGATTGCCTCAAGTATTCTCTCAGAAAGATCTATTTTGTCCGATGAGTAGTATATCACGTTTCTCAGGGACTGTAACTCCTCTTCCTTTTCTTTTGGAATATTGCTTTCAGGTTTGTAAAGAGCCTCTATTGTGCCGTTTATTGGCAGTTTAACTGGCTTTAAACACCTATCACAAGGGTGCTCCAAGACGGTCTTGACATAACCTCCTACTGCTATTCCATCCTTCGTGATAACCGCAACGATCTTCACCTTTATGGGTTCAAGAACCTTGCACTTAGCGCCTGGCAGATCGATCGTTTCTGCGTCATATATGCCCTGTAGGAATACCCTCCGTTCTTTGGTAACTTTTTCAACTTCGATTGTCCAGTTCAAGAGATCACCTCAAGTTCCTTATATATAATCTGAGTAAGGAGGTGGATTTTTGCAAAAGCTCCTAATAACTCTTCTTATAGGCATTGCGTGTTTCATTCTTGCCGATCCACTTTTCTTTTTCATAGATCCAAAAACTCATGTTTCCATAGAATTGTACAACAACCAGTTCAAGTTGTCCATTCTTCAACCATTTGTTTACAGTTCTGTACCAATAGACCCCCTGTTGTCACCAGACAAGCGAGAAACAATGAAGGGTTTGATGAGTGTTGAGTCAAGCTTTTTTCTGCACGCCTTTTCGAAAACAGGTGCGATGGGTCTAACGCAACTGATGCCTTCAACAGCAAGAAAGCTTAATGTTTTGAATCCTTTCAACCTCTTCTGGTCAATAGATGGTGCACAAAGATATCTGACAAAACTTGAAAACAGGTTTGGCAATCTTGAATACGCATTAGCTGCTTATTATGAAGGACCTTCGAAAGTTGCCTCTCGTGGTGTAAGCACTGAAGGATCCAGATATGCAAACAGAGTCTTAGCTGAGTCAAGACGATTGAAAGATCAAAATGTTCTGATAAAAGACGTACTCTACATAAAGCCATACATTGGCGTTGGTGAGAGTTTCTCAATAGGTACTGAACTTATCTTGTCAGTACTCGGGATTTTCGATGTTGAAGCCGGTCTGGATTTTACCAACAGCTGTTCACATTTTGTGTACATGCGGCCAAATATCTCTGATTCTCTGGGATTGATAATTGGAGAAAGAGATCTGGACTTCACATTGGGGCTTGCCTATAGAAAGTTGCCAAATTTTGGTGTACAATTCTTGTTAAGCTCGAATGATTTTGACCTGTCCATGATGCTCAAAGTATGGCAGATCTACTTCACCGCAGGCATTTCACCCAAAGGTTTGCGCTTTGGAGTGGTAAAATAGTAACGTCCGAGGAGTGGTAAGTTTGGACTTCTTGAAAAAAATCTGGGGATACATCAAGGGCCTCTACGAGAAGTACAAAGGTCTACCAACTCCCAGTAAGGTACTCTTCATGGGTATCTTTGTAGCGATAATTACCGTCAGTATTGTTATGATATCCATCTTTGCTGCTCCAAGATATGTCCTTCTTGTAAGTGGCTTAACCGATGAGCAATCAGGGTATCTGATTCAACAGCTCCAGACGATGGGCGTGCAATACAAGGTAGAACCAGGAAGAATTCTTATCTCTGATAAGTACAACGTCTACGAACTAAGGATGAGACTCGCTTCAATGGGTGTAATAGGTGCAACGACAAAGGGTTTTGAAATACTCGACCAACAGAGTTTTGGTGCCACGAGTTTCGACAGGCAGGTCAGATACCAGGTAGCCTTGCAAGGTGAACTTGAAAGAAGCATCATGACCATAAGCGGTGTAAAGTCTGCACGTGTTCATCTCACACTCCCAAAGTACACATATTACGTTCGCGGTGAAATGGCTGAACCGAGGGCATCAGTTTTGGTCGTTCTGCAACCCGGACAAGATCTGACACAAAACCAAGTAAAAGGAATCATGGAGTTGGTGGCTGGAGCCGTCGAGGGAATGAAACTCGAGAATGTCAAAGTGATCGACCAGATGTCAAGGGTTTTGAGCGATAAAGTGACCGCATCTACTGACATGCTTTTGGCTTCAAACAGGACTGAGTTGAAGATGAACTTAGAGGCTTATTATGGCAAGAAGATCAAACAAACGCTCGAAGCAGTTTTTGGTCCCAGTAGAGTCGAAGTGATTCCAGACATCAAGTTGAACTGGGAGAAGATAGAGAAACAGTCTACTACTTATGAACCAGTCACAAGACAGGGTGGAATCGTCAGAAGTCAGGAACAAGAAGCTGAGAAAAGTACAAACCAACCACCTACAGGCGGAGCAGTTGGTACAGATTCAAATATACCACCGACTTATCCCAGTACCACGGGCCAGGGCACATCGACCTACGAAAAAACACATACTATAACAAACTATGAGATCAACACCATCGTCGAAAACGTCGTTCAAAACAAAGAAGGCGAGATTGAGGGTTTGAGTCTGTCAGTGATAATCGATGCATCTTCATCGGTATTTCAGAAATTCGATGAAAATGAAAGATTGAAATGGGCGAGCATTGTTTCAGATTTAGTCGGTAAGGGTATAGGTGCGAATTCGAGTGATCCCAAACTCTCGGTTTCAGTGGCATTTTTACCTTTCGACAGATCTCTTGAACAAGAATATCAGAGAAGTCTGGTAGAGATCGAGAAGAAGAGACGCTTCACCATGATGGTTTTGGGCTTGAGCTTACTGTTCATACTTGGATTTCTCTTGATATATTTGATGATCGTGCAGCTTAGAAGAATCAAAGGCAGAAAGTTGGTAGAACAACGGAGATTGAGGATGGAAGAAGAACTGAAGAAAGTGCTGGAAGAAGAAAAGGTCAAAGAAGCACCTCTCACACCAGAGCAGCAGGCATTGCTTCAACTGAAAGAAGACCTCGAGAAGATGTACAGAGAATCCCCAGAAGAGGTTGCCAACATAATAAAGCTCTGGTTAGTGGAAAGAGGGATATGAAATGGCTGAAAAGAAGCAAATCACTGGTAGAAGAAAGGCTGCAGTGTTGTTAGTGATGCTTGGGCCAGAAAAAGCGGCCACAGTCTTGAAGCATCTCGATGAAGCCGATGTCGAGCAACTCACCGTTGAGATTGCCAATGTTGGTAAGATCACGGAGGAAGAAAAAAAGGTCGTTCTCTCAGAGTTTCAGGAGATAGCCCGAGCACGTGAGATGATCTCTCAGGGTGGAATTGAGTATGCCAAAGAGGTTTTGCAAAAGGCTTTCGGTCCAGAAAGAGCCATGAAAATAATAGAGAGATTGATCTCCAATCTTCAAGTCAAGCCATTCGATTTCCTCAGGCAAACAGATCCCTTACAGCTCGTGAACTTTTTGCAAAGTGAGCATCCTCAGACAGTTGCCCTAATACTCAGCTATCTCGAACCACAACTTGCAGGAAGAATACTTTCATCACTTCCCGAAGATCTTCAGGTCGAAGTTGTCAAGAGAATTGCGTTGTTGGAAAGATCTTCACCAGATGTCATAAGAGAGATTGAAAAGAACCTGGAGAGAAAACTTTCAGGCTTCGTGAGTCAAAGCTTCAGTCAGGTTGGTGGTGTTGATACGGCAGCAGAGATCATGAACAGCATAGACCGATCTTCAGAAAGAAAAATCATGGAAAAACTCGGCTATGACTCACCAGAACTTGCTGAAGAAATCAGAAGAAGAATGTTTGTTTTCGAAGATCTCACAAAACTCGACGACAGATCGGTGCAACTCATACTCCGCGAGGTAGAAACGAAAGATTTAGCACTGGCACTCAAGGGAGCGTCAGAAGAGGTCAAGGAAAAGATATTCAAAAACATTTCAAAGAGGGCTGCTCAGCTGTTGCAAGACGAACTGGAATACATGGGACCAGTCAGAATCAAAGATGTCGAAGAAGCTCAGCAGAAGATCATAAACGTAGTCCGTAGACTTGAAGAGGCTGGTGAGATAATTGTTGCCAAAGGTGGTGGCGAGGAGCTGATTGTGTGATCATTAAAAAGCGACAGCTTTTCATAGACAGTCCTTATATAGCAAACCGGGTAGTAAAGATCACCGAGGATCCAATGGAACTTCTCAAAAAAGCTGAGCAACAGTTAAAAGAAGCCCAAGAACAAGCCAAAAAGATAGTAGAAAGTGCTCAACTGCAAGCACAGACCATAGTTGATGAAGCAAAAGAACAAGCCAAGAAAATCGTAGAGAGCGCCAAAAAAGAAAGCCTTGTCATACAAAATCAGATAAAAACTTCCACAGAGCTGCTTGAAAAGATCGTCAAGAAATTCAACGAAGAACTTCGTTCAAAGACAACCGAAATCTCTAATTCACTTTCAGAAACCGTCTTCGAGCTTGTCAGAAAGATAACTTACAGAGAAATAGACAAGGTAGACTACCAGAGAAAAATCGAAGAGATCTTGGCAAAGATCATAGGCATGAACAACGTGAAAGTCACCGTCAACCAATCAGATTTCGAAACATTTCCCCAGATAATGGAAAAATTAAAGGCTCTGGGTATAGAGGTTGTGAAATCGGCAAAACTTCAACGTGGCGATGTATTAGTTGACACTGAACTTGGTGTCATCGATGCCTCCAAAGGGTACCTTCTGAGAGTTGCAGATCAGCTGTTTGAGGAGGTATTCGGAAGTGATTGAGTTGTTACAGATGCTGAGCCTTCTCAAGCAAAAGGTTGGGGAAGAAGATTTTTTGAAGGTGAACGGTAAGGTCAGTCGAATAGTGGGATTGACCGTTGAATCAATCGGTCCTGATGCATTCCTTGGTGAAACTTGCAAACTGAACTTGGATGGCAAGCAACCACTGTGCGAAGTGGTTGGATTCAAAGATGGAAAGGTCTTACTCATGCCATTAGAGGATCTATCTGGTGCAAAACATGGAACGACGGTCTGTAGAACAGGCAAACGTTTGGATGTAGCTGTATCCGATGAAATGAAAGGCAGAATTCTCGATGGTTTGGGAAGACCGATAGATGGGAAACCGATTCTTGCAAGACAGAGGTATCCTTTGATCAACACAGCACCGCATCCACTCAAAAGGGCAAGAATAACAAAACCACTCTCTGTGGGTGTTCGTGCAATCGATGGTTTTACAACAATAGGCAAGGGACAACGCATAGGAATCTTTGCCGGAAGCGGTGTGGGTAAGAGTACCCTTCTTGGTATGATAGCGCGAAACACCGTTGCTGATGTGAACGTCATTGCCCTAATAGGTGAGAGAGGTAGAGAGGTTAGAGAGTTCATAGAAAAAGACCTCGCGAGTGGTATTCAAAAATCGGTTGTTGTAGTTTCCACATCGGATCAACCGGCGTTGATGAGATCTAAAGCTCTGTACACGGCAACCAGCATTGCCGAGTATTTTCGTGACAGAGGTTTGGATGTCCTTCTGATGGTGGACTCTTTGACACGTTGGGCGATGGCACAAAGAGAGATAGGACTTGCCATTGGAGAACCACCAACAGCCAGAGGATACCCACCAAGTGTTTTTGCAGGCATACCTGGTATTTTAGAAAGGGCTGGAAACTCTGACAAGGGAAGCATTACTGCCATATACACAGTACTTGTCGAAGCAGATGACTTCAACGAACCTATATCTGATACCGTTAGAAGTGTTGTAGATGGTCACATAATGCTCTCCAGAAGATTGGCAGAATTGAATCACTATCCAGCCATAGATGTCTTGGCAAGTGTGAGCAGATTGATGATCGATGTAGCCAGTAAGGAGCATTTGGAGGCGAGTAAGAAATTGCGTGGCCTTATGGCTGTTTATTACGAAGCAAAGGATTTGATCGACGTAGGTGCTTACAGGCCAGGATCTAATCCACAGATAGACAAGGCGATTGAGATGATAGAACCTATAAACAACTTTCTCAAGCAAGCAATCGATGAAAAACCAAGTTATGACGAAACAATAAAACAGCTTTTGAAGCTTTCCTCCATGGTTTGATCATCTTTTCACGTCGGCAATCTTGGAGAACTCTAAATGAAAGATCTGATCGGACAACTCTTCGTTGAGCAATTTGAAACCATTTTCACGTGCGATTTTCTTGATAAGACCTGAACTCTGTTCGAACTTCCACTTAGTTACATGCACCATTTTGATCATCTCAAGACCCGTATCGATTAGAATCGGTACCGCGAAGAAACTCTTATGCCCAACCTTCTTGGGTATGGTCACATCCCACACAAGTAGTCTTCCCCATCTTTTCAAAATGTAATTGACATTTTCGAAGATAGCTTTGTGTTTTGGCAAGTAAAAAAAGGTGAAAAAGCATAGCACAACATCAAAAGATTCAGGGGCAAAAGAAAGTTTCGTTGGATTCATCAAGATTTTTAAAGCTTTCGCATCAGCTGCTTTCAATAGATCCTCAAGCGGTGTGACAAAAACAATCTTTTCCTTGAGTAGTTTACTGAAAAGATCTTCACCACCGCTACATAGGACAAGTATTCTGTCAGCAGAGAAATCTGTCTTAAGTTTTATCTGCTGATCTTTTATGCTGTAATAACCACTCATGTGATGCCTCCAAGAAAAGTATACGATGAATTACCCAACTGCGCGACCTTCATATAACGAAAAGTTACTTCTGCGAACTAAATTTGGAAAAGATAAAGTGCTATTGATGGTATTGGAGGCTTTGTTCTGAAGTATTCATTGTTGAAGGAATATCTCAGCAAGACTCAAAAAAGGGAAGTCAGAAAAGAGCTTCTGCTGTTGGGCTTGCCTTCTATGGCTGAGAACGCTTTGCAGATGCTCTTGGGATTGGTCGACACAGCTTTCTTGGGACACCTGTCTTGGCAAGCAATGAGTGGTGTATCGCTCGCAAACCAAGTCTTTTTTATCTTTCAAGTCGTGCTAATAGCCGCATCCACTGGTGTTACAGTGCTTGTATCTAATGCCGTTGGCGCGAGAAACAACAAGATGATAAGCAGATCTCTTTGGAATGGCTTATACTTGGCAACGATCTGGGGATTGGCTATGATGGTTTTCGTCCCTTTTATTCCAACAATCTTGAAGATCTTTCCAAACGTCGATCAACAAGTTTATCAGATGAGTGTTGATTATCTCACGGTAATACTTTCTGGCATACTGACGATGTCTTTCATGGGAACTCTTTCGGCGGCACTGAGAGGATCTGGAGACACCAAGACTCCTATGTTGGTGGCAGCAATTTCAAATGCCTTGAACATTGTCCTTGATTACGGTATGATCTTTGGAAAACTGGGTTTTCCGAGACTTGAAGCAAAAGGAGCCGCACTTGCCACCGTTTTGTCGCGCCTGGTTGGAGTCATCCTACTTTTGATCGCGGTACTCAACAGCTATAACCTACACGCGCGAGAAAAACAGGGAAGAAAGATTGATTTCACTACGATGGGAAATATCCTCGCCGTTGGTTTGCCAACAGCGGCAGAAAACATGCTCTTTTCAACTGGTCTTTTACTCTTCGCCAACATACTGTTGATGGCTGGAGCGAAAGCCTATGCAGCACATCGTGTTGGGATAAACATTGAATCAATCTCCTTCATGCCGGGTATGGGTTTGTCTGTTGCGATAACGGCACTCGTTGGGCGTTACAACGGTAGAGGAGAACTGACAAAGATAGCCGGAGTTGTTCGACAAGGTTGGATACTCACAACAATTTTTCAAGTATCTGTTGGGATCTTCATCTTCGCCTTTCCAAAACTTCTGATCACCCTTTTCACAAACGATGCAGAAATCATTTCCATCGCTCTGTTGCCAGTGAGACTCATAGGTTTGTTTCAAGCCTTTCTTGCAATCGATTATTGTATGAATGGCGCACTAAGAGGTACTGGCAACACATCCTTCCCAATGATAACTGTCGCCATTGCAATGTGGCTCATCAGACTGCCAGTTGGCTATTTTCTTGTCAAAAACTTCAATCTTGGTTTACTCGGTGCTTGGATTGGAATGATGACAGACATAGTCTTCAGAAGCTTGATAAAGTTGTTCTTCTATTTGAGTGGTAGATGGGAAAAGAGGGCAAAGAAAACTACATTAAAGGTTAAAGCCACATCAGGTGACTTGCCGGGGAATTGATCATCTGCCCTTTTCTTGAGGTGCCCTAAGCATTTTACTCAAATCCTTTATACATTGATACTCTTTTATTGCTTCATCCACTTTGCCAATCTGTTCGTACAACATTGCCAGCTTAAAATGCATAGACAGATCTGAAGGTTTCTTCAAGAGAATCTTTTTGCACAACTTAATAGCTGATTTTCTCATCCTGAAGAATAAAAGAAAATTCAGTTTCAAACGACTGATGGATAAAACTAATGAAGCAAAACTTATCACACCGAGTAACAGCCAAATCCAAACAGGAATTCTTCTAACGACTTTTTTCTCTAATCCTCGAAGAAGCGAATTTATATACTCATCTTTTGTTTCAACGTATACAAGCTCTGCTCCCATCTTCTTGGCAGACTGTATCAAGAAGATCAGACGTTTTCTGATTTCTTCTTTCGGTTCAGCCAATCTATCAAAGCTCATGAGAAATGCATAAAATTCCGAAGAGTTCAACCTTGAAGGCTCAAATCTGCTCAGCATATTGAGCATTTCCATATAGGTGGTCAATCTCTTTTCAAACTCATCGGGCTGCCGGCTACTCAACTGATTTGCGATTTCAAATAACCTGTAGAGCGATGGAAAATGCTGTTCTTGGTTTTGGTAAAACAAGCATCTTTCAACAATTTGTCGCGAGATCTCTTCAGCATTGTCTGAATTTTTCAACATTGCAATCAGATTCCAATCAACTGTGTAGGGATCTTTCAAGAATCTATCTACAACCCAACGACCAAAGTCACTCGGCGGTGAAACTTTGACGCCTATCTTCCAGATACCTTTGAGCTTCTCAAAGTTTTCGAAGCTGTCTTTTTCAAAGGCTGTTATTGTATCTCTTAACTGAGGGAAAACCAAGAAAACCTCTTGTGAAAGATCTACTTGCAAATCAACTGAAAAAACCAAATCTTTGAGAAATCTGTCAAAGTTTTCATCAACAACGGCTTCTCTGAACGATTCGAATCTTGCAAGACGTCTCTTGGCTGATATTTTTGGACCTTCGGTCAGTATCACATTCGAATCTGGATCGGTTTTTATAAGCTTTATCAACTCTTCCCAACTCTGCTCTGGATCTTTACCAGCCTTGTCAATGACGCCTGCGAAAACACAAATGGATAAAAGAACGATCATTGCAAGTGATACGCATTTCATCATTAATCCCTTTCAAATTCTGAACGTAGAAACTGCTTGTAGAATACCACCGCAAACACCGCAGCTGGCACACCGAAGAACACACCAGCTGGTCCAAAGATCTCCCCGGTGACCAAAATTGCGAAGATCATGAGAACTGGATTGACTTTCGCATAACCTTTCATAACCTCAAAGAAGAGCACGAAGACACCAAGGTGTATCAGCACCGAGAACAAAACAATCCACAACATGCCTTCCAAACCAAGAGATAGAGAAAACAAGAAGATTGGAATGAATTCGAAAACGACACCAACAATTGGTATGAAATTGGTGAGAAAAGCCCAGAAGGCGACAAGAGGTGCATAACGCAAATTCATGGCTCTGAACAAAATGTAGAACGCCGCTCCCACTATAACGGCATTCAGTGCTATGACTCCTATGAATCTTCTCATGTTGATCTTAAGTTCGTCGAGAAAACTCTTCACATGGTCTCTACTCCTCTTGGGATAAAGCAAGGGTACAACTTGTAAAATACTTCGTGCATAGAGAGAGACATAGATCGTGCCGAGTATTGTGAAAAACAGTATTACCAAGGCTCCAGGAATCTGTCCAGCAACAGTTCTAATCAAATAGTTGGCGAGCTCGTTGATACTCGGTTTTATGAAATCGACAAGACCATTCAACATATTCAACAAATCTTGGTTGCCTTGGATATACTGCTCCCATGCTCGTTTTTCAACAACATCTGATATCAGTTTGTAGAAGTCAGCAATCTGTGTAAAAGCAGCTGGAATGATCGCGATCAGTCCCCAAAGTAGCAGTGAAAAGCAAGTAATCAACGACAAAATAGTTGACATCATTCTTGGAATCTTGACCTTGCGCAAAAGGCTCGCCACCGCGTCTACCACCATAACGGCAATGAAGGTGAACAGCACGGTGCTGAAGAAATTCTTGTAGATCAGAAACAGAAGAACGAAAAACACAGTGTAAAGCAGAGTAAAGTACATCGCTACCTTTCTTGGTTCAACGATCTTTTCACCTAACGGCAAGATATCTTCTCCCTCCTAAAAGTACAACAAAGGCCATCATAGCGGAAATTGATGCCGTTACGTAGAACAGAGTGTCCGTAGCATTACCAAAGGGTATTATCAGAAAGAACCTCAACCCTGTCCCACAAGCCCAAGCAAAGCCCATAACCACAGAAGATGCGAACGATGTGTGATTGGGCAATCCAGCTTGAGCATGAGAAAGATTCGAAGACATAGTTAGATAACCAAAGCCATCCATGAGAATGTAGCTCAGCAGCATCACTATTTTACTCGCGCTGCTGACAAGAATCAGTAAGGCTAATGCCATCCCAAAAAAGCTTACAAGATTCACGACATGATTTCCGAATCGGTTGCTCAGTGCCGCACCCAACACAGTGGTCAAAACACCAACAGTAACACCTGCAGAAAGTAGACTTCCACCGAAGACGAGCGAAAACCCTTTTTGGGTAGATAAAATCGGTGCGTACAGATGCGCTATAGACATGACAAGGGTTCTAATGGTTACCAAAAGCCATAGACTGATCAACAGCCTTTTCTGCTTGAAAGTTATTTTCTCATGACTTATTGAAACTGCCAGTCGATCTGAACTTTCATTTCTCACCATCAAAGTCATCAAGAAAACTATTGGCAGACTCACTATCCACAGAAATCTTAACCCCACCTTTGAGGAAAAAACTGTTATGAAAATTGGCCCGAGTGCAGCACCAAGAGTGCCTGCTGACACAAAAAACGGCACGGCTCTTTTCGATTTTCCATGCACAAGTGCCGCACCGGCTGGATGAAAAGCTGAGTTCGCGAAATAGGCAATTATGAAGATGATGAATAAAACCAAGATACTCGGAGCGAATTCTATTATGCTTATCATTAGAACCGTTGCAACAGTCAGTATGTATATAAACCTACTCGTGTTACTGACCTTTTGTGCCAGAAAGCCAAAGAGAATTTGAAATACGGACGATATGAATGAGATCAAGGTTATGAACAAAGCAATATCTTTTGCTTCTACACGATATTTGTCCATAAAGTAAGGCGCAAGTGGTGTCAAGAAGGAGACATAAAAATCGGATACAAAGTGGCTCACAGACGCAAGAAGTTGAATTTCAATCACTCCCCGACTTCTCTTAGAATATTCCCTACAATCTTTCTGAAACTCTTTTCAGCCTCTGAACCTCTTAAGAACGAAACAACCGGCTTACCAACATCTGAGTACTGAGCCACGACGGGATCCATCGGCACTTCGCCCAAACAATTCACTCCGGTTCGTTGCATCAATTCATTCACAACTCCTTCACCAAATGGTTTGATCTTCGTACCGCAATTTGGGCAAATCAAGTACGCCATGTTGGTGACAAAACCGAGTACCTTCTGTCCCATCTCATTAACGAAATTTATCGCCCTCTCAACATCATCAACTGCCACACGTTGCGGTGTCGTGACAATCACAGTTCCATCGAGCTTCACGAGTTGGAAAAGACTCAGAGCCTCATCGCCAGTTCCAGGTGGCATATCGAATATCAAGAAATCCAATTTACCCCAATTGGTGTCACCCAGAAATTGCTGAATCACAGTGTGTTTCAATGGACCTCTCCAAACTACAGGTTGACCATCTTCAAGCAACATCGCCATCGAAAGAACCTTGAGATTGGTTAAATAGGTCAATGGAAGGATCAAACCATCTTGCATAACTGGCTCATCCATTAACCCAAGCATACGCGCGACGTCAGGACCGTGAATGTCCAGATCGGCAAGCCCTACTTCAAATCCTTCCTCTGCTAAAGCCACGGCGAGATTCACAGCAACGGTTGTCTTCCCAACACCGCCTTTTCCACTGAGAACGGCTATCTTGTGGTTGATTTGAGATAGATTCTCTTCGATTCTCTTCTGCCTCTCCTTGATCTGAGCAAATCTGTCAGTTTGTTCCATCCTCTCTCACCTCTTTAAGATATTCTACACTGTTTGCAAATGATAGAATCAATTCATGAGGAGGAATTCTCGATGGTGAAAAACATTTCTGAAAGATTTGAAATAATCGATGCTAAAACCAGAACTCTGAATAATCCCTCAAGATTCCTACCAAAAACGGAACCTATTAATCTCATGAAGAATTCAAGATATGTGAAAGAATCACTGAACATCAGAGAGCAACTTGCAGTTGCTTTGTCTGTTTGCTTCTGATAAACTTTTTGAATCTTCATTTGCTATTATTGTCGTAATGATGAAAGAGAAAAAGGAGTTGAAAGGATGTTTTTGATTTCGCGAGATTTCACTTTTGATGCAGCTCACAAACTTGAAAGATATCACGGAAAATGTGAATCACTACATGGTCATACCTACAGACTCAGAGTAACACTGTCTGGCGAACCAGATGAAGAAGGTATGATAATAGATTTCGTACAGTTCAAAGAGACAGTTCAGAAAGAAATACTGCTTCAGCTTGACCACAACTATCTGAACGATATAATAAATCAACCAACTGCGGAGAATATAGCAAGGTGGATATGGCATAGACTGAAAGATAGACTGAGTTGTGACAGATACAAGTTGTACGAAATCATCATTTGGGAAAGTGAAACCGCTTTCGTAACTTACAGAGGTGAGTGAATGAAAGACGTTCAAAGCCAACCAGATATGAGAAATGTGTATCTGCAAAGGGTTGGTATAAAGAATCTGAGTTACCCCGTAACGGTGATGGATAAGAAAGACGGTTATCAAGACACTGTGGCAATTATCAACATGTACGTCGATCTACCAGTTGAATTCAGGGGTACTCATATGAGCAGATTTGTTGAAGTTTTGAACAAATATCGCCTTGGAATAGATCCAAAGATCATAAGAGAGATGCTTGAAGAGTTGAGAGCCACTTTGAATGCGAGCGTTGCGAGAGTTGAAATCGAGTTTCCATACTTCGTGCTAAAAAAGGCACCTGTTTCAAAGCACGAAAGTTTCACAAGATACATCTGCCGAATCGATGGTCAAAAATCAGCAAACACATATGATTTCACCGTTTCAGTCGGTGTACCTGTTTTGACGCTCTGTCCGTGTTCGAAAGAAATCAGTGAAAGAGGTGCACACAACCAGAGAGCGATCGTCTGGATACACGTGAGATCGAAAAAGCTCATTTGGTTCGAAGAATTGATAGAATACGCAGAGGAGAGTGCTAGTTCACCTGTTTACACCATTCTGAAAAGAGTTGACGAGAAATTCATTACAGAACACGCTTATGATAATCCGAGATTCGTTGAAGATGTAGCAAGAGAGATCGCGCTTAGATTGAACAACGACCAGAGAATCTCTTGGTATAGGGTTGAAGTAGAAAGTTTTGAATCTATACACGATCACAACGCATATGCATGCGTTACCAAGAACAAGGAGGAATCAAGGTGATTACAATAGAAGTACTCGACAAAGGCTTTGTAAAACTCGTTGATAGTATGGGCACAGATCTTTCAGCGGTTAGAGCAGCGAGGATTTCACATGGCAGAGAGCCCATAGACGAAGAAAGAGATAAAAGACTACTGGAACATCTCATGAAAAGTGGACATGAATCTCCATTTGAACACATCGTTTTTACCTTTCATGTGAAATGTCCCGTTTTCGTTGCAAGACAGTGGATGAGGCATCGAATAGCTTCTTATAACGAGTTGAGCGGCAGATACACTGAAATGGCAGATGAGTTCTACATTCCAGATCTTGAGAAGAGAGGTAACATGAATTCCGATAACCGCAGTGTACAACAGATCTTTGAAGAATCTTACGAAAGATCTTATGAGCAGTACAAGAAGTTGCTCGAAATGGGTTTTCAAAGGGAATTGGCAAGATTAGTTCTACCTCTCGCCACCTACACACAGTTCCTTTGGACTATCAATGCGAGGAGCCTAATGAACTTTCTCTCACTCAGAGCTGATTCACATGCACAGTGGGAAATGCAGCAGTTTGCGGTTGCCGTGGCACGAATATTCAAGCAACTATGTCCATGGACCTTTGAGGCTTTCGTTAAATACCGTTACACAGGTGATCTACTAAAGGAGGTGGAGCCGTGAGACTATCCGAGATACTGAGCGAACTGAAGGCAAAGGTACTCGCTTGTGAAGAAAAAGTGGACCAGCTTGAATTTGAATACGTCGCAGCTTCAGACCTGATGAGCGAAGTCTTGGCTATAGCAAGACCAAGTATGATCTTGCTGACTGGATTGACAACTCCACAGAGCATTAGAACTGCCGACGTCGTGGGAATACAAGCCGTTGTCGTGGTCCGAAAGGATTCATTACCGAGTGAAACAATAGAAATGGCTAAGACAACAGGCGTCGTCCTCGCCGTAACCAAAATGACGATGTTTGAGGCTTGTGGGCGATTGTACAACAGACAGCTCAAACCCATCTGGGGAGTGTAGTTGATGGAAAAAGTACTCGATCGTGTACAGAGTTACTTCGTAGATATGCCGATCACCGAAGTGATGAATCAAAATGTCATCTCTGTTAGACCGGATAGGACTCTAAGACAGGTAAAAGAAATCTTGCGTATAAAGAGAATCTCAGGCCTTCCCGTGGTCGACAATCAGAGGAAACTCGTTGGTATAGTGAGCATAGAAGACATAATTAAGGCTCTCGAAGGTGGTTACATCGACGATACCGTCGAAAACAGGATGACGAGGAATGTGATTTCAATAAGAAGTGATGCAACACTCAAAGATGTAATAGAGATCTTTGAAAAATGGTCTTACGGAAGATTCCCAGTCATCGATTCAAATAACAGGCTCGTTGGAATAGTGACCAAGAACGATGTGATGATGGCTTTGTTGGCAAAGTTGGGTTTGGTTTATCTACACGATGAAAGACGACGTGAAGTTCTCGAAAGCCCAGATTATTTTGGAAGATCACTGCTCACAGGTGAAAAGCTTGATAAATCCGGTGCAGATTTCTATTTTTCAATAGATTATTTCGACATAAACTTGGCGGGAATTGGTGCATCACGGCTGAGACAGTTCTTGCTTTCTAAAGGTATTGACGAGAAAACAGCGAGAAGAGTAGCAATAGCCACATACGAAGCCGAAACAAATGTGGTGATACACAGTGGCAGTACTGGTTCTATATACTGTTTCATAAAACCAGAAAGTATCTTCGTGAGAGTTGAAGACACTGGAAAAGGTATCGAGGACGTCGAACTCGCAATGAGAGAAGGTTATTCCACCGCCCCTGATTATGTCAGAGAACTTGGTTTTGGAGCAGGGATGGGGCTTGCGAACATGAAACGGTGCTCTGACAACATGATCGTCATGTCAAAGGTAGGTGCTGGTGTAGTGGTGGAAATGGAATTCATACGGGGAAGGGAGGCAAAGATGTGAAAATCTCAGAAGTTATCGAGAAAGTTGGTTTGGAAGTGTGTTGTGGAAATTGCGAGGAAGAAGTCTTTCATGGTTGTTGTGGCGATCTTCTAAGCGAAGTGATGTCACATGCAAAACCTTCCTCAATTTGGGTCACGGTACAGTCACATGTGAACATAGTAGCTGTTGCCGCGATATCTGGCATCAAGGCAGTTGTTCTTTGCAACGATCACAATTACCCTCAAGAAACCTTACTGAAGGCTGAACACGAGAAGATCTGTCTTCTCAAATCGAAGAAATCTCCATTTGAGGTAGCAGGTTTGCTTTATTCGATTGGTATTAAACCATGATAAAGGCAGATTTGCATGTGCACTCATGCTTATCCCCGTGCGCTGAGATAACCATGGTACCAAGTCTTGTCGCCAAGATAGCAGTCGAGAGGGGACTTGATGCGATATCGATAACCGATCACAATGCATGTGATAATCTGATGAGCTTCTCCAGAAAATTGAAAAACTTACTCATTCCAGGAGTTGAGCTCACTTCAGCCGAAGAGGTTCATGTACTTGCTTACTTCGATTCAATCGAGAAGACTTCCAATTTCTGTGAAAGAGTGAAGAAACTCTTGATGAGAGTAGATTACAATCCAGAACTGATGGGCTACGAGATCGCGGTGGATGAGAACGATAATTTTCAGAGATTGGAAGATCGCTTCTATGGTGTGGCACTTCAGATATCTTTGAACGATCTTGTGGGGATGATTTGTGAACATGGAGGGATACCTGTTTATGCTCATATCGAGAGGCGTTTTGGCGTTCTCTACCAACTGGGTATTTTTCCAAGAGATGAACGAGTCAAAATAGTTGAGGCACGGAGTAAACAAGGTTGGGAAGATGCTATTAAATCAGGTTTAGTTGTCATGAGTAACTCTGATGCCCATAGCCTTGATGAAATTGGGTGCAGATTCACGAGATTTGCAGCCGAGACCTTAAGCCTTCAAGAACTGTTCAGCATTTTGATTTCGCCAAACAGAGAGAGGATCTTATCGATATGGGACTGAGAACGATTGCCGATCATATTATGGACATAGTGCAAAACTCATTCAACGCACAAGCAAAAAGGATCTATTTGAAAATAGAGCAAAACCAAAACTGGTTCTGCTTTGAGGTCCAAGATGATGGAAAAGGAATGGATGAATTACAACTACAAAAGATCTTTGACCCATTCTATACGACACGAGATCCAAGAATAAGAAGAGTGGGTTTTGGACTGCCGTTCTTGAAACAAGCAGCAGAAGCAACTGGAGGGACTGTACAAATTCATAGTACTAAAGGGCTCGGAACAACTGTAAAAGCCTGTTTTGATACAAGTCATATCGACTGTCAGGAAATCGGAAATCTTGCGGATGCAATTTCAACGTTACTCTTGACCTCAAATGATATAGAATTAGTCGTGTACAGATCAAGAGATGGTAACGAGTACTCTGTGTCGAGCACTCAGCTCAAAGAATTCTTGAAAGATCTGTCTTCACCTTCAGCAATGAAATTCGTATATGAAGCCGTTGAAGAACTCGAAAGAAGCATCATTGAGGAGGTGCAACGATGAAGCTCAGGTTCATTTTCTTACTGACAGTCCTTATTTGTTTTTGTTCTGTTGTATCGGCAGTGGTTATAAACGATCTGAAATTCCTGGGATTGGAAACTGTGGAAGCCTCTGAGCTGAGACAATTAGCGAGAGACTATCTGAATGTTGAACTGACTGATCAAGGTGTTCAAGACCTTCTGAAAAAGATCTTCGACACTGGATATTTTTCTTCACTTGAACCAAAAGCTATTACAACAGCGGCTGGTTATGTTCTGGAAATCCACCTTCAGGAGAATCCTGTTGTGAAAGACTGGCAGATCACTGTAGAAGGACCTGATTTGATAAAAAAGAGCGATCTTGAAGCAGTCGTGAAGGTGGAAAAAAACAAGGCATTGAGTATCACAAAAGTTAGAGAATCTCTCCAAGCGATAAAAGACAAATTCGATGAGGCTGGATACTTTCTCGTTGAAATCAGCGGCGATTTCAAAGATGGCGTCTACGTATTTAATGTTGTTGAGTACGCTCTGTGGGAAGTGTATTTCGAGGGGGAAACAGACGGTCTGGATTTTTCAAAGATCAGACAACAGATCAAGATAGACACACTGAAAGACTATTACACGACACCGGGTTTTCTGAGAATCTTTACAAAAGATATAAAACGCTGCTATCCAAAGGTTGAAAACATATCTTCAGTAATGAGTGTACTGAGCAAGTATGTGTATTTCGACGCTAACACGTCGATGAATTTCGAAAAAGTCAGCATCGACGGAGTAGATGAAAAAACAGCGGTTCTGAAGATCAATACTGTCTTGAAGAAAGTTGTCAGTGATGGAAAACAATTTGAAAAGATCGAAATCATTGGCAACACATTGATTCCCACTAAAGAACTTGAAGCCATCTTGTCGTTTAGACCAGAACAAATTCTCTACAATGTCGATGTGCTCAAGGCAATGCAGGCAATCGTCGAATATTACGAGAGCAAGGGATATTTGATGACCTATGTTCTTGCTGCAGAAAGAGGAAATGTTCTCACCTTCCAGATCTTCGAAAAATATGTCTCAGACGTTGAGTTCAAAGGTTTCGAGATAACAAAGAAATACGTGATCGACGATCTAATAACCTTCGAAAAAGGTGAAGCACTCAAAAAGCAAGACTTTTATGACACATCATCAGCTTTGAACCGAACACAGTTTTTCGAATCTGTGAGCGTTTATCCCACAGGAACGATGGAAGCGACAAATGTGAATGTAGTCATAGAGATTGCCGAGAAAAAGAGGAAATTCGACCTTTCAGGCGGTATATCATGGACTCCATTCGCTGGCAAAGAATGGTATGAGGGATTCGTCGGGCAAGTCACACTCTCAGCCATAAATCCATTCGGTTATGGACAGAGCTTTTCGATCTCGGGTGAACTTGGTTTACAGACGAAGACCGTCACCTTCGAGTACTCTATAAGAAAACCCTTCGAACTGCCGGCGACACTCGGCGCACTCATAAGCTATGAGAACACAACAGCGGATTCGTCTCTTACGAACATCTTCAAGGTCGGAGGCAATTTCACTACATTGCGTTCGCAAGGTCATGCGTTCGGTGCTGGTATAACATACGAGTACAGGTATTACTCATTGTTGAGTGCGGACGAGAATACCATTATACTGTCTGGAAACTACTCTTATGACACTCGAAACAACGCGATCTATCCAACCGAAGGACGATATCTGCACGTCAACTTGGATAAAGCGGGATTGTTTGGAATTCTTGACGACAGGGATTACTGGAAGGCAAGACTTGATGTGAGGATCTACATACCAGTTTATCAAGATATCTTATCAGTCGCTGTCAGAGGTTTTGCTTCATCACTTTTCTTAGAAAAATACAAGGTCTCCGGCACAATACAAGAGACTATCACCTTTTATGGTGTGAACTCTGTAAGAGGTACCGACAGTGCAAAGGCGAAAGCTGGTTGGCTTGGTACCTTCGAATTGAGATATGATTTGAAATCCCAAACTGTGCCAATGTACGTTCTTGCTTTTGTCGACGTCGGCGGAACCGGCAATAGCCTGCAGCAAACAAATGTAAAGTTCACCGCTGGACCTGAGCTGGACATAGCCTTACCGATGCTTGGTGTTCTGGGCTTCGGCGTGGCTTACGACTTTGATGGGAATTGGACCTTTGAAAACTTCAAACCGTTCTTTAGGTTTGGTGCAGCTTTCTAAAGAAACCAAGTGTGAAAAGAAGAAATCGTAACCTTTCTGGGCAATAGTCGGAATTTTTTCTCAAAGAATGCTATAATTGGGTGTAGGTGATGGAATTTTGGCAAAAAGCATGACAGGTTATTCAAAACTCGATAAGGTAAAGGACAAGTACAGAGTCTCATGTGAGATCAGGTCTTTGAACTCGAAATATTTCACCACCGATCTTCAAATACCTTCTTACTTGTCTGCTCGAGAAAAAGAAATAATACAATTGGCTCAAAGCGTAATCAAGCGTGGAAAGGTTACAATAAGGATATACATTGAGTTTTTAACGCCGATTGACGCTGTGAGGATCGATTATGGCTTGGCGAGAAGTTATTACGAAGCCCTTGAGAACTTAGTAACCCAACTCGGGATACCAGAACCAGTCAACCTTGAGAATCTCTTGAGATTCCGTGAATTGATCAGGTTTGAATTACCGCAGCAGCAAGAAGAAGAAATATTCAGCATCGTGACATCGGTATTAAATGAAGCTCTCAGATCGCTGGACGAAGATAAGGTTTCGGAAGGATCGAAGCTCACTGAAGACTTACTCAGAGTTATCCGGCAGTTGTTTGAATTTCAGAAAGATGTACTCAAGATCTCTCAGGAAGCCCCGCTTTTGCTCAAAGAAAGAATCAAACAAGATATCCAGAGATTACTTGAAGATACCGTCCAACTGAACGAAGGTTTGCTCGAAAATGCTGTTGTCTTAGCTGTTCAGAAGACGGACATCCGCGAAGAAGTTGCCAGACTGGAAAGCCATCTCCAGAAGGCACAGAAACTATTACTCTCGAATGAATCGGTCGGAAACCATCTGGACTTTTTAGCTCAAGAGATGTTCAGAGAGGTTAACACGATTTTGTCCAAGTCACAAGATCAAAGGATCATAGATGGTGCTTTGAAAGCAAAGGTATTGATCTCTCAGTTCAGAGAGCAGGTCCAAAATATCGAATGACATTGGGAGGTGCGGTCCGCGATGTACGGTCTGATCAACATAGGTTTCGGAAATGTGATTTCTGGTGACCGAGTGATAGCAATCGTGAATCCAGAATCTGCACCACTCAAGAGATTGAAGGATGAAGCAAAAGATGAGGGAAAACTCATCGATGCAACATATGGTCGCAAGACAAGAGCAATACTCATCACCGATAGCAATCACATAATCCTCAGCGCCATTCAACCGGAGACAATAGCTCAGAGATTCAAACAGTCGATGATAGAGATCGAAGAAGATCTGAGCAAAGCGAGGTAATAGGGTGAAAGGTGTTCTTTATGTAATCAGCGGACCATCAGGAGTCGGCAAAACCTCCATCATCGAAGCAACCTTGAAAAGAGTTAAGAATCTGGTCTTTTCTGTCTCATGTACGACAAGGCCAAGGAGACCAAGCGAAACAGAAGGCAAGGATTACTTCTTTGTCGATTTTGATCACTTCAAGAAAATGATACAGAACGACGAATTTCTCGAGTGGGCGATTGTTCACAACCATTACTATGGAACACCGAAAAAGTTCGTAGAAGACCAGCTTGATCAAGGAAAGAACGTACTGCTGGATATAGATGTTCAAGGTGCCATGACAGTCATGAAAAAAGCAAAGGAAGCTGTATATATTTTCATAGCCCCACCTTCTTTCGATGTTCTCAAGCAAAGACTGATCAACCGAGGTACTGAGACAAAAGAAAATCTCGAGCGTCGTTTGGATGACGCAAAAAAAGAGCTGTCGTATATCCCAGTTTTCGAGTATATAATAGTCAATGCTAATCTACAAGAGTCGGTTGACCAGTTGTGTTCCATAATCGTTGCTGAACAATTGAAGGTGAAAAGAGTTATCGATCGTCTCGGAGTACACAGATTTTTCGAAAACGGAGGTGAAACGAATGAGCAAACCGGTCGTTAACTACGACTATTTGTCTAAGAGAATTCCTTACAAGTATGCCGTACCAATAGCCGTGGCAAAAAGAGCCGAGGCTCTGAAAGAATATGCGAAACCATATACAACAACACCTGATGGAAATCTGGTGTCTATAGCCTTCAAAGAGTTGCAAGAAGGTTACATAAGAATCAAGAACGAGGAGATTCTCAGAATTCTTCTTCCAGAAGTAAAGTGATATGAAGATCCTTTTGGGAGTGACTGGGTGCATAGCGATCTATAAGGTCGCTGGGCTTGCCAGTTCCCTGAGAAAAGAAGGAAATGAACTGAAAATAATCATGACACAGAGTGCGGAGAGACTCGTGTCAAAGGATTTGTTTTCAGCTGTTGGAAACTGTGAGGTCTATACTGACTCAGATTCATTTAACATAAGAAATGGCTTCATACCACACACAGATCTCTCGAAATGGCCAGACGTACTGGTCATTGCACCGGCGACCGCTAATACGATTGCAAAAATAGCTCACGGTTTTGCCGACAATCTACTGACAATGATTTGTCTTGCGTACAACGGCGATAAAAAACTGATTGTGCCGGCTATGAATTACAGAATGTACGAAAATCCACTCACACAAGAGAACTTGAGAGCTTTGAACCAAAGAGGCTGGTGGGTCCTTGAACCAACGGTGGGCCATCTCGCTTGTGGAGAGTACGGTAAAGGAAGATACCCAGAGAATGAAATCGTCGAGGAAGCGATCAAGATTCTTCATTGGGAAAAACCCTTAAAAGGTATGAAAATTCTCATCACAGCTGGACCAACCTGGGAGCCAATCGACCCCGTGAGGGTTATCTCGAATCGTTCAAGTGGGAAGATGGGTTATGAACTAGCGAAGATTGCAAAAAGATTGGGTGCATTTGTGAGATTGGTCTCTGGACCAGCATCGATCCAACCACCGTATTTTGTAGATGAATTCGTTAGAATTGAAAGCGCTCAAGAGATGTTTGATGCGGTGGTTGAAAGATTTGAGCAAGTTGATGTTGTTATAATGGCTGCCGCTGTAGCTGATTACACACCGGTTCAAACAAGCAAGACAAAGATAAAAAAGACAGCAGAAGAACTTCAAATACTTATGAAAAGGACAACGGATATCTTGAAGTATCTGGGCTGCAAAAAGAAAAACCAGATTCTTGTTGGCTTTGCAGTAGAATCAGAGTCACTCGAAGAATATGCTAAAGAAAAACTTTTCACTAAGAACCTTGACATGATAGTTGCCAATCAAGTTGAAGCAATGGGAAGTGACAAAAACAGCGTGATTATCTTCAAGAAAGATGGTATGGCAAAGAGAGTTGGTCCTGATGAGAAAGAGCGCATTGCTCTTGATATTCTGCTTGAGCTTGTTGGCATTTGGAATAGACCATGAACTGACTGTTCTGTCCTTTGAAAACGAGAAACTCACCTTTGCTGTCAAACCACTTTACACCCAGCTTGGTCCTCAAAGGGCATATATTTTCACTCAAACCGGCCACAGACTTGTAAAAGAAAGCTCTCAAGGGACTTTCATTTTTGACGTTTCCAGAACTGATTGGGTAATCCCCGAAGTCACTGGAAAGAACATTCTTCACAGTCCTATGACCGGGACCAATCCTACTGTTTTGAGAATAACAACCTTCAGAGAACAACCGGAATTGTTCCTTTTCAGCGATACTCAGCACAACAAAAGATTGTACGTGATATTGAAGATTCCAAAAGACTGGAAATTCATCAAATGTACTCTGCAAAACAGCAACTTTCACTCTTTCACGTACTCTGGTTATCTCTACCTCTACACAGATAATCCACTAAAGGACGGTATTCACCAGATCACATTGGACTTTGAGTTACCATACGGCATGAAAAAACAGCTCAAGAGAGATCTCTTCATTCTTGGAGGAATAGCGAATTTCCTACGAGGCAGCACGGCACCATATATCGTCGAGCAGGTACCACCTTATCAACACCTTGTCAAATCTGGTGAAACGCTTTGGTCAATTGCAAACACCTACGGACTAAGGATAGCAGATCTTGAGCTTGCCAACGGTTTAGAAGACGGCAGTAGGATCATCGCGGGCACGACGCTGAAGCTGGCAAGAGTTAGATTTGACAGCGCGTTGACAACAGTAGTCATAAACACAATGGTGGCACGCATGGCTGTTTACTACAACGGTTTCTTAGTGAAGACCTTTCCTGCAGCCATTGGAAAGAGTGATACTACACCCCCAGGAATTTACTGGATCACCAAGAAAGAGATCGATCCTGCGTTGTACTGGTATGGCGAGTACATACCACCAAGATCACCCATAAATGGCTTGGGCACAAGGTTTTTGCAACTGTCGAACCCCACCTATGGTATTCACGGTACAACAAAACCGTGGGAGATTGGAAAAAGAATCTCCCACGGTTGCGTACGTATGTTGAATCAAGATGTGGAAACCTTGGATGCCTTTGTCGACGTTGGAACTAAAATAATAGTCATTAGAAACACAGAACCTTTTCCTGAAAGACTTGAGGATCTTCTTTAGAACCTCCCACCCTTTTTCTCTACCCTCTTGCGATACTCTGCCATTCTTCTCTCGCTTTCCTTCATGAACTTAGCGAGTTTTCTCTCAAAATCTGCCTTGCTTGAACCTGCACTTTTCTGTTCCTCGGTACCTTTCTGCTCTTTCAGAGAAAGTTCCCACTTTCCATCCTTTGTCTTACCGATGACTCTTGCGGTGACCTCTTGACCTTGCTTCAGAAAATCCTCGACGTTCTTCACATACTGATTCGCAATCTTGGAAATGTGAATAAAACCTGGTTCTCCACTCTCGAGTGTGACTACTGCTCCGAACTTAGTGATTTGAGTTACCTTGCTCTTCACAACGTCTCCAACCTTTGTCACAAAAATGCCCCTCCTTGAAGAATGTATTGCCTTCAATATTGCTTACCTTTGTATTTGCGGCGGAATTTTTCGATTCTACCTTCGGTGTCTATTACCAAGCTCGCGCCTGAAAGTCCCTTGTACAGCGGATGACAGCTGGAGCACACGTCTATTCTCACGTTCTCCTTTGTTGTGTAAAACTTATGCTCTGCACCACAAGCGCACTTTACCGTAAGAAACTTCATCTCTGGATGTATCTTTTCCTTCATTCTTATATCACCTCTCCAAACTTCTTGTTTACCTTATCAATCATATCACACAATTTATAACAGTCAACTGAAGCGACAATTTCCAAAAAATGATATCACTTTGCCGAGAAAAAATCAACAGATAGTGTAAAACAAAGACAACTCAGAAAAAAATCTCAATTCATTCCTTTACTACTTGAAACGTAACAACATTCTCGTGTCTTTAGACATGAGTAACCTATAGCATCTTCCCACTTGATTTATTCTGTGATTTAAGCTATGATAAACATGTAGGGTTGGGACGACCCGAGCCTAATGGCTATGCCTGTGGAGATTGGGTTTCTACTGCTGGGAAGTCAAACCTTAGCTTTTCAGCAGCAAGCTCGGTCGATGAAGCAGGAAGCCCACGACTTTAGTCATGGGTAGTTCACATACTTTCTCTAAAGTGGTATCATTATTCACGCGGGGCGTGGCGCAGTTTGGCTAGCGCGCTTGCATGGGGCGCAAGAGGTCGCTGGTTCAAGTCCAGTCGCCCCGACCAGGCGGCATCTGCCGCCTTTTTTCTTGAGAATCTGGTTGGCTTTCTTAAGCACTTTGTGAGTAGATAGAAAAATCAACCTTTGTCATTCTGTTAGACTCAGAAGAACAGATAAACTGTCCGTTAGTATGAGTTTTGCTGAACGCTTTTATTCATCTTTTTCAAAATCTAAGGCTCTTTGCACGATTATCGAAGCATTCTAACATACCACGCCAAATCAGCTGTCTTCTGACTCTACGCATAGGGCAAAGATTGTGTGATTCTCAGTTAGTCAATCACCAATACAGCGTGTGAAAAATAACACCATCACTCGCTCAGAATTCTCTAATTTGTACAGTCCGTTTCTTGAATTCACTTGATACTGTCTAAATCTTTATATTTGCGCCCACTCAGACTAAGGAGCACCTAAAACTTCGAATGTAGATGATCTTTATTTGTAATTGCGTTTGCATCGAGCTATTCTGGGTAATCTCATTTTCTCACTAAAGCGAGAGAAAAGAAAGATGGATCTGCCACACAAGGCTTAGCGAACAGAACCAAAAGACCTCTTGACCATTTTGGTGAGATAGTGTAATATAACCTTGTGCTGAGCCCCCATCGTCTAGCGGCCTAGGACACTGGCCTTTCAAGCCAGAAGCAGGGGTTCGAATCCCCTTGGGGGCGCCACCCAAAAATCTTGAACAAGGGCACTTTGTGTGCCCTTTTGTTTTTGACACAACAGATACACTCTAAAAACTAAACACTCTTGAGATTTTGTTTTGTTAGATCTTCCACGAACCTTCAACATAGAGAAAAGTCCTCACAATACAAGATTGGAATATATTTGAAGCATAGAGAATCCCACATCAGCTTATGCAGAAAGGTCTTCAACTTTGCAGAGTATTCCCACTACCAGTGACAGATGCTATATCTCTTGGTATTTCCAGGTGTATAAGGGTATAATACTGTTGAAGGTATTGATTCTATGTAGAGAGGGGGGGATTGGTATGAAGTGGTTAGCGGTTTTGTTAATCTTTGTCTTGTCAGTCTCGTTGCTCGCCGCTCGAATCGAGATAATCTTCTGGACACACGAAGATCCAAACAGGACTCCTCTGGAGGAGCGGTACATCCAAGAATTTGAAAAGATGTACCCAGATGTTAAGATCACGCGCGTGACATACCCATCGGCAAAGATCAGAGAAGTTGTGCTGACTGCATTCGCTGCTCGCAAAGGGCCTGACATCTTCAACATGGAGATACAAGATGCGTACCCCTACATCATCAACGAAAGAGTGGCCCCAGTGAATCTGAGTGTACTTGGCTTGAAAGATTTTGGCGAACTCAAAGACCTCTATGTTGAAGGAGCTCTTGATGCGGTTACCTATCAAGGCAAGATCTATGGTCTGCCATTGGAACTCACAAATTGGAGTGTTTTCATCAACAAAAAATACTTCAGAGAAGTGGGACTTGATCCCGAAAAAGACTATCCAAAAACGTGGGAAGAGATGATGCAGGTCAGCGAGAAGCTCGTCATAAGAGATGGGCAAATACTCAAGAGAAGAGGCTTTGACTTTCGATATCCATACTATCTGACATTCTTCTTGCCCATGGTTGAGCAACTTGGTGGAGCTCTGTTCAGTGAAGACGGTAAAGTTGCCATCGTGAACGACGAGGCTTGGCTAAAAGTACTGAAATTCATGAAAGAATGGGGACCAAATGGTAAGAACCTGGGTTCTCCTACGTACACAGCTGCAAGAAAGGAATTCAACAAGGACAACAACACAATCACGATGTGTCTATCTGGTCTATACCAGATAGATAGAATCAAAGCAGAAAACCCAAACTTCTACAACAGTAAAGAATGGATGGTCGTACCATTCCCTGTCTTCAAAGATGCTGTCAAGGATGTCCGATGCAATTACTATGGACACTACTACATGGTCAACGCCGAAAGCTCAAAAGAGAAGCAAGAATGGGCTTGGAGATTCATAAACTACATGCTCAACCATCCGGAAGATTACCTCTTGAATGTGGGGCTTATTCAACCTAAGAAATCCCTGATAGAGTCTGATACCTTCAAGAACTATCCTTATGCGAAGGTTTTTCTGCAAGATATGGAGAAGGCTCATATCGTCCCACTTCATCCCAAAGGACCACAGTTTGAACAGCTGATCAAAGAAGCTGTCGAATCTGTGATGTTGACAACCACAACGCCAGAAGAAGCATTAAAGGTCCTGAAAAGGAAAGCGAACGAACTTCTCAAAGAAGAATAAAGAGGTGGGCTCTGCCCACCTTTTTGTGGAGTGATGTCTCTGAGAAGCTTGGAGAGAAAGAAAGCAGCATGGGGATTTGTGTTCACCTTGCCTGCGATTGTCTTTTTCGTTCTTTTCAGTTTCTATCCGATGGCAAATGCCTTTTGGACCAGTTTCTTCAAGAAGGAACTCTTGTCGCTCAAACCACCAAAGTTTGTGGGATTTGGTAATTACCTATATCTTTTCAGATCGGAAAGTTTTTGGAATTCCATCAAAGCAACTGCGATTTTTGCCGTTGGAACCTTTGTCCCAATGGTTGTGTTCAGCTTGATTTTTGCAGCTCTGATACTCACCAGAAAGAGATTTCAGAAGCTTCTACAAATGGCTTATTATTCACCCGCAGTTCTTTCATCAGTCGTTGCAGCGGCAATATGGCTTTTGATATTTGATCCAAGAGGGTTGTCAAACCAATTTTTGAACTTTTTCTTGAACACGAGAGGTGTGGATTATCGCTGGTTGGCAAATGAAAATATGTTGAGGTTCGCAACGATAATCGTTTATTTTTGGAAATACGTCGGTTATTTCACGATAATCTTTGTCGCCGGCATGACGAGTATCCCAAGATCTGTTCATGAAGCTGCCATAATTGATGGTGCGAACAAGTGGCAAGATTTTTGGTACATAACCCTGCCGTTGCTAAAACCAACGACGCTGTTGGTCTCTGTAATGTCGATGATCCAATGTTTGAGAACCTTCAGCACCCAGTATTTGTTCGTTCAAGGCGGTGCTCCCATCAAACCTATCGACGTGATAACACTCAGTATATACAACACAGCCATTCGAGATCATCAGATAGGCCGTGCCAGCGCGATGAGTGTGATTTTGTTTTTGATAATCATGTCTTTCAGTTATCTACAGATCAAGATATCTAAAACGGAGAACGTAAGTTACTGAGGTGGTTTTGTGAGACAATCGATTTTTGTCGATATTCTCATATGGTTTTTTCTGATAGTCTTTGCACTTTTCATAGTTCTCCCAATTGTCTTCATGTTTACCGCTTCAATCATGTCGTCAAAAAACATAATGAAGATACCATATCCATGGATCTCTGGGGAATTCCGCTGGCAGAATTACTGGCAAGCTATAAGGGGAAATGACGGAAAGTTCTTCTATTTGAGAAGTATTTGGAATTCTTTTCTCGTCGCATCTCTCACAACAGTTGGTACAGTACTTTTGAGTTCTTTAACTGGCTATGGCCTTGCAAAATACAAATTTAGAGGACGCACATTTGTCTTGATGATGATACTGAGCACGATGATGATTCCATTTGAGGCAATTATGATCCCGCTGTATTTGATCATCACAAGAATGGGTATGCAAGATACCTATTCTGGTCTAATAATCCCACTGTTGATGAGCGCCTTTGGTGTTTTTATGATGAGACAGTACTTACTGACTTTCCCAGATGAACTGATCGATGCAGCCAGAATCGATGGAACAACTGAGTTTGGTATATATTGGAAGATCGTATTACCCAACAGTCTGCCGGCTGTTGCAACATTAGCTATACTGACTTTCAGATCCCAGTGGGACAATCTTCTCTGGCCTTTGCTTGTGATCCAAAGCCCCGAAAAGAAAACAATACCCCTTTACATAATTCAGTTCGCAACAGAAAAATACACCAACGAAGGTGCTATGATGGCAGCCGCGGCAATCGCAAGCATACCTATGTTCATCTTGTTCTTTGCCTTGACAAAGTACTTTCTATCTGGCGCAGAACTTTTCGCAGCCAGAAAGGATTGATTTTGTCCTTTGACCTGACCATCAGCAGAATCGCATATTATCTTTTCTGAAAATCTACCAGTTCAAAGGTGTAACCAGATTCATGAATAATGGATTTGAGAACCAATGGCACATTCTTGTTAATCACCCAGCTTATCAGTGGCTTATCGTTTACATAGTAGGTGAACTTTTTCCCTTGGTACTTACCAACCTTTTCTTCGCCTTCATAGGCGATCTTTACACCGTACATGTTCAGCGTCGTTGGATTGTCAACATCGATCATACCAAAGAAACTCATATACGCCGGGTTATAAACGAAAGTGAAAAGCGCAGCTAAGTAAGATGTTGCGAAGTAATCATAGCTCAGTTCTTCGTCTTCGGGAACGGTGAATTTTGACCAATGTGTGATTTCATAACTATTTTTTATCTTCTCGCTTGTAAAACCTGCCAAAATTTCTTGTCCATCCTCTGTGATAACTTTGTAGGTGAAAAACTTGAAATCAGACAAGTTTAGAGTCTCCTGAGCAGCGAAAAGAAACACAGAAATGCCAATGAACAACCACAGCAGAAGCTTTCTCATTCATATCCCCCCTCATGATTTAGGATCAATCTATTATACATCAAAAAATGCCATAGACAAGAACTCCCACAAAACCACTTGCAAAGATTAGTATGAGAGGATGAATCTTGAACTTATTGATAGAGAAGAACACCACCGCGGCAATAAAGATCGTCCATAGATCACTTATTCTCGGTAGAACCAGTGAGTACAAAGTTACCGTAACCATCACTGTGGTGATACCTGCCAAAGCCTTAGACCATCTTTCCTTATCAACACTCACTCGATTGGCGAGTACGAAGAGAAAAAAGATGATCACTATAGGTGCCAAGAGAAAGGTAAATGTAGTGACCAACGCCCCGAGAAACCCAAAGTACTTATAACCTGTGTAAGTGGCAAGATTTATGGCAACAGGTCCGGGAGTCATCTGGGCAATCGAGACTGCTTGAGCAAATTCTTCTGCAGAAAGTATTCCCTTGGAAATCATCTCAGATCTCAGGATTCCTACAATTGCCCAACCACCGCCAAAAGCGAAAAAACCTATCTTTAAGAACGTGAGGATTAAGTTCAACAGCATCTCATTTTGCTCCTTTCAGATAGAGAACACCTATCACTCCGAGAAAGACAAATATGAGCAAAGATGAATTCAAGATCAGCAAGATCACACCAGTTAAAACAACCAAAATCCTGAAAAGATCCCACTTCTGTCTCTTCAACATGCCGTAGAAAACATTGAAAACAAGACCTATTACAGCTGCATAACAACCATTGAGAAATCCTTGAACATAGACACTGGCAGAGAAGGACTTTATCACAGATGCTACAGCCACTATTGCGAGAAATGGAGGAATAACTATTGCGAGTCCAGCCAAGAAAGCTCCTAAGATGCCTGCCACTTGCTTGCCTATAATTATAGCCGTGTTAAAGGCAATAGGACCCGGTATCGACTGAGCAATAGATAGGTTTTTGTAGAACTCATCTTCCGTCAGCCAGTTGAGTTTTTTTGCTTCCCACTGCATCACAGGAATCATTGCATATCCTCCGCCAAGTGTCAAAGCGGAAATCTTCAAGAAAGTGAAAAACACTTTGCGCAATAGCTTGGCATTGATCATCCCGAAATACTCCTTTCACCAGAACAATTGTTATTTTAGCGAACATATCCATTTTCTGTGTCCGTTTAACCTTTGTTAAACTCATCTTTATACATCTCTTGATCCAGACGATCGAACCATAAAGAAATGGTAACCCAGTTTAGATCTTCTCACCACACCAACTGTTTGAAAGTCAGTTACCTCTGAATCAATTTCATGGAGTTGTACACCATTGCAAGGAGGTTGAAAAGATCGATAATCAGCGAGAGAGAAGTTGCGCTATTTGGCTGATGTTTTTAAAGTGCAAGCAATAAGATGCGGCTCACTACGTTCAAAGCTCATAAGGAATTTCTAAGGCAAACCTACAGTGTGAAGTTCGATTATCTATATATTCTCTACTGCCACTGTAGCTCAATATGCACAACGAAGACATGCAGTAACTGTGGAAGCACACGAGAGATAAGACTGTCAGAAAGAGAGTATGAATGTCCTGTATGTGGACACAGTATGAACAGAGATTTGAACTCGGCGATTAATATGTTAAGGTTCGTAGGGCTGGAGCGGTTTGAAGTGAAACCTGAGGAGGTCACCCAGCAGTAATCGATATGGCTCAACTAAAGGTTATATCGAGAACCCAAAGCTCCTCGATTCATCAAGAATGTAGTTCACAACAGCTTGATAGCTGTGATTATTCAATAGTCATTAGTGTAGCATCTTCAGTTGGAGTGGCAGTTTCAGTTTCATCTATCTCTGCTGGTACTTCAAAGACCAAGTAAGAATGAGCCTTGTGAACCTCGTAGTTCTCAAGGTAGATGGCAGCAAGTTGAGAAGACTTCAAAATCACCAAGTTTTCAGCATTTGTTTGCTCGGCAGCCTTTGAGAAATTGAAAGAACCAGTGATTACTATTTCTTCATCTATAACAATCACTTTGTTGTGGTGAATGGATTCTTTGGCATCCACATATACAGGAATACCAGCCTTTCGGAGAAATGGAGTTTGAGAATATCTTGATCTGTCATTTGCCTCATCTATAATAATCTCAACGTGTATTCCTCTGTAAAAAGCCTCCAAGAGGGCATCAGCAATAGGTTTGGATGTAAATGAGTATATCATTACTTTGATCTCTCTTTCTGCTTGTTGAATCTGCTGAACAATTGCGTTCGTAGATCCACCTTTCGGAGAAAAATAAACGCCGAGAACTTCAACCTCAAAGCCAAGCAGAAGAGTACAAAGCAGCAGAAGTGAAAGAACGATCCTTTTCATGGTAGTTCCCTCTGTAAATTGTATCACAAAAAATAGGGGCCTCGTTGGGGGGCCCCACAATCCCGCGAGAAGGTGTTGATCTATGAGAAAGGTTGCTGGTCGCCGAAATTATTCGTGAATCTTTGATATCGAAGAGTTTCTACTGCAAAGTTCGTTCTCCGATTTCTATCATAATAGAGATTTCAAAAAATGCTCACCACTTAAAGTGATTTTTCGTGAATTGTTTCACTATTATCACATTCACGACCTCTTTTGAAAAGCGCACTTCAATACACTTATCTTCGCTAAGAGAAGGAAAAAACTTTTCCAATTCAGAAAATAGTGGAGAGTGAGATGATCCACTGAGATACGAAATAACTTGCGAGCACTATCGCATCGCGCGCTGGTATCTCACGAACATATTTGTCTACAGCTAAGCAGAAATCTGAAAAAACGAAGAGGCCTCCAGCAAGTGGTAGAAGCACTCTTAGAAAATAGATTTGCTCGTTTAGGACTGAAAATGTCGTACAGAACATCCAACCAATCACGAGCACGTACACAAAGATTGGCAACCTCATCTCACCAAGATGTTTGTGAAGAACCACAAAGTACAAAAACAACAGCGAGCCAAAGACGATCAAAACAAAATGAAAAGCTGGAAAAGAAAACTCTGAAACAAAAGCAAGGCTGTAGAATAAATGCCCCAATAGGAAGGCGATCATTCCGCGTAAAAAGCCTTCTGGTTTCTCCAAGAAGATATCTCCGAGAAGACCAAAGAGCAATCCAAAGAAGACAAGCCACTCTTTGCCACTGGCATTCAAGAATGCTATCACAATCGCACAAGAAGTCGTTAACGCTTTTAGTATCACAGCGCTCTTGTTTTTCTTCTTGAAAATAATCGTCAGCATAGCAAGAACGGCCATAATGAGAGACAGAAAAAAAGTTGCCTTCAATCTTAAACCACTGCGCCAACTGTAGATCTTTTCAGCATCTTGCCTTGTTCCTTTCAAGTTACCCAAATCAAACGAAGCGTATTCGATGTTCTGCAAAGGTTTGTTTGAAAACATATGATTCCATGTGCTGACATAGATCACTATTTGTCCGTCTTCTGTCTCGAAACTCTCAATTGGTACCTGTGCCTTGTTGTGTAAATTCTCAGTCTGAAAATACGACCGCGAATCACAGAAATCGTCTTTGAATTCAACATGATCTTCAAAAATGAAAAAGGTCTCTATATCATAAAAACGTCCCCACTTGAAGAACCTGTACAGATCGTAAATAAAGTCGGTGAATGGTTTTGGATGATCCTCGTCCCAAAAAACAACGGTTATCTCGATTTTGTCAGCATCTTCATATGAATAGATTGCATGAACTGAGTTCTCTTTGTCAAAAGTTGGAATCTTTATCCTCGCCCCGAACCCCAAAACGACGAATACCAAGATGACAAAAATGAAGGTCTTCTTTTGCACTTGGTCACCTCCATAACAATTATTATACTTTTCTCATGAAAAGTTCACATCACGTGTCAAATTTGTCAATCTTGTTGACATGAGAGCAAATATATGATATAACATGTAATGATAAGTGGGGTGAGTGTGTTGAAGAACAAGCCGATGTACAAAGTGGTGAAAGAATACATCCTCTCTAAGATTAGGAAAGGTGAACTTGCAGCCGAAGAACGAATACCGTCTGAAAAAGAGTTGATGGATCTATTTCAAGTGAGCAGAATAACTGTGAGAAAAGCCATAGACGAACTTGCTTTGGAAGGATACATTTACAGATTGCAGGGCATAGGTGCTTTTGTTCAAAAACCTTCTTCGAAAATTCAACCTGTTTCCTCAAAGTTGGTTGGTGTCTTTCTGACAACAGCTTCTGATGTGTTGAGTGTTGGCATCCTGCGGGGTGTCGAAGAATATCTATCTACCTTGGATTTTCATCCGGTGGTGCAGTTTTCTGACGATGATGAGAACTCCGAGAGAGAAAAACTGAACAGACTCGTGCGGCTTGAAGTAGCTGGTTTCATAATCCTTCCACATCTGTGTTCTCTTTCTGATGAGACACTCCTTGAGTTGGTAAGGCAGAAGAAGCCAGTTGTCTTCGTAGACAGAACAATCGAAGGGTTGGAGTATCACAGCGTTCAGTCAGACAACCAAAAAGGCGCTTACGATATCACGAAGCACTTAGTTGAGGTGCACAACTACAGGAAGATCGCCTTCGTTTCTTGGGAGAGCACCAAGGTGAGCAGTGTTAGAGAAAGATTTCGCGGTGCAAAAAGAGCGTGTGACGAACACAACGCAATTATCCACTTGATTCAGATCGATAAACAACAGATAAAGGATTTGCACCAGATGGTAAAACAATTTGACGCCATCTTTGCCTGTACAGATTTACTCGCTGTAGAGATAATATCTCATTTACAGACCTTTGGTTTTTCGATTCCAGAAGACATTGCTGTAGTAGGCTTTGACGACAGGCCTTTCAGCGAGTTCATTCAACCAAAACTCACCACGGTGCGTCAATATCCAGAGAAAATAGGCGAAAGAGCAGCTGCAACTCTCATCTCTCTTTTGGCATGGAATGATGTAGAAGAAAGAGTGCAGTACGTTCCCACAAAGTTGGTTGTTCGACATTCCTGTGGTTGCAAGTAGCACTTCATAGGGGGAGGTGTTTTCATGAAAAGGTTGTTTTGTTTGTTACTGCTGGTCGCTTTGGCTATCTTTGTAGCTGCTGAAAAAGTCACCATCATCGCAAATGCCATCAAGGGTGGCAAGAACACGCAGGTAGTTGACTGGTTTGAAAAGTTCATCCCAAGTATTGAGAAAGAACTGAATATCCAAGTTGAATTGATTCAGACCGGTATCAAAGACGAAGACTTCAAAGCCAGGATAGTTCTGGACATCAAAGGTGGCGGCGGAGCAGACATACTCTGGATCGACGGCTTTTGGGTACCGGAGTTCGTCGAAGCAGGTTATCTGAGGCCCATCGACGATATTCTTGAATCTATTCCAGCTTGGAAATACTACTATGATTCAATGAAAGCGATGGGTAGTTACAAAGGAAAGACCTATCTTGTACCTGCCTCCACAGATGTCAGAATGATTTATTACAACAAGGAGCTCTTCAAGAAGGCAGGGATACCAATTCCATGGCAACCGAAGAGTTGGGAGGATATCATCAAAACTGCAAGAATCATCAAAGAGAAGCTCCCTGGTGTGACACCATTGCAGATCAATGCCGGTACAGAGATGGGCGAAGCTACAACGATGCAGGGATTCTTCATGGTTCTGCTCGGGGCTGGTGGAAATCTCTACGACTGGGAAAGCGGAAAGTGGATCACAAACAGCAGCGCATTGAGAGACACACTTGCCTTTTACAAACAAATCTACGTCGATGAAAAACTTGGAGATGCACAACTTCAAGTCTCACCAGGTGCACGTGAAAAAAGCTTTGAGCTCTTCAGACAAGAGAAGATAGCCATGTACGTTGAAGGAACATGGATGTTCACCTCCGTACTCAATCCAAACAATGCATCCTGGGGCTTTCCTGATAGAGACGAGAGAATCGGTTGGGCTGCAATGCCTGGGAGAGGCAAACCAGGAGATCCAGAGTTTGTCTCAATCTCTGGCGGTACAGGCTTCGCGGTCAACCCGAATACAAAGAATCCAAAACTAGTGGCAGAAGTCCTCAAGAGAATCCTCTACATAGAACCACAACTTACCTACTTTGAACTGAAACCATTTGTCTCACCAAGATCTGACCTTGCCGATTCTTGCTGGACTATCAACAGAGACAAATTCATCGCTGAAACGAGCAGAGCCTTGGTGAAGTACACTACCTTCAGACCTGCATTCCCAGTCTATCCAGAGATATCTTTCCAAGCTCAACTTTTGACAGAGAGAGTCGTGACAAAACAAATGACGATCGACCAGGCACTCAAAGAATTTGCAGCAGAGGTAACTCGAATAGTTGGCAAAGAAAATGTGACCGAAAAACCTTGATTCGAAAGGGGGGTTTATCCCCCCTTCTTTTGGATGGTGATCTCTTTGCACAGAAGATATTTGATGGGTAAAAAGATGACTTTCATTCTTCTGATACCAGCTTTAGTGTTCATATCGATCTTCCTCATCTTTCCAGCAATCTGGGTTCTGAAAGTGGGTATGACGAATGAAACACTGACTGGTGTAAAAGCAAGAAGTCCAGACTTTGTCGGCTTTGATAATTTCAGAAGAATTCTTTCAGATCGTTTCTTTTACAACGCCCTTCGAATAAGTTTGTTGTTCGTTTTTGGCTCCGCAATAATAGGGCAAGCTGGTCTTGGGATGGTCTTAGCACTACTGACTTATAGAAAAAGTCACAGACTCAAAACACTGGTTCAATCAGTAGTCATTCTTGCATGGATCATACCAGAAGTTGTAGTCGCCTACTTGTGGATTGCCTTTCTTGACAAAGACTATGGAACGCTGAATTCATTACTCTCTTGGATGGGAGCTGGAAAGATTAACTGGTTCTACGATCATCCGATTTTCACAATCGTGATCTTCAACACCTGGAGAGGTACAGCATATTCGATGCTTCTCTTCTCGGCAGCCCTTGAAACTATTCCACCATCTTATCTTGAGACTGCCGACATAATAGGAACGTCGAGTTGGAGAAAGTTCAAAGATATCATTCTGCCGAACGTAAAAAGCTACATCTTCACCGATTTCATATTGATAACCCTGTGGACCTTCAACGTCTTTACACCTTATCTGTTGACAGGTGGAGGACCATCCTTTAGAACAGAACTTCTACCAATTTACATCTACAGAAATGCCTTCAGGTATTTCAAAATAGGTTATGGTTCAGCGATATCAACTGTTGTTCTGATGATAAATCTTGTGCTTGCCGTTTTCTACATAACTCTGTCACGGAGGAAAAGAACATGAGAGACCCAAGAAGGATCAGTAAGATCACAACTTATATAATACTCAGTCCAATACTTGCTTTCTTTATTGCCCCAATTCTTTGGTTGCTGGTAACACCCTTCAGCTCGCGACCATCGCTTTTCATATCATTCTCGACTCCGACACTTGAAAACTTCGTAAAGGTCTTTCAGAACAAAACCGCAGTAACTGCATTCAAGAACAGCGTGATCATTTCTGTAGGAGTAGTCCTCCTCGTAACTACTTGTGCGCTCTTTGCATCATATGTTCTCTCAAGGCATTATTTCAGAGGTAGAGATATCCTGCTCTACGTACTCGTTCTCTTTTCGAGCATAGTTACAGGTGTGGCAGCGATGGTACCGATATTCATATTGAATCTGAGGTTTGGCCTGATCGACAAAGAACTTGGCGTGATCTTGACGATGACAGGAGGTATGTTACCGACCTCGATATTCATTCTGAAAGATTTTTTTGATTCAATTCCCAGAACTTTCGAAGAAGCTGCACTCGTCGATGGAAGCTCTCCACTTCAAGTCATGTTCAGAATATTCTTACCTCTTTCGAGCAAGGGAATAATAGTGATTGCAATGCTTGTTTTTGCTCAATCATGGAGTAATTTTCTCATACCGTTCATACTTCTGAGGTCTCATACAAAATATCCAGTATCAATAGCGATATACACATTCTTCACCGAAATAGGTGTTCCAGACATAGGCATGATCTCTGCTTATGCCTTGCTCTACACAACCCCAGTCATAGTGACCTATTTTCTGATCGAAAGAAAGTTTGGCTTTTCATTCTACGGTGGCATAAAAGGCTAAAAGGAGGTATTCTGAAGTGCCTTGGATAGAGTTCGTAAACGTTGTAAAACATTTCGACAATGTGATCGCGGTGAAAAATGTGAGTTTTTCAATAGAAAGAAACGATTTCTTCACCTTACTTGGACCATCGGGCTGTGGAAAGACCACCACATTGAGACTCATTGCCGGACTTGAGATACCAGATGATGGCAAGATTTTCATAGCCAATCAGGACGTTACGTACAAACTCCCGAAGGAGAGAAATGTTGCCATGGTCTTTCAAAACTACGCGCTTTATCCTCACATGACCGTTAAGGAAAACATCTCATACCCACTTGTCGTCAGAAAAATGCCGAAGGCAGAGATAGAGAAAAGAGTCGGTTATATTGCACAAAGTCTTCAAATACACCAACTTTTGGACAGATACCCACAACAGATAAGCGGTGGACAACAGCAGAGAGTGGCATTGGCTCGGGCAATGATACAAACACCATCGGTTTTCTTGTTAGATGAACCTTTGTCTAATCTTGATGCAAAACTCAGATTGGAGGCAAGAAGTTTCCTTAAACACCTTTACACAGAACTTGGCACTGCTGTGGTGTATGTCACGCACGATCAGGCTGAGGCAATGGCTTTGTCAACGAAGATAGCAGTAATGGATAATGGGGTTGTCAAACAGATTGGCTCTCCCAAAGAGATCTACGACGAACCTGCAAATACATTTGTTGCATCCTTTATAGGCAATCCTCCGATGAATATTCTCCGGTGCGAGATATCTGAAAATCACTGTTACATAGGTGAACAGAGGATCGACCTACAACCTTCACTGAAGAAAGATCTTCAAAGAGGCTATCTTGGAATAAGACCAGAGAACCTTCAACTACATCCAACCAAAGGAGATCTTGTTGCAGAGATTTTCGTTGTTGAACCACTCGGCGTCGAAACAATAGTGACTCTCAGTGTCAATGGGTACCAGTTGAAATCTCTTGTTTTCGAAGATGTCCCTTACAAACCTGGTGATAAAATTTGGATTAACTTCAAAAGAGACAAGATCCACATATTCGATGAAAATGGACAGAGGGTGGCCAGATGAGTGAACCTGTGATAATCGAAGGAAAACTGGCAGCAGAAGATTCTAAGAGATTGATCTTCCAACATTTTGAAGTCCCAGAAAATACAAGCAGTGTACGAATACATTTTGAGTACTCTCCAACCTCAGTTGGACCGATACAGAATCACGTCAACCTTCTGATCTACGATTCACTTGGAAGATTCATGGGGAGATACGATCGAGGAACGAAAGAATTCACAGTTGGAAAAGATGCAACTTGCGCTGCAGAAAGAACACTTCCTTTACCTGGAGAATGGACGATTTGCTTCGAAAACCACTACTTATTCACAGATGTTAGATACAAAGTTCTTATTGAAACACAGGGTGATCTGAAGTACACAGCTTTCATTGGAGAATTGCACACACACAGTGTGCACAGCGATGGGGTTTTCGCCGTTCAGGAGCTCTCAAGATACCTCAAGGAAATTGGGTTTGACTTCTTCTTCTTGACAGATCACAGCAACATAACTGGATGGAGAGAGATAGAAGATATCGAAGGTATCAGTTGTTTCCCCGGGCAAGAACTCAACACCTTTAACGGTCACGCACTCATCTTGGGATGCAAGACCTTCATAGACTGGAAAGAGGCTGACGGCACCCAGAAAAAGATACCTCAAATACTAAGAGAAGTTCATCTGCAGAATGGACTCATTGGAGTTGCCCATCCATTCGCTTTGGGAGATCCGTTGTGTGTTGGATGCAAATGGATGTATGATTTCAACCCATTTGTGAGCGATTTTGTCGAAGTCTGGAATTCAGATTTGAGCAGATTTGAACTGAATTTCGAAGCAATAGGAAAGTGGATTGAGAATCTCAAAAAAGGTAGAAGAACAACGGCAACTGCGGGTAGAGATTTGCACAGACGTTCTGACTCAGATTGGCTCAAGACTGTTGTACTTGTAAGAGAATTGAGCCTATCAGAGGTGATCTATGCAATAAAGTTTGGCAAAACTTATCTGGGCTACACGAACGGCCTGTCCTTTACGGTTGAAGGAAAATCCTTTGGACAGACCATCTCTTGGCAGGAAAGTGTGCGCGTGATGGCTAATATCGGTGACTTTGATCAACAAAATGTGATGATAGTCACAAAAAGCTCATCAAAAGATTTCGGCAAAGTCAAGGAGATAGATACAAAAATAGAGGTTCACCCAGATGATTTTGTGATTCTCATCGTCTACGGCAAGCACAGTTTACCGATTTTCATAACAAACCCAGTCTTTGTAAAGAGAGGTGAAGAGAATTGAAAAAGGCTTACATGATCACACATACCCATTGGGACAGAGAGTGGTATGCCACCTTCGAAATCTTCAGAGAAAGACTGACACTCCTGCTGGAAAAATTGACTCAAATCATGAGCAAAGATGACTCTTTCAAACACTTTCACTTGGATGGTCAAACGATAGTACTCGAAGACTTTCAAGAGACTATGGGTCAAAAAGAGGAACTTCTAAAGTTGATACGAAAAGGAAGAATAGCCGTAGGGCCCTGGTACATACTAGCAGATGAATTTCTGGTAAATTCTGAATCTTGGATCAGAAATTACCTGTACAGTGAGAAAATCGCCGAGCAGCTCGATATCAAAATCTCAAAGATTGGTTACCTACCAGACATGTTTGGTCACAACGCTTACATGCCATCTATAATCAAAGGCTTGGGTATGAAATGGGCAGTTATATGGCGCGGAATAGATAACATTGAAAAAACGACCTTTTCTTGGTCGAGCCCTTTTGGTGATTCTGTTAACGTAGTTTATCTGATTCACAGTTACTCAAATGCTGCGCACTTTGGAATTGAGCGTGAAGCCCTCAAAGAAAAGTTCATAGAAGAAGCAAAGATTCTCTCAAAGATCGATCCAACCAACCCGCCTCTTCTGATGAATGGGACGGACCACGAGATACCGTACTGCGATGTTGGGAAGATCATTGAGGAGGCTTCTACATCGGAAATGGAGTTTGTCCAGACGAGTTTTGAAGAATACATCTCGAAACTCAGTACTCCGAAAGTGAGCGTTTCTGGAGAACTTAGATCACCGAGGGCCTTCCCGATTCTCAAAGACGTGACTTCAGCACGAATCTGGGAAAAGATATTGCATCACAGAGCTGAGAAATTCTACATTCACTATCTTGAACCGATCCTTGCAATCTCAAAACTTCTTGGCAACTCAACCCCATATCAGTCGCTTTCTTATGGATGGAAGTTGATACTGCAATGTCAACCTCATGACAGCATCTGTGGTTGTAGCATCGATGAAGTTCACAGAACAGTTCAGAACAGGTTGAAAAGATCAATAGACCATGGCAAGGCTTTGTTTGCGAAAACCTTCCTCCAGATCATGGGGGAACGCACCAGCGATATGGCGCTCACATTCTTCAACCCACTTGAAAGAGAGTTCAAAGGGGTTGTCGAAAGTCATCTGCGTTTACCCGAAGGAAGCTACGATTTTGTCGACGAGGAAAATGGAGAGATCGCTGAGTCAGTTGCATTGAATTGCGTAGAAAACTCTGAAACAGATTTGAGCACTCTTGTGAGATTCTATGAAAACCACACGACTAAAGCTGTTGAAAATGATCTCAGGGAAAGGCATACTTATTTGGTGAACATAAACGTACCAGCCTTTGGCTTCAAGACCTTCAAAGTCGTACCAAAAGGCAAGCGATCTGAGAATGTCTTCAACTCACCTCATCGAATAAAAGAGAACGGAACTTTGACACTGAATCATGCTGGAAAGACTGTGGAAAATCTTTGCTACTTGGAGGATATTGAAGACGTTGGCGATGAGTACAACTACAGCTTTGCACAGAAAGAAATCTTCACTTCACTCGATTCAAGGGCAACAATAACTGAGACTGTCAACTGTTCCTTTGTCAAGAAGGTGGCTGTGAAAAATCATATGCTCATACCTGAGTCGATACAGAGCAACAGAAAGAGTCGTTCTGAAAGATTGGTTCACTTACCCTTTGAGATCGAGTACACTTTTTATCGTGATCTGCCAAGAGTAGATGTTAAGCTAAGATTCACCAATCTTGCCAAGGATCACAGACTTTCGGTTGTCTTCCCGATGAAAGACTTGACCGAAGTCATTACCGATGGATACTTTGGTCCTGTTGTTCACAAGATAGAAAACTTCAACGCTGATTACTCCCAGTGGGCAGAGCTTCCTGAGAACAACTTTGCCATGTACTGGTTTGTGACGATACCGCAAGTGGGTATCACGATTTCCACCAAAGGATTGAGAGAAGTACGCGTGGAAAAGGAAGGTTTGAAGATAACTCTTTTGAGAAGTGTCGAATGGCTTTCGAGAAACGATCTTGTCACCAGACCAGGACACGCAGGACCTGGCATCAAGACACCTGAAGCACAAGGCATTGGCGAGCACAGTGTGGAATTTTCAATCATACTTCACGAAGATTGGAGTCTTGAAGAAGTCTACAGAAAGGTCAGAGAGTATCAAGTCCCGCCTCTGGCGATACAGGGGAAGTTTGAAGAAACTCTTAGTGTGGAGAAAATCGAACTGACCGATGGATTTTTGAACGCCTTCAAACCATCACAAAATGGTGAAGGCGTGATAGTACGTGCCTTCAATCCAGAGGGAAAAAGCCCAATTCTCAGATGCACAAAACCGATCTCAGAAACAAATCTTGCTGAGAAAGCTGTCCAAGATCATGATAGATTGACGAATGTGAGAAGTTGGTTGATCCAGGTATAAACCATGCTATAATTTCCTTAGGCAATGGAGTCTGCCATAATTGCCTGTAGAGGCTGATGACTCCTACTCGAAAGAGTAGGAGCTTTTTTCTTTGAGGTGGGACAATTGAAACCAAGAGACTTCACCGAAATCAAGATTATCGACACTCTTATGAAAAAAGATAGAAACTGTCCTGTGTGCGTGCTTGTTGAAAGAAGTGTTGAACAACTCATCGATACGATACTCTATGAACTTGTGAATGATCCTCAGATCAGAGCAGATCTGAGGGAGGTTGGCTTGTGCAAGAGACATACCGACAAGGTTCAGCAATACCTTCAGAAGCATCCTGAGCTCGGGTTGTTAGGAATTGCAATAATATATGAAGACATGATGGATAGCCATCTCAAAGCCTTAAATGAAACCACGTCTTTGAATCACAACTGTTACTTGTGCAACCGTGAAACTGAAATTGAGAGAATGTACATAACTTCCTTTGGCAAGTTGTTCAACGATAGAGAAGGCTTAGATCTTTTCAGAAAAAGCAAATCAATCCTATGTATCGATCATTATTGCAAATTGTCTTCAAAGATGAATCCTGCTTACAGAAATAGCTTAAGTGAAATTGAGATAGCAAAGCTGACTTCACTGAAAAATGATCTATCTATGTTCATTAAGAAACACGATTATCGAAACAGGGAATCTTTTAAGGAAGAAGAAGCAAGTGCGTATAGAATTGCTGGTGGGATACTTGCCAAACCAGTGAATTTGAATGCCAGGAGGAGTTCGAGATGGAAACCTTGGAAACTTTCGCAAGACGCGTAACTGAAAATGTGTCAAAGGTGATCGTTGGGAAAGAACTCATCATTGAGAAAATATTGGCTTCGATGCTGAGTGACGGACATGTCCTTCTAAACGATGTACCCGGTGTTGGTAAAACAATGTTGGCAAGAGCATTGGCAATCTCTACTGGACTGAGCTTCAACAGAATACAGTGCACGCCAGATCTGTTGCCATCAGACATAACTGGCTTGAACATCTTGGATACCAAACAGAATGAATTTGTTTTCAAAAAGGGACCTCTCTTCACAGACCTACTTCTCGCAGACGAGATAAACCGAGCAACTCCAAGAACACAGTCTGCCTTATTACAAGCCATGGCGGAAAGACAGGTAACAGTGGATGGTACAACTTACCCACTGAGCAAGCACTTTTTTGTGATAGCCACGCAAAATCCCGTTGAGTTCGAAGGGACATTTCCATTACCAGAGGCACAGTTAGACAGATTCGCAATCTGTGTGTCACTGGGGTATCTCGAAAAAACAGAAGAAATGCAGATGCTCCGCAGATTAGAAAAGATGCATCCTATTGACTCACTACAGCCAGTCTGTGATGAAAGTGAATTGGCTCACGCCAAGGAGATGATTAAGAAAGTCTATATTGACGACTCTATATTAGAGTACATCGTGAGAATCGTCTCACGCACCAGAAGCCATGAAGACATAGCCCTTGGCGCAAGCCCAAGAGGTGCCATCGCCTTAATGGAGATTTCGAAAGCACTCGCTGCGTTGAGAGGTAGAGAGTATGTCCTACCAGACGATGTGAAGGAAATAGTAATCGATACACTCGCCCACAGAATAATACTCAGACCCGAGGCAAGGCTCATGAGAAAAACTAAGCAACAGATAATCGAAGAAATTCTCAAAACGGAGGAGGCTCCCATAAAGAGTGAAACTTAAACCAAGAAAAATCGTTTCGTCGAACAGTTTGCTCGCGATCTTGACAGTTCTCTCAACACTCTGGCTTGTCGCAAACCTCAATGGCTTTTCGGTGCTCTTGAGCGTCTCATGTGCATTTCTTTGGATGAATTACTTCACAACAAGACAAACAATAGCAAATCTTGAAGTTGAACGATTTTCAAATAGAACAAGGGCTTTTACAAATGAAGATGTCATTGTAACTCACAGGTTGTACAATAATTCTGGATCATTAAGAGTAACCGTTCTGTCTCAAATAGAGATTGCTGAGTTTCTGTCATACAATCTACTGGAACAGGAAGTGACGCTGAAAAAGTCTCAAACAGTTACGATACAGGCTAAGACATCCTTTTCTACTCGTGGCAGAAAGGTTCTCACAGATTTTGTTGTTGTCTACGAACATCCTCTTGGTTTCTTCAAGCATTGGGCTTACTACCACGCAGATCAAGAAATACTCGTACTTCCCAAGATCATGCACTTAGAATCATTCCCATCGAGACTTCGAGAGTTACTTCCGGGAAGCAAATCTGATTTCAAATTGCTCGAAGACACAACTCAGGTGAAGGGAGTGAGGGAATACTCAAATGAGCCTTTGAACAGAGTTCATTGGAAGATATCGGCGAAACTTGGCTCACTGTATGTGAAGGAATTCGATTTCACTGCGATCAGTAGTACAATACTCTATTTGGATCTGAATCTATCTAAAGAAATCTTTGCCAAAAATGTGTGGGCACAGATAAGAAAGAACTACGAAGAAGAGGCGGTGCTGGCGGCTTCATCGATCATTTACTGGCTGACACGTTTTGGTAATCTAATCGATCTCGTTGTGATCGCGAAGGATGTCCTCAAGACGAATTACACACCAAAGTCTGACTGGGTGAGCGCCGTTGAACTTCTGGCAATGGCAAAAGGAGATGAGAATGGACCACAACTGAATGAAGAATTGGCAAAAGATCTGTATAGGTTGACACCATCGAACACCTTGGTCATCATATCAATGTATTTGACCGATTCACTCTTACCGCTTTTGATAAATGCCAGGGCAAAATGTTCACGTGTAATAGTGCTTCTGATTCCATATGGCTACAGAGATCCAAGGTATAAACCTTCCAGAACATACGAGATGTATCCAATAGACATGCAGAGACTTGGTGATAGAGCAAAATTGCTCGAAAGAGAACAAATAATCGTCAGAATAGTAAAACCAAGTCAAACACTTCAGGAGGTCTTCGATGAAATCCAAAGCCCTTAACCGCTTTTTGTCAAGCTCTGTCATTGCCTTAGTTGCATTCTATGTATTCAGTTCGTTGATGCCTCTGTGGGCAAACTTAATACTCGTTGCTCTGACAGTTTTCTGTGTACTACTTCTCACTTGGGATATAGGTTGTTCGATCGTTCTCATATTGCCAATCATCTTCATTACTACCTTTGTGATCTCTGGAATCGTAAAGATTGAATTCTTCAGCGCCATGGTACTAATCTTTGTGATCATCTCATTAGTCTTGGTCTCGACCTCCGATGGGGTTCTTTCACTGAGTTCTTTAATCTTTCTGGGACTCTATTTCAGCTTGACAACAGTTCACGGTAGAATCTTCGATCTTCTGTGCTTTGGGCTTTTGATTGGCTTTTGGTACGCAAACAAATCAAAGTTGTTCAATCTGAAGGTTGCTCTGATGTACGTTATGGCAACTGTCTTGGTAGCGGTTGGCTTTGCCAGAGTAAATCTCTTCCCACTGAAACCTGTTTTATCTTCTATTCCACAACCTCAGAAACAAGAAAGTTCCGAGAAAATTCAGTCACAAGAGCAGCTCATAATCACGATCAAATCAAGCGATCAGCAAGAGTCATCAAAAAAAAGCTGGCTGACAGACTTCATAGACAAAGTGTGGTTTCCAATTGTACTGATACTCTTTGGCCTTCTTCTCTTCACATTTTCAGTAACTAACTTTGGCGTAAAAGGGACACTCAAACTTCTCTTACTCGGATTGCTCATCTTTACAGTTTCAGTCTCAACTTTGTCACTCATCTTTAGATTTATAAAACCTAGTGAAAGAGTCTCACAACAGCTTCTGTCACTTCAAGAAGGTGAACAGCAAGCTCAAGAGAGCTATCAGGTTAGCCAAGAAGCAACTGTTCTGATCGTCGAAGATTCAAGAACAAAAAAATCTTTGACAAACATGCAAACAATTCTTGATTGGATAAGCGTTCTTTCACTCGCACTCATGAGTGTTGTTTTGGTATATTCTATTTTCAAAGTTTCGGAGCGCATAAAACTACCTGTGAGAGATGAACAAACTGACTTTCTTGAAGATATTGTGGTTTATCCGTTGGATAAGATTCCAGAATATGAGTGCAGTGAAAGGTATGTTCTTGGAGCTTATTGGTGGCTTCGCAGAAAGTATTTCCCCCAACATCACAACATGACACCATATGAAATTCTTGCACTCACAAACAAAGACAAGGATCTTTATGTGATAAGTGATATCTATGTAAAAGTGAGATATGCCAAACACACGATCAGTGAGCAAGATACAGAACTGTTTCACGAACATTTTTTAAAATTCATAAGAACTATTGACAACTCACAGACAGGTTGAGAAAACTTGAAAAGACTTACTGCAAAACATGAAAACAGCTACACTTCAATGCCGAGAAATTTCCTAACCAACAGACCTATGAGAAACGAAACTGCTGTTACTCCCATGCTTATGAGAAACATCTCAAGAAAATTCTTTTTGAAACTCTGATCCTTGACAGTTGAGACAAAAAAGGTGAAGATGAATATCACAAAGACTGCATTCACTACGGTGAGAAACAACGCAGCAAATGGATTTTCGAACAAAAGGTACGGAAAAGTGAGAAACAGAACTGTAAAGATATAAGCGATTCCAGTGTACAATGCTGACTTGAGTGGTTTCTTCTCTCCTCCCTCAGACTTTCTGGACAAATAATCTGAAGCAGACATCGAAAGTGCAGCGGCTATGCCGGTGATTATGCCAGAAAGGGCAACGATAGAACTATTCTGCAGAGCGAGTGTTAAGCCGGCGAGTGCCCCCGTCAGTTCCACAAGGGCATCGTTCAGACCAAGGACCATCGAACCTATGTAATCAAGTTTTTCTTCATCGATCATCTTGAGTAACTTTTCTTCATGTTCCTTTTCTTCCGTTGCGAGCTGACTTAGATTAATTTCTCCAACCTTCCCATAAGCCTCCTGTGCTTTTTCTTCGCCTCTTTCCATCAATTTCAGTGCGAAGGTCAAGCCAAGAGTCTTTGCGAGTACAAAATACCAAAAGACCTTCATCCAGTTGGGAGAAAGATCTTCCCTTGTTATGGCTTTGATCTTCTTGTAGTGAGCAAGTTCGTCATCGGCTATCTTTGCCAGAATTTCTCGATTTGAAGATCTCTCGTACTTTGCAAGCAGTCTATAAACATGATATTCAGTAATCTCATTTCGCTGAAGTTCTGTTAGCAATCACGAACACCCCTTTGAAAGTAGTATAACTTAGAAAAAATTGGAAAACAAGAGGTTCTAAGGAGTTTTTGTCATTTTTTGCCAAAGTTCAAGAGCGCTCGGTGTAGATTTCTCAGCAATTGGCAGTCAATGGTGCTTCAAAATCTGCAAGAAAGGCATAATAAAAAGAATAACTGCTGTTGAAGGGAACCAAATTGTGCATAAACCTCAAATGTACTAATAATTGGAGTTATGAAAATAATGATAGATGATACAATATTCTTGGAGGTGAACATATGCCAGAATTTGTCAATCCATTTAGTGGTAAGGTTCCTGAAAGAAAGTTGACACTCTCGGAATTGATAAGAGCCATCAGACTCAATATTGCGGCGGAGCACGAAGCCGTTCATCAATATCTGTCTCATGCCGATGCTACTGACCATCCTTTGGCGAAAAAAGTCCTCAAAGAGATCGCCGACGAAGAAAGAGTTCATATTGGAGAGTTCACAAAACTGTTGGAGATTCTCACAAAAGACGAGGCACAGTTCATGGCTGAGGGTGCTAAGGAAGTTGAAGATATTATCAAAGAAATTGGTGATGAAGAACCCACCGTTGGTTCTCTCAAAGAAGGTGAGTAAGATGGCGAATAAGTATTTGATGCAGGAAGATGCACCTCTCTCGGCAGAGCTTTGGGAACTTTTCAACAGAACCATGATAGAAGTTGCAAAAAGCCAGCTTGCAGGAAGAAAGATCCTTTCAGTGAAAGGACCGTTCGGTTTTGGCTTACGGCAGGTGTCTTTGGGAGAAGTTGAAATTGAACCTGGCATTTTTTCAACCAAAGTTCTTCCTTTGACTTACATACACAAAACCTTCTCGATATCTAAAAGAGATCTTGCTGCCTATGAAAAAGAAGCGGTCACTCTCGATCTTTCTTCACTGATTGAAGCCACAAAGGAATGTGCAAAGATAGAAGATAGGTTGGTTTTTGAAGGCATAAATTCCAAGGGTTTGCTCAACTCAGATGGTGTACTAAGTTCTGGGTTAAGATCTTGGAAGAATGTAGGCGAAGCAGTCAGCGACGTCATCGAAGCTGCTACTCAACTTGACGAGGCTGGCTTTCATGGTCCATATTTGCTTGCTCTCTCTCCTGACAGATACAACCTTCTTTTCAGAAGGTACGAAAGTGGAAATCAAACTGAATTTGAACACCTCAAGACCATCGTTAAAGCCGTACACAAAGCCCCAGTTTTGAAAAACTCTGGTGTACTGATACAGGAATCAGATGTCTATGCCTCTATCGTAGTTGGTCAAGACATCTCAATAGGTTTCATAGGACCTGTGGGAGAAAAGCTGGAGTTCTCTATCTCTGAAAGCATCGCACTTCTTTTGAATGCACCTTCGAGTATCTGTGTCTTGAAATAGATATAGAGTGCCATTCTAAATTCAACTCAAGGTAAAGTACTTTTTTCTTTTTGAAAACACATAGCAGTCAGGTGTCTGTGCTATTATTGAATCAGTACAAGTGAATATTCCCCTCCCACGGGGAATGCCCTTGTATAATTCCGAGAATAAGGCTCGGAAGTCTCTACCGGACAGCCGTAAACTGTCCTGGCTACAAGGGCTCTATTTGTTTTCGGTAGAGACTTTCGCTACCGATTTTTTATTTTGTGGAGGTGCTGTGATGAAAGTTGCAATTGTTGTAGGAAGTGACAGCGATTTGAAGTTTGCACAGGAAACCTCTGAGGTACTCAAACTCTTCGATCTTCCACATGAAATCTTCATCCTTTCTGCCCACCGAACACCACTTGAAACAATGGACTTTGCGAAAAACGCAGAAAAAGAGTTTTCAGTTATCATCGCAATGGCAGGCAAAGCAGCTCATCTACCTGGAGTCATAGCCTCGATGACCACACTACCAGTGATCGGTGTGCCTCTTTCTGTTTCTTTGAATGGACTCGATTCGCTTCTTTCAATCTGCCAAATGCCAACAGGTGTACCTGTGGCGACAATGGCAGTAGATGGTGCAAAAAACGCCGGACTGTTTGCAGTTCAGATACTTTCACTCACCGATCAAAAGCTCAGAGAGAAATTGAAAGAGTACCGTGAGAATCTGAGAAGTACCGTTGTCAAAAAGAATTCTTCTTTGAGAAATGGGGTGAATAAATGAAGAAAGAAATGATCTACGAAGGCAAAGCCAAGAGGGTGTATAGGACAGATGACTCAGACCTTTTCATCATCGAGTACAAGGACGATGCAACGGCATTTGACGGCAAAAAACGCGGCACAATAACAAACAAAGGTATTCTTAACAACAAGATCTCTGCGATCTTCTTCCAGTTAATAGAAAAGCACGGCGTACAGACACACTTTGTCAAGACTTTGAGCGATAGAGAGATGCTCGTCAGAGCAGTCAAGATAGTCCCTATAGAAGTTATAGTGAGAAACATCGTTGCAGGAAGTCTTTCAAAAAGACTTGGCTTACCAGAAGGGACTACGCTGAAAAGAACCGTCTTAGAGTTCTGTTACAAAAGTGATGAACTCGGTGACCCGATGATAAATCACTACCACACCCTTGCCATGGAACTGGCAACAGAGGAAGAACTCAAACAGATAGAGCAGACCGCTTTGAAGGTGAACGAGATTCTGAAGAGTTTCTTGGCACAACGAGGAATTGTCTTGGTCGATTTCAAACTGGAGTTTGGCAGAAAAGACACTCAGATCTTACTCGCAGATGAGATCTCACCAGATACCTGTAGATTCTGGGACAGCTCGACAAACGAGAAATTAGACAAAGATAGATTCAGAAGGGATCTGGGTAATGTCGAAGAAGCTTACTGGGAAATCTACAAAAGAGTGAGCATTTAGGAGTGATACTGTGTACAGAGCAGTCGTTCAGGTGACACTCAAAGAAGGAGTACTCGATCCTCAAGGAAATGCGGTGAGAGGAGCTTTACATCACCTTGGTTTTCATAAGGTTCAAGAGGTGAAGATCGGCAAAATCATCGAAATCACCCTCAAAGCTGATTCAAAAGAAGAAGTCGAAGAGTCTGCTCAGAAAATGTGTGAAAAACTGCTCGCCAATCCCGTTATCGAGAGATATACCATACTGTCTGTGGAGGAACTCTCATGAAAGCGGCGGTAGTTGTCTTTCCGGGATCAAACTGTGATAGAGACGCATATCATGTACTCAGGCATGTAATAGGTTTCGACTGTCAATATGTCTTCCACAAAGAAAACTTTCACCCTGAGGACTTCGACTTGATAGTCTTGCCGGGTGGTTTTTCCTATGGAGATTATCTCAGAGCTGGGGCAATTGCGAGATTTTCACCGGTTATGCGATCTGTTACAACAGCAGCTCAAAGTGGTGTTTTAGTTCTTGGTATCTGCAACGGCTTTCAGATACTCACCGAAGCAGGTTTGCTACCAGGTGCTCTGATGAAAAACAAAGACCTCAGATTTCATTGTCACGATGTTTATCTGCTGGTAGAAAACAACGAAACACCTTTCACTTGTTTCTATCGAAAAGGTGAAGTTGTGAAGATGAGTATTGCACACGGTGAGGGTAATTACTACATAGAAGATCTGAGAAGCATAAGGGATCAAGTCGTCTTTCGCTACTGTGAAAAAGATGGTAGCACAACAGAATCTGCGAACCCGAATGGATCAATCTTCAACATAGCTGGTGTAGTCAACGAGCGCGGTAATGTTTTCGGATTGATGCCACACCCAGAAAGATGTGGTGAAGCAATTCTCGGATCAGCCGACGGCAGAAAACTCTTTGAATCTATTGCTCTGTATCTAAAGCGAGGTAAATGCAATGTTGTATGAACAGTTCGGGCTCAACGAAAGAGAGTACAGGAAAATTCTTGAAATCTTACAGAGAGAACCAAACGAAGTTGAACTTGGAATCTTTTCAGTAATGTGGTCTGAACACTGTAGTTATAAACACACCAAACCGCTTTTAAAAAAGTTTCCAACGAAGGGAAAACGCGTTATTCAAGGACCAGGCGAAAATGCCGGAGTAGTAGATATAGGTGATGATCTTGCAATTGTTTTCAAGATGGAAAGCCACAACCACCCATCCGCAGTCGAGCCATTTCAAGGTGCTGCTACGGGGATAGGGGGTATTGTGAGAGACATCCTTGCCATGGGGGCAAGACCCATAGCATTACTCGATTCTTTGAGATTCGGTAATCTGAAGGTGCAGAGAACAAAATATCTATTCTCTGGTGTAGTTTCGGGCATAGCCCACTATGGAAACTGCATTGGAGTGCCCACCGTGGCTGGTGAGATCTACTTTTACGACTGCTACACAGACAATCCTTTAGTGAATGTCATGTGTGTCGGGATAGCTCGCCAAGATGAAATAAAATACGCAAGGGCACAGGTTAATGACGCAACGGTGATGCTCGTCGGTGCAATGACAGGCAGAGATGGCATACATGGTGCGAGTTTCGCATCTGAAAATCTCACAGAACAGTCCGAGAAGAAAAGACCTTCAGTTCAGATTGGCGATCCTTTCATGGAAAAATTGCTCATCGAGGCGTGTCTTGAAGCTGCCAAGCTCGACTGTGTACTTGCGGTTCAAGACCTTGGTGCTGCAGGGCTAACATCGGCGTGTTCTGAGATCGCTTCCAAGAATGATAAAGGCATCGAGATAGAGCTTTCGTCGGTACCACAGAGAGAAAAAGATATGAATGCCTATGAGATCGTCCTGTCAGAGTCTCAAGAGAGAATGCTATTGCTGGTAAAACCTGGTCACGAAGAAGAGGTCAAACAAGTCTTTGAAAGATGGGATCTTAATGCACAAGAGATAGGTAGAATGACAAATGATGGTCTTTTCACTGTGAAGATGAATGAAAAGATCGTTGCACAGATTCCTGCGAAGGCTCTTACAGATGAGGTACCAACGATCATTCTCAAGGCGAGCAAAAACATTGCACACCGTGAAACTGTCTTCCCATATGCACAAGATTTAGAGGAATGCTTCTTGAAACTACTTGGAAGTGAAAACATATGCAGTAGAAGATCTGTTTACGAAAGATACGATCACAGAGTTGGTACCGACACAATCATACTACCTGGTTCGGATGCTGCAGTCTTGAGGATCAAAGGGACAAAAAAGGCAGTCGCTTTGACAACTGATTGCAACAGCCTTTATTGCTACTTAGACCCCTATGAAGGTGCGAAGATTGCAGTTGTAGAAGCAGCAAGAAATCTTGTCGTCACCGGAGCAGAACCAGTTGGTATAACAGACTGTTTGAACTTTGCAAATCCCGATGATGAGAATGTCGCAGATCAGCTTGTCAAAGCTATTGAAGGTATTGCAGAAGTGGCAAGATTCTTTGAAATACCAGTAGTTAGTGGCAACGTCAGTCTTTACAACGAAAGCCCAACCAAGAAGATATATCCAACACCAGTTATAGGAATGGTTGGAGTTATAGATGATCTTTCAAAGATCTGTGATGCTTCTTTCAAAGATGAAGGAGACTTAGTTGTCTTACTTGGTAGACAAGATGTGGAAGAGTCTGTCTGCGAGTATACCAGAGTAATTCACAACATAGAAGACGGTAACCCACCTACGATCGATCTAACCTTCGAGAAGAGATTACAAAAGTTGTGTTTGAAGGCTATCAGAGAAGGAATTGTCAAGTCAGCGCACGATCTTTCGGAGGGAGGTTTGGCGATCTGCTTAGCTGAATCGGCTATCTTAGGCGGCATGGGAGTTGAATGCAATGTGTACACAGACAGCAGAGTGGATTTCTGCCTCTTTGGTGAAACTCAATCACGAATCGTTGTTAGTCTTTCAAAGGAAAAACTTGAGTATTTACGAATTCTCTCACAACAAGAAGAGGTACCCATAACCGTCTTGGGTAAGGTGACAAAAGACAGATTCTGCATAAGAGTGAACGGCGAGAAAGCCATAGATATTGATGTGAAGAAAATAGAAGAAATATACAACTCTTCACTCGAAAAGCTGGTGAACGAACAATGGCATTGAAGGAAGCCTGTGGTTTGCTGGGGATTTTCTCATCGTCCTTCGATAAGACAATAGCAAAAACTGTCTACTATGGGCTTTTTGCCCTGCAACATAGAGGTCAAGAGAGCGCAGGCATAGCTGTGAGTGATACCAATTCGATTAGACATCACAAAGGCTTGGGATTGGTCTCTGAAGTCTTTGACGAAGATGAACTTGAAAAACTCTGTGGCAAGATAGCCATCGGTCATGTGAGATATTCAACAACAGGGAGCAATGTGTTTTCAAATGCACAGCCGTTGGTCATCAGATACCATTCTGGGGAACTTGCAGTTGCACACAACGGAAATCTGGTGAATGCTTTGGAAATCAGAGAAAGACTGGAAAAGAATGGTCTCATGTTCCACACGACTACCGACAGCGAAGTGATTGCTGCATTGATAGCAAGATCTCAGACAAACCTCATCGATTCGATATTCAGTTGTGTGAAGCAAATCCATGGAGCTTATTCTCTTTTACTTATGTCGAAAGACCAACTGATAGCCGTTAGAGATCCTCACGGCTTTCGACCGCTGTGCCTTGGCTCTTACAACGGTTCGTATGTTGTTGCATCTGAGAGTGCTGCGTTCAATACAATCGGTGCAACTTTCATAAGAGATCTGAAACCTGGAGAGATCTTACTCATCGACGACTCTGGTTTGAAGAGTTACGAATTACCAAAATCAAAAAGGTCATTGTGTGTCTTCGAGTTTGTATACTTTGCAAGACCAGACAGCACCATAGACGGTGTAAGCGTCTACCTGGCTCGCTACAGAGCCGGAGCAATCCTCGCAGAACAACACCCAGCCGAAGCAGATTTAGTTGTTGCTGTACCCGACTCAGGGAGCGTTGCTGCAATAGGCTTCTCTGACCAATCGAAGATACCGTTGGGTATGGGGTTGATTAAAAATCGGTACATAGGAAGAACCTTCATAGAACCTTCTGAGAGAATGAGAAACCTTGGGGTGAGACTGAAACTGAGCCCTTTGAAGGAACTCATAGATGGCAAACGCGTTGTCTTGGTCGACGATTCCATAGTTCGTGGGACAACAATGGGACAGATCGTGAAGATGCTCAGAGATTGTGGGGCTAAAGAGATTCACGTGCGCATAAGCTCTCCACCCATAACGCACAGTTGCTACTTTGGTATAGACACATCAACTAAGCGTGAACTGATTGCCTCGCGTTTTGATGCAGAGTCGATAAGACAGTTCATCGGTGCAGATAGTCTTGGTTATCTGAATTTGGAAGGACTGATTGAAGCAACTGGTCTGACAGAGAAAGAATTGTGTTTGGCTTGTTTCAACGGGGATTACCCTGTGATGACGCCCATGGAAGGCAAGAAATATCTCTTTGAAAAAAGATGAGGTGGTCCAATGGGTCTTTCATACAAAGATGCGGGTGTAGACATCGATGCTGCAGATTTAGCAGTGCAGATGATGAAAAAGTACGTGCATTCCACTTACACAAAAGGCGTTTTGGGAGACATAGGAAGCTTTGGCGGTTTCTTCCAAATCGAAGGAGATTATAAGAACCCTGTTCTGGTAGCAGGTGCAGACGGTGTTGGGACTAAGTTGAAGATAGCCTTTGCTCTGGACAAACACGATACCGTTGGTATAGACTGCGTCGCCATGTGTGTGAACGACGTACTGGTGCACGGTGCAAGACCTCTGTTTTTCTTAGACTACATTGCAGTTGGAAAACTTGTGCCTGAAAAGATCACCCAGATAGTCAAAGGTCTTGCCGATGGTTGTATTCAAGCTGGGTGTGCACTGATAGGTGGTGAAACAGCTCAGATGCCAGACATGTACAAAGAAGATGAATACGATCTGGCAGGCTTTGCAGTAGGGGTAGTGGAAAGAGAAAGACTTCTCGATGGATCGAAGGTGAAGAAAGGTGATCTGGTCGTTGGAATAAGTTCGAGTGGTATTCACAGCAACGGGTTTTCACTGGTGAGAAAGACACTTTTGAGTAAACTCAACCTCGCAGACTATATTGAAGATCTGCGGAGAACCTTGGGCGAAGAGTTGCTCACACCAACGAAGATATATGTTAAGAGTGTTATGGAAATCTTGAATGAAAAGCTACACGCGATGGCACACATAACCGGTGGTGGACTCATCGAAAACCTTCCCAGAGTCCTGCCGCAAGGGCTTGAGTTCAGATTGGACAAAGATGCCTGGGAAGTTCCACCTATCTTCAAGATCATAGAGAAAGTTGGCAAAATCGATCAAAAAGAAATGTACAGAACCTTCAACATGGGCATTGGCTTTGTTTTAGTCGTTGACCAAAACCACGCCGAAGGGATCTTAGAGAAGTTGCGATCTTTTGAAGAGAAGGCTTGGATAATCGGTGAAGTGAAAGAAGGGGATAGGGGTGTAGTCCTTTGAGTCTTCTCAGAGTGGGGATCCTCGCATCGGGCAATGGTAGCAACTTTCAAAAGATAGTTGATGAATCTGAAAAAGGTGAACTGCCTGCAAAAGTGGTCGTTCTTCTGAGCGACAGATCAGATGCCTTCGTTCTACAACGGGCAAGAAACCATCAAATACCAACCTATGTGGTAAAGCCAAGAGATTTTTCAAGTCAAGAGGAATACGAAGAGAAGATGATTGAGATTCTCAACCAACACTGTGTCCAGCTGGTCGTTCTGGCAGGTTTTATGAAAATACTTTCACCAAGATTCATTCGTGCCTTCAAAGACAAAGTTATCAACATACACCCATCGTTGATACCAGCCTTTTGTGGAAAAGGTTTTTATGGAATGAAAGTTCATCAAGCCGCAATCGAATATGGAGTGAAGATCTCTGGGGCGACGGTTCACTTCGTGAATGAAGATGTCGACGCAGGACCGATCATTATCCAAAAGGCTGTCCTTGTTTCTGATGATGACACTCCTGAGACTCTGGCAGAAAAGGTACACCGAGTTGAACACGAAATACTACCTGAAGCGATAAGACTCTTCGCATTGGGAAAGCTTCAGATAAGAGGTAGAAGAGTGATCGTGAAGGAGTGAGAGAATGCGTGCTCTTATATCTGTCTCAAACAAAGAAGGAGTAGTTGATTTGGCGAAAGCTTTACACAAATTGAATGTGCAGATCATAAGCACCGGTGGTACCGCAAAACATCTGAAAGAAAATTCAATAGAGGTGATCGAGGTTTCGCAGTTAACCTCCTCTCCAGAGATTTTAGATGGCAGGGTAAAGACGCTTCATCCATCGATACATGGAGCAATCCTCGCCAAAAGAGATAACTTGGAACACTTAGAAGAACTCAAAAGACTTTCTATCACACCGATTGACATCGTGGTTGTCAATCTCTACCCATTTAAAGAAACTGTTTTGAAAACAATTGATATAGAGGAAATTGTGGAGAACATAGACATCGGTGGACCTACCCTTCTGAGGGCTGCCGCAAAAAACTTCAAAGACGTGATAGTGATCTGCGATGTGAACGACTATCACTGGTTGGTAGAAAAGCTCTCCAAAGGAGAGTCAATCACACTGAATGAAAGAATGAAACTGGCACTCAAAGCCTTCAGACACACTGCTCATTACGATGCACTGATCTGTGAATACTTCTCGAAGTTGGTGTGTGACGAAGATCTTCCACAAACCTTCACAAAGAGTTTTGAGAAACTCTTCGATCTACGATACGGAGAGAACCCACATCAAAAGGCTGCACTGTACAGAAATCCTTTTTGTAAGATTTCTGGAATAGTTAACGCAGAACAACTTCAAGGAAAGGAGCTCTCTTACAACAACATCTGCGATGCCGATGCTGCATTGAGCCTGGTGTGTGAGTTCGATGAGCCGTGCGCTGTCGCCGTGAAACACACTAATCCATGTGGAGTGTCCTGTGATAAAGAGATCCTCAAAGCCTTTGAAAAGGCTTATCAAGCAGATCCTATCTCGATCTTCGGTGGCATCGTTGCTTTTAACAGAACTGTGGATGAAAAGGTTGCCCAAAGACTTTCAGAGATCTTTCTTGAAGTCTTACTCGCACCAGAATACACTCAGGAGGCGTTGAAAGTACTTTCCAAGAAAAAGAACCTCAGAGTGTTGAAGGTGAAAATGAACAACGAAGGAGATCAAATAGAGATCAGGACGGTGAGTGGTGGCATACTGGTACAAACCAAAGACGATAAGGATTTCGAACAGCTCACCGTGGTTACGAAGAGAAAGCCGACTGAAAATGAAATGAAAGATCTACTCTTCGCTTGGAAGGTTGTCAAGCATGTCAAATCGAATGCAATTGTTTTGGCAAAGGAATTGACCACGCTCGGCATAGGTTCTGGGCAGGTCAACAGACTTTGGCCCACCGAGCACTGTGTAAGAGTGGCTGGCGAGAATGCAAAAGGTGCTGTTCTTGCCTCAGATGCCTTCTTTCCATTTCCAGACGCAGTCGAAGTGGCTGCGAAGGCTGGTGTTACAGCCGTCATTCAGCCAGGCGGCTCACTGAGAGATGAACAGGTCATTCAGATTGCCGACAGATATAACATAGCGATGATTTTCACTGGCACGAGACACTTCAAGCATTGAGGTGAATGCTATGAAAGTCCTGATCATTGGTCAAGGTGGAAGAGAACACGCATTGGCATGGAAACTCTCAGGGAGAAATGAGATCTACTGTGCACCTGGCAATGCAGGAATGAGTGAAATTGCAAGTTATTTTGAGATATATGACAAAGCCGAACTGCTGAATCTCGCAATAAAAGAAAAAATAGATATGACAATCGTTGGACCAGAGGCTTACCTGGTCGAAGGCATCGTCGATGACTTTGAAAAACACGATTTGAAGATATTTGGTCCTAACCAAAAGGCGGCGACTATCGAAGGCAGCAAGGTCTTTGCCAAAGTACTAATGCAAAAATATGGTATTCCAACATCACCATTTGAAGTATTCGATGACCCAAATGCCGCAGACAGATACATCTTAAGAATCGAAAAACCTGTCGTCATCAAAGCAGATGGTCTTGCGGCTGGAAAGGGTGCAATCGTGGCAAGAACGAAAGAAGAAGCCTTCAAAGCGATAGATGATTTAATGAGAAAGAAGATCTTCAAGGACGCTGGCAACAAAGTGGTGGTTGAAGAATTTCTCACAGGCTGGGAGGTTTCGATCCTTGCCTTCTGCGATGGCTATACCATTGTGCCGATGGTGAGCAGCATGGATTACAAGAAAGCTTATGAGAACGACAGAGGGCCAAACACAGGGGGGATGGGTTCGATAGCCCCATCACCGTATTACACCGGTGAACTGTCTCAGTTTGTGAACAGAGAAATCTTACTCAAGACGGTCAACGCTTTGAACAGAGAAGGGATCGAATACAAAGGCGTTTTGTATGCCGGTTTGATGGTTACGAAGGATGGTCCAAAGGTACTGGAATTCAACTGCCGGTTTGGTGATCCAGAAACTCAATCCATACTCTTGCTGTTGAAGAGCGATTTAATGGAGATCTTTGAAGCTGTCGTCGAAGGTGAACTTTCAAAATGCAAGATCTCTTGGAGCGATGAAAAAGCCGTTTGTGTTGTTCTCGCGAGCGAAGGTTATCCTGAATCATACAAGACGGGTTACGAAATATCTGGACTTGAAAAACTAAAGGATGTTGTAGTTTTCCACGCAGGTACGAAAAAAGTAGATGGAAAAATTCTCACCAGCGGAGGAAGAGTGCTGAATGTGTGCGCGAAAGCAAAGACTTACGTTGAAGCCAAAGACAAGGTGTACGAAGCCATAAAAAAGATACACTTTGAAAATATGTACTTCCGCAAGGACGTAGCTAACCTTTCAGACCTGTGAGCGTTATGCCTTTTATGAGGTACTTCTGTCCAACGATAAAGGCTATCACCGAAGGGACAACACCCATCACTGCAGCAGCCATCAAAAGATTCCAGCTGGTTCCATACATACCTTGAAAGCTTGCCAAACCTATAGTTATCGTTTTCATATAATCTTTGCTCACCACCACAAGAGGCCAGAGCAAATTGTTCCACTGAAAGACAAAGGTGAAGATTGCGAGGGTTGAAACTGCCGGTATAGAAAGTGGAATAATGATCCTCGAATAAACGTAAAACCTTGAAGCGCCATCTATTCTTGCGGCATCTTCATAGTCCTTCGGGATCGTCATAAAAAACTGCCTCAGCAGGAAAACCCCAAAAGCTGTGAAAACGTTGGGTAGTATCAACCCAATGTACGTGTCCGTCCAGCCAAAGATCTTGACCAAGATGAAGTTTGGTATCATAGTTACCTGTCCTGGTATCATTAAAGTCGCAATATACAGTAAGAACAATCTATCTCTGCCAGGAAAGTTCAATCTTGCAAAGGCATATGCACTGAGTGAAGCAACTATCAGATGCAGAAATGTAATGAAGGTTGAGACAATGAGGCTGTTGAGCATGTATCTTCCAAAGGGAACTACTGTCCAAACCTTCCTGTAATTCTCCCACTGTGGTGTAGATGGAATCCACCTTGGTGGATATTCAAAAACCTCTCCAACAGTTTTCAGAGACGTTGAAAACATCCAAAAGAATGGTACCAACATGAAAAAAGCTACGACAATCATTGCACAAAACAGTATCCAGTTTATCAACTTCTCTTTCGTGTGCCTTTTCATTCGTAATACACCCACTTTTTTTGATACCGAAATTGCACGAGTGTCGCAAGAAAGATTATGCCAAACAAAACCCAAGCGATAGCAGAGGCATACCCCATTTTAAACCATTGAAAGGCGTTGCTGTATATATAGTAAACAATAGTATTCGTTGCGTTACCCGGTCCACCGCCTGTGAGAACGTAGGCTTGGTCAAAGACCTGAAAAGAGCTTATCACATTGATCACTATCACGAAAAAAGTTGTAGGTGACAGCAATGGCATCGTTATATAAACAAAGCGCTTCCAACTATTTGCGCCATCGAGTTGTGCAGCTTCGTACAGCGAAGAAGGTATACCCTCAAGACCCGCCATGAAAAGCACAGTTGAAAAGCCAACATCTTTCCACACACTGAGAATGACTATTGCTATCAATGCCCATCTTGGTTCGGAGAGCCAGCGCGGCAGATTTGAAACACCTAAGTTGTAGAGAAAATCGTTCAAGAGCCCGAAATCTGCGTTGAAGATCCACCTGAAGACCATCGCAGCCGCCACCGTTGGAACGATCACGGGGAAAAAAACAGCTGCTCTAAAGAAAACCCGAAGCGGGATCTTTCTAACCAATATCAATGCAAAGACAAGCCCCAAGATCACTCTGGTTGGCACCGTGCCAAGGACAAAGATTATGGTGTTTTTCAAAACCAACCCAAAGGTTTTGTCTTTGGTGAATAGAGTCGCATAGTTCTGCAATCCCACAAAACGCGGTTGTGTGAGCATATCCCACTGCAGGAAACTCAAGATCAGAGAAACTATCACCGCACCGAAGACAAAAACACAAAAACCAACAAACCCAGGCAGTAGAAAGGACCAAGCGGCAAGTGTTTCTTTGCTTCGCAATGTCAATTCAATCACCGCTCTTCAACTCAAATAAATCTCCGCAGCATTTGAATAGAAAATCCTGTCTATTTCTTCTTCAGATAAACCCATCGATCTAAGTGAATCATACCATCCAATTATTTCACGCGGCATCTTCTCGATGCTGCTGTCGGTGCCAAAGATGATTTTCTTTACAGAGATCTCCTTCTTGACATAACCACCTTCTATTATGTGCCTTCGCACCACCTCACCACCCGAGAGATCAAAATAAACATTCTTCCTCCATCTGGCAACGGCACACGAGATCATGTATTCGGGCCAACCGAGGTGTGCACCGATTATTCTCAATCTTGGAAAAGAATTCGCAATTGTGTCCAAGTAAATCGACCTCATACGCGCAGAAGATTTCCCTTTGAGCTTGCTTAGAATCTCCTCTTCGTCAGCTACCATACCACTTTTCTCATCGAGTAAGTAATCTACAGGTCCTCCGATCACACCCGTGTGAAACAAGATCACCATATTGTTGTTCTGAGCTTCTTCGTAGAAAGGAAAATAACTCGGATCATCATAATTTCTATCGGTGAGAATGACCTTCAGACCGACGAAGCCCATCTTCTTGTAGAGTTCTACATCCTTCAAATCATCGTTGTCCAGATCAATCCAAGCAATACCAAGAAAGCGATCTGGAAATTCATCAAAGGCTTTTTTCACAAGTTCATTGGCATCAGGTGCACCAATGAGTACCATCTTTTCAACGTTGTTCTTCTCACTGTATTCAAGTAATCTGTTGACAAAATCTGAATACTGACTCTCCTGGGAAATAAAATGAATGTGTGTGTCAAATACGCGCAGTTTCATCGAACACCTTCTTTTTAGGTAATGCGGCGCCGAAGCGCCGCAGAGATCTACCACGTTCCATACTGTTTGATCATCTTCGTGACCTCTTGAGTGACATACTCAAGGACCTCAACAGCGGACTTTTGACCTGTCCAGACATAGTCAAGCTCTCTGGTGACATAATCAAAGATCTCCCACCAGCCCGGCATCTGTGGAAACTTCACACCAAACTCAGTCTCGGTGAAGAAAACAAGTCTTTCCTGTTCGCTCGGTGGATTAGAAATGAACGCTTTAACTGTTTCAGGAGTTCTCATCGCTGGCACAGCATCGCCACTTTTTGCAAAGATTGCTTGTCCTTTTGGACCACACAAGAACTGCATGAACTTCCAAGCGGCATCTTTGTTCTTAGACTTTGAATACATCACAAAACCTGCCCCACCCAAGGTGTTCGTACGTGTCAGCATGTAAGGTAAGGGAGCAACACCAAACTTCAAGTTCTTGTTCGTCAGGAATGAACCTATCTGAGCAGCATTGCTCAAAACCATTGCCACCCTGCCTGTTGTGAACAACTCCGCTGCCGAACCCAGTTGCGCAAGTTCTGCTATGGACGGAGTCACTTTGTAAGAAAGAATCATATCTGCAATGAATTGAATTGCTTCAACCGCAGCTCTTTCATTGAGAGTACACTTCGTTGGTGCATCGTAATTGTCAACGATCCTTCCACCGTTCATGTGAATCCACAGGTGCCATTTGTTCCTCTCGAGCACAACACCCCACTGAGTTACCCTGCCGCGTGAATCAATCTTAGTTAACTTTCTTGCTGCATCCAGGAACTTCTGCCAATTCCAAGAATAATCAGGGTAAGAGACACCAGCTTCATCGAAGAGTGTTTTGTTGTAAAATACCACAGTTGTGTCGTTGTCTCTTGGGAAGCCATAGATCCTTCCTTTGTACGTGAAAGTGCTCAGCAACTCTTGGTTGTAAGCCATCGCTGGAAAGTTTGTTTTCTCAATGTACGGTGTGAGATCCTCCAAGACACCTTTTGCCGCCCAGCTCGGTATAGTGTGTAGAAACATGACATCAGGTGCATCTTCTGCAGCCATCATTGCCTGAATCTTGTCAAAGTACGTCGACCAAGGGTAGTTGATGATCTCCACCTGAATATCTGGGTTTTCAGCCTGGAACTGCTTCACAATCTCCTGATAGGGTGGTAACTCTGCAGGTGAACCCCAGAAAGAAAACCGAATCTTCGTAGCGGCAAAGGAAAGGACAACAGCTGTCAGGACTATCAACACAGCTAGCCTTCTCATGGAAACACCTCCCCCTCTCGTCAACTAAAATGGACTATAGCATATTTTTCATACTTATGTCAAGTCTTGTAAAAAGTCTTGGAAATATCAATTTTGTGGTAAAATTAAAATGGTGAGGTAGATGAGCAAGATAAGAAACAGTTCCTACTTAAGAAGAAATAATTTGAGAGTTGTTCTTAAAGAAGTACTCAAACATCAACCTGTCTCCAAATCGCAGGTTGCCAAGAAGCTGAATGTTAACTCTTCAACTATCTCTGAGCTACTCAAGCCGCTCATCAGTGCAAAGATAATCTTGCAGTCTTCTCAAGGACCTTCATCTGGTGGAAGACCTCCCATTCTATTGAAGATCAACCCATCTGCTGCACGCGTGGTTGCAGTAGACCTATCGAGTTATTCGGTGCGAGTAGCCTTGGTGAACAGCCTACTGAAGGTGGAGCAGGTTAGAGATTTCACCCTGGAGCAGAACATATACACGGGACTTGAGCAAATGATTAGACATATAAACGAAAGTCTTCAGCAGATTGAGAACTCACGAGTTCTTGGAATCTGTATCGCCGTTTCTGGTGTTTTGGACCCTGTGACTGGAAGAGTCAGCAGCAGTCTGATAAAGGGTTTGGAGAATATTCGCCTCGTTGAGTATCTGCAAAAAAGATTCAAATTCCCTGTGATGATTGAGAACGATGCGAATCTTTCTGCACTCGGTGAGTTCATGAGTATGGAAGAAGAGATTGCAAACATGTTTTACATACACTTAGGTGATGGCTTAGGCGGTGGAATGATTTTGGAAAAATCACTCTTCAAAGGAAATCGTGGCTATGCCGGAGAAATAGGTAAGATGATCTATAACAGTAATCCTTTGACTACTACAGGAGAATTCTACAGCAAACTCTTGGAGAATCACTCAGTTCAAGGGAAGTTCAATGAAGAGCAACTGACAAGATTGCTGGCAACGATTGTCCAAAATGTCGTCTCTACAATCGATGTGTACCACTTTGTAATTGGAGGCAGATACGCCATCTTTGGTGAAAATGTACTCCACGAGGTAGAACGAATTGTCAGAGAAAGGTTTTATGGATTTGAGATCTTCATCAGAAAATCTCTCAGCAACCCCGATGCAATCTTGATCGGAGCAGCAGAGTACATGTTAGAAAACAGAATCTTCAACACGTGAAGCTTAGATGAGAATAAAGATCGGCGCCTGTACTGTTCAGTCAGTACCTAACATTGTCCTTTCCAAAGATTTTCTCAAAAACTTCCACCGTTTCGAAAAACTTCTCCTCTGTAAGCCACTCTTGCCAACCACATTTTGTGTACACTGAGTTCACCAATCTGTGGTAATTCAGTGCGTCGAGAAAAACGTTGTCCACATACTTTGACAGTTGCTTTGCCAGATTTTCTGGATTCATTGGCAGAACTGGACCGACAAAGACTGAAACTTTGATACCATCTTCTTTGAGCTTCTTCAAGGTATTTAGTCTTTCCTCCACCGCTGGTGCGCCAGGTTCGAGGATCTTCCTGACATCCTCTCGATCTGTAGTAATCGTGAGCGTTACAGAAAGCTCTCTCAAAAGATCGACGTCTCTACTCACAAGGGTTGATTTTGTCATGATGTGAGCTTCTCGAAAGTGAGATCTCAAAAGCTGCAAGATCCTTCTGGTCAACTGGTATTTTTTCTCTACGTGCTGGTATGGGTCGCACACACTGGAAAGAAAGAAATCACCCGAAGCCTTAGGCAGTTCCTTTTCGATGAGATCTGCTGCGTTCACTTTCACCCAAAGATCTCTGTCCCACTTGGAACTGGTGTACTTGAAAGGACCTATGAACTGTGCAAAACAATAAAGACATCCAAAAGAACAACCGATGTATGGATTGATCACATACTTTGCAACCGGTATCTTGGTGCGTGTGATGATTTTCTTACAATTTACCTCATGTATCATCTTTCTTGAAGAACCAGTCCAAGCAATTTGTTTTGCAAACCGTTCTCTTCCAAGTGTGCAGCCAACTCCTTCTTTGTGTTATTCAACTTAACAGCGATGATGATCTTCTTGACGATCTGCGCCGCGAGCAAACCATCAGCACTTGTCAAGTGTGGTATCTCGATGATTACCTTATCGTAGCGCTGTGAAAGTTCCCCGAGTATCTGTGGTAATTTCGAACTACTCATCAACCAGTCGTCTTCTTTTTCAAGAAGAATCAGATCAAGATTCTCCGAAGCGCTGAAAACACACTCTTCTAACTTTCTGCCATTCAAAAAAGCCAGTAAACCTGGGTGCTCATGATTCTTGAGAAAGATTTCTTTCAGCTTTGGTGCGCAAGAGTTTAGATCGACCAACAAAACTCTTTGAGACATCTTCGACAAGACGTAAGCTAGGTTGATCGCAACGAAGGTCTTTCCCTCTTTCGGCTCAAGGCTTGTAACGCCGATCACATGACCCGAAGAGTCGCTACAAATCTTTACTGCGATCTGTTTGAGTTCCTCGAGTGCTTTGTCGTCGGTAAGAGTACCGGTCAAAGGCGACCTTGAAGATCGAATCTTGCCAAGGATCATCTTTGGAAAGGTTCTTTCAATTTCATCTCTTGTTCTAAATTTCTTGTCGGTGACATCACGAATGAAAACACCCAGAAGACCAAGGAAAATTCCAAGGACTCCACCAACTGCGAGTATCAAACGTTTATTAGGTCTTGAAGGTCTCTTTGGCACAATTGCACTGCTCAACAACTTCACGTTTTCTACAGTACCTGCAGCACCAATTCTCGCTTGCTCATACTGAGCCAAAAGGGCTAAGTAAGTAGTCTGCTTTGCCTGCCTTTCCCTCTCAAGTTCAAAAAGCTTCTGTTCAACAGTTGGAACGATCGATGCTTTCTTAAAGTACTCATCGCGTATCTTTTGCACCGCACTCAGTGAAGCTTCCAGAACCTGCAGTTCAGTTTGTTTGAGTATCACATTCGTATAAAGCTGTGAATATGCAGGATTGATCGTCTGCACTTCTGCACTGACGACCTTTGCTATCTCTTTCTGCAGAAGATCCTGTGTCTCTTCGATCTGCTTTTTAAGTGAGACTACCCTTCTGTCGTCCTCTGAATAGCTTTGCAACAATGCAGACAGCTGCACCTGTAGATCGACGAGCTTTGAACGAAGTTGCTGAACAACTGGATTAGTACTTATCGTCTCCGATGAAATGATCTTTTGATCAACCTTCTTGAGCATATCCTCTGCCGCCTTTATGCCAGCTTTTGTCTGCTGAATGTTCAACAGGTACTCGTTCACCATAGCATCATATTGAGCTATGTACTTAACTAAATTTGCTGCTTGATCACTCAGTGCATATATCTGGTTCTCCTCTTTGAATTTCTTCAGCCTGTCCTCAACTTCTTTCAACTCCTGCTCAACACGTGGCAACTGACTTTCGATGAAATTCAATCTTGCAGTGTATTCATTCGTTGTAAGTCTGCTTTTCATATCTAAGTAGAGATCGACCAGAGTGTTTGCTACTTTTGCAGCGAGCTGTGGATCTTCATTTTCAACAGAAAGCTCGACTATCTTCGAGTTCTTGACGTTTTCGACTTTGATCCATTTCTTTGCAATCACACCAACGACATCTTGTAGATCTACCTCACTGCCCTTCTTTGCTCTGGATTTGAAAAGCTCTAAAAGATTCAATTGCTGCACCAATTTTTCTATGTTCACACGGCTCTTGATCAACTCAATCTCTGTAGTGAGGTCCAGACCTGTACCTGCAATCCCGCTAATACCCAAAAGCTGCGTCACCTGGCTGGAAATGGGAATACTTATTGACTGCCCACCAGCAGAAACGAGCAGCTGTGCTGTCGCAGTGTAGACAGGTTTAGCGAAAAACAAAAGATAGATCAAAGTGACAAAACAGGTGATCAAAAAGATCGACACGAACAATCCAAAACGTCTTTTGAAGATCAGGATAATATCTTTCAATGTTATTTCTGTGTTATCGTCGTTCAAAATCAACCCTCCAATCTCTTATCCTCAGAAAATATTAAACCACAAACCAGCAGATTGGTCCATCGTGATAGACTCTTTTTAGGAGGTGCAAGGGTGATCGCAGTAGTTGGTAGCAACAACGTTGATTTAGTTTTGACGGTGGAAGAGTTCACAAAACCTGGTGAAACACAATCTTGTCTTTCTTTTGAGAGATTTGCAGGAGGCAAAGGAGCAAACCAAGCTGTTGCTTGTAAAAAACTCGGCGGTGAAGTTCTTTTTCTCACCTGTGTTGGCAGCGATGGAAACGGTGATTTTTCCTACAATGAACTGGCTAAGGCAGACGTCAAAGAACTTGTTGTTAGAACACAGCTTTCAAACGGCTTTGCCATGATAGAGATAACTAAGCGCGGTGAGAACAGAATAATAATCTATCCAGGTTCCAACGCCGCGCTCACACCCGAACTGCTCAGAGAACATACAAATGAACTTCTGAAAGCTCAAATACTTCTGCTTCAGAATGAGATCTCTTTTTCAACAACCTTTGAGGCTGCAAAGCTCTTCAAAGAGAATGAAAAGACTGTGATCTTTGACCCTGCTCCTGCTCATAGAATCGATCTTGCTATCCTCAAATATGTCGACTTCGTGACACCAAATGAGACAGAACTTCTCGCACTGACAGGATCAAAAGACCCCGAAGATGGGGCAAGAATCTTACTCGAAAAAGGGTGTAAGAACGTTATAGTCAAAATGGGTGATAAAGGTTGTTTGCTTTTGGGAGAACTTGGAAAGATGAAGATTGGTGCCTTCAAGGTCGATGCTATAGACAGCACAGCGGCTGGAGATATCTTCAACGCAGCCTTTGCTGTAGAGTTTGAGAAAGCAAAAGATGTCGAAAAGGCAATGATCTTTGCCAGTGCGGCAGCGGCAATCAGTGTCACAAAGAAAGGTGCGCAGAGTTCTATACCGACTCGAAGTGAGGTCATCGAGTTTTTAAGAGAGAGGGGTAAAGAAATATGAAATTTGGAGTGAGCTATTTTGGAAACAGAATGCCTTGGTATGTGAAGGAAGATTTGAAGCTCCTCAAGAAGGATGGTTTTGGTATCATAGTACACACTTACAGTGAGAACGATTTTAGGTTCTATGAAAAGACGATGAGAGATATTGCAAAGATCAGTAAAGATATGGGTTTTGAGATCTGGGCAGATCCATGGGGATGGGGTGGTGTCTTCGGTGGCGAAGCTTTCAGCGGCTTTCTGCAGCACCACATGGATCAGGCACAAGTTGGTAACGACGGCAGGCAAAAGGGGTCTGTTTGCTTCAATTCACAGAATTTCAGAGAACAGATGAAAGAATGGATCGATGCCACCAAAGATGCTGGTTTTGACGCAATCTTCTGGGATGAACCACACTTTCACATTCCATCACCATTCACTGACTTTCCTTCTGTCTGGACTTGTAGATGCGACAGGTGTAAAAAACTTTTTCAAGAGAAGTATGGTTACCCGATGCCTGTTGAATACAATGAAGATGTTGCCAACTTCAGAAATGACACGGTGGTGGAATTCTTCTCAGATCTAACAAGGTACGCTAAGGAAAAAACTCTGAAGAACGTTGTTTGTTTTCTTCCTTTTGAGATGGAGTTATTTGGTGTTAGAGACTTCGAACAGATAACCAGACTTGATTTCATAGATAACATTGGTACAGACCCATATTGGTTTTCCTTTGGATTACAGGTCAACCCATTCGTTGAAGAATCTGCCCAGAAAATAGAGAGACTCTCACAAGAGTACAACAAAGAAAACCACATGTGGCTACAAGGTTTCAAAGTACCAGCAGGGAGAGAAGAAGAACTCCTCGAAGGATACTTAACGATAAGAAATCACAAAATAGATACATTACTCTTTTGGGGCGTCTACGCGTGCAAACACATAAGCAGCATCGCACCAGATGATCCAAAAAAGACTTGGCAGACAGTTTTGAAAATAGTCAGCGGTGAAAGAAAATGAAGTATGAGATCGTCTACTTTGATTTAGACAACACGCTTTTGGATTTTTCACGCTCTGAAAAGGAAGCTCTTTACAACACCTTCAGAGACCATGGCATTTTTTTGACACAAGAGCAGATAACTCTCTACACGCAGATCAACAAAAAATGGTGGCTTGCCTTTTCACAGGGAAAATACGACAAAGAATACATAGTTTTTGCGCGATTTGAAGAGTTCCTCGACAATATCAACGTAAAAAGCCTTGATGCCAAAAGGATCGCTCAGAGATATTTGGAAACTCTTTCACATCTTGCCTATTTTCTTCCAGGAGCAGAAGATCTATTAGAGAAGCTTAAAAAGAGAAAACAAAGAATGGCTGTGTTGACCAACGGTGTGAAAACAGTTCAAGAGAGTAGATCAAAGTTACTCAGACTTGATAGATTCTTCGAGTTCATCCTAACCTCTGAAGAAGTCGGAAAACCGAAGCCAGATCCAACACTCTTTTTCAAGGCTCAAGAGATCAGTGGTGTTCCATTGAGCAGATCCGTTTACATTGGAGATGACCCTCAGACAGACTCTCTTGCCGCAAAGAATGCCGGTGTAGATTTCATTTTGTTTGACTACACCGGCACCGGCAATGACAGTCAAAAGACAGCAAGAACTTTCGAGCAACTCTACTCAATGTTATTGATGTGAATCAATCCATCTTGAAACTTCACCTGCGACAAATTCTATGGTCTTTTCTTCAAATGGTGAAGAAAGATTTGCCACCTTTAACAGCTCAGTGAATGGCAGACTGCCTCCCATGTCACACAGTTTCACATAGTCTCTGAAAACATCTCTTTCTTTGCGCGACTTTGCCCAGAACTGAAAGGCACAGATCTGCGCTAAGACATAGTCAATGTAATAAAATGGACTTTCAAAGATATGCATCTGCTGGTGCCATCTGCCACCGTTTTCCAGAAATTTGTTTCCGTCGTAGTCAACCTCAGGCATGTAGATCTTTTCTACTTCTCTCCACAGAGACCTTCTTTCTCTTGGTGTGAGATCTGGATTTTCGTAAACTCGGTGTTGGAACTCGTCAACTGCAGTACCATAAGGTATGAAGTTGATCGCTCCCCACAGATGAACAAGCCTTGCCTTGTCAGCTTCATCCTCGTAAAAGTACTCCATCCATGGCCAAGCAAAGAATTCCATACTCATCGAATGGATTTCGCATGCCTCGAGTGTTGGCCAATGATACTCTGGTACCTCGTAGTTTCTACTTCTGAACACTTGAAAGGCATGTCCCGCTTCGTGAGTCAATACTTCCACGTCGTGTTCCGTACCGTTGAAATTCGCAAATATGAACGGTGCTTTGTACTCTGGAATGAAGTTGCAGAATCCTCCAGGGTACTTCCCCTCTCGACTCTTCAGATCTAACAGTTCGTTGTTCAACATGAAGTTGAAGAACTCATTTGTCTCGCTTGACATCTCTTCGTACATTTGCTTTGCCTTGGCGACGATTTGATCTTCATCGCCCCTTGGTTTTGGATTTCCTTCCTTTAGCAAAACAGAGAGATCATAGTATTTCAGTTTTTCAACGCCCAATAGTACCGCTTGTTTTTCACGTAACTTCCCTACAACGGGCACGATATACTTTTTCACCGCTTTTCTGAGCTTCTCTACCATCTTCGCATCGTAATCTGAACGCGTGAGCCTATCATAAGCAAGCTGTGTGAAAGAACCATAACCCAATTTGTGTGCGATCTTCGTTCTCAGCCTGACAAGTTTATCGTATATCTGGTCTGAACTTTCTTCCTTTGCGGCAAAAAAGGAATAAATTGCCTCGGCTGCAGCCTTACGAATCTCTCTTTTTTCAGAGAGCATATAAGCTCTGAGTTGTGGTAGGGTCAACTTTTTTCCTTCAAAGTCTATCTGTGCAGAAGAAACAAGATCTGAATATTCAGTTGAAAGCTTATTCTCTTCGATGAGATCCTCAAGGATTTCTGGTTTGAAGGTTTTGATCGCAAGTGTTGCAATGTTGAAAAGTTGCTTTCCATAGATCTTCTCAAGATCTTCTCTAAAAGGCGATTGGAGTAGAGCTCTGTAATAATCTGTCGACAAACCTTCAACAACAGGTGTTGCACTGTCAAAGAAGTCTTTCTCCTTCTTGTAGAATTCATCCTTCGTGTTCATGCAATAACGAATCGAGCAAATAACAAAAGCCGTTGAAAAATCCTCCCTGATCTTGTTGATCTCATCGACGACCTCTCTTGCCTGCACTGAATTTCTTGCCGTTTTCAATCTGCTAACCAGTTCTTGGAGTCTTCCCTTGAGTTGTTCCAGATCAGGCCTCTTGTAGACAAAAGATGAGAATTTCACAGTCACACCTCCTTTTTATGCCGGTTGCACTGCTCACAGCTGCTCATACGTGATATATTATTTCCAAGAACAATGATATAGTATTCGAGGCAAAAATAGGAGGATGAAAGATGTTGAGAACTCACACTTGTGGAGAACTCACCCTTCAAGACGTTGGTAAGAAGGTTACTCTGGCTGGTTGGGTTGACAGGATCAGGGACCTTGGTGGCGTGAAGTTTATAATGCTCAGAGACAGGTATGGTCTAACGCAGGTTGTACTATCACCAGAGATAGAAGTCGATCTTCGCAGAGAAGCCGTCGTTCAAGTCGAAGGGCTTGTCAGGGAAAGACCCAAGGAAACTGTGAACAAGGATCTTTCAACTGGCGAGATTGAAGTTATAGCTGAAAGAGTGAAAATTCTCTCTTCACCGTCCAAAGACCTACCATTTTATCCAGGAGAGACAAAATTGCCAGCCGAAGACGTCAGATTGAAGTATCGCTACATCGATCTTCGAAGAAGAGAAGCCATGGACAGAATTATAACAAGACACAAGGTTGCCCAAGCTGTAAGAGAGTATCTAGGAGCACAAGGATTTATAGAAGTCGAAACTCCCTTTCTGACAAAGAGTACACCGGAAGGAGCAAGAGACTTTTTGGTTCCCTCAAGGCTTAAGCCTGGTACCTTCTATGCCTTACCACAATCACCACAACTCTTCAAGCAATTGTTGATGTTGAGCGGATTAGATCGATATTTTCAGATTGTGAGATGTTTCCGTGATGAAGATTTGAGGGCTGACAGACAACCTGAGTTCACACAGATCGATATAGAGATGTCTTTCAACACAAGAGAAGATGTCATGCAAGTCACAGAAGGTATGCTCAGGTATGTCTTCAAAAAAGTTTTGGGTATTGAACTACCTGAAAAACTCGACCGACTGACCTATGAATATTGCATGAACACCTATGGGTCAGACAAACCAGATCGAAGAATACAGATGCAGTTTAAAGATTTCAGTGAGTTTTTCAGAGACTCTGATTACCATGTGGTCTTGAATGTCTTGAAAAACGATGGGGTTGTTAAAGGGTTTGTAGCCAAGGGACTTTCACAGAAGATGACAAGAAAGTTGGCAGACGAACTCGATCAGCTCGCAAAAGCCTTTGGTGTTGGAGGAGTTCTCTGGTTTGCAATAGATGTCAATGGCGTTATGCGTGGTGCCGCGTTGAAACACTTACAAAAGAGCTATGAAGCGATATCAAAAGATCTTTCGATGCAACCAGAAGATGTGTGTATAATCGCAGCGGGGAAAAACACCGATGTCAACAATGCCCTTGGAGAGATCAGAAAGAGTCTTGGCGAACAATTCTATTCACATCTCAAATCTGGTTTTGACATCTTCTGGGTGATAGATTTTCCAATGTTTGAGTACAGCGATGAAGAAAAAAGATTCGTTGCACAACATCATCCTTTCACAATGCCAAACCTTGAAGACTTGGCAGAGTATAGAGGTAGCGATCTTTCTAAAATAAGAGCACAATCTTATGACATTGTCATAAACGGCTTTGAAGTAGGGTCAGGAAGTGTTAGAATTCATAATGCAGAGCTTCAAAGAGAAGTCTTCGAGTTGATGCAACTGACCGAGGAGGAAATCAAAGTAAAGTTCGGATTTTTGTTGGAAGCTTTTCAGTACGGCGCGCCGCCACATGGTGGTATAGCGCTTGGTTTGGACAGATTAGTTGCCATAATGTGTGGTGTCTCTTCGATACGCGATGTGATAGCATTCCCGAAGACTTCGAGCGGTGTTTGTCCGCTTACGGGAGCACCAGACATAGTCAGTGAAAGACAACTGAAGGAACTCAAGATAAACTTAGGGGGCGATTGATGATGAACGATATTTCGGTGAAGTTTGAAGAAGCCAAAGCCATGTTGATCTGCAGAGTAGAAGGTGACTTTGACGCATATCATTCTGCTGACATCAAAAAAACGATTAAGGAGAAACTTGAAAAATCAAGTAATGCAAAAATAGTGATCGACATGTCAAACGTTCCCTATATCGACAGTGCCGGGCTTGGTACGATGGTTTCACTTCTGAAAGATACGAGAACATTGGGAAAAGAACTCGTTTTGGCTGGCTTGAGACAAAATGTCAAGCGTATCTTTGAGATGACGCGACTTGACAAAGTATTCAAAATCGTTGATGTACCGGAGGAAGCGTGAATTGAAGGAACTTCTCATAGCAATAGATGGTCCTGCTGGTTCTGGAAAATCTTCTGTGGCGCAGCTTGTTGCAAAAAAATTGAAGTTGAACTACTTAGACACCGGTGCTATGTACAGAGCTGTCGGCATTTATTTGCACTCAAAAAATCTTTCGCCCTCAGATGATCTGTCAAAAGCCCTCGATGAGATAGAGTTTTTTTACAATTCAGGCGACCTGTACCTCAATGGTGAGAAGCTAAAAGAACAGATAAGAACTGCTCAGGCAGGAAAACTTGCTTCTGATTTTGCTGTAAATCCCTTAGTAAGGTTGAAGCTGACAGAGATTCAAAGAAATATATGTAAAGGTGGAAGATTCGTAGTCGATGGGAGAGACATAGGAACAGTGGTCCTTCCAAACGCACAGGTGAAGATCTTTCTCACAGCGTCCTTCGAAGAACGCGTTCGAAGAAGACTCAAAGAACTGTGCCACAAGGGTGTTGATCTCACCTTTGAAGAAGTAGCAGAACAGATCAGATTGAGAGATGAACAAGACTCCAAAAGATCACTTGCACCACTTCGACCAGCTGAGGACGCCATAGTCATCGACACAACAGACAAGAGTATAGAAGAAGTGGTTCAAGAGATTTGTGACATTGTACTCAGGAGGATGAACTGTGAGAATGATCGTTGCTGAAGATGTAGGTTTTTGCTTTGGTGTTAACCGCGCCTTAGAGATAGCACTGAGCGAGATTTCCAAGAACGAAAGAGTTTACACACTCGGTGAGTTGGTTCACAACAAAACAGTTATACAATCTCTGAAGCAAAAGGGAGTTGAAGTCATAGAAAAAGAGATTCCAGAAGATGCAAAGGATTCTGTCTTGATAATACGCGCACATGGCGTTCCAGAAGAAGAGATAAAGAAAGCTAAAGAGACTTTTAAGAAAGTTGTTGATACAACTTGTCCAATTGTTTTGAATCTGTTCAAAACTGCTCAGCAGATGTACCAATCAGGTTACAGAGTCTTCATTTTTGGTAAGAAAGATCATCCTGAAATGAATGCACTGGTCAGTTATGCACCAACTGCCTTGATCACGACCGAACCTGTTGTGTTAGAAGCGAAGAGTTGTATATTATCACAGACCACAATGTCTGTTGAAGAATTCAACACGTTTGTCTTAAGCTCAATTCAAATGTCTGTTTACAAAGAATTACGTGTCATAAACACGATATGCGATGTGACAGCAAGGAGGGAAAGAGAAACAAAAAAGATATCACAGGAAAGTGATTTGGTGATAGTTTTAGGTGGCAAGAACAGTTCAAATACCTCCAAACTTGCAAAGATCGCTTCAAAGATAACGAGGGTTGTGCATATCGAAGATCCTTCAGAAGTGGAGAAAACTGATTTAAGTGGTATAAACACTATAGGTATTGTCACAGGCACTTCAACGCCCAAAGAAGACTTGGAAATACTCATCGGCAAAATTCTTCATAGGAGGGAAAAGAAATGAGCGAGAAACAAGAAAGGATGGAAAATTTTGAAGAGTACCTGGACATCTCCGAGAACAGTCCAGGTCAGATCGTAGAAGCAACGGTGACCAGAATCAACCCAGCCGAAGGAATCTCCGTTGATTTCGGAGGTAAGCAAGAAGGAATGATACCCCAGAACGAGCTCGTACGCCCGGCGACTACTTACAGATTAGGTGAAAAAATCAAAGCTCAGATACTCAAAATCAACGATGAGGAAGGTTATGCTGTCCTCTCCGAAAGAAAGCCCTTTGCAAGAGAGGTACGAAACTCACTAAAGAAGGCTTATGAAACAAAGACACCGATCAAAGGTAAGATAGTTCAGGCGGTTTCTGGAGGCTATCAAGTTGATATTCAGGGTGTCCTCAGCGCATTCTTGCCAGGATCACACTCTCTGCTCAGAAAGGATCAAGCAATTCCAGACGAGGAAATGGAGTTCCTGATAATCGAGTACACCGTGGACCGGAAACGACAGCGAGTTGTTGTTTCAAGAAGAGCACTTGTAGAGCAACTGCGACGTGATTTCTTCAACTCTCACAAAGTCGGTGATGAGGTTCTCGCAGTTGTTGAACAGATTTCTGAAGATCATGCCATACTCGATTTGGGTATAGTAAAAGCCTTTTTGCCGAGAACTGAGCTCTCCCACGATCCATCGATTTCCTTTGCAGACATCTTGAAAAAGGGAGAAAAGATCAAGATCAAGATAATAGAATTGGACGAAACAAAAGGTTCTGTGACCGTCAGTTTGAAAGCACTTGAACCAGATCCTTGGTTGAAAGTCTCCGAGAAGTACCCTGTTGGAACGATAGTACAAGGTGCAGTGAAGAGCATTCTGCCTTTCGGTGTCTTTATAAATCTTGAGCCTGGTCTTGATGGATTAATACACATCTCGGAAATCTTTTGGGGCAGCAAAAAGGCCGATCTTCACAAATATTTCAAGGTTGGACAGTTAGTGCAGGCTGAAGTAGTTGAAATAGATCCTGAAAAGCGTAGAATTTCCTTAAGCTATAAGAAAGCTAAGGGCGATCCATGGGAGAATGTTGCAGAGAAATATCCTGAGGGAAGTGTTGTGAGCGGAGTTGTACAGAGAGTACTTTCAACCGGTGCTATAGTGGAAATCGAAGATGGCGTGAGTGGGTTTGTACCAAAATCAGAACTCTCCTGGAACAAGATAAAGGATCCATCAGAACTCCTGAAAGAGAAACAAAGAGTCGACGTAAAGATCCTTTCCATCGATCAACAACAAAGACGAATGAGACTGAGTATAAAACAGCTGACATCTGACCCGTGGGAAGAAGTACTCACTAAACTGAATGAAGACTCTGTTGTCAAAGCAACTGTTAAGTCAAAGGTCAACTCTGGATTCATTGTCTTTTTGAACGATTTCTCAGTAGAAGGGTTGATGCCATCTGGACATGCTCATGAAGATCTGAAAGAAGGCGATGAAGTAGAGGTTTTAGTTCTAAGACTCATACCTGAGAGAAGAAAGGTCTTGGTGAGCCAGAAAAAACTTGAAGAAAAGAGAGCTTACGAAGATTACAAGAAAACGATCGGTGGAGAATCGAACCAAAAAACGCTTGGTGATAGGATGAAAGGCTGATGGCTGTTGTTGTAATTGCCGGCAGAACAAATGTTGGGAAGTCCACTCTTTTCAACAGATTGATAGGAAGACGGAAGGCAATAACAGAAAAGCTCGATGGCGTTACGCGGGATGCAGTAAAAGGTCTCGTCAGTTATGACGAGACCGTTTTCACATTGTACGATACCTGCGGTGTCTTTGAAAAGACAAACGATCCAATGCTTGAGGCGATGCGTGAAAGGGCATTCAAAACCTTTCAAAAAGCAGATTTGATACTTTTCGTTGTCGATGGAAGAAGCGGTATAACATCAGACGATGAGTATGTGGCAGACCAACTGAGAAAGACAGGTAAGAAAGTGATACTCGTGATAAACAAAGCTGAGAACATGTCGCTTATCGAAAGCAATCTCTCAGAGTTTCTAAGATTAGGTTTTGAAGATTATGTATTCGTCTCCGCACAACACGGAAAAAGCACCGACGAACTGCTCGACAAGATTGCGAAATTTCTGAAAGAAAACAACTGCACTTCCGAAAAAGTAGATCAAGAGTCTCTGCCATCGATAGCAATTGTTGGTAAACCAAATGTTGGCAAATCTTCTCTGTTCAACGCCTTGGTTGGTGAAGACAGAGCGACAGTGACGCCCATTCCTGGAACAACAAGAGATCCAATCGATGAGGTCGCAGAGATAGGAGGTAAAAAATACATTTTCGTGGACACCGCCGGAATGAGGCGTAAGAGTAGAATCGAAAGAAAAACAGTTGAACGTTTCAGTGTGAGCCGAACTATAGACGCCATAGAATCAGCCGATGTAGTCTTGCTCGTAATGGATGCAACAGAGGGTATTACTCATCAAGACAAAAGAATAGCAGATCTGATACTGAGCAACGGTAGAGCGATGATCTGTGTGATGAACAAATTCGATTTGAGTCAGGTTTCAAAAAGACAGTATGAAGAGATCTTTCATTCACAGATGCCATTTGCAAACTTCTGTCGAATCGTCTTCACCAGTGCGGTGAAAAAAGTTGGTTTAAAACAACTCATAGAGGCAATTGACGAAGCATACGAATCTTATTCGAAAAAGATACCCCAAAACCAACTGAGTAAACTGGTATCGCAGCTTTCTCTTCTTGCCCCCAACCTTTCCAAAGGAGAACTCAGAATATACTCTGTTAGACAAGTGAAAGCAAAACCACCGAAATTCGTCGTTCAAGTTAATAAAAAAGAGCAAGCTACTGAAACTGTCTCAAGGACATTGCAACGACTCATAAGAGAAACGGTCTATCCTTTCTGTGGGTCTCCTATAATTCTTATTTTCAAAGGTAGGGAGAATAGATGAATTACCTCTTGGTCGGGGTGATTTCTTACATCTGTGGCGCAGTACCCTTTAGTTATATACTCCCAAAATTGAAAAAAGTAGACGTGAGGAATGTGGGAAGCGGTAATGTTGGTGGGACAAACGCATTGAGAGCAGCAGGCCCATTGATTGGCATGACGTGTATGATTCTCGATGCACTCAAATCCTTTATCCCAGTGCTAATAGTTTCGAGAATCTTCATGTACGATCCTCATTATATTGGTATTGCGGCAATCTTTGCTGTACTCGGTCATGATTTTCCCATCTTTTTGAAATTCAAAGGAGGGAAAGGCGTAGCGAGTACAACGGGTGTCTTTTTCGCGATATACCCACTCTCTGGATTTGTCTTCTTAGGTGTATGGATAAGCCTCACTCTGTACATCAAATATGTCTCTCTGGCTTCGATCATTGGAATGTACTGTGCAGCACTGGTTACATTTCTTTTCAACAGAGACATTGCCGTACTCTTTTTGCTTCTGGCAACCCTTGCAACTTTGAGACACTCAGAAAACATAGAAAGACTCTTAAAAGGTACAGAAAGAAAAACAGATCTCATATCAATGTTCAGAAAGAGGCGCTGATATGAGAAAGTTCATTATTTTTAGCTTATCGATCGTTTTTTGCGTCATCAGTTTCTCCATAATAAACGAAGAGCAAGCTCGTGAACTTTTTTCTCAGGCGCTTTCGTACTGGTATGAAGGCGACGTCATAAAAGCCAAAAGTCTCATGGATGATGCTTTATCAGGTTTGATCTATGTTTCTGATATTCCAGAATTCTGGTTCTTCACCTCCAAAATAGACATCGACATGCGGGCCGTTGAAAAGGCACAAGAAGACCTGAAAACTATCCTGGTGATCAGTCCCGGCAAACCGGAGGTCCTTTCCCTCCTCAAAGAGATTGACACGCTGCTCAAGCCTTTGGAGTTTTCAACGCCTGCCGTTCAGCAAGAGACTCTTCAGTTCGACGGATTCATCAAAGGCATAGAGTACTTTTACACACCAAATTGTGCCGGTTTTCTGGAAAATTCCTTAGTTATAGCAGACAAAGCCAACAAGAGATTGGTTCGTACTACCGAAGATGGATATGAAATTACCAAACTGAGAACAACTCCATCGAGCATGGCGGTCTCACCCAAAGGAGAACTGTATTTGAGTGGTGATGGTAGACTCCTTCTTTACGATATGAAAACCAGTTCAGAACAAGTTTTATACGATGGTTTTATAAATCCCATTCTCGCCGGTTTCGATAGAATTGGCAGACTTTGGGGCAGTGATGTAGACAGGGTCTTTGTCTACGACGGGAAGACTGTGAAATTTCTTTCACTCGGTGACTTTTTCATCATCAATGATATCGAATTGACACCCTATGGCTTCTGGATTCTCGATGTGATGTCAGACCAACTGATCTACTATGACTTTTCTCTCAAAAAAATCAAAAGCATTCCTGCACATGGCGCTTGGTGCTTTGAGACAACCATTTTAGGTGATCCAATAATCCTGACGAAAGACTTCAGACTTTCAGTACTTCGAGACAACACAGTGAGCGATCTCTATCGTGTCCCGGATGGAACTGTCTTTTTCGAGTACTTCTACCCTTATCTCATCCTTCTGAACTGGAAATCAAATACCGTGACCGTCAAACCGATGAAATCTGAAGAACCGATCATCGTGAAAGTTGACACATTGAGTTTCGAGAACGAAAATCTAAAACTGAGTGTTAGAACTGAAAGTATATACGGAGACCCTATACCTTGTCTGAAAGACTTTCTTGAGGTGCGCGAAGGCGGTGGTCCCGTATTCTTCAACCTATCTGTGGAATACTCTAAACTACAGTGGTTGAAAGGTGAAAAAGGTTTCTTCGAGAAAACATTGCCTTTTATCAAAAGAGGCTTAGCTCATGGCGTATTCTTTGAAAATTCACCTGAAAACTACAAAGAGACAGATTTAGTAACCTTGCGTGGCAAGAACGTGAAGATCTTTTCCAGATCGAATCCAACGGAGTTCGTATTGTTATCAGGAGGAGCTGGTATGCTTTCTTCACCCACTGAAATATGGCAACCTGTGTATCGAATATCTTTCAGCCGCACAAGACCATTGCCATCTGATATCACAGCTGTGACTGTGCAACTGAGATTAGGAAAAGAGCTCTACTCAGATACAATCTATTACACCAGAGGACTGATCAAGTGATGGAAGAGTTATTCAGGCAAGCTTATGAAGCTGCAGAAAAAGGTGATCTAAAAGAGGCAGAAAGACTCTACAGAGAGTGCTTGAGACTCTATCACTCACCAGAAGTTTTGAACAATCTTGGAAATGTGTACAGAAGAATGGAACAAATCGCGAAAGCCATCGAGTGCTATCAGAAAGCCGTTGAACTGGATCGCAATTACACACCAGCTTATGTGAATCTTGCGTCGACGCTTCTCAACTTGGAGAGATACGACAACGCAAAACTCCTTTTGTTAAGAGCCATGGAACTTGGCGTAGAAGATGAGAGAATCACGGCAATGCTCATAGTATGTTATCTTGCACTCGAAGAGGAAATGCAGGCACTCGATCTGTACATTCTGAAGAGAAATGATGAAAAACTTTTGACAGAACTTGTCGAGTACGGTGTTCTGGAGAAATTAGAAAATCTCAGAAGAATTTGGAGGAAAACTTAAATATCTTGGAAGAAACTTCTCACCAGCAGTGGATCTGTCTTTTCTCTGAGTAATCTTTTCAACTTTTGAATGGTGTTATCGACTTTCTTGAAATTCACATTCAGATCACTCTGTATTTGCTCATAACTGGCACCACTTATCCACATATCTACTATTTCACGTTCAAGATCTGTCAGGTATTCGTTTACGGTATCCATTATTAAAGCAGCAATCGCCTGATGTGCAGTTGAGGTTGAAAGATCTTCAAAAGAGTATCCAGTTTCATCAGAATCTTCGCTCGTTAGAAGATCAACACTGACAGCTTCTGTGAGCATTTTGTTCTTCTTTCTGTTGAGGAATGTGATGAAAGATTTCAATTCTGATTCAACGCTTCTCCAAGCAAACGATGAAAAACCACTCTTGTCTGGCTGATAGTAATACACAGCTTTGATCAAACCTACTAACCCATTTTGAACTAAATCTTGGAACTCCGCCCAAGGAGCGTAGTACTTCGAAGAGATCTTCACAACCATTGGGTAGTATCTCTCAACAAGAAGGTCTAGTGCTTCCTTCAAGCCTTGTTGTGCGAGATTAACTAATTCTTCTGTTCTCTTCGTCCTCAGATGATACTTGATCTTCAAGACACTTAGCCACCCTTGAGCATTTTGGCAAGTTCACCTATGTTCTCAAGTACAAGGTCAGGTTCCCAGTCTGCAGACTCTAAGTCTTTCAACGTCGTCTCACCTGATAAAACGAGTACAGAGAATATCTTTGATCTTCTCGCAAACTCCATATCGGTGTAAAGTCTATCGCCAACCATTGCTATCTTTTCTGGATTTGTTCCAGTTTTCTTCGCAATCATCTGAAGCATCAAAGAATTGGGCTTTCCCACTACGAAATCTGGCTTTCTGCCAGTTGATCTCTCTATCAGAGCGATGAAAGATCCAGCATCTGGCACTGGACCATCTAAGGATGGACAGTTTATGTCAGGATGCGTAGCGATGTAGTCTAAACCTTTCCTCAGAAACAAACATCCTCGAGCCAATTTCTCGTAGTTAATCTGTGTATCATAGCCTAAGACAACGATCTGTGGATTCTCAACGACTATCTCATGACCATACTGCCGAAATGTCTCTGCAAGTGACTGAGTGCCTATCAAATAAACCTTGCTCGGTCCATATCTTTCCCTTATGAAGATTGCCGTTGCTTCACCAGATGTGAAGATATCATCCTCCTGAACATCCACTCCCAACCTTCTCAGCTTTGTGGCGTATTCACTTTGACTTTTCGAAGAATTGTTCGTCAGAAAGATAAACTTCTTTGCCTGATCTCTGATCGTCTGTACAAAATCCAAAGCCCCTGGGAGTAGCTGGTCGCCCAGATAGAAAGTTCCATCCATATCGAGCAAGAAGAGTTCGATCTCTTCAAGACACAAAGTCATCACCTCATAGAATACAATACCAAATTTGGGCTACTCAATTCAGAAAGGTTTTTGAAGGAGGAATTCCTTTGAGCCAACGAAATGTAGCATTGAGGTTGTCTATTTTTTCAGCTGAGATTTAACAAAATGCAAAGAAAACAATTACACCCTGTAAGGTCAAGAAGCAAACTGTATTTGGTACAGTTTGTAGTAAACTCCCCTTTTTGAAAGCAGCTCGTTGTGCCGTCCTTCTTCTGCAACTTTGCCATCGTGAATCACCACTATTCTGTCTGCACCCTTCACAGTCGACAATCTGTGTGCGATCATTATCACAGTTCTCTCTTTGGAGAGTTCTCTGACCGCCAACTCTATCCTTGATTCAGTTTCAACGTCTATGTTACTCGTTGCTTCGTCTAAGATCAATATCTTTGCGTTGAATAAAACAGCCCTTGCAAGTGCTATCAATTGTCTTTCACCAGCAGAAAGCGTAGAACCCCTTTCAATTATCTTTGTGTAGATGCCATCACTGAGTTTGCTTATTATGTCATAAGCATAGACCTTTCTGAGCGCTTCAGCAACTTGGTCTTCTGTGTATTCCTCATGAAACAATCTCACGTTGTCGAGTATCGATCCAGAAAAGAGTATGACATCTTGTGGAACTGCCGCAATTTGCTTTCTGATCTTACGCAAATCGTACTCGAGGATGTCTTTACCATCTATCAAAATCTTACCTTTTTGTGGAACATAAAGACCGTTTATCAAATTCATCAACGAAGTCTTGCCCGCACCAGTTTCACCAACGATAGCTGTTAACTCACCAGGTTTGAAAGAGACATTGATCTCTTTCAGAACCCAACGTTGGGAATCATAACTGAACCAGACACCATCAAACTTCAGGTTTCCTTTTGTGATCTCTTTTTCTTCTGAAGGATTTCCCAATTTCTCAGGTTCTTCGTCCATCAACGCGAAGATCTTGTCGCAAGATGCGACAGTGTTTTGAACGATATCGTATTTTTCAGAGATATCACCAAGAGGTCTCATGAAGGTGTCAACGTAAGCTACAAAAGCGTAGAGTTCACCAAATTGAATCGTTCCACCAATGATGTACTTAGAGCCAAACCAAACTATTGCACTCAGAGCAAAGTAATGAATGAGATCGATGAATGGCCTGAAAATTCCAAAGACGTAGAGTTGGTTTATCAGAGATCTGTACAGATCTTTGTTCACTGAATCGAACTCCTTGGATTTGTAATCTTCAGCCATGAACAGCTTGATCACACCTATACCACTTATATGCTCGGCAAGGTAGGCATTGACACGAGCAAGATTTGTTCGTACCTCTCTGTACACCTTCAGATCAAAGTATCTGAACAACACCATAGCACCTACGATTATCGGGAAGATGAAACTGACATTGCTGAAAAGTCTTGTGCTTATCTGAAGCATGAAATAGATAACACCGGCAAGCAAGAAGAAATCTTTGACAATCGCCGTTATGACTGTGGAAAAGAACTCTTGAACATTCTGAGTGTCATTGACAATCCTGGTGTTGATTCTGCCAGAAGGATTTTTGTCGAAAAAGGACATCGGCAGATCAAGAACTTTCTTGTACAGCTCACTTCTTATGTCGTATACTACCCTGTTTCCAAGAAAAGAAGTCAGGTAAGTACTCAGATAACCCAAAAGAAACTGAAGCCCAACCACACCTAAGAGCGCAAAAGCCATTCTTGAGACACCAGCAATTCGATCCTGCATGTTCAGCGTCGAGTTGTTCATGTAACCATCTATAGCACGTCTCACAATTTGTGGAGGAAGCAAATCTATAACTGCTGCAACAAGAACAACGAGTATTGCGAGAACAAAAAACCAAAAATATGGCTTTGCGTATCCCAAAAGTCTTTTCAAGGGTAGATCACCTCGTGTCATTAGCCTCACGAACTATTCTACTACTTTATCTTGATGTGGAAAAACCTAATCTTTCCAAACTGATCGTGATAAAATGAAATCTCTCCAAAAACACCGAATCTCTCAATCTGATCTTTCTGCTCTGGGGAAAACTCCATCAAGATATCTTTGCCTCTCAGCAGATTTACCTGACTGAAAAACTCCCTGTAGAATTCGAGTCCGTCCTCTCCCGCAAACAAAGCATTCACTGGTTCCATCAAAACTTCTTTCGGAAGAATGGCATCTTTTGGAATATAGGGAGGATTTGAGACAATCAAATCAACCTTGTTCAACACAGGCTTTAATGGTTCCAAAAAAGCACCCTTGAAAAGACAAATCTTGGCGCCCAACTTCTCTGCATTTCTTTGAGCCAAAGTCAGCGCTCTTTCATTCACATCAGTTGCATAGACTTGACAAGAGCTGTTCAGAGAAATGGCGATTGCTATTGCTCCTGAACCAGTACCTATGTCAGCAACTACTCTGAGGTCTCCTTTCTCAACGATCTCTAAGGCAATATCTACAAGCACTTCTGTTTCAATTCTCGGTATGAACACCCCATCTTCGATGTCGAGTTCCAAACCGTAGAAATAGCACTTTCCGACAAGGTACTGAAGTGGAAAACCATCAGATCTAAGTCGAGCTAAATCAAGTACCCTTCGAATCACATCATCTTCGACGGGATCATCAAAGTGCAGCAAAACCCTTTCTTTGGTGAGTTGAGTGACATATGACAAAAGCAAAAGAGCCTCCGTTCCGGAAGAATCGGAGGCATTGCTGATCAAGGCTTTCACAGTCTTGTACAACTCTCTGAAAGTCATAGGCCGAATCTTTTTCTCAGCTCCTCATTCATCATCTCTGGAGACCAAGGGGGATCAAAGGTTAAGTTCACCTTTACATCCTTGACACCTTCAAGCTGACGTACCTTATCTTCTGCATCTTGCAAGATCATGCCCGCCAAAGGACATGCTGGTGTTGTCATGGTCATGGTGACTGTAACATTACCTTCTTGATCAACATCAACACCGTAAACCAATCCAAGACTTACCACATCAAGACCTAATTCAAAATCTATGACATTACTCAGAGCTTCCATGACTTGTTCTTTAGTTACCATGGGTCTCTCCTTTCAAAAAGATTCCAAAAGTCCTGTCAAGATGGAAACATGACTCATCTCTTCTTTAACGATGAGATCTATCTTGTCTTTGCCCAGTTCGACAGGTACCATTTCTTTTACACCAAGATAAAAGATTATCGAATCTTTTTCTATATCGATCGCGATTCTCAAAAGTTCAGAGACAGATCTGATGTCTTTGAACTTCGTTGTAGGATCTGCTCGCAGATCAAAGACCTTACTATGGGCTATCGCTCTGAGATATTCAACTGCTTCTCCTTGCGGGTCTAAAAACTCTGAGAGTTCGCGTTCTTTTTGTGCAAGATCAACTCTCATACTGTGAAATCTCTTTTCGTGTTCTTTCTCCATCTCTGCCAACTTCAAAAAGAGCGATTTTTTTGTGTACTCTGGGAATTCTTCAGCGGCCTTTGTGTAGAAGGTAACGCCATTTCGTTCTATCTGCTCGGCAATCTCGAAGATCTCATCGATGTTGAACATCTAATCACTCCCTTTTTGCCAGCTCTCTGTCCAACATCATTATACCAGCAAAGTTGTCCTTTATGCGCTCCAATAAGGTCAGAATCTTCTGTGCATTGGATTCCTCTTCGACTTGTTCGTTGACAAACCAATTCAGAAAGACCAAAGCAGCGTTGTCTTTCAGCTCACTCGCTAACTGAACCAAATCGTTTATGCTCTGAGTGACTTTTTGTTCATGTTCGTAAGTTTGTTTGAAGACTTCCAAGGCAGATGACCAATCTTTCCCCAAGAGGGAAATCGGTTGCAACTCCACGCGTGCACCACGCTCGTTGAGGTGTTCGTAAAATTTCATCGCATGGTTGAGTTCTTCTTGGGCTTGTTTTTTCATCCAATGTGCGAAACCTTCCAGCGTTTGATTATCGAAGTAAGCAGCCATCGCCAGATAAAGATATGCTGACTCAATCTCTTTTCTTATCTGATCATTAAAGGCTTTAACAAGCTTTTCGTTCATCTTTCTCACCTCTTCGCTTAGATTTTGAAAAACTCAAGATCAATTCGCAATATCGCACAAAAAGCCCGGTAAATGCTACCGGGCCTGAACTTATACTTTTTTGTGGCACAGCCACCAATCAAGACAATCATACTGCTGTTTTCTTTTCATCGCTTCTTCTATACTCGTTGGTGGTGGAACTATTACCTCATCTTTGAACAGTTCGTTGTTTGGCCAGTTCGCCGGTATGGCAACTTTGTTGGCATCTGCTACTGTAAAGGCTTTTATGATCCTCAAGACCTCATCGATATTTCTACCGACTTCTTGTGGATAGTACAAAATCGTTCTAATCAAACCATTTGGATCGATTATGAAAACTGCTCTCACTGTGTTGCTACCTTTTGCTGGATGAATCATGCCCAATGTCTCAGCTACCTTGCCTGTGTCAGCAATGATGGGGAACTCAATCTTAACACCAACCTTTTCCTCAATCCACTCCACCCATTTGATGTGTGAAAAAATCTGATCTACACTTAACCCTATCAGTTCTGCCCCCAGTTTTTTGAACTCGTCGTACCTTTTTTGAAAACCTATGAACTCCGTTGTACAAACAGGTGTGAAATCAGCAGGATGACTGAACAAAACAAGCCATTTTCCCTTGTAAGCATCGGGAAGTTTCATCTTTCCATGTGTTGTCAGTACTTCAATCTCAGGAAACCTTTCACCCAAAAGTGGTATACCCATACGATCACCTCCAAGTAAAATATACCACACATAGAATTTGGAATGTGGAAGTCTTACATATTGTTACTTAGAACTATTATATTATTGACTGTAGAAGAAAACCAGCAACACATCTCTTAAGAGAACAGCGACAAGAGATTGAACAACAAATCATCGCAGGCGTATGACAAACGTGACCTCCTCCCATCTCCTAAAGGAGATGAGCTTGCTGCTTTATCGTAGGAAACTTACCAAGATGTTGGGATTATTCCCAAACACCTTAGCAGCGGCCTCCCACTCCACAGGCTTCGCTTCGGACCAGTCCAGACCTACAAACTTTTGATATGCAAGCTTGATTTTTCTCTGCCTTTGTCAAGCACGCATCACCACATGAGATCTCTTTTCTGGCACCAATTCTGTAAAAAAGCTCATACAGATAGTGATACAAACTACTCCGATATGTCAAAGCCAGCAGAACATAGATGTCTTGATCGTCTTGAAGGATTAAGAGAGCAAAGGAAGGCTTACGCCTTCCTCTGTCTAAATCACTTCATCTGATTGAGTATGGTCAAATCTTCGCCGATCAGAATGACGCTGTCTGGGATGATGAGTTTGTAACTTTCAAGCGTTCTGAGAAATCTGTAGAACTCCTGATCCTGTCCGTAAACTTGAGCATAGATTCTGGTTGCACTTGCTTCTCCTGTGCCTTTTATTCTTTCAGCTTCGCTGAGTGCCTCAGCTTTTAGAATGGTTGCCTTCTTATCTGCCTCTGAACGAATCTTTTGTGCTTCTTTCTGCCCCTCTGCTCTTATCAAGGCCGCTATGCTCTGTCTTTCGGATTTCATCCTTTCGAATACTGCTTGTTGATTTTCGGCTGGCAAGTCTGTGTGCTTGATTCTCACATCTTGAATATCGATACCAAAATCTACCAAATTCCGCTTCGAAAACTCTGTGATATCACTCAGATATTGTCTTTCACCGGTCACTATGTCGTCAAAGTCCAGTTTTGCGAGTGTATTTCTAAGCCCAGAATAGACTACATCATCGATTCTCGAGAGCGCCAAGGAAACAGTCCTCACCGACTCAATGAACTTCTTTGGATCGGATATTCTCCACACCGCATAGGAATCAACAAGCATAGTCTTTTTGTCCAAGGTTATTATCTTCTCAACTGGTATGTCGTATATGTAAAAACGCTTGCTGAAACGTATTACGTTGTCCACAAAGGGGGTTTTGACGTAGAGCCCAGGTTCAGAAATGACTTTTCTTATTTCGCCAAATCTGAGTACGACCGCATACTGAGTTTGATCGACTATGAAAAACGACAGCCCTATGAAAAGAACTGCCACAACAGACAGGATCAAAACAAATATCAAAACCATTGTCTTCATTTCTCACCACCACCTATCAACTTATCCAAACTCAGTAGCGTTATGTTTTGTGACCCATCAAGTAGGATTATCCTTTTCGCCTTTGGCAAAACTTCTTCAAGTGTCTCAATTCTCAATCGTGTTTCGGTGATCCTCGGTGATCCTTTGTATTCTTTCAATATGCTGAGAAACCTCTGTGTTTCACCCTGTGCTTGTAAAATCCTCTGTTGGGCATAGGCTTCTGCCTCGAGGATGATCTTTCTGGCTTCACCTTCAACAGATGGTATGAGATTGTTTGCATATCTGAGCGCTTCATTTATGTATCTTTCCTTGTCTTGCTTTGCGTTGTTCACATCGTCAAAGGCAGCTATAACTGTTTGGGGGGGTACTACTTCCTGAAGCAAGACATTGATCACAGTAATTCCCACATCGTAGGCATCCAGTAGTTGCTGCGTTATCTGGTGAACTTCATAGGATACTCTATCCCGTTCCGCCGTCAGAATCTCATCCACTGTGCGCTTTGCAATCATTTCTCGCAGGGCAGATTCGGTGGTGAACTTGACAAGTTCCTCAGGATTTTCAACACGAAAAACGAACTTCACCGGATCGTTTACTTTGAATTGAACAACGGCTTCGACAGAGACTATGTTTCCATCACCTGTTAGGATCAAAGCCTCTTCCTTTTTCTGCACATACTGCCCTGGCCTGACTGTTCTGAAACCTATTTCTTGTTTCCGAACAGTCTGGACATCAACAATCACATGTGACTGAAATGGAAAAGGTGCATGAATGTGAATTCCTGGTCCTACGGTGTGCGTGTACTTACCAAAAGTTTTAACCAACGCCACTTGAGATGGATCGACTTGATAAACTCCTGTTACAGCATACACAACAAGCAATATAACGACAACAACAATGGTTATGAGTTTCACCTTCATTCACATCACTCCCCTACTCGCAGATGTCGCTGATTTGTCATGCATGTAGGAAACTACACAATCTGCCTGTGTATTGATTTTAGCATCTTTCTCTTGTCATCATGATAAGCCAAATAAGAGTGTAAAAAGATGACATAATCATAGCAATGAATATCAGAATTGCTATATGGACGTGCACACTCATAGGTGAGAACAGCAAAACAGAGAATCCAACTGCAATACCAACGGCATTTGCCAGTATTGGTTTACCAGTTATCTGAAGGGTTTGAGAGAGTGCATAAGGTTTTCTACTTTTGCACATCATCTTGTAAGTATATGTGAAGTGAATTGCGTAGTCTATACCTGCTCCAAGTGCTATGTTCATTATATATGCACTTATAACGTTTAAGGGTATTTGAAAAAGCCCCAAGAAACCGTACAGATTCAGAATGGTCAAAACTATTGGAACTGTACTGATCAAGCCAAACTTAAGATCTCTAAGCATCAGAATCATCATCAAGCCAATCACAGTCAGTGCAACTACGATGCTCGCCTTTTGATTGCTAAGAGTTTCATCGTTCATCTGCAAGTATTTGTAATTCTCTCCAGTGACATGAACAGATCTCAACCCATTCATGGAAAAAGATTCAACGGTCTGTTGAAAATCGTAGTGTGTCTTTCTCGATAGATCTTTCAGGAAAACGAGCATCAATGCGCTCTTGTCCCTTCGGTTTACAAAGATTCCTTCAGGCAGAATGATTGACACGAAGTTCCCAAGAACAGAAGGTAAAAGTTCTTTGACTTCGAGAATTGATAAGGTACGTAAAGAGTAGCTTGAAGCTATTCTTCTAACATTCTCAAGTATCTCAAGTGCATCCTTGGAAAGTGGATCAACTTCAAAATTTATCTTAACAAGTACTGGTATACTGACACCAGATACAGTTTCTACTATTCTCGCGCCTTCCATGACCTTTGAAGATCTTCTGAAAAACATCAAGGCATGAAATTCTTCTTTGACGTTCAACGTGAAGAAGCAGAGAATCACCGAAATGACCAAGAAAATGATTAGATTCAGTCTTCGATATCGCAAGAAAAACCTCGTCAGCTTATCTCCCTTGGACTGTTTTCTCTGAGATTTTAAAAAGGTTGCCACCGGTGGAAGGAATACGAAGGTTGATAATCCAGCCATACCGACACCACACGCACCAGACAAACCCAGTTCACTCATCACCGGCGATGATGTAAAACACATTGAGAGAAAACCAACAACCGTTGTTGCAGTGGTCATCAAAAGCGGTACAAATGTTTCCTTTAGTGCCTTTTGAGCCCTCTCAAAAACATCGAAATCAGTTAGAGAAAGATAATGGGAGACATAGTGCAAACCCGCAGCACTGCCCATGACAAGTGTTATGAAGGGCATTAAGACATTTTCAAGGGTTATGGTCTTACCGAAGACACTATAAGCTCCAAGCATGTAAACCGTGGCAAGCAAACTTGGCAAAAAGGAGAGCACCGTTGCCCAGAAATTTCTCAGAGTTATGTAGAATACCACAAAGATCACAACGATAGCTAAGGGTGACAAGAATTTTAGGATGAAACTGATATAATCAAGCGCCTTTGCAGAGATATAGGAATTACCGAACAACGAAGTCCCATATTGCTTTGTTGCCTTTTCTATTCTAAGAGTTGTATCCTCTGGTCTTGAAGATATCACAGCCACCAAAATTGCATAGTTCTTCCCTTTATATTTCCCAACCAAACCAAGTTGTCGGGCAATACCACCTTTTCCCCCGATGGTGAATGGGAACTCCATCGGGTTAACAACCAACGAAACACTTCTCGTTTCTCTGACTATTCCTGCAACCTTATTCACTGTTTGTGGATCTTCACTTGGAACGGCTATCAAAAGAATATCTCTGACTGCAAAAGTGCTTGCTACTTCTCTCTCAACTCTGATGTAATGAGATTGCGTTGTAACCTGAGATCTGAAGTATCCCCCTACTCTTAGATCCTTGAGCTGAAAAATTGAAAGAGAACCCAGCAAGACCATTAGCATGATAGAAAGCCATCTCTTTTTTATCCAGTTCAAGAAAGACCAGCTCCCAGATGCTCTATGTGTTAAACTCTTTTTGGGACTAGATGTCTCCAAACAGAATATAACACAGTCTGGGAGGGAAAAGGTTGAAAATTGTTGATACACATGCCCATCTACATTTTCGGCAATTCAAAGATGATGTTGAATCACTCGTAAAGAAATTTGACTCACACGGCATTGAATTTGTCGTCAACGTCGGAATAGACGTGATAGATTCCGCCGAGTCTCTGGTTTTAGCCAGGAAATTCCAGAAGATCTACTGTTCCATAGGCATTCACCCACATGAAGCCAGTAGGGTTGGTCGAGATTACATTGAAAAGCTCAGAGAAATGGCAGCCGACCCGAAGGTAGTCGCACTCGGTGAGATGGGACTTGACTATTTCAGAAACTTCTCAGAAAAGGCCGATCAAATAGAGGTTTTCAAAAGACAGCTCATCCTTGCAAAAGAACTCGATTTACCCGTTATCATTCATATAAGAGAGGCTTACGAAGACGCTTATGAAATACTATCAGAGATAGGCTTGCCAAATGCCGGAGGAGTTGTCCATGCGTTCTCAGCCGATACTCAATGGGCTTTGAAGTTCGTCGAATTGGGCCTTTTCATAGGCATAGGCGGACCTTTGACCTATCCGAAGAACGTCGTGCTCAGAAATGTAGTTCAAGCCATTGGCACTGAGAACATCGTTACAGAAACTGACTGCCCTTACTTGCCCCCACAACAGTTCAGAGGCAAGAGAAACGAACCTTCATATGTGCGTTTTGTTATCAACGAGATATCACAAATACTGAAAGAAGATCCATCTGAAATTTCTGAAAAGCTTGTTCAGAATGCCAAGGAACTCTTCGGGCTGTAAAAGAAATCATGCCTTGACAGCTGGGTAGTTCTTTCTCATCCACAGCTGTGCTGGTATCGAGACAATCAAAGCTGTCAGCCCCAGCAAACCTGAAACAACGAAAACCCAGTGATAACCAATCCTCGTTGCCACATAAGCAGACAAGACGGGGATGAAAATCCTGCTGAAAATGTTCATTCCCTGGAAAAAACCTTCCCACCTGCCCAGTTCCCTGGGGGCTATCTGGATCTTTATCGTCTCTTTAGCTGGAAACCAAAAGATGAAACCTATTCCCATTATCACATGCGAGATAAAAAACAAATACATGTTTGGAATCACCCAAAGGAAAAACGAGCAAACGATCAACCCAGTCCCAACTGTCAAGTTCAGCGAAGGATGACTTTTCACCGACCTTTTCCAGAAAATTGAAGAAGCGACAGAAAAGGAAAAGATCATCTCAAATAAGAACGGAGACGAACCATCAAGTTTGAAGTAATCGATCAAATAATAAGATATCACCAAGAAACTGGCAAAACTGAACGCTGAGTAGCAGAGGTACTGGTGAAACATGATAGAGAGAAACGTGCCAAGGTGCGTAGTAGCTACGACGTGATCTTTTGGAATTTTCGTGCCACTGTCGATTCTTGGCAGGATTTTCAAATACGAAATGGCGTAGAAAATATTCACAGCGAAAACTGCAAAGAAGATCGCTCTCAAGAATCCCTGTCCCGTCATGAAGGGAGCGAGTATGAAAACAAAGACAAAGTAGGTAATAGATTTGACAAATTCAGTGATGAAAAACTCTAAGGAATATATTTCCTCTCTGATCTTAGGCGGGAAAAGGGCTCTCTCGTACATCACCTGACAAGGATAGAAGATATCGGTGAAACCCAGCAGTACCTGTGCTATGGCAAAGTTCCACAGACCTTTTGTCAAAGCAAAGCTCAGAGATCCAAGAGCAAAGCAAACTCTGGCAGAGAACAAACCATAATTCACAGGGATTTTCTCAAACCGTCTTCCAAAGATATATGACAAGAGTGCCTGAAAAACATACGAAACACTGAACAACCAACCAAGCTGTTCCATGGGAATCTCCAGAAGTTTTCCCAAGGTTGGCGCTGCAATGATCGAGGAAAAAGAAAAACCAGCTATCCCATAAAAGAGAAGATACTTCTTCACATCTTTGTTCAGATCGCTCCAACTCACGAAACCACCATGAAAGAGTTTATCTTACAAAGATTTGTTTTTCAACACGCAGGATCGATTTCATTTCTTTGCAATGGTTACTTAACAGCGATTTATTTTTTGTACAAAAGCCTTCATTGACAAAGATGGCGATGTGCGATAGTATTATTGTGAAAAATATAACGAGAAAAATATCACGATTGGTGATCGTATGGTTGTGAGAGTGTGTATGGGAAGTTCATGTCATCTTAAAGGTTCTTACAAGGTTGTTCAGAGACTTGAAGAACTCAGATCCACACATCCGGAGATTCAAATCTACGGCTCCCTATGCTTTGGGAACTGCTCAGATGGTGTCTGTGTTGAGATAGATGGAAAGCTCTACAAAAACGTGAATGCTGAGAATATAAAGCAAATTCTTGTGGAGGCGAAAAATGGGTCTGATCCTCTCAAATGAAGCAAGCTGCATGTACTGTTACAAATGTTTGAGAAACTGTCCTGTGAAATCCTTGAGTTTTAGTGACGGCAAGACAAGGGTAATAGAAGAGGAATGTATAGAGTGCGCGCGGTGCATTCAGATATGCCCTCAAAAAGCGAAGACCTATCTAAGATCAACAGAGGATTTCGAAAGAATTCTAAGAAAGCCTTTCTTGGTATCGATTGCGCCTTCTTTCTTTGCCCATTACGATGACCCCTACAAGGTCATATCTCTGCTCAAAAGATTAGGAGCTATAGTTGTTCAAGAAACATCGCTTGGTGCAGAGCTCGTTTCACAAAAGTATTCAGAACAATTCTCAGTTCAAAAGATCCTCATCACCACAGCATGTCCGGTTGTTGTAAATCTCGCTGAGAAATACTATCCTCAAGCACAAAAGTATCTCGCACCATTTGTCTCGCCTATGGGTGCTCACGCCAAATTTCTGAAAGAACGATATGGTGACTTTCCTGTTGTTTTTTTAGGTCCGTGCATAGCCAAGAAAAACGAAAGGACCTTAGTCGATATCGTTATGACCTTTGAAGAATTCGATGAATTCCTGAAGGATAGAAATATGCGAATCAAAGACTTGCCTGATGAATTACCCACACCACCCTACCCTCAAAGAGCAAGAATGTATCCAACTTCCGGAGGCATAAACTACACCGTACAAGGCAACTGGGTAGACCATCTTGTAGTAGAAGGAGTTGAAAACATCGCAAGGATTTTTTCTCACATTGAAACCTTCGAAACAACCGTATTCATAGAGGCTTCAGCCTGTGAAGGTGGTTGTATCAACGGCCCAGCGATAAGGAAGGACATAGGTCTCTTAGAAAAGCGACGAAGAATCATAGAGCATATCAAAAGACTCAACTCGATAGAGGAAAAGATTGATAAATCAGTTTTTTCCATCGATTTGACGAGAAAGTTCTCGAAAAAAGATATTCCACACACAGTTAGCGAAGCTCAAATCCAAGAGATCTTGAGATCACTCGGGAAGGACGATCCCAAGAAACAACTCAACTGTGGTGCCTGTGGTTATGAAAGCTGCAGAGATAAGGCAGTAGCGGTTGCCATGAACAGAGCCGAAAGAGAAATGTGCATCACCTACCTTGTTGACAAACTCAAAGCCGCGACTAACAGAGTCGTCGAAGAATCTCCAAACGCGATAATCATATACAAAGACGATAAAATCCTTTACAAAAACAAAGCGGCACAAAACTTTCTGACAGGTCTTTCGGCAGAAGAAACAATGAACTTGCTCAGAGAAATATCAACCCAAGCGAACCAAATTTTGGAGATCTCAGAGAAAGGTTACTTCTTCATAAAATCGTTCAAACTACCACAGGATGCCAGCGAAGTTCTTCTGCTCGTGGACATGACCAAGGAGAAACAACAAGAAGACAAACTAAAAGCAATCAAACACGAGACACTCAACAAGATCGAAGAAATGCTCTCCAAACAAATGAGGATTGCACAAGAGATAGCAGGATTACTGGGTGAATCTATCGCAGAGACCAAGAGTCATTTTGTGGAACTACGCAAGTTCATGGAGGAATGAGATGCTCACTTGCGAAATCGATTACGCAAAGAAGAACAAAAACGGTGAAGAAATCTGTGGAGATTCAGTGGCTATAAAGAGAGATTCAAACAAAGTGGTGCTGAGTGTTTCAGATGGCCTTGGTAGCGGGGTAAAGGCGAGTATACTCTCTACACTGACCACCTCGATGGCAACAACAATGCTCTTCAACGATCTTCCTATCGACGAAGTTTTTTCCTCAATCTTGGCTACTCTGCCAGTGTGTAAAGTCAGAGGTATTAGTTATGCCAATCTTTGTTCGGTCATCTTCAACGCTAATCAAAATGCGTGTTCGATTGTGGAATACGAATTCCCAGTCGTTCTCTACTTCAGAGAAGGGAAGATACTTGAACTTAAAAAAACAACCACCACCGTTCATGATAAAGAAATCTCGATCGCAAAGATCACGCCTCAAGAAGGTGACAGCCTCTTCATCATGACAGACGGAATCTCACAAGCCGGTATGGGCACAAGTACTTTTCCACTCGGATTTGGTATCAAGAACATAACAAGGGAAATATCAACATTGCTCGAAAAGAAGATAAAACCTTCGAGCGTTGTCAGGCATCTTGTTCGACTTGCTCAAAGACTTGACAACGGAACAAGAGGCGATGATGCTCTTGCCGCTGTAGTTCGATTCAAAACACTACAAACTTTGAACCTCTTCGTTGGACCACCGGAAGACAAGACAAAGGATGAGTTTTTGGTGAAAACCTTTATGGAACAACAAGGCAAGAAAGTCATTTGCGGAGGCACAACAGCCCAGATCTTTGAAAGAGTTCTCAAAAAGAAAATTGACTTAGATCTTCGTTCTTTCTCTGAAGACCTACCACCTGTTGGAAAGATGGAAGGAATCGACCTGATAACAGAGGGAATAGTAACCTTGACACACGCTTTCAGATACTTGAACGGACAGCAACAGAATCTGGGATATGGTGCGAGTATCCTTGTCGACATGCTACTTGAAGCAGATCAGATAAACTTCTTCGTCGGGAGAGCGATAAACCCTGCCCATCAAAACCCACTTTTCAGCCATGACATATCTTTGAAATTTCGTTTGGTTCAAGACATCGCTCAAATCCTACAACAAAAGGGAAAGATCGTAAAACTCGAATACTGCTGAGGAGGTGAATGTATGGAGAGAAACTTTGAAAGAGTCGAACAAATACTACAAAAGCATCAATACAAGAAGGAAAATCTCATCAAGATCTTATTGGATGTACAAAAGCTCTACAGATATCTACCACAAGATGTGATCAACTACATAGCTGTTGCCCTGAAGATCCCTCCCGCGAAGATCTTTGGTGTGGGGACTTTCTACGCACAGTTTTCTCTAAAACCAAAGGGAGAATACACCATTTTGCTGTGTGATGGAACTGCTTGCCACATGGAAGGATCAACCTCTCTGCTGAAGGCACTTGAAGAGGAGCTGAACATAAAACCCGGTGAGGTTACGAAGGATCTCAAATTCAGTGTCGATCAAGTTGGATGTCTCGGTGCTTGCGCACTTGCTCCGGCAATGGTGATAAACGGCGAAGTCTATGGAAATCTCACTCCAGAAAGAGTAAAAGAGATCATCAGAAAACTCAAAGAAGAGGGTGAAGAAAATGCTCAAAACCATCAGTGAAGCTTATCAATTCATCGAAGAGCAGAGAAAAAAGAGAGAGAAAAAGCTATCGAATCTATCGATATACATATGTGTTGGTACTGGCTGCACAGCCAAGGGTGCTTTAAAGGTTTACCAGGAATTCGAAAGAATTCTCAAAGAAGAGAATCTGATAGATTCCGTGAAGCTGTCTAAAATCGAAGAAGATGAAGGCATATTGAAGAAAACTGGTTGTTGTGGAAGATGCTCAAATGGTCCTTTAGTCAATATTCTCCCATATGGGTATTTCTATTCACATGTCACTGTGAATGACGTAAGAAAGATCATCGATAAAACAATCAAGCAAGGGCAGCCTGTCGAGGAACTCCTTTTGATTGATCCCAAGACAAATGAGCGTGTAAAAACTCTGGAAGAAACAACACTTTACAAGAATCAGCAGTTCTACATCATGGAGGACATAGGAAGATCTGAATGCGATTCCATAGAAGATTACATGGCAAGAGGTGGCTATCTGTCTCTGATTAAAGTTCTCTCGCAGATGACACCAGATCAGGTCGTCGAAACAGTAAAGGCATCTGGTTTAAGAGGGCGAGGCGGTGGAGGTTTCCCCACCGGACTCAAATGGGAAGCCGCCAAAAACAGCAAAGGAGAGAGAAAGTTCGTAGTTTGTAACGGAGATGAAGGCGACCCAGGAGCATTCATGAACAGAACTCTGCTTGAAAGAGATCCGCATTTGGTCCTCGAAGGCATGATCATCGCTGGTTACACAATAGGTGCCCAGAAGGCATACGCTTATATTCGAGCAGAGTATCCAATTGCCATACAGATGTTCCAAAAAGCAATAGAAGACGCAAGAAAGCTCGGACTTCTTGGTGACAATATTCTCAGCACTGGTTTTTCCTTCGACGTTGAAATAAAAGAAGGTGCTGGTGCCTTTGTCTGTGGTGAAGAAACCGCCCTGCTGGCTTCCATCGAAGGTAAACGCGGCATGCCGAGACCCAGGCCCCCCTTCCCAGCACAGTCAGGTCTTTGGGGATATCCCACTTTGATAAACAACGTCGAGACATATGCAAATATTCCGAGAATCATAAGAGATGGTGTGGACAAATACAGAAAACTTGGTGTTTCGAACTCCCCAGGAACGAAAATGTTCTCAGTTACTGGTCCTGTCAAGATCACAGGAATCATAGAAGTGGAATTTGGCACGACACTTAGAAAGATCATCTACGACATATGTGGAGGTCTCACCAATGGTGAAGAATTCAAAGCCGTACAGATAGGCGGTCCATCTGGTGCATGTCTGTCGAAGGAATTTTTGGACATGCCGATCGATTACGACACACTCAAGTCTGCAGATGCGATGGTAGGTTCTGGAGGAATCGTGGTCATAACCAAGAAAACATGCATGGTTGAAGTTGCAAGATTCTTCCTCGATTTCACAAAAAGAGAATCATGTGGAAAGTGTATACCTTGCAGGGAAGGAACTATGCAAGCTTACAGCATCTTAGAGAAATTCACACAAGGAAAGGCAACGAAAGAAGACCTTGACAACCTTGAATTTCTTGCAAAGCTGATAAAAACAACATCTCTCTGTGGGCTTGGTAAGACTGCTCCAAACCCAATACTCAGCACTTTGAAACTCTTCAAAGATGAGTACATGGCTCACTTGAATGGCAGTTGTCCAAGTGGTACTTGTACTTCCTTCAGAAAGTACACGATCAACGAGACACTCTGCAAAGGCTGTGGATTGTGTGCGAGATCTTGTCCACAAGGAGCAATAACAGGTGAAAGGGGAAAACCATACAAGATAGATCAAAACAAATGCGTCAAATGCGGATTATGTGTTGAGAAATGCAAATTCAAAGCCATAGAAATCGCTTAGGAGGTGAAATAAATGAAAGTCTATGTCAACGGCAGAGAGGTACAATTGAGAGACGATTCCAAAAACCTTCTCGAGGCATTGAAAGAAGCCGGCATTGAGATTCCGAATTTGTGTTATCTGTCAGAAACCTCCGTCTATGGAGCATGTAGAATGTGCCTTGTTGAAATAGATGGTAAAGACATAGTCACTTCTTGTACGACCAAACCTCGTGAGGGTATGAGCATAAGAACTAATACCCCACAGATATATGAAATGAGAAGAGGCATACTGGAACTGATTCTCGCATCGCACAACAGAGATTGCACAACCTGTGACAGGAACGGCAGTTGTAAACTCCAAAAATACGCAGAGGAATTCGGTATAAGAAATGTGAGATTTTCCAACCTGAGTAAAAACACAAAGACAGATAGATCATCGCCCATAATCAGAGACAACTCAAAGTGTATACTCTGCGGTGATTGTGTAAGGGTCTGTGAAGAAGTCCAAGGAATTGGTGTCATAGACTTTGCCAATCGAGGATTTTCAACTCAAGTTTTACCTGCCTTCGAAAGTGAACTGTCCAAGACCGAGTGTGTCTACTGTGGACAATGTGTAGCCCACTGTCCAACGGCAGCACTTAGTTTCAGAAATGATCTTGAGAAACTCTACAAGGCACTTTCAGAGAAAAAAACAGTCATCGGTATGATCGCTCCAGCTGTTAGAGTGGCGATCCAAGAAGAACTATCAGTAACCCCAGACACCGCAATGGCAGAAAGGCTCGTTGGGTTCTTGAAGATGTCAGGATTTGCAAAGGTTTTCGACGTGGCATTCGGCGCCGATCTTGTAGCCTTTGAGGAAGCCCATGAATTCTACGAGAGAATCAAGAGCAAAGAAAGACTTCCGCAGTTCACATCATGTTGTCCAGCTTGGGTGAAGTATGTCGAACAGTTCTACCCAGATTACGTCGAAAATCTCTCAACTGTAAAATCTCCACAACAAGCCCTTGGAACGGTCATCAAGAGAATCTTCGCTCAAAAACTCGGGCTCAGACCAGATGAGATCTTTCTGGTATCATTTATGCCCTGTACAGCAAAGAAATTCGAGGCTGAAAGAGAAGAACACCTCGGAACAGTTGATTTGGTTCTAACAACGAGAGAGCTTTCACAGATGATCAAAGCAAGTGGAATGGATATAAAACAGATAACTCCAGAACCTTTTGATAGACCCTTTGGCATCTCCTCACAAGGTGGTCTGAACTTTGGAAAAACAGGTGGTGTACTGGGAACGGTCCTCGAAGTCTTGAGAGAAGAAGTGGGCATTGATGAAGAGCGCTTTTTTGATCTCGAAAATGGCATGAGGATGGTTGAAGTCAAGTTAAAGGATGGCAATTTCTTCAGAGGACTTACCGTTTTTGGTCTGGCGAACGCAAGAGATCTGATGGCAAAGATTACAGAAAAAGTTCTTGAAGTTGATGTGGTCGAAGTGATGGCTTGTAAGTATGGTTGTATAGGCGGGGGAGGTCAACCATATCCAAATGACACAAAGGTCAGACAGACTCGTGCAAAGATACTCAAGGAAACACTGGGAACAAAAACCATTCTCTCACCTAATGAGAATTTCTACCTGCAGAAACTCTATCAAGAAGAACTTAAAGACGAACATCTGCGCCACCACATGATTCACACAAGTTACAGATCAAGAAAACGAATAGCTTCAGAAGATATAGAGATACTCCCACTGCCTAAGGAAGACAAAACAACGGTAAAGGTCTGCCTTGGTACCTCATGTTACATGAAAGGTTCTTATAAACTACTGTCAAGACTTGTTGAATTTGTAAAAGAGGACGATCTTTCTGATGAAGTGGAGATAACCGGTACTTTCTGCTTCGAGAACTGTGGAAAGTCACCAAATATCATGGTTGATGATAAACTTGTTAGTGAGGCGACCTTCGAGAAAGTCAAAGAGGTGTTGAGAGAGTGTCGCAAGAAGACAAAGAGCCAATCTTGATACCGAAACCAACATTGGAAAGGCTCAAACTGTATCATAGACTGCTGATCGAGACAGACCAAAAGCATATCTCTTCAGAAGAAATCGCACAGAATCTTGGGCTCAACGCCGAACAAGTACGAAAAGATTTGACATTTCTCAAGACAATGGGTAAACCCAAGGTTGGTTACCACGTCGAGACACTGCGTCAAGAACTCGACGAACTCTTTGGTGTCAAAAACACGACAAAAGTCATCTTAGTAGGTGCAGGTCACCTGGGAAAAGCCCTCGTGAACTACCCTGGGTTTGAAAACTATGGCATAGAAATCGTCGCAGTTTTTGACAAAGATCCTCAGAAGATCGGTACCTATATCAAAGACTTGGCAGTACTTCCTATGGACAATCTTCGTCGAGTTGTAAGACGCTTCAAGGTTGAAATAGGAATCATCTGTGTGCCAAAAGAATCTGCTCAACAAGTCGCGGATCAATTGATTTCGTGTGGTATAAAAGGCATTTGGAACTTTGCACCAACTAGACTAAATGTTCCAGACGACGTCTTTGTCGTTGACGAAGACATCACACAGAGTCTCTTGACCGTTAAACACTTTCTGGAACTCAGAAAACAAAAAGCCTATCGGAATGGTGAACGTCGTGAAGAGTAGGAAAACCATAGAGCAGATAAGGAATTTGATCATCTCGCAGAACCTTAAAATTGGAGACAGGCTTCCGACAGAGAGAGCTCTCTCAGAGACTTTCGGCGTTTCCAGGATCATCATACGTGAAGCGATAAGTTATCTAAAGGCAATCGGCGTCATAGAAAGTCGTCAAGGTAGTGGAAACTACCTTCTGAGGGTCCCTAACGATCTCTACAACGGTCAAAATGGCTCTATGGAATACGATTTAGATGAAATCATCGATGCACGTGAAACACTCGAATCGATGATAGCCAAAATGTTTTTGAAGAACTTTACGCTCAACATGACACAGGACATGGAATACATGATCCAAAGTATGGAGACACACTTCTACAAAGACGATCTTTTACAGGTGGTGGAAAGCGATGTGCGCTTCCACCACATCTTCTCACAAGCATGCGGTAATTCGATCATCTATTCTTTTTTAGACCACTTAACAGATTACATGAAAACACATGTCATCAACTGTCAACAACAGCACACAATTCCTTAAAGAGCACTATAGTGGCAAACAAAGCAGACAGGATACGGCTTTCTCCTTCCACCTATCATTAAAGAGCCCTGAGACCTTGCAATATGCAGCAGAAAGTTATGAAATATCTCACTTTTAGTCGAAATGTATAACCGATACTGTGCAGATCATCGAGCAATCTCTTTGGAGTGTGAAGCTTATTAAGGTTAAAGATCTGAACAGAACGATTGCAGCACTTTATTTGGCAAGAAAAGACAAACGTGTTCCGAAAAAATCTAAGATTCTGATCTCAGTTGCCATTGGATATGTTCTAAGTCCCATAGACTTGATACCAGATTTCATACCGATCATCGGACAGCTCGATGATCTGATAATCGTGCCGGCGTTAATAGCTCTGGCGATCAAGTCGATGCCAAAAGATGTTTTAGAGCACTACAGATTGAAAGCAGAGCAGATTAATCTTAAGAAGAGCTTTGGAATTATAACTCTTTTCATCACATTCTTTTGGTCTTTGGTGGCAATCTGGCTGATCAAGTTTATCATGAAATTGCTGTGAGTAACTGCGGCTTTTGAATCTCTACGCTTCTTAGCGAGTTTCAACTTAATAATACATTAATGCTATGGACACTTGAAAAGTCTCATAGGTTTGATAAAATCACTGATAGAAAAACGTTCCGGCGTAGCTCAACCGGTAGAGCGGGTGGCTGTTAACCACTAGGTTGGGGGTTCGAGTCCCTCCGCCGGAGCCATATTAAAGAGTAGCCCTGCTTTTTTATGCTTTCGCAGGGCTATTTTGTTGATTCATCGATCAAAGAAGTACTTACTATTTATAACTTGCTGTGTTTTCTTCTGAAAGACTCTTCGCGATTTTGGGCAAGGTCTTTATCGCGGAGAACCGACTTCTCTCTTCTGTTACATTTTCGGACTGTTTAAACCCATCAGAAGTTGAGCAATATTTCCATCAGGCTGTTCAAAGATCCTCGCAACCTTCCCGAAACTTCAACCGTCCTTTCGTGAGTTGCGGCTATCTTTAACAACAAAAACAAGAAGCAGATGGTTGGAGATTTGAAGTAATTTTCGCGCTATACTATCATGGGTTGTATCTGCTGATCTTAACTGATTGATCTACATAGTGATATAGAAGGAGAGTTCACACAGTCTTAGAACCGAACGATTTTATGTAGAAATAGAACCTCGCCGAGCAGAGACAGTAGGACGTCAGAAATCGCAGAATCTGAAAGAAGTCCCAAGCAGTTTTGATTGGGGTTAGTGAACAAACAATCAAGCTGTGCATCTTGGAAGTAAGATTGTCAGTTAAAATTGCTTGTCCTTCGAGAGAATCTAACGCTTTTTGTAAACTGTTATGTCTTTGCGGGAGGTAAAGATAATGACGCACCACAAGTTAATAATCGGCAATTGCATGAATATGGCAGAGATTCCAGACGAAAGCGTGCATCTAATGGTCACCTCTCCGCCGTATTTCAACGCCCCATTTGACTATAAAGGACTTTATGAGAATTATGACCAGTACTTAGATCTTTTAGAAAAAGTGGCAAAAGAGGTATTCAGAGTGCTGAAAGACGGCAGAGTAGCTGTCTTAAATATTGATGATATGCTTGTGAACGGCGAAAAGTTCCCTATAGTCGCTGACGCGACGAAGATATTTCAAAATGCAGGCTTTAGATACAGAGACCGCATCATCTGGAAAAAACCTGATGGTTATTTGAGAATCAGTAGGAGAAGCGGAGTTCTTTTGCAAAATCCCTATCCGATGTATTTTTATCCAGACAATCTGTTGGAAAGCATTCTTATTTTTCAAAAAGGTAAGTTCAATTACCACTCTATCCCAAAAGAGGTAAGAGAATCATCAAAAGTAGATATAAAGGAGTTCTCAGAAAACAAATGGTATATGACACTCTGGGAGATGACGAATGTACTGCCTGGTTCACAACTGGAAAAAGAGATCGCCGCCTTTCCAGAAGAACTACCCTACAGGATCATAAAGTTGTTCTCATATGTTGGTGAAACTGTACTTGATCCCTTTGTTGGCAGTGGAACAACAATGAAGGTTGCAAGAAAATTAGGCAGAAACAGTATTGGCATAGAGATAAAGAAATCTCTCGTTCCTATTATTAGAAAGAAACTTGGCTTTGAAGGACAACTGAATTTCAGTGAGGACACCTTCGAAGTAATAATGAGAGAGGATGGCGAAAATGGAACTATCAGCTAACGTCATTGGTATAAAATACACTCCGTTTTTGTGTCGCGAGTTGAAAGAATACGACCTTTCAGATTTGGAAAAAGCCTTATCTGAGAGTGGATCATCTGTCATTAAGATGGGGCACAATCAACAAATAACATTGAGCTGGTGGCGTTCTCCGAAAAGAACAAGATCATATCCCTATGCAAGGGTGTACGATACTCTAAGATTTTCCGGCAGGAAAGTAACTGTTATTCCATTCATGAAAGACGAAGGTATTGACGGAGACAGAGATTTCTTGCAGTGGGACACGGTGTCTCTGATGAGTTTACTCGGTGTGTATACGATTATCGCTTATTACAATCGTGCACAAAAGAGTTCAAGGTACGAAAACAAGATAACGAATCAGAGATTCGACATAGACTATGTTAAAGAGGAGATAAACTGCCTTTTGAGTTATCATTCAGATGCTTTGCACTGGAATCTTTCACAAATTGATAAAGTGAGCGTGATTGCTCAAAAAGCTTTGGCTGCCTACAAAAAGATCTCAGAAGAACTCAAAGTCAAAATGCACTCAGAGGAATCTGTAGTTCAAAGAGTTGATGAACTTAGTAAAGGAAAAGAAAGCTTCAAGGATCTTTCAAGAGACCTAGCGAAGAAGGCACAAGATAGAGAAGTAATAACGGTCCAGCCAAAGGAAAAGCTGTCAGGTGTTAAGGCTGCTTTAACGATCACGAATTACCTTGGGGGGCGTTACTTTTTCACTTGTGACGAAGTCGGGATCGAAGGAAAAACTGTTTATCTAATAGAGGGAAAGCACAGCAAACAGAAGATTCTTCCATCATTGGATGACATAAAGGACGGATTGGTAAAAATGATCTTGTACACAAACCTGCGCGAAGTGAAAATAGACAATGCTTGTTACTATCCAGTAGCTGTTTTGAAACTCACCTCTGATTTGAAGTTTTCGCCAGACTCGCTGAAAAAATCTCACATTGATGCCCTAAGGCTTCTCAAAGAAGAAGCAGAAAAGAATAATTTTCAAGTCTTCATAAATAATGAGGATTTGGAGCAGCTGACTTTATAACGAACTTGACTTTCCGAAGATACTGCAGACGTGAACAGGGATAGACAATTGCAATTAAGAGAACGTCTTATTGCAAAACTGTGTTGCGGTGTGTTTGGAATCCTTTGTCCCAAGAGATAAAGCTTTCACACAGGTTCTCTATGATGCACACAGACGCCTTACACATGAACAGACTTTCATTGCAACTATTCTCTTAGTTTTCATTTCAATCTAAAGATAATTGTTGGTACTTGAGAAAAGCTTTAGATCAACCTTTGTGAACAGGTGATTGAATCTGAAACACCGAGGTCATGATTTTATCATCACAAGGAGCATCTTGAATCTGGTCGGTGCTCTCAGAGCGTGAGGCTTGTTCGCTGGCATGATTATCGTCTCTCCAGCTTCCACCTTGAAGAGTCTTTCTTCTATCTTCACCTCTGCCAGACCTTCGATCACCAAAACCATAGCATCGTACGGTGCTGTATGCTCACTCAAGCCTTGTCCTTCGTCGAATGCAAAGAGAGTGACTGTTCCTGAACTCTTGTCGATCAGAGTTTTGCTCACTACAGCGCCTTTTTGATACTCGACCAGGTGAGATAAACTCATCTTTTCTCCCAGCATACTCACTATCCCTCCTAATTGAACAATCGTGAATTACCTGCAAGAGATGATCGTTTTTTACAATTACCTTGGTTGCCCGAATTCTCAAAAGACCTTCCTTCTGAAGTGGCAGTACGGCGTCTTTTTTGTTTTTTCGTAGTAATCTTGGTGATACTCTTCTGCCAGCCAGAAAGTTGAAGCCTTCTTAATGGTAGTTGCAACTTTGTACTTTTTCTTGAGCTGTGCAATTATCTGCTCAGCAACAGATCTTTGAAGATCGTTGGTGTAGAATATCACACTTTTGTACTGTTCTCCTATATCAGGTCCCTGACCGTTCTCTTGGGAAAAATCGTGTATCTCAAAGAAGTACTTGACAAGAGTGATTTCATCAACTTTGCTCGGCTCAAAGATCACTTCCACAGTTTCGTAATGTCCTGTTAGCCCGGTGCAGACTTGTTCGTACGTTGGATTTTTGACATGTCCACCCATGTAACCAACACGCGTATCGAAAACACCTTTGAATTCTTTAAAAAGGTGCTCCACACCCCAAAAACAACCGCCAGCAAAGAATATGCGATCTATCTTTGGTCTCTGTCCATCTGGGATAAACTTCAGCGAGACTGAGTTAACACAGTGCCTGAGATTCTTTGGTGTGAAACCCTCTCCAAAAAAGACATGACCAAGGTGTGCTCCACAGTAGGCACAGAGTATCTCTGTTCGCTTGCCATCCTTGTCAGGCTGACGAAAAACGGCTGCTGGAATCTCATCGTCAAAGGCTGGCCATCCACAACCAGAGTGGAACTTGTCTTCTGATTTATAAAGAGGAATTCCACAATTCTTGCAAACGTAGATCCCCTTTTCAAAATGATTTTCGTATTCCCCTGTGAAGGGTGGTTCAGTTCCTTTTAGAAAAAGCACGAACTTCTCAAAATCATTCAGATCCTGATTGATGATCTTCTTTTTCACATCATTCACCTCCAAGCCACTTTATTCTGTTTGACCACTCATTTGCTGTACTTTGATACATATTCCTTCACATCGAATTTCTTCTTACAGCCTTCGTAACTCATATATCTAATCTTCCCAAAGACATCTCTCTCAATCCATGGTCTATCGTGTACTCCTCCGATTGCCCAGGCGATACCCGCATAACCATTTGGATCTCTTCCATCGAGTTCGTACTTGTCGTTCAGATAGATTGAATATTCAAGTGCTCTTTGAGGTGTTTCAGTCCATTCCAAGATTTTCTTAGCCCAGTACATTCTCATATAACCGTGCATCTTTCCAGTCTTCACCATCTGCAGTTGAGCCGCATTCCATAGCTCATCGTGAGTTTGGGCGTTTTCCAGATCACAAAGCTCATAGATATGAGTTCTTTTGTCATCAAGGTGTTTCTCGAGTGTTTCTCTTGCCCACCTTGGGAAAGCCTTCATTGAATCGTACTCTTCGTTGTAAAGGCAGAAATTGTCTGCCAGTTCACGACGAACTATGAGCTCTTCCAAAAAGCTCGAAACAGCATCTGTGTAAAGACCAGAAAGCTTTCCTACTTCCAGTGCCACACGTTGTGGAGCTATCTGCCCAAAGTGAAGATATGGTGACAGATTTGATGTACCATCGATGGTTGGGTCATTTCGAAATCTATCGTAAGATCTGAGCTTGTGCTCAAGGAACTGTTGCAGGGCTTTAAAACCGCCGGTAGAACCAGGCTCAAAGCTTTCTGTCGGCAGAACCGAGCCATCCACCTTCAAAATCCTCAGAATGTCATCGAAATCTTTGAATTTGTTGATCTGCTCAAAAGACAGATTTTCAGAAGGCATCTTTTTCAACTTTGGAAACTGTGTCATAAACTGATTCAAGAATTTCATGAGCTTTGGTCTCAGCGTGTAAGCACCGTACTCTTGTTTCTGAGAGACAAAGAATGCAGGAACGATGTTGTGAGAGTCCACTTCGTAAACTGGAATGCTCAAAAGATCCACAAGCTTCTTTTTCCAAGATCTCACAAGACGTAGTGGATTAAAATCTGTCACAACAGATGATATCTTTAAATCTCTCACAACTTCGAGTACAGATTCACTCGGTTCTCCAAAGGTGAAAACAAGTGGTATATTGAACTGAGCCAGCGCTTGTTTTGTCTCGAACAAACCGCGCAGCATGAAATCGTACTGTCTCAAGGTAGCGCCGAGAAAGGATGAAACCAGATTGAAAACCACTATTAAGGAAACTTTGTTCTCAACAGCAAGCTCTTGTGCATAGAACAATGCCCAGTTATCTTGAGCTCTCTGGTCTCTCTGCATCCAGTAAAGAACTGGACCTGTTCTCTTTAAATTTTTCTCTTTCAAGATGCGAACGCGTCTTGGATCAACAAAGTTCTGCATTTATTCACCCACTCAGATTAATCATTGAACCAACTACCTGAAATAACTTGCTGACGCTGTCTATGTAAAAGAGATTGGACTCAACCTTCAAGTCAGAGGCACCGAATTTTCTGATACTTGGAAAGTGTTTTGCAAGTACTTTAGATATTTCTTCTTCGATCTTTTTATCAGATCTTATCATGACAACAAAGTTGATCTTGGCTTTTTCGAGCAAATAATCGATGTGCCAGTGTCTTTTCTTTTCTGGTGAAAGATGCCGCGAAACTCTTTCTTCAAGACTGTTCATCGCCGAACCGACGTAAGCGTACAGACCAGGCTTGAAAGACCATTCGTTTTTGGAAACTCTCACTGTTGAAGGTTCAAAGACTTCGATCAGTAAAAGGTAAGCACCTTTCAAAAAACCACCTCGCCCAAGATAGATTCGGTTTGCAGATCTCTGTGGATCATCCTGATCAAGTGAATGAGACTCATCTTGGAAAGACCATCTTTTGACAATATAATATTACCAGTACTTTGCTGAATGCTGTCGTCTTCGATTTTAAAAAAGAGTCAATCTTTAATGAAAGCCTGAGAATCTAAGGAGGTTTTTGCGTGAGATCGTTGATCATCTATTTTTCACTGGAAGGGCACACAAGATTGGTGGCAGAGCTTATAGCCAAGCAAGTGAACGCAGATCTTGTTGAGCTACAGACCGTGAAAGAATATCCAAGAAAAGGTTTCAAGAAGTACTTTTGGTGTGGAAAGGCAGCTGTTTTCAGAGAGAAACCAGAACTGAAGACAAAGCTTCCAGATCTCAACAAATACGATTTGATTCTTATAGGAACACCAGTCTGGGCTGGAAACTGTACACCTCCTATCAACACTTTGCTGAGCAAACACACAATCGTTGGTAAGAAGGTAGCTCTGTTCATAACCAATCGCGGCGGGAGCATCTCTCGGTGTACAAAGCAAATCAGCAAAGCTCTCAGCGGAAACACCTTGCTAAAACCTATTCACTTTGTGAACCCAGTTGAGGAAGAAAGAGAGAAATTATCTCAGAAAATCAAGCAATGGCTCAAGGAAATAGGATGTCTTGAATAGTTCTGTGGTTGTTTGCAAAGGTAGTCAACACAGATGAACTCTTGAACACAGCGTCTTAGTCTAAACTAAATTCTCTAACAGGCTTTCTGAATGCATTCTCTGCTGTTATCCTCTAAAGTATTGATGAGCACATCGTTTTGTGCAATTGTGAAGTGTTTCACATTCGTATATTATATTATGGCGCCAACCAAGATCTTGGTGAAAAGTACCATCTGTACATTGGGGTAGGTCTACTTCGTCAGAAAGGGTACACCTTATTGATATCTCTCTTCAACGCTTTCTTTAGCTTTTCTCGATACACCAAAACAAGTAAAGAAAGTCGTTTTAGTTAAAAAGATTGACTCTGACTACAACTAACACCAGCTGAAGAATTTTGTACTCTTCAAAAGATTCAATCTCTTCTTTTCCGTAGAATCTTTCTGACACCTTTACTCATGTTTGTTCACCACTCGTGACAGCAATAAACTGCATCGCAGATCTTCAAAGCGTTTCTGCCTTTCATCGTACCCCTCAAGGAAGCTTGGTCTTCTCGACAAAACACGGCGGCTCTTGATGAGCCGCCTTTTTGCATGCAACTTTGGCTATTGAACTTTTGTGTTTTCCTTTTTCCTTGAGTTTTTGAAAGAAACACCAACGATGAGTCGATCGCTGTTGAAGATTCTTGTTATTAAAGTTATGAGAAAAACTGCCAGCACGATGTTGTAAAAACAGCCACAGACGACGAGCATATTGTTTCCAAAAAGAAGATTTCTCATCGAAAGCATTGGGTGAGTGAACGGTATTGCAAAGATCACAACTCTCAGTGGCAGTGAGAGAGTGGCAAAGTCCTTGAACATAGTTACAATCATACTGAAAATTGCAAGTGCTGTGATGGGGAAGGTCATAACCTGTGCGCTTTTGAAGTCTTTCGAGATGACTCCCAGTAGCATCGCCATACCGATACCACAGAGCAAAGCAGAAAACAATGAAACTCCTACAAGCAAGTAGTCTGACAGATCAAGACGAAGTCCAAGAGACGCTGTTGAAGAAAAAGTGAATGACTTCATGTAAAAGTTAAAGCCTATCATGTATATACCTGCCATCACCGAACCGGCAATCGTTGCTGCAAGGATCTTAGAAAAGACAATATAGCTCCTCTTCACAGGCAAAGTCATGAGCGTCTCTAAGGTTTTGTTTTCCTTCTCCAAACCCATCGAAGAGATCACAGTGTTGCCTGCCATTATTATAAGCATCATTATTACTACCGATGTCATTGTGGTCTGAGAATTTGTCAGATTCAGAAGTTGCGGTGGCGACATATCTTCAAGTGTCATCTGCCCAAAGACAGTCGTGTCTGTTTTTTCAATCGGAGAGAGTACAAACTGTGGATTTTGAATGCCGTGCTGTACCATGATGGCTTTTTTGATCTGATCTTCAAAGGTTCTGTAAAAACCTTCAAAAACACTCGACGAAATTGTGTCTGCTATACCGAGGCCCTTTAACAGCCAGAAAACCTTTATTCTGGCTTTCTCACCAGATTGAAGTTGTTTGGTAAAATCCTTTTCTATCACAAGCAACGCAGTTCCATTTTGCCTTTTCAGCTCTTCGAGACCCTTTTGAAGATCGTTACCGTTGTAGAAAACATTTGCGAAATTCACAACACCCTGCTCGACTGCTTTTCCAAAGTCGCCCTCATCGAGATTGACAATGGCTACCGATGGCTTCTTTAGTACCTCTTTTTCGATATTTCCTACAGATTTACCAATAAAGGCGTAGACAAAAGAGATTACCACCACTGTGACAACACTGGAAACAGTCAAAACTTCCTTCAGTTCTTTTTTCAGCAAGTTCCAGAACATCTTATCACCTCTGTGAACACCTCTTCGATATTCGATGCGTTGAACTCTTTTTTCAAATCTTGAGGCGCCCCAGTTTTGACTATTCTCCCGCTGTTTATCAAGGAAATTCTGTCACACAGAAATTCGACTTCGAGCATATTGTGCGACGATAGTAAAACAGTGCCACCATTTTTGGTGAACTCCTTTATAGTATTTCTCACTTCACGCGCATTTAACACATCCAAACCAGAGGTGGGTTCATCGAGTACAGCCAATTTCGGGTCGATCATCAAAGCCCTGGCTATTAAGAGTCTTCTTGTCATACCTTTGCTGTAAGTACTCACCTTTGTCTTCAAACGATCAGACAATCCTGATATTTGAACTCCCTTTTCAACCATCTGATGGAAATGCTTTTCATCCTTTGCGAAAAACCTTGCGATGAATTTCAAGTAGTCTATACCTGTTAGTTCTTTATATGCACCTGCATCTTCTGGTAGATAGCTTATCAACTTGCGAATTTCGTCTGCTTGGCTTGTAAGATCATATCCAAAGATCTTCACAGATCCAGAGTCAGGTTTTAGCAAAGTACATAGAATCCTGAGAGTAGTGGTCTTGCCTGCCCCGTTGGGTCCTATGAGTCCATAGATCTCTCCTTGCTCAATCTCAAGATCAATCTGCTTCAGTGCCTGAAAACTTCCGTAGCTTTTTCTCAAATCTTTGACTTCAACTACCCCATCAAGCTACCTCCTCCTGAAAAATATATCACTTACAAGTGTGCGTTTTCTATCAACAAATGTGAAGATATCATTCGCAAGTCTCGAAAACTTTGCCGGTAAGTTCCATTTCAAAGTCCATGAAGATGCGAAAACAAATTCTGAGTGTGATAGAATTTGCTCGAGGTGTACAGTTTGAGGTTAACCTATTATCTTGGAAATCTTTTGGAGATCATCATAACAGGCTTCATTGCTGTAACTCTCGCTGTTGTTCCGCGAGAGTATTTCAAGGCTCGCATGGCACTCTTTTTTGGTGATCAAACACCTGCCAAAGTAGGTCGTGTCTCACTGAATCCTTTTGTCCATCTTGATCCAATAGGTACTGTAGCATTCATATTTCTGAACTTCGGCTGGTCGCGACCCGTTCCTGTGAGACCGTGGAATCTCAAAGGAAGGAGAAAGACCCTTCTTTTTGTTTCGCTCTTAGGACCGATAGTCGGTGTTCTCTGTTTCTTGGTGTACGGAATCTTGGCGCGCAGCATCGAGAATAAACACAGCTATATCTTTGAAACGCTCTTCAAAGCCGCTAAATTCAGTCTCACCTATGCTCTTTTTTCGCTCTTTCCTATTCCACCGCTGGATGGTTCAAGGATTCTCGGTGCGCTCCTTCCAGAGCACTACACCGAGTGGTATCTCAAGTACGAAGTATACGGTGTGCTCTTTCTACTCGCTCTGCTTGTCCTTTGGATCATACCTTTGGTGATGAGTCCTTTTGTGAATTTCATCGACAAACTCACACTACTCGTGACTGGCTGAAGGGAGTTGCGCGAATGCTGGTGATAAGATACCCACTCTCCTTAAATGTTGCAAGAAGACTCAAAGCATCAGATCTCGTCAAATACACCGGAAGGATAATCTTACTGAGCAAACCTGCATTTGAAAGAGCTCTCGTCTATGAAAAAGCAGAAGGACTGATACCAGATTACATGAGTGGTGAAATAATCTGCTTTGGTCGCTTGCAAAACAACTCAGTTCAGCTCCTGGAACCCGCAGAGTTTGAAGATTGCCTTGAGAAGTCCTTTCTCTTTGGTGCCGTGGCAGTGCTCTCGAAAAGTGCCAAGATCAACAACTTCAATTTCCGAAGGTATGCCAGAGTCATGTTTGTTCCCGTCTCAGATATCACGATAAAATTCTCGAAGATATTGGCATATGCTGACCTGAAGAGCGAAGCTGTCTTCGAAATAGAAGTTGAAGATTTGTTGATGCGTGTTGCCATTGATTCGAGAGGAAATACAAAGAAAGTGGAGGTCGAACAATGAAACCCTGCTTTATCTTTGGTACAAGACCAGAAGTCATAAAGGTTGCACCAGTATACCTGTATTTCAAGAACCAAGGGGAGAATGCAATCGCAGTCGCTACAGCACAGCACAGAGAAATGATGGACATGATGCTACAAGTTTTTGACATGGAACCAGATTACGATCTGAATGTCATGACACACAATCAATCCTTGAACTCAATTGTTGCGCGCGTTATGGAAAGATTGGAGCCTGTACTGTTAAAGGAAAGCCCCGATATTATCTTCGTTCAAGGAGATACCACAACTGCCTTCACCGCAGCTCTGTGTGGATTTCATCTGTCCATACCTGTTGCTCACATAGAAGCTGGGTTGCGAAGTGGCGATCTGTACGACCCATTTCCCGAAGAACTGAACAGAAGATTGATCGACGTTGCCAGCAAGTATTTGTTCACTCCGACCAAGAGAGCTAAGGAGAATCTCCTGAAAGAAGGGATTGAAGAGAAAAGAATCTTTGTTGTTGGTAACTCCGTTGTAGATGCACTCGAGTATGTTAAGAGCAAGATTGATATGAACTCTTACAGGGAAAGACTCGTCGCTTTAGATGACTACATTCTTTTGACTCTTCACAGAAGAGAAAACATCGGCGAAAAAATGAGATCTGTTCTGAGGGGTATTGCACAATTTATCGACGAAGTTGACCTAAGAGTTGTCTTTCCTGTTCACAAAAACCCGAGAGTTCGTGAGATTGTAAACCAAGAGGTTGGCAACAACCCCAGGTTCATTCTGATCGAGCCGGTAGACTATCTGCAGTTCTTATCGCTCTTGGATGGAGCTCGATTTGTCGTTACAGATTCAGGTGGCGTACAAGAAGAAGCACCGTCTTTTGGGAAATTCGTCGTCGTTGCAAGGCAGACAACGGAAAGACCAGAGTTGATCGAAGCTGGTTTTGGTTTGCTTTCTGGAACTTCTCAAGAATCGATCTACAAAGCACTGATCGAAGCAAGCCAAAATAGATTGTGTATTTCTGAAAATCCCTTTGGTGATGGAAAAACATCCGAGAGAATATATAAGATCACAAGGGGTGAAGGCATTTGATGTTGAAGATGGCTTTGATAGGCTGTGGACGAATCTCTCCGAAACACATCGAGGCAGTTGTTGAAAACCACAATCTCGTAACACTGCAAGCAGTCTGCGATCTGTTTGTCCAAAAGGCAGAAGCTACGGCTGAAAAGGTCGAAAGAACTCTTGGGTACAGACCACAAGTCTATGTAGACTACAAAGAAATACTCCAGATGGACGATATCGATTTTGTAGCGATTTCAACACCGAGTGGTACACACTATCAAATAGCGATAGATGCTCTCAGCAGTGGAAAACATGTTCTTGTTGAAAAGCCGATGGCTTTGAGCACAGTTCATATGCGGCAGATGATAGAGCTCGCCAGAGAAAAAGAGCTGAAACTCGGTGTTTGTTTCCAAAACAGATTCAATCCTCCTGTTCAGGAACTGAGAAAGAAGATCGAAAACAACAACTTCGGCAGAATCTTTTACGGAACGGTGAGTGTGAGGTGGAACAGAAACAGAGATTACTACGAACAGGCTTCTTGGCGTGGCACCTGGCAGCAGGATGGCGGTGTTTTGATGAACCAGAGTATCCATGGAATAGATCTGCTCCAGTGGATGCTTGGTGGCAAGCCAAAGAGAGTACTTGGTCTCATAAAGAACATGAATCACCCTTACATAGAATCGGAAGATCTCGGCATTGGTATAGTGGAGTTCGAATCTGGAGCGATTGGAGTTGTTGAGGGCACCTCGAATATATACAACAGAAATTTGGAAGAAGTTCTCAGTATTTTTGGGGAAAAAGGGACTGTGAAGATCGGAGGATTGGCAGTTAACCGCATCGAAGTGTGGAGATTTGCAAATGAAGAAACTCATCCTTACATGAATCTACCAGATCCGGAAACAGTCTACGGCAGGGGGCATGTACCACTCTACAGAGATTTCTGTGAGGCTCTGATCGCTGATCGTGATCCATATATAACTGGAGAAGAAGGAAAAAACGCTGTTGAGATCATCTTGGCGATCTACAAATCTGCCCTCGAGAGGCGATGGATTGAACTGCCCATGGAGTTTTCGACAGAAGATATGAAAAGGTGGTCACCTTGAGAAAGATGCATTGGGTACTGTTGGTATCATTAGCCACTGTGCTGAATCTTCTGTTCAAACCTGTGCAGCCAACTCCTTTGGACATAGTCTTTTTACTGTACTCACTTTTAGTCGCATCTCTTCTCGTAGACAGAGTTGATCTCATAAGCCTTCTTCTCGTCGCGTTGCCACACGCGCTGTATTCTCAACACTCACTAACTGCTTTTGTAATTGCCTTTGGAGTCTTGGCGAGAATCGGGAAGATCGGTGTAAAAAGAAGACTATCTCAAGCACTGTTTTGTTTTATAACCATCGGATATTCTCTGTTCATAACATCTGTCTTTACAGATTCATACCTGAGGTTTATTTCCTTTGCACTACTCACTTTATTCCTCCAAATTCCCATTGGCTACCTTTCAAAAGAACCTTTGAAATTGAAATTTGACCAGCTGATCTTTGCAGGCTTTTTCGGATTGATAACAGCCCTTCTCGCAACTCTGAAATATCCATCTGCTTTGACATTATCTCTGTACCCCCTTGGACAGCTTCTGTACTTGAAGGGTCTTTCAATCGAAAAAAGACTGAGAACCTGCGAGTCTCAACATAAAAGATTTGAACAGTTCAGGAAAAAGTTAGCCCTTTTGACAGAGTTGACGAGCTCTGTCTCACAAAAAAGTACGATTCAACAAAGTCTTTCAGAAACAGCAGAAACAATAAGTGAGATCAGCGGTTACAGGTATGTCTTGATAAACCTACTCAATAAAGAGAGTGGTAAAGTGGTCAGAATAGCGCATTATGGTATAAGTCAGCAGGAGTTCGAAAGGCTCAGATCTAACCCGCCACCGGTCGAGTACATATACAAGTTTATGCAAGAACGCTTTAGGGTGAGCAACTCTTTCTTTGTTCCAGATGGCGCCTTGGAGCTACCTGCAGAGTACACTGCGACCTTCTTAGATGCAAAATCTGCCTTTGAAGAACCTGATGCCTGGAAACCCAACGATATGCTCATAGTACCCATATACAGCCCAAGTCAAGATTTAGTCGGATACATATCAGTGGACGCCCCTGTTCACGGTAAGAGGCCCACGCTCGAGGACATCCAGATCATTGAACTGATTGCGAACCAAATCTACAAGTTGCTCGAACGTTCCGAAATCTATCAGAGTATTGTCATAAGACAACCTTATGACCAGCACACGCTACTTTTGACCCACTCAGCCTTCCTTGGTGAATTAGAAAATCAGTGTCAAAAAGGAGAACCTTTTGCTGTTGTCATACTTGATATCGATAACCTCTCGAAGATAAACAGTCAGTATGGACACGAAACCGGTGACAGGATTATAGAGAAAATCGCTGATGCACTCAAGGCAAGAACTCGAAAATCAGATCTCGCCGCACGCTATGGCGGAGAGGAATTCGCACTCTTGCTGAGAAATGTTTCAAAATCAAAGGCAATTGAAATCACCGACAGAATACTCGACGAGATAAGAAAAATACAAGACGTCGTGAATGTCACATGCAGCGCAGGTATAGGGGTCTTTCCAGACCACGGCACAGACTACGACAGCATACTGAAGCAGGCATTGAAAGCACTCGAAATAGCCAAAAAGTCTGGTAAAGACAGGCTCATGGTGTTTTGAGATCAGCGAGCACCAAAGTTGGTTCTACTCCAAAGATCTTCACAAGTCTCTGATCACTGGTGAAGATTATGATCTGTCTTTTCTTAGATTGTTCTTTGAGTATTTCAACCGCCTTTTGCAAACGCATCTCGTCGAATCTGATGAGAAAGTTGTCTATTATCAAGGGCAGCGACTCTTCTGGCTCTAATGTGTTGTAAAGTGCAACTTTGTAGCAGAAAAGCAACTGATCAAGAGTGGCTCTACTCAGAGACTCAGCGGTACTCGTAAGCTGATTCCTGACGAAGAATCTGACTGAAAGATCTGGCTCAACGTACATGTTCTGCGACAGATTAGTGAACTCGGCGAAAAGGTCTTTCAGCGATCTTGAAAACCTTTCAACATAGGTGCCGGTCAAACGATTCAGTTCGTCTTCCAGAAAATCTCTCACATGTGTCATTTGATCTCTCAGTTTTGAGTACGCCTCTCTCTCCAGTTTCTTGAGTGAAAGTTCGTGTAGCTGTGAAGATATATCCGCTGGCAAATTGATCGACGAAATCTGTTCTTCTATCTGTTTCAATGACTCTGTTGTCTTTACGTGTTCTTGAGAAAGCCGTTCTAAAGAACCTTCCAAATCCCTTTTCTGATCGATCAACTTGGCGAGTTCCTTATAGTTCAGACCAAGGAGAACCAGCTCTCTGCGCTGTACCAATTCGAGTATTTTCAAGAGTTCTTCTATCCTTTTGTCAATCTTCTCTATCTTAGAACTTCGCTCAAAGGCTGACAGGAGTTCTTCCATATCTTTTATTCCCAAAGATCTCAGCTTTGAGTAAAGTAAACCAAACAAGTCTGACAGATCCTCTTTGATTCTCTGAAGCTGATTCTTGGTTTGCTGGACAGATTGCTGAATTAAGAGGTATTCCAATTTCTTCCTCTCAAGAGTTTCGAGCAACGTGCTCAATCTCAAGATCACGCTGGGTACATCGCTTATCTCTTTTGCACCAAATCTGCTCAATTCATCGATTAAAACTTTTACTTCTGATGAGAGCTTCTTTTTGAACTCTTCCAGTTCCTGATCGCGCCTTAACCAATCTCGATACTGTTCGTAAGATTGTCTCAGTTCCTCTATGCTGTTCACGCCAAAAGCACTCAAGAGGCGCTGAATAGCTGAATGCTTCTTCTTTTCAATCGCGCGAAGTTCAAGCTGCAATTTCACTTTTTGCTCTTCGTTTTCTTGTAAACTCCTTGCAGTTGATTTCACAGTCACGAATAAAACAATAGAAGCCAAACCAGCAGCAGCAGAAACATAAAACCACATAGGATCGAGGAAGAAACCCAAAGCGACCGAAGCTACGGCGAAGATCAACACAAGTACGGTGAAGATGCGCAGACTGCTTGCGCGTTTCGTCTGTCTTGAAATCTCAGATTCTATGAACTGGAGTTTGTTGTTCGTCTGTCTCGTCTCCAGTTCCAAGGATGTCGGTATCTCTTTCTCGAGAGAGCGAAGAATCTTATCATCTTCGCGTTTGAAAACATCCCAGCCCGCTTGATAGCTCCTCTCATGCCTTTGGATTTGTTCCAATTTACCCTCCAAGACCCTGTAACTGAGTTCAAAGTTCTTTACCCTGAGTCTCATTTTGTCGATATCTTCCTGCCAACCGAGTTCTTTTTCTATCTCTTCGATCTCTTTTCCTGTATCACTCTGCCTTTTCATCAGTTCATCTATCTTGCCCTCAGTATCTTTAGCATTCTTTTCAGCGCTTTGGATCTTCTCATAAAGCTGAACGATTTCGGTATATTCTTTTGTGCCAACGATTGGTAACTGCTTCTCGGTCTCAAGTTGCTGCTGCAATTCCCTTATTTCTCCGTTGAGTTGGTTGGCAATCCTGACAAGTTCTTCATCTATCTGCCTTTCTACATTCTTCAGCCTCTCTGTCGCTTGTTGCTTTTGACTCAGGAGTGTTTCAATTTGCTTTTCAACAGCATATTTATTACCCAGCAGAGCAAAGAGTCTATTTCTTTCTTCTTTGAATCTTTCTATCTGCCTCTGTAACTGATCGATCTCTTCATCGAGAATCCTTTCACTTACCAGTAATTTCGCCTCGAAATCAGGTTGTCTTTTGAGAAGAATAGAGATCCTTTCGGCTTCCTCAAGCTGAGCCATCTTCCTTTTCAGTCTCGCAATCACGGTTTCATCGGCTTTGAACAACTCCATGAGATCTTCTTCGTCTGAAAGAAGTGAAAGTGACTCGAGATACTTTCTGTCCAAAAGAGGTTGCCCAATGAACAATTCTTCCTCTCTGATTCTCTCTACAACCAGCGACCCACCAAACTCATCAAAATCCCATGGTTTGTATCGAGACAGCTCGTCTTCGTCAAGTCCTGCGAGATTTGAGATTATGAATTTGTACAGCGTGGTCTTCCCGGATTCATTCGGACCAACGACTATATTCACACCATCTGTGAAATGCACCTGACAATTGTGAAATTTTCCAAAGCCCAATATCTTCAGTTCTTTTACTTTCAGAAAACTCACCCCTCACAGAAATCTAAGAGCTTTATCAAAGTACACAGCGTATGTTGATCCACTCTGCCGGCAAACCTTCTTTCAATGACATCCTTCGGGTCTCTACACACAAAAGCGACTTTGTTGCCGAAGAGCTTAGCGAGCTCTGATTGAGAAGATGTCACAAAAGTTGGAATATATCCAACAACTCCATCTGGAAGATTAGTCGGCTCCTCGAGTACCTTCGGGACCAAACCTTTCACAGAGCTTTCAACAACATGACTTTCACCATCTTTTAGAAGCAGGAAGGCAGGCTTTTTGTTTTCTAACGGATTTGAAGAAAAATCTGTCTGTGGCTTTTCGTCGGTGAGTTCTATTGTCCTGGGTAACTTCAGATTGTTCAGCAAACCATCGCTTTGACAAATCTTCATTTTTCTTGGGACAAGGGAAAGGATCTCAAGGATCTGCTCAGGTAATGCGAGATCACCAAAGAGGTCAACTGCTACATGTTCATCTGCTTCAAATCGAAGAAATTCCAAGAACATCTCCTTCTTCAGACTCGTCACCTGCTCGAATACCAGTGGAAACTGAGCATCCTTTGAATCATACAATTTCAGCGATATGAGAAAGATTTTCTGCACGATCTCACCGCCTATTTGAAATCTATCTTGTACAGTGCAAAACCGAAACCTTCTATCTTGCAGACAATGGTCTTTGAAGGTTCCAACTCACGCCAACCTGATCTGTCCCACACTTTCACAGCTTCAACTGTTAAAGGCTTTCCGAAAGTATTTTCGATTTCTATTCCAACCTCACGTCCAAATTCATCGAGATTGCAGACCATTATGATCGCCTCTTGATCTGACCAATAGGAGGCATTCGCTGTCTTACCATCCTGCCATGTCAGATAAACCGGTTTGTATTCTCCATTCACAATCAAAGACAGAAAGTGCTCTCTAACCTTCGAAAGTTCTGAAAGAAACTCAAAAACTTCTGAGTCCTTCCAGTGCATCACATAGTGATCGAAGAAGGCAAGTTTACCTTGAAATTCATCTTCACAACTGAGAGTAAACCTGCCGCATGCATCGTTGTCAAGGCCAAGATTCATCGGCTGGGTTTCTTCGATCTCTTGACCCGAGTTTATCATCAGAACCCCGTTGGGTAGAAAAGCACAGAGGAATGGTATGAGACACTTGAGTCTGCCATTCAGCCTTTGAGCAATTCTTGGAGTATCTGGTGTCTCTGCACAAGCGATGTAAGGCAATTCTACCTTAGCGGCTGTAACCTGTGCAAACTCATAGGTCTTCTCAGGGACCCTTGGAAGCATCCACCAGCTATTTCCAATCACCACATCGTATCCCGCTTCCTTTGCCTCTTTCGCCCTGTGCATCTCAAGCTCTTCGGCAATAAAAACAAAGGATGGATCGTAATCCCTCGCGTTTTTGATGATCATCTGTTCCAGATCATCAGGCAAAGCATGTCCCATATCAAGTCTTATTCCGTCCAGACCGAACTTCTTTTGGAAATGTGGAATGACAGAAGCGATGTAGTTCCACAGTTCTGTGTTAGGTTTTCTGCCGGGAAAACGGCTTGACTTTATCACATCAAACAAGACATACGGTGGCTGATCTTTAGAAACCTTCCCCTCGCTTGTAACTGGATGATCATGGTACAACCTCAAAAAGGTTACATCATCCCAAGTAGGTTGTGTATCGTTTATCCAGTCTGAGAAACCAGGCGCCGTCACAATACCAAACTCTCTTGCAATGTTGTAGATGAAATCCTCCTCGGTCAAATCTTTTTTCAATCTTTCCCATTTCTCTGCATCGATTGTCTTTGGGTCAAAGGTGAATCTCTTCAAGTGTTCTTTCACCTGGTCTTGATCGTAGATCTTCTTCATGTTTTCAAAATCAGGCTGGCAAAACCCGAGTCCAGGGATCTTTGGGGGAGCGTAACTGGCGAGTTCGTCCACTTTGATCCAGTAGAACCAATCTGGGTGTTCAAGAATCAGATTGCAATCTCTTGCGGCAGTTCTTGGTATGAAATCGAGGATCACCCTTATTCCCAATATGTGACATGATTCGACAAGAGCCGTGAATTCATCTTCCACATTCCAACCATCGAGTAATGGATCGTGGTAGATGGGATCTATCTTGAGAAAATCTTTTACAGAATACGGAGAACCTATCTCGCCTTTCTTGAAAACCTGACTGCTCTCTGTCAAGGGAAGGAGGTACAGAACATTCACACCCATCTTCACAAGATGTGGCAATAGAGCGATCATCTTGAGAAAGGTACCAGATTCACGATATCCAAGGATGTCATCGGGCTCGAACCGTCCAAAACCTTTGTGATTGTAAGCAACTGTACTTCGAACGAGTGAAGAGTAAATCACAGCCGTTCTTATCCAATTTCGATCTTCAGTGCCGTTTTTCAAGCTGAGTGACTGATTGTAGTCAATGCCATTCTTCTTTTTCCTCAAAATCCAATTGATGATCGATTTGAAATAAGAAGACGGTTCGACGAAAACTCTGTTCCCTTCAAATCTTGCCTCACCATCGTACTCCTCGAAAAACCAGTTTCTTGGAATACAATAATCTGGCTTTTTCCTTGGTTTTATCGAGATCTTGTCGATCACCCACCATCCCCCTCTCAGATGCTTTCAAGATACCTTTTCTGTTCCAAGGAAAGTTCATCTATCTTGACATTCATCGAATCGAGTTTCATCCTCGCGACCCTTTCGTCTATCTCTCTTGGTACAGAGAAAACCCCTGCAGGCAGATTAGAAGATGACAGATAGATCAAAGACAGAGCTTGAACGGCAAAGGAAAGATCCATGATCTCTATGGGATGTCCGTCAGCCGCAGCAAGGTTTACAAGCCTGCCTTCAGCCAACAAAAAGATGGTTTTCTTGTTTTGCATAACATAACCAACTACATTTGGACGGGCTTCGAATTTTTCAGCGCTTATATGTTCGAGTGCTTTGACATCGATCTCCACGTTGAAGTGGCCCGCATTTGCAAGAACTGCACCATCCTTCATCGACAAGAACTCTTCCACGGATATCACCGTGGTGTTTCCAGTAACGGTAACGAAGAAGTCTCCTATTTCTGCGGCGTCTTTCATTCTCATGACTTCAAAGCCATCCATGAGTGCTTCCAGTGCCTTAATTGGATCTGTTTCAGTAACGATAACCCTTGCTCCAAGGCCTTTTGCCCTCATTGCCACACCTTTGCCACACCAACCATACCCGGCGACTACAACGGTTTTACCCGCGATCAACAGATTTGTATTCCTCATGATGCTGTCCCATGTCGATTGCCCGGTACCATATCGGTTGTCAAACAGATGCTTGGTGTACGCATCGTTCACCGCTATGACTGGTACTCTCAACTTTCCCTGCTGGTGCAATGCTCTGAGTCTTCTCAAACCTGTTGTCGTTTCCTCTGTTACACCCTTGACACTACTGAGAACCTCAGGCATCTCAAGATGTGCCGTTACTGTGAGATCTGCTCCATCATCTAATATGAGATTTGGCTTTGATTCGAGTACTGCATAGATACCCTTCATGTATTCACTCTCATCTGTGGTTCTCTTCGCAAAAACATTCAAACCATTTTCTTTCAGTGCCTGAGCGACATCGTCTTGGGTACTGAGTGGATTGCTACCCGTTACGAAGACCTCCGCACCAAGTTTGCTCAGCAATAAAGCAAGATAAGCTGTCTTCGCCTCGAGATGAATTGACATACCTACCTTTACACCCATTAGTGGCTTTTTCAGCATGTACTCACTTTCAATTGAGTTCAACAAGGGCATGTACCTGCCAGCCCAATCGATCTTCCTTTGACCGCTGTTCACAACATCACCTCACAGAAATCTTCTGATTAGGTCTATCGCGTTTTGTGGACAAACCTCATGACACACATAACACCTAATACATTTATCGTAATCAATCCTGTATTCTGAAACCTCAATAGCTTGTGCAGGACATCTCTCTTCACATATTCTACACTGAACGCACCTTCTCTTGGCAATTCTTGGTACTCTTACAATACTCCTCGCTAATCTCTTGAGCGGCTTGGCCACAGGCAGTGTTTGAGCGGTGACAGGAAGCTCTATTGTCGAATGCCAATTACCATCGATCTCGTAAACGGGAACAAGATTTCTCCTCAAACTCTCTTTGACAGTGAAGACTACCTGCGGTTGAACACTAAGCCTCTCACATATGGCGTGATCAAGAGCAAATGCGTTTTCACAGACTGCAAGCACACCAAAGTTCTTCAACTTTCCATTTGCAGGACCATTGCCCTCCATACCCAGTACGCCATCTAAAATTGTGAGAACTGGTTTAACAAGAAGATGAACATCCACGAGCAAAGAGGCAAAATTTTCGTTTGTACCACACCTTATGTGCCAACCTGACTTTTCCAAGCCGGGTATACAACCAAAGGTGTTCTTCACTCCAAGAGTGAGTATCATCTGTGAATGTGTTTTGAGTTTGGCAAGATTGACTACTTTGTCTGCTTCAAAGACCTTTGAACTGATCTTTATCTTCTTGTACACTTGCCCATCGACTACGATTGGATCATCCAGTTCAACCGTTGGTATTCCCAATTTCCTACACACATCTGCAATGCCTGACTCTGAGATAACCCTCTGAAAAACACCTGCGGCGGGGCTATCGCCGACGAACGGCTTTGTGCCGAGTGAGATCAAAAACTTCAAAACAGTTTCTACAACAGCAGGATGAGTTGTCACACCTTGGTCTGGCTTTCTCGCTGAAAGCAAATTCGGTTTTATCAAAACAATGTCACCCTTCTGAAAAAGTTTCGAGTATTTCTCGAGTAGTGGCAAAAGAGTTTCTTCCACTCGATCGTAAGATTCACACTTTGCGAGATGAACTTTCAGATGGCTTCCTCCTTTCTTTGAATATTCTACTTGAATTCGGTTAATATTCGTTGGCACACTCCAGCAGAGATATATGATTGTATTAGAGGTGATCTTTTGACACAAGTTGTTGTAAATCAGGTCTTGATGATTTTTCTTTTGATCGGTTTTGGATATTTTCTGAGAAAGCTGAATGTCATGAACGATGGTTTTACAAAAGGTGCAACCGATTTGATAATCTATGTAACTCTTCCGGCTATGGTCCTTGCTTCGATGGATAGAGACTTCTCAAAGGAACTTGCATCCAACGGTCTTGTAGTTTTCTTCTTCGGTGCTTTGATGTATCTAATACTCTCGATTATTGCCTTTGCCTTTGTGAAATTCAGAGGTATAAACGACAGCGATAGAGGTGTTTATCTCTACATGGTCATCTTTGGAAATGTAGGTTATCTTGGATACCCTATTGCTAACATAGCGTTTGGTGATATCGGTGTCTTTTACACAGCATTTTTCAACATCTGGTTTCAGATACTGACGTGGACACTCGGTGTGAAGTTGATGTCCAAGGAGAAGATCAACTTCACCAGACTCATCTTGAACCCTGGGCTGTTGGCAACTTCTTTCGGTGTGATGATCTTTTTCTTTTCTTGGGATCTTCCAGCGGTTATCAAAAGCACACTCGAAACAGTTGGAAGTATGACTGTTCCCTTGGCAATGTTCATAGTTGGAGCTTTCTTGGCAGATGCGAAATTTTCCGATTTTCTCAGCAAAATCGATCTTTACATCGCAGCAATTGCGAAATTGGTCATAGGTCCTGCATTGATGGCTTTGATACTCTTCAAAGTCGATCTGCCCATCATCGTGAAAGCAATACCGATCATCATGAGTGGAATGCCTTCTGGTGTGAACACGGCAATCTTCGCGAGAATCTTTGGCAGAGATTACAAACTCGCCTCACAGGGGGTTGTGCTCTCTACTGCTCTTTCATTGGTGAGTCTTCCTATTTTGTTGATCTTGGTTCTCTAAAGCTGGAGCAACCATCTTTGAAAATCTGCGTGAAAAATATCGTGCTTTTACTGAGTTGGTTGAATAGGTTATTCGTATGAATGTTAGTACTTAAAACCTCTTGTCATCAGAAGAGTTCTGTGGTAAAATCTTTCACGGTTGCCGAGGTGGCGGAACAGGCAGACGCGACTGACTCAAAATCAGTTGAGGGATGACCTCGTGCGGGTTCAACTCCCGCCCTCGGCACCAATTTCCTTCCTTACAACCTTTGTACACCCCCAAATGTTCAACACCTCTTAAAATCTGGTAAAATCTCTTCAAGAGTATCTTTCACCTTGGAGGGTCATAATGATTCATAACAAGCACTCAGTGAGATCCTTTGTGTACATACTTTTAATCGGTTTGAGCATAGCTGTTCTGGGAATATTCGTCTTGACAACCATTTTCCCAAGGATAGAGAACTTGATCAAGAACAGTCTGATCAGACAAGCAACCGACATGCTTGACATTGCTTACACTTTGATCAGCCAGCACTATGAAAGTTACAACAAAGGCTTCTTTGACGAATCAACAGCACAGAGGATGACGAAAGAGCACCTTGGTACTTTCCTCTATGGTTTGGAAAAACTTGATTATTTCTGGGTTTTGAACAAAGAAGGAATACTTCTTGTACATCCATATTTGAAAGACTACGTAAATCATCACTATCTTGAGATAGAAGATAGCTTGTACAAAGATGCAATCGAAAAGATTCTGCAAGCAGCGAAGGAAAACAAACCTTATGTTGAGTACGACTTCTACAGGTATGATCGAGAGCGAACAGAAAGAAAGATCAGTGCAATAAAAGTCTTCGAACCATGGGGATGGATCGTCGGAACCGGTTTTTACAGAACCACCCTTATGAATCAAGTCAAATCAATAGAGAACAGTTTCAAAATTGCCGTCTATTTGTTTCTTACTCTGCTTGCTGTTATCTATTTCAACTTCTTGGCTCAGTACAAGAAAGCCAACCGCGAGATATCAAGAATTTTAAAGGAAATCTCCACCGAAAGAGATCGTCTCAAGACGCTGATTGAAACAATGCCTCAACCTGTGGCACTCTTTGATCAAACAAAAAAACTTTTGGAATACAACAGAGCCTTCTCTGAAATACAGAACTACGATCATGAACCGTCTACATGCCGCACTTGCGCAGACAATTCACAGCAATCTTTTGAAATCACCCTGAAAACCCCTTCGGGCACAAAGTGGTACAGAGTGAATTGCATTCCAATTTTTGACAAAGACAAAAACCATGAAGGTTTTATAAAAATATTGAGCGACATAACAGAACAAAAATTGCAGATCCTTTTCTGGCAAGACAAAGCTAATCAAGATCCGTTGACGGGTGTTGCCAACAGAAATGTTCTTGAACAGCTCATGGACAGTTTTCCAGACTTGGGACAAGAATTTTCTGTTATAATGCTTGATATAGATGGGTTCAAACAGGTGAACGATACTTATGGACATTTGGTTGGAGATCAAGTTCTAATACATTTTGCAGAAACAATCAAAAACTCGTTGAGAAAAGACACCTTTTTCGTCAGATTCGGTGGTGATGAGTTTCTCATTATTGCTCCAAGAAGTGGAAAGGAAACAGCCAAAAATCTGGTTGATCGTCTCAGAAAAGAGTTCAAAACACCTTTGCAAACCAACGGAGGTCAAGTCAGCATAAGTTTTTGTGCAGGAATAGCCAGCTTTCCTGAAGATGGTAAGAAACTTAGAAACCTGATCGAGCAAGCAGACAAAGCTCTTTACAAAGCTAAGTCCATAGGTACTAATCAGACTGGTTTTTGAATTTTAAGGAGAGTGGTTTTATGAAAGTTGCAATAGTCTTCGACAGCAGTATAGATATACCTGCTGAATATCAATTTGAGCTGCCCCACTACATTCTGCCACTGAAGGTTTATGTTGAAGCCAGTGAATTCAAAGACAAAATCGAGATTACAGACGAACAATTTTATTCACAGGCACTGTCTGGTAAGAAGGTTGGAACGGCTCTGCCCAATCCTTCGGAGACTGCCCAGTTGTTGGTGAAGCTTTCGAAAGAATACGACCATCTGTATATAGTTACCATCTCGAGCAAATTGAGCGGCACCTGGAACATGGTTCGAATGACCCTCGAGCAGATGAATATCAAGAACGCAACTTTGATCGACTCAAAGAGCGGCAGTGTCAAGAGCTTTTACGTAGTTTACAGATTAATAGAGGATTTGAAAGCACAAAGGGAAATTACAGAACAAACGGGGCAACAGTATGTTCAAGATTCTCTTTTGGTTTTCACAGTGACAACCCTTGATTATCTTCACAGAGGCGGAAGAATAGGTAAGGCAAAGGCGCTTCTTGGAAAGATTCTGCGGATAAAACCAATCCTCTCAACAAGTAATGAGGGAGAAGTGTTGAGCCTCGGTTCAGCAAGATCGATCAAACAGCTCATCGAAGAGATGGTCAAGAAAACGAAGGAGTTTCTGCATTTTGAAGACTACATCATCATAGGAGGATATGGAGCACAGCACATGAAACAGTACTTAGACGAACTTTTATCACATTTTCCAAGTCAGAAGATATTCGGAATTTCGAGAATTGGTCCTGGTGTGAGTGCTCACGTTGGTCCAGAGGTCTTTGGATTGGTAGCGGGCAAGATTTAAGTCAGCTTATCCTCGACCGAGGACAGAAACACAAAAACGAAGATCTGTTCAGCCTCACTTTGTGAGTTGCGTGATAGCAAACCAAGCCAACAATATTTCTTCAAATCCAGACTATGATGGTTGACATAGAACAAAACAAGCCATCTCTTGGTGATCTTATATCACGTCAAGACAAAGCCAAATCTCCGTAGTTCTGAAGATGTTGAAAACAGTAAAGCTGGACTAACCGCAATATGCAGAAAAATCTTTATCTCCTTCAAAGCATTCCGAGAAGTTCAAACGAAAATTCCCTCTAAATTACGACAAAACAAAAGCTAAAAACAACACCCCGATTTCAAGATCTGCCAAAAGTGTTGTAGAATATCTATGAATATGAGCAACAAGGGTACTATATTACATTTCAGTAACACTATGAGTTAATCAAACACATATAGCCCTGCGCTCATACACGCGAACTGGAAAAAAGATCCAAAATGCATTTTGAATAAAAGTACTGTAAGGACTAATAAATGCAGCCATGACAACTAATATTACCCATTGCAGGCTCATAACTCCAAAAGTCGTAAAATGCTTTCATGAAGATATTATAAACTGAAACATGCATGAATACACAATAATAGCACACTCTGCCAACTCAACGAAACAACGAGGATTGTAATAACTTTACTCACAGGTCATTGACATATTAATATTGTAGTCCAAAAAGTTCCATATCTCCCTCAAAAAGTATCAGTTGCGTATTTGTGCGGGTTTCCGTCAACAGATCCTGAATACGCATCAATACTGAATAAAATTAACCAAATTGCCCCCATGTTAGCCTCGCACTCACTTTGTTAACACTAGACACAGAATATTATACATATTTGGCATCATATCTATCATATATTCAAAATGTAAGGGTCCGAAAGAAGGTCCTCTCTGAAAGGGATGGCAACTCACCTACACTTCCACTATCTTTATAATAACATTTATTTCGTCCGAAAGAAGGTCCTCTCTGAAAGGGATGGCAACCTATATGTAATCATTTTTTTCATCCGTGCATTATACATGAGTCCGAAAGAAGGTCCTCTCTGAAAGGGATGGCAACTTGGGTTGATTTGTCTTCATGCCCGCTCTTAATTATGAATTGTCCGAAAGAAGGTCCTCTCTGAAAGGGATGGCAACGGGGGGGAGGTGGAACTTAGCTCCTCCCCCTTTTCTAATTTGTCCGAAAGAAGGTCCTCTCTGAAAGGGATGGCAACAAGTCTGCTTTGAATTGTGCTATGATGTTTGCTGTGACTGGTCCGAAAGAAGGTCCTCTCTGAAAGGGATGGCAACATTGGAATTCCCAACAGGTTTGAAACTATTGTTGCTGTATGTCCGAAAGAAGGTCCTCTCTGAAAGGGATGGCAACCCGGGGCGTCTGGGGTCACGATTACTTACTTCTGTAGAGTTGTCCGAAAGAAGGTCCTCTCTGAAAGGGATGGCAACAAATAAGTGTTATCAACAAGTGGGTAAACTCCGAACCAGAGTCCGAAAGAAGGTCCTCTCTGAAAGGGATGGCAACTACGTATCGTTCCTGAGCTCGTAGCAAATACTCTTGGTAAGTCCGAAAGAAGGTCCTCTCTGAAAGGGATGGCAACATTTTGGCACCCTCTGGGAGCGTTGTCGCTCCCTCAGGCAGTCCGAAAGAAGGTCCTCTCTGAAAGGGATGGCAACAAGATCGCGAGAATTAATTCGTGTCTGGTTATGTTCTTTTGTCCGAAAGAAGGTCCTCTCTGAAAGGGATGGCAACTCTTTGACTGTTTTTGTAGCTTCTGCTATGTCTGTTGCTTGTCCGAAAGAAGGTCCTCTCTGAAAGGGATGGCAACTTATCAGGACCTCACCCCCTCCGTTCAACTCCCCTTTTATGTCCGAAAGAAGGTCCTCTCTGAAAGGGATGGCAACAAAAGGAACAACTGTTTTGAAGCGTCAACTGGGTCTGCCGGTCCGAAAGAAGGTCCTCTCTGAAAGGGATGGCAACAGGGGGAGGGAGGATCTTTAATTATAACCTCCCCCCCTTCGGTCCGAAAGAAGGTCCTCTCTGAAAGGGATGGCAACTTGATTGCCCTAAGGACTCTCAATCTGAAGCTATAATTTCGTCCGAAAGAAGGTCCTCTCTGAAAGGGATGGCAACCCCCGCACTCAAGCTCCCAAGAGGGGCGCTCTTGGGAGCTTGTCCGAAAGAAGGTCCTCTCTGAAAGGGATGGCAACCATTTCAACCAGATAATTCAAAAAGCTGGATTTAAAATCCTGTCCGAAAGAAGGTCCTCTCTGAAAGGGATGGCAACGCTACAACGTTTGCTGTATCTTGATGTCCCACAATAGATAGTCCGAAAGAAGGTCCTCTCTGAAAGGGATGGCAACCTTCTCTTTGTCTGCTTGCCAATGTTCTCCAAACTGTGTCCGAAAGAAGGTCCTCTCTGAAAGGGATGGCAACTTTTGGCACCATCTGGGAGCGTTGTCGCTCCCTCAGGCAGTCCGAAAGAAGGTCCTCTCTGAAAGGGATGGCAACGGGGGAGCTGGACAAACTGGCCCTCGATTTTAATCACGAGGGGTCCGAAAGAAGGTCCTCTCTGAAAGGGATGGCAACGGTGACTGGATATTTTTTTCTTATAATTTACACCACTTTGTCCGAAAGAAGGTCCTCTCTGAAAGGGATGGCAACGGGTCTTTGATTATGACCTCACCTTGGGCCGTTTCACCTCGTCCGAAAGAAGGTCCTCTCTGAAAGGGATGGCAACATACTACCTCTAACTAAGTTCACTCTTGGTAGTTCGTTAACGTCCGAAAGAAGGTCCTCTCTGAAAGGGATGGCAACCAAGTGGGCGGCGGCCATCATGAACGATTTCGTATTTCACGTCCGAAAGAAGGTCCTCTCTGAAAGGGATGGCAACACTAATCTTTCTCTTTGGTCTAAATCTCTAACTGGCATAGGTCCGAAAGAAGGTCCTCTCTGAAAGGGATGGCAACCAGGACCCTTTAATTACAACTAAAATTCCATGGGCCTGGCGTCCGAAAGAAGGTCCTCTCTGAAAGGGATGGCAACTCAGGTGGTGGGTCTTTAACGATTACCTCACCACCTGCTTGTCCGAAAGAAGGTCCTCTCTGAAAGGGATGGCAACCCCCTTCCCTGACGGCCGCCGCTCAGGTGGTGGGTCTTTAAGTCCGAAAGAAGGTCCTCTCTGAAAGGGATGGCAACACAACTTACCGCCACGACGGGAGGGCGGTAAGATCAAAAGTCCGAAAGAAGGTCCTCTCTGAAAGGGATGGCAACCCCTGACGGCCGCCACTCGAGGGCGGGGATCTTTAAGTCCGAAAGAAGGTCCTCTCTGAAAGGGATGGCAACTCGCCGCCCTCCAAGCACCCAAGAGGTACACTCTTGGTCCGAAAGAAGGTCCTCTCTGAAAGGGATGGCAACCTCCTTCCCTGATTTTGTGCTACCATGCACTACATTAACAGTCCGAAAGAAGGTCCTCTCTGAAAGGGATGGCAACGAGTTTTTCAACCCTGTCCATAACGTCATCTTTTTTCATTGTCCGAAAGAAGGTCCTCTCTGAAAGGGATGGCAACATAACCTCTCACCGAAGCTGTTGCCCTGTTCAAATTCAAGTCCGAAAGAAGGCCCTCTCTGAAAGGGATGGCAACTTCTAATCCCTGCAGTATCTGGTTCACTACTCTGGCAAATGGTCCGAAAGAAGGTCCTCTCTGAAAGGGATGGCAACCCGCTGGGGGGATCCTTTACTATCACTTCCCCCCCTTGACTCAGTCCGAAAGAAGGTCCTCTCTGAAAGGGATGGCAACGGATTGTTACTGTCTGGTGCAACGACGTCGTTTCGTATGTCCGAAAGAAGGTCCTCTCTGAAAGGGATGGCAACGTCTGGGTGTCCGACTATGCTTTGAAAATTGCCGTTCAAGGTCCGAAAGAAGGTCCTCTCTGAAAGGGATGGCAACTTTGCATATTGTGACCGTTGCTGTGACTCGGTTGTTGAGCGGTCCGAAAGAAGGTCCTCTCTGAAAGGGATGGCAACTTAAGTTCGTAATCTTCTCTGATGATAAGAAAATCACCATGTCCGAAAGAAGGTCCTCTCTGAAAGGGATGACAACAATTTGAAACATCTCAATCTCTTTTATGCTCCAAGGAGGTTTGAAAGAAAGCCCTATCTGAGAGTGATAAGAATCTGTGAAAAAGTGCATAATCACTTTAGGCAAAAAGAATGATTGACAAGATTCGATCAAAGGTGGTAAAATCTTTCTTGCCTGCCGAGGTGGTGGAATTGGCAGACACGCATGGTTGAGGGCCATGTGGGTATAAGCCCGTGCGGGTTCAAGTCCCGCCCTCGGCACCAAAAGGGAGCTTTCAGCTCCCTTTTTTGTTATACTTTTGTTGGTGATGATCTTGGTTAAGTTGATCTGCATAGATTTAGACGGGACACTATTGAACGATGAAAAAAAGATTTCACATAAAGACAAAGAGGCCATTGAAACTGCGAGAAGACACGGCATTTACGTCACGATCTTCACTGGAAGAAATTACTATGCCGCCTTTCCTTATCTACAAGAACTTGGTATAGAGATTCCTGTGGTTTTTCAAAATGGAGCCCTAATAGCCACTCCATCGGCGAGCGAAATCTTTCGAATGATAACCTTGGATTCAAAGATCGCCGCTCAGACAGTTGAGTTGTGTAAAGAGTATGGACTGTACCCTGTTGTGTATGAATCTTTTTTCAGCAAGCAGGACATGATCGTTGAAAAGAATTACCAAGGTGCCTTTGAAAATTACTTTCGCTTCAATCAGCACAGGATAAAAAAGATCGAACGATTGGAATCTCTTCTGCACGCAGTTCAAGAAATAGCCGAAGTGGCAGTAGTGGGCAAAGATGAGTTGATCAAGGCGCTCTTATTAGATCTCCAAAACCACACGAGCGAGTTTACACCTGTGAAGAATCAGAACATCGATGGAGAAACTTTCATGGAAATCTTTGGAAAAAATGTTGGCAAGGAGATAGCTCTCGATTTTCTTCTTGAGTTTTTTGATTTAGAATTATCGCAAGTAGCCTACATTGGTGATAACTACAACGATCTCAAAATAATGCAAAGAGTTGGTTTCCCTGTGGCAATGGCAAATGCCCCAGAAGATGTAAAAGATGTTGCGAGATTCGTGACATCTTCAAACAACGACTCGGGTGTTTCACTTGCAATAGAAAAGATCACGGGGGCGGTTTGATGATACAACTCTCGAAACCATATATAACCCCAACAGAGATTGAAGCAGTTCTCGAAGTTCTCAACAGCGACAGACTGAGCATGGGGAAGTACACCGAACTTTTTGAGAGAGAGATAGCAAGACTTGCTCAAGCAAGATTCGCTGTGGCAGTGAGCAGTGGAACTGCTGCTCTCCACTTGATTTTGAAAGCACTCGGAGTTGAGCAAGGAGATTACATGATCGTGCCATCTTTTACTTTCGTTGCATCGGCGAATGTGGCTCTCTTTGAAAAAGCAATACCGATCTTTGTGGATATAGACCCAGGGACCTTCAACGTCGATCCTGCTGCACTTGAAGATCTCTTGCTAAGAACAGAAAAAGGAAAGGTTTACATAAACGGGCAGCGTGTGAGAATCGAGAGAGTTCGATTCTTGATGCCGGTCGACGTCTTCGGGCAGCCTGTTGATTACGATGCCATAACACCAATCGCAGATAGGTGGAAGCTCAAAGTCATAGAAGATTCCTGTGAAGCTCTTGGCTCACATTACAAGGGTAAGCCGTGCGGCAGTTTTGGAGAGGCTGGTGCTTTCGCTTTTTACCCAAACAAGCAGATCACCACAGGAGAAGGTGGAATAATCGTTACCAACAACGAAGAGATAGCAAAGCTTTGCAGGAGCATGAGAAATCAAGGACGAGGCGAAGACAACGCTTGGTTGTGTCATCTACGTCTTGGTTATAACTACAGAATAGATGAACTGTCTGCTGCACTCGGTTATGCACAATTGACACATCTTGAGGAAATCTTATACAAGAGAAACGAGGTTGCATTACGTTATTCTCGGCTTTTGGCACAGTATGACTGGGTGAAACCTCCATATATTGCAGACTACACAACACAAGTTGGCTGGTTTGTCTACGTTGTAAAACTCGATGAAAAGATCAATCGTGATAAAGTCATAGAATACATGTGTTCGCATCAAGTACAAGCGAGAAATTACTTCGCACCTGTTCATCTGCAACCGTTTTACACACAACTCTTTGGTTACAAAGAAGGTATCTTACCCGTTACCGAGAAGATCTCAAAAAGCACACTTGCCATACCTTTTTACACAACGATGACTTTGCAAGAACAGCAAATCGTAGTAGAAACGCTGAAGGAAGCTGTAGAGAGGGTGGGCTGAGTGATTTCACTTATTCTTTCATCTGTTTTAACTGCTCTTTCAATGCCTGGTTTTCTTGCAGGTTTCATCGTTTGGTTTGCACTTATACCGTTCTTCAAATCACTCGAAAATAGAGGACCACTTTTTGGAGCACTGCACGGCTTTTTGTACTTTTATTTGTTCTCTGCGATAAACCTTTACTGGGTAGTACCTGTACTCACAGAAAACCTGCCTAAGGTCTTTGGGAAATTCCCCGGTTGGCTTGGCATCTTTGTGTTTTTGCTAATGCTTCTTTTGCAGTCCATACCTTTTGCAGCCTTTGGATTTCTTTACGGACTCATGGAAAAAGCAATAAAGAAAAACCCATTCAAAGAAATACTCTTCACCGCTTCTTTGTACACGCTCTTTGACTTCGCCAGAGGCATCGGCGAGATGGGATTCACCGGAGGAACACTCTCTGATGCCCTGTACAAAGATACAGGTGTACTGCAACTTGTTTCTTTGATTGGACCATACGGACTGACTTTTTTGATAGTCGCTGTCAACTGCTGGCTGTACATCATCTTGAGAAAGAGCGCAAGACCGATCGAAAAGATCTCTTTCAATGTACTTTTAATAATCTTTTTGTCTTACCTGATCTCTCTCTATCTACCTATGGCGAAGAGCTCTGATAAAACGATCGTAGCACTTCAGACAAACACACCTCAAAAGGTTAAGTACACAGAGGATCCTCTAAACCTTCTTGGCCAACTGGAGCCGTTTTTGAGAGAAACCAAAGATTCTGTCGTTGTGCTTCCAGAAGATGTCTTTTCTTTTGATCCCAGAACAAGTACCATAGCGTCAGAACTGATAGAACTCTGCAAAGAAAACGATCTGGATATTCTCTTTGGTGCTGTGTCTGTTGATTCAAAGGTTTACAACTCGGTGTTTCACGTCAACGAGAATGGCTTTGTTGATAAGTACTCAAAGGTAAAACTCTTCCCGTTTGTCGAGACCTTGCCCTATCCAAAGGTTTTCGGTGTATTCTCATTTCTTCGCGGTTTGTCATACTTCGAACCAGGTGATGGATATAGACCTCTCAGTGTAAGAGACCATCCTCTACTCGGTGTTCAGATATGTTTTGAATCTTATTTTTCTGAACCTTCAAGAGAGCTAACCAAGAACGGTGCTCAAGTACTTCTGGTGTGCACAAACGACGGATGGTTCATCTTTGACACAGCTTTAAAACAGCACTTTGCAAAATCTGTAATGAGGGCAGTGGAAACAAGAAGACAGGTGATACAGATCTCGAATGCAGGCATAACGGGCATGGTAGATCCTTATGGAAGAATCTTGAAAACAGTAGAACCGAGGAACTTCGAGAAATCAAGCTTTGAACTGATGCCAAGAAAAGATTCGACGATTTATTCGAAGATTGGGGATACCATAATTTGGTTTTGTTTGGGATTGATACTCCTTATTTTGCTTTTCCCAGGTGAGAAAACGATCAGCACAAGAAGGAGGATATGGCAGTGAGAGTGATCGCAATAGTTCTTGACAGTGTCGGCATAGGTGAAATGCCAGATGCAAGTGAATACAACGATGAAGGAAGCAACACGCTTGTTAACACCGCCAAAGCCGTTGGAGGGTTGAACTTACCGAACTTGGCTAAGATGGGGCTTGGGAACTTAGACGAAATACTCGGTGTTCCAAAAACGAAAGCCATTGGAGCTTACGGAGTCATGCTTGAGAAAAGCCCTGGCAAAGATTCCACTACAGGGCATTGGGAACTTGCCGGAATTGTCCTGAAAAAACCTTTCGATCTTTTTCCAAACGGATTTCCCAAAGATCTCATAAAGGAATTTGAGAAAAGAGCCAACAGAAAGGTGATAGGTAACAAACCTGCATCTGGTACCGAGATAATTAAGGAACTTGGGCTTGAGCATGAAAAGACAGGTGCTTTGATAGTTTACACATCGGCAGACAGTGTCTTTCAAATAGCGGCAAAAGAAGAAATCATTCCCGTGCAAGAACTCTACAGATACTGCGAGATAGCAAGACAATTGTTAGATGAGATGGGTTACAAAGTTGGAAGGGTGATAGCAAGACCATTCACCGGTGAGTACCCCAACTACATTCGAACACCCAGGAGGCACGATTACTCGCTTGAACCAGAAGATGAAACTTTGCTTGACATACTCACGCAGAGCAATATTCCAGTCTACGGGGTGGGAAAGATATACGATTTGTACGCTGGTAGAGGAATAACAGAGAGCTTCAAGACTGAGGACAACATGGATGGAGTTGATAAGACAATACAGGTCATGAAAGAAAAAAAGCACGCCTGCATGATCTACGCGAACTTAGTTGACTACGACATGAAATATGGGCATAGAAATGATCCACAAGGGTATGCAAAAGCTTTAGAAGACTTTGACAAGAGATTGCCTCAGATATGGCAAACGATGGAACAAGATGACTTTTTGTTCATCACTGCCGATCACGGCTGTGATCCTACCACACCTTCAACAGACCACTCAAGGGAAAAGGTGCCAATCTTGGTGTGTGGTGAAACTCTCTGTGCAAATGTCAACATAGGTATTCGCGAGAGCTTTGCAGATTTCGGTCAGACGATAGCCGATATCTTTGGTGTTAAAAAACTCAAAAACGGGGAATCTTTCAAACAATTGATTCTGTGCAGCAAGGGGGCAAAAGAATGAGCGAATATCTCATTCTTTCGGCACAGGATATTTCAAAGTTCGAACCCGAGAAGACCGCTGTTGTCTCGGTCTTATCACCAATCGAGACGCACGGGACTCACCTTCCAGTTGGAACCGATGTTTTCATTGCTCGCGAGGTGCTTCAAAGAACATGTGAAATTCTATCAAAGCAGTTCAAAATACTTCGTCTGCCAGATCTGTGCCTTGGTGCAGATGCACAACCAGTCTTTGGCTCGATATCTTTGAAATACAGAACATTAAAAGAGTTGATCATCGATATAGGAAAAAACCTTGCAACGATGGGTTTTAGATACTGGATGATCTTTGACAACCACGGTGGACCGAGACACCAACTTGCCTTGGCTGACGCAAGTGTACACCTGAAGAAAAAATACCAATTCACATTGATAGTTCCCTTCTTGCACATATTTCAGGAAATGCTTCAAGATTCAGAAGAAATAGGCATACCAGCCGGTATGAACGGCGATGTTACAGACCTACACGCTGGTACAAACGAAACTTCCTTGATGCTTTACACACATCCTGAAATGGTGAAAAATTACAATCTTCCAAGGTATATTCCATCAACCCAGAGCCGTCTGGGGAACTTTTTGAGATTTCTTGGATCAAAAGAACTGGCAATCACCGCCGATTGGGTGAAAGACCCAAAGAACCCATATTATCTTGGAGATCCTTCAAAAGCCGATGCCCAGCGTGGAAAGAAAATGATCGATTTTCATGTGAAAAGGTCTGTAGAACTTTTCCAGCAGGCTTTGAATTCACAATACAATCCACCAAAACTCTACAACGCAATCATCCGACTGCTGTTGAGAATCCTGTGAAGATCTAACAATTTGATTGAGCAGATTTCAAGCAAGTAGATCTCATGATATTGCAGTGAAAGAATATCGTCTATCTTTTAGAGCTTCCACTCTTAGATTGAGACAGACGCCGAGACCATCAACCTAAAGAACTTTACCTAAGATAATGCCAGTGTAGAGAGATCAATGTGTGCAAGAGACTTTCTGTCGATTTGCTGCAAATCTCGAAAACAGAATGCACATTCCCACTCAGATGAACTCACCTGTGTCAAAAAGATTCGATACACTTTAGTCGTTGATCTCTCAAGCTTCTCGTTATGAGTGTTCCTGAGTAAAGACTTGGCGCTATAATATGTTTATCCTAAGGGGGGATCTTTGTGAAAAAGGTCTTAACCATTCTGCTGACCTTGTCTGCAATCATGCTGCTGTCTTACCAGATACAACTCAGAGAAAACGAGCTCTGGTGGCCCGAGAAGCTGTGGAATGCAGTCTGGTGCTCTGTTACAGTGAAAGACGATGCGGGAAATTACGTCACAAACCTGAAACTCGAAGATTTCAGAATAACCGAGAAAGCCTACGGCAAGAACCAAGAACTACTGGAAGAGAAGAGCGTTACTTTTGAAAGCCATTCAAGCTACAAGTTTGATGGAAAGGGTTTTTGGGAAAAATCCGTTAACTCGGACAAACTCGACATCGCCTTCTTCATCGATGGAACTGGTTCAATGCGCAAGTACGCAGATTCCATCATCGAGCAGCTGCACAAGTTCGTCGACAGACTGCTCCAAAGCGGCACAGATTTCAGAATCTTCATTAGCATGTACGAAGCAGAAGACAAGCCAGGATGGACCGTCCCCACCTACACGACGAGGTTCCTCGGCCCAGCAATGATCGACGAAATAAGAGCGGCGATAGACGAAATAGACACCTGGGGCGAGTGGTGGAACCTCACCTGGGGTTACGACGCGTACCTGTGGTCTTTGAACTTGGATTGGCGCGAAGACGCAAGAAAGATCGTTGTGATAATCACAGACGTCTACACGGATTCAGTCTACGGTCCAAATTGGTATTTTTCTTCTGGCTGTGTGACGTCCATGCACGCGGTGGACATGGCGATCAAAGACACTAAGATTCAGCTCTATTACTGTCAGCCAGACGAGAAAGACATGGCAAAGACGGAGCTTTCTGAAAACTATTCGCCGCAGGTGAACATCTTGGTGAAAGAGAACAACTTCGACAGACTCGCGCAGAGGAACGAACTGGTCAAAAAGCTTTCTTGGCCGTTCAATCAAGAAGAGATCGAACTTGAAGAACTGCCCATAGTTGATTCGAAGTACTACTTCGCGTGGGTCAGCGATTGGAACAAGTACAGCTTCGTGAGCAGAGTCGAGGTGCAAATTTCTCTTGTTCAGACGAACGAATCCGTTCAGTTCGTCTTTTATCCTCTGGAGAAACCGGACGGCACGAAGACGGACATTTGGGCTCGAAACGTCAGATTTGTTGTGAAAGATGATGCGAACTTACCTCTAAAGGGGAGCAACAACGTCTGGGTCTATTTCTACAAAGTCATGGGAGATTTAGACAGAATGAGAATTATAAGAGCGATGCATCAAATAGGCGATAAAGACGGTGTCTTGAATCTGGGGACTGTTATACCTGGAAGGTATTATTATATCCTGTATTCAAGTTCTGGCACTTATCTTCACAATCGATATCACGAATTGGGTTACACAGCCAGAGGTTGGGTGGAAATTAAGCCAGATGAGGTGATACCGAAAGAGATCACAGCTCACACCTATGGCAAATCGATGGAACTGTATCGTACAAAAGGTTTGCTGTACGAACTTGAAAACTCAAAGATCACGACGAACAAAATGAAATCTTTTGCGGTAGAAGCATCGAAGTGGTTAGACGAGATCTGTGAGGACGGCATAACACTTGTTGAAATGGAAGCAATCAAGAGATTTTACGTCGGCGTTGGTACTCTGGTGAACATGGTCGGATATGCCTGCACAACTCAAGACAGAGTAACGCATGACATAGAACAAATAGTTCAAAAAGCCACAGATATGGTGAGAAAGGCACGTGAAGTGATCGGGAAGCTCGAATCTGCTAAACATTTGATTTTGGACGCTGTAAACACCTTCATAGACATAGTCACAGGCAACTGGGCTGGCATTGCTGCGAATGTGACGATTGAACAACTGATAGATAGGCTGGCAAAGTACGTTCGAGACGAGTTGATCGACGATATCATGAACGCAGTTTACAACAAACTGCTCGAAGTTGTGGCACAACCGGAGGTGATTCTTTCTTTCTTCAAGGGCAATGTCAAAACCTGGGTAGAACAACAGCTCAGCCCAAGCCAAATAAGCCAGGTCTCTCGTTCCTTTGTGAAAAACGACTTAATATACCCACAGTTCACTTCTCACCTGGAAGAGGAACTCTACAGACTTTTGAACACTTCGAAGACGCTTGTGCAAGAGAACTATCAAAATTACTGGAACTTCTACGAGCGTTCTGCATTGATAAGAAAGAGCTTTGAAGAGATGAGAAAAAACTTGATGGGAACTCTTTTTGACATCTCTTACAAGGCTTTAACAGACAAAAAACCGATCGATGATTGGAAAAGTGTTCTTTTGGTCTTTCGAGAAACCATACCACTCGTCATCGATCTTCTGAAATTACTTGAAGTTCGCTATCCTGAGTTCAAAGAGATCAAAGAAGCTTTAGCAACTCTCTACCAAGCTTTGGATGCCATAGGGACTCTGACAAAGACATACGAAGTGGCATTGAAGGTCGACTATCTGAACAAAGAATTTCAGCAAAGGATTTCATCTGTGACAGATGCCATTTATCAGTTCAAATAGCAAAATGCCGTCTTCAGGTGTATAAGGTTGGTAGAATAAAAAACTAAGCCCCGCATTACGCGGGGCTTTTTCATCTTACTTCATTCTCAGTTTCTTGGAAAGACTATAAACTTCAGAGCCGTTCTTGTTTCTTTGTCGATCTCGACATCTGTAAAGGCAGGAATGCTGACAAGATCGACTCCGCTTGGTGCCAAATAACCCCTGGCTATTGCGATTGCTTTGACTGCTTGATTCACGGCACCTGCACCAATCGCTTGAAGTTCAGCCTTACCACTTTCTCTGATCATACCCGCAAGAGCACCTGCGACCTTGTTAGGATTAGAGTTAGAGGCTACCTTCAGTACTTCCATCTTTTCTACCTCCTTTAGAAAAACAACTTCACCTTCTCAGCTACGTTGACCAGGGGATTGGCGCGCCTGGCAGGACTTGAACCCGCAACCATCGGATCCGAAGTCCGACGCTCTATCCATTGAGCTACAGGCGCGCGTCCTGGGGTGACCAGCGGGATTTGAACCCGCGGCCGCCTGATCCACAGTCAGGCGCTCTACCAGCTGAGCTATGGTCACCACGCTGGTGCGCCCGGCGGGAATCGAACCCACAACCCTCGGATTAGAAGTCCGATGCTCTATCCTATTGAGCTACGGGCGCTGGAGCGGGCGACGGGATTCGAACCCGCAGCCCTCGGCTTGGAAGGCCGATGCTCTACCATTGAGCTACACCCGCTTGTGCCAATAAGTATTTTACTACATCATTTGGAAAAATCAAGAGTTACAAAACCATCACCGAATGCATACATCATTTTGATCTAGAAAAACCCTTTTCTTGAACGACTCTTTTTCGATAAGTCATTCCAGCATGTGCCGGATAAACACTCAAGAAAAGTCAACATTAAAGCCACTACTTTCCCGAAGATTTGCCATCTCTTTCAGAAATTTCTGACCTTTTACGGTGAAGATCTAAAAAAGCAATCTTGAATCCTTTTTCGCCAGCTTTACCTTTCTACACTTACGTGGATTAAATTGCTCTCGCGCATACGTGTGGTATATAATATACAGCATTTTATTTGTCAGGAAAGAATCATGTGAAAGATGTCGTATAGTCAATTCAAGGTCAGAGCCTTTCATTTCCACTTTAAAAAGGTGAGGATTCTCGCCTCTTTGTCTTGAAAATGCTCGGCATAGACTTGCCTTCAAGGCTGCTGGGTTTTGGACGATCCTCGAGAAGGCAGGCGCACACCTGGTGAGGGTCATCGCTATGAAGTAAAAAAGGGGCACAAATGTGCCCCTTTGAATTCAGTTTCTTATTCGAGTACCGGTTTCGCCATTCAAAGCCAACTCTATCTTCGCCATGTCTGTTATAATACACTCTCTTCCTGTAGTCTTTACAAAATCTATTGCCGATTCTATCTTTGGTCCCATGCTTCCTGCTGGGAACTGACCTTCCTTTAGAAACCTTTGAGCCTGATCAACGCTCAGTTCATCCAAATCTTCTTGGTTTGGTTTTCCGTAATTCAACGACACCTTTTCAACACCGGTGAGTATTATGAACAAATCTGCATCGATCTCGACTGCAAGAAGTGCGCTGGCTCTATCTTTGTCTATCACGGCTTCCACACCTTTCAAAGCGCCATCTTCTCTGATTACGGGTATTCCACCTCCACCGGCGGCAATGACTATCACATCGTTTTTCAGAAGCATTTTAACTACTTCCTTTTCTACTATCTCAAGTGGCTTTGGCGATGGAACAACCCTTCTGTATCCCCTTCCCGCATCCTCTTTCATGATCCATCCTTTTTCTCTTGCAAGTCGTTCTGCTTCCTGTTTTGTGTAAAATGGTCCGACTGGTTTAGTTGGATTTTGAAAGGCTTTATCGTTTTTGTCAACAACGATTTGAGTGACAACTGCCGCAATTTCACGCGATAGGTTTTTCCGTGCAAGATTGTTTCTGAGGGCTTGGGCTATCATGTACCCGAGACTTCCCTGAGTTTGCGCGTCGTTCACATCGATTGGAAAAGGTGGAATGACCTCTTTTGCCATCTCTTGTTGGATCAAGATATTGCCAACCTGAGGTCCGTTGCCATGGGTGATTACCACATCGTACTCGTCAAGCATTTCAACAAGATATCCCATTGCCTCTGTAAGCGCTTTGAACATGTTTTCTGCCGTTGGTTTTTCTCCCGGCCTGTTCACCGCGTTACCGCCTATCGCTACTACAGCAAGTTTCTTCACAACAACTCAGCCTCCTCAAAAAAGAAATGGAGGGACGAAGTCCCTCTCATCTTCAAGAGCTTAGAGTTTCAAAGCTTTATGAATGGCAACAGTGCCATGTGTCTTGCACGCTTTATAGCAGTCTTCACCATTCTCTGGTGTTTTGCACAATTTCCTGTGACTCTCTTTGGTATTATCTTACCCTTATCTGTGAGATACTCACTGAGAAGGCGAATATCCTTGTAGTCGATGTAATCAACCTTCATCTCACAGAGTTTACATTTTTTGACCTTTCTCTTTCTTCTCTTCTTCTGTTGCTGTTGTTGTGCCATTATTCACACCTCCTCAAAATGGTGGTTCATCTGGGTCGTGCTCATCGATTTCGTGCTCTTGTGGTGCTAATATTTCGTCTTCTTCTCTTGAATAAGAGTTTTCTTTTGGCACGACATCTTCCTCGACTGTCTTCTTCTCCATGAATCTTATGTCCCTTGCCCAAATCTCGGCTGTCGTCCTGTTCGTTCCATCCTTTGCCTGCCATCTCTGTAACCTGAGCTCGCCTTCAACCAGGATCAATCGCCCTTTCTTCAGATATGTCTTTGTGAAATCTGCAAGTTTGTCGAATGCAACTATTTTTATGAAGTCTGCTGTTTGTTGATCCTCTGGAAGATCTGTTCTCGCCGGTCGATTCACGGCAAGGTTGAAGTTTGCAACACTTTTACCGGAGGTGGTGAATCTGATCTCTGGATCTCTGGTTATCCTCCCGATGAGGATCACCTTGTTGTAGTATGACATAATAATCATTCCTTCTTTTCTTCAGGTTGGGCTTGCTCTTTCCTTTCTTTTTTCTCGAGGTCCTCTCTTCTGAAGGTCTGCCAACGCAGAATTTGAGGAGTCACCCTGAAGAATTCTTCAAGCTTGTCTAAGTCTGTAGTCGGGGCTTTGAACAACAAAACGGTGTAATCTCCTTCAACCTGATGATTGATTGGGTAGGCGAGTTTTCTTATGCCCCAGCGGTTAACCGTCTGAATACTTCCTTTAACACGCTCTACGATGATGTTCTTTACTTTTTCGACAAGCGCTTCTCTTTCCTCGACTTTCAATCGAGAATCCATGATGAACATACTCTCATAAATTCTTTCCATCACACATCTCCTCCCTCGGCCTAATGGCTTTGCCCACCTCCGGCAAAGCGGGAGCACAAAAGAGATTATACACACCCCAACGGCAGATTTAGTTACAGAAATGTGAATTACCAAAAAGTGATTCTTCTGAACTTTTTCAATCTATCAAGCATTCAAGAAACTGCTCAGGACACTCTTCCTGTGGAATATGGCCACAATCTTCTATCACACAAAGCTTTGCATTCTTAAATCTTTTCGCCAATTCCTCAATTTCTTGAAGAGGAATTACTCTGTCCTCTCTGCCGTGGATTATTAGAACATCTTTGTCTATTGTTGAAAGCAGAGGAGTTATGTCCTCATACTCAGAAGATCTTACAAATTCCCAAAATGCCTTTTTCCAACCAAGAACTTTTGTGGGCCTCAAATAGGCTTCTTTATCCTCTTCGCTTAACTTTGAGGTGTCGTAATAGATCTGCGAAAGATTCTCACCATAGGATCGAGTGATCAATCGTGCGATTACATCGGGCCCAACGTGATTCACTTGAGGTATTTTGAAAAGAACTTTCACAAAATCGTTGACGCCACCTCTTGTGATTATCGCTGGATCAATCAAAACGATCTTTTCAACCATCTGAGGATAAGTGAGTGCGAATTTCAATACTATAAAGCCACCGGCTGAATGACCAACTAAGGTTGCCTTGGAGATACCTAAGTGTTCGAGCAGCTTTCTCAAAAGTTCTACTTGGTATTCGTTTGTATATGGATTGTACTTCAAATCAAATCTTCTCTCAGTCAAACCAAAGCCTGGTCTGTCGTAAGAGACAACTGTATAGTACTCAGAAAGCTTATCAACAACCTTATGCCAACTGTAGGTGCTTGAACCAAAACCGTAAAGCAAGACCATGTATTTACTCTCATCACCGTAGATTCTGTAATGAATCTCAAGGTCGTCTATTCTCACAAAGTGGCTATCGGGGTAAGCCAGTTCTCTGTGGGTGAACTCACCATCTGTGTAAACATAGAAAAATGGTGCAAAGAACAGAACCACAAAGACCGCAAACCACACTATGTTCACAGCTTTCACCCCGAGATTATTATAGCCTCCTGTCAAGGAATACTGTTGCTATACGATAAAATATATAGAAAGAGGTGCGTTCATGAAGTGGTATTTCTTTGCGATGTTAGTCATCGTTCTGCTTCTGTTTTCATGCCAGCAGAGGTCAGATATAACTATTTCTTTGTCTGTTGACCCATCTGCTCCAACACCGGACAGTACCGTTACGCTGAGACTGTCAGCATCCTTCGATGTTGGAATAACACTGGCTGCAATAAGTGTAGACGGGAAGACTGTTCAAAATGGAGATAGACTACCACTTGAGTACCAGTGGGTTCCAACCGAGGCAAAAGAGTACATAATCGAAGGGTACGTTGAAAATATATTCGGACAAAAAAAGACCACACAAACCGTTGTTACAGTCCTTGACAAAACCGCACCAGTCATAGATCAAATAAAAGTTCTGCCAACATTCCCAGAAGCTGGCTCCAGCATCTATCTGTCGATTGATGCTCAAGACAAAGAAAGCAGGCTCATAAAAGCAGTTGCAAAAGTTGGGTCTCTTTCAAGCCAGGTTCAAACTATAGACAATCCCATCGTCATCGAGCTACCTGCACTAGAAGAAGGTGAATACCCGCTCAGTATCATTTTATCAACCAGCGATTTTGCAAAAACTGCCACATCAACTACACTAACAGTCTATCCAGTTGATATCTCTGCTCCGACCTTAGAGATAAGTTATCCAAAAAAATTCTTCTCTGTAGAAGAAAACGTCATTTTGAAAATAAATGCGCAAGATGACACAGAACTCTCGTCTATCTCGGTCGAATGCAACGGCACTGTACAGTATGAAACACAGCTGAGCAAAACGAAATCTACACAGTTCTCAGTCAACCTTGGAAAGTTCGATCCGGGATTGCAAGCTGTTGTGGTAACGGTGAAAGATGTTCGTGGGAAATCGACCGTTCAAGGTGATTACTTTGCCGTCGGGTTAGGTCCTGCGTCTGTGCGTTTAACAATCAGTAATTCAAATCCAAGTCCCGCAGATTTGGTTCAACTCACTGCGGAAACAGAGGAAACTTTGGTCAAACAGATTTCTTTCTACGTAGATGGAGTACTCATGTCACAAGGAACGGCATTTTCGTATTGTTGGCGTGCAGTTTCTGGAAGGCACACTCTGGCAGTACTTTTAGAAACAACCGATGGCAGAACAGGGGTAGACTGCATTCAAATAGATGTACAGGATAACAAGCCACCACGAATCGTATCTTTCAAAGTGGGGAATGCACAGCTGAAGACCGACGAATTCACAAGCATAGAGGCTGGATATTACGGTGTGAGAATAACGATCTCCGACGATACAGCTGTAAAACAAGGTGGCACGATCTCGGTGATAGTTTCGTCGAATGAATTTCCTAATGTGAACCCGATCAAAACGATAATCTTGGTTCAAGAGAGTGTCTCAGATGATCTCAAAGAAGCGAGCTACGTTGGTGCAACCTCACTGACCCAAGGCAGATATTATTTGTTACCCAGCGGCATAGCAGATATCTATGAAAACCAAAGTGGAAATTTACAGTTCTTACTCGAGGTGAGATGATGAAGAAAACAATTTTGTTCTTCACCATAATATTTCTTGCTGCATCTTGCGCGATGCTTGATAAGATACCACCTACCTTGGAGGTTTCAATCTCTAAGACCACCGACATAGCTGGAGAGAGTATTGTTTTAAACATTAACGCTACTGATCAAAGCGGTATTGGTTCGGTAGAGATATACGCAAACGACAAGTTAATACTCAAGACAACACAGACTGGGCAAATAAGTATCCCAGCTCCCTTTGGATCGTTCACGCTGAAGGTTGTTGTCTTGGACAGAGCAGGCAATTCGACCAGCAAGATAGTCGGCTCTTTCAGAACCAGAGATCTGACTAAACCGACGGTTTCTGTTGACTACACACCGAAAGGTGTTCAGCCAGGCGAGACCGTCACGGTTATTGTCTCAGCACAAGATGAAGAAAGCGGCATCAGAGTTGTTGGGCTGAGAGTCAACAAAAAAGAGGTTCAGCTCACGAACAACAGATACACCTTTCAAGTTCAAGCCGGCACATACGAACTGCAAGCCTATGCGATCGACAACGAAGGAAACGACAATTCATCTAACTTGACGCTGAATGTTTCAGCAGCTGGTGACACAGCAGGTCCACAGATAGAGTTTCCAGATCTCGTCAAGAAGGCTAAGCCTGGGACCGCTGTGAATATAGCAGTTTCTGCAACTGACGAAAGTGGCGTTTCGAAAATCGTCTTCAACGATGGTCGTGAAACGGTCTACGTGCCCACAACACCAGCAACACAGCTTATCTGGACTGTGACAAGAAATGTTGGTACAACAAACCCTTACAGCTTTTCAGTGACAGCTTATGACTCGAAAAACAACTACGCTACAAAGACAGCCTCGATAGAGATTGGTACTAACTTGCCCCCCTCTGTGTTCATAGAGGTGGACAAACCAACACCAAAAGAAGGAGAAAAAGTCGAAATAACTATCACAGCGACCGACGACTCGAAGGTGACACAGGTTGTCCTGTACATAGACAACGTGGCTGTGAGAACCTTCACACAAGAACCTTACAAACACGAGTGGACAGCAGTAAAGGGTATCCACAAGGTTAAGGCAGTCGCAAAAGATGATTCGAATGAGTCCAGCGAGGCATTCTATACGATAAATGTTTCAGTAGTGGACACAGAAGCACCAGTGATATATTTCACACCACCTTATGGTGTTCCTATCAACGAAGCTTACACCTTCTATGCCTTTGTGACAGACAACGTGCAGGTCCAGGAGGTCACCTTCTATTTCAATGGTCCTGAAAACAAAGGACCGTTGAAGGCTTCTACAATCGGCGGGGGCGTCTTCACACTGACAGAAGCATTTACTCAAAAAGGTACATACGAGGTAATCATCGTTGCCAGCGACACCTCTGGTAATAGCTCTTCACAGAAAGGTCAATTCCCTGTCGATGAGGCTTACATAGTTAAAGCTCCAAAGATAAAAGAGTTCTCGTATGCTCCCACACTGTTAGATCAAGGTGAAAGAGTGCACTTCAAAATTGTTGCTCAGGACGATCTTGGTCTGAGTAAGTGCGATTTCTATGTGAATGGAATTAAACGTGATTCTATAAAACCTACCGTGAATATCTTTGAATGGGACTGGATTGCAACTACACTCGGAGTTCAGGATCTAAAAGCGGTAGTCATCGACACAGAAGGATTCACCGCAGAGGCAACCGGTTCGGTGACTGTGGTTACTTCAAGACCAATTGCAAAGATCCTCCAACCGCAAGATGGCTTTAGAACACCTTTTGCAGAGAATATGAGCCTGTCATTGAACGCACAGGTGGTTGATACGAACAAACCATCCACAGCGTACTTTGATGTAAAAGGACCTGTCGATGAAAGAATACCTGTTAGTCCCACTGGTGATGGACCTGTTTACACCTTCACTGCAAACTGGGCTGTTCAATCATCTGGTGAGTATAGGATAGATTTCTACTACAAGAACGATGTAAATCTGTCTGATGCAACTTCCGTCTCGGTGAACATATTAGACCTTGGGGTCGTCTTTGAACAACCTCTACCTGGTCAAATACACCAATGTGGTTATGACTTGAGGCTCAGGGTGAAAGCAAGTATTTACTTAACCGAGAGCGAAGAATTCGAAATAAGATACGCCAACAGAAGCCTAACAATTGGTGTACCTACCCCATTTGCGACAAGCTCGACTTACAACATTTATGAAGCGACTGTCCCTTCAACCTTTTTCACAGAACCAGGTGGCTACTCTATAACCTTTAAGGCAGAAACATCAAAAGGTGAAAAAGGAAGTGCAACCACAACTGTTACAGTCATTGATACTGAACCTCCAACGATAACAAAAGCCAAGATCAATACACAAGATATCACAGAAGGTGCTGTCTACGAAATACTGATGTCAGCTAGTCCAAACATAGAGATTGAGGCAACCGACAACAGACGGGTGGCAAGCATCAGGCTTCAGAAGAGAATATCTGGTTCTTATAATGACATAGCCGTTTCTAGCAATAATACTACTCTCAATTACACTATCACACGCCTCGATCCTTATGAAAACATCTTCAGAATTGTCGTGACAGATTTAGACAACAACTCAACTGTTCGAAACTTCACAATCTACGGATGCGAGGAAACCGCGCCAACAGTAGAAGGTTTTAGAACCATGCAACTATATCCATCATCAACTGTCTATGACATGGGTGCGCAACTTTTGATCCAGATCAGAGGTTCTTTGAACAACAACAGTCAGTTCAAAGTCAGTGACGATACGGGTATAAAAGAGGTTCGCTTGAAGATAGTGGACAGTCAAACAAATGGAGATGACTACGATGAAACGATCAAGAAACTCTACGAATACACTACTGGTAACATACCCAAAGAACTGTTCATAAACAATCAAGATGTTTCAATGTTCACACCAGCGCAAGTTGGTGGATTCAACATCAACCTCGAAGCTGTCGATGTCTTCAACAACCGCTATTTGATAGCCCAGCAACAAGTTATCGTTGAAGATCTCACGCCGCCAATAGTGAACTTAGATATACCGCAAGGTAAGTACGATGGAACCAATACCAGTGGCATGAAGATACTCAGAAGCTTCACAGATGTCAAAGTGAGTTTCTTGGACAACACAGAACCCATATCCAGCGTAGAACTTTTCATCACAGATAGCACAGGTAACAAACAAAAGATCGGTGAAAAATCAGATCTCGCGACCAACAGCTGGACTTTTGAGAACATACCTTTGACGTCATACCCAGATGGTGTAACTATCTTCGAAGCAATAGCGACTACAACAAACGGTGCAACTGGGGCAGGACAGCTTTCGGTGGTGATAGATAACAGAAGATCACCTGTAGTCACCATACAGCTTCCGGCGGCTCAGACCTTCTTGGGCAAAGAAGTTTACAGAGGTTCTATAGATGTCATAGCCCAGATAAGCGGAACAGATGTACCTTACGATGTACAAAAAGTGATACTGTATGTCGATGATGTGCAAAGGGCAATGATCACATCACCGGTGTATGAGGATGGTGAATTCAAATTCAAATTCTCCCTGAATACAAGTAGTTATACCAACGGAGAACATAAAGTCGGTTTACAAGTCTACGATCATGCAGAGAATCATTCTCAACAGACTGACTCAAGATCTTTTGCAAATGTCATATTCGACAACAGGCCACCAGCCTTATTGAGTGACTCTGGCAGACTTTATACAAACCAAAACACAGTCACTCTGCAAATCGATGAAATTACCAAAATAACAGAAGCCTTCATGAGAGTAAATGGCAATACAATAAATCCTTTACCAAACACACTGACCTTTGAACATGGTTTAAATGAAAACACCTCAGCCGAATACTCGCTTTACTTGAAAGACATCGCAGGTAATGTTGCAAATTACGCCGGCACACTTTACTACGACACAATTCAACCAACTCTGAGTGTGGACTTTGAACCTACAGGTGTATCGTCTGCAACACAGATCACATTCAACCTGAATTTCTCAGACAACCTCACCTGGGGATCAAAAATCGATGTTTCTGAAGGATCAACACCTCTTCAAACACTACCATTACAGTGGGGGCAGACCACAACACAATGGCAGTACAATACACCTGCAAATTACGAAGGACAAAAGGTGTTCACCTTCGAATTATTTGACGGGGCAGGTAATTCAAAAAGCCAATCACAAACAGTTGATATCGATAGATTAGCACCGAGAATAGATTTATTTACATGTGACGTTCCCATCTTTGTTAACAACGTTTATTACACGAATTATGCAACTGTTGAAGTTAGCTGGCAAGTCACAGATGGTTACTTTTCTCACATCGTTCTGCAAAAAGGTTCAACGACCATAATAGCCAGTGGCCCAATCTCTGGTGCACAGAATGTTGGTTTAGATAGCGGATCAAACACGGTAAAACTCACCGCGTACGATCAAGCATCGAACAAAACCGAGAAAGCGATGAGCATTGTTTATGACAACCAAGAACCTCAGATAAGCAACGTAAGAATCGAAAATACTAACGTCACAGAGGATGCCACAGTGACACTCACAACAGGCAACAAACCTTTGACCTTCGATGTGAACGAACTGTACATCGACTGGAATAACTGCAAGATTCTTGTGAACGGCGAGCAAACCTCTTCGGGAAATAGTTGGACTAAATCGGGTACATCACAGAATTACAGTGTTTCGAGCCAAGTGAACATAGCCGTTGATTCAACGATAGAGATAATCTTGAAAGATTATGCAGGAAATGAAAGAAAATACCTCTTCTATGTCGATGTACCATGAGTGCTGTACTGTGATCAGCAAAGTATGGGGCAGTTATCTGCCCCTTTTTCTTAACACAAACTCAACTGAACAGAACATTGTTGAAATGATTTTTGCTCATCAACAGCGTGATAATCTGATTGAACAAAACCATGGAGGTGGTTTTTACGAAGGTGGGGTTAGCCTATAACTTACCCAGAGGAATTAGACCGGACGTCGAGGACTGGGAAGCAGAGTACGACAGCATGGAAGTTGTCATGGACATCAAGAGATCTATCGAAAGTGGTGGACACGAAGTTATTCTAATGGAGGCTGTACCTGAAAAGTTCATTCCCATTCTGACATCTGAGAAGATCGACATCGTCTACAACTTTGCAGAGGGTACCTTCAGCAGGGCAAGAGAAGCACAAGTTCCAGCAATACTTTCTTTCTACAACATCCCATACTCTGGTTCAGATGCTACAACACTTGCTGTCTGTCTTGACAAAGCACTGACCAAGCAGATCCTTTTAACCAAAGACATCAAAACCCCACGTTTTCAAGTCATCAGATCACCACAAGAGAAATTGAGGAAAAACATGAGATTTCCTTTGATCTTGAAACTCAATGCCGAAGGCTCTTCTAAGGGGATCTCAGAAACTGGGCTTGTACACGACTACGAAGAATTCAAGAAGGAAATCGACAGACTGTTTTCTATCTACAATGAACCAGTCTTGGTGGAAGAGTTCATTCGTGGTAGAGAGTTCACGATCGGCGTTCTACAAGAAGGCAACAAGTACCGAGTTTTACCCATAATGGAAATTCACTTCAAACATGGCAAACAATTCTACAGCTACAAAGTCAAGAAAAACTCTGACTATTACGTGGATTACACCTGTCCGGCGAAGATTGACTCGGCACAGGAAAGGAAACTCAAGAACATGGCAGTCAAGATCTGCAAGACCCTCGAAGTTAAGGATGTAGCGAGGATGGATTTAAGGGTATCTGAAGAAGACGGGAACCCATACTTCCTTGAGATCAACCCACTTCCTGGAATGGCAAAGGGATTTTCAGACCTGCCCAGAATAGCTGAAATCGCCGGTTTTGCGTACGAAGATCTGGTTCTGCACATCCTTGAGAACGCAATGCAAAGAAACGGTCTTCTTGAACGTGTTACTGTATGAGTGGGGGTGATATATGGTGAACCCCAAAGAGTTCAAGAAAATCGCAGTCATCGGTGCGAGTGAAAATGAACAGAAATACGGCAATAAGATTGTAAGAGATTTGCGCAGCAAGGGTTTTGAGGTTTTTCCAGTCAACCCAAAAGGCGTAACAGTAGATGGTATAAAATCCTTCACGACCATTGAACAGTTGCCAAGAGATACCGAGCTTTTGGTTTTTGTCATTCCTCCAGAAAGAGGTCTTGAAGAACTTCAAAAGGCTGTGTCGTTTGGTTTTAGAAGATTTTGGTTTCAGCCAGGCGCTGGATCAAAGGAAATCGAAAGCTTTCTTAAAAGCACAGATTCAGAATACTCAATAGGAAAGTGCATAATGATCGAAACAAGTTTCTAACCCCGCCGAGAGCGGGGTTAAGTTTTATCTCTCAGATGGTTCTTAGAGCGAACAAGAATGCGAAATAAGAAGAAAAAAGACAAAATCTGTTGATCACAGGGCCTCAAAGCAAAGATTCTGACAAATTCACTCCTTGATGCCATAAAGGTGTTTTGCAGCTATGCTTATAAAAGAGATAGAATATTAGATAAGCTAAATCCACTTAAGGGAGGGTGTCAGTATGAGAAAGGCTGTCTGGTTTCTTTGTGTTCTCCTTTCAACTTTTTCATTAGTTTTCGCGGCAGATTTTCCAACAAAACCTATCACCTATGTGATCTGTTTTGATCCGGGTGGAGAGTCAGACATCACAGCAAGAATTCAACAACCTTACCTGGAAAAGATCCTCGGTGTACCCATAGTTATTACTTACAAACCTGGTGGTGGCGGAGCAACAGGTTGGTCAGAGCTGGTCAATCGAGCTACACCAGATGGATATTCAATCTACGGAACGAACCTGCCTCACACAATACTTCAACCAATTCAAGGTGGAGTGCCGTACAAGACCGAACAGATCGAGAACATATACTTTTTCCAGACAACTCCGTGCACTTTGGTTGTACCTATCGACAGTCCCATCAAGAATTTCGACGATTTTTTGAAAATGGCAAAAGGAAAGAAATCTGTGCTCATCGGCGGTAGTGGCCAACCGACTGCGAACAGCTTTGCCACATTGAGGCTTGCCAAAGTTGCTGGTCTTAATCTGACCTACATCCCGTTCACTGGTACAGGAACAGCTGTGCCAGCTCTGCTGGGTGGAAATGTTGATGCCCTGATGACTTACACAACTGTCTCTGTGCAGTACAAAGACAAGCTCAGGACTATCGCTGTAGCTACAGAGCAGAGAGTGCCGTTCCTGCCTGATGTTCCGACCTTCAGAGAACTTGGATACGACGTCGTTGAAAAGGCTTTCCGCGGTGTGGCTGTACCCCCTGGAACACCTTCAGAGATCAAGAGAATACTCGAAGCTGCCTTCGCTGAGGTGAACAAGAACCCAGAGGTTAGATCAAAGATGGAAGAACTTGGTTTTGTTCTGGAAGATTACAACGAAGCTCAGGCAAAAGAATTGGTGGCAAAACTCATACCTTATTACAAAGAACTGTGGGATGAAACCCAAAAGATGGGTAAGTAATTCCCTCCCGCACCTTCAGGTGCGGGTTTCCTGAAGGGAGGAAAAACCACAGATGGCAAGTTTCGAATATCTTTTGAATGCCATACCGCAGATCTTCTCAGTAAAGATCTTTTCTCTGATGATCGGTGGTGTCAGTGTAGGTTTAATAATAGGTGCATTGCCAGGTATGAGTGCCACGATGGGAGTGGCTTTGTTTTTGCCGTTGACTTACTGGATGACGCCTTCTGAGAGCTTGGTCTTTCTTGGCTCTCTGTACATGGCTGCGATATACGGAGGAAGCTTTTCGGCGATCTTGCTCAGAACACCTGGTACACCATCGAACATAGGCACGACCTTTGATGGTCATCCCATGGCAAAGCAAGGCAGAGGGTGGCAGGCGATCTTGATAGCGACGTACTCATCCTTGTACGGTGGATTGTTCGGTATGATCTGTTTTCTCATATTTGCCCCGATGCTTGCAACGATAGCACTGAGATTCGGACCACCAGAATACTTCTGGTTGGGTATCTTCGGTTTGACAGTCATATCGTCCTTGTCTCGTGGCAACACTTTAAAGGGCTTTATCGGTGGGCTCATAGGCATGATGATCAGCTTCGTGGGTGTAGCCCCTGTAGGTGGAAATGTCAGGTTCATCTTCGGATCTTCATATCTCATATCAGGATTTGGATTGATACCTGCGCTGGTTGGACTGTTTTGTATTCCTGAGGTCATAAACATGATTGTGCAAAGAGGTCAAAAACAACTCTTTGTGGAAGCGAAGGTGGAGAAAGGGACCATAACTAAGACCTTCGTAGATGTCATGAAGAGACAGGTAGATCTCATCAGAGCTTCTGTGATAGGTTTCATAATTGGTGTACTGCCAGGTGCGGGGGGAAACATCGCAAATTTGGTTTCCTACAGTGAGGCAATGAGGGCATCAAAGCACCCAGAAAGATTCGGCACAGGCATACCAGAAGGGGTCATAGCCACCGAGGCCTCGAACAACGCCACTGTGGGTGGTGGTTTTGTCCCATTGATGACTCTCGGTGTACCTGGAACACCCGTTGATGCAATCTTGTATGGAGCGCTCTTGATACAAGGACTGAGACCTGGTGCAGAACTCTTCACAACCCGTGCCGATGTTGTCTACACCTTCATAGTTGGTGTGTTAGCCGCAACCTTACTCATGGTACCCATTGGATTGCTCTTCGGCAGGGGAATGACCAAAGTGATCTACAAAATACCGATACATGTTATTGTTCCTGTAATCTTGTTGCTAACGATGATTGGTTCATACTGTGTTCAGAACGATATAAGCAATGTCTACACCATGCTCATACTTGGTGTGCTTGGTTATATATTGAAAAGATTCGGCTTCGAGGCAGGACCGATCACACTTGGACTGATATTAGGACCCATCGCCGAAACAGGGTTCACTCAGGGTTTACTGATGGGAAGAAAACTCGATTATCCCTGGACGATCTTTTTCATTCGCCCAATCTCGTGGGTTCTCATAGTACTGTCTGTGTTGTTCCTGCTCTGGCCCATGATCAGAAAACAGGCTCCTTCTGTGGCAGGTGACAGACAATGAAATCGAATTTAATCGTGAGCGCCGTGTTCATTCTTCTTGCGTTCGTTTTTCTGTTTGAATCGAGAAATTTGAATTATCTTTCCGCCATCTTTCCACAGATCGTTTCGATCCTGCTGATTGCGCTTTGCACAGCTTTGATGATCACCACATTGAAATCAAAAAAACAAGAAAAGACTCAGAAATTGGGAAAAAAGGACCTTTTGTACATAATTACAGTAATCGTACTATCCTTCCTTTGGGTTTATCTGATGGACTGGGTCTTTGGTTTCACAGTTGGAAGCATCATCTTCATGACAGTCATATCGATCGTGGTCGGCGGAAAGAATCTAAGTTTTCGACAACTACTCGTGAACATAATCAGCTTTGCAGCTACGGCACTGCTCTTTTGGTATCTGCTTGCAAAACTTTTAACTGTTCCACTACCAAGAGGACTACTATTCTGATTAGGAGGTATGTCTGATGTACGAAAGAGACGTTGAGAAACTCTTAAAGAAGGCGCAGAAACCTTCTGAAGATGCGATGATACTTCATCCGTTCTACAAAGGAAAGATCCAAACCGCTCCCAAGGTACCGGTCAGAAGCTTTGATGACTTTGCCATATGGTACACACCGGGTGTTGCAAAGGTATGCCAAGAGATCGCAAAGGATCGAGAAAAAGTCTACGAATACACGAACAAAGAGAACACGATTGCGATCATAAGCGATGGAACGAGAATTCTTGGGCTTGGCGATATTGGTCCAGAGGCTGGACTCCCTGTCATGGAAGGAAAGGCGCTTCTGTTCAAATACCTTGGTGGGGTCGATGCAATACCTTTGTGCATTGGCACAACGCAGATAGAGGAAACAGTTCAGTTCTGCAAATGGCTTTCGCCATCGATAGCGGGAATAAACCTTGAAGACGTTGAAAAGCCAAAGTGCTTTGCTCTGCTCAAGAAGCTTCAAGAAGAACTGTCTATACCAGTGTTTCACGACGATCAACAAGGTACCGCTACTATAACGCTCGCCGGTTTGATCAACGCGCTTCGCATAGTTGGCAAAAAGATCGACGAAGTTAAGATCGCAGTCATAGGCGCAGGAAGCGCCAACTATGCATTCTTGAGGTTACTCGAAAAGGTCAACGTTGATCTTGGAAATATCGTTGTCTGTGATTCAAAGGGCATACTCACAAAAGAAAGGGCGCAGACTCTGGATGAAATAAGCAAACAGATGTGGATCAAAACCAACAGAGAGAACATTAATGGAGGTATAGAGGAGGCACTGAGAGGTGCAGATGTGTGCATAGCATACTCAAAGAGTGGTCCTGGGGTGATAAAACCAGAATGGGTAAGAGCGATGAACAAAGACGCCATCGTCTTTGCGGGCGCAAACCCAGTTCCCGAGATCTGGCCCTGGGAGGCAAAAGAGGCAGGCGCAAGAATAGTTGCAACTGGTAGAAGCGACTTTCCAAACCAAGTGAACAACTCTCTTGGATTCCCAGCGATCTTCAGAGGTGTGCTCGATGTCAGAGCAACAAAGGTGACAGACGAAATGTGCGTAGCAGCAGCTCAAGCGATCGCAGATTTCGCATACAGGAAAGGCATACATGAAGAATACATAGTCCCCACAATGGAAGAAGATCAAGTCTATGTGGAAGAAGCGATGGCTGTCGCAAAGAAGGCAATCGAACAAAAGGTTGCACAAAAACCGTTGAGCGATGAAGAGCTCAGAAAAAAGATCGAAGAGAGAATAAAAGCTGGAAGAATAATGGAAAGAGTTCTGGTAGATGCCAAGATTATAAAGCTCCCATGAGGAGGTACATCCTATGGATGCCATAGTTTTTTCTGAAAAAGACAACGTTGCAACGGCTGTGAAAAACCTTTCAAAAGGCGAAGAGATTCAACTGAATCTTGAGAATAGAACACTGAAGGTAAAGTTGAACCACGACATACCTTTTGGACACAAATTTGCCGTAAGAGATATTAGTAAAGGCTCTGAGATCTTCAAATATGGTGAGCCGATAGGCGTGGCGACAGAAGATATAAAGATCGGAGATTACGTTCACGTACACAACGTATCAGGCAGACGTGGCGTGAGGAGGTATACTCTGTGAAGATCTTCGGATACAAAAGAAAGAACAATAAAGTAGGTTTTAGAAATCACTTTCTGGTCGTCCCAACGGTGATCTGCGCAACGAGGACAGCCCAAGAGATCGCAAACCACATAGACGGTGCTGTTTTCTTGGACAATCAGCACGGCTGCAACCACATGAAACAAGATCACGAAAAGGTCTTCGATGTCCTGGTTGGCATGGCTTCAAATCCCAATGTTGCTGGTGTTCTATACATCGGTTTAGGCTGTGAAACGATACCAACCAGACAGATCGCTGAACAAGCCAAAAAGGCGAACAAGCCAGTCGAGTGTCTGATCATTCAAGAAGAAGGTGGAACACTTCAGACAGCACAAAAAGGAATTCATCTGATGAACAAGATGATAAGAGAGCTTGGCAATCTGGAAAGAACACAGGTTGATCTTTGTGACGTTGTTGTTGCAATAGAATGCGGTGGTTCGGATACAACCTCCGGCATTGCGTCAAATCCTGTGGTTGGATATGTCGCAGACAAAGTGATAGATCTTGGTGGAACAGTTGTTTTCTCTGAGACTACAGAGATCATCGGTGCAGAACATCTCTTGGCAAAAAGAACGGTGAACAAAAAAGTGGCAGAAAAACTTCTAAGGCTCGTTGAAAGATGTGAAAAAAGCGCACTTGCAGGTGGAGAAGACATAAGAGGTGTGAATCCAACACCTGGCAACATCCAAGGTGGTCTTACAACCTTGGAAGAAAAATCACTTGGTGCCATATACAAGGCAGGTACAAGGTCTATACAAGACGTCTTAGAATACGCAAAGCCCATCACCGGTAAAGGACTCTTCTTCATGGACAGCCCAGGGCATGATGTTGAATCAGTCACTGGGATGGTCTCTGCTGGTGCACAAATAGTTATCTTCACAACGGGTAGGGGCACTCCAACAGGTTGTCCAATCGCACCAGTAATAAAGGTTTGCGCAAACTCAAAAACCTCTCAGAAGATGCAAGACAACATAGATATCGACGTGAGCACAATAATTGAAGGAAAAGAAACGATAAAAGAAGCAGGTGAAAGGCTCTTCACAGAACTCATTCAGGTGCTCAATGGCAAAAAGACAAAGACCGAGATACTCAAACACCACGAGTTCGCCATCTATCTAACTCAACCAACTCTGTGAAGGTGATGAAGATGAAGCAGTTCACACTCAAGTATGGTCAAAAGACCGTTCAACTGGAGCTAGCGGATGATCTGCAAGTCGATGTACTTCAACCGAATAGAGAACTCGGTGCACTCAAAGATCCAGTGGAGGAAATCAAGCAGACTCTTAAAAATCCAACAGGAACCTTGCCATTGAAGGAATTCATCGAAAAAGAAAAACCTGAGAACGTAGTGATATTGGTAAGTGATCTCACAAGACCATCGCCATCACACATACTCGTACCGCCGATAGTAGATGAACTTCTCACCGCTGGTTTGAAAGAAAATCAGATAAAGATCATCTTTGGCTTGGGATTTCATCGAAAGATGACAGATCAAGAGATGGAAAAAGCCATTGGGAAAGATCTTTTTCAGAAGGTTGAATCTATCAATCACGATATCTCACAGTGCATCTACATTGGAAAGACGAGCAGAGGTACACCCGTCGAAGTCTTCAAGCCGGTTGCTGAGTCTGATTTCATCATTGCAACTGGGAACTTGGAGCTTCATTGGTTTGCAGGTTACAGCGGTGGAAACAAAGCACTCTTGCCGGGTGTGTGCAGCAAAAGGACTATCGAGACAAACCACTCTTACATGCTCTTAGACGGTGCTGTATCTGGAAAGATAGAAAACAACCCTGTCAGAGAGGACATAGAAGAAGCCGGTAAAATGGCTAAGGTACGTTTCATAGTCAACGCCGTATTGAACAGCAAAAAAGAAATTGTGAAGATCGTCTCGGGTGATCCAATACTCGCCCACAGAGAAGGCGTTAAGTACATAGACATGATGTACAAAGTAAAGATTGAGCACAAATACGATGTAGTTGTTGCATCACCTGGTGGCTATCCAAAGGACATAAACCTCTATCAAGCACAGAAAGGATTGGACAACGCATTTCATGCCGTCAAAGATGGCGGAACAATCGTTTTGGTTGCCGAGTGCAGCGAAGGTTTTGGAGAAAAAACCTTCGAAGAATGGATGAAAAAGGCAGAGACACCAGATGAACCACTCAAATGGATAAAAGAGCAGTTTCTTCTGGGTGGTCACAAAGCAGTCGGTTTTTGCAAAGTTCTCAAGAAGGCAAAGATATTCCTGTGCTCAGAGATGAAAGAAGAAACTGTCAGAAAGATCTTCATGAAACCTTATGATTCAGTTCAAGAGGCTGTCAGTGATGCTGTAAGAGATTACAAAGATTGCACTGTCTTGTTGATGCCCTTTGCCAATTCGACTCTGCCGTACTTAGAAAGTTGACAAACCTCTCCTTTCCAGGAGAGGTTCTGATCTTTAGTAAAGCCTACCGTTGTCTATAAAAAAGATTTTCTCACAGAGCTTCGAGAGTTGTTCTTTATCGTGTGATACAACCACTACATTGCTTTTATTTTGTAGAATAAACTCTTCGATTAATCTTTTGCTGTCTTCATCAAGATCCGATGTTGGCTCATCGAGAAGCACAACCTCTGGATCGAAAACAAAACCGCGCGCAAGACAGACCCTCTTTGCTTGACCACCAGAAAGCTGCCACGATTTCTTGTCTAACAGATCTTCAATCTTTAGTCTCTGAGCTATAACTTGAACTTTCTTCTGTATTTCCCGCTTGGCGTATTTTCTTATCTTCAAAGGATAGGCGATGTTCTCAAAGACGGTCTTTCTGAAGAGAACTGGATGCTGTGGTACGTAGGTCACTACTCTTCTCAGATGTGCAAGATCTTTTTCGGTGACGTTCTTCCCCTTAAACTTGAACAAACGCCATTTTCCAGTGTACAGAAAGGCAAGATTCAGCAGAAAGGTACTCTTCCCCGCACCAGATGAACCAGTCACACCGACTATCTTTTGATCGATCTTGAATTCTTCAACAAAGAGTGTGAACTTCGAATCGTAGCTGAAAGATAGTTCTTCTATTTCGTATACCATCTCTTACTCCTCAACAGCGTCGAAATAGTTGTTGTCACAAGATTCACAGTGAAGGCAATGATCAACAATATCACACCACAGAAGATCGCTTCTTCAAACCTTCCCATACTTGTGTAAAGAACTATTGAAGTCGTCAAAACTCTGGTTCTACCTGCTATATTTCCACCGACTATCATCACCGCACCAACCTCACCTATGACCCTCCCAAAGGCAGTTAAGATGCTACTCATGACGCCAAACGAAGACTCTCTCAAAATACCCATCATAGTCTGCACACTGCTGGCACCGAGTGTCTTCATAATCAATCTAATTCTTTCATCCACAGCGGAAAGGTGAGAATAAGACACACTGAAAACAATCGGAACTGCTATCAAAAACTGCGTAAAGATCATCGCACCGCGGGTGAAAAGAAGTTCAAGCTCACCGAGTGGTCCACTGCGAGAAAGAAGAAGATAAACCAAAAGTCCAACCAAGACAGGTGGAATACCTGTAAGAGTCTGAAAGACCAAGATGATGAGCTTCTTCAATCGAAAAGAGAAAAAGTCTACGAGCAATGCCAAAGGTACCGCAACGAGCACTGCCGTGAAAGTAGCCATAGTACTCACATAGATCGATCTTACAGAGATCTCAAATATCTCGCTCATCTTGGTTCAAAGAGAAGATTGAAAAGCCTTGTTCCATTCACCGAGAATTCTTTTATTGTTTTCAAAATCTTTGGATCAAGAATAAACCTCACAAAATCGAGTGCACCTTCGTAGTTGATCTTACTGCTCTTTTGCGGATTTACAACGATGATGCTGTAGATATTCAGCAGCTGTGGATCGTTCTCGAAGAAAACCTTCATATCGATTCTGTCCTTCAAAGCAACAAAGGTCGATCTGTCTGCCAAAGTGAACGCTCTCTTTTCGTTGGCGATCAAAAGCGTTCTTGCCATATCTTGACCTGTTTGAATGTACCAACTACCAGAAGGAGTCTTTCCCAAGCTTTTCCAGATCTGCATCTCCTTCTTGTGTGTGCCGGACTCATCGGCACGTGACACAAAGCTCACTTTGTTCTGGAAAATGTACTCGAAAAGCTCTTGAGCGCTGTTGAAAGATGGGACCGCCTTTTCAGTTGGTCCAACGATCACAAAATCGTTGTACATGAAACTCACTCTCAGAACGCCATGATTTTGCTGCATGAACGCAAGTTCATCCTCAATGGAATGAACCAACAACAGGTCTGCATCGCCCCTCTTACCATATTCAAGTGCTAAACCTGTCCCGAGTGAAAGCACACTCAAAGAATGGTTGTACTGCTTTTCAAAGAGTGGTTTCAGTTTGTCTAAGAGTCCTGTGTTGTAAAGACTGCTTGTCGTTGCAAGAATCAATTGTTTTGCCATGCAAAAAGAAGAGAGAAAAAACAACATCAAAAGAAAGAGCTTCTTCACTACGCAGCCTCCTTGCAAAATCAAAGCTGCTGAAGTTCTCTTAAAACAACCTCTGGTGAAACGTTCTCAAGCAATGCGATGCGCTTGTGAATCGGCGGGTGGGTGCTGAAGAGGTCTGCAACAAAACCTTCTTTGTTGTTAATGTTCCTTTTGAGTGGATCAGAGATAAAAAGATGCGCCGTTGCACTCGTTGCACCTTTTACTTTGCCTTTCACTCTTTGAGTCTTTGCTATCTTTCTTAAAGCGCTTGAAAGTCCCAATGGATTTCTCGTCAATTCGACCCCCTTTGCATCTGCTAGGTACTCACGGCTCCTTGAGACTGCAAAGAAGGTTAATCGACCAATGAAAGAAAAAAGCGTTGCCAATAACGCTATAACAAGCAGTGCAAAGATGATGTATGCACCTCCGTCATTACCTTTTTTCCTGCTCGATCGGCTCCTTGAATAGCCAAAGGTCATGAATCTGAGTGAACGCCACGCAAATAACTGCACTAACACCATCGTGCCAAGGATCGCACTGATCGTCGTCATCAAAAGTGTGTCTTTGTTGAGTATATGGCTCACCTCATGAGCAACAACGCCTTCTGTCTCTTCTCTGTTCAGATTTTTCAACAAGCCTCTTGTCACACAGACAGCGCTGTCTTGCTCTTTAAAGCCAGTTGCGAAGGCGTTGATATTCTCATCTTCCATCACATAAACCCTTGGCACGGTCTTCAAGCCTGCGGCGATCGAGATCTCTTCGACGATGTTTTTCAGCTGCTTTTCCTCAAGCTCCTTTTCGTTAACAGGCTTTGCACCAACTGAATTGAGTACCAAAGAGGCGCCAGATTGAGTGCCCACAAGCACCTGAATCGCTGCTATGATGAGCAAAACGACCGTACCTATCGGGAAAGTTTCAAACAAACCATCGATGATGAGCCCCAAAAATGCCATCATCGACATAAAAACCGTGATCAAAAGATATGTCTTTCTGAGATTCTTCTTCTGAATCACAAGATAGTCCATATTTCACCTCAAAAAGAAAGATCCACCTTTGGTGTTTCCTTCTCGGCTGCGGCCGCTTCAAAGAACGGGAATGGTTTGAAGTTGAACATCTTTGCGACGATGTTGGTTGGAAAGACCTCTATCGAGGTGTTGTATTTCATCGTGGTATCGTTGTAGAACTGCCTTGCGTAGGTGATCCTGTTCTCTGTGCTGGTCAGCTCTTCCATCAATTGGCTCACCTGCTGGTTTGATTTCAATTCAGGATATCTTTCAAAAACGGCGAGCAAGCGAGACAGTGCACCAGAAAGCTCACCCTCTGCCTTTATTCGATCATCAATTGAGCCACCAGCTACAGCTTTCGCGCGCGCGTTAATTACAGCTTCAAGCGTTTCCTTTTCGTATTTCATATAACCTTTCACCGAGTTCACAAGGTTCGGTATCAGATCATGCCTTCTTTTCAGCTGTACATCGATCTGACTCCAAGCGTTCTCAACGCGCTTTTTCTTCGAAACAAGAGAGTTGTACATGCCAATGAACCAGAAAACCAAGATCAAGACTACCGCCAAGATTATTCCAACGATCAGCATTCAAACACCTCCTGAAAGAATATACCACAAAAAATAAAACCCCGGCATACGCCGGGGTCTTTACAAATCACTTCTCATTCAGAAGCTTACAGACATATCCCAAGAAATAGTCGTTGTCTTATCAGCTGCTTCAAAGACCAAGGAGACCGTGTGAGAAATGAGATCCTGTGTCCAGCTTGCCCATCCTGCTGCACTGAATGCCAACATATCTGTAACATCAAGAGCAACTTCTGCTCCAATCGTTACTGGATCAAGAATGCTTGTGTTCACAGCAAAGCCAAGTGTGCTTGGGCCAGCAAATGCAACGCTGCCGTTGAACTTCTCCATACCAAAGTCAACACCGAGCATGTAATTGCTGGGAACAAAACCAGATGTCGGAACTTCCAAATAGGCATAACCGCTCAGGCTTCCTGCACTGATGTTGAGTGCCTTTGCCAGATCAACTTTTCCACCGACAGCTATACCTGGCAATGTTCCAGCCTGTGCGCTGCTCAGAATATCTTTAACCAAGACTTGCAGGGTTACAAAAGAGAAGTTCATGCTGTTCCAAACATCAAAATCTGCTGTGGTTGCATTTGGCAAATATCCATAAAGGACCAAAGTATCAGACAGATCTCCTGCTTTCATACCAAAATCAAATGCCAAAGCAGGTGTCTGTTTGCGGCTGACGAAATAAGGTGGTGTGACATACCACTGGAAGTTTGCACCGGTCACGTAGCTAAAGCCGCGTCTCAGTAAACCTGCTCTGAGTGTCACTGTGAGAGGATCAGAGACATAAAGCTTCTGCCAAATCTGAGTGCCCCAGGTCATCGCTGGTGCCCATGCGGATGCGCCAGTGTTAATCATTTCAAGAGTTTCTCCAACGCTGCTTCCACTGCGAGAAACAGACAGTGTGAATCCTGTGAGACCTTCTGAGCCAGTTGCACTGAAGTCGATTCTACCTGTTACACCAAGATCAAGGCTTGTTGTTGCGTTGCTGGCATCATACGTTACACCCAGTGAAGTGCCAAGCCAGCCAGAAAAGTTCACGGCTGCGAATGCTGCGACTGTTACCAGAGCGAGCAGAACCACTAAAAGTTTTTTCATACTCTTACACCCTCCTTCACCTTTAAAAGTGTTGTTTTTAAACCCCTGATGGGGTTTACATTGCACCCACGATCATGGCTGCAACTGCAACGATTATAGCACCTATCACAGCACCTGTGAGAGCACTGTTCGCCTTTTGAAGTTCTTCGATCTTTACCATGAGATTTTCAATAGAAGTCGTTGTCTGTGCAAACTGTGAAGCTGTATCCTCTCTCAGAGCAAACAAACCATCACGAAGTTCTTCGATCTGAGTGTTGACGTTGTCAAGTTCATCCATCACGTAGTTGATCTGTTCGTCGTGCATCGCTGCAAAGTCAGAAAACTTTGCTTCGAGCTCTGAGAACTTGTTGGAAAGATCTTGCTTGAGTGCTTCAATTGCTTTTGCGTTTTCATCGATCATCTTTGCCTTTTCTTCGAGTGCCGAGACTCTGTCTGTAACTTTGTTCAGATTCTCCTGCGCCCTGTCAAGTTTGATAGAGACATAACCGAGCGTCATAACTGCATTGTCAAGTGTTGCACTCAGATCGCCGATCTTTCCTTCTGCCAAGGTGAGTCTTTCCCCTTGTGCTGTTACCTTCGTGGTGAGATCTTTCAAGATGTCCTTCATTGGTTCGAGCGACAGAAGTTTCTTTTGAACTGCAACGATCTTTGCATCGAGCTGATCAATAGTCTTTTCAAGTGCTGCGATTTTATCAAGGGTAGCGGCGTCTGCTGCACTGAGCTCGGCAAAACGTGCTTCGCAAATCTTTTGAAGTTCAGCGTACTTTGCATCCAAACTCTTCTGTAGATTTGCGACTGTTTCATAGAGCTTGACGATGTCTTTGTCGTGGATGTTCACAGTCTGTTTGAGCATTTCAACACTCTTGGTCAGCTCTGTGAGCTTAGATGACACTGAACTCAACTCACCCGAGACACCGCTCATAGCGTTGAGCTTACTCTCAAGTTGGTCTACCTTCTGCACTGTCGCACCAAGCTTCAGGCTGATAGCATCCAAGACCCTTAGAACATCAGAGATGTGTGGAGCCACAATTTCAGTTTCAATCAAACCTATCAATCTGCTTATCATTGCTGCTTCTTCATAACGGGTAATGTTCCGATCACCTTTGAAAGTGCCATCTGGATAGCCAATCACAATGCCTTTGTCCTTGAGGTGCTCGACGTATGGATAAGCCCAGTGCTTCGCAGGTACATCGGGAAACATCCCTGCAGCCATTACCCCTACTGCTACGAGCAATGCCGCGACTGATAGCACAAGTTTCTTCATAAACTCCAACCTCCCTTCATATTATTTGCGACGGTGGGATCACTCCCCCCACTTTTCAAAGACCAGAACATAGATCAAGATAGATTATAGCATCACTCAACGTCAAAAATCAAGAGTACAAATAAGTTTACTGCCTGATGAGTTTGAAGAACTGTCTTTTGCCTACTTTGAGAATCATTTCCCTGTCTACCGAGATTTTAGCATGTATGTCTGTAATCTTTTCATCGTCCAATTTCACTGCGCCTTGAGTTATGAGTCTTCTTGCTTCGCTCTTACTGGGAACTACCTGTAACTTCAACAGTAATTCTACCAATTCAACGCTGTCTTTGTCAAGTTCAACAACGGGTAATTCTGTCGGCAGTTCTTTTTTTCGAAAGATCTTAACAAATTCGTTTTCAGCATTCTGAGCTTGTTCCCAGCCGTGGAAGAACTCTGTTATCTTGAAAGCCAATTTCATCTTGACATCTCTTGGATTTATCGTCTTGTCTTTCATCGATTGTTCATACTGATTTATCTCGTTCTCAGGTAACTGTGTGAGAACTCTCATATATTTGATGATCAGTTCATCTGGAATCGACATCAGTTTGCCGTACATCTCTAACGGCTCGTCGTTAAAAGCGATGTAGTTGCCATAGCTCTTGCTCATCTTCATCTTGCCATCTGTTCCTTCGATGATGGGCATCGTCATGACAACCTGTGGTTCTTGTCCAACTTCCTCTTGAATCTTCCTACCAACCAACAAATTGAAGTACTGATCGGTGCCACCGAGCTCGACATCTGCCTGTATCGCAACTGAATCATAAGCCTGCGCAAGTGGATACAAAAACTCTGCGATCGATATTGGGATATTCGAAGAGTATCTTTTTGAGAAATCATCTCTTTCGAGCATCCTTGCAACGGTGTATTTCGAAGCAAGTTTGATCACATCTGCAAAGCTCATCTTACCAAGCCATTCACCGTTGAAGCGAACCTCGGTTTTGTCCCTGTCGAGGATCTTAAAGGCTTGTTCTTGATAAGACTTTGCGTTGTGCTTAACCTCTTCCTCAGTCAACATCGGTCTTGTTGAATCTCTACCCGATGGATCACCTATTTGTGCTGTGAAATCGCCGATGATCAACACAACGTGATGGCCTAAATCTTGAAACTGCCGAAGCTTGAAGAGAACAACGGCATGACCAAGGTGAAGATCAGGTCTCGATGGATCAACACCCAATTTCACACGAAGCTGTTTCTTCCTCTCTAATTTGCTTAAAAGATCTTCTTCACTCACCAGATCTACTACATTTCTCTTCAGAACTTCGAGTTGTTCTTTTGGTTGCATTCCATCACCTCGAGATGAAGAATGCCGTCAAAATACTGCTCACAAAAAACGCAATGCTCAATCCAAGAGTGATCTTTCCAGAAGTATCAAGACCTTTCTTTCTGCCAAACATGGTGTGCAAACCACCAGAACCAAAGGCACCTCCAAGCTCTGCAAACTTGCTCATCTGGTTCAGCACCATGTAAATCAACGCAACGCTGATCAGTGAATGAACTATCATCATGACAGTTTTCACAAAGACACCTCCTTCTTTCGTTATACTACCACAGATTCTGCTGTGTGTATAGGGATTCATCGAAAAGAACAACAATTCTGCTCGATCTGAATCGATAGAAACAAAAAAGGTTTCACAGAGAGTTTTTTCATGTGCGTAATGCATGAAAGACTGTGATGCTGAAAGATGAATTATGTTGAGGAACGGAAGGTTCTTAAGAACCTTCTTGCTTGGGTTTCTGACAAAAACAAAGGGCGATCCTGCGATCGCCCTGAGTGAATCTCTATAAGGTCTATCTATGTGTCAAAAGGAGGGTGGGGGGTCTGTTTTGCTTTCCGATCTTTAGACGGTGTGCCTCGAGGCTAAGTTCAAACAACACATGTGACAGTACTGTAAACACAAAGGTTCGACAATGAAAAGATCTTTTTAGAACTTGTGAGATTGATTGATCTGAACCGAGGGGTGATAGTACAACCAGGAGAAGCCCAGTAACTGCTCAAGGTGATCGAACAAGAGTACAGTCCTTCGAATCAAAAAGGTCTGTTCTTCGATGGAGAGATTTTTCAACACAGCCTTTTGCGGTTTTAAAAGTTCAAAGATCTCCTGTATTCTACCAGATTTAATCTTTTGCGCCGAGAAATCGATCGGATGAATCTTTTCTTCACTCTGCAGAAGCCTCAAAGCAGTCGGATTTTTGATGGGATCGAGGTAACATCTTTCAAAACACATCTTTCTTTCTTCTGTATGCCAAAGGATCTCAAAAGACAAGACAATCTCCCTTTCGAAATAGGGACAATCCTTTGGTGCGTTGCCAAGGTTTTTTCTGAGTATTCGAAAGTCCCACGAACTGTCGATCAAACCAAGTAGCTGCTCTTTTGGTGTGAAAAGAACAAAGGTGCCGCGTCCTTTGACCCTTTTCACGGCACCTTCATCGACGAGTTTTTTTATTGCCAGTCTAATCGCTTGCTTGCCAACACCATATATCGATGCCAACTGTTTTTCATCTGGCAGTCTTCTATCTTGTGAGTAGTATCCACTCTCAATCTTTGTCCTCAGGTCTATGTAAATGGATTCAACTGAATAACTTCTCTGCAAAGTTATCAGTTGTCCTCCTCTTCGTCGTGTTCATGTTCGTGCATCTCGAAGACATCTTTGAGGTTTTCATCTTTTTCCAAAAGTTCGTTCCAAGCTTTTGAGACTTTTTCGAATTCCTCATCGGTTTCTATCGAGTCAACGAAGAGGCTACCGTCTTCGCCTTCTTTAACTTGGAAAGGATATATCTCTCCAAAGTCGGTGATCTCGCCTTTTTCATCAACCATTATTTCTTCACAGACCCAGTACTTTTTGCCAGAATCTTCGATCTCTGCAAGCAAGACAAAATGATGATCGATGTTGTCCTCGTCGGTTAGTACAAAGACCTCAAAATCCTCTTTTTGCATAATACCAACTCCTCAGTCAAGTTGTTGTAACTACATGATACCACATAAAGCACAAAGTACTTTGATTTTGAAAAACAAAAAGATAAAGAACTGGCAAAGGCGTTGACAAGAACAAATTGCTTGGTAAAATATTTTCGGAACCAAGCGAAATAATTTCGACTTTCTCGGTGATCTTGATTTTATTTTACAACAAGAGGTGATGATCTGTGAAAAAATCAGCAGTGATTTTCCTTGTGATGATCTGTGTGATAGCGAACGCTTACAGCGTTGCGCTGCTCATAACAGGCGAGGTCGGTGGCAATGCGATCTACGAGATGATGGTCGATGGTGCAAAGAAAGCTGCCAAAGACTTCGGCTTTGATGTGAAGATAGTCGAGGGTGGTTACAATCCAGCAAAGTGGGAACCTTTGTTGATAAGCCTTGCCTCGACTAAATCATACGATTTGATCATCACCTTCACAGAAGGCATGCCAAAGAGTGTTGAAAAGGCGGCGAGAATCTTCCCACAACAGAAATTTGCACTTCTCGACGGCATCGCCCCAGTTTTGCCAAATGTCTATTCCCTTGGTTTTAAGGATGAAGAGATGGCGTACTTGGCAGGCTATTTCGCCGCATTGGTAACAAAGAGCGATCTTGAAGGTGCCAACTCACAGCTCAAAGTGGGAATGATCGCAGGGGATATCTACCCTGCAATGATGGAAAAGATGAAACCCGCTTATGAAAGGGGAGCAAAAAGCGTTGATCCGAGAATCGAAGTTATCTTTTCCGTGGCAGGGAGTTGGGCTGACCCAAACAAAGGTTCTGAACTCGCACAACTACAGTTTTCACAAGGAGTCGATGTGATCTTCACAGTCGCTGGTGGAACGAGTGTTGGAGCTATACAAAAGGCCAAAGAGCTTGGTAAATACATCATCGGTGTCGATTCAAATATAATAGATATTTCACCCAAAACCATCTTGGCTTGTGTTTTGAAGAAAGCAGACATAGCTATATATGATCTGTTGAGAAGAGCTTATCATGGAGAATTAGTCTTTTCAACCTACGAGAGATGGGGTATCAAAGAAGGAGTTATAGGTTTTACCTTTGATGACCCATATTATTTGCAGAATGTACCACAACAGATCAGAGAGCAGATGCTGAAAGTTTTTGAAGAAATGAGGGAAGGGAAGATAAACCCACTTGGTGACTGAGACGAAAATATACCTCGAGATGAGAGATATACACAAGATCTTTTCAGTGAATAAGACCAAAGCATTGGATGGTGCAAATTTGATCCTTGAAAAAGGCACAATACATGCACTGCTTGGCGAGAACGGTGCAGGCAAAACAACGCTGATGAGAATCCTCTGTGGTTTGGAAAGAATGGACCGTGGGCAGATCTTCTATGAAGGCAAACCAGTTACAGTAAGGAATCTCAACGATGCACGAAAACTGGGAATAGCGATGGTTCATCAGCATTTCAATTTGATAGAGGATTTCACCGCACTGGAAAACATCTTTTTGCAGAGAATATCATCGAAGTGCCTTACGTCCTGCAATCTGAAAAGCGCTGAGCAAGAAATTGGCGAAATCATGAAACAGACCAATCTTGTGTTGGACTTGAGAAAAAAGACCAAAGATCTGTCTGTGGAAGAAAAACAGAAATTAGAGATACTCAAAGCACTCTATATGAAAGCAGAACTGTTGATACTCGATGAACCCACTTCTTATCTTGCAGAGATCGAATCAGAACAACTGCTGAAAGTTATGAGAAATCTCAAGAAGCTTGGTAAAACGATCGTCTTTATAACTCACGAGATAACAGATGCTATTTCTGTGGCAGATCACGTAACTGTTTTAAGAAAAGGTAGGACGGTCTATTCTTCAAAAGATGAAAAACCTTCTTTTGAGAAACTCGCCTACTTGATGGCTGGTGAAACCAATGTAGTAAGAAGTAAAAGAAGGCACAATTCTCAAAAGATCCTTTTGAAGGTCGATAGACTCACACTAAAATCAGAAAGACAACTTATAGGTCCAATTTCATTTGACATAAGAGAAGGAGAAATAGTGGGAATAACAGGTTTTACCTTCAATGGAGCTGTTGAGATTTTAGAGGCAATTACAGGAATGAGAAAGATACTTTCTGGGAAAATAGAGTTTCAAGGTGTAGATATCACCTTCAAAAACATCAAAGAAAGAAGAAAGGTTGGTTTGGCTTACATACCCCAGCAGAAGACTCAGATTGGTTTGTCACTTCAACTTTCCATAGCCGACAACTTGATAGTGACAAACTACGAAAAATTCTCACACTTTGGTTGGCTATCTTTGAAAGAACTCGAAGCTTGGTCAAACAGAGTTGTGAAAAAATATCAAATCAAAGCCGATTCAATATGGCAGACGATCGAGACCCTCTCTGGCGGAAATCAACAAAGGGTCCTACTCGCAAGAGAACTGGAAATAAAACCAAAACTCTTTATTGCCTCTAATCCAACAGCGGGTTTGGATCTGAGGTCTGTTTCCCTTCTCAGAAAAGCACTCTTAAGATTGTGCGAAGAAGGCTCTTCGATTCTTCTGTACTCAACAGATCTTGAAGAGATTCTCGACCTCTGTGACAGGATCTTCGTTCTCTCTAAGGGCACTTTGGTTGAAGAATTTGTGAACGACAGTTCTGTGACCAAAGCCAAGTTGATCGAGGCGATGCTTTCACATGAAAAGGACTCTGTACTGGCTTAAAGTCTTTCTTTTCACCTCAGTGGTTGGGTTCGCCGCTGGAACAGCGATCATTTTTTTGACAAGCGAATCACCTTTGGAAACGATCAAATGGTTCTACCTTGGGCCTGTAAGCAGTCTGTATTTTTTGGGCAATATGCTGAGTGGCTCTGTTCCACTGATGCTGACTGGTATTGCTGCGGTGATCGCCTTTCGTACATCGACCTTCAATCTTGGGTTAGAAGGGCAGCTCTACTTTGGGACATTCTGTGCAACCTTCATAGCACTTCAGTTGAAAGCAATACCAGTTCAAATCTCACAGCTTTTGGTTATGCTCACAGCTTTCTTCATCGGTGGTTTGATCGCTGCCCTATCGGTGGTCTTGAAGATCTCATTCGATGTTGATGAACTACTCTCTTCTTTTCTCATTGGACAAGCTTTGATTCACGTGGTGAATTACTTCATAAACGGACCGATGAGAGATCCACTTGCTGGTCTTTCTGCGTCCAGATATGTCGAGCATTCGATGATCTTTTCAAAAATTCTCTCACCTTCAGACTTACACACAGGAATCTTTCTCGCCGTTAGCTTGTGTGTAGTGGCTCATTTCATTTTGAGATCTTCTGCGCTTGGGTATCAGATCAAGGTAGTTGGTTCAAACTCTCTTTTTGCAAGATACGGCGGAATAGAGGTTGAGAAAATATGGTTTGCGGCACTGTTTTTGAGTGGTGGTCTTGCCGGTCTTGGAGGCATTGTAGACCTCTTGGGCGTACACGGTCGCTTTGTGAAAGGCTTTTCGTATGGCTATGGTTTCAACGGTATTGCAGTCGCTATGATCGCGAGAAACAATCCATTACTCGTTATACCATCTGCAATACTCTTTTCTTACCTTGAATCAGGTGCACAAATCGCTTCGATCATGGCACAGATTACACCGGAGATCTCAAAGATCATTCAGGCAATGATCTTTTACCTTCTCACAGCACAAGCTTTGTTGGAGTTTCTTGAAAAAAGAAGGGTAATGAGAACATGACTTTGAGATTCATTCATTCAGTTATTTCGTCATCTGTTCCGATAATTCTCGCTGCACTGGGAGGAACGTTCACAAACCTTGCAGGGAAGTTGAACATAGCGCTTGAAGGCATGATGTTGATAGGTTCTTTCACAACGATATATGTTGTCCACAGAAGTGGTAATCTCTTGCTTTCTGTTTTGATTTCTATTGCAGTCTGCTGTATCTTTGCTCTTCTGCTCGAACTGTCTTGTAAGTTGAAGGCAAATGTTTTTTTAGCAGGACTGGCTATCAATCTCCTGGCAAGCGGACTGACGAGTTTTCTGATGCCAGTTCTTCTTGGTTCAAAAGGCACCTTTGTTTCTCAGTATGTACCGACTCTTAGAAAGATAAATCTACCACTTGTTCAAAACCTTCCACTACTTGGTGAGTTGTTCAGCGGATATGACATCTTTGTTTATCTCAGCTTCTTGCTGGCATTTCTTTGTCATCTGTTGATATACAAAACTCCATTTGGATATCAAATCAGAGCTACTGGACAAGATTCAAAGATTGCCAGAGATCTTGGAATAGATGTTGATCGAGTGAGAGCTGTAGCATTTTTGCTGAGTGGTGTATTTGCAGCCCTTGCAGGTGCAGCCCTTTCTCTGCCTATGAAAGCTTTTGTATCTGGTATGACTAACAACCGAGGTTGGATAGCCCTCGTTGCAGTGATATTGGGCGGGAAGAAAATTCCTGTGGTCGTTCTATCTTGTTTGGTCTTTGGGCTGTTCGGTTTTCTTTCAGATTATCTGCAGTTGGTTTCAAAGATTCCCTCCGAGCTCTTGATGACTATTCCGTATATCAGTACGGTTGTAACAATGATACTGTATGCTTATCTGAGAAAGTACAAAGTGAGGTAATGATATGGCTGTTGTGAGTGTTTTTCAAAGTATAAAAGATCTTCTGCCCACGCTGAGCGAATCACAAGCCAGAATAGCAAAGGTTGTTATAGAAGATCCAAGCAGAGTTTTACAGATGAACATCACAGAATTTGCAAAACTGTCAGATACTTCACCTTCAACAATAGTGGAGCTGTGCAAGAAATTGGGTTTCTCGGGCTTTAAAACCTTTAAGATCGCCATAGCACAGGAGATAAACTTGCTGCAAACGATGAGACCAGATCCATCCAGGATAGGCAGAATAACAAAAGATTACTTCGGTTTTGTCTTCTCAGAACTCAGAGAATCTATCCAGCTCATCAATGAAGAACAGATAAAAGGTGCGGCGGAAGAGATTCTGAGAAGCAGAGTCGTAGATATCCTTGCCTATGGCTTTGATGCCATTGCTGGAAAGGATTTGTTTTTGAAACTGAAGGAACTTGGTTTTCAAGTGAATTTCTTCGACAATCCATTTCTGCAGAGCATCTCCGCTTCACAGTTGGGAATTGATGGGTGTGCTGTGGCGATCTCGAGTAGCCATTCCTCAACGGACTTACTCGATTCTATCAATTATTCAAAGAAATCTGGTGCGCGCGTCTTAGCCATAGCTTCACCTGCCTCCAAGATAGCTCAAGCTTGCGATATACTCGTACCAACCTATGTCAAAACTGAGGTTCTCTCTGAAGGTGGCTTTTTGACCAGATACTTGCAGTTGTTTGCCGTTGACCTATTGGTTTTGAAGATGCTCGAATTAGATCAAGAGAGACTGACTCAACGTTATAAAGATTTCGAACAGATACTGGCTTACAAACGAAGGGGCGACAAGGGTGTCTTCTGAACTCTTTGCAACTATCGACGTTGGCACTACCAACGTCAAAGTGGCAGTCTTTGATTTGAATGGCGAAAAAGTCTTTGATTTTCAACAGCGTTGCACTGAAAGACTCAAGGATGATATACACGAAATTGATCCTAACAGATGGTGGAAGGTTGTTGTTCAAGGTTTTCACACAATGGAAGATGATACGAGAAAAAAGATCGTATCGATCTGCGTTACGGGGCAAGGACCAACCACCGTGATGGTGAAAGAAGATGGGAAACTCTTTGGGAAAGCAATTACGTGGCTCGACAAAAGAGGGTATGAGCACATTGGTTCGATAATCAAAAAGGGTATAGACGAACAGATAGCAACGGTTATCTCGCATTTGATCTTTCTCAAAGAGATAAGCCAGAGGGTGTACCTACTTCAACCCAGTGACTACATAATCTTGAAGTTGACTGGATTGATCGTGAATGCAACCTTTCCTTTTGAAGGGTATCTTCCGTGGAACTGCGAAGCACTCGAGACCTTTGACCTTCATAAGACCTTTCTCATACCACAGCTGATACCTACGGGAAATTCAATCGGAAAGATCAAACCAGAAGCCGCACACACTTTAAAGGTTGATGAACAAATCGAGATCATCTCTGGCGCACCAGATTTTGCCATGGCACTGGTCGGTACTGGCACACTGGAAGATGGTATGCTCTGCGATCGAGGGGGGACCTCTCAGGGTTTGACGTTGTGCAGCAAAGAGAAGATCGTCTGCCTTGGTCTGATGACAACACCTTTTTTCATAAAAGACTATTGGAAGATAAGCGCAGTGATGACGACAACTGGCAAAGCCTACGAGTGGTTCTCACAGAACGTTGCGAGAACTCGACTGATTGAACTATCACAACTGATCACAGTTAAAAGACCTACTGGCGTAATCTTTCTGCCTCATCTGAATGGAGAGAGAAGTCCATACTGGAACAAGAATTTGAGAGGAGTTTTTTTCGGTCTATCGCTCGAAGACGACTACAGATCTTTGTTAGTCAGCGTCATCGAAGGTGTTGCGTATGCTATGAGAAACATTTTGCAGTTGATGGAATCTCATGGCTGCAAGATAGAGAGGATAAGGGCAACAGGTGGCCAAGCGATGAACAATCTCTGGAATCAGATAAAGGCCGATGTTCTCGGAAAAGAGATCGAAATACCACAGATCTTTGATTCTGAACTCTTGGGTTGTGCCATAATCTCGATCTGTGCCTTCACAAAGGAAGATTTCAAGAGTTTGAGCAAGAAAATAGTGAGGATATCAAAGATTTTTTCTCCATCTGCTCAAAGACATACCCTGTACGAAAGATTTTTCGAAGTGTACAGATCTTTGCACGAACGCAATATGGATCTCTTTGAGAAACTCTGATCACTCAAAATTGGAAAAGAAATTCACAGCCGCTAATGCATTTGCTCGAGGGTTGTAGCCTCCCTCTTGAACGACGAGAGTTGCCAATTTCAATTTCGAGATCATCTTTGCCATTTTCGCATAGTTCTCATCAACCAAACTGAACTTGCCAACAGGATCTTCGCTGTGTGTGTCAAAACCTAAGGAAAGTATCAGTATATCGGGATAATAATCGTTTATCTCTCGGATCGCATAGGAAAGTGCCTCGGAGTATTTATCCCAGTCTGCATGTGGTGGTAAAGGAAGGTTCAGATTGAAGCCCTCACCAGGTCCTTCACCAACCTCACTCTCTTTTCCGCTGATCCATGGATAGAAGATCTTGGGGTCACCGTGAATGGATATGTAGTAAACCAGGTCTGTATCGTAAAAAATCTCCTGTGTTCCATTACCGTGGTGGAAATCAAGGTCAAGAATAGCGATTCTTTCCGCACCTCTTTTGAGTAGATAACTTGCCGCTATCGCCGCGTTGTTGAAATAACAGTATCCTCCGCAGAGATTACGCGTGGCGTGATGACCTGGTGGTCTTGTGAGTGTGTAGACGAGATTCGTGTTAGAACCGACGATCGACGCAGCTGTGAGAACGGCATCAACAGCCCTTCTCGCAACCTCGAAGGTATTCTGTAAAATAGGCGTGCCGGTATCAAAACACATGTCATAGCCAAAAACTTCTGTGATGTACTCATCTTCTTTCGAAAGCGAAGAGGATTTTTTCTTCAACCATTCTACGTATATTTCGTCGTGAACCATATACACATAACTCATGGGGAATTTGCTTGGTGGGACAAGGTTGTCAAAGCCGTGGAGTATCAATACTTCCTTTATCGCATCTATTCGCTCTGGTTTCTCGGGATTATCTACAAATTTGCCGTTGTCGATCTCCTTAGTCGGTCTGTAATTCGAATGGAGCGAATCATAGACTACCTTCATTAATCCATCTCCTCGAGTTTCTTTATGCGTCTTTCGTGTCTTCCTCCTTCAAACTTTTCACTTAGAAATACCTCTACTATCCATTGTGCCAGTTCACTGCTTATCAACCTACCTGGCAGAACAAGCACATTCGCATCGTTGTGTGTTCTTGCCAACTTCGCCATCTCCGGGAATAAGCACAGTGCAGCCCTTATGCCTCTGATTCTATTCGCCGCTATACTCATGCCTATGCCCGTACCGCAGACGAGTATACCGAAGTCAGCCTTCTTCGATTTTATGTCCTGTGCAACCTTCTTTGCAAAATCTGGATAATCGACTGATTCCTCAGAATAAGTACCTTCGTCTAAGACCTTGTAATCTTTCGAGACCAAAAAACCCTTCAAAGCTTCCTTTAGTTTGAAGCCAGCGTGATCCGAAGCAAGTGCGATTCTCAATTCAGCTCATCCTTCCAGAAAAACTTTCAAGGCTTCTTCTAAACTCTCGCGAATAGTGAACACGGAATCAAGTGAAGTCATTTTCAGAATTCTCTTCAAATTGTTCTCAAGTCCACAGAATACTAAGGCACCACCGTTCATCCTGCAAGATCTCTGAAGACTTATCAAAACACCAAGGCCTGTACTGTCGATGTAATTAACCAAGGACAGATCGAGTATCATGTTCACCTTACCCTGCTGCACGAACTCCTTCTTTATATCTTCTTTGAAGGTTGTCGCATTGGTCATATCTAACTCGCCCTTAGGACGAACTACCCAAATATCTCTTATGTTTGTCACGCTGTAAAATCTTTCATCCATAGATTCTTATCACTCCCACTATCTTACCGATGATTTTGACTCTCTTGGGATCTAATTCTAAGGGCTGCAATTTGGAATTGGCAGGTTGCAGAACGATTCTGTCTCGTTCTGCATAGACTTTCTTCAAAGTGGTTTCGCTGTTGTCTATTAGCACAGCTGCTATGTCACCGTTGTCAACAATCTCTTGTTTTCGAACAACCACATAGTCCCTATCCACGATGTGTTCTTCGATCATACTGTCACCTTTAACGCGCAACAAGAAATGATCAAACCCACTTCTGATCATGCTGATCGGCACCTCAACAAGTTCGGTGGGATTCTCTATGGCTTCGATCGCATTACCGGCTGCTATGTTGCCAATGACTGGCAATCTAAGTGACTCAGATCTGTTCAAAACCCTTATGCTTCTTGCCTTTCTTCCTCTGGTGATATAACCTTTCCTTTCCAAGGCATCTAAGTTTATCATCGCACCTCTTGGAGTTATGCGAAAAGCCCTGGCAACATCTCTGACACTCGGTGGATAACCATGTTTGTCTATGTAAGTGAGTACAAAGTCCAAAACCTTTTTCTGCCTATCAGTAAGTTCTTTCATGTATCGAACACCACCTTTAGCATTATCTTGCCTTCATTTGTCTGCGCTTTCAGCTGGTGATATGTCAAGGCTTTCAACTCAACACCTCTCAATTTGGAAAAACCAACAAAACTACAGTACAGAAGATTTTCCATTCTGCACTGCAGCGGAAAAACTCTCTGCGCATCGATCATATATATCCAATCGTTGACAACATCAAAGACCATATCCTCGATCTCTTTAATCTGATATTGCTTTTCCAAAACCACCTTTCGCTGCAACACAGGTTTATAGTTGCTTTTGAGAATGAGTATCAGGTCACGAAAGACAGACTCAAGGTCTTCACAGATAAGTTCATACCTCAAATCAGCCACGTGGTTTAATTCTCTGTACATGATTCTACCACCGCAAAACGTGAAACTTCATCTGATTCCGAAAGTTCGACGATCTTAACACCCTTAGCAGTCCTGCTGAGTAGACTGACCGTTGAAACCTTGAACCTTATGGATTGACCATTCTTTGTCATAACTATCACATCGGAGTCTGGATCTGTAACGACATCGATACCGCACAAGTGGCCTGCTTTTTCGACTCCAGGCATCGTCTTTATTCCTATGCCTCCTCGATTCTGAACTCTGTATTCACTCAGCAAAGAACGTTTGCCGAACCCTCGCGCAGTTATAGTAAGAATCTGACAATTTTGATCAAAGATGGCTATCATTCCAACAACCTCATCGCCCTCTCTCAATCTTATACCCGTTACACCCATCGCAGTTCTACCCATCTGTCTGACGTCTTTGAGCGGAAATCTTATCGACATACCATACTTTGTCGCAAGAATTATGTGGTCTTCTTCACTGCTTGAAAGTGTTGCGGAAACAACTATATCGCTGTCTTCAAAGGTTATTGCCCTGATACCGCGGCTTGTCACATTTTCAAATTCCTTTAGAGGAGTTCTCTTTATCTTGCCATTCTTAGTCACTAAGACCAGGTCACCAACCCATTCGTCAAAGGAGATCATCGTGAGCACAGATTCATCTTCTTCGAGATTCAGATAAAACCGTATCGGTTTACCTTTGCTGTCTCTGCCGCTGATCTCTATTTCATAGTTCTTCAGCAAATATGCCTTTCCCTTGGAAGTGACAAACAAAGTCTGTGAATGAGTCCTACTTGAACAAACATTGAGAATCTCATCGTCTTCTGCTGTTCTAAGCCCGACGATCCCTTTACCACCTCGTCGCTGACTTCGATAGTCTTTGAGATTTGTAGATTTCAAATAACCCTTTTCGGTCAATGTGATCACTATCTCTTCGTTGGGTATCAAATCCTCGGGCATGTACTCAAGTTCATCTGTTGCGTTTTCAATCATGGTTCTTCTTTCATCGCCGTATTTTTTCTTGAGTTGTTCGAGTTCTTCGTACATGACTTCATAGACTCTTTCATCACGTGTGAGAATATCTTTGACATCTTCTATCTTCTTTATTAGTTGAGAATATTCGCTTTGGAGTTTCTCCACCTCAAGGCTGGTGAGTCTACCAAGTCTCATATCGAGAATTGCCTTTGCCTGTTCTTCTGTTATGGAAAGTGTTTCAACCAGATTCCTCATAGCGTCCTCGGCATCTTTACTAGATCTTATTATGTCCACCACAACACCGAGGGCACGAGCTGCCTTCATGATCCCTTCCACAACATGCGCCCTTCTTGAATAGAGATTCAGTTCGTACTGTGATCTTGCTCTGATGACATCGTATCTGTGTTTTATGAAGGCTTTCAGCAACTGAACGAGATTCATCAGCTTTGGTTTCTTACCATCAATCACCAGCATCTGTACGCTGAAAGATGTCTGCAAGGATGTGTGTTTGTACAGGTTGTTCAGTATTATGTTGTAATTCGCATTCTTTGGGAACTCTATGACTATTCTCATGCCTTTTTTGTCAGACTCATCTCGGATGTTCTTTATCAACATCTTCGGATTTCTCTCAGCATAAGCCGCTATCTCTTCTATAAGTGCAGCTTTGCTCACGTTATAGGGTATCTCAGTTATCACAAGGCTGTCATACTTCTTGCCCTCTTCAAAACTCACCTTGCTCCGTACGATTATTCTGCCCTTGCCGGTGGCATAGACCTCGGCAAGTTCATTTGCATTCACAACTACTGCGCCAGTTGGAAAGTCAGGTCCCTTGATCTCTTCGAGAACTTCAGAGATCGTCACATCCGGGTTCTTTATAGTCTTCTGTATGGCATTTATGACTTCCCTAAGATTGTGCGGAGGTATGCTGGTCGCCATACCAACGGCTATACCACTCGCACCGTTGATCAAGAGGTTTGGTACCTTGGCTGGCAAAACGGCAGGTTCATCGAGTGAGTCGTCGAAGTTCTTGATCATCGCCACTGTTTGTTTGTCCAAATCTTGCAACATCTCTTCCGCAAGCTCAGAGAGTTTTGCCTCGGTGTACCTCATCGCAGCAGGTGGATCTCTGTCGATTGACCCAAAGTTACCCTGGCCTATCACCAAAGGATATCTCATAGAAAATGGCTGTGCCAATCGTACAAGAGCATCGTAAACCGAAGCGTCACCGTGTGGGTGATATTTACCCAAAACCTCACCGACAATTCTCGCCGACTTTTTGGACTGAGCGTTGTGCGTTAAACCCAGTTCATGCATGGCGTAAAGGATTCTGCGCTGAACTGGTTTTAATCCATCTCGAACATCGGGAATAGCACGCCCGATGATCACGCTCATCGAATAATTCATGTAAAGCTCTACAAGTTCTTCTTCTATGTTCTTTGGGTGAACCTCTGCCACTTTTGCAACCTCCTATGAAATCGTCGCGCCAGGTGCGATTTCGCCGTCAACGGTCAAAATTCGCAGATTAACGCCATCTTTTGCCGCAAGAAGCATTCCCTGCGACTCGACGCCCATCAGTTTGGCAGGCTTCAAATTCGCAACTATCACAATACTCTTTCCAACCAGATTCTCTGGTTCATAGTACTTCGCTATACCCGCTACAATCTGTCTCTTTCCAAGTTCGCCGACATCCAGCTCGAGTCTGATCAACTTGTCTGACTTCGGAACCCTCTCGGCTGAAAGCACCTTCGCTACCCTTAGTTCAACCTTCTTGAACTCATCGAGTTCTATCAAATTCTCCACCTTTGGCTCACTCTCCTTCTGTTGAACTATCTCTACTTTTTCAAACAAAGGCTTAGAATGGATTATCTTTGCCATTGGTTTCAGAACACCCCATCTGCTGAGCACTTCACTCGATGGCTTCGAATCATAACCAAGCCTGTTTAGAACTTCTTGAGAGGAATTCGGCATTATCGGTGAAAACATCACTGCAACCTTGAGCAGTGATTCACAGACGTTGTACAGAACTGTGCCAAGATTTGAAAAATCCTTTTCTTTTGCCAAAACCCAAGGTCTTTTCTCATCAAAATATTTGTTTGCCAACATCAGAATTTCCAAGATTTTCTCAATCGCCTGGGTTAGAGAGTATTCGTCCATCAGTTCTGTGTATTCTTTGATTCGGCTTAACACATCGTCTTTGAACTTTTCATCGACTTCGTCATATTTGCTGGGGGCAGGCAAAACAGAAGAATAGTGCTTTTGTATCATTGCCAAAGTTCTGTGAAGCAGATTGCCATAGTCGTTTGCGAGATCTGAATTAAGTCTGTTGATTAAATTCTTTTCAGAAAAATCTCCATCTTTGCCGAAGTTTATGTCTCTCAAAAGATAGAATCTTAGAACATCGTTGCCGTATTTTTCAACAAAGTATGTTGGGTTGATGGCATTACCAAGAGATTTAGAGATCTTCTGTCCATCAACAGTGAGCCACCCATGAGCGAAGATCATCTTCGGCAATGGCAAGCCCACAGACATAAGCATCGCGGGCCATACAATAGAATGGAATCGGTTTATTTCTTTACCTATCAAGTGAAGATCGGCAGGCCAGTATCTGTTGAACCTTTCGACATCAGATGGGTAACCTATCGCAGACACATAGTTTATCAGTGCATCTACCCAGACGTATATGACATGCTCAGGATCTTCTGGCATAGGTACTCCCCATTTGAAGGTGGTTCTCGTTATGCTCAGGTCCTTCAGCCCGCTTTCGAGAATCTTGAGCATCTCATTTTTGCGAAAATCCGGCTGGACAAACTCTGGATTTCTTCGATAATGTTCTAAAAGTGCATTTGTGTACTTCGATAACCTGAAGAAGTAATTCTCCTCGCTTATGTATTTCAACTCTCGACCACAGGAAGGGCAAAGCTTGTCAGTTCCTATTTCATCCTCGTTCCAGTAGCTTTCACACGGCACACAGTACCAACCGTGGTACTCACCCTTGTATATATCTCCATTTTCAAGCATCTTCTTCACAAAATACTGAACAACCTTCATGTGCTCAGGATCGGTCGTTCTTATGAAATAGTCATTTGTGATGTCAAGCTTCTCCCAAAGACTTTTGAAACGAGAAGCGAGCTGGTCGCAAAAACTCTGAGGATCCTTTCCGACTGCGTTAGCAGCCTGTAAGATCTTCTGCCCATGTTCGTCGGTACCAGTAAGAAAGAAGACATCATAACCCATCATGCGTTTATAACGGGCTATTATATCGGCGACAATCGTTGTATAAGCACTTCCGACATGTGGATCTGAATTCACGTAGTATATCGGCGTAGTGATGTAGAACTTCAGAAAAATCACCTCCACTGCTGTTTTTATTCTACCGCATTTTTATTGCCAAGAAATTTCAACTGGAGTGAGATTTGTTTATTGAAAAGAATCATATCTGAAAGAAATCTTCCTGGATCACTCTGTTTCCCCAACGTTCCACGAACCAGTCTCTGAATGTGGTGTGAACAGGAAGTATTAAAGTTGGATCCACTTCGTCTATAATCTGTTGAAGCTTTTCTGCCGAGACATGACCTGAGGCATGAAATTCTCTTGTGAATATGATGCTGCCCTTTTCATCGAATTCAACGCCATATGTCTTTATACAGAATTTCTTGATCCAGTTGCCAAACCTTTGGAAATCCATTTGCTGTTCTTCTGTATAAGCTTCACTGGAGGAGTGAATGTAGACTGATCCTTGCAAGACCGACTCGTCAAGATCGAGTATATTTTGAAACTCCCAGTAACCTGCACAGAGCATGTAACTTGAAGGATGGGTGTTGATCGATTCTGGTAACAGCAGAATTCCTTGATCTCTTGCTTTTTCCATGACCAGTTTTTCGAGACCTGCAAAGTTTGTCTTAGCCGTGTGGAAAACCCTCAAGTGTCTCAGTTCTTCGTCAGACAACCTCCATATTGGCTCAACCTCTCCCATCTTTGTGAGGTATGCGTAATCTTTTGGCATGAGAACGAGGGTTCTGTCAGTTTCCAAAGCAATCTTCAGGAAACTCATCAGCCTTTCTAAGTGTTTAACAGAAAAATCGACTACAACAAGTTTGTTGGTTTTCTGCACAACATCAAGTGCATTTTTGTAAACATCGCTTTCGTCATTGGAAGATTCGTTCTCTCTTGAGACGGTCGTTCCCTCAGTGATCAGCAACAAGGGTTTCTTGTCCTTCAAGAACTGAAAGAAATTCTCCGTTCTCTTGGAAAGACTGAGCCTCCTTTGTCCCAAGTGTTGTTCCCAAAAACTTTCTTCTTCGCGTTTTTGCGGACCTGTTCGAAAATCCCCTGTGTAGGCAACCCAGAGATCATCAACCTTTGCAACTAAACCAGATGCTCCTATCACAGAATGATAAACAGGCAGAACATACAGCTGTTCCTTCCACAAATCTTTGATCTCGTATGATTCAAAGAAATCTTTAGCGAGTTCACAATGATTGTCAAATGTGTTGTACACACATATTCCTCTTCTGATAAACGCCCCTTTCTCTGTTTTCAAGACATCAGGTCTGTATATATCATCTGGTTGAGATCTCTGTCTTTTTCTGAGATAGAGTTCATTCCACACTTCCTGTCTTATCTCGGCATTGGTACTGATAATGGCGAGTGTCTCGTTCGTAGTAAGAATGGGTATTGTCTCACTTATCAAGCCGATCAGACCTGTATGATCTTCGTGTCCATGGCTCAAGAACAAGAAATGCACACGTTCATTTCCCGGGAATTCAGGAGCTTCGAGATCCTTTCTGTAGATGTTGATTTTTGGTACCAAACCGAGTTTGAGTAGATCATGCAGTACCTTACCTGTTCGTGGCTTCAAGTACTCCTCAAAGTACATAGACCACTTTGAAAAATTCAGTCCAAAGTCCAGCAGAAAACCATCATTGTGATTGTTCACAACCAAGATTTTGTTACCACCGATACAATCATGTCCATCTAAAACCATCACCTTCAATCTCATTCCACCCCCAACATTATACCAACACGCACACTCTTACAGCACCAAACTATGCATGCAGATCCGCTCTTGGCGAAAAAGACATATTGACAATGTTACAAAAGAACTTTTTCACTGAAGGTATAAAGACCAAATTGGTCAAAATCAAAAGTTTTTCTGAGCAAATCAGCACAAAGACCAAAAACAGGAACAAATCAGCCAATTGTTCCTGTTCTGTCTCAAAAACCATCCAAAACGCCAAGAAATCGGACTTGATTTTGTGATAAATTACAGTTACAATTTTTTCGAGGAAAAAATAAAAGACCAGGAGTTATCCAGATGGGGGTTTTGATCAAAAAATATATACACTTTAGCTGAATGGACTGACTCAAGGCACTGTTTTGATGATCTCTTCTTTGTGTAGGGTGCCTCATCTGCAAAAGGAGTGATCCAGTTGGCAAAGCAGAAGGATACGTTTAAGAAATTCTCCAAAGAACTTGGTCCATTCATCGCTTTGATTGTACTTGTCATCTTTACAGCGGTGCTCAATCCAAGATTTTTGACTCCATTCAATCTTCAATCCCTTGGAAGGCAGATTGCGATCTTTGGTCTTTTAGCAATTGGTGAAACGTTCGTGATCATATCTGGTGGGGGGGCGATAGATCTTTCCGCAGGTTCTGTAGTCGCTCTAACAGGTGTCACAGTTGCGTGGTTGATAAAGCATCAAGTACCTGTATGGTTGAGTGTTCTGCTGATTTTGTTCTTTTCCGCTGGCATTGGAATGTGGCATGGTTTTGCAGTAACAAAGATGAGAGTTCCCGCATTTATTGTCACACTTGGTACGCTGACCATTGCAAGAGGCATGGCGGCTGTTATAACCAAAGGTTGGCCAATCGTGGGTTTGCCCAAGAGTTTTCTAACCATAGGACAGGCAGATTGGCTGAGTGTACCGATAGCAGTTTGGATATTCGCAGTAGCAGCTCTTATCTTTCACTTTTTCTTGACGAAAACTGTGTACGGCAAACATTTGCGAGCTACAGGTGGCAATGAAGTAGCGGCGAAATTCTCTGGTGTGAACATTGATAAAGTAAGATTCATAGCCTTCACAATTTGCGCTGTTCTTTCGGGATTGGTTGGAATTGTTGTTGCTTCAAGGCTTTCTCAGGGTCAACCTGGCGTTGGAAGCTCTTACGAGTTGTACGCAATAGCTGCGTCGGTGATTGGTGGTACGAGTCTTGGGGGAGGTGAGGGAACTGTAATAGGAGCTGTGATAGGCGCAAGCATAATAAGTTTGTTGTGGAATGCACTTGTTATGCTCAATGTTTCAACTTACTGGCACAACGTTGTGATAGGTTTAGTCATCGTTGTAGCCGTTACACTCGATGTACTCAGAAAGCGATTGGCAAAGCAATAGCTTTTTCCATTTCAACCTTGGGGGAGGTGTTCGTATGAAGAAACTCTTTTTCATGTTCCTTTTAGTTCTCGCGGTAAGCACTGTCTCCTTAGCTGTCACAATAGGGGTCATCGGTAAATCGGTACACCCATATTGGGCACAGGTTGAAGAAGGAGTCAAAGCCGCTGGTAAGGCTCTGGGTGTCGATGTCAGATTCTTCGTTCCGGCAAAAGAGGATGTACCAGCTCAGCTTCAAATGCTTGAAGCATTCATCGCTCAGAAATTCGACGGCATAGCAATAGCACCATCTGACCCAAGCGCTGTGATTCCAACAATCAAGAAAGCCATTCAACTTGGGATTCCAGTCATAACTCTTGATACAGACACACCAGAGAGTGGACGATATGTATACATCGGCACAAACAACTACAACGCTGGATATCTTGCTGGTACGGTGATGAAGGAATTGTTGGGTGGCAAAGGAAAGGTCGCAATCGGGACAGGATCCCTCACTGCAATGAACTCGCTCGAGAGAATGCAGGGCTTTAAAGATGCAATTGCAGGGACTAATATCCAAGTAGTTGATGTGCTGAATGATGAAGAAGACGGTGCAAGGGCTGTGTCGCTTGCTGAGTCAGTTCTGAGCGCGCATCCAGATCTGGCTGCATTTTTCGGCGTGTATGCATACAACGGTCCAAGCCAAGCTTTGGTTGTGGCAAACGCAGGCAAGAAGGACAAGGTAAAGATAGTATGCTTTGACACAACAGCTGATATCCTTTCCTATGTAAAAGATGGAGTTATACAGGCAACGATGGGGCAAAGACCGTACATGATGGGCTACCTTTCAGTGACAGTTCTGTATCTGATGAAAAAGATAGGTGTACAAAATACCCTCACGATGCTCCCAAAGGTCACAGTAAACAACAAAGTTGATTATGTGATCGACACAGGTGTTGATGTAGTCACCCCAAACAACTTGACTGAATATCTGAATGAGATGGCGAAACTTGGTATCCCGATAAAGTTCTAAAACTCAGGGGGCAATTTGCCCCCTTTTGAGAGGTGACATTTTTGGAACTTCTCACGGCAAAGAGGATCACAAAAAGATTTCCCGGTGTTTTAGCACTCAACGAAGTTGATTTCGAAGTTCAAGATGGTGAAATTGTTTCACTCATTGGTGAAAACGGAGCCGGAAAGTCAACCTTGATAAAGGTTCTGTCTGGCGTTTACAAAAAGGATGCTGGTGAGATCTTTCTAAACGGTGAAAGCGTTGAATTTCACAATCCTGCAGACGCCTTCAAAATGGGGATAAGTGTCATTCATCAGGAACTCAACCTCTGTGACAATCTAACAGTTGCTGAGAACCTGTTTCTGGGCTATGAAATAACCAAAGGAGAAAGGCACAATCTCACAAAGGTTGTGGATGATCAAAGTATGCAAGAAAAGGCACAAGAACTCTTAGATATGATTGGCGCTCGCTTTTCACCACATACTTTAGTTCGAAGTCTGACTACCGCACAGAGGCAAATGGTTGAGATCTGCAAAGCTTTAACACGCTCACCGAGGATAATCTTCATGGATGAACCAACTTCTTCTCTTGCATTGGAAGAAATCAAGAGACTCTTCGAGATCATCAGGATGCTCAAAGACAAACAAATATCTGTTGTGTTTGTCTCTCACAAAATTGATGAAGTAATGGAAATCAGCGACAGGATAATAGTGATGAGAGATGGTAAAAGGGTTGGAACGCTACACAAAAATGAATTCGATGCAGACAACATAATACGGTTGATGGTCGGCAGAGATATCGAATACTTTCCACACGTGGAAACAAAACCTCAAGATGTGTTACTCGAAGTCAGGAATTTAACCTGGAAGAACAAAGTTAAGAACGTCTCATTTACCCTTAGAAAGGGAGAAGTGCTCGGTTTCGCCGGACTGATAGGGGCTGGAAGAACGGAAACGATGCATCTGTTGTTTGGCATAAACAAAAAGGAAACAGGAGATATATTCATAAGGGGGAAAAAGGTTGAAATAAGATCTCCTCACGAAGCTATTAGCTACGGCATAGGTTTGATACCAGAAGACAGAAAACTGCAAGGATTAATCCTTCGGCTCACTGTGAAAGACAACGTGTGTCTACCAATTCTTGGTAGGATTAGTAAATTCAAATTCCTTCTCAACGAAGATGCACAAATGAGTATCGCTGAGTCTTTTGTACAAAGGCTCTCTGTGAAAACACCATCTGTACATCAAATTGTTGAGAATCTATCGGGAGGTAACCAGCAGAAGATCGTTCTCTCAAAGTGGATAGCAACAGATTCAGAGATAATCATCTTCGATGAACCTACAAGGGGTATCGACGTTGGGACAAAGGCTGAAATACACAAAATGATAAGAGAACTCGCTGTAAAAGGCAAGGGAGTGATAATGATTTCATCGGAACTACCGGAAATTTTGAACCTGAGTGACAGAATAGTTGTTATGTGGGAAGGACAGATAAATGCCATCCTCGATAACACAGAAAGGAAGGTCACACAGGAGGAAATAATGTACTACGCGTCAGGTAAGAAACGGCAAAACGATGAAACGTGCAAAGAGTGAGACACTTGGAACAAAACACTCTGTGGTTTTTTAACAGTTATCACCTTTGCCCATTTGCAGTGAGATTCTTGAAGCCTTTGATGTAACCTTTTTCTGGTTAACATGCTCAGCAAGCAAAAAGACAGTTGATATTGCCAGAATTTAGGGATAATAACTTGTCATGTGCCACTGAATTCGTTGGTCATCGGAAATGAAGAGAATTTCTCCACTATTTGTTGTTGCGCATCAGATTACTCGCACCTCTTATTGGGTACAAGAGGACAAGACAGTAACAAACACGCCCACGGTTCATGACTGCCTTTATTCATGTCAAGAGAGACCAGAATGCAGACACTTCAATTACCTCCAATGGTTTAACTTGAAAGAACGGTTTAGAAAATGTAAAATAGAAGTGCTACATACTCAACAACAGGGGGTGGAGTTATGAAGCGTTTGGTTCTGGTTCTTCTGGTGATCACAACCATTTTTGCAGCAGCTTTCGCTAAGACAACCATTACATTGTGGCACGCTATGAGCGGTGCAAACCTCACAGCTCTCGAACAAATCGTGAAAGACTTCAACGCCACACACCCAGATATCGAAGTAGTCGCTGTCTTTACTGGAACCTATGCCGAAACGCTCACCAAGGCTATAGCTGCCTATAGAAACAACACACAACCACACATAGTACAGGTTTACGAAGTAGGACTTCAGACGATGCTCGACAGCGGTGCCATTATGCCAGTTTTTGAGCTTGCCGAGCCAGATTTCGACTGGGGTGACATAGTGGTACCTATTCTCAATTACTATTCCGTTGATGGAAAACTTTATTCAATGCCCTTCAATTCCTCGACGGCAATTTTGTATTACAACAAAGACATCTTCGAGAAAGCAGGACTTGACCCGAACAAACCTCCAACAACTTTTGATGAACTCTTTGAATACGGTAAGAAGATAGTCCAATCTGGTGCGGCACTTGGAGGAATTGCTTTTGGTTGGCCCGCGTGGGTCTTTGAGCAAATGCACGCACTCCACGCACAGTTTTATGCCAACAACGAGAACGGGAGAAAGGCAAGAGCAAGCGAAGTCTACTTCAACAAAGATTTTGGTGTCAAGGTCTTCGCCGAGTGGATCAGATGGGCACAGAATGGCGTACTTGTCTATGGTGGAAGAGAATACAACGCCAACAATGCATTTTTGGCAGGACAAGTCGCGATGCTGATCCAATCAACTTCGTCGGTTGGTTCGATAGAGAGCAAAGCTAAATTCAAAGTAGGTACCACCTTCTTGCCTCGAATTCCTGGTTATCCAAAGGGCAACTCAGTCATCGGTGGTGCAACCTTGTGGGTAATGAAAGGTAAACCCAAGGACGACTACAAAGCCGTGTGGGAATTTCTGAAATTCGTTGCCAGACCTGAGGTTTCTCAGAAATGGCACAAATCTACAGGTTATTTCCCAACCAGTAACAGTGCATTGAAGGGATTGCTCGACGAAGGTTGGTTCTCAGAACATCCAAATCACCTGACTGCCTTCTTACAAATCCTCAGTGGGATCAACAGACCTGAGTCGCAAGGCGTAAGACTTGGAAACTTTGTAGCAATAAGAGATGTAGTCGATTCTGCCTTTGAAAAGGCACTACAGTACAAAGGACCGGATATAGAAAAAATAGCAAAAGCCATACTAGATGAAGCAGCAAAACAATGCAATCAAATTTTGAAAGATTACATCTCACTGTACGGTAAGTGATTCTTAGGGGGACTCTGTCCCCCTTTATTCATACCAAAAGTGGACGGTGATGTGATGCGCAGTAGATTCCCCAACAGAGTTATGCCCTATCTCTTGCTTTTACCTTCGATTGCAGTGATAGTTGTCTTTTTCTTAATTCCAACTGTTCGCTCGATATACCAAAGCTTTTTCAGAGTTTCACCCTTTGGGGATCGCCGAATCTTTGTCGGGCTTGGAAATTTCTCACGACTTTTCAGTTCCACTGCCTATGTAAGTAGTCTGGTGAGAACACTTGTCTTCGCTGGTTCTGTTGTCGTAATTGGTTTGATTTTCTGTGTGATCGTCGCCGCATTACTCAACCAAAGGCTTCGGGGTATGACGGTGTACAGAACTTTTTTCATCTGGACATATGCGATTTCACCGGCGATAGCAGGAACAGTTTGGGCATTGATGTTCAACCCTGCAACAGGTCCTATTGTCTATCTTGTGAGGTTGTTCACGGGTAAAACCATTAACTGGATGAACGATGGAAATCTTGCTCTCGCCATCGTAATCATTGCTGCCGTATGGAAGATGATGGGTTACAACGTTATCTTTTATCTCGCGGGACTGCAAGCTGTACCAGATGAACTTTTGGAAGCCGCTGCCATAGACGGCGCCAATGGGATTAGAAGGTTCCTTCGGGTTACTCTACCACTGCTGTCACCGACAACCTTTTTCTTGTTGATAATGAACATGTTGTATGCATTCTTCGAGGTCTTCGGTTTGATCGACATCATGACCAAAGGTGGGCCAGGCAATGCAACAGAAATTCTTGTGTACAAACTCTACAGAGATGGATTCATAGCGATAGATATCGGTTTTGCTTCGGCACAGTCTGTTGTGCTTTTCATCTTTGTCACTATTTTGACTGTGCTACAGTTCAGATACACACAACAAAAAGTCTTCTACGGATAGGTGGTGAACTGTGAAAGCTTACAGAAGACAAAAAACTCAAATTTACACGATCTTGACGATCCTCACATTAATCGTCATGTTTCCTATATACTACACCTTCGTGATGGCAACACTCAACTCTGTGGAATCTTACAGTTATCCACCAAGATTTGTGCCGAGTTCCCATCTGTTTGAAAACATGAAAGAGGCTTGGAAGAGCGCAGAAATGGGTAGGTTGATGTTCAACAGCGCCTTCACTGCGACGGTGGTCGCATCAGCAAAGATTTGTTTTTCAATACTTGCAGCTTTTGCCTTCACCTACTTTGGAGATTTCAAGGGCAAATATCTGTTTTTTGGACTGATACTGATAACACATATGTTGCCACTTCCCGTGAGACTTTTACCAACTTATGACATGATGAAATCCTTTGGATGGGTTAACACTTACTATGCACTCACGATACCATTTTTCGCAAGTGCGACCGGTACGCTGCTATTCAGGCAACTTTTCCTCACCGTTCCGTCATCTCTTGCTGATGCAGCAAGAATAGACGGCGCTGGTCCAATGAGATTCTTGTGGCACATACTCGTACCTCTTTCAAAAACAAATATGGGTGCTTTGTTTTTGATTGAATTCAACTACATATGGAACGAATATCTCTGGCCACTGGTGATAACCACAACAAAGGAAATGAGAGTCGTTCAAATAGGCATAAAGATTCTCTTGGCGTCAGAAGCTCAGGCAGCAGATTGGAACATAATAATGGCTGGAACAATTATGGCTATGTTACCTCCTCTGATCATGCTTCTCATCTTTCAAAGGACCTTCATGGAAGGCTTTAGTATGAAAGAGGAAAAATAAGAGGGTCTGTCACGACCCTCTTGTTCTTAGTCTTCAGTGTTTTTGTTTCTTTGCACTCCAACCGTGCATTGCAAGGGCAAAGGCTATAACTGCATAGGCGAGAAACTCTCTGAAAAACTCTCCGACCTGCGGTTGACCAAACAGTTTGTTTCCTGCACTCGGTGCAACAACGAACAGTGTATGGAACAACAAAACGCCAATTATCGCATTCCATATCGATGCCCTTCTTGTGGATGCACCTCCGACGAGCAATGCGGCTATTGAAAACAATCCGACCTGTTCGTGACTGTTGTAAGTGTTTATCGTGCTGATATCTTGAAGGTATATGATCTGTCCGATTGTCGCTAAGACTGTTGACATCATAACCGCTGTTATTCTGATCTTATTCACGTTTATTCCTGCCACTTCGGCTATGTGCATATCTTGTCCCACCGCTCTTATGTTCTGACCAAGTTTTGTTTTAAACAAGAAGTAGATAAACAAGCACAGAGTAACTGTGATAAGTATAGGTATTACAAAAACTCTCACCGTGCCTATCTGAATTGTCCACGGTTTGTTCAAAGCCGATGCGATCGTTCCGTAGAGATCAACGGTGTTTCTCAATCCAACGCCATCCGGAAGCAAAAATTGTTTCGTTTTGAAGGGAATTATCGAACCAACGAAGAACAGAAAGATGAGTTGGTAAACACCATTTGCAAAAAAGCCGAGAATCATCGAGGTGATCATCTCTCTTCCTTTGGCTCTGTTCAAAATGAGACCTGCAATCCATCCTAAAACTAAAGCAATAGCCGCTCCGAGAATAATTGAAACTACAATACCAGATATACCTTTTATCTTCCAGTCAACGACAAAAAACATCGCCGCTTGTCCTGCCATTGCTCCAAGAACGATACCGAAATTCAAACCCATTCCTGCAACTACTGGTATTAGAAGAGAAAGCACCAAAAAGGTATTCCTACTGAGCCGTCGTACAACCTCACTTACCAAGAACAGAGGAGGTATTCCGGCAACCAACACCGCCGAGATGGACAGAACCAAAAACACTATAGGAACGATATTTGAAAGAAGAATCTTTTTCAGCTTCTCCATCTCAGCTCGCCTCCTTTGGAGCTCTTGTGAGTGCGTAAAGGATCATACCGTTACTCACAATCAACCTCATGACCTCTGTTATATCGCCTCTCGTCACCTGACTCAGCACGGGCAGAGCAATTGTCAGAAGTGTTTGAAAGGCAACTGTACCGATAACGACATTCATTATCGAAGCCCTTCTTATGGAAGCACCACCTATAAGAATGGAAGCCACAGCCGGGAAGGTCATAAACAATGGAGCTTGATAGAGCTGCAAGAAACCATAGCTTTGTGCATACACTATGATACCAACGCCACCGATTATCGTAGACAGTATTACTGCAATCAATCTGGCTCTCTTGGTATTCACACCTGAACTTATTGCATAACGTTCATTTTGCCCAACTAAGTCAATTGCAAGACCTATTCTTGTCTTGAAGAACAAGTACACAACAAAACAAGCACCAGCAAAGAAAAGTAACAACCCTGTCGGTACTTCAAAACCTCCAATCTTGAATTTGAGAAAGTTGTTTAGAATATGTGCAAAATAGTTCTGGAGAGTGAGCGTATATCTTAACCCCCTGCCACCAATTGCCCAAACCATGTCTGGGTTGGAAAAAGGTAAAAGCAGCCACATGATGGACATGAACGCCACTATTGAATAACCCATGTAAGTGCCCACCATCATCTCTTGACCACGAACCCTTTCAAGCAACCAACCGTAAGCAAAGCCAATTGCCGCACAGATCACAACAGCCAAGAATACTGAAAACCAAAAACCTGTAAAACCAACCAAACCAAGCTGCATGCTTATCAATGCACCGATGAGCCCACCTATTATCCCAACAGGAAGACCAAAGTTCGGGCCTATGCCTGATCTGATCGTTGGCACCATCGCAAGAACCAAAACGCCATTCATGCCAATTCTCTTGAGTGAGTCACTTAGCAAAGATGGTATCGAGACCTTCGTAACACCAGCCAAGAAAAACAACCCTATGAGAAAGATGAAGATTATAATGGTCGGTATGTCCACTCGTTTCAGGAGATCGAGGAGTTTATTCACTTGCTTTCACCTCCTGTAATTCTCCAGCCATTGCAAGTCCAAACTCGGCATCCGATGCATCAGGTGGCAGAATTGCAGAAAGTTTCCCTTCTGCTACTATGGCTATCCTATCGCAAATTGTTCTCAGTTCAGCAAGTTCACTGGACGTCATGACTATGGTTATGCCATGCTTTCTGTTCATCTCGACTAAATGGTCTAGAACGAGTTTCTTTGCACCAACGTCGATACCTCTGGTAGGTTCCGAGACAAAGAGGATCTTGGGTTTCAAAGTGAAAGCCCTTGCCAAACAAACCTTTTGTTGATTGCCACCACTGAGCCTCCTAACAGGCTGTGTTGGCGATTTACACCTTATATCGAGTTGCTTAATCATCTGTAAAGCATGTTCTCTGAGTCTTTTCTTGTCATAGATCTTGAAAAACAAGAATCTCTTTGTGAATTCATCAAATGCTTCTATCGCAGTTGCCGCGATATTCATTTCAACAGATTCATTGAGCAACAAGCCGACACCTCTGCGATCCTCAGATAGATAGACTACACCCCTCTTCAAAGCGTAAGCAGGATCATTCAGTCTATAAGGTTCTCCTTCCAGCAAAACCTCTCCAGTAGCTGGGTACATGCCTGCTATACCGTTGGCTATACCGATCTTTCCGTGCCCCGCCAATCCTCCTATGCCTAAGATTTCTCCCCTTCGAATATCTAAGTTGAAGTCATATACATTCTCACCAGGCATCTGCACCTTCAGAACCTTGATGGACATGATTATGTCTTTATCTGAAGGCTCTTTTTCTCTGGGTGGCAATCCAACTGAATCTAATCTTCTACCGACCATCTTTTCGGCGATCTCAGAGATCGTAAAAGACGAAGCAGGTCCTTGGTCAACGACAGCTCCGTCTCTTAAAATCGTGATTCTGTTTGAGACTTTGAGTATCTCAACTAACCTATGGGAAATGAACAGTATGGATATACCTTTTGAAGACAGCAATTTTATCGCATCCAGAAGCTTCTCAGCCTCTGTTTCCGATAGAACTGCCGTTGGCTCATCGAGAACGAGTACTTTTAGATTTCTCTTGTCTATTTCTCTGGCAATCTCTATGAATTGTTTGTGACCGACAGGAAGACCCGCGACCATGAGGAATTCATCGATATTCATTCCAATAGAACTTAACGCCTGTTTTGCATCCCTTCTCATTGAAGACATATCGAGTGTTTCCAAGGACTTGCCAAAGAGTTTGCTGACGATATTAGCTCTCGTGATCTCTCTGTTCAACTTGATGTTTTCAGTCACCGTAAACCCAGGGAGCAGCATGAATTCCTGATGAACCATACCTATACCCAACTCCATGGCCTTTTTCGGAGAATCTATTTCAACTTTGCGGCCATCTATCAATACTTCTCCCTCAAAACCTCCAGTTGAATGAATCACAGGCATACCGAAGAGGATGTTCATCAAAGTAGATTTACCGGCACCATTTTCTCCAACAAGACCATGAACCTCGCCTGGCATCAAATCGATACTCACATTTTTCAGAACTTGGTTGCCGTAGAAAGACTTATTTATGTTTCTCATTTCGAGGGTTTTTTCCACGCGCATTCCTCCCACAAATCAAAGATGTCGGCATTAAAGCCGACATCTTTGAGAAAGTGTTTACATTCATAACAGTTAGAACTGGGTCTTTCCAAAGATAACCGAATCACAAATCACTAAATAATAGTTACCTGCGTCTGGGTATTTGCTTATCGATTTCAATCCATAACCAGAAACCTTTTGAGAAATCACCTTGTCGAAAACAGCCTTAACATCATTCATATCGTCTGCTTTCACAGTCTTCTTAACAAGTCCCACCGCCAATTCAACACCGGCTTCGACAAAAACCATGTTGATCGGTATGGGCCATGTTGCAAATCTTCCCGCTCCACCAAGTTCAACTATTTTACCGTTCACAGCCTTGAGTATGTAGTTGATGTCACCTTTCTTTTCCGGTGGAATCGCTATACCAAGAGAACCTGGAAAACCGTGTGTCGGTGATGGGCAGCAAGGTTCCGGATAGATTCCGCCATGCTGCAGGATGGCTTTCTGCAAAGGCTCTTGCATACCGCAGTTTGTGGAGAAGAAGGCAGTGTCCTTTCCATACTTGGCGATCTGCCTTGGAACATCCTCAAGAATGAACTGCTGAGCACCGGTTAAACCTTGCTCTCCAAGTGGGTCTGGAGCAGAAACGAATATGAACTCAATACCGAGTTCTTTACAACGCTTTTCCATGATATCGCGTCTCTCAGCAAGTAGTTTGTAGCTCATGTGCCTTGGGAAAGAATAGTGAATGAACCTCTTTGCCCCCATGCTGTAAGCCAGATCAATTATCGTGACGCCACGGCCAAGATCATCTGTCTGGAATGAAACATCAGCAACAGGGCCAACAACTTCTGGATCTTCATGTGGAACGCCCACAACAAAGATCATATCAGGTCTAAATTCCTTGACTCTTCTAATTGCCGAAACCGTTCCAGGAACACCTTGGCAGATCACTATTGCCTTGACCATAGGATCATAGGCAAGCTCGACGATTCTCGCAATTGTAGTCTCTTGTTCCTGCATGAACTTGTCTGGGTAAGTCACGTGGATTATTTCTTTACCGTATTTTGCGATCACGTTTTCTGCGCCGCGGTACTCGTCCTCACCCTGTGAAACTGTACCTGTTACAACTCCGACCTTGAACCCAAGCGCTGCAAAACTCAAGGTCACAACCAGCAACAAACCAAGTACAATAAAGAGCTTCTTCATCCTAAGTACACCCCCTACTGATGAGTTTGTAGCTCTATTATACCATAACAGGTTTATCATACCATAACACCTTTGCCTCAATTCTTAACATTGCATACGAAAAAAGTAATCCTCAAAACTGATTCTTCTTCATTGTAATCAATTTTCACTGAGTTCACCAACATTGACATCAATACCAGATCTTCATCTGATCCATACTCGCCTAGTAACGGGAGATAGTAGTAGGCAAACTCTTCACGGTTCTCAACCTTTAAGTATCCCTCAAGTGTCTGTAATTCCTGTTCTTTCAAGGCAACAGTTGCCTCTATGGAAACAGAGATCTCATCGTTTTCAACTTTTATGTTCATACTTATCTCACTCGCTGATCTTGCTAAGAGAAATTTCATCAATTGGGAACTCAACTTTGTAACTATCTCAGCTTTTCTCGGCACAATTCATTCCCCCTTCTTGCGAAAAAGTTGGATGATCGGTACCAAAAACATCGCTACCAACCCACCTGCAAAACCGTTGTTGTAAAGATTCAATCCTCCGTGTAAGAAACCAACGTTGTTCACAACAGCGGTGTGAAGAAATCCAGCAACAACACCCCAAATGATGCCAAACTCACCTGCTATCGGTGCTAATGTCGTTCCAAAGAGCGCAGCGAGTATGTTGTTTGGTTCGCTCAAAGCATATTTGTTTGTTACAGCATTCAAGGTGACACCCAACAACAACGGTAAGACATTTTTCGGATGCTTGCCAAAACCTCCAAAGCCTACAACGGTCATTATACCGCCTATTGTTGGGCCATTCAGTTGGCTACCTGTCAGAAGAACATAGATGGTCATCGCCATGCCAAGTATTCCCATGTTCAAAAGAGTTAAAGGAAAACTCTCTAATATGACGAAATCAGTTACAAGTCTCCCTGAGTGTTTCATCAACTTTTTGTAATTCTTGAAAGATCTTCCATTCAACTTCCATCCAAAGTACGCTAAAAAGAAAAAGATCAGAAAGAGGAAAATCGACAGCAAAAGATTATTTCCGCTTGACCAAACCTTGCGCGCAGGTATTTCATATCCGTATACTCTGAAAAAAGCGGCGGCAATCATGCCGATCATTCCGCACGTAAAACCCACGTTGTACAGGTTATAACCCTTGTGCGTGGTCAAAAGATGTGCAGCGATGTCGACTAAAAAGAAGCCGATGATCATGGCGACCAAATAAGATGTGATGACCTGTTTGAGTCCCCTGAATGGCAAGACAAATGCTATTTGTGTGACCAATGGTGATATAGCCGTACCAAAGTACGCCACGTAGATATATCTTGAAAGGGGTTCTCTCTTGTAAAGCGAATAGAGAAAAACACCTATTAATATGGGCCAGACATTGAAAATATTCTTTCCAAATAAGGCGAACCCACCTACGGTAAGCACACTCGCAAAGGACAGCCCCGTAACAGAAACCCTTAGCAGGCGCAGAAACCAAGAGAAAACCAACATGAGCAAACCAGAATTCACAAATGCAGCAGGTATTCCACCCACCTCGATATAATCAGTCAGAAGGTAATCTGGTACCACAACGATTCTTAACAAACCCTTGAGCAACTCGGCAGGATTCCAAAGACCTCCACAGATTATTCCAAAGACGATGAATGACAATCCGAAGGAATACAGAAAAATCCAGCGAGGCTGACGCGACTGCACTCAAAATCCCCCTTCGTCCACAAGATTTGTTCCGCTATTACTTTTATACCAAAAACCACCGATATCTTTTCCACAGAAAATGAGGTTTTCGCGAAACAAGATCAAATCAATGGTATAGTTGAGGCAGAAAGAGTTCAGATGAATATCGACTTTGTGGAGGTAATGACTATGGGTAAAAAACTTTCTGTAAAAGACAGAGAAAGATGCATCGGATGCTACTCTTGTATGTACGCATGTAGCAGATCATGGCACGGTATAGTGGGTATCGAGAAGTCTGCCATGAGGGTGAAGAATTACCCTGGCGTCGAAGGTGCATTTTCGGTAAGAGTCTGCCAAGGTTGCCTTGATCCGGAATGTGCTGCGGTTTGTCCAACAAATGCACTTAGACCTTCGAAAAGGGGTTATGGAGTCGACTTAGAGAAGGAAAGGTGTACACACTGCATGAAGTGCGTGAAAGCTTGCAGTGTGGCAGCCCTACAGTGGGATGAAGAAGCAAAACTACCACTGCCCTGTTTTCACTGCGGCATCTGTGTGATGTACTGCCCAACCAATGTCTTAGAGATGCAAGAGGTGATGATCGATGTACAAAATGCTTGAAGTTAATCTTTCCACAGGCGAGACCAAGATCAAAGATCTTTCAGATCTTTTTTCAAAGCTTATTGGCGGCACGGGTGTCTTAAGCTATCTGGCGCTGAGAGAAATCACCAAAGAGCTCGATCCATTTTCACCTGAATCACCTATCTTTCTTGGAATTGGACCGTTTAACAACTACTTTCCGAGCGCCTCAAAAACTGTCGCGATCTTCAAGTCTCCTCTCACCGGTGATCTGGGTGAATCTCACGCCGGTGGAAGGCTATCAATGGCGCTCTTTGCTGCCGGTTTTCACATCGTAAAGATAACTGGGAAGGCAGAGAAACCTGTGTATCTTTCGATAGACAACGAACAAGTGAATTTGATCCCATGCCAGTCTTTGTGGGGAAGGAGTGCGCTCTCAGTAGAAAGAATCCTTCGAGAAAAAGAAGACAACAGAAAAGGCAAAAAGAGTATATTGAGGATAGGACCTGCGGGGGAAAGATTATCACCGATTGCTTGTGTAACCGTTGATTCATCAAGACACTTTGGAAGACTTGGATTGGGAGCAGTCTTTGGATCAAAGAATTTAAAGGCAGTAGTGATATCTGGAAACAGGTACAGCCGTATTTTGGATAAAAAATCTTATCAAGCTTTTTACAATGATCTTTTCAAAGATCTTGCCTACTCAGAGAACACTTACAAATACAGAGACCTTGGCACATCAGCGAATGTTGTACCTCTTTCTAAGATACACAGTCTACCAACGCGAAACTTTTCCCAAGGTTTTTTTGAAAGTGCTGAGAGGATAAGTGGAGAGTTCTTCGCAGACAACTTCCTTGCTCAGCAGATATCTTGCTCACATTGTCCTATAGGCTGTATTCACGTTGCAACGCTCAGAGAACTTTTCGCAGATCCACACATGTACAAAACCATAAAGGTTTCCTACGATCACGAACTGATCTACGCAATTGGATCTAATCTGAGTATTTCAAAGGCAGAAGAAGTTCTCAAACTCTTGCAGTTTATCGAACGTCAGGGTTGGGATGCGATAAGCATCGGTGTTGCATTGGCATGGGCAACAGAAGCCTTCCAAAAAGGTGTAATAGATCTCTCTCATACAGATGGTGTTGCTCTGGGTTTTGGTGACAGTCTGAGCTATATGAAAGTCTTGGAAAACATCTCAGCTGGCAAAAATGAATTCTACAGAGATTTGGAAAAAGGTGTACACCACTGTTCGCAAAAGTACGGTGGAGAGGAATTTGCCATTCATTTCAACAAGAACGAAGCCCCTGGTTATATGACAGGACCAGATGCCTTTGTGGGTTACGCAGTCGGTGTAAGGCATTCTCACCTCGATTGTGCTGGTTACAGTATCGACCAGAAATTCATGGGTAGACAACAGGATATCGAAAAAGAAGTGAAAATGATGTACGAAGAATCACTTTACAGAATGATCACTAACTCTCTTGTCACCTGTCTCTTTGCTCGAGGTACGTATACACTCAACAACGTCGAAAAAGGTTTGAAAATACTTGGGTTCGATGTAGACCTGCAGCGCTTGAACAAAACCTCACGGGTGATTCACGGGCTGAAGTACATGCTTAAAGAAAAGCTTGGCTTTAGCTTTGAAAACCTCACAATTCCTGTGAAACTCACAAAGGTATACACAGGCAGAGGCATGATGAGCGCTGAAGACTTCACAGAGAGGGTTAAGATCTACGAACGTTTGGTATCACAAGACAAGCATCTTGCATCGGAGTTTCTGAATCAAAATTCATTTTCAAAATGATCTTGTAAGGTCACCAAATCCCTTAAAGGCACAAAAGAGAAAATCTCCTTGTAAGATATAGATACGGATGACTGAACCTGGAGGAGATGAAGTTGAACCTTCTGCCATCAATCTTTCTTGGTTGGTCACTCGGAGCAAATGATGCGGCAAATTGCTTCGGACCTTTTGTTGGTTCTGGTTTGATAAGTTACAGAAAGGCTGTAATTTTTGCCAGCATTTTTGTGGTGATAGGTGCCGTCTTAGGTGGACGGCACGGACTGGCGAACATAAGTAGTGTTTCCAAATTCTCAAGTTTTGACGCTTCTTTGGCACTGTTCTCAGCAGCCTTGACGGTGACCGTTATGACATGGATGAAATTGCCTGTCTCAACATCTCAAGCAGTGATCGGCGCTATCATAGGATTGAACGTGAAAACTCAAGGATTCCAAGGTCTTGATTGGTCTGTGTTCTTGAAGTTCTTCATTGTCTGGATTCTCACACCTGTGGGAGCCTTTGTGATAAGTTTGTTCATGTACAAGATTGGAGCACAGCTTTTCAGAAAGATCAGAAATATTCAACTTCAAGATACCTTTATAAAGACTGGCTCATGGATTGTAGGTACGTATGGAGCCTATGCACTCGGTGCAAACAACGTTGCAAATGTAACAGGGGTGCTTGTTGAATCAACTTTTACGATCACAGAGGCTGCGATCTTCGGTGGACTGAGCATAGCCTTTGGCATCTTAACTTTCAGCAAAAGGGTTATGCTCACAGTCGGAAAAAATCTCATAGAACTGGACCATTTCTCGTCGCTGGTAGCTGTTTTTTCTCACTCATTAACTGTTTGGATATACAGTTTGGTGGGTATACCAGTTTCCTCATCACAGGCAATCGTTGGAGGAGTTGTTGGAGCTGGCTTTGCCAGAGGAGAGCATTTGTCGTACCCAAAGATGATCTATCGAGTATTGATGGCATGGGTTGAAACACCTATTGTATCTGGCTTGGTTTCATTTTCACTGAAAACAATTCTTGGAGAAATATAGTTTAAATCAACCAGGAGGTATTGCGGTGACAGATATCGAGATTGAAGTGATTGAATTGTGCCTGGAATCGTTACGAGAAGGGTGTTTCCCAGTCGGTTCTGTGATCACAGATGGACAAGGAAAGATAATCTCAAGAGGAAGAAATGCCATTCATGATACGGAGTTCAAAGGTTATCCAGTCTTTGGTAATAGTATTGCACATGCCGAGTTAAACGCGCTTGTTTCTATGAAAAGAATTCCTGATGACTTGAACGTTTCTGATTATGTCATCTATGCTTCGATGGAACCTTGCGTTATGTGCTTTGGAGCAATCTATATGTCTGGAATAAAAAATGTAGTCTATGGTATGAAAGATGCTGTTGGAGGCGGATTGAACCTGTACGGTTTGACTGAGTATTACAGCAGAAAGAAGATAGAGATCATTCAAAGCAAAGAGCTTGAAAAGATTCAGTCAATCTTGATAGGTTTTCTGTGCGACAAAAGCTATGTTCAGCGAGCCGGATTTTGGCAGACTTATCTGTCAATGTATCCAGAGGCATTCGAAATAGCACAACAACTGAGGGAAGATGGTTTCTACGAGAAGCTACTGACCAATGAACTGAATGCCCTTCAATTCATTGAGATCGTTGAAAGGCTTATAAAATCACGATCTGGCATTGAGATATAAACTGATGTTGTGATTTTCTCTCGGCTGTAGTTGTTCGAAGATCAATCTAACAATAAGTTGAATTGGCGGCGAAGTTTTTCATGTGCAATTTTATGTGGTTCTATCTTTTCGTGATTTACTACATCTTTTAGCCGAATTTGTCTCTCACTGCTAATGAGATAGTAGGGTTTTAAAGTCAGCTTATCTGCAAATCCAAGGAGGATGTTCTTATGGGAGAGGCTACAGCTGCCCGAGCCCCCGATATTCTGTGGGAATTTCCAAAGAAAAAGCAAGGTGCACAAACACCTTGCGATTGGCTAAATCATCTATAAACCCATCCCCCGATGGACGTCGTTGACTGTTTTCAGATAGAGTTACACCAAAAGATTAAAAATTGATTAGAAGTATGGTGTGAATCCTCGGCAACTGAATTCGCCATTTGATTTCTTGATGCTCTGCAGAATCAAGGCGCTCTTTGAGTTATCATCTACCAACCAACAAAAAAACAAGGTCGTTTACATTAGTACCAGTAGGTCCAGTGATGAGAAGATCACCAATTGGTTTAAGCGCATTGTAAGAGTCGTTGTTCAACAGCATCTTCACCGGTTCAATACCAAGAGCTTTCATTCTTTTACATGTTGTACCATCGACTATGCCACCTGCTGCATCTGTAGGACCATCTGTTCCATCGGTTCCAAGAGAACAAATCACGATCTTCTCAAATCCATCTATTTCAATTGCCGCAGAAAGCGCCAACTCTTGATTTCTTCCACCCTTACCTGTCCCAGTTACTCGAACAACAGTCTCTCCACCGAGTATCACCGCGGCGGGCTTTGAAAGAGGTCTGTCACTGCGAAGAATCTCTTTCGCAACGGATACTAAAAATTTTCCAGCCTCTTTTGCCTCACAGGAAAGTGTTGTAGTTAAGATCATCGTGCTATACCCAAGTTTCGAAGCCACTTCAGCCGCTCTTTCGCAAGCAAGTTTAACACTGCCAATGATCTTCGTTTCCACATTGAAGAGTTCTTTTGGAGTCTCTTCTTGGAGTTCCTTTTTGATCGAATCTTCCACCTTTATCTTGTACTTGTCAAGAATCGCTAATGCTTCTTCACTGGTCGTAGAATCTGGATATGCGGGTCCAGAGGCAATACTGTCGATCCTATCACCTATGACATCCGAGAGAATCAGCGAAATCACTCTGGCAGGAAAGACCTTTTGAGCGAATCTTCCTCCTTTGACCTCAGATAGATGCTTACGAATCGTATTGATCTCCACAATGTCAGCACCACTTCTCAGAAGCTGCTCTGTGAGATCTTGAAGTTGCTGCAGTGTGACACTACCTTTTGGTTTTTCAAAGAGTGCAGAACCTCCTCCAGAGATCAAAAGCAAAACAGTGTCACCAGAATTCAGATCGCTCACAATCTCCAGGACGCGTTCAGTAGCTCGAACTGAATTTGCATCTGGTACTGGATGTCCTGCTTCACAGACTTCAAGAGTTTCTATCTTTCCCAAACTGTGACCATATTTCGTAATAACCACGCCTTTGATAACCTTGTTCCCAAGAACTTCTTTGGCAGCCTTTGCCATCCTCCATGCTGCCTTACCAATGGCAACGACTGTCACATTCCCTTCCAAATTGATTTCTTTGAGTGACTCAGTCACTGCGTTTTCTGGTAAAAGATGGTGTACAGTTTCGGTGATTATCCTGAGCGCATCCTCTCTGAGCATCTTCATCCCCTCACCGAGATTCACTAAAGAAGCCTATGTTGAAGTTGATCAGAACTGTACTGAGCTCTCAAAAAACTCTCTCGAACCTGCTGGATTGATATTGGCAGATGTACCTCTCAAAAACAAGGCAAAGTAGTCGGCAACTCTCATCAATTTCGCACACAGAGTACTATAGGCACTATCAACAAAACTGAGTTCAACAGCAGAAAGAAAGAACACACTTTACGTAACTTCGGCAACCTTTATGATTCTAACATATGTACCTTGCCTGGCAAATATTCGTATTTAAGGGTGCCTTGCGGCACCCTCAGTTTACTGTGCAAGGACCTCTGCCCAAGTCGTGACGGGCCAGGTAGTCTTGAAAAGTTCTTCCACGGCGGGCTTAGCCATCTCTCTTATGGTTTGAAGAACAGAGGAATCAAGCGTAACAACCTTCATACCGTTTTTCTCAAGTTCTGCTATTATATTGCTCTCGTTGTCTTTTATCTTCTGCGTAGCCCAAGCACAGACCTCATCGAGTATCGATTGAATGAGCTGCTGATCTTCTTTAGATAGCTTGTCGTAAGTCGTTTTGTTCATGGCTACCCAACCAACACCACACAAGTGATTTGTCAAAGTCAGGTAAGACTGAACCTCGTAGAGTTTGAAAGAGGAAATTTGCGTCAGATCTCCCTCAGAAGCTTCTGCTCTACCTTCCTTTAGAGCTTGATAGAGCTCAGTCAACGGAACTGTGACTGGTTTTGTGCCAAGGGCTTCCCATATCTTCACCCAGGTCGGGACAACCGGAAGTCTGAGTTTGATCTCCTTGAGGTCCGCTGGTCCATAAATAGGTTTGTTCGAAGTGAACTGTCTGTAACCGCGATAGACCGTCCCAAGACACACCATGTTACCCTTCTCGGCTATTTGAGCTTTTGCCTTTGCACCGAGAGGTCCATTCCAAACCCTCAGAAAATGCTCGTAATCTTTGATCACGAACGGTGCATTGACAAAGAAATATTGAGGAGCAAACACTTCCACGGGTCTTCCACCAGTGAACTGCATATCAACAACACCTTGCGAACATTGAGTGTTCGCATCTTCCTCAGAAACTGTACCGACGATCATCTCTACCACAATGCGACCATTAGTCTGTGCTTCAATCTTTTGTTTGAACAACTCCATAGCATCAGCCAGAACATGTCCCTTTTGAAATGGTGTGGCAGCTTTCAGCGTGATTTGGGCTCCTAAGACCATCATAGAGAAAAGCAGCATCAAGACAAGAATCCACTTTTTCATCTATCATCCCTCCTACCCTGAAAATTCCCCCAAGACACGCCCCACATGGCTTGAGGGTCAATCAATTTTCACCTTCCTCTGAAGCTCTGCAGAAAGATACGCAGCATAAATCACCTGGACAGTCTGTTTTGCAAGATCGAAACCAGATGCAGGTTCTCTGTTTTCAAGTACACTGAGTGCGAAGTCTTTCATCTCTTGTGGATAGCCCCTTGCCCAGAATTCATCCGCCGATGGGAAGCTATAACCTGCTTTCGTCTCGAGCTTTTCACAGATGTACTCATCTTTCCAGACAGTTTCATTAGGTGCGAACGCAACCACAGAATCATTTGGTGTCATGTTTGCAGTTATCACACCGTTCGACATGTATGCAGTTATTTTGTTCTTCACACCACCAAGACTGAGATCTGTTGAAAAAACGGTTGCTTTGGAACCATCATCAAAATCGATGATTGCCATTGACCAATCTTCAACATCCTCCCAACCTCTTGCCACATAACAAGGTCGATCTTTCAAAGACTCCATCTTTGTCAGGTAACCGATCTCTCCGACAACCGCCACTGGTTTAATGGGTCTGCCACTGCGTACGAGTCCCTCAAAATACTTCATGTGCAATACTGCTGCAATTGGATGCGAGCCAAGGCGCATCAAACTCCCCCCACCCGATGTTCTCCACTTCCTCGAATAGGAAGCTTGTGAACCTGAGTGACTGCACTCAGCTCTAAGTTCAAAAACAACTCCGTCGGAGACTCTTAGCAACCTTTTCATCTTCTCAACGGAGGGTGCATAAACCCAATTCTCTGCGTACATGAACTTGACGCCTGCTTGGGTGATTTTCTGCTCAATCAAGGTCATCTTTCTGGAAATCTCCTGGTACATCTTAGTTTTGGACACCTCGAATCCAACGTGTTCGATTCCTGGTTCATCCTCTCCGTAGTAACCGATGAGTGGTTTTTCACATATGACGTGCTTTTTGTTCTCGCAAGCCGAGAATATCACCGCATCGTGCAGCGCTGTCGGGGCACAAATGTCAACCACGTCGATTTCTTCACTTGCACACAGTTGTTCAAAGTTCTCAAAAACGAGTGGTACCTTGTACTGAGAAGCAAAGTTCTCAGCATTTTCCCTTTTCGAGGCACAAACACCAACGACCTCAATGAACTGACTGGTTTCTGCGAAAGCAGCCATGTGTATCTTGGCTATGAAGCCAACACCAACCATGCCGACACGAATCTTTTGCACACTAATACCCCCTATAAGACAATGACATCTGGTCTGACGAACTTAGCCCCGTTAACTTCAATCTCCAGTCTGGGAAAGATGAACGGTCTGGTTATCATCACAGGACCATCCTCAGTGACTATGAAGCCGTCCTCAGATTTCGTACCGCTGATCGTCGGATTCCAGCAAAAGGCTTGGTTTTTTCTCACTACTTCTTCACAAGATGGAGTTACTCTTATGTCGCGGGCATAGTATCCCATCGGACCTCCTTGATGATGACGCTTCCACTCATCTGAATAGCCCCGTTTTTGGTATTCTTCAATTGCTGCAAGTACCGGCACATTCATCTTCGTACCGATCTTTGTTTTCTCGATCATGATGCATTCTATTTCTACATTCTCTCTGTACTGCTCGATGTATTCTGATGGTGGTTTACCAAACCAGACGGTTCGAGTGATGGTTGTTATCAATCCCTTGTAGCGCGCATTTACAGAAACCATCACCATCCGCTGGATCTTCTTCGTTGTAGGAATCGGGTGACGGTAAAGTTTTGCCCTCTCGTCAGCGGCAACCATAAACCCAGTCGGATCGATTCTGTACTTCCAGAGCTCTGCGCTGATTCTGCCTGCGATTTCACATTCACTGTCCTGCGGCTTTGTGAAGAGCAAGACACTTTCAAGACTTCGCGATAGATTCTCACCAAGGTACATATACCGCTCAATCTCCGACTCAGTTAATTCATATCTCAATTTGTTGAACTGTGGCTCAACGTACTTCAATCCCCCCACCTGTGTATCACAACCTACTTCACCACTCACAATACTCTTCACAATATCTATTTCTCTGTTTTCAAACCAATCGTATTCAAGAATCTCAAAGAAATCGTCAACCTCTTCGTCTTTCATCCTCGGCGCTTCTATTTTGTTTGCAATCACGTATGCTCCGTCTTGAGTTATCAAAACAGATGTGACCCCCATTTCCGTTGCGATACCCACCATGTTCAAGCCACCGGCAGTCACCCAAGAGAAGTTGGGCTGTTTTTTCAAAAGCATTCCAACAAGATTTTGTTGATCGAGGAAATCTCTAACCCTTTTCAGTTTGATCTCAATTTCTTGTGCTCTTGTCATCTCTTTGCCTCCTTTTTCGAAGCCCTGTAAGAACTCACTATTGAAAGAGTTGCGGACAAAAGAGCAAACAGAATCAGTGTCAAGGAAATAGGACGTTTGAAGATCACAAACCAATCATTCTTGGATGTCAAGAGTGCACGATTCAAATTCTGTTCAGCCATTGGACCCAAGATCAACCCGAGAACGAGCGGAGGCATTGGAAACTCTGCTTTTCTCATAAAATAACCTATCACACCAAAAGCGAGAGCAACAAAGACATCGTACATGTTATTGCGCAGCGCAAAAGATCCAACAACACACAAAACCAAGACTATCGGCATGAGTATCTCGTCACGAACCTTCAAAATGCTCGGGGCTGCAATTATTGAGACAAAGCCCACTGCAAGCATCAGCAACTGTATGATGAACCATCCGGCAAAGAGTGTATATACAACATCTGGATACTGCGCAAAGAGCAGTGGACCTGGTTTAACACCTATCAATATCAGCGCACCCAACATCACCGCCGTCACTGCATCACCAGGAATACTCAGTGCCAAGGTGGGAACCATCGCACCCCCAGTAACTGCATTGTTAGTGGTTTCACAGACAGCAACGCCTTCCAAAGCACCTTGGCCAAATTTATCTTTGTTCTTCGACCATCTTCGCAGCTCGTTGTAAGCAAGGAAGGTGGCAATCGTTCCACCTGTTCCAGGAAGTACACCTATGAAGACCCCAATGACAGAGCCAACCAGAACTGCGAGCAAAATACCGCGAAATTCATCCCATGTGAGCCACAGTCCTCGAATGGAAAAAGTGGTCTGTTCAACTCTTTGTCTTTTTCCTATTCTCTCAAGAACTTCTGCTACAGCAAAAACACCTATCATAACAGGCAGAAAATCAAAACCGTTGTCCAAAGCAGGTATGCCGAAGGTAAGTCTCTCTGTACCTCTTATATTGTCAATTCCTATCATTGCCAGCAGCAAACCGATCAAACCAGAGACAATACCTTTTAGGAGATTCTTCCCCGAGACACTTGCTATGATCGTCAACCCAAAGATTGCCAAGGAGAAATATTCAGCGGGACCGAACTTCAAAGCGATTTTTGCAAGAAAAGGAGCCAGAAATATCATACAAACACCGCTGACAAGTCCACCTATTACAGAACCTATCAATGCAGCACTCAGCGCCTTTCCTGCTTTGCCTTGTTGAGCCAATGGGTAACCATCGATTGCTGTCGCCGCCGCAGAGGGAGTACCCGGCGTTCGAAGCAAAATCGCAGCTATTGAACCACCGAACATAGAAGCACAATACATCGCAACAAGCATTAATAACGCTATTTTCGATTCAAGATAGTAAGTGAACGGCAGAAGCAATATTATTCCCATCGAAGAGGTCACACCTGGCAAAGCTCCCACAACTATGCCACTGATCACACCGAGCACCATCAACAAGAAAGTGGATGGTTGAAGTGCGATCTTTATTCCTTCAACCCAATAGTTGAGCATATTCAACACCTCTCACAGAGAAAAACGTGGTAGGGGGACTTTGAAAACATGTGCAAAGACAAGGTACACAGCAATCGTTGTTGTAATACTTATGATGATGTTCAACAGATGTCTTTTCATTCCGAAAACATACATTGAAGCAAACAGAAAGACTGGTGTCAAATACACAAATCCTATCCGATCCAGAAGTAAGGCATAAAAGAAAAAGACAGCAACTAAGAACCCTATCTTCTTGAGATTACCTGACTCGAAATCCCTTTTCTGCTTAACGTGTTTTGTAACCAATGCCTTCAGAACAAGAACAGCACCACAAATCATCATCATCGTCGTAATCAATCTGGGAAAATCAGCAGGACTCAAACCTATTTTCACTGGTCTTATCTTCAGAGTCTGTAAATAGAAGGCAAATCCCGTTAAAAACACTATGGAACCAGAAAGAAGATCTTTCGCGCGCGAAGACATACCGTTATCCTCCCAGAACCCCCCCACCTGACGGTGGGGGGAAAGATCACTTACCGTATTTTTCTCCAAGTCGTCTACTTTTCATCAAAGCTTCCCAAAATTGGCTCTGGTCTCTCATGAACTTCTGGTAGGTAGCAGAATCCATATACGAAATCATGCAACCAAGTTCCTTTGCTTTTGCGAGGAAATCGGGATCGTTGATGCACTTGTACAAGATATCGTGCAAAACCTTCACAGTCTCAAGAGGGGTACCTCTTGGTGCTGCAACGCCTCGCCACATGCCAAGCCTGAAATCATACCCCTGCTCCACCGCAGTAGGTACGTCAGGAAAGACTGAGAGTCTGTTCGCGCCCAAAACCCCAAGAACTCTTAACTGACCACTCTGCACATTAGTTACGCCTTCTGGAGCCGCTGCAATCACCGCATCAACATGTCCACCAACGAGCGCTGTTATCGCTGGTCCACCACCTTCATACGGTACGTGTACGAACTTAACACCAACGAATTCTTCAAAGGCTACGGCAACAAGATGATTTCCTCCTCCAGCACCACCATTACCAAGGGTTATCGTCTCAGGATTCTTGCGAGCTGCTTCAACCAGATCAGTCAACGTTTTGTAAGGAGAATCCGACCTAACCAAGATGTAACTGGGATCGTGAACTATGTTTATCACTGGAACAAAGTCGTCAATTGTGAACTTAACCTCACTCCAGTGAATCTTCGTGATGATTGCTGCTTGAATTGACAGAAGTGTGTAACCGTCTGGCTTGGCTTTCAAGAACTCCATCACACCAGTGACAGCACCAGCGCCTGGTATGTTGTTCACGACCAAAGGTTGACCGTTCGCATACTTCGGGAACACCGATGCAACCGCTCGGAAAATCAAATCTGTTGCTCCTCCAGCAGAATAGGGAACTATGATCGTGACTGGTCTGGTTGGAAAGTCTGCACCCAAGGCTATTGAACAAAAAACCGCACCGAGCAAAACCACTATCAAGACGTGCTTGCCTTTCATCCATCACACCTCCCCAAAAAATAATTTTTTGATGTATTCTCTGATTATAGACATCTGCGAAAGAATTTTATCTGATTTACATTTCTTTGAGATGACTTTCATGTCATTACTCTTTCATACACGTGTATTAAACGTTACAATTCATGTACTTTGTAACATTCGCATATCAATTAACAGAAAAACACAGCAATTAAAAACCACTGATAGCTTCCAGCTGGCAGATTCCTATCTCAGGCACTTTCATCTCCCGGCTATAGTTTGCTTCTATCCTCTATAAGAGTATGCAAGATGACTTACGAAAAGAGCAAAGGTTGGTGTAAGATAGTAAGTAAGGGATTTGCGGACACTTCAAAACAGGGGGGATTATGATGAAGAGAAATGTAATAGTCATATTCATTTCTATTCTAACGCTTCTTGCTCAACTGGTCCTTGCTCAGAACACATGGACTACAACAAACAGGAAAGATCCGATGACTGAAAAGATCACTTGGTATGCCCTTTCACCATCAGTTTCTCCAATCGAGAAGATGTCCTTTCCTTATGAAAAAACGCAAGCCTCGATAGTTGTCGCAAGACAAGGAAAAGAAGAATGGGTGTACATAAGTTTTAACGTTAGACCCAATATAGTGGGAGGATCCATAGTGGATGGCTACGAAGTTATAACCACAAGGATAAAATGGGACAATTCTCAGCCAGTGTATGCAAAGTTTCTCACACAATTTGGTTCCAAGTTGCTACTTTTCGAAAACACAATGGAGATAATACAAAAAATACTCCTACACAGGAAGCTCATTGTTGAATTGGACTGGTACGGTCAAGGGCTTGTCCACTTTGAGTTCTCATTAGAAGGTGCGGCAAACGCAATTACTCAAATCAGGAGAAAGTGAAAAAACTCAACAAACGACTCAAAGAAATTGAATCTTCTCGTAGCTCCAAAGGCTACGCTTTTTGGACCAGAATGGTCAGTAGTCTCATTTCAGATGGTTGAAAAAGAATACGAGTGAGTCCAAAGACTGTTCTTCCTTCTTTTGTATGCACAGTTTTGATCTTCAAAAACAGCACGATTACAATGAAATTACAATCAAAAAAAATAGATTCTCCTCATGAACTTGGCAGTGGCAGGATATCAAAATAACACATTTGATGATTAAATTAAATGATAGAATAATTCATCACCAACTCGAGATTTCTGATGAACAAATGAAAATGTTTGATCTTGTGCGCTTCCTCCTGCGACTTCAGTGGTATACTATAAAACAAGAGGGTGAACGTGAATGCCTTACTACAGATATACTGCCATCGACAAAACCGGCAAGCGGGTCAGTGGGGTTTTGGAAGCTGATAATGAATCGCAAATCATTGATCTGCTCAAGAAAAGACAGTATGCCGTACTAAAAGTTCAGCAAGTTTCCACGAAGAGAGAACGAATCCTCTTTGGTATATCGCTCGCCGAACTGGTCATTTTCTCAAGACAGCTCTCGACCATGGTGGGCGCAGGTGTGAGAATAAAAGATGCTCTTGCGATACTTTCAAACCAGTTGGTTTTCTCGAGCAGATTTCGAAAGATAATCAACCATCTTGTGGTTTCCTTGGAGACAGGTTCCACTTTTTCTGAAGCCTTGAGAAATGAACGCGTTTTTGATTCGATCTTTATAAACTTGGTCTCTGCCGGTGAAGAAGGAGGCGTACTGGACAAGTCACTGGAAAAGGCGGCTGATTTCTACGAGGCATCGAAACGTTTGCAAGATGAAGTGAAGTCAGCGATGGCATACCCGATTTTCGTTCTGATCTTCGCAATAGGTGTTATCTTTATTATATCTTTCTACATACTCCCAAGATTGATAGGTGCCTTTGGTAGTATACCAACTTCAGGTATAGTGAGCTTTCTAATGAATGTGAACGGCTTTCTGAGCCGGCATTGGCTTGGATCACTCATAACAGCTGCCCTTATTGCTGTAGGTCTGATCATCTTTATGAAAACGAGGTTTTCAATGTACCTGAAAGAGTTGCTTGCAACCCTCTTCCCCCCAGCAGCCAAACTGCGAAATATGATGGGCATTGAGCGTTTCTGTAGAACGCTTTCGGTCTTGACAGGCAGTGGTGTGCTTTTGACAAAGGCGGTTGAGATGGCAGCAGCGGCATCGAACAATCCTCGACTTGTCAAGAGAAGTAAATTGGTGAGCGATAGAGTCAAAGAAGGTGCCAGTTTGAGGCAGGCGATGATCGAAGCTGGTCTCTTCCCACAGATTGTCTACGAACTGGTTGGCACAGGCGAAGAAACAGGTAAACTTGAAGAAGTGTTGGCAAAGGTGGCAGATTTCTATGAAGATCAAGTGAGAGTAGGTGTGAAGAAACTGGTTTCATTGATCGAACCGATGCTGATCGCCGGTGTGGGTGGATTTATCGCATTCATGGCTTTTACGATGTACAGCACTATCTTCCAGCTGCAGCAGACTATAGGAAGGTGAGCGAGTCTGCTCATAGAATCGCTGATAAAACTTCTAGTCGTCGCTGGTTTTCTGTGTACGATGGTATATGGTATCTCTTGGTTGAGTGACGTGCAAAAGCAGATAGAACCATATTATGCCAAATGTGCTGTATTCAAAGCTTTGGATTGGGTTGATGGTGAAATTCCTGGAACTGTTACCGTTGCTCAGCACAAAGGCACTTTGGTGATCAAGGCGATACCGGTAAAGGGATCACCGAAGACCATATCTTTAGAGACAAACAGCCAAGTCAAAGTGAAAGCCAAAGATTATCCAACCATCGTGACCTCACCAAACGGTGTTCTCAGAGCTGGAACAGTTGAGACAGCTGACTGGACAATGACCTTTCCACCTGTTGTGACGAAGATAAATATAAAGAGGTGATGCGATGCAGATCTTTCATAAAATCATCACAGCAATAGACATCACCAAAAGATACATTTCACTTGCAAGAGGCAGAAAATCAAGAGGCATACTGACTTTGACAGAGAGTTTTTATGTTGAAAACAAAGAGAATGAAGATCCATCCAAAAAACTTGCTGAACTTGCAAAAAGGATAAGACCTGACGTTGAAGACATTGTGGCTGTGAATTTCCCCAACGAAAATCTCTTGTTCTACACAGTGGATGCACCAGGTGGGTTGAAACCGAGAGATGACAGAGAGTATGCACGAACTGAAGTCTCGAGGCTATTGAACCTGCCGAGTAACGAAATCGTTGTCGAGACGATCAGAACTCCTGTTAGAAAAATGCTTGTTATCGTTTCCAAGCAAAAAGATGTGAACGAAATCATATCTACGATCACTCAAGCGGGTTTCTCTGAGCCAGATGTAGTTCTACCAGATCCCTTCAAGTACCTTGAAATAGCAGAGATTGCTACTACGTCCACTTGTGTCTTGTTACTCTTCACACCAGAGTACGCAGCAGTGATAATACTCATATCGAAGATTCCTGTAGCAGTTAGAACCTTTGCTTACTCAACATGGGAAATGATCGACATCTTGGCAGAAGAAACAGGTTTCTCTGTTGAAGACATTCACAAGAGTTCTGAAGCATTTGAATCTTCAAATATTTCATCCATGGTGAATTCTTTCTTGGCAGATCTACCTTACAGCGTTGAACGTGAAACGATATTTCTTCTGAACAGTGTTTTGTCTGGCACGTCGATAAGAGAAGTTTCAAAATTCTATATCCTATGTGATCCTCCCGCTTTGACGAGTTTTTACGTGAAGGCTTTCAACCAGTTCGAAACCTTTCAAGGAAAAGTAGAAGATGCAAAGTTCTCTTTGAAATCAGCCGAAGCTGGTGTTGGAGTGCTTGGAGTATTTGTGAGGGGTGGTGCTGAATTTGGAAAGAATAAACTTGTACAGGCGTAAGAAACAAGTACTCAAATTGTCTTCCTTTTTGGTACTCTTAGCCGCTCTTATATCACCCGTCATAGCGGTTAGATTCACCACGGAATTCTACAAACAATCTGTCATGAACTCTCTTCGTTCACAACATAGTTATGTTTTACAGAAGTATCAAATCACTTTGAAGACCTCTCAGCTCAAAGATCAGTTGAACAACATTATTACGAGAAATCAAAGTCTCTACACTCAGAGCAAAAGATTGCAAGACAGAATCGATGTACTCGAGACTCACTTAACCAGTTACGAAAACGGCAGCAATCACATCAAAGAACTCTTGAATCTTTGGGGTAATAAAAGCGATGACTGGATGATGCTTTCGCAGATCAGTCTCGATAATCAACTGATTTTGACCTTTTTTGAGCTTTACACACCTGAGAAGGAATCAAGGGCTGAAAGAATTTTTCAGAAACTCGCGGAACTTGGTTACAAAGTGAGCAAGATAGTTGATTATGATACCTCTATGAGTTTTCTTTCAATGAGGTTGACAAAGATCACTCTCCAAGGTGGGCGATGACGATGCCACGCAAAATGGCCATTATCCTGTCAATTTTGATTTTTTTAGCATTAGCGGCTTATTTTGACGTTTACGATTATCTGAGGTTCAACACATTTGTCAAGAAGATAGACGACGAACTCTTCAGAATGGCGGAACTGGATAAAAACATCACGGCAAAGAGGGAGTACATCGATACACTCGAAAAGATCATTCAGCCAAGAATGAGACTCGATGAAATAAAAGAACTGGCAAGAACAGTGAACCTCGATTTTTCTATTGAGAAGGACGGAACGTATGTTCTTCAAGGCGAAACGAGTTCCGAGGTCTTCTCACGCGTTTTGGTAGCAATTCTGAACTCAGCCAATCTGAACATCAAATCAATGAATGTGACGAACAATTTGAGGGTTCCTGTTGACATCCCTGGAATTACAAACGAAGGATCGGTTAGGTTCAAAATCGTTTTAACGGGTGTGATGGTCGAATGAACAAAAGAATACTTTTCTTCATCATTCTTTTAATCGGTGTGTGGAGCGTAGCCATATACTTTTTGTTCTTCTACGGGAAAGGTACTAAACCCACATCTGTGTCTAAACCACAGCCAACACAGCAGGTTACGCCAATGAGGAGAAGGCTTAGGAGCGAAGATCTGAGCAGAATATCGATGCTCTTACAACTCACCACACAAGAGATCGATCCATTTAAGCCATACAGATTGCACTTTGATGAGGAAAAACTCAACGCCAGTATACTTTCGTCCATAGAACCACTATCAGGGTACAAGTTTGCAGGTTATCTCAAAGGAGAAGTTGAAAGAGCAATTCTATTGGTGAATCAAAATCAGATTCAGAGAAGAGCACTAAATGACATGTTAGATGGTAGGTATCTGATTCTTCACGTGACCAGTTTTGCCGTTGCTGTACTTGATCTTCAGACGGGAAATCTGTATACAATAAGGTGAGGGGGAGTTCGCATGAAGAAAATTCTCGTCTTCTTGCTCCTGGTTTTGACAGTTGTATTACTTGGAGCAGAAATCAGAGCCATAGTGCCATCATTTGAAAAAGGCAGGGTGAGTTTCAAAATTGAAACTGACGCTGTCTTGGACAAGAATAACCTCTTTGTCGAGAAGAATGCCGCCGGCTCCTTGGTATCAGTGCACCTGAAAGATGTGGCTTTAACAAACTCTCCGTTCTTTCTGCCAGTTGCTTATGGACCGGTTGATTCATTGAGGGGTATAGGTACCTATCAAGGATCATTGATCATCTTCCAACTTTTGGTACCAACACAACCAGAAATAGAGATCGTGGGTAAAGTACTTAAAGTAACCTTTAAGAGTTCTGAAAAACTCGTAGATCTTGTTTTGACCGACATCAGCAACTTAGAGACCGCCGTTAAGTTCCTCGCAGAAGAGCTGAAGATGAACGTGGTTGTATCAGATTCTGTCAAGACAATCAAGCTGTCTTTGAAGCTCTCTCAGATAACCCCGGAAGAAGCCTTGAGAAACATACTCTTAACGGTTAAGGTTGGATCAGAACCACTTGCTTACAGCTATATGCCAGACGGCACGTTACACATTGGCACTAAAAGTGAGATCTCTTCAAGATTCGCCCAATTTTGGGGAATATACGATGTGAAAGACCAAGAGTTGGTTGAAAGGTTGCAAAAAGTTCTTTCTCCGACAACGGTCATGACGTATCTGCCAAACAAAGCCGTACTGTTCGTCTATGGTGATATATACGAGCAAGAGTTGATAGCCAGAATACTCTCGATAGCCCCACCGTCTGTCACAAGGGAGATCACCGTTTCAGCACCAACTGAAGACGTAACAAAGTTGCTCGAATCACTCAAAAAGGTTTATAAATTTGATTTCAACCTCCTTGAAGGTTTGAACAAATACATCATCGTCGGCGATTCAAAAACAATCCAGACGGTTCTCAGCTACGTAAATCAGCTCGAAGAGCGCTTCAGAAAGTCTGAAGCCGAAAAAGTACATCAACCGACAGATCTCCAGCCTCAGCCACAGATTCTTTCAAAACAGTTCACAGTGATCTACCCTGAAGAAGCCGCTGAGATACTGAAAATTTCAGGATACGAAGTCTTGGTGATGCCCTTTGGCGTTTTGGAGGTAGCTGGTTCCGAATTCCAGCTGCAAATAGCAGAAAGGATTTTGCAAGATTTTGGCTTCTTAGAAAAGGCTGAAATTGATTCACTGAGTGTCCCAAAAGTGGTACGAAACCAATTGAGAGCTTTACTCAGTGAACTATTTGGAATACCCGAATCGCGCTTTGTGGAAACAGAAGATGGTCTGTTGATAATCGCTCCATCGCAGGTGCGAGAAAATGTTAGGTCTGTTGCGGCTCAACTGATTCAGTATTTGTACTCTTTGGAGTATTCAGAAGTCTTCTTCCTCAGTGACGAAGAGACCGCATCGCAGGTTTCAGAGATCATAAGCAAGATATACGGTATTGAAACCATCTCGGTTCAAAATGTCCTGAAAGCGACAGGCACAGATGAAGAACTCAGCAAAGTCAAAAACTTTTTGAGAACCTTTGTGAAAGACAGACTCGTCAGAACCATAGATGTGAAAGGTTTCACTGACGAAGTCTATTCGGAAGTCAAAACATTAATCGAAAGTAGATTCGCTGTGAGAATCGAAGCAAATCTAAAGTCCTTGGATATGATCCTGATGAGCTCTTACGATAAACAAGATCTTGAAGAAGCCATAGGAGAGATCAAAAGACTCAATGCCTTGATCGCATCAAAGGCGTTTGTGAGACTCGTCCCTGTGATTGTAAATCTTCCACTTGAAGATACAAAACTCATCCTTCTGAAGATGTTTGGTGTGGACTTGGAAGAAACAGCTGTGTTCTACGTGCTTTCTGGTGAGAAAGAAAAGGTCATTGAGGCTGAGAGATTTCTTGAAGATCAGATCAAACCACTGATAGGGAAAGAGAATTACGCTTTGATTTTACTCCCAGAGTACATGGATATGCAGAATCTATCGAGTATCTTAGAGACTTTGACCAGCGTGAAGGTTTATACGATAAACCAACTGATGATCTTGCAAGGGACCAAAGAAAGAATAGAAAGCGCACAAAAACTGATCGATGAGATTCAGCAAAGAGTGAAAGTACCATCTGGTGAAGTTTATTCACTGGTTTTGTTGCCAGAGTACATGGATATGCAGAATCTATCGAGTATCTTAGAGACTTTGACCAGCGTGAAAGTCTACACGATAGGTCGTTTGATGATTTTGCATGGGATTAAGGAAGCGGTAGAAAGAGCTGAAGATTTCATAATGCAGGTCCAAGAAAAAATCCCCGAGCCGACTAAGCCCACTTTGATAGTACAGATACATCAGTACGTAGAAGAAATCGCAACCGATCAATTCCAGAGTTTTCTTGAATCGATTGGCATCCCTGTGAAGCTTGATGTCTATGAAAAACTCGGAGTGGTTGTTTTTTCAGGGAAACCTGAGGATGTAGAAAAGGCAGTTTCGAAATACGAAGAGTTCTCAGAAAAACTGAGGCAAGAAGCCGAACTATCGATACTACAAGCTCAGCCGATCAAAGTGGAGAAAAACCAAGATGGTACAATTTCTATCAAATGCAGCGATGCATCACTCATGGAAGTCATCTCGATCGCTGCCGAAAATTTCGGCGTATCACTCGCTTTTGTGAATTATCCAACCGAGACCATAACGATGAACGTCTCTTCAATAAGCTGGAACCAACTCAAAAGGCTCGTTGAAGAACAGTATGGCTATTCATTTGTAGAAGCAGAAAATGTCACGGCATTTGTAAAACCAAAACCAGTTCCTGACACTACAAAAGAAGAAAAATTCATATACACGATACCACACAACCTCGACAATGCGAAATCATTGGTTGAGTTCTACGGTGGAAAGGTTCATCTGGACAACATCAGGAATTTGATGGTGGTAACTGGTTTGACCAAAGAGGCACGTGAGGAGCTCGAAAAACTGATGCAAGAGGTCTCTAAGCCTCTTGAACAAGTTGAGATCGAAGCTCGGCTGGTCGATAGATCTTTAATCGACGAGCTGGAAAGATCGTTATCTTTTAAGATAGATTTACCAGGTCCTGCCAATCCTGAGCTGAGCCTGAGTGGATCTGAGCTCAACATCACAACAAGCGTGATAAGTCTCTTTGATTATCAAAGATTTCTATCGTTTTTGCCCAATGCCTCAATCACGATCTCATCGAAAGCAAGTGATTCAAAGAATCTGGACAATTTGCTCGCTAGTCCAAGGATTGTCACAAGTAGCGGCAGGGAAGCCAGAATACTCATTGGAGATAGAATACCTTACCAGACTGTAGACGCCGAAGGGAATGTAACGGTGAATTTCTTAGACACGGGTATCGAACTCAAGATAACCCCGTTTGTGACGTCTGACGGAACCATTGAACTTCTCGTCTACACAAAGGTGAGTAAACCAACCTACTACCCAAACATAAATATTCCTGGTGAAAGCACACGCGAAGCGAATACTCACGTGGTGATAAAGAACGGAGAAACATTGGTTATAGGCGGTCTCATCAGAGAAGTAAAGGAGCATAGTGAATCGAAAGTACCTATTCTTGGAGACCTACCGTTCATCGGTCAACTGTTCAGAACTAAAACAGAAAAGGCAGATAAACGTGAGTTGGTGATCTTTATAACAGCACGGGTGATAGAACGATGAAGAGATCTGCTGTAGTTGCCGGATCATTTTATCCAAGCTCTGCTTCGAGATTGAAAGAAAGCATAGAGATGTGTTTTAAGTCATCGCTTGGTCCTGGTTATGTACCGAGCAAACCATATGAGAAATCTCAGAAAAATTTAGCCATAATTGTACCGCATGCTGGCTACATTTACAGCGGTCCTGTTGCAGCACACGCTTATGCAGAAGCTGCCAAATTTGGAAAACCAGAACTGGTTGTCTTGATTGGTCCAAATCACACAGGTTTTGGACCGCAGATCAGTGTCTGGAAGGAAGGTGAATGGGAAACACCACTTGGCAGTACAGAAGTTGACATAGAAGCCAGTGAGATCTTCTTAAACAGCTGCGATGAAGCAGCTGAGAACTATGAAGCGCACATGAACGAACATTCACTCGAAGTTCAGCTACCATTCTTACAGCATGTCTTTAGTGAGATCAGAATACTACCAATTTGCATCTTCCCAGTTTTGATCAAGACATGTGAAAAGATAGCCAAAGGTCTGGATACCGTTGCCTCAAATCGTAATTCTGTTCTGTTCGTTTTCTCGACAGATTTGAACCATTATGAGAGTGAAGAGATCACAAAGAGAAAGGATCAAATGGCTATAGAGAAGATAATTGCAAAAGATCCTGTAGGACTTTACACAGTTGTGGCAAGGGAAAGAATCACCATGTGTGGCTTAGCAACGGTGGCGAGTTTGCTCTTCATGAAACACTTTGGCAAGCCAAGATTGTTATCTCACGCAACGAGTGCAGATGTTACCAAGGACAGAACACAGGCAGTTGGTTACGCAAGTTTTATCTGCGAACCAGCTTGAGAATTTCACCGATTTCCGGTATTTTGAAGATCTTACAGGCTATAGCATAGACAAAGATTCCAATCAGAACGAGTAGTATTGTAAAGAAACGTGAATCATTGGACAATGAAAGAAGAGATATGACACTAATCATGACAATCGATGCACCGATCACCTTCGATAGGTGCACCAGATTAATCTTTGGTCTTGCCTTGTAGATTAAATAAATCATGCCTGAAAGACCTGCTATTGAAGTTGCCAAGGCTATGCCTGAAACATTGAACGCGAAGCCAAGTACAAAGTCGAGTACAGCGTTGACGACAAAAGAGATGAGAGTTGCTTTAAAAGGCGTTTTCATATCTTTTTTTGCGTGAAATCCTCTCGAAATTACAGCCATTATTGAATAGAGAGGAAGACCCAATGAATAATAAAACAACACCTTACTCGTAATGATTGTATCTTGATACGTGAAGGCTCCGTGTTGATAAACCAAAATTATTAGCCTTCTGCTCAAAGCCATAAGTCCAAACATTGAAGGAATCGTTAGAAACAAAGACAATTTGATCGATTCAGAAAGATGAACCTGCGATCGATCCGATTCGTTGACCATCATTGGCAAGACAACAGTTGCCATCGCAACACCGAATACCCCAAAAGGCAATTGATAAAACCTATTGGCATACTGCATCGCAGAAACGCTCCCAGGTCCCAACATCGATGCCACATTCACATCGATCAGAACGTTGAACTCAGAAACAGTCATCGCCAGCAACGCTGGGAAGAAGAGCTTGAAGAACTCTTCCACTCCATTGAAAGAAGGTCTGTAGCTGAATCCAACCTTTCTCGATCCAGGTATTAGACTCACAAACATCAGCAGCCCACCAACTGTGAAACCAAGAGTGGGACCCAAAATGGGTGGATCAAAAACTCTCGCAAGGAGTGTTCCAGCTATCACACCTATGTTCATCAGAGTTGGTGAAACTGCTGGTAGAAAGAACTTGTTGTGCGAGTTTTGAATAGCGTAAAGTACCGCCCACAAGAATATGAACACAATAAAAGGCATGCTTATCCTTGAAAGCATCGCAGTCAAATCTTGTGCCTTTCGGTCAGCTCCACTGGAAAGAAGAGTGGGTACTATCTTTGGAAAGACTTCGATCAACAGAGTGAGCGAAACAGTCACAATACCAAGGGTTGTTATCACAGCCGAAGCAAATTCGTTGCTCTTGTTTTTTTCGTTGTACAGTGGAACAAAAGCAGAGGTCATTGCTCCTTCTGCAAAAGCGCGCCGAAGCAAAAAAGGGAAGGAAATCGCAACCACATAGGCATCAAACTCTATCCCTGCACCGAATTCGTGAGCTAAAAGAACATCTCTGATCAAGCCTGTAGAACGAGAAATCAGTGTCGCTATGGCAAATAGGACACCGTATTTCATCATTTTCGTCATTTTTATCTCTTCTCTACATATGCTTTTAGGCCTTGAGCGAGTATCTTCACGGCATCACGAAGACTGTCTTGATTCAAGACATAGGCGATCCTTATCTCATTCAGTCCTGCCCCCGGTGTGACATAAAACCCGTCGAGTGGAGAGACCATCGTTGTCTTACCATCAACATCGAACTCAGAGAGCATGAACTTCACAAAGTTTTCTGAACTGTCTATCGGCAGTTTCACAGAAACATAGAAGGCTCCGTGGGGTTTTTTGAAAACAGCTTGATCGATCTTTTTAAGTTCCTCATAGACAGCATCTCTTCTCTGTTGGTATTCTTTTCTAATTTGTTCTGTGTAATCATCGCCGAGTGTCAGAAGACCAATCGTCGCATACTGAGATGTCATAGAAGGACACAGTCTTGCTTGGGCTAATTTCAAACCAGCTTGGTAAAGTTCTTTGTTTTTCGTTACAAAGGTCCCGATTCTTGCTCCACACGCACTATATCTTTTCGAAATGCTATCTACCACAATGGTACGGTCTAGTATCTTATCGAAAGTCATCATCGATATAGCCTTGTACCCATCAAATGTGAACTCTCTGTACACTTCGTCAGATATCACGAACAGATTTTTTTCAAGGGCAACATTGGCGATTGTCTCAAGTTGCTGATAGTCGTAAACCGCACCGGTTGGATTGCACGGATTAGAGAAAATCACAGCCTTAGTCCTTGGACCAATCTTTTCGAGAAAGGCTTCTTTTTCTGGCACAACATAACCGTTCTCTGGATAGGTTCTAACAGGCACAAGCTTAATACCAAGTTGAGCAGCAAAACCGGCATAATTGGCATAGAAGGGTTCCAAAACGAGTATCTCGTCGTCTGGATCTGCAACAACTGCCATCGCAAAGAGTACTGCCTCGCTTCCACCATTGGTGACGATGATCTCTGAAGGTGAAAGCTGTAGTTCGAAGTTTTTGTAATATGTCACAAAAGCCTCGCGAAGCTCAAGCAGTCCTGCTGAATGTGTGTAAGCCACTACTTTGGGCTTGTACATCTCTGCGTACTGAAAATAGACAGGAGGGGTTGGAATATCGGGTTGCCCTATGTTCAGATAGTAGATCTTTTTGCCCCTCTTTGCAGCTTCTTCTGCAAAGGGTATCAGTCTTCTGATGGGGCTTGCAGGAGCTTGTTTTGCCCTGTTCGAAAGATTCATTGATCTCGCCTCCAGATAGACATTATGTGAAATTTCAAGTATCTCGTTTCAGGAACACCGAGTAAAACAGGATGATCCGCTGGTTGCGATCCTCGATAGAGTATACCAGCCTCAACTTTACAGTCCTGGGCAGAATCTTGTAAAACTTGTTCGAAATCTGCTTCGGAAAGTACTTGAGTACAGCAAGAACTTACCAAGATTCCTGGCTTTTTCAGAAGTTTCATCGCACGCAGATTTATTTCTTTATGACCACGTTGTGCCGAAGGTTTTGAAGCTGAGGATTTTGCAAAAGAAGGAGGATCGAGTACGATTAGATCATACCTTTCTTGTGAGGCAGACTCTCTTTTGAGCCAGTCGAAGGCATTCTCATTGATCAGTTCATACCTTCCCTCAAAACCATTCATCTTCAACAACTGCTCGGCAATCTGTAAAGATCTCTGTGAGTAATCGATCAATCTGACGTGTTTTGCACCGTACTTGAGCAAGTGTAAAGAGAAATTGCCCGTGTAAGAAAAAACGTCTAAACAAACCCTACCATCTGCGTAAGGTTCAAGTGCCCTTGCGCTGAATCTTTGATCGAGGAAAGCACCTGTCTTTTGACCTCTCAAATCTGCAGCAAGCATCAGATCCTCAGACTGATAAAAGATCACTTCTGGTCCAGATCCGTACAACCATCCACAACTTGTCGATAGACCCTCTTTGCTACGAACCGAAGAATCAGACTTCTCGTAAACACCAAGAATTTCGAGTTTCTCGATCAACTTCCTCACAATCAGTTCTTTGAGTCTCTCCATGCCGAGGGTGTTGACCTGAATGACTATATAAGAACCATATTTGTCTACGATCAAGCCTGCAAGCCAGTCTGACTCGCTGAAGATCAATCTGCACGCTTGTTCCTTTCTTAAGATGTGATCACGTTTTCTTATCGCATCTTCTACTCTCTCTTCAACAATCTGTTCAACTGTCTTAGGCAACGTCGTCAAAAGTCGAACGGCTATCTTCGATTTTGTGTTTATATAACCGCGACCAAAAAACCTACCGTTGTTGAGAAAGACGTCTACGATCTGCCCTTCTTCGAACTCTCCATCTATTTTCGATATCTCAGTGCTGTATATCCATGGATGATAATCTCTCTTAACCGCCTTTAGAACAACGCGTGCGTTAATTTGCTCTCACCCCTTCGTACAACTCTCTGATGAGATCTTCAGTGAATTTACCTCTTGTCCAACGCATGTGATTGGCAGAGATAGCCCTCTTTATCCATCGTTCGAGTTCATCATCTGTTATCTGAACCTTTATTGACAGTCCAGCCGATGCAATGAACTCATCGATTTTGCCAAAGATTTTTCTCACCAAATCGACTTTCTCAGGAACTTCACTTTGTGCACCGCTCACAATCGCGCCAAGAAAGGCAGCTGTTGCATCACCATGTCTTATTCCCTTGAAGGTACTCAGAGGATATCCCAGTACGTGTGCAAGAGTCGTGCTCGTCTGGCTTATCACCATCCCCGCCAAAGATGACGCATAAGCCATTGCCTCTCTTGCCTTGTAGTTGTCAGGTTCTTTCAGCACCACAGGCAAGTTATCCCTTATCAACCTCATTGCCTCTATTGCATAAAGATCTGAGATCAGAGTCGCTCTCTTGGACAAAAATCCTTCAACGGCATGACACAGAGCATCAAGTCCTGTAGATCTCGTCAAAGAAGTGCCCATGCTCAACGTGTAAGTTGGATCGATCAGTGCCAGAGCTGGGAAGATCTTCTCGTGTGAAAACCCTCTTTTGAAACCCATATCGTCTGTGAGTACCGAGTATTGAGTCACTTCACTGCCAGTGCCTGAGGTAGTTGGAACAGCGATTATTGGAAGGGATGAATTGTATTTACTGGCGTCGTACAGATCCTCAACACCAAGAGAGGGATTTTTCAACAGAACCGCTATTGCTTTTGCAGAATCCAAGGGGCTCCCTCCACCAACACCTATGACAAAGTCAAAACTCTGATCTTTGCACTCACCAACTGCAGTACGAATCTGTTCAAAGGTAGGATTTTCCTCTATTTTGTCGTAGGTATGATACTCAATATCGATTGAGTTCAGGGCGTTTTCAACGTCGTTCAAGGAACCGTTAAGTCTTGATGAGGTTTTCCCAGTCACGATCAACGCGTTTTTCCCAAAAGTTCTAAGCAACTCCTTGCTCTGCTCAACAACTTTTTGGGAAAACAAAACCTTCGTTGGCATGAAGTATTGCCACATCTTAAACACCTCCTAAGAAAAGAGTTTATCATTTTTGTCCTTAGACTTCTCAGACAGTAGGTGCGCCATTCTGGTAGGTTCTGGCAGTCTATAGGAAGTACAACACTTCAGCACGAGATCAATCGAAGATTGAAGATCACATTTGTGGCCTGGTGAGATGAAAAGAGGTTTGGTGTTAATCTTAGTTCTGAGCACAGCTCCTATGATCTCACCATTATCGGCGTAAAGATATTCGTAACTACCTTTTTCATTTGATGGTTCTCTGTACTTCCCATAGAGATGAGACTTTGCAACTCCTATTGTTGGAATTTGCAATATAATCCCCATGTGCGCTGCTATGCCCATACGCCTTGGATGGGCTATTCCCTGCCCATCGAACATCACCACATCTGGCTTCGAACGAAGTTTTTCCCATGCCTTGAGGAAAACAGGACCTTCCCTGAAAGCGAGCAAACCCGGAATGTATGGGAAAGTAACAGGACAAGACTCTTTCACATACTCTACCATTTGTAGAGTCTTTATATCAATCACCACAACAACGGCGTTCCCGCTCTCGGGTGTGGGAAAGGACAGATCTACACCTGCCACCAAATTCACCTGTGTCACCGGTTCATGCCTGAGCAATTCTCTAATTCTCAGTTGTTCGGCTATGGCTTGCTCCGGTGAAAGATTCCACGACTGAGCCTCTTTCATCACTTCGTCACCATCACAACAGCGTCGTACGGGAAGGTCGGGTAAATTCTGTTTTCAGACATCTTCTTGATCAAATCGAGATACTCGTTGAAAACACCTTTGTCAGAGGTAAACTTCATCACAAACTCGAGATTAGGATAGACTTTTTTCAGAATTGACTTCAGTTCTTCCTGTTTTGTCCTGTCAAGAATCAAAACGGTGTTGCTCGTATACTTTACTCCAACTTCTTCCCACACAATTTGATTCGGTAAGAAACCTGCCGTAGAAGACCACAAATCCTGTGAACGAGCGAGAAATCCCCTCGATTTGTCTTCTGAACAGTTTATCAAGAGAATCTTCGGCGGTGTTTTGAGCTCTGTTGTTGTAACAGATGACAAGATCTTCTTGTAATCACCTATCTTTTGGCTGTCGACAACCACATCTCCATCTTTGTTCAACATGTATGGAAATGTGACAAAACCCATGTTGAGGTTTCTCTTCAGCCTTAGAAAGATATAGATTACCTCACCCAAATTGAGATTCATAGAGAGGTTCTTACGAACATTCGAGAAGATAGACGCAACTTGAAAGACATCGAGGCTTCTTGCTTTGTCCATCAGTTTTATGAGAACTTCTTTTTGCCTTTCTATTCTTGCAAGATCACCCATTGCCTCACGGCGATACCTTATGTAGGCGAGTAACTGATCTCCCTTCATCTGGTAGATACCGGGTTGAAAGTCTATATAGAGATTTTGAACGGTGTCTGTGTACTTCATCGGCTCTCTAATCTGTATTTCAATTGGACCAAGTCTATCTCCAAGATACTTAAAGACCTCGTAATTCACAATTGCGTACCCGTCGAACTCAATACCTAAGAGTTCACTGAGTGTTCCTTGCAAACCGCTTATACCAGATTTTTCATACACCGAGTTTATCTTGCTCTTACCTATGAGCAGATCTCTGGGAACATTGCTCACCAGAACTCTTCCGTGCTCGTGATCAACAACTAATATCATGATGGCATCGGTCCTAACTGTCTTCTCTATGACAGCATCGGTCCCCACTACCAGAAGGCAATAAGGATTCTTCTCGACTTTGTTGTAGAGAAATTCAACTGAGATCTTGGTTAGTGCCAAAAGCGTGATTAAAAGAAGTAAGACACTACTTGTTATTGTCAGGAGCAAGATTATGAAAGTAGATCTCTGCAGTCATCGCACCTCCAATGGAATTTTATCATTACACATTGTACAATGTGTAATGGTAATGGAGTGATGTGGTTGTTTTTCATAAAAGTGACAGTTTTCATAGTGCTTGCTCTATTGTTTCGCAAAATATGGAAAGAAGCGATACAAAGGCGAAAGACTCTGAAAGCAAGGGTGCAGAAATCGCTTCAACAAGCAGGCTGGAGTTGCACCTCGCATTTTCATTATGGTGGAAGCTGGATAGCAACTTACAAAAAGACGCTTCAAAAACAAGTAGTCCTCGTGAACGAGAATACACTAACATTTGACGAACTGAGAAAAGCAACGTTGGCAGCACTCTTGTCTAACATAAACCAAGTGAAGATATACTACAACCAAATCACACCACACACGAGAAAGGCGTTGCATATGCTCTCAAAAACTCACAGAACTCACAGAATAAGGTTCACTGTGCAGGAGTCCATATGACGATCATCTTCCTTTCATTGATCTTGTTGACACTGTTGTTGTTTCTGGCATTAGTCTTCAGAAGAAAATCACCAAAGCTCACAAAGCTGAGAGAGGAATGGCGCAAAGGTTTTAAAAATGGCTGGGCGTTTGAGAAGTTCTCAGCGGAACTTTTCAACAGCCTTGGCTACAAAGCGATTGTTACGAAGGGTTCTCATGATTTTGGGGCAGATTTGATCATCAAAGACAGGAGGAACACCTTCGTCTTACAAGCGAAATACTACACAAACTCGATTTCACCAAAAGCGATCGAAGAAGCCCTTATAGCAGCAGCTATCTATGGAGTGGACAAAATTGGCATCATAACCAACGGCGAAATACCACAGGCTGTGAGAGATTTTGCCGAAGAAATTCGTGCGAAAACCTTTGTGACCAAGGTTGCTCTGATTGGAAAAGGCGAGATAGAGAGAATGCTCAGAGGCGAGAGAGTGCTGTAAGGAGGCATGAGCGAAATGAGAGATTTCAGAGAAATCCCGATTTGGAAAGACGTATCAGAAGCAGAGTGGAACGATTGGCATTGGCAACTGAGAAACAGGATAATGGATCTCGACACGCTTCAAAGGGTAGTCAATCTAACCGAACAAGAACGAGAAGGCGTGAGACATTCTCTGAAATTCCTGAGGATGGCGATAACGCCGTACTACGCGACCTTAATGGACTCAGAAAACCCTAAATGTCCTGTTCGCATGCAGGCTATTCCAACTGCTAAGGAGTTGAACATATCGAGTGAAGAAATGTCCGACCCACTTCATGAAGACATCGACTCGCCGGTAAAAGGGCTCACTCACAGATATCCAGACCGTGTGCTTTTGCTGTTGACCGATCAGTGCGCCATGTATTGTAGACATTGTACTAGAAGAAGATTTGCAGGCGAGACCGATGCCCCACTTCCCGATGAATATCTCGATAAGGCTGTTGAGTACATCAAGTCTCACAAGAAGATAAGGGATGTACTCTTGTCTGGAGGAGATCCACTGACTCTCTCAACAGAGAGACTCGAAAGTGTCATCTCAAAGATTCGAGAGATAGAACATGTGGAGATCATAAGAATAGGAACTCGTACTCCTGTTGTCCTGCCAATGAGAATCACAGAGGAACTCGTGAACATGCTGAAGAAATATCATCCCATCTGGTTGAACACTCATTTCAACCATCCCAAAGAATTCACCGACGCGTCCAGAAAAGCTCTTACGATGCTGGCAGATGCAGGGATCCCACTGGGCAATCAAAGTGTTCTGCTTCGAGGTGTGAACGACTGTCCACAGACGATGAAGAAACTCGTGCACGAGCTGGTCAAAAACAGAGTCCGACCTTATTACATATACCAATGTGATCTGTCACGAGGCTTGTCTCATTTCAGGACAACTGTCGCAAAAGGTATAGAAATAATCGAGTATTTGAGAGGTCATACCTCTGGTTTTGCGGTACCGACCTATGTAATAGATGCCCCTGGAGGCGGAGGAAAGATACCCATAGAACCGCAATATCTCATCTCAATGGGTGAAGGTAAAGTGGTAGTCAGAAACTACGAAGGAGGCATCTTCGTCTATCATGAACCTCGCGATTATAGAAGCGAGTGCCAAGAGGACTATATCGAAGATGAAAGAAAGAGTACAGATGGAATAGCATCACTGTTGACTGGAAAGCGAAAATATCTGATTCCAGAAGATTCAGAGAGAATTCGGAGGTCACGAGATTGGCAAAGGTAATCTACGTTGTGGGCAATGCCAAGAATGTGGGAAAGACAACAGTTGTAAAACATCTCATACAGACAACAAATAATATCTGTGTTGCAAGTATCGGTTTTGATGGTGAAGAGTTCGACAACATAACTGGCTCGCCTAAGCCATATATCGAGCTCAAAGAAAACGATTTTGTTCTCACTTGTGAAAAATTTCTAAATGGCTCACACTTTTCAATCATGGAAATAATCGATGAAAATCCATTAGCAGGGACAATACTCTTAGCAAGATCGTTGTTACCTTCACGCGTCATAGTTGCCGGAGCAACACCAAAAGCGATTGAGATTGTCTCAAGAAGAGATGACTTCGAGACACTCATAGTTGATGGAGCTTTGGATAGAGTTGTACACGCAGGATTTACAGAGAAAGCTCGCTTAATCTTCGTGATAGGTTCAGATCCACAAATGGGTGAAAGAGAGCTCACAAGATCGATAGAACGTGTCTTTCAAGCTGTGAGACTCTCGCTTGCTCCTGAAGATGTGAGGGAGACCTTCAAAGACTGTGAAATGGTTTGTGGGCTGAAATCTGATGGTTCTGTTGTAAAGATGGGTGATTCGTTGCTCAACTACAGCGCCCATGAAAAAGAAGAATACGAATGGATCTTTGTCCCAGGTGTGCTCGTAGAAGAGACGGCGAGAAAGTTCAGTTCGGTGAAGTTTTGTTTGGCAAATCCATTTTCATTTTTCGGGACTCTGTCGAAATTTGATAATATATATACTGTGAAAGAGTTGATACTCGAAAAGATCTACATAAATCTTTTTGACAGACCATGGCTTGAAGAAAAAGTTGTTAGACTTATAGAGTCGTATGGATATCGCCCATATGACATAATGTATATTGATTCTCAGGAGGGATAGCGATGAAAATCACCGTAGAGGCAAGTGAACTTTCCAATAAGATCTCGATTGTTTCAAAAACGGTGCCTTCCAAGACGATCAAGCCCATAATGGAATGCATTCTTTTTGACCTTTCACAAGAAGGAACATACCTTCACGCAACTGATCTGGAAACAGGAGTCAAAGCCGCCTTAGATTGTGAGACAGAGGAATTCGGCAAATTCGCCGTTGACGCAAAGATACTCTATGAAATTGTGAGAACTTTACCCAACGAAGGAAAGGTCCAACTGAGCTTCTCTTCGGGTTTGCTGAGTGTGGAATCTGGTCGCAGTAGATTTAGGGTTCCAACGATGGATCCAAGTGAGTTCCCCCAGGTTACACTCCCAGCGGAGGGTTATTCACTTGCCGTTGAAGCCAAAACAATCAGTGAAATGATAGAGAGAGTGATCTTTTGCGCCGCAAAGGACGAGTTCATGAGAAATCTGAACGGTGTCTTTTGGGAGATCGGCAACGGCTTCTTGAGACTCGTTGCTTCCGATGGTTTCCGCCTGGCTTTAGCTGAGGAAAGACTTGCAACACAGAGTGAGTCAAACTTCCTGATATCTTTGAAGAGCATGAAAGAGCTGCAGAGCATCTTACAGAACTGTTCCCAATCTACCGTTACGATTCGTTACGACGGAAAAAGGTTATCTCTGAGCACTTCGAATATCGAAACTGTTATGAGAGTTGTGGAAATAGACTTTCCTGACTACAAGAAGGTCTTGCCCAAAGCCTTTAAGAGCAAAGTGATACTTTCGAAAAATGACTTACTCGAGGCTCTCAGGAGAACTATGGTCATAGCAAAGAGAGGAAGCGAATCGGCAAAATTGGAAATCAATGAAGAAGTTCTGTCTTTGAGCAGCAGGAGTCCTGACTCAGGTGAAGTGAACGAAGAAATCTTTGTGAGAAAAGAAGGCGAGGATATCGTCGCCGCATTCAATCCAACCTTTCTCTTGGAAGCCTTAAGACACATTCACACAGATGAAGTTGAATTCAACTTTGTGGACAGTACAAGCCCTCTGCAGATAAACCCTCTGAACGTAGAAGGTTATCTGTACATAGTAATGCCGATAAGGATTGTGTAAAGATGAAAATAAGTTGTTCAAAGGTCAGTAAATCATTTTGTGGTAAGAAGGTTCTTGAGGATGTAACCTTCGAATCTCAAGAAAAATGCATCGCGTTTTTGGGTCGCAACGCGGTTGGTAAAACTACTCTGCTCAGAATCTTTGCCACAGTTGTTAAGCCACAGACAGGGTCTGTGAAGATAGACGATGTAGACTTGGTGAAAGAGCCGAACAAGATCAGAAAGATTCTGAGTTTTGTACCAGAGAAACCTTCATTAATAGGGGAGCTCAGTGCTTGGGAAAATATAAAGCACTTCGCGAATATAAGGAAAATAAAGGTTAGGCCGGATCAAATCATGGAGAGATTTGGCATACCCATCACAGACCAACCCGTTAAGACCTTTTCAAAGGGTCTGCTACAAAGACTCGTGATTGCAATCGCTCTGATGAGTGAGCCACAATTGGTCATTCTCGATGAACCCACGAATGGGCTTGACCAAGAATCGACGCAATCTTTGTGGCAGTTGCTTTTGGAAATGAAAAAGAAAGGCACCACGATACTGCTCAGTACCCACGACGAAGTCGAAGTAACCACATTGGCAGATTATGTGGTGATTTTGGATGAAGGCAAGGTCGCCTTCAGTGGGCTTGTGAACGAATTGCCCACAGGAAGGTTTTACATCGTCCAGGTGGAAGGTGTCTTCCCTTCTGATAGTTGTGTTCTTTCTACCTTGAATGGAAAAACCTCACTCCTTGCAGAAAAAGAAAAGCTTCCTGAGCTGCTCGAACGGTGTAAAGTACTCAATGTCAAAAACATAGGTACCAGAGAATTGATCGAACTCAAGAATAAACGCTTGCTATGAAATTTCTCGCACTCTGAGAAACAGGTTGGCTGAAAAAACTATCTGGATCTGAGTCCTCAATAATGATCCCATCTTCCATGTACAAAATCCTCGAAGCGACGCTCTTGGCAAAACTGACTTCGTGTGTAACGACTATCATTGTGTGACCGTTCAACGCCAATTTCTTCATGACTTGGTGAACTTCTCCAACAAGGGTGGGATCGAGCGCCGATGTTGGTTCATCGAAGAGTATGAGGTCAGGCTTCATCGCTAAAGCACGTGCAATCGCAACCCTTTGCTTTTGACCACCCGAAAGTTGTGAAGGATAACTGTTGACTTTCTCAGTTAATCCAACGATCTCAAGGGCATTCATAGCAACTTGATATGCTTCATCTCTTGAGAGCTTTTTCACCTTCACCAATCCGAGCATGACATTTTCTATGGCAGTCATATGACTGAACAAATTGAAATGCTGAAAAACAAAACCAATTCGAGACCTAACACGTCTGAGAAGATTCAAATCGTTGTTTATTTTCTCGTCCTTGAAAAAGATCTCACCACTGTCTGGGGGCACCAGATAATTTATGGTTCTGAGTAATGTTGATTTGCCAGCACCAGATGGTCCCATGATTACCACGATCTGCCCTTGAGATACTTCGAAGGAAACACCTCTGAGAACCTCTGTTTTTCCATATTTCTTGTGAACATCAACAACCCTGAGTAAAGTCACGGTATTGCAAGCCTCCTTTCGAGCCAGTGCCCTAAGAAGGAGAGAACACTGGTTATGGCGACGTAGAAAACCGCTATGGTAAGATAACTTTCAAAAGATGCAAGTGTCTGTGTTCCAACTTGACGTCCAGTCATGGTCAGCTCTGCCAGGGCTATCACCGATGCCAAAGAGCTGTCTTTCACCAAACTTATCGATTGTCCTATCAATGCCGGTAGAGAAATTCGAATCGCTTGGGGGAAATGCACATATATGAAAACCTCCGATCTCGTCAGACCCAAAGCAAAGGCAGCTTCAAGTTCTCCTTTGTCAACGGCATCGAGACCAGAGCGAATGATTTCAGCAAGGTATGCACCCTCAAAAGCTGATAGGCCAAAGACGGCTGCCCAAAATCTGTCGAAAGGAAATACACTCCCAAGGCCATAATAAGTCAGAAGTATGACAACAAGTAAAGGTGTATTTCTGAAGAAAAAAACGTACAAAGAGGCAAACTCTCTCAAGATGCCGATAGATCTTCTCATGAGTGCAAAGATTATGCCTATCGAAAAGGAAAGCAGCAGCGAAAAACCACTCAAGCTCATCGTGGTTATTAATCCATTCAAAAATACAACACGATATCGAACAACAACGGACCAATTGAACGGGTAAACCTGCGCGATTGAAAAATAGATCACAATGAGAAGGCAAGCTGTTAGAAGAATCGCGTAGATCTTTCTTTTCACAGTTTCACCTCCACGAGCGAGGGCTTACGCCCTCACTCAGTTTCAAGCCATTTTCTGTACAGTTCATCGATCAAACCAGTTGTTCTTGCCCACTGCACAAAAGTATCAAGCCATCTGAGTGTCTCCAGGTCACCTTTCCTTATGGCAATTCCAAGATCTTCAAGGCTCAACAATTCTTGAACCATTCCGAGCGTATCGTATTTTTGAGTTAAGAACTTAACGTAGATCGAATCATTCACCATGATCTCTGCCCTCTTTGAGACCACTTGGAAGGCTGCCTCATCCATGGTTGAAAAAGTGAGAATCTTCGCCTTTGGAAACATTCTTCTGGCAGTGAACTCCCCGGTTGTACCGAGTTGAACGGCTATGTTTATCTGTTTTTGAGAAAGTTCTTCGTAAGTCGGTGGAGTTTTATAGACTGATTTGTTGTACAATATAGCCTGGCCTACTGTGAGATAAGGCAGCGAAAAATTCACCTTAAGAGCGCGTTCGGGCGTTATAGTCATACCGGAAAAGATCATGTCAAACTTTCCAGAGAGAAGGGCAGGTATGATACCGTCCCAGTTGACGATCACAAATTCAACTTTTACTCCAAGAATCTCAGCCATCTTGGTGATGAGCTCGATCTCAAGCCCGACGCGCTCTCCCTTTTCATTGGTACCATACAGCGGCATGTAGCCTTCGTCTTGACCAATCCTTAGAACACCCCTTTTCTGGATCTCTTCGATCAAAGAACCAAAGACTATCAACCCTGCCAACGCTAAGATTAGAAAAACCAAAAACCTTTTCACCAAAACCACCTCCATATAAAATAAAAACCGGGCTGTTTTTCACAGCCCGGTTGTCAACTTTTTCTTCCCTAATCAGGTGGCATCCAACGAAGCACCACCCGGGGGATCAACCGGGCTATACTTCGCAGGATGCTTTATTTCAATTGTTAGAGGTTGGAGCCAAGTATTACGATCTGTCACATTTGATCACCTTCACAAATGTTTTTCATATGATACTACAGTAACAACAATCTGTCAATATCAATTTCAGATCAAAATGCAGCTCTTGTTCGTTGTCAAGACAGATTACCCGCGACATCTATGCTGTCGAGCAAAACTGACGGAAAGTATGCAGAACCAGAAACCAATTCTGAATCGTTTCCAACTTCCTCTATGCTTTTGAGTAAATCGATGAAATTACCAGAAATAGTTATCTGTTCCACCGGTTTTACGACTTCACCTCTTTGTACGTAATATCCGACTGCGCTAACTGAAAACTCGCCAGAGACCGTCCTGACGCCAGAGTGCAATCCATCAAGGCCAGTTATTATGACACCTTCATCCATCTTTTTCATGAGTTCTGGGAAACTACTCTCACCAGGCTTGACAATACTGTTCAATGGTACACACTTGAAGGTGAAAACATTTCCCGTTGGTTGCACTCTGTCTTTTTTCGCAGATTTGAGAGAGTGAAAATAGGTCGTCAAAACTCCTTGGTCGATGAACAACTTCCTTTTGGTTGGTACACCTTCGTTGTCAAAAGATCTCTTTATCGGTGTTTTGTCAAAGAGCGGATCTTCCAAGACAGTCAGTTTGTCACTCGCTATCTTAGAGTTGATCTTACCCTTGAGTGGAGAAAGTCCTTTCTGAACACTTTCTGCGGAAAAAATCGGCATGAAGGCAGAAAAGAGGTCTGCAAAGACATCATTTCTCAGTATTGCTCGGTATTTACCGCTGCGAAGACTTTCAGCTCCAAGTTGTGAAAGTGCCTCTTTTGCAGCCTCAGATGCCACTTTGTTCAAGTCTATCTCGTTTGGGCTTGAACCAAAAACGGCTTTCCAGCCTTTCTTTGGCTTATTACCGTCCGATGCCACAAGATAGACAAAACAAGCACCCAAGCCAGTGCTCTCAGAGAGTTCAACTCCTTTGGTGTTGAAGATAGTGATTTGGTAAGCTTCGTGTGAGTAAGAACTCATGATCACCATGGCAATTCTTTTGTCACAAGAGAGTGCCTTCTCTTCTAAGAACTTTGCCATTCTTATCTTCTCTTTCACGGAGATCGATGCAAACTGATCTTCAAATCTCTGTGAAGGTGAATACTCTCCTGATCCATCGTAGATAGAATCTTCTTCGAGAGTATCTGTTATTAAAAAATTCTCGTATGCGCTGTCTACCAAGAATTTCACCGCGTCTTCATCAATGACTTCCGAAGAAGAAAAAGCAGACTTACCGTCTTTCAAACCTTTGAAGGTGACGACAAAAGAATCTGCATCTGTATAATTTTCGACATTCTGTTTGCTCACCGTAACACCAAATTCCTTGATTTTCATAAAGAGCAGTTCACAATCGTCAAAACCTTTTTTCTTCGAATAGGCGAAGACCTTGTCTTTGAAGGTTTCTACTCTCATCTATTTCGCCCCCCAACTATGAGTTCAGAGACTCTGATCGTGGGCTGCCCCACATCTGCAGGAACACTACCAGAGACAGACCCACACATTCCTTGACCGCGTGCTAGATCATTTCCAACCATGTCTATCTTCTGAATCACCTCAGAACCCTTCCCAATCAAAGTTGCTCCACGAACAGGTTTTGTTATCCTACCTTTTTCGATGAGATATCCTTCTGCCACGGCGAAGTTGAACTCACCAGTCGCAGGGTGAACAGATCCACCACCCATCTTCTTCGCATATAACCCATAGTCGGTAGCAGAAATTATCTCCTCTGGCAAGTATTTGCCTGGCAAGATAAAGGTGTTGCTCATCCTCGAAGTCGGAATGAACTTATAGTTTTGTCTACGAGAACACCCGTTTGGCTTTATGCCGAGTTTGGTTGAGTTGAAACGATCGACCAGATAAGTTTTCAGTATGCCATTCTCTATCAAAAGATTTCTCTGAGTAGGTGTGCCCTCGTCGTCTATGTTGGCTGATCCCCAGGCATTGGGTATCGTTCCATCGTCCACTGCAGAAACGCAGTCAGCAGCGATCTTTACACCCAACTTCCCAGCGAATACAGATGCACCCTTTGCCACAGAGGTAGCCTCTAAGGAATGACCACAGGCTTCATGAAAGATAACTCCACCGAACTCGTTTGCAACGACGACTGTCATCTTTCCGGCTGGTGCAAACTCGGCTCTGACCATTCTATCGGCAATCCTCGCGGCTTCAGCACCTATGTCCAAAGGATTCAGCAAGTTGAAAAACTCAATTCCCATAGCTGCACCAGGTCCATAAAAACCAGATTCTTGCTCTCCATCCTTTGAAGCCACAGCGTTAACTACCAATCTCGTTCTGACCCTGCGATCTTCTGCCATCAACCCATCTGAATTAGCTATGAACACCCTTTGATCGTAATCTAAGTACCTAACAACGACCTGTGTTATGAGATTAGAATAGCCCTTTGCCCCTTCATGAGCCAACTTCATTATTCTGGCTTTCTCCGATTTACTAACCTCTTGTGGATAATAGAAGATTATGTGAGAGTTCTTGATATCGCTTCTTGACATATCTATTGGCTTTTCAAGATCTTCATTGATATCAAGGGCATCGGTCAATCTTTCAAGCATTTTGAAAAGCTGCTCTTCTGAAGGATCATTGGTGTAAGCGTAAACCTGCTGATAGCCTTTGAAAATTCGCAATCCTATTCCAAACTCTCGACCACTTTTGGCTGTCTCCACCCTGCCGTCGATCATTGACATAGCCGTCTCGAACCTGTCCTCGGCGAAGACCTCGACAAAGTTTGCCCCCTTTCTCACCCCGTGGTTTATCAAATTCTCAACAACCTTTTCATTCAACAACAGATCCACCTCCTAAAAGGATTGTATCACACGATTCTTAGCAAAGCGAATCAATTTCGTTTGTACTCTTTCAAAAAGAAAGTGTGTTCCCTTATAGTTTACTTTGATCTGATCTCGATCCTCTTCAAGATTGCATACAGAACACTTAAACCCCCTGTCTGATCAAGACCCACCGCACTGTTTGGTTTCATCCAAGCTCTCGCCTTTTGTCTTCTTGACGCTTTTCATTGTGTTTTCGTTCGATCAACTGACCCTTTAAAACAGAGACTAAAGAACTGTGTCTGCTTTAATTACAGCAATACTCTATTATCATAAAATGTAGCCGTTCATCACAATTCCATGAAAGTGATATGCTTCTTGGCTGAATCTCTGTAGAATAGACCAAGAGGTGAGATGGTGGAGTTAGTTGCACTTTGCAGTTCAGGTCTTGAAGGGGCTGTTTGCATCGAATTAAGGAGACTTGGCTTGAAGATTGAAAAGGTTACGGCTGGGCATATACATTTTCACGGGCAGTTGTGGGATATACCAATGCTGAATTCATCCCTGTACAGCGCCGACAGAATCATGATTCACATGAAAACCTTCGAAGCCACTACCTTTGATGAACTGTACGAAGGTACAAAGTCCGCAGACTGGCAAGAGATAGTCCACAGAAATGGCAGGATTTTGGTTGAGAAAGTCAAAGTGAGAAACTCAAAACTCTCCGCAACAGGTGCCATTGCCTCAGTTGTCAAGAAAGCAATCTACGACAGCATAAAGTCAGCGAAAGAAACAGATGACATTGAGTATCCAATATACATCTACACAAAAAACGACATCGTGACTTTGATGATCGACACAACTGGAAGAGAAGGTTTGAGCAAGCGAGGTTACAGAATAAAAACCTCAAAAGCTCCTCTCAGAGAAACGATCGCCGCAGCATTGATCCTCATGAGTGGATGGGACGAAAAGACACTCTTGATTGATCCGTTCTGTGGAAGTGGAACAATACCTATTGAAGCTGCAAGAATTGCCATGAGAATACCAAATCTCAGAAACTTTTCCTTCGAAAAATGGCAGATCTTTCAAAATTTCCAAAAACGAGCAACTGGACCGAGGAAAATTCAAAGCTCAACTATATCGATGGGTTTTGATAAGGACTGTGGAGTGCTCAAAGTCGCTAATGAAAACGCACATAGGGCAAGGGTGTCAGACAAGATAATCTTCAAGTGCAAATCTTTCGATAAACTGAGCCCATTCACACCAGGACAGGCTCACGTTGTGACCAACCCACCTTTTGGAATGAGGCTGAAAGAGGGAGATTCACATTTCTACAAGGATCTTTCAAGACTCTTCTGTCTATTCGAGAATTGCAGAATTTGTTTGATAACACCAAAAGAAAACTTCGAAGATATGGTAAAGAAAAGGGCGACCAAGAAATTCAAGTTTCAGAACAGTGGGATATGGACATGGTGTTACATTTTTTGACAAACAAAAAAGGGGCATCTCTGCCCCTTTTTCATGCCATCTTTTCTGCTTCCGCCGCTCTTGGTGTCTCTTCTATCTGGATGTTTGCAAAGGTTTCCAGACCAGTTCCTGCAGGTATGAGCTGACCAACAATGACATTCTCCTTCAATCCATCTAAGAAATCTAAGCTTCCTTCGATTGCCGCCTCCGTCAACACTTGTGGTGTTTGCTGGAACGAAGCAGCACTCAGCCAACCTTTCTGCTCCAAAGAAGCTTTGGTTATTCTCAAAAGTCTTCTGCGATATCTCATAGGTTCTTTCGGTGCTATTTGATAGAAGGTTGGCTTTCCCTCCTCGTATATACAAACCTCTTTCACACCAGTTTCAACAGCTTTATTCAAAATCTCTTCGGTCAGCTCACTGCCTTCTGGAGCTATTTCCTCAATTTGGTCTTCTACCTTACCGACAATCTTTCTGGCGAGAATTTTGCCCAGAACAAAGTTTCTGTTACTCTGAACATTCGCATTCGCTTTGAGTATTTCTTCATTTATCTTCTCGGCTTCAGATACAACCAACAGTTGACCTGGTAGGTAATCTGTATCTCCAGGATCGATTACTTCAACTCTTCCAAGCATCTGCTTTATTATGATCTCGAAGTGTTTGTTGTGTATCTCGACTCCTTGTTCGACATAGACCTTCTGCGTCTCTTTGAGCAAGTACACCGCTGTGGCTTCAACACCAAGTGTGTCCATGAGTTTTCTGAGTCTTACCGCACCCGTTGTCAGCATCATGCCAGGAAGTACCTTCTGACCAATCCTCACCTTGACTTTTGTCTTCTCCTGTACTTCGTATTCGTGTATACCACCAAGGTAGTCCTCAACGTAGATCTTTTGTTTGCCTTCAACATCTCTTATGTCCTTTACAAAACCAACTTCCATTGCGAAAACACCTTCTGGTTCCTTCAACTTCTTTCTTGCCTCAAACAATTCTTCCGCTCTGGGCAAACCCTGAGTTATATCTGCTGTCGTTGCTATACCACCCGTATGGAAGGTCCTCATAGTGAGCTGTGTACCTGGCTCACCTATTGACTGTGCTGCGATGATGCCTACAGCTTCTCCTACATTCACAACTCTGTGACTCGATAGATCCATTCCGTAGCACATCGCACAGACTCCTCTTTCTGCTTCACAGGTGAGCACAGATCTGACATAGATATTCGGTCTTACCTTGATGCGGCTTATTCCATTTTCTTCAAGCAACTTTGCCGTCGCCTCATCTATCTCCTCTTGATAGACCAGTAGTTCTCTTTCTCCTTTGTTGTCAGAGACACTCTGTGCCGAGACAGTACCCACCACTGGATACATCTTCACTTTCAGCGACTTTCTGCCCACGTTTCTTGCCACTCTGATGACATCCCAAGTGAGTTCTGTGCCGGCTTCAACGTAGATTCCCTCTGCCTTCAGATCTTCAGCCAATTCCGTGTAGCAATGCGGTATGTGCAAGCTCTGTAGATCGAGTGTCTGCTCGATAGAAACTGGTACAGAGATGAAAAGATTTGCAAGGAACTCAGCATCATCATCAGAAAGCATTGTATTCCTAACATATTCTTTCATCGATGCCGGGTTCTTGATCACTTCACCACTTACAGGATCCAATATGTCTTTTGCCAAAACTCTACCGAACAGAAAGTCTTTCATCTTTTGCACCGTTAAATCATCGCTGATCAATTCAATAGCCTTTATTCCTTTTTCAGTGCCACAGTCTGTTGTCGTTATGACGACGCTCTGCGCAACATCGACCAACCTGCGTGTTAGATAACCTGCAGACGATGTTCTCAATGCTGTGTCTGCAGCACCTTTTCTCGCACCATGCGTTGAGATGAAAAATTCCATGCTCGTCAAACCTTCGCGGAAGTTTGAAATTATCGGGATCTCAATTGTTCTGCCGGATGGATCTGCCATTAGACCACGCATTCCAGCAAGCTGTTTAACCTGGTCAATATTACCTCTGGCTCCGGAGTTGACCATCATGAAAACTGGGTTGAAGGGATTTTCTCCCAAGGCACTATAGGTGGCAATTTGAACATCTTCCGTTGCCTTACCCCAGATTCTTATGATCTCCTTGTATCTCTCATCAGAGTTCAGAAAACCTTCACTGCATTGTTGTTCCACGTATTCCACTCTTCGCATTGCCTGTTCAATTATCTGTTTCTTCTTAGGCGAGACGATGAGGTCCTTCAGTGAAATCGTCAAACCAGAGATCGTCGCATAATGAAAACCGAGGTCCTTCATGTTATCGAGCAAATCTGCTGTGGCATCAATACCATGGCGTTTGAAGGTGTCATAAATGACATTCTTGATTTCCTTTTTACCAAAGATTCGTCCATAATCTCTCAAATCTGGTGGGATGATTTCGTTGAGAATTATTCTCCCAACGGTCGTTTTGACCCTTTCTTCACGATCGCCAATTCGTACCTTTGCCAATATTGGTGTGTGAAGAGTTACATGACCAAGGTTGTAAGCGAGTATCGCCTCATCTGTTGAACCAAACCGATACTTTATGTTCTGAGGTTTGACCTCATCAAAATCATTCCCAACAGCCGTCAGGTAGTAAACTCCAACGATTACATCTTTACCAGGCATCGATATCGGCTTGCCATGTGCCGGCGAAATAATGTTGTACCTCGAAAGCATCAAATACTTCGCTTCAGCCTGTGCGGCTGCAGAAAGTGGTACATGTACTGCCATTTGGTCACCGTCAAAGTCAGCGTTAAATGGTGGGCAGACCAATGGATGTAGTTGAATAGCGTTGCCTTCTATGAGCTTGGGTTCGAAAGCTTGTATCGACATTCTATGAAGTGTTGGAGCTCTGTTGAGCAAAACAGGATGCCCTTTGATGACCTCCTCGAGCACGTCCCAAGCTTCTGGCATCTCCTTTTCGATTATCGCTTTCTTCATCTTACGGGCTGTCTTGCCTGATTCTCCACCTTCTTCGAGAAGTTTGGAAAGTACAAATGGTCTGAACAGTTCCATCGCCATTTTCTTCGGTAAACCACATTGGTGTATCTTCAGATCAGGTCCAACCACTATGACCGCTCTACCTGAATAATCAACACGCTTTCCAAGCAGATTTCTTCTGAATCTTCCCTTTTTACCCTTGACAAGATCGGTCAAGGACTTGAGTGCCCTTCCATTTCTGTCAGCAACAGCCTTACCAATCCTGCCGTTGTAAATAAGACTGTCAACAGCTTCCTGTAGCATTCTTTTTTCATTTCTCACTATGATATCTGGGGCATTTAACTCGAGAAGTCTTCTAAGTCTGTTGTTTCTGTTTATTACTCTTCTGTACAAATCGTTGAGATCGGTTGTCGCAAATCTTCCACCGTCTATTTGAATCATGGGTCTGAGTTCTGGAGGAATAACAGGAACAGTTTCCAAAACCATCCATTCCGGTCTTGCATTGGACTTTATTAAGTCTTTTACTATCTTCAACCTTTTCAGAAGTTTCAACGATCTGCCACTACTCTTGGCAATCTGAGACAACTCTGATTCAATCTGCGCCTTCACCTTTTCCAGATCGATCTTTTCCAACAACTTTTTAACAGCATTCGCACCGTAATGAGCTTCAATCTTTCCTGGGTAAAGTTCCCTATAAGCCTCATACTCGCTCTCTGTTATAATCGATCCCACAGTTAAACCAGTCTCTTCAGAGACTTTCTCGTCAATCTCAGTAACAGCAACTATAGGTCTGTCATTCTCGACCTCTGCCTCCACTAGAAATTGATCAGGATAATATTCTTCGAAGATTTTGTATTCACGGGAGGAGAGTACCTCTTCCTCGAAGAGGAATCTGTCAGCAAGGTAATCTCCTGCTTTGACTCTGTCTCCATCGTTTACATAGACAAGTGCTCCTTCGAAGACTGGATAAAGCTTTTCGTTCATAACTTGCTCTATGTAAAGTGTGCCAGTCGAGAGCACTTCATAGGTACCGTCCTCCATCGGTTTGACGTTCAATTCCTTGCCAAAGACTACCTTCCCTGCAGCTGGACTGAGAATCGGTTGAATCATACCGGCGCTCAGAAGCTCATCTGCAGCCTTCACCTTAGCGCCACTTTTTACAAGAACTTTGACACAGTACGGAACAGTTATGGTAATGGGCTGCTCCTTACTTGTAGCGAGCGGTTTGATCGTCATGGTGGATGCAACTTCATCTATCTCGACTGTGCCATCAAATGGTGCATAGAAAGGTGGAATCTGTTTTTGGGCAACTATTGGTGTGTCCTTGGTAATTGTCTGATCGTTTTTCACCAAGAGAATCATGCCTGGCTGAAGCTGAACAGGTATTCTTTGGCTGTCTCTGACAATGATCCAGGTTATCTCCCTGCCGGTAGGTCCTTTCTCAGTCTTAATCTTGACTTCACCGTCGATATCAGAAACAACAGGAGATTTTGGGCTTTTCACTGTAACTGCAGTCTCAGCATCAAAATCCAGTACCTTCTTGTATATTCCATACTCAGTCTCATACAGCACATCGGCAAGAGCAAACTGCGTCTTTTTGGGATCGGTCACAATGTAAGATCGCTCTATGATTCGTACACTGCCGTGATATATGATATTTTCCAGATCCCGTGCTGGTATGTTCAACAAGGTGGAAAGCACACTTGGACTACTTTTCAAGTACCATATGTGAACCACAGGGGCTGCCAATTCTATATGGCCCATCCTTTTTCTCCGGGATTCCTTGGATTCTACCCTGACGCCGCATCTTTCGCAGACTGTCCCTTCGTATTTCTTGCCCTTGTACTTTCCACAAACACATTCATAGTCTTTCGTTGGTCCAAAGATCTTTTCACAGAACAACCCGTCTCTTTCAGGTTTGAAGGATCGGTAGTTGATAGTCTCGGGTTTCTTGACCTCACCACTGGACCAACTCCTTATCGTTTCTGGTGATGCCACTCCAACCTTGACCGATGCTATCTTCCTCTTAAAAGTAGATATCGCCATCTGTCTTTCCCTCCTCGGCAACCTTTTCAAACCCGGTCGATGTCGACTTCATTACCACTCTCGTCGTACACTCTAACATCGAGTGCCAGACCTCTGAGTTCTTTAATCAAAACACGAAAACTCTCTGGTATACCGGGTTCAGGTATGTTCTTGCCTTTGAGGATTGCTTTGTAAACCTCGTTCCTACCCTTGATATCGTCTGACTTGATAGTCAACATTTCGTTGAGAGTGTGTGCGGCTCCATGGGCTTCGAGTGCCCAGACTTCCATTTCTCCAAACCTCTGACCACCGAACTGTGCTTTACCACCAAGTGGTTGCTGGTGAATCAGCGAATATGGACCAGTGGACCGAGCGTGTATCTTGTCTTTGGCTATGTGGATGAGTTTCATCATATAGATACTTCCAACGACCACAGGTTCAGCGAAAGGTTCTCCACTTCTTCCGTCCCTGAGCACAACTTTGCCGGTGGGATCTTCTTCGTCATCTCCTTCTTCAAGACCAAGAACACGCCTTTCTTCGTAGAGCCACGGGAGAATCTCGTTCTCTTTCGCACCGTCAAAAACAGGCGTCGCAAACCAGTTGTTTGTGAGTCTCGCTAACCATCCAAGATGAGTTTCGAGAATCTGCCCGACGTTCATCCTCGACGGAACTCCCAGTGGGCTCAAAACGATCTGAACAGGTGTCCCGTCCGGCAAGAAAGGCATATCTTCTTTCGGCAGAATTTTGGAAACCACGCCTTTGTTTCCGTGTCTTCCCGCCAATTTGTCGCCAACCTCGAGCGTCTTCCTGCACGCAACATAGACCTTGACGAGTTTGTTCACACCCGGACCAAGATCTGAAACATCTTCTTTATCGAAAACTTTGACATCTATGACCCTACCATCCGTTCCATGAGGTAATCTGAGTGAAGTGTCCTTTACATCCTTACCACGTTCTCCAAAGACAGATCTTATGATCTTTTCTTCCGGCGTCGTTTCACCCTCGCCTTTCGGCGTAACCTTGCCAACGAGAATATCCTGAGGACCAACATAAGCACCTATTCTGACAATACCACTTTCATCAAGGTTCTTCAGCAATTCTTTGCTCACGTTCGGAATATCTACCGTTATTTCCTCTGGACCAAGTCTTGTGTCTCGTGCCTGTGTCTCGTAAACTTCGATGTGAACCGATGTGAATGTGTCTTCTTCGAGGAGTTCTTCACTCACGAGTATGGCGTCTTCAAAGTTGTAACCTTCCCACGGCATGAAAGCAACCAGCACATTCTTCCCTAATGCAAGTTCTCCCATATCCGTTGCAGGACCATCGGCTATCACATCGCCAGCCTTCACAATATCTCCAACGTTGACAACAGGTCGTTGATTTATAGTGGTATCCTGATTGGTGCGTATGAATTTCATCAGTAGATACTCATCTAAGATCGGTTTGCCATCCTTCAAAATTGGCTTCCCTTCTTGATTTGTCCTCTCGATGATTATTCTTCTCGCATCCACTTTCTTAACTACTCCGTTGTGTTTTGCCAGTACGACATATCCAGAATACAAAGCTGCATCGTATTCAATACCAGTTGCAACGAATGGAGCCTCAGGCTTTACAAGTGGCACTGCTTGCCTTTGCATGTTAGAACCCATCAACGCTCTGTTAGCGTCATCGTGCTCGAGAAATGGTATCAATGCCGTTGAAACACTGACAATTTGCTTTGTTGAGACATCCATGAATTGAACCTTGTCGCGATCTACATATTGAACTCTTTCCATGAACCTCACAGGCACCTTCTCATCCACTATTCTTCCATCTTTGTCCATCTTGACTGTACAAGGAGCGATGTTGTAATGTTCTTCCTGATCTGCTGTGAGATATTCGATCTCGTCTGTTACATAGCCATTCACAACTCGTCTGTATGGTGTGGTCAAGAATCCAAATGCATCCAAATCTGCATACACCGCGAGAGAAGTTATCAAACCAATGTTTGCACCTTCCGGTGTTTCAATTGGACACATTCTTCCATAATGAGAATGGTGGACATCTCTCACTTCAAATCTTGCTCGTTCACGTTTCAAACCACCAGGGCCAACAGCCGTAAGTCTTCTTTTGTGAGTCAGCTCTGCAAGTGGATTCACCTGTTCCATGAACTGAGAGAGGGGGCTGGTAGCAAAGAATTGATTGATGCTTGCTATTATGGTCTTTACATTTATCAAACTCTGTACAGATATCTTGTCCAATGAATTGTAAAGAGTCAGTCTTTCCTGTATCAATCTCTGAGCACGAGAAAAAGCCCTTTCGAATTCAAGTTTTATGAGCTCACCAACGGTTCGAACTCTCTTGTTTCCTAAGTGATCTTTTGTATCCATTATGGCAGGATTCTTACTGACATCCAAGAGATACCTCGTTGCAAGAACAATATCGAGTGGCGTTAGAACAGGTTCGTTTGACTCATAACTACGACGCTCTGCTTCTTCCTCCGAGATATGTTCCACCTGAACAAGATAACCTTTGAAAGCCTTTTCCAACCTTCTGTTGATCTTGTACCTTCCGACATCGGAGAGCTCAAATCTCTCTGTACTGAAATAAAGACTTGTTAGATAAGCCCTTGCGGTATTAACCCTGGGGATTTCACCTGGTTTCAACTTTCTGTATATCTCTATATGAGCCTGGTCTGAGTCTACATCACCGTGGGCATCGATCATCTTCTCAAGAGTCTTTTGTGCCACAGGATGCGCTCTCACTATTGTTGTCAATTTCGATTCGAGAATCGCCTTTGAAGCAGCTTTGGTGAGGACACCACCTCTTTCAACTACTTTCACGCCATCGATGACAATATCGTGCAAAACAATGGATCCGATTGCCTTTTCCATCGTGTAATCGTCGGTCTCAATGACTTCTGGGAAGAGATCGAGAATCTTCATGTTGTCCTCATAACCAAGTGCCTTGAACAACAAGAATAGATTAATACGTCTCTTGCGATCGATTCTCGCGTAGAAGACATTTTCCGCAGTGTGGTAAAGTATCTCAAGCCACGCGCCTCTGACAGGCAAGAAGTGTGCAACATATATCGGAGCCATGCTTTGAGTCTTGGGTATCTCGTCGACAAAGTAGACACCTGGTGCTCTAACGAGTTGACTCACTACAACTCTCTCGGCACCGTTTATTATGAAGGTTCCGTTCTCAGTCATGTACGGTATTGAGCCAAGGAATGCCTCATCTTCGCGCATCTCTCCAGTGTTGGCATCGGTTATTCTCACCACAGCGTAAACTGGCACTGTGTAGGTGAGCCCCTTTTGCTTGCATTCTTCAACAGACGCATTGGGTTCACCGATCTTCGTCGAAACGAACTCCAAAAGAAGTCCCTTTTCGCCTTTCTTAAGATCGCCTTTGTGTGGCTGAGAACTAATAGGAGAGAATTTCTGCAGAATTTCCATAAGACCGTTCTCCAAGAAGTCTCTGTAGGAATCAGTCTGCATGGATATGAGGTTAGGTACTTTTACTACATCCTGTATGCGGCCAAAGGTGAGTCGTTCCCTTCTTCCATAACGAACGGTTCGCATCAAATCACCCCATTTTGTGGTATCATATCCTTAGGAGTAGAAAGAAGTCTCTGAGACAGCAGTGACACCAGAATATGCTAACACAAGAAAACCTATACCAGCATAGCTGGTATAGGTTTGATACACATTTTTTTCGAATAAGAAAACCTATTCACATTACTTCAACGTAACTTCTGCTCCTGCTTCTTCGAGTTTCTTCTTGATATCTTCTGCTTCATTCTTGGGTATACCGGTCTTCACAACAGCGTCTGGGCTTCCAGCCTTTTCTACCAAATCTTTCGCTTCTTTCAGACCGAGTCCGGTGATCTCTCTGATGACCTTGATGACTCCTATCTTGTTTGCCCCAAAGTTCTTCAAAATAACATCAAACTCTGTCTTTTCCTCAGCTTGTGCTTGGGGAGCTCCAGCTGCTGGAGCGGCTACTGCTGCTACTGCAACCGGTGCAGCTGCTGTAACACCGAATTTTTCTTCAAGAGCCTTGACAAGTTGAGCAAGGTCAGCAACCGTTAACTTTTCAATCGCCTCAACAATTTGTTCTACATTCATTTTACCACACCTCCATCATTGTGATTTTTTCTCCTTTATGGCATTCAGTGCGTAAACAAGTTTTCTCAGAGTTCCATTCAAAACATAGACGAGGTTCGCAATAGGTGCTTGTACTCTTCCGATAACCATCGCGTAGAGTTCCTGTCTTGTTGGCAAGTTAGCCAAATCCGCAACTTGCGCTGGTCCAAACCATCTTCTCTCGAGATAACCACCTTTGAACATGCCTTCAATCTTCTTTTCCTTTGCAAAGGAATTGACGATCTTCAAAGCATCTACTGGATCACCTGAGCGAACATACAAAACCGCAGTTGGTCCAGACAGAGTTTCTTCAAAATCTTTACTGTCGTAACCAACTTCTGTGAGAGCTCTGCCGATCAACGTGTTCTTGGCAACTGTGAAATGAGCGTTCTTCTGGTACTTTGAATATATCCTGCGTCTGATATCACGCATAGTCGCAACGTTGAATCCTGTATAATTCACAAACAGAATCAACGAAGATTCGCCAAATTCCTCTTTGAGCTTTTTGAGTATCACTTGTTTCTGTTCTCTCGTTATCAAATTTGCACCTCCTTTCAACAAAAAAGGTCTCTTACCCAAGAAGAGACCCCACGCCAAGAGAAGCGCATTCACAAATGAACTTCGCCTCGGTAGGCGGGGAGTACCTCTTCCAATAACCTACTTTCTTCGGCGTGATATTCAATTTGATGCTTCAAGATCTGCTTGATCGAGCTTTATCCCAACTCCCATCGTGGAAGTAACAACAATCTTCTTTATGAACTGACCCTTGATACCAGCGGGTCTGAGCGCAATTATCTGTTTGTAGGCAGAGATCAAGTTCTCTTTCAACTTTGCCGTGTCGAATGAGCGTTTTCCAATCGGTACGTGCAAACAACCAGTCTTATCACTTCTGACTTCAACTCTTCCCATTTTGAATTCTTTCACAGCAGACTCAACGTCTTCTGTGACAGTACCTGATTTTGGTGAAGGCATGAGCCCACGTGGACCAAGTATCTTTCCAAGCTTGCTTATTGACTTCATCATATCAGGTGTTGCTATGGCAACATCAAAGTCTGTAAAGTTTTCATTTGTTATCTTCTCCACCAATTCTTCACCGCCAACATAGTCAGCACCGGCTGCTTTCGCTGATTCAGCCTTGTCTCCTTTTGCAAACACCAAAACTCTGACTGTCTTTCCTGTACCATGAGGCAAAACAATCGTACTGCGAACCTGCTGTTCTGGTCTCTTTGTGTCTATATTCGTTGACATGTGAAGCTCTATTGTCTCATCGAATTTCGCAGTCGCTGTTTGTTTGACTAAGTCCAAAGCCTCATCAATTTTGTAGAAACGTGCTCGATCGATCTTCTTTCTGATTTCCTCGTATCTCTTGGAGTGCTTCGGCATACGCCTCCTCCTTCCCAAAATTAGTCTGCAATCTCAATACCCATACTTCGAGCAGTACCTTCGATTATCTTAACCGCTGCTTCAAGATCATTTGCCGTTAGATCGGGCATCTTTATCTTCGCAATCTCTTCTACTTGTTTTCTGGTAACCTTCCCAGCACTCTTTCGTTTTGTTTCTCCTGAACCCTTTTCAAGACCAGCGGCTTTCTTCAGCAGAAAAGATGCTGGTGGAGTCTTGACGACAAAACTGAATGATCTGTCTTCGTAAACAGTGATGATAACCGGCAGAATCATACCAGCCTTATCGGCAGTCTCAGCGTTGAACCTTTTACAGAACTCCATTATGTTTACTCCTCTTTGACCTAACGCAGGTCCAACAGGAGGAGCAGGAGTAGCTTTGCCAGCTGGAAGCTGCAGCTTAACCTCTGCTACGACCTTCTTTGCCATTCAAATTCCCTCCTTCGGTGGTCTGGGAAACAGCATTCCCTCCCACTCATTCAATCCTTTCAACTTCCGATGTTTTAACAGTAACCGGTGTTTCCCTTCCAAATATAGTAACCGCAACACGCAATTCTTGTTTCTCTGGATCGATCTCTCTTACAACCCCTGCAAAGTCTTCAAATGGTCCTGTGGTGATCTTCACGACATCACCCACTCGAAAACCAAATTCTACCTTCACTGGCTTTGCCTTTTCTTCATATGTTTCTAAGCCGGCGAGCCTCAAGATCAGGCGAGCTTCTCTTGGTTTCAGTTCCAAAGGTTGACCGCCGGAAGAAACAAAATCTATTATGTTGGGAACGTTTTTCGCAAATTGCCACGTTTCATCGTTCATCATCATCTCCACGAAGATGTAGCCAGGGAACAGCTTTCTCTTGTGTGTCTTGGCTATCCTGATCTCTTTACGAGTACCAAGATCGACTATTTCTACCCTGCCATTGGTATCAGAACAAATCTTCCTGCCTTCTGCTAAGAGTTCGCCGTTCTTAACTTTCCTGCCTTTGCTGACCTTCTGCGCGTCAAAAACCTCAAGTGGTATGTGGTAAATGTCTATTTCTCCGTCTTCCCTCTGTACCTCAACCCTTTTCACTCTTTCATTTTCGACTATCTTGCCATCGAGTTCGCAGATGTATTCAAAATCTTTTGTGAGTGGCATACCTTGCTTAATGCGTGCTCCAATCTTTATACCGGACTCGAGTTTAGAACCTTCAGGTAGAAAATAGGTCTTCGAATATTTTCTGTCGATGGTCTCCACAAGAATCTTTCTGTAGTTTCTCACGTTGACTATCGTACCAGCATGTCGAGCATGAATCGACGGTTCTTCAGCCAACAAATCACCTTTTAACACGTCAGAACCGTTCTTAACAACTATCTTTGCATTCAAGGAGACTACATAACGCTTTATAGATTTTGAAGTTGCATCCAAAATCGTTTCTTCAGGGATCAATATTCTGCCAAAGAATCGATCTGAGCCAGTCGATTTTATCTTGGTTTCCAAATTCTCTTTCGCCGACTGCTCAAAGCCTGCCATGGTTCTCAGAATGAACCATTTTTTTCTCACGAATATCACCCTACGCCCAATGCTTTAAGGATCGCTCTGATGCTCCCAGAGAGAAATAAATCGAGCAAGAAGAAGTAAACCCCCATCACCGCCAGTATGAGGACTACCACTGAAGTGGAGGTCAAAAGTTCACTTCTGTTGGGCCAATGAGTTTTCTTTGCCTCTGCGAAAACTTCTCTTAGAAATTTCTTTATCTTCTCCACAAGTATCCCTCCAGGATACAAAAAATTGGCAGGGCCGGCAGGAGTCGAACCCGCAACCCCCGATTTTGGAGACCGGTGCTCTACCCAGTTGAGCTACGGCCCTGCACATCACTCATTTGGCTTCGTTGTGGACCGTGTGCTTGTCACACTTAGGACAATACTTTCTGAGACTGAGTTTTTCCTTGGTATTCTTGCCCTTGTCGGTGTAATAATTCTTCGTTCCACAAACAGAACACTTGAGAGATATCTTATTTCTCATCCTGCCACACCTCTTATTCGCTAAAAATGGTGGTGAGGGGAGGATTTGAACCTCCGAAGGCGTTCCGCCAGCGGATTTACAGTCCGCCCCCTTTGGCCGCTCGGGCACCTCACCACCTATGTTGGAGCCAGCGAAGGGACTCGAACCCCCAACCTGCTGATTACAAATCAGCCGCTCTGCCGGTTGAGCTACGCTGGCACCACATCCTTGTCAATTATATGCTTACTGACATACCTTGTCAAGGAACTGCATTCTGAAGATACTACATTTGTCATCAAATCAGATTAAATGTTTGTATCACGTTGGAAAAATCTAACGGAGAAAATCATTCACATCTTCGAACACAAAATCGAGTTCTTGCTTTCTGAGTGTCTCTTTTGTTGGTATGCCTCTCTCATCCCAACCTCTCAATCTGTAGTACTCAGTCAACAAAACATCGTATTTTTCCTTTTCCAATTTCATACCGTCAACTTCTTGCTCAAACCATCGACTCGGTGGATAGTCCATCGATCTGTCCCAGTTGCCGTTGAACTCTCTGACCCAGTAGCATCTTATCAAGGAATAGACTCTGTCAGCCGCTTCGTAGATCTTTGACAACGTCCATTCTTTTCCAGTTATTGCACTCAGTATCTTCGCATACCATTCCAGATCAAGACCGAGTTCCACCCAAGGAAGACGGCATGCTGTGAGCATCTCGAACATTCCACCTCTAATTCTCTGTTGTTCAACGACCTTGTTCGCCTTTTCTAAGGAGTAAGTCATCGTGTACTTGGAGGCAGAACTCTCTTCCAAAGGCGATGAACCTATCTCCCAAGCGATAACCCAAGCCTCCTTGTGGTGTGCGCCTATTGCACTGGTACCATAAGCAAGTGCCATGGCAGGGTATATGTAACAGTTGTAAGCAGAAACCTCCAAGCCTTTAACGTGCATCGCCATACTCTCAAGATTCAGCTTTTCACCTGCAGTTTTAACACCTTCTGCGAGCAAATTCGCAAGCTCTCCCTCTCTGTATGCAATCTTCTTTGTCAGCTCAACGGCCTTCTCGTATTCTCCAAATCCAGGTGCATCCTTTATTATTCCTTTTTCGTGTGCTTCCATCGCAAAACCGAGCACAACGCCAAGTGATATGGTGTCCATACCAAGCTCATCGGCAACTCTGTTCAAAACAGCCACACGATTCAAGGAAGGCATGCCGGTATTGGGTCCAAGCATACCAACATTTTCGTAATCGAGCTCGCTTTCCTTCCCTTCCATGTCCAACACAACATTTCCGCACATCATATTGCAATTTGGACAACCTCGTTTGGATACTTTCATCGCCTCCATTGAATAGCCGTCAACACATCGAGCATACTCGAATTTCGTCTGTAGGAAATTCCTCGTAGGCAAAGCACGATTCTTGTTAGCCCACTCCACTGTGGCAAGAGTTCCTTGCCTCATCCAGAAATCATAGCCAGGTAATTTTGGGATCACCTTGTAGACCTCTCGAGTGTACTCATCGAAGAGCTTCTTATCCTTTACTTCAACATCCCTTGTTCCTTTAAAAACAATTGCTTTGAGCTTTTTGCTCCCCATTACCGCACCAATCCCCGGTCTCCCACCAGAACGACCTTCCTGCGATATTATTACAGCGTATTTCACAAGGTTTTCTCCGGCTGGCCCTATGCTCAGGACCCCTACATTTTCACCGTGAACTTGCTTCAGCTTTTTCTCCGTCTCGAAGGTGCTCAGTCCCCAGAGTCCCTCGGCACTCAGTATAGACACATTGTCGTTTTCTATGTAAAGGTATACGGGCTTTTCAGAACAACCTTCGACAACAACAGCCATGTACCCAGCCTTTCTGATGTGAACAGATGCCATGGTACCGATGTTCCCATCACCATAACCATTTGTCAGAGGACTTTTCGCCGCAACTACCAACTTCCCTCCACTTGGGGTTCTCAAACCGTTGAATGGTCCTGCTGCTATTACAAGCTTGTTCTCAGCCGAGAGTGGATCAACTTTCTTTGTCTCGTCCCAAAGGATCTTAGATGCAAGACCTCTTCCACCTATGAAACTGTCTAAAGTTTTCTGGTCAACCTCTTGTTTGCTTACCTTTTTGGTGGTGAGATTCACCCTCAAGATCATCCGGCTTTCCTCCCTTGACAAAGTATTTGCAATGCAAGTATAACAAAAACCAGCTCATTTCACAAAAAGTGAAACTCTTGAAAGCAACTGTGCGAAGTCGTATAATGAGCATGAAACGGAGGTGCTTGAATGTACTTGCAAGAAGTTATAGAAAAGTTAAACGATTACTGGGCTAAGGCCGGTTGTATGATAGACCAACCGTACGACCTTGAAGTTGGCGCTGGTACTTTTCATCCTGCAACCTTCTTCGGCTCGCTAAAAGAGGGTGAATGGAAAGTGGCCTTTGTACAACCCAGTCGAAGGCCTACCGATGGGAGATATGGTGAAAACCCAAATCGACTACAAAGGTATTTCCAGTATCAAGTGATCATTAAACCCTCTCCAAGAGATTCACAGAAGCTGTACTTGGATTCTCTTCGTGCTCTGAATATAGACTTGAGCGAACACGATGTTCGTTTCATAGAAGATAACTGGGAATCACCGACACTTGGTGCTTGGGGAGTCGGATGGGAAGTCTGGCTCGATGGCATGGAGATAACCCAGTTCACATACTTCCAGCAAGTCGGCGGAATTCCACTTAAGACAATACCACTGGAAATAACTTATGGCATAGAGAGAATCGCCATGTACTTACAGGGCAAGAGAAGTATTTTCGACGTGATGTGGAATGAAAAGATCTCCTATGGTCAACTTTATCTTGAGAATGAAAGACAATTTTCAAGATATAACTTTGAACTCTCAAATGCACAAAGTCTTTTCACGCTGTATGAAATCTATTCAGCTGAGTTTGAAGCGCAGATTGAAAAGGGAAACTACCTTGTGGCTTATGATTACATGATCAAGTGTTCACATACCTTCAACTTGCTCGATGCGAGGAATGCAATAAGTGTGACTCAAAGACAGCAGTACATTAGATCGATAAGATCTATGGCGAAACGCTGTGCAGAAGCTTACTTAGGGGGGTTAATGAAATGAAAAATGACGTACTTTTCGAAATGGGTGTTGAAGAACTCCCAGCAAGTGAAATGGATAGAATAAAGGAACAGCTTCTGGAAAATGCCAAAAACCTCTTGCAAGAATCAAAGATCGATTGTGGAAAGATCGAGTGTCATGTAACCAATCGCAGAATCTGTTTGTTCATAGAAGATATTTCTGAAAAACAACAAGACACTTCGATCTTGAAAAAGGGTCCTTCTGAGAAAGTTGCCTTTCTCGACGGCAAGCCAACGAAAGCATTGATGGGTTTTCTGGCTTCTAATCAAGCTTCTGAAAATGAGATTCTCCTTCAAGATGGCTATGTGTTCATCAACAAAAAGATAGATGGCAAGAACACCGATCAAGTTCTTCCCGAGCTTTTCAAAAAGCTCATCGAGTCACTCAGATTCACTAAACCAATGAGATGGGGAGATGGGGAGTACGAATTCGTAAGGCCAATCAAATGGATACTATGTCTTTATGAAGACAAAGTTTTACCAGTTGAAATCTTCGGTTTGAGATCTTCAAACCAAACACAGAGTCATCCATACCTCGGACAAACGATAGTGATCGATAGACCATCAGAGTATGTCGAGGTCTTGAGAAAGTCATTCGTGCTGGTGAGCGAGACCGAAAGGATAGAACGAATAAAACAAGAACTGACAGAAATTGAGAAAACATACGATCTTATTTGTGAGAAAGACGAAGAGATGATCAAAAAGGTTACAAAGATCACCGAATGGCCTCTCGCCATAGTTGGCAAATTCAAAGAGGAATACCTGCGACTGCCCGCTGAGTTGATCAACGTTACTATAAAGCATCATCTGAGTGCTTTCACAACAAACAGAAATGGAAAGATAACACCTCACTTTGTCGCCTTCCTGGACAGGCCTAATGGAGATCTCAGCAAAGTCGTTGATGGTTATCAAAACGTTGTTAACGCACGTCTTGAAGACGCTCGTTATTATCTCGAGATGGACGAAAGGTACAATCTCGAGCAGTTCAACGAGAAACTCAAACAGATGGTATTTCAGAAAGAACTTGGCACCCTGTACGACAAAGTGAACCGCATTGAACGAATCTCCCTCTACATGGTGGAACGAACTGGAATGTCAGCACTTTCAGAAAAAGTTCAAAGGGCTGCAAGGCTTTCCAAAGCTGACATTGCCACTCATGTTGTTTACGAATTTCCAGAACTACAAGGAGTTATGGGGAGGATCTATGCGTTATCAAGTGGCGAAGATGCAGAGGTGGCACTTGCAATAGAGGAACAGTACTCAGATAACCCGCAAACAAAAGTCGGTGCGATCATTGGTGTAGCCGATAGAATCGATACGATCATGGGCAATTTAGCCGTTGGTAATACGCCGAGCGGTTCAAAGGATCCATTTGGTTTGAGAAGCAAGATGGAGACGATCTACAAGACAGTTGTTCACCACAGGTGGGACATCGATATCCCAGAACTCTTAGAGTTCGTTCTTTCACTGCTCAGAATTCAGTGTGACAGAGGCATCATCAATGATTTCATGAGCAGTAGGTACTATGCATTTTTATCAAATCTCGGCTTTTCTTACGATGTCTCGAGGGCTGTAAACCACCTTTGGACCAAACCACTCAGAGGTTTTCTTTCAGCAAAGGCTCTGTCTGAAATGGCAAACACAGAAGATTTCAACACACTCTGCGTTGGTTTTGAAAGAGTTCACAACATCACCAAAAATCACAACGACACACACTTTGATGGGGCACTCTTCGAAAAGCAAGCTGAAACTGACTTATTGAACCAGTTCGTACACGTGAAGTCCATCGTATTAGAAAGCCTGAAAGAGCTCAATTACGAAAAGGGCTTACGCGCTCTGATAGTGTTAAAACCTTATATCGACGAGTACTTCAATGAGGTCTTTGTCATGTCAGATCGAGAGGACATAAGAAAGAACAGACTTGGATTTCTCAAAAGCATCGACAATCTATTTATGCTCATCGGTGATCTAACGCAACTGGTTAAAAGAGAATAGGGCGCAAAGCGCCCTATTTTTATCACTGGTCTGAAAAAGACCAGTAGTTGGGCGATTCTCTTGTTATGATTATGTCATGTGGGTGACTTTCCCTGACACCTGCTGATGTAACTCTGATGAACAAGGCTTTTTCTCTGAGCTCCTGAAGGTCGTTGGCTCCAAGATAACCCATACCAGATCTCAATCCACCGATCAACTGATGTACGACATCTTTCACAGTGCCTTTGTAGGGCACCATTCCTTCGACCCCTTCGGGAACAAATTTGAAATTCTCACTTTGAAAGTAACGATCAGCACTACCTTTTTTCATGGCAGTCTCACTGCCCATACCTCTGTATGCCTTGTACTTCCTTCCTTGGTAGAGAATGGCATCCCCTGGTGCTTCTTCAGTGCCAGCAAAGATACTTCCTATCATGACAGAGTCCGCACCAGCTGCCAGGGCTTTGACAATGTCACCAGAATATCTTATTCCTCCATCCGCAATGAGAGTAACACCACGAGCTCTACAGATCTTTGCACATTCCATAATAGCCGTGAGCTGTGGTACACCAACTCCGGCAACCACACGAGTTGTACAGATCGAACCAGGACCGATTCCAACTTTGATGCAATCTGCTCCTGCATCGATCAAGGCAAGAGCACCTTCTTGTGTTGCGACATTACCAGCCACGATACACAACTCAGGAAAGCTCGCTTTTATCTGTTTGACAGTCTCAATGACCTTTCTTGAGTGTCCATGTGCGGTGTCGACAACTATGAAATCTACTTGTGCATCTTTGAGCGCCTGAACTCTTGCAAGAGTCTCCCCGCCAGTTCCAACAGCAGCTCCAACAATCAGTCTACCCTTTGAATCACGCGCCGCCAAGGGATGTTCAACAACACTCATGATGTCTTTAATTGTTATGAGGCCAACCAACCGATTCTGTGAATCAACTAAAGGTAACTTCTCAATTTTATTTGCGTGCAAAATCTGTTTTGCCTCTTCAAGACTTATCGATGGCTCTGCAACGATCAAATGCGACATTGGCGTCATGAGCTCTTGAACACTGCGCGTATAATCTTCCTCGAATCTGATATCTCTGTTGGTTATCAAACCCAAAAGGTGACCCTTTTCATCCACTACCGGCAGTCCACCAATGCGATAGGTGGACATCAACTGCAGTGCCTTTTCAATGGTGTCATTTACATGGATTGTAACAGGATCATAGATTACCCCATTCTCTGTTCTCTTGACAATTGAAACTTGATGTGCCTGTTCTTCGATAGACATGTTCTTGTGTATAACTCCCACTCCACCCTCGCGAGCCAGTGCCTTTGCAAGCTCTGCTTCTGTAACAGTATCCATCGCAGCACTAACGAGTGGTATATTCAACCAAATATCTTTGGCAAACCTTGTTCTGATATCAGTCTGCACGGGTAGAACTTCGCTGTAGCGCGGAACTAAAAGAACGTCATCAAAGGTTAATCCTTCTTGTAAATTCAAGATGCCACCTCCTACACAACTGTGCATTTTCGATGTATTATGTTTTTCAGAAATTATATCACCGGGGTGGTTAACTGTGCCTGCATTTTTCATAAAGATCTATGGACATGTGCAAGGTGTCGGTTTCAGATACTTCACTTACAAAATAGCGAGAAGACTTGGTGTAACAGGATATGTGAAAAATGCAGACGACGGTTCAGTACACATCCATGCCGAAGCCGATAGAGACACTCTTAACGACTTCTTGAACCAAGTGAGTCGTGGACCATCGATGGCGATCGTTACAGATGTAGAATACCAAGAGGTAGCGGTAGAAAACTTCAAATCCTTTGAAATCACAGATTGAAAAGAGGAGGAAGAAAATGTTCATCTCATTCGAAGGCATTGATGGAAGTGGAAAAGGCACCCAGGTAACTCTTTTCCTGTCATACCTTGCAAGACGAGGCCTGCCTTATATTTGTGTCAGAGAACCAGGCGGTACCGAACTCGGTGAAACGATCAGAGAAATTCTTCTTGCCAAAGAGGAGATTTCGATCTGTCCAAGAGCAGAACTTTTCTTGTTCTTGGCAAGCAGATCACAACTCGTCTCAGAAGTTGTATTGCCTGCCTTGAGAGAAGACAAGGTAGTGGTTGCAGATCGTTTTATCGATTCGAGTGTCGCCTATCAAGGCGCAGGTAGGAAACTCGGAATGAAGGTTGTCGAAGAACTGAACGACTTTGCCACTTGTGGTTTGAGACCAGATCTGACTTACTACATAGACATCACACCCGAAACAGCATTTCAAAGAAAGCACGGTTCTGATAGAATTGAATCAGAAGGTTTAAAGTTCTTGACCACTGTGAGAGAAGCATATTTGAACCTGCTCGAACAGCATTCAAATCGAATAGTGTTGATAAACGGTGAAAGATCTGTCGGCGAGATCCATGAAGAAATTGTCAGGATCTTTGAGAATTTCAGTGGGAGGAACAAATGATGCAGTTTTTGAGAATGGTTCTAACAGATCTCAAACGCATTTTTAAGAGTCGCATCTCCGTTTTGATAATTGTCCTGGTACCATTACTCGTCGTTCTGCTGACAACTGTTTTGTTTAGCAGTTACAGTCTTTTCAACGCAAGAATAGGCGTGGTCAATCAGGATACAGATCCGCTTTCGAGATTCACCGTCGGAATAATCATGTCTCTCTTCAGAGGAGGAACGATATCTTACGCTGGTCCTGACTACCAGGAGAGATTACTTCAAGGTGAGTACAGTGCAATAGTGGTGATACCGAAGGATTTCACCAAAGATCTGTATGCTGCAAAACAAACGTCTATAAGATTCATTCCAAGTCCTGTAGACCTTCAGATATCGTCCGCTATGTATCAACTTTTCAAATCCATGTTCGAAGACTTACAAGGAAGCCCATTTTTCGATCCACAGGTGATAAGGTATCTCTTTGCTTCTCCAGGTTATCCAGCACCAAAACTGATAATGAGCGAACGAGAAGAACTTTTGAGTTTCAAATCTCTCCTCACACCAATTGCCGTCTTTCTCTGCGCCGCGTTTGTCATACTCGCACTCTCTTGCACTTCTATCGTGATGGATAGAGAAAGTGGATTGACAGACCTTTATCTGTCGATGAAAATCAATCGCGTATCTTATACTGTCTCAAAGATCGCCGCTTTCACGACAGTTGGTATTGTAGAATCTCTTATCGCCTCGCTGTTGTTTCTTTTGCTGAAAGTAGAACTTCCGATTGGATTGCTCTTGGTTCTGATATTGTTGAACTCATTTTTCCACGCAGCTCTTGGAGTCTTTCTGTCTTATATGGCAGTTAATACCCACGTTGCAAATCTTTTCAGTTTGAGCCTTGTGGTTATTTCTTTCTTTCTGAGTGGTATGATCGTTCCGATAGCATCGATGCCCCGTGTGATTCAGCTCTTTTCAAGACTATCTCCGCTTTTTGTGATGAATTACGCTCTGAGAAAAGCCCAGTTATACAGTACTGTTAAGATTGGAGAACTTTCTATCGTGATAATCATGTCCGTCTTGACCTTCACCATGACAATCGCATCAACAATGCTTTGCTTTAGAAGAAGGTGAGAATCTTGCACAGAATCTTGGTTGTTTCAGACACACATGGTTCGCTCTCAAGTTGGGAGGAAATTGAAAAGCATATTGGTTTTGTCGACGAGATATACCACCTTGGAGATGTGCTCTATCACGGACCAAGAAATCCCCTTCCGAATGGTTACAATCCTGCTCAGCTTGCCAAGAAATTAAAAGAAAGAAAAAGCATAAGCTATGTTAGGGGAAATTGTGACGCAGATGTAGATCTTTTGGTACTCGAAAATGATGATATGCCGAAAATTGCTTTCATAACCTTGAACGACTTTAAAGTAATTCTTCTGCACGGTGAAGACATCCACACAGATGAACAAATGCTTCAACTTCTTGAAAGGTACAACGCCACTATCCTTGCCTATGGACACACTCACATCCCAAGGCTTGAGGTTGTAAGATCGAAGATCCTCTTTAACCCGGGCAGTCCTTCACTGCCTAAAATGAACCATCCACCTACTGTTGGACTGATAGAACTTACCGAAAGGCTCAGAATAGCCATATACGAAATCAACGGCACTTTGTGCAAGGAGATCTTCCTATGATAGATTTCTGTGAGATGATCAGAGAACTCAACCCGAAAATAGAAATGGTACGGGACGAGGGCGCTATGTTACCTGAAGATATCGATTACGCCGAGACTGCTTCAATAATCGAAGAAGACAAGGTTGAAAAGGCTTCACCTTATGAAACTCTCGTGTTCGTTGATAGCAGAAGGAGAACCTTTGAATCTATAAACATTCATGGCTACATCGCCTTGCTGAGTCAGATAGTCACAGGTGCCGTTGTTTTTGAAAATGGAAGATGCCAGGCACTTTTTTCTCCAAACAAAGGTCCCGAGTCGAAGTTAGTCTTAGCTATTCCACATACACTGGCAAAGATTCTTGATGTAAACGGAGAAGACGTGCGCATTGGGAACTTAGTCTGCAGAGTTGCCATCGGCAACAATGCAAAGATTGCTTTAGATTCATTCATGCAAGAACTTGAACGCGTCCATGTCAGTAAATACACAAATGACTTTCTCACGATCAAAGATGGAAGCATTGACTTTGCAACTCCTTCCTTTCAGGTCGAAAGAGGACCAGTTGGACTCGTCAAAAACATTCAGAAGGCATTCGTTAGCTTCGAAGTATTCAAAGCTTATAGTTCAATGCGAAAATCGCAGAGATCAAAGTGCATCTCGACCAAACTCGTAACAGACAACTCCCTTCTTCGAATCATGTCTTATCTGAAGCTGGTCGGTACTTCTGGCTTAAGAGGTCTTGTGCGTATTGAAACAATAATTGAAGAAGAGAGGTTCGGCAGCACGAAGTACCAAATCTTTGAGACTTTTAATCGTCTGGCTTCGACTTTGTCTGTTCTGGTAGACGAGAACTTTTTTATCCCCAGAGCACCTGAAGATACCTTACCGGTGATTTTTCTGGAACGTTGCTTGGATAGATACTTTTACAACCCAAGATACATACACTGCTCTGTCGTAGAGGCTTTCGGGGGAAGGGAGACGATAATGTGAGGGGATTTTCTACAAGATCAGTTCATGTTGGAGAGATTCACACCCTTGATTCTGTCACAACTCCGATTTTTCAAACGGCGAATTTTCTGATGAACCCAGACAAGTACAAAAAGACCAGTCGCGAGAACCACATCTACTCGAGAATATCAAATCCCACCGTTAGAGCAACCGAGCAAAAACTGGCAAATCTGTGTGGTGCAACAGATGGCGTCTTGTTTTCATCTGGAATGGCTGCTATAACCTGTTCGCTTTTGTCAGTTCTCTCACAGGGGGACAAAGCGATCTTCTTGACTGAGTTATACGGTGGAACTCACAACTTGGTGCGAAATCTGCTACCAAGATTTGGCATCAACTGTGACTTCTGCCAAATCGATGAGATAGAGTCGCTTTCTCTGGATGGTGTCAAAGTTCTCTATGTCGAATCCTTGACCAACCCACTTCTGAAGTTCACCGATATAGAAGTTCTTTCAGAAAGAGCTCATCACAGCGGTGCTCTGCTTATAGTCGATAATACCTTTCTGTCACCGTACAACTTTAGATCACTCGATTTTGGAGCTGATATCGAGATACACAGTGTGACAAAATACATAAATGGGCATTCAGACGTCATTTTGGGTTTTGCAACGAGCAAGGACAATAATTTGGTGAACGAGATCTGGGGGAAGATGTACTCACTTGGCTTGAATCCAGATCCCTTTGAAGCGTATTTAGTTTCGCGATCTGCCAAAACCCTTGCACTTCGAATGGAACGACACAACGATAATGCGAAGCGGATAGCGATATATCTAAAGAACCATCCGAAGGTTCAGAATGTGAGATACCCCATCTTCTATGAAAGAATTCCGAAATGTTACGAAAGGTGTCCGGGCTTTGGAGGAGTTATCTACTGTGATCTTCTAACACAAGAAAGGGCTTTGAAATTCGTGGAAAATCTGAGGATATTCAAAGAGGCAACTTCACTGGCTGGAGTTGAATCTTTGGTAACCATTCCTTCACTCACTTCACATGCCTCGCTGAGCGACGAAGAATTGAAAAGGGCGCAGATCTCAAAAGGTGGCGTGAGAATTTCGGTGGGTATAGAAGATGTAGAAGATCTCATAGACGATCTTGAGCAAGCGCTGAGCAAAATTTAAGGCGCCCTGCGGCGCCTTTTTTATTCTGCTCCAACTTGCATTCTCACAAACCTCGTGACTCTGATGTTTTCTCTTATCTTGCCTATTAACTCGTCGATCACCTGTTTTACAGTCTTGGTGTCCTCAAAGATGTATTTCTGATCGTACAGACAGACCTCTTCGTAGAATTTCTCGAGTTTGCCTTGAACTATCTTTTCAATCACGTTCTGCGGTTTGTTCGAATCTTTCAGTTGCGCGGCGTAGATTTCTTTTTCCTTTTCTATAACTTCAGCAGGGACATCCTCTCTACTCACATAAGTTGGGTTCATCGCGGCTACATGTTTTGCCAAATTATAGGCAAGTTCTTTGAACTCTGGCATCCTCGCAACAAAATCTGTTTCACACCCGAGTTCAAGAAGAACTCCAATTTTATCGTTGAAATGAACATAGGAAGTGACTACTCCTTCCTTAGTAGCCCTGCCAGCTTTTTTTTGAGCCACGGCAGCCCCGCGCTTTCTGAGTATCTCAACGGCTTTTTCGAAATCCCCTTGCGCCTCGCTCAAGGCTGTCTTGCACTCCATGACACCTGCACCGGTCATCTCTCTGAGTTTCTTAACCATCTCTGCGCTTATCTGCATGCGGAAACCTCCTTTTGATTTTGACAGAATAGCCGAGCCATATTATATCACGAAATTCGATCTGAGTTTATTCAGTGCTTCAACAACATTTGGCGGAACCCACATACTGACATCTCCACCCATTGCGGCAACCTCTCTCACCAATCCGGAAGAAAGAAAAGAAAAGCGTTCGTCAGTCATTAAAAAAACCGTTTCAAATTCATGGCACAGGTGTTTGTTTGCTATCGCCATCTCCAATTCATACTGGAAATCAGTCACCGCCCTTAGTCCTCTGATAACTACCTTGATCTGATTTCGCCTCAAATAGTCCACTAATAAACCTTCGTGGTAGTCTACATGGACCTTACCGTTATTGCCAATCAGCTGGGCTATCATCTTCATTCTTTCTTCAGCAGTGAAAATTGGCTTTTTTCTTGGGTTTACCATCACAACAACCCACAACTCGTCGAAGATCTTCAGAGCACGGTTTATTATGTCAAGATGCCCATAGGTGATCGGATCAAAAGAGCCTGGATAGACAGCCCTCACATCAATCACCACCACAATCAGTCTGGAAAATACGTTCATCGTCAATTCTCACACATGTGAGCTTACCACCATAGACACAACCTGTATCGATACCTATTTTGTCTCTTGAGATCAAAACCTTGTGCAATGGGGTGTGACCAAAGACGACCCGATAACCAGGCAAGGGATTTTCGCTGTATATAAACTCTTCTCTGATCCATATCAAATCGAAACTGTCTTGATTTTCAAGTTCAACATGAGGTTTTACACCTGCGTGGACAAAGAGATATCCTGGCTCGACGTGATAAAAGACAGTATTCTTGAGAAATTCAAGGTGTTCTGGTGGAATCTGTCTCACATCACCATAACTTCTGATCGTTGCACGAGCGCCGTTCATCATCCACAGGTCGAAATCCTGTCCCTTTAGAAGATAGTTGAGCATCATCCACTCGTGATTACCACGCAAAAAAACACATTCATAGTCCTTGCTCAGTGCGATTAGTCTATCGATGACCGCTCTGCTATCTGGTCCACGATCGATGTAATCCCCAAGAAATATCAACTTGTCACCGCCACTGAGGGGTAACTTCATGATCAAACTTTCAAGTGACTCTATACATCCATGTATGTCTCCAATGGTGTATATCAGTTCAAATCCCCCCGTCTTTGCACAAACAGTACAAAACCAACAGCTATCATAATCGCACTGAAAAGTTGTGCCGATCTGAGATTACCAAGATAAAGACTATCGAGTCTCAATCTCTCTATGCAGATTCTACCAAGTGAGTAAAAACACAGATATAGTGCGAAAACTTCACCGAAATTCTTTCGATTTTTGCTCATATAACGTGTGAGTAGGAAAAAGATAAGAAGATCCCAAATACTTTCATAGAGAAAGGTAGGGTGGAAATACTCGTATTGAAGATAGCCAACAGGTCTGAATCTCAGAGGAACATACATCTTCCAAGGAAGGTTCGTCGGACCACCAAAGGCTTCGTAGTTGAAGAAATTTCCCCATCTGCCTATTGCCTGTCCCAGAGGAAGGTAAGCTGCACCGAGATCGAGTACTTGAAAGGTAGTGAAAGAAACACCCTTTCTGTATCTCGCGTAGACTACGCAGGTAACTATTGCGAAAAGAACAGCACCTTGTATTGCCAGTCCGCCATGCCACACCATGAAGATTTCAATGGGATTTTTCGTGTAGTACCTCAAATTGAAGATCACATAGAACAACCTTGCTCCCACTATTCCAAAGATCACAGCATAAAAAATCAGTTCATCCAGTTGATCGACCACGATCTGTTCTTTTTTTGCCCTTTTCCGAGCCAGGTAATAAGACAAAGCTATGCCTGTGAGTATGAAAATGGAATAATAACGAAGCTCGAACTTCCCCACTTTGAAGATTGCATTAGACAAGATCAACTTTCCCTGAAAAACTTGAATGAGGAATAAAGAAATCAGAAGCAGGAAAATGACTACCAAGATGGCTTTCAGCATGAGTTATTTCTCCAGAATGTGCTCTCTTATATCGTTTATTTGCTTTTTTATCTTGTTGGCAGTTCTATAATCTTCTTGCTTCAACGCCTTTTCCAAGCGACTCTGCAAAATGTATATCCGCCTTCTCGCAATCTCATGTAGATCATCTTGAGATATCTCATTCTTGCCAAACAGAATCCTCAAAATAGCCACAGGAGCAACTGAAAAAACGAGATCAACAGAAGAAAGACTATCTGGGTTTATCTCACCAAGATCTGTATCCTGAACCATCTCGATATGTCCAACAAGGTATTTCAGACCCTCTTTTGATAAACCTGAAGCCTTTGACAACTGATCTTGCAAGCAACGACGACAGAGGGTCACCTCTTTCATCATCCCATCAGATATGAATTTGAAAACTCTTGCATCTGCACCACCACAAGAATCACACTTCACGAAATCACCTCGTAAGAATTGAAAAGAGACATCGCCTTGTCAACACCTTCATTGAGAATCACCTGAAGGGCATCGGCCGCAACGTCTAAAACACGATCCAAGAGCTGTAGCTCACCTTCGCTGAAATCCTCGAGCACATAGTCCACCAAATCTACCGCCTCAGGTTTAGGACCTATGCCTATTCTGATCCTGACGAAATCGCTTCTACCTGTGGAATCGATTATAGATTGCAGACCCTTATGTCCACCAGAACTACCCTTGGCTCTGATGCGAAGCCTTCCACATGCAAGGTCTACATCATCGTACACAACAATTATATCATCGGCCTTGCAGCTAAAATCTTTCAGGGACTCTTCTACTGCCCGTCCACTCAGATTCATGTAGGTCATTGGTTTGATCAAGACACACTGTTCACAAGAACTGAAGGAATAATAATGTCTCCTCTCCCAATCAGTGCATCTCTTGATGGAACTGTATCTGTCGACAAACATAAAGCCCACGTTATGCCTGTTAAAGGCATAGCGTGGACCTGGATTGCCCAACCCAAAGACCAATTTCACTTTTCTTCTTCCGCTTCTTCCTCTTCTTTCTTACCCTTCTTTATTACCTCTGGTTCTGCAGTTGTTTCTGCAGGTTTGAGCTCTTCTTCAACTGCGAGGCCACGTGGCACAACAACGGTAACTATTGCCTCTTCTGGGTGTAGCAAAACCTTCATACCTTCTGGGAATTTCAAATCCTTAACATGTACAGACTCTCCAAGACCGAGCTTTGTGACATCTATCTCTATGTACTCCACGACAGCAGAAGGCAGTGTTTCAACTGGTAACTCGTTGTGTATAACCTCCAGAATACCACCCTTTTCTACGCCTTCCGCCTTGCCGACGATGCGAACAGGAATGTTTATCTTCATTGCATGACCCTTCGCCGGTCTGTAGAAATCGATGTGGACAATTTGATCTGTCACTTTGTCCACTTGGACTTTCTTGACAAAAACATCGATAACTTCTACTCGATCAGCGCACTTCAGCTCGAGTTTCAGTGGCAAGGCTTCAGAGATCTTGTGAAAAGCCCTTTCTACCTCGAGTCTGTCCAGAACGATACTCAAAGGCTCTGTTTCTGGACCATATACAACAGCAGGAATATAACCTTTGTTGCGCAATCTTCTAACAACTCTCTTGCCGTGTTCAGTTCTCACATTCGCTGAAAGTTGCATGGCTTTCTTTCCCTCCTCATCTGAACAATATGCTCACCGAAAGATTTTTCCTTATCCTTATAATCGCTTCTCCCAGTAATGAAGCTATGCTGAAAACACAGAATTTCTCAGGTAACTCTTTGTGGTAAACAGTGTCTGTTATGTACACCTTGTCGATGTTGCTGTTTTGAATCCTTTCAACGGCGTTACCTGAAAGAACACCATGAGTTGCACAAGCAAGTATACGCCTTGCGCCAGATTTTTTCAAGATCTCTGCCCCTTGAACCAAGGTTCCACCAGTATCTATTATATCGTCAAACATCAAGGTTATCTTTTCCTTGACATCACCAATAACATGAACAACCTCTGCAACGTTGTCAGCAGGTCTACGCTTGTCTAATATTGCCAGCGGCACACCGAGTTTCTCGGCGAATTTGCTTGCCCTGCGAACTGCCCCAACATCCGGTGCAACGACAACAAGATCACTTTTTTCCTCTCTGTAAAGCTTCAGAATTTCTTCACTGAACACCGGAAAACTGTACAGATTGTCAAGTGGTATGTCGAAAAAACCTTGTATCTGTTCGGCATGAAGATCAACTGTTAGAACCCTTGTTGCACCAGCAACAGTTATGAGATTTGCGAGCAACTTGGCGGTGATGGGATCTCTTCCCTTGGCTTTCCTGTCCTGTCTTGCATACCCATAGTACGGTATCACCACGGCTATACTGTTTGCTGAAGCCCTTTTGAATGCGTCTATCATTATCAACAATTCCATGACATTTTCGTTTACTGGAGGCGAGAAAGACTGCAGGATAAAAACATCATGACCCCTAACGGTTTCGTTTATTTTCACATTTATTTCTCCATCTGAGAACCGCGAAACTTGGCAGTCTCCGAGTCTCATTCCCATGTACTCAGCAACACGCTTGGCTAACTCGAGGTTCGAATTACCTGCGAAGAATTTCAAATCATTTCTCTGAAACGGCATCAGCCTTCCTCCTTTTCTTTTTTTCTTAGGACCCAGTTCAATTTGTTCTCCTGCCGTGCTCTTGCTATCGCTAAACTCCATTCAGGCACTTCTTCTGTAATTGTAGACCCTGCAGCCACAAAAGCTCCCTTCTTGATCTTAACAGGTGCTACCAGTGCCGTATTGCTACCGATGAAGACATCATTCTCTATAACCGTTTGATTCTTTTTCTTTCCATCAAAGTTGCAGGTTATCGTTCCCGCGCCAACGTTGACGTTCTCACCTATCTCTGAATCACCAAGATAGGTCAAGTGTTGTGCTTTTGTATTCGAACCAATCTTCGAGTTCTTTACCTCCACGAAATTGCCAATCTTCACCTTCGAATGCAGAACTGTGCCTTCTCTGAGCCTGCTGAACGGTCCTACCGAAACACCGCTCATGATATGCGCACCAACACACTCAGACCTCACAATACTTACACTATCTTCAATCACACAGTCTACAATCCTTGTCATAGGTCCTATGATACAGTCTTCACCTATGATCGTCTTGCCTTCTATGAAAGTCATTGGGTGAACAACGGTGTCCTTACCGATCTTCACATCGCTGTCTATATAAGTAGTGGCTGGATCTATAATCGTCACGCCTTCAAGCATTAGTTTTCTGAGTATGCGCATCCTTTGAATCTTCTCAGCTTCAGCCAGCTGAACTCTGTTGTTGATGCCCGAGAAATCCTCCACTTCTTCTTCCTTGTGAACATTAACCTTCTCAAGCAAACCGACTGCATCGGTGAGATAATACTCCTTCTTCTTGTTGTCGCATTTTATCTTTGGGAGCACTTCTAAGAGTTTCTTGCCTTTGAAAACGTAGACACCTGTGTTGATCTCCTTGATCTTTCTTTCTTGCTCAGATGCGTCGAACTCCTCGACTATCTTAACGAATCGGCCCTGACCATCTCTGATGATTCTTCCATAGCCTGTTGGATCTGGTGATTCAATCGAAACAAGTGTCACGTCACAATCCTTTGAGCGATGATCCTGAATTACTCTTTTGAGCGTTTCTCCTCTCACCAGTGGCATATCACCGTAGAGAATCAGTACATCATCAGAAGGGTCCAAAAACTCTCTCGCGCTCATGACGGCATGGGCTGTGCCAAGCTGTTCGAGTTGATATGCCACTTCTACACCGTCTGGAAGAACTTCCTTTACCCTTTCAGCCTGATGTCCCACGACAACGCATACGTTGTTTGTAACTTCTGAAACTGCGTCCAAAACCCACTGGATCATAGGTTTGCCACACAGTGGGTGGATGACCTTTGGGTATTTTGATTTCATCCTAGTGCTAGCACCAGCAGCTAACAAGAGGCTTACCATGTTATCAGCCCCCTCACCACAAATGTGGAGGGTTCACCAATACCCTCCAACCTTTCTTGCCAAGTTTTGTCAGTACATCATCCAACTTTGACAGCGTCCTTTCAACTGTCTTGGTCTTTATCAGAAAATGGAATCTGTACTTGCCCCTCAATTTGAAAACAGGATGCTCAACGGGTCCAAAAATCTCCTCACCATCTAATGAGCTGGTGCACGAACTGATTATCTCCCAGCCCAGCGATGGTTCTTCACTCTCAAGAACAACCTGAACCAAATCGACGTAGGGAGGATAGCCAACATCCCTTCTCTTTTGTAACTCTTTTAGGTAAAATTCTTCTGTATCTGAAGTAAACAGATGCCTCACAACCTCGTTTTCTACCTCCATACTTTGAAGAACCATAGTGGCACCTTTTGCCATTTCGATGCCTTGATTCAACTGCTGAAACACTTGAACCCTGAAGTTGTAATCTGGCTGAAACAACAGACCGTCGAAATCAAGGAAGGCGATCAGACCAATTCGAGATATCCCAAAACCGTGTAGAAGAACCCTTGTACCCACAAGGATATCGAGATCTCCTCGCTCAAACTCCAAGAGACGATCGAGAATCTGTGAGTGATTCATCTCATCGCTGTCAATTCTTGCGATCCGTGCCGACGGAAAGTTGTACCTTATGATCTTCTCTATTCTCTCGGTCCCATAACCTTTTGGATACAACGCTTGGGCACCGCACTTTGGGCAAATATCCTTTGCAGGCTCGATATGACCACACTGATGACATTTGTAGAGATTGGCATGGCGATGAAAACTCAGTGCAACATCACATTTTGGGCAGATCAATATGTGCCCACAAACTGCACAGATCACAAATGGTGCGTAACCCTTTCTCCTGACTACGATCAGGACGCCATTACCTTTTTCAAGATTACTGCGAATCTGATCGAGCAACTCCTGTGATACGAAGGTTGTCTGCTTCCTCATATCAATCACAAAGATCTTTCTTCTTTCAGATTTGATTTTGATGATCCTCGATCTATCCAGATTAAAGTAATCACTAACTCTCCCAGTCGCAGAGCTCAGAATGATAGGTATTCTACTTTCCTGCGCTCTTCTTCTTGCCATTTCGACGGCATCGTAGACTGGCTCATCAAATTGATAGTAACTTTCATCTTCATCACTCTCAACAACAACAGCACCGAGATTCCTAACAGGTAGAAAAACCCCCATTCGCGTCGTTACAAAGACTTTTGCTCCACTCTTCTGTGCATTGAACCACGCCAAAGCCCTCTGAGATTTCGACTGATTCCCGTGATATGCATAGACATCTGCTGTGAAAGATCTTTGAATCATACCCATAACGTACGGTACTTGTGATGAAAGTGGAACCATGTACAGCACTGACTTGCCTTCTTCGATAATTCTCTTCAGCACACTGTAAATTGACCTGAATCTTTCTTCAGTTGAACCACCAACGACAAGCAGTTCCCCACAGTTCTGTCCGGCAGGTATAGACAGGTCATTCGCTTTTATTTCAAAACCTTGGAACAAAGGAACGGTCGTGAAACGTATCAATCCCTTTTCTTCCATTTTCTTTAACCTTTCAACGTTCACCCCTGTTGCTTCGATTAAACGTTCAATGGTCGCTCCTTCCGCTGAGAAAAGATAATTGACCACGTCGAATTCCTCGGCTTTCTTCGCAAGTGAAACCGCTTTACTCAAAGGGATATTTAACATCACGAACAAATCTCTGTACCTACGTCTTGGAGTCTTCATCGCAACAAATCTGTGTAACTTCACCAACCCCTTCTTCAGGTAGGTGTCAAGGGTTTCTTCACCATAGACAGAGAGAAAGTCCTTCAATTTGAGTGACTTCAAGCCAAGTAAGTCTGTGGTTGGTTCAACAACCACCTCTGTGTATTCATCAACAAATGACGGTATCACCAAATCAAAAAGTTGTCCCATTGGACTGTAGAAGTGCTGTGAAGCCCATCTAACCATCTCGATCATCCCGGTTGGCAGAAAGCTCAAACCGTCAGGTCTTTCCAACACAGGCTTAGTACCACAGTGTGGCTCTGTCAACCCAACGACATAACCGACAGTCTGCCTGTTGTTGAAGTCAACCAAAACTCTTTCTCCAGGTTCCAATTCCCAGTCAGAAGAATAAAAGAAGGTCTTCTTAAGAGGTATTTTCGAAATTGCAATCTCGTACGTCATCAAGAATCAACTGTCTTTTCTTTTCCAAACAATCCTCTCGCCAAGAGTTATTGAGTGGAGGGTTTCGGGAAACTGCAGAGGAAATTTCTCCAAGATCTCTATTATCAGGTCTTGCGGTATAGAGGTCTCAATCCAAATTTCACTGACATCCACATCGTATCTCTCTCGCTGGATAATTGTTCCAAGAACCTTCTCAATAGCCTTCGCGTACCTTTCATACAGCACTGTTATTCCTCCAAATGAATTATGTACACAGCATCCTCACCGTCAATTTCTTTCAAATTCACATTAACTCTTTCACGATTCTTCGAGGTCGGCAGATTCTTTCCTACAAAGTCGGGTCTTATGGGTAACTCTCTGTGGCCTCTATCGACAAGCACTGCGAGCTGGACACACTGAGACCTCCCACGATCCGAGAGGGCATCCAATGCAGCACGAACAGTTCGACCGGTGAAGAGCACATCATCAACCAGTAAAACAGTCTTCCCATCTATGGAAAAGCTTATTCTCGTTCTGTCTTCGTTACACCTTTTCTCGTCATCTCTGTATGGTCCTACATCGAGTTCACCAACCAGAGGCTTCTTGCCTTCGATCATACCGACAAACTCAGCAAGTCGGCGCGCAAGAAAGACTCCTCGGGTGATTATTCCAACGAATACTACGTTATCAATACCTCTATTTCTTTCAATGACTTCATGTGCCATTCTCATCAATGCTCTTCTGATCTCTTCGGCAGTCAGTATCTTAACCTTATCTACCATTTCACACCTAGGCGAAAATCAATGTGCCAATCATACTCTGGTTCTTTGAAAGGATCATCAAAACCACTGAGTTTGCTGAACGGATAGTACACGGAAACACCGATGTCAAAATTACCAATCTTGACATTACCACCGAAATCCATCGAAAGTGCACCCTTTGAAAGACTCGGTTGATAGAAAAATGGAACAGTGAAGTACAGGCTCACTGGTTCTAAGTGCAGCTGAGTGCCAGGTGCAAAGTTCCAGAATTCATTAGAGACGTACATCACGTCAAAAGAGAACTTCATCTCATCGAACTCTAAGGAGACTCCTCCACCAACATCTGCCATCAGACTAAAGCCACTATCTGAGGACCAGACTCTGAACTTCTTCACAGCCAGGCTGTAATAGACATAGCTGTCTTCAACGAATTTACCTCTTGTACCAAGATCGACAAAAACAGAATAGGTTTCTGGGTTTCCAGTACTAGTTATTCTCTCAATTCCTATGTTCACACCCAGTGCGGTACTGCCAACTTTGCCAGCCATTCCATACAGGAACGACAATCTTTGAGCCTGATCACCAAAGTCACTGGAAAGTTGTAGAACGCCAGCTAAGGTATCCTGTGCAGGCTGAATCAATGCAACAGAAAAACTGCGTAGATTGTTCACACCAAACCTCAAAGTGTTTGCCATCAACAATTGGCGAAACTCGTTTTCTACTATTCCTGCAGGATTAACCCTAAAAGCCCATGGACCTGTAGCGCCGGCATAACGTCCATCACCAGCAAAATCGATGACATCACCGAGACAGAGCGTCACCAGCAATATCAGAGCAAAGCCCATCACCCTCACCTTTGACATAAGAGTCAATCACCTCCTTCTTGTATTCAGAAAAGGTGCCATTTGCAATAGAATCTCTCAATCTCTGCATAAATCTCATCATGAAGCGCAAATTATGATGTGTGAGTAAGATACCTCCAAGAACCTCTCCACGATCGAATAAGTGATGAATATACGATCTTGAATGATTTCTACACACCGTGCAGTCACATTCTTCTTCTATGGGCTTTAGATCGTTCTTGTATCTCGCCGATCTTATGTTCAACCTACCTCTAAAAGTGAGCGCAGCCCCGTGCCTTGCAAGTCTTGTTGGAAAGACACTGTCGAACATGTCAACACCCATCTCTACCAGATGTGCTATTAACTCTGGCGAACCACCACCCATGAAATATCTGGGCTTTTCTTCGGGCAACGACTCCAATGTAACACTCGCCAAGCGCAAGGTTTTTTCAAACTCTTCACCAAGGCTTAAACCCCCTATCGCAAAACCACTGAATGGAAGTTCGGAAAGTTTTTGCGCACTCAGTCTCCGAAGATCCTCATATACCCCGCCTTGCGCTATGGCAAACAACAGTTGCCAACTGTTGACGCCGTGTTTCAAAGACCTCTCAGCCCAATACTGAGTTCTCTTAAGAGATCTGACGGCTTCTTCATAACTGTCATTGGGACTGGGGCAATGGTCGAGAACCATCACAATATCAGAATTCAAGGTCTTCTGTATGTCAATCGAAAACTCTGGTGTCAGAAAGAGCTTAGATCCATCAACGGGAGATTTTATCATCACACCATCATCGTCTATCTGCCGCAACTCCTTCAGACTGAAGACCTGAAATCCCCCGCTATCAGTAAGTATACCACCATTCCAGCCCATAAAACCATGTAAACCTCTGTGAAGTTTTATCACATCCAAGCCAGGTTTGACTGCAAGGTGATAAGAATTCCCAAGTAAGATCTGAACTCCTATTTCCTTCAGTTGATCAACGCGCATTAACTTGACGTTTGCATTCGTGCCCACGGGCATGAATACAGGCGTTTCGAAGACGCCGTGCGCCGTATGGAGTTTACCAACTCGAGCTGTTCCTGACCGTGCGGTTATCTCAAAGCTCAAGCCCTGTTCTCTGTGTTGCAAGCTGTCTGACACTTCTCAGCGCTCCTTCCACCTCACCTGTGAAGGTCTTCAATTCATGAAGCATATACTCTTTGAATCCTTCATCTTTGATCGACTTCAGATTTATCAAAACATTTGCTTTGGCTGAATAAAAGGCACTCGTTGCTAATTCTGCAGCACTCACCGCATCAGATATTGCATTCACATTTCCCCATTCAGTAACACTCAGTGCGCTTTTCAATATCTCTTTCATGTGACGACAAGACTCATAAGGAACTCGCGCAGCTTTTTTCAGGGCTTCCTGAATGAGCTGACTTCTTTTCTCCTTCTCTTCAACGGTGTTCTTCGGTAACTTGTAAGCAGCCATAACTTCGTCAAAGGCTTTCACATCGAGATCAATACTCTCAAGCAAGGTTAATCGCTTTTCTTTCATGAGACTCACAACCTTTTCCATTTCAGCGTGCCAATCCGAATAATCTGCCCTTGAAAGAGTGAGATTTGCAACCATCTCCACTAAGGAAGCCGCCAAAGCGCCTACCAAGGCACTGACAGCACCACCACCAGGTGTCGGGCTCTTATCGGCAACCTTCTCGACAAAATCCCTTATCGAAAGTTTTTCAAAACTCACCTCTCCACCCCCTCAGAGATTATTTTAATCGAGGAACTAGTTCCTATTCTGCTCGCTCCTGCTCTCATGAGTTCAACAGCCTGGTTGAAATCTCTAATTCCACCTGAAGCCTTTACTGAGAGTTTTTCCGAGCACCATTTCATCAGATGAACATCTTGAACAGTTGCTCCAGCTGAACCAAAGCCAGTTGATGTTTTGACAAAACTGGCTCCTGCAAGCTCACTTATCACGCAAGCCGCTATCTTTTCCTCATCAGTCAGATAACACGTCTCGATTATAACTTTAACCGGCTTTCCCTCGCAGGCTTCCACAACGGAACGAATATCCTCATAGACATAGATATACTCCTTCGACTTTAGCATTCCTATGTGGATCACCATGTCAATCTCATCGGCGCCCATCTTGACCAACTCACTGGATTCCCTTGCTTTGATGTATTGAGTCGTTGCACCAAGCGGGAAACCGACAACACTCACTATCTTCACCTGCGAACCTCTCAACCTTTCAGCGGCGTGTTTTACAAATGAAGGATTCACACAAACACCGTAAAAGCCATACTCCACAGCTTCATCACATAATTTTAAGATCTCATCTATTGTCGCAGTAGCTTTGAGTAATGTGTGTTCAATAGATTCTTTCACCTGCTTTAGATCGATTTTTCTGTTCTCAAGGTTGAAACTGTATTCTTTCTTGTACTTCACTATCTTTTCCTCTATTGCACCTTCTATGTTGTTCACGAAAACCACCTCACAAACCTAAGTCTTTACTTATCGTGCGCATCGCATCCAAAGAGATGGACAAGAATTCCTCCAGAGACAGCCCCAACTCTTCGCAACTTTTCATCTGTTCTCTGCTCGCACCCTTTGCAAACAATTTCTCTTTGAATCGACGCTCTAAGAAATCTGTATCAATCACCGAAAGTGATTTTTCTGGTGTAATGAGTGCAGCCGCAACGATGAATCCCGTTACAGGATCTGCTGCATAGATTGCCTTCTCCATTTTTGTGTTTAACTCCTTTTTCTCGCAGTGAGCCAGTATCGCATCGAGAACACTCTTTGGAAGATCTGAATCTTTCAGCAACTCGATTGTTTTAAGTCCGTGATTCTCGGGGTCATCTTTTGTGTAGTCGTAATCCAAATCATGCAACAGACCAGCCAGTCCCCAGAGTTCTTCATCTTCTCCAAATCGCCGAGCAAGTGCTCTCATGACTACTTCAACTGCAAGACAGTGCTTTACAAGATTCTTTGTCTTCACATGTTTTTTCACCAGTTCATAGGCTTCATCTCTTCTGAGCATGTTAAACCCTCCTGTAAAGATTTCTACAGTGTCTCTCACCATAGTACAATCTAAGAAATTCTATATCTCTGTACACAATTTGAACATCGCCATAGCGATCGACCAATTCAAAGAGCTTCTTGACACCCTCTTCTGGATCATCTACACCTATAACCACCTTTGATGAAAACTGCTTACCAAGAACCCCACGTAAGCAAACAGGTAAGTCGCCTCTACTCAATGGAACAAAGCCAACAGACTCACAAGAATTGATCAAATTAGATAGATGTTTCTTTGCACTCTCGACATCCTTTCTTCTCACAGATTCACTTAGAAGGAGTATAAGAGCCATCGGGTCAAAATCAGACAATGCCAGGATGAGATCACGCTCAAAAGTACCCATCTCTGTGTAATCTATTGCCTGATTCAGTATCGAAATCCTTGGACAAAATGGATATTCATCGCTCTTAGATCTCTTTTCTTTGCAGGCAATGTACTTCGCACAAGCGTATGATTTTTTGTCCAGAATTTCGACGATCTTGCTCGATCTTTCTTCACTTTCTAACAGTGCTGAGACCAACAGAACTAAAAGTTTATACCCACCCCTTGATATACAACCTGTCAGCAGTGAAGAATTGATTTGACCAGTCTCATAAGCTTCGGTCAAGATCCCAAGATATGGATCTTGCGAGTTGGCATAGGATATCTTGAAAACTTTCGCCGCCTCACGATATCTACCTGCAAAAAGCAAAACCTCTGCGACGGAGAGCAATACTGCGGTTGAGCTGGGATACTCCGTGAGCAATCTCTTAACATCGCTAAAAGGCGGTCTCTGAGTTCCATAAAGGCTCATCGTGAGATCGATAGCGTCAAAATACTCACTCTTTTGGCCAAAGCAGCCCTTCTTGGAGAAATCACCTTGAAGCAACTGTTCCAAAAGTTGCAAAAAGAGACGCTGCGAACCCTCCTCTACTTGCATGAGCCTTTTATGAATTGAACGGTATATCAAAGAATCGCTCTCACCGTAAGTGTAATAGTTGAGGTCATAGAGTGATCTAATATCTTGAACGGGAATATTAAGGTCCTCTTCAAAAGAAAGCTTTACCTTGCTCGGTGCAACATCCTTCTTGGGCTGTTCTTTGGGTTTTATTCCTTTCTTCTGTAAATCTTTCTCCATCTCCATCTTAAGTCTTAGGAGATTCAAAATCCTTTCGTCCTTCTCTTCTTCCATGAGATCTAACCTCCAAAAACCCTTCGGCTCTGAAACTGTAATAGCTCTCCCTACCTACGATCAAATGATCTATCAGCCTTATGCCGAGTATCTCACCGGCGTTGTTTATTGCCTGGGTAGCTCTCTTGTCCTCTTCACTTGGGGTTGGATCTCCCGATGGATGATTGTGCACAAGTATTATCGCAGTTGCGTTCGATCTCACTGCCGTTCTGAAGATCTCTGCAGGATGAAACAACGTCTGGTTATTCGTCCCATGAGTGATGTCCTTGTGAAAAACAGCAGACAACTTGCTATCTACAATGATAACACGTAACACTTCCTTTTCAAAGAATCTCATATCGTGACAGTATTCAAAAACCGAAGCCGGTTTATCCAATGCAATGCGAGCGTTGGAAAGCTCTTGATACAATCTTTTTCCAAGTTCAAGAGCAGCTTTTAGAGAAGTGGCTTTTGCAATCCCAACCCCATCAACAGCGGCGATCTCTTCAATTTCAGCATTAGAAAGCGCTCGAAGTGATCTGTCAAATCTGTTGTACAATTCTTCAGAGACTTCGAAGACATTCTTCCCGCGTGTACCAGTTCTCAGCAAGATAGCAATCAGCTCTTGTTCTGACAACCCTTCAGAACCAACCTTTAACATCCGTTCCCTTGGTTTCAGAGTTCCACCACCCTTTTTTGTAGAAATATTCCCACAAGTCAGCAATTGGCATGCCTATTACAACATATGGATCACCAACAACAGACTCAACAAAGGTGGCTCCGAAATCTTGCAAGCCATACGACCCGGCTTTGCCTTGAGAGTAATTTGCTGCGTAGTATTCGATAATTTCCTGTGGAATCTCTCTGAACTTTACCCTCGTTGTCCGCGTCTTAAGCCAAAGTTCGCCTTGGCTTACCACTGCAACAGAGGTATGAACAGAATGCCATCTTCCAGCTAATCTCTCAAGCTGAGATTTGGCATCAAGGTGATCTTTTGGTTTCCCAAGAACAGTTCCTTCAACCTCCACAACAGTATCTGCACCAATAACCACTGCGTTTTCCACCCTGTTAAAAACATCTATTGCTTTGAGTAGCGCTAATCTTTCAACTGTCTCTATGGCATCTTTGCCATGGTTTTCTTCTATCTGTGGAATGATCACTTCGAAGTTTGGAAAGAGCATTTTCAGTATCTTCTGCCTCCTCGGTGATGAAGACGCCAAAACCAATCTTTTGAACATGTGAGATTACCCTCCCAACGATATAGGCATTTGCAAAGGCACCGGGTAACCCAAGCACCAACATGTACGGTAATATCCAAAAAATCACCTTGCTCTGAACGAACAAAGCCCCAACACATGCTTGTACAGAGTTGTTAGCAGCACTACCAAGTACACTCACACCTAAGAGTCCAAAGATTTTCATTTTGAAGGCAAAGGCCTCGGTCAGTGCTGCTGCAATCGAACCGAAAACACTCATAAAGAACGCCACGTCCAGGAAATGCCCAACGAGCAACGAGCCTACAAGACTCTTGCCAAGGGCTACCATCAACCCTTGCCTGGTTCCGAATATCACTATAGAAAGCAACACAACCAGATTTGAAAAACCCCATCGACCGTTGGGAAAAGGAAATGGAACGAAACTTTCCAGTACATGTATCGCTATACCAAGAGAAATCAGCACAGAGGTCAATGCTATCTTTCGGCTTCTCACCAAGTCATCACATCCACCTTGGTTTTACCGACAAATCTCACAACAACTTTGTTTGGAATGCACACGATTACACCATTTGGACCAATGCTCCCAGTTTTTTCACAGATCTTCAATGGGCAATCACTGTCCTCAACACGGACCTTCCCTTTCTCAAAGACTATATCCATAACATGCTTTTCTTCCGTTTTCAACTCATATCTACCGTCTTGAACCAGCGTTAAGACCAATTTCCCATCTTTGAAGACTTCTACATATCCTTCAGATTTATTCTGGTGTGTGAAAAAGAAAAATATCAAAAAACCAACCAGCAGAACGGTCAGTAAAACAAAATCTGCCAATCTGAATGTTCTACTTTGCTTGCTCATAGATTGAGAAAGAAGTAGACCTGTGAAGCTTACCCTCTTGATCGATCAGCAAGACACTTCCACCCAAACGCGGATACTCCAGAACGACATATTCCCAATCTGGCGCCATTACAAAGCCAGCCGTTGACAACACATCTGCAGTTGTTGCTTCTCTTGCAACGACCGTCACCGATTGTGCACCAACTGCCGGATAACCAGTCCTTGGATCGAAGATATGATGATATCTGATATCGCCGACTATGAAATATCTTTCGTAATCACCTGAAGTCGCAACAGCACCATCTTTCAGGTATATATAAGTGATGGCAGAATCTGCTTTTCTCGGATCTCTGACACCAATAACCCAAGGTCTTGAGCCAAACTTTGGTCCAAGAATTCTTATATCTCCACCCGCTTCAACAAAGCCTGTACAATTCGAATCAACTTCCTTCGCTATTTGATATGCTCTATCGAGTGCATAACCTTTAGCTATGCCACCCAAGTCCAAGGTTACTCCATCTTTTAATCTAACTCTCCGCATTCGATTGTCCAGCTCCACCTTGTCAGCTCCGCAATGTCTTAAAATTTCCTCAATCTCGTTGCTCGAAGGAATCTTTGTAGGCATCTTCTCTGAGATTCTATCAAATCCCCACAGTCTTATCAGGTTGCCGAGCGTAGGATCAAAGGCACCGTCAGTGATCTGCGAGAACTTTAGCGCAGCATCTAAAAGCACGAATGTCTCTTCATCCAGATCAACCCAATCAGTTGATGTGTTTATTTTACTGATGACACTGTTTGGATTGTTTGGATCAAACTTCTTGTAAATTCTGTCCAGCTCATTGAAAATTATTTCTGATAAAGTTTTAGAACCCTTCTTTGATGAAACAACGATTCTACAGTAAGTTCCAAGTGTGAAACCCGTGTGTTCATAATAACTCGGCGGTGTTCGAACAAAGATACTTATCACCAAAGAAAGACCGATACCAATACCAACCAAAAAAATCAGGAAAACAACACGATTTATCTTCAGAAGATTCTTACTATCTTTTTTCCACACTTTTTACACCTACCTTGCGCATCTAGCAACTCTACTCGAACATCGTAACCATCTCTTATGATAACAGTACTTCCACACTCTGGGCAGACAGTACTCTCATACCTCGCGTCCCAAAGGTTTCCTATATAGACAAAGTCCAAATACTGACGTGCTAAGTTGTAGGCATCCACCAGATACTGGGGTGATGTTGGAGGATTGCTCATCTTGTAATTCGGAAAATACCGTGAAAGATGTAGTGGAATAGACCTATCTATGCTTGCCAACCACTTGAATTCTTCTTCTAATTGCTCTCTGCTATCGTTTACACCAGGGACGATCAGCGTTGTTATTTCGACATGAACACCAAAAGAGATAGACTTTTCAATGGTCTGTTTCACGATCTTCAAATCACCACCAAGACGACGATAGAGTTCTTCATCAAAGGCTTTCACGTCTATGTTCATCGCGTTTATAGACTGCAGTAGCAATTTCAAAGGCTCCAACTCGACAAGACCATTTGTCACCAAGACATTGTACAACCCTTCTCTGCTCGCAATCCTCGAAGTGTCGAGAACAAACTCAAACCAAACAAAAGGCTCGTTGTATGTATAAGCAATACCCCTTGAGCCACGTTCTCTCGCGATAGAGATAAGTTGTTCGGGCATGACTTTCTTCGTCGGAGCCACTTGCTGAGAGATCTGCCAGTTTTGACAAAATGGACATTTCATGTTGCACCCAAAAGTGCCAACAGAGAGTATCCTGTCTGAAGGATTAAAATGAAACAAAGGCTTCTTCTCAATTGGATCAAGGGCTATCGAGGTTATTTGTCCATAGTTCATCAGTTCCATAACCCCATCTTGATTCCTACGACTCAAACAAAAACCGATTTGCCCTTCAGTGAGAACACAATGGTGTGGACATAATTCGCATCTTATTTTTCCATCGCCAAGACTGGTGAAGTAGAGCGCCATTTTCTCCACCTGACCACCCCTCAGTGATACCTTTCAACGGTGAATCTGTACACGACGATCTTTTCCCCGCTGAAGATTCCGGCCTTTCTCTTCGCTATTGCAAGCTGCTGATCAACAGTATCAACACCCGGTAAGTCCGGCAACAAGAGCCCTTTTCTGAAACCACTTACAACTATCACACCATACCTCTTTGGATCGAGCTCTTCCAGCTTAGAAACCTTCTCTGGCTCACTTAGAATATCGACAGTTACTTCAATATCGTCAAGTTCGTCAACCGTAACTGGCGAAAATCTTGGATCTTCCGTTGCCGCAGCTATTGCGTTGTCTCTTATCTCCTCAGCCAAGTTTTCCCTTGCAGGAAGATAAGTGCCTATGCAACCTCTCAAAGATCCATCGAGTTTGTGCAAACTGACAAACGCACCTGACTTTCTCGCCAGAAGATCTTTTGGTGCGCTATCCTTGAATGGATCAACTAACCTGCGTAATTTTATCCAATTCTCGATACTGCTAATAGCCCATTTCACATAAGGATGTTCACCTCTCATATCATGTCCCCCCTTGATTCATAACAAGAGAGATCTCTCTGATTTTCTGGAAGGGAAGAATCTCAAAACCACTGCGATAGGTCATGAAAACTCCCCCCCTCGCTGTCAAAAAAGATGGAATTGCCTTTGCAAGACCTCTGGCAAGGGCGAGATCTTCTGCCAATGGCTTGCTCACCACCAAAATGCCATCTACTTTGATAACGCAATCATATGCACAGCAGGGATTGTTCCACCAGAGAAGAAGATGATCATCTGCCTCGGTGAAGAAAAAGTTATGCAGATATCTCATCTTTTCAATGAGATCTTTGAAATCCTTAGACAAGCGCAAAACAATGCCCCTACCAGAAGCAAGGGAAAGGTTTTTGAAACGATAGATGCATTCGCTGATTTTGTTTACAACAGTGCTGAAACCCATTCTGTAGAACTCCTGATTCAAAACAAAGTCAGCCGAAGGTATGAAAACGACCTTTACTCCAGCCGAAAACAACTCATAGGCTGCTAAAAACGACATAGTGTTGCCAACAACAACCAAGAGTTCTACATCGTTTTTCACCAGATTTTGAATCATTTTGAACTTAAAGGACCTTGGTATTTCTCTGAGGAAAGAACTGGAAAGAATCGACCCGCCAAGATCTTGAAACCGCCAAGACTCCTCAACAGATATTTTTCTTGGTTGATCATCACATAGTCCTCGCCAACCATCCCAGAAACCCAAAACAGCACCTTCAACCAACTGTTGAACCAACGTATGTATAAATTTGTTCACACTTGGGCATATGCCTTCTACCAATAGCCCAACTTTCACTCAAAGCCTCCCAAGATAAATTATACCCTCTGCGGATTGCCCACCACCTTTTGCAAAGAGCCTGTAAAACCTCGAAGAACGAACTCTTTGAAATGGTCACTGCAAAGCTGTGCAATCTCTATCACGTCTTCATATCGTGCCGGTGGCAACTTACTGAATGATGGGTCAAGATTGTTCCCTGTTCTACACCTCTGCACGACGTATTTAGACGCGCCTTTCAACCATTCGCAGATCTGATCGAAGTCCTTTGCTGAGAGTATTGAAGGATGAAAGGTTGTGCGAAATTCGTACTCTGGAGCAAGAGTCTTTATGAGGTTCACAGATTCGGATAGATCATCAATAGATATCTTTGTTCTGCAAACTTGTTCGTATTTGTTCAACGGAGCTTTTATATCCATGGCAATGAAATCGACTAACCCCTCTCGGAGAAACTTCTCAAGAACCCTTGGTTGGGTACCATTTGTGTCTACTTTCACCTTCAAACTCAGCTTTTTCACGTCGTAGATCATAGACGCTAAGTCACCACAGAGTGTAGGTTCCCCACCTGTGAAACAAACCCCATCGATCATCCGTTTATTTCTCTCTAACCACCTCAAGACTTCTTCCCAGGAAAAACGTTGGAACGGTCTTTCATTATTGACCAGTTCTCTGTTGTGACAATAAACACACCTTAGATTGCAACCAGATAAGAAAACAACAGAGCACAGACGATTTGGATAATCCAACAGACTCACTTTAGTCCATCCACTAACGAAGAGCAAGACGACCACCTCAAGAGATCTTGAAAGATCTTCTAAATCTGAACTCTTCTTGTTTCCCAGGATTCCAGTTTTGAACTGGCCTGTAGAAACCAACCACTCTACTCCAGACCTCTGTCGGTTGTCCACAAATAGGACAGTTGTATTTTTCTCCAGCGATGTATCCATGATCACAACAGATACTAAAGGTTGGAGTGACAGTTATGTACGGTATACGATATCTCTCAAAGATTCTCTTTATCATTATTCCAAGTGCTTTCGTGTCTTCAATCTGCTCACCAAGGTAAATGTGAAATACTGTACCTCCTGTGTACATAGCTTGAAGATCTTCCTGTAATTCAAGAACTCGAAACAGATCTTCTGCGTAACCCACCGGAAGTTGTGTAGAATTTGTGTAAAATGGTTCCTTCTCACCGCTGGTAAATATATCTTTGTAACACTTCTTGTCAATTCTTGCCAACCTGTATGAAGTTCCCTCAGCAGGGGTCGCTTCAAGATTGAAAAGGTTACCCGTTCGTTCTTGATAATCGATCAGCCTCTTTCTCATGAAATCAAGTACCCCGAGAGCAAAGTCTATACCTTCCATCGTATCAATACCTTTACCAAAAAGGTTCATCAGAGCCTCGTGCATACCCACAAGTCCTATAGTACTGAAGTGGTTAAACCAGTATTGTCCAAAAGTGCTTTTGATTTTTTCAAGATAAATCTTTGAATAGGGATATAATCCTGCTTCAGTCAGTTCTTCTATAATCCTTCGCTTAATCACTAAACTCTTCTGAGCTAATTCCATAATCTTTTGAAGCCTTTCGAAAAATTCCTCAGCAGATTTGGAGAGATATCCTATTCTCGGCATATTGATCGTTACAACTCCAATAGAACCAGTCATCGGATTTGCCCCAAACAAGCCACCGCCTCTTCTGTAAAGTTCGCGGTTATCGAGTCTTAACCTACAACACATGCTTCTGACATCTTCAGGAGATAATCCTGAACTGATAAAGTTTGCAAAGTATGGTACACCATACTTTGCAGTCATCTTCAAAATTCTTTCTGCAACATCGCTGTCCCATGGGAAGTCAGGAGTGATATTGTATGTCGGTATGGGAAAACTGAAAACTCTACCTTTGGCATCACCTTGAAGCATCACTTCACAAAAGGCTTTGTTGATCATGTTCATCTCTTTCTGAAATTCTCCATAGCATCTGCTTTGAAACTCTCCACCCACAATAACAGGCTCGTTCGCAAGATAAAGTGGAACTTTCACATCCATCGTTATGTTGACAAAAGGTGTTTGAAAACCAACTCTTGTGGGGACATTCAGGTTGAAGACAAACTCCTGCAAACACTGAAGAACCTCTGAATAAGACAGATTATCATAAGCTACAAAAGGTGCAAGAAAGGTGTCAAAGTTTGAAAAAGCCTGCGCACCAGCAGCCTCACCCTGCATTGTGTAAAAGAAATTGACAATCTGCATGAGCGCAACTCTAAAGTGCCTTGCCGGTCTGCTCTCTATCTTCTGTGATACTCCACCAAAGCCTCGAAGCAACAGTTCCTTCAAATCCCAACCGCAACAGTATGGAGCTAAGAGGTTCAAGTCGTGAATGTGAAAATCACCATCTAAATGTGCTCGAGAAATCTCAGAAGGGTATATCTTCTCAAGCCAATATGCCGTCGTGGCTGCGGAAACCAGGTAATTGTTCAAACCTTGAAGCGAGTAATTCATGTTGCTGTTCTCTTTGACTTGCCAGTCTTGTACTGAAAGATATTTCTCTATCAAACTGGTTGCACCAGAAAGCATTTCTACACCCCCATATACTATATGATGTGTACATATGCAATGATACACTATATATAGTATACTGTCAAGGAATGCAAAAGGTGTTCTTGGATGGAAGAATACGATATGAAAAGAAGGCAGCGCACAGGCGCTGCCGTTTTCAATTCTTGAGGGAGGTGTATAGACAGCTATATAGTCCTGCCATCAACTGAATTTGAACCAATTTCTTTATTGGAATTACAGTGAATTTGGTTTTCTTTTCGAGCATCTCAATGCGGGAGTCTATCTTTTCCTTAACCTTGTTTATTATTCTGTTCAATTCTTGCCCTTTACGCTTTTGGGACCTCATCAGTCTGTAGAGCATCCCCCATTTGAAGAGTGAGTAAGACTTACTGCTGATCTGGTTGTCAAACTTCTCTGCCACTGTGGCTTCTCTCTCAAGTTCCTCTGCGGTCTGAGCCCACTTGAGTCTGGCATCGAAAGACTTCTTAAAGGACTCCATGAAATACTCCAGTGCATCCTGAAACTTCGTGTGCGTATCAATCTTGTCTTTTATCTTTTCGTACAAAGATACAAGATCATCCATGTCCTTTCTCTCAAAGTCCAGATCCTGAAGGACCAACTTTCTTCTTTTCACTTTAGTCAGACTGGTGTTGTCGACCCTTTCATCATAGTAGTAAGGAACTTCACAAACCAGTTCAAATACTTTTTCGTTGAAATGTCTTGCGTAACCATAACTACTCTCACCACTCATTATGATCAAAGCTGGGTCTATCTTAGAGTACTTCTCGTAGTAATCGTAAGCGTCCTCCGTAGTTGGCATCAAAAAGACTGCGCGATTGAACTGCTTCACATAAGGCACCTCCGGCTCACCAAGAGACAGTGGCACCTTTTGATCACTCGCTGCCTTCTCAAATATTGGGTACAGCAGTGGGGCATCTTCACTTATGTAGTAATAAACCCCACCGAACCCAGCGTTGTGAAGACTGTATATGAATGAAGGATATGTTTTTTCTATTATGTTCATCAACGCACGTGTCTCGTTGGTTGGCTTGTCAAAACTCAGTGTCTTGTACTGAATGGGGAATGACCATTCGACCTGCTCGTTTCCAGCTGGTCTGTAGTAATTGTAAACATAATCTCTGAAAGAGTATGGTTTGTTGAACCAACCTTCGTTGAGTCGTGCACCGTCGACATCGGCAACCTTCACAATATACCAGGTGAAATCAAAGAGTTCACGGAATTCTTTACTCTCTGCCAACTTCCATGAGAGATAGTCGAGCATCACACTTCCAACTGGTTCGTTTGGATGCGGAAAACCATACAATAGAGCTGTCTTCTTCCCATTGCCAATCTTCAGACAATAGATCGGCTCACCCGAAGCAGAATGCCCAATCTCAAGAAATTCGACGATATCCGGATAAGACTCCTTCAATCTCCTCGACGATTCATTGAGTTCATCGACGGTCATGAATTTCTTGTAATTGGGAACCTTTTCAATAACCTCTTGAATGATATTCATCTGCCATCCCTCCTCATATTTTGTGGCATGAAGCCCAGTGCTGTGAATCGATCTCTCTCAGTTGTGGTGCTTCTCTTTCGCAAATCTCATCGGCATATGGGCATCTGTTGGAGAAATTACAACCAGTATGTGTATTGAAAAGAGAGATCAACTCCTTAGGTTTGAGCTTCTGTTTTTTCTCAAAAATCGAAGGAGAATAACTTATGAGCACCTTTGTGTACGGATGCAGTGGCTTCTCCACAACGTCGACAGATCTTCCCATTTCGACGATCTTTCCCAGGTACAAAACGACCACCCGGTCACTCACATACTTTGCAAGAGATATATCGTGCGTTATGAACATCACTGCTGTCTTCTCGGACTTTACCAGCTCAACCATGAGGTTTATCACACTTGCCCTAACTGATAGATCGAGCATCGACACACACTCATCGGCTATCAAGAAGGTTGGTTTGAGCATCATTGCCCTGAGAAGAGAAAGTCTCTGAAGCTGTCCACCCGACAGTTCATGCGGATATCTCGTCAAAAAGGCATCCACAGGCTCAAGACCAGCACGATGCAGAAACTCTTTCATAATCTCTATTCTCTGTGAATCATTGGCTCCAATCTTGTTGATCTTCAACGGTATCTTCAAAGAATCTCCTATGCTCATTCTTTGATCAAATGACTCATAAGGGTTTTGGAAGATTATCTGGATCTCCCTTCTTGTCTGTTTATCGAGCTTTGTAGTACCACTGATTCTCTTACCTTTGAAAAGAATATCACCATCAGTCTCTTTCTCTATCCTGCTTAGAACCAATCCGAGCGTTGACTTGCCACAACCGCTCTCGCCAAGCACACCAAAGATCTCGCCCTGCTCTACATCAAAAGAAACATCATCTAACGCTTTGACGGAATACCGTTTCAACAGTCCCACTGTGAAGTACTTCTTAAGGTTTTTCACTTGGACAAATTGCATATCTCATTCCTCACCTTCAAGCAAGCCACACCGCGACCGTTTTCATCACAAAAAGGCGGCGTTGTTTCAAGGCACTCATCAGAAACAAGTGGACATCTGCTGGCAAAGACACATCCTTCAATTGGTTTGGAAAGATCCGGAAGTGTGCCTGGAATACTGTACAACTTACCACCCTTCTCGACATGGTCAGGCAGAGAGGCAACGAGAGCTTTTGTGTATGGATGAAGTGGTCTATGAATGATATCTTCCTTCCTCCCACACTCCATCAATCTGCCAGCGTACATGACCGCAATATTGTCACAAAGCTCCGAAACGACACCCAAATCGTGGCTTATCACCATACCAGTCAGTGAGAGTTCTTTTATTAAACTCTTCAGCTCTTCGATGATCTGCCCTTGTGTGACAACATCCAAGGCAGTGGTCGCTTCATCCAGAATGATGAACTTGGGTAAATTCACAAGCGCAAGTGCTATCATTACTCTTTGCATCATGCCACCAGACAGCTGATGAGGGTAACAACCGAGCACTCTCAAGGGTAGATTCACCATCTTTAAAACCGATTCGAGTCTTTGTCTGATTTGATTCAAATTCATCTGAGGATTGTGAATCAAAAGAGCTTCAGAGATCTGATCTTCTATCTTGTGAACAGGGCTCAGCGCGCTCATCGAACGCTGAAAAACCATCGAAAACTCCTTCCACCTTAATTTTCGCAGTTCGTCCTCATTCATCTGAGTGATCTCACGACCCAGAAGTTCAATTGTTCCTCCCAGCACCCGAGCATTTTTGGGAAGAAGGTGCATTATCGCATGTGCAAAGGTACTCTTGCCAGAGCCAGATTCGCCCACAACGCCGAGAAACTCATTTTCTTTCACAAAAATACTCACTTTTTCTACGGCGTATATCTGTTTCTTTCCGAGCAGATACCTCACAGTCAGATCTCGTACGTTCAGAACATTCATTCGTTGCCCACCTCACTCAAAGCTGGGTAGAGCGCACGCTGTAGACCATCACCTATGAATGAGAAGCCAATCACAGTCAGAATCGTGAAAATACCAGGAAAGACTATTATCCACCAAGCAAAGGTCATGTAAGACTTGCCCTCGCTGATCATCTTGCCCCAACTCATCACATTTGGATCTCCAAGTCCCAAGAAGCTGAGTGCTGCTTCTGTCAGTATTGCGCCGCCAATCTGAAGTGCGCTGTTCGCAATAACGGGGTACATACCGTTTGGTATTATGCGAGAAAAGATTATTCTAATCTTGCTCTCACCATTTGCGCGGGCTATTTTGACGAACGCTCTTTCCTTTATGCTTAAAGTCTGTGCACGCATGATCCTTGCGTTTGATGGCCAAGTCGTTAGACCAATAACAATCATGATGTAAAACAAATTTCTACCAAAGATTGCCACTATTATCAATATGAGAAAGAAGACAGGTATCATCAAGAATGAATCGATGATCTTACTGATCACCTCATCGGCAATTCCACCATAATAACCAGAAACCGTTCCAACGAAGATACCAATCAGCGCGGAAAGCCCTGCTGCCACAAAACCAACCAACAACGACGTTCTGGTACCGTATATCACACGACTGAAGACATCCCTACCCAAATGATCTGTGCCAAAAAGGTGGCTTGAACTCGGTGATCTTAAGATCTCACTGCTCATTTGCCCTGGTTTGTACGGACAGATCCACTCAGCAAATACGGCACAAAAAACCATTGCCAGAAAGATGAACAACCCTGCTGATCCATATTTGTTTGAAAAATATCTTTTGATAAATCCCCTGGTAGCGTTCATTTGACCACCTCTAAGTCAGTCTAATCCTTGGGTCAACGAAGGCTATGACCAAGTCGGTCACAATCATGGCAACGCTGATGAAAACTGCCATAAGAAAATAGATACCCAATATTAACTGATAATCTCTTCTGTATATCGCATCCAAGAGTAACCTCCCCATTCCAGGCCAGGCAAAGACCGTCTCGATGATCGTTGTGCCAGTTATTGAGAACCCTAAGGTTATACCAAGCATCGTTAAAGAAGGAATGATCGCGTTTCTTATGACATACTTCTTGAACAGTCTATCTCTTGTTACCCCAACAGCCAAAAGGGTAGTCACATAATCTTGCTTGTAATTTTGAATTATACTTGCTCGGGTCACTCTGTAAAAAACTGGTGTCTGCAGCAAAATCAATGTAACAGCAGGCAAAGTAAGATGGTGTAAGAAGTCCAAAAGCTTTCTCACTCCAAGATAAGACTCTCGAAGATTGAACATCCCCGAGGTGGGAAACCATCTAAGCTTAGCTGAGAAGGTCAAAATCATCATTAATCCAAGCCAAAAGGATGGCATCGCGTAAAGTATGTATGAAAGGATTGAGACCAATGTATCACCGCGAGTTCTTTGTAATTTACTCACGAGTATCGCCAGGTAGGTGCCAAGCAGAAAACCCAGAATACTACCCGTCAATGTTAAAGTCAGCGTTGGAATTATTCTTTGTCTTATCAAAACCCAACTGGGCTGATCATAGACATATGAGTAGCCAAAATCCCCCTTCAAGAGATTTCCAAAATACACCAAGTACTGCACAATTAAAGGTCTGTCCAAACCATATCTTTTTTTCAAGGCTTCGACCATCTGCTTTGAAGGGTTCTCAAGTCCAACCATGATCGTCACTGGATCACCTGGAGCCAAATGGATGATAAAAAAATTCAATGTCAGAACCAAAAAAACTAAGATTACTGCCGATAGAACCCGCCGGATCAAATATCGAGCAAAATGCTCCATCGCTTGGTGTGCACCTCCTTGATCAATAAAAGCCACCCACACAAGTGGGTGGCTTGAACTATTTGTCCAACCAAGTCTTTGCGAAATTATTCAGAGCAATCTTTCCGGTGAGTTGGTAAGGCATATCTTTCACGTACTTTTTGTGAACATAGTTGGCGGCAACCTCGCCAATGGGGTAGAACGGCAGGTCTTGGGCGAGAATTTCTTGAACTTTGAAATAGTACTGCTGTCTCTTACTAATCTCTGAAACAGTTGCTCCTTTATCGAGTAATTCGTCGACTTCTTTGGAAGAATAACCCATTACGTTAATGTCTCCACCCGTACCCACTCTCAGTTTCAGGTTATCAGGATCAGGGCCTTGGAATCCGTTGAGAACCGTTAAGTCGAAGTCACCACCCTTCAAACACTTTTCTATGTAAGCGGCTATTTCGTATTCTTCCAATTTTACCTTGATCCCGACTTTGTCCAGTTGTTCTTTTATAATCGTTGCCATGTCTCTCCATACCTGTCCCTGGAAATAGACTAAGGTTACTTCGAATCTGTAACCATCTTTCCCTCTGGGGTATCCAGCCTCATCGAGCAATTTTTCAGCCATCTTTATATCCTGGCTTGGCGCTTTCGCAGATGAATTATAAGCCCATGGAATTGCTGGGGTATAGAACCCATCGCTTACAGAACCGTACTTTATTGCCTTATCGAAGATCTCCTGTCTGTTCAAAGCATAGGCAGCAGCAAAACGCACCTTAGGGTTGTTGAATGGTGAAGGACGCCTTGCCACGTTGAAGCCCATGTAATACCTACTGGGGGCTGGTTTTTGAAGCACAACTATGTCTGGTATCTTCTGATAGATCGGAATGTGGACGTTGCTAACATTATTGTTCACATCGACCTCACCGGCGAGTAATGCCTGTTGTGCGGTATCTTGGTCTGGAATTATCTTGAAAACGATCCTGTCCAAATATGGCTCTCCCATGAAGTAATCAGCGTTCTTTTGCAGAGTAACATGACTACCCTTGACCCACTCAACAAACTTGAATGGTCCTGTTCCAATGGGCTTTTGGTTTGCGGGGTTATCGATCCAATCAACTGGCGAACCATCTTTGGTGATATCGTAGATATGTTTTGGCATAACCCAAGTTCCATACCAAGCCAAGAAGCCGATGAACGGTGCCTGAGGTTGACTCATCCTAAAGACCAAGGTGTAGTCATCAACCGCCTCAATCGATGTTACCTTCTCAAAGTGTTTTGAGGCAGGTGCCTCTGGATGTGATTTAATTTGGCTGAAGGTCCATACTGCATCCTCTGCTGTGCAAGGCTTACCGTCGTGCCACTTGACACCTTTCCTCAAATGAAAAGTGTAGGTTAGTCCATCGGGAGAGACCTCCCAACTCTCTGCCAAATCTGGTATTACGTTGTAATCTGCGTCCAAGGCAACAAGTTTGCTGAAAATGCAACCGTAGATACCGTTTCCTGCGTCGTCTGTCTTTGCATCCGGATTGAAAGAAATAGGATCACTCCAATGTGCGATAACCAATGTTCCACCTTTCTTGGGCTTTTCGGCGGCGAATAAAAAAGCGCAGACCACAGCAATAAACAGTACAACCACAAAACGCTTTGCCATGAAAACACCTCCTTTTGATCTAGGAATAGCGATAGAATATCTTCCCTTCGATTGTCACAGTCTCTACTCTCGATCTTGGGCTGAGGAGATCTTCAATGAAAACAACTACAGCATCCATTGGATCAAGCCGTTCGACTACACTCAAGTGCGGGGTTAAAGGGTCAGTGAGTTCAAAGCCATGGTCTTTATTCTCACCCTTAGGACGATGTATTCCGATATGTGTGTGTGGATTGATGAACCCAAGCAGTGCGTAATGTCTACTGGCACAGATAAAATCAGAACTATCAAGCCTATTCTTTGATCTGACTATATCTGGGATCATCTCATTTTCTATGACGAGATCTACACCATTTTTCTGTTCTAATGGTATGAGTGAAGTACCACGACTGATCCTCAAGATAGAGCCCTCCCAAAAACGCGATGCACAGAACATGATAGATAGGCTGAAAAGAAATTCTTAATGACATTTATTGTTGCTAATCATACCATCTGAAAAACAAGGATAATTGAAGAACAGATTACACAAAAAATAAGACACATTGAAGCTCACTGTGAAATAGATATACCGCAAACTCATCAACACAGTTTTTTCAACAAATGTTGTTTTGGAAGAACAAATGATCGAGTAATATAAACTTGGGGGTGTGTTGGTGGAAAAGAGGATGAAAATGGAGGGCAAGAAGAAGATCGCCTTGATCGCACATGACAGAAGAAAGAAAGATTTGATCGAATGGGTACAGTTCAACAAAGGAACTTTGTCAAAACACGAGCTGTACGCGACTGGAACAACGGGAACGCTCATAGAACAGAAGACTGGACTGAAGGTGAGAAAATTCAAAAGTGGACCACTCGGAGGCGATCAAGAGATAGGAGCGAAGATATCAGAGGGAGAAATCGATGTTCTCATCTTTTTTTGGGATCCTCTCGAACCTCTTGCACACGATGTTGATATAAAAGCTCTGATAAGAATCGCAACAGTCTACAACATCCCAGTTGCAATCACGCGGTCAACGGCAGATTTTCTCATATCTTCTCCTTTGTTTGAAAAGGAGTATGAGAGAATACAACCAGATTACGAATCGGAACTCAAAGACAGGATCCTGAAGATCGTTCAACAAAACTCTGAGCAGAACTGACTGGTGATATGTATCCATTGTCCTCAAACCATCTGAGTGCATCTTTCAGTGATTCATACAGTGGCCTTGGACTGTATCCAAGCTCATTCTTAGCCTTTTGGCTTGAATACACATAATTTCTGGTGAGCGTGTGAACACTGTACGGTGTAAGTAATGGTTTTCTCTTCTTTGCCAGGTAGTAAGCAGAGGTAAAGATAGAAAGTGGATATGCCATGTAACTCGGTAGAAAAAGGTCTACAGACCTTGCCGGCCTTATTTTGCGCAAGATTTGAACGAAAGCCCTGATGGTAATGTATTCACCGCTTGCTATGAACAGCTCACCATTTCTGGCTCTTTTGCACGCTTCGATCAACAGAGATACAACATCACGCACATCCACAAAATCGAATGAACCATCAATTCCAACCCTCAAAAGATTCTTCGAGTATAAGAGAAGCAGATTTCCCATCTCTGATACACGCCAGTCGTATGGTCCCACAACACCAGTTGGGCAAATTACAACCGCATACAGACCTTCTTTTGTCGCTCTTAGCACCTCGAGTGTTGCAATTGCTTTTGATTTGGCATAATCACCAACTGTTTTCTTTGGGTCTATCGGAACGGACTCATCAATCAGCGAACCGCACTTTGGTTCACTGAAAGCGTGTATTGAACTGACATAGATAAGCTTTTGTACCTTATTCCTTAAGCATGCTTGAATCACATTTTGTGTGCCAACAACATTCACATCGTATACTGATTTCCTCTTTCCAAGAATAGATATGACAGCCGCAAGGTGATAGACATTTTCAACCCCCTTGCATGCGCTTTCGACAAATTTGGCATCTCTTATGTCACCTCTCACGATTTCCACTTCAAGCCCTTCAAGAGGCTTTGTATCTTCAAACGGAGCTACCATAGCACGAACTTTCAACTGACTGCTCACCAACGATCTCACCAAGACATTCCCAAGATGACCCGTTGCGCCTGTCACCAGTATCATAGTCACTCACCTGCCAGAAAGAGCCTCGAGAGTCTTTCAAAACCTTCTGAAATTATTGAGAGGTCTTTTTCTGGTATCTGCGAGGTTACTCGACTTATCAACTTGGTAAAATCATCCAACACCTGGTTGTACATCTGCCGGCCCTTTTCAGTCAAGCAAATATTTATAACACGCCTGTCTTCATTAGATCGTGATCTTTCAACCAACCCTTTTTCTTCCAGAGAATCAACCAAGAAGGTTATATTGCTCTTCGTCATCGAGAACACTTCAGCAAGTTCACTCATTCTCTGTGAACCTCTTTGCGCTATGTATAAAAGAAGGTAAAGCTCTATGGCTCTCAGATTCTCGAGCTCACCGTTGAAAGTGAGCATCTTTGAAAAAGTGAGAACTAAATCAAAGACAGATCTCAGTATCCTTTCAGCATCCATAACCATCCACTCACCCCCACAGAGATTATATAGTTTATTTTGTGAACTGTCAAGAATTTTAATTTATTACAAGAAAAATTTCCCCGCTTCTGCGGGCTTTGAAAAGAAAAAAGGTGCCACGAACCTACCTTCGACTTACCCAGACCAGGGCATTGTCGTGCCTCCAGCTCCAGTCAGGCACCCCTGCGGCACACGATGAAGACCGCTTATGGCTGCTTCCTTCCGGACCTGACCAGGTTCACGGCACACCGTTGCACAGGACCCAACCTTCGTTGCCTTCAGCACGACCTGTTTCCCAACCCGAGTAGCCTCAGATAGGAATTCAGCCCCGCTATGGCGGCTTTCGGGTACAGGGGACCGCCAACCCCCCGCCTATCGTGGCACCACAATTATTATACATCAACTGTGCTGTTCATATGAATCAACTCAGTATCTATCTGGTTCTTTGATTACAACCTCAATAAAAGCTGGTCTCTAAAGAAATTGGAAATAAGGCTTCAAAATTGGGAATTACTCATCATTTGGCAGGTTAAATTACTGAAGGTGAGTCATAAAAATGCATTTTTCGTCGAGGGAATCCTGAAGTGATAGCGAACCGAGGAAAGCAGTACAACTTCTTGAGAAGTAAGCTATACCTGTGTGATTTCTCATTCATCGCAAATGAGGTTTTTATTACAGACAGTTGCTTGAGCATGATTGAAATCTTTTTCATTGTTATTGACTGAATCTTTGTGAATTCATCAAGAATTCTTTCTTCATAGGAAAAATCTCTAACTGGGTTCTTGCATAGAGATAAGGTATAGCAGTACCAAAACATTAGACCTATGCCAATTATGAACTCTCACTTTCACCAAGATCTTGGTAGGCGCCCTTTTTGTTCCAATATATAATATACGAAATGCATAAAACTAAGAATTGCTGAAAATGCTCTGCTACAGATAAAAAGCCATCGATAACTTGAATAATTTCACTCAGAAAGCTTGAGATGGAACTTAGATACATCTAAGTTCAAAAGTGCCCGACGCCCTCTTAGCACATAGATTTTCATCCACTAACTGTAGGAAATGAAACAAAAAGGAGGGCTTACGCCCTCCTTTTGAATAACTATTTGTATCATCAGTACTCAGGTGGCATTGGTGCTGGTGCTTCTTTCTTCTCTTCAGGTTTTTCAACAACCAAAACTTCGGTTGTCAGAAGCATTCCTGCAATTGAAGCGGCGTTCTGCAAAGCACTTCTTGTAACTTTTGCTGGGTCGATGATTCCAGCTCTGAACATGTCTGTATACTCACCCTTGAGTGCATCGAAACCATAGGACTCATCTTTCGAAGAAAGTATTCTCTCAACTATAACAGCGCCATCGTAGCCAGCGTTCTCGGCAATCTGTCTTATTGGAGCTTCGAGTGATTTGTAGACTATCATCGCACCTACTTTTTCGTCTCCGTCGAGTTCCTTCAACACATTCTCAAGAACCTTTCTGCTCCTGAGTAATGTAACTCCTCCACCAGGAACTATACCTTCTTCGACCGCCGCTCTGGTTGCACTCAGTGCGTCTTCTATTCTGTGCTTCTTTTCTTTGAGCTCTGTTTCTGTAGCTGCTCCAACCTTTATGACGGCAACTCCACCAGCGAGTTTTGCCATTCTCTCTTGGAGTGTCTCTTTTTCATACTCAGAAGTAGTTTGCTCGATCTGAGACTTTATCTGAGCTATTCTCTTCTTGATTTCCTCTGGATTACCCTTGCCACCGATGATGATCGTGTCGTCTTTCTTCACTCTAACAAGGTCTGCTCTTCCAAGATCTTCCAGCGTAACATCCTCGAGGTTGATGCCAAGCTCGTCACTTATCACAGTGCCACCTGTGAGTATCGCGATGTCTTGCAACATAGCCTTTCTTCTGTCGCCAAAACCAGGAGCTTTGACGGCACAAGCAGACAACGTACCTTTGAGTTTGTTCAAAACGAGCGTTGTCAATGCTTCACCTTCTACATCTTCTGCGATTACAAGAATCGGTCTTCCTGTCTGTGCAACCTTCTCAAGAATTGGTATCAACGGCTTGATCGCGCTGAGCTTTTTATCTGTTATCAGTATGAATGGCTCTTTGAGTTCAACTTCCATCTTTTCTGCATCTGTTACAAAATACGGTGAGATATAGCCTCTATCGAACTGCATTCCTTCTGTAAACTCAACATAGGTGTCAAGAGTCTTTGAATCTTCAACTGTGATAACGCCATCTTCTCCAACTTTGTCCATTGCTTCGGCAATCAGTTCACCAATATCAACATTGTTTGCACTTATCGCTGCAACATGGGCGATGTCTTCTCTACCAGAAAGCTTCTTCGATTTCTCCTTGATGTAACCAGCGACTTTTTCTGTTGCTTTATCGATACCACGTTTGAGCAATATTGGATTTGAACCTGCCGCTACGTTTTTCAGTCCCTCTCTGATCATCGCTTGTGCAAGAACCGTTGCTGTTGTTGTACCATCACCAGCGACGTCGTTTGTTTTTGAAGCAACCTCTTTTACCAGTTGAGCACCGAGGTTTTCAAATTTGTCCTCAAGATCAATTTCCTTTGCTATTGAAACACCGTCATTCGTTATTGTTGGAGAACCCCAGCTCTTCTCGATAACAACATTTCTACCCTTTGGCCCAAGCGTTATTCTCACTGCATCTGCAACTTTATTGACACCTCTCTCAAGTGACCTGCGGGCTTCTTCATCAAATTTCAAAAGTTTCGGCATCGCTCACTCCTCCTTTCACTCTTCGATCTTCGCAAGTATGTCATTCGCATCGATTATGATGTAGTCAACATCATCAATCTTGATTTCCGTACCGGCATACTTTGAAAAGATCACTTTGTCTCCTGCCTTTACATCGATGTTCTCAACTTTTTCCCCTACAGCGATGACTTCTGCCTTCATGGGTTTTTCTTTCGCTGAATCTGGCAGTACTATTCCTCCTTCGGTCCTCTTCTCTTCCTTCAAGGGTTTGATCAAAAGTCTCTCACCAAGCGGTGTTACTTTCATACACAAACCTCCTTTCGATCTCCAATATTATCACTCTAAGTTATCGAGTGCTAATTATAGGATACACTACTCTTCTGAAGTAATCAAGTGTCATTTTTCCTAATTATCTGTGAATAAGAGTGAGAAATAGAGATTATTACCGTTTAACCACCCATTTAAAGGATTTTTCTCTGCGAATCGTACCATTTTGTCCTCATACACTCAGAGGCAATTGTATCCTGTGAAGCATGGTAGAATCTTCTTGAAAAAAGGGGTGAGTCTGTGAACAAGGCTCTTATTCTGAAGGAGTACGTCCTTGCGACCGTTGGTGTTATCATAACGGCTGTTGGGTTGGTCGCCTTCCTGATACCCAACAATATAGCAGCAGGTGGGGCAAGTGGTCTTGCTATGGTGTTGAACGGTCTGCTAAAACTTCCAGTAGGTGTTTGGATGTACATAATCAACGGTGCACTGTTCCTGATAGCCTTTATCACCATAGGCTTTGATTTCAGCGCAAAAACCATATACTGCACCTTTCTTATAACTTTTTGCGTCGATCTTTTTGATAGATTCATCAAGATACCAAAGTACATAGCAGGTGACATGATGCTTGCTGTCTTTTTTGGAGATGTTCTAACGGCTATCGGAATGGCAATCACTTTCACCCAAAATGCTTCGACAGGCGGAACTGATATCATCGCTCGTATCTTCAATAGATACTTTGCTTCTTCAATGGGCACAACTTTATTGCTGATTGATTTTGTCATAGGTTTGTTCGCGGGGTTCACTTTTGGAGCAAAGACCGGTATGTACGCAATTCTTGCCATAGTGATCAACGGTATGACCATAGATTTTGTGATGAAAGGTATTGAAACTTCAACCCAAGTAATCGTGATTTCAAAAAAGAACGACCAAATAGCCGATTTTGTTCTCTATCAACTGAAGAGAGGAGCTACCTATTTGAACGCACAAGGTGCTTATACCAAACAAGACAAGAAAATGCTACTCATAGTTTTGAGAAGGAGAGAACTCGGAGAGTTAATTTCTTTCATAAAAAAGACAGATAAGAGCGCTTTTATAATAGTCAGTGAGGCACGCTATACATTTGGAGAGGGTTTTCAGAACATCAAGAATGCATTTTGAACCCTCATATGTGGATAGACATGAAATCGAAAACTATTGGTACAAATGACGTGCAGCACATTATGCGATCAGAGGTGATATTTTGAGAGCTATTTCGAATATCTTTTTCTTCGCAGGATCGGCAGTTTTGCTCTTTGCAATCCTGAGTTTTGAGCTAGGCTTGAGGGCAATGAAAAACGAAGAAAAGGAGAAGATGAAAGGACATAACAGAAGGGGCTGGAAAGCCCTGCTGATCTGTGGTATAGCTTATGCTTTGTCCTTTATGATTGCTTTGTTTGTTTGATATCAAGAAATACCTTAGGCAAGATCAACGATCCGGCAACTATTATTGCGTAGTAAGTGATTAGCCTCCAGGTGATCACAGTTGCCACTACGACCTCTTTTGAAAACATATTTCTGAACATCATGTAGAAAGCGCCTTCAACACCACCTGATGAACCTGGCGTCGGCAGAAAATAGACAACCATTGTCATCACCAGTATCGCACACAAAAACTCGAAATAATTCGATCTGATGCCAAAACCCACCATCAGTACGTAGGGAATACTCACACTGATCAAGATCTCTGACGCCGTAAGTATTATGTTCAGCAACAAGACAGGCTTGGAACGATTCCACAAGCTCTTCAAAAGGTCGAAATAATTTGTCAAAGAGTCCACAGTTTTCTTGAAAACCACCTCTGTATTTCTTCTGGTTATTCGGGACAATATCCTTGTGAGAAGCTTCGATGTGAAGATCTTGTAAGTGAAAGTTTTGGAGAATATCAGCAACAAAAAGAACAAGTACGCGCTGCAAGTCAAGACCAAGCCCGTGTACACAAGAAAGGCCGAACCAGCATCTGATATGATCCTCTTGCCAGCAAAGATGAGCAAAAGAAAAGAGCCACTGATCATCACAGACAGTGATGTGATGAACTTAACTCCAATAGCCATTGAAGAACGCTCTATTAGAACACCATTTTTCACCAAATGATAGATTTGAAAAGGCTGTCCTCCTGCTGAAAAAGGTGTGATGGCACTGGTGTAAAGGCCCAGTATCGTGTTTTGAAGACAAAGCCGATAACTGACTTTCTCACCATTCAGCGATAAGAGAAGTTTTGTCCTGAGGGCATCTACAAATACGAGAAAAATGTAGCTACAGCAAGCGAGTAAGAAAAACCCCATGTTCATGGACTTCAGTGCTGCAATGATTGTCTCTCTTGCACCGAAAAAAGATATTAGTCCGGTCATGCCCAAGCTTAGAATTATGCCTATCAAAATCTTAGTTAGCACAGCTATCACCTTTTGCCATATTACTCTATCATGTTCTTTTGTTTTTTCAAAGTTCGTGATAAAATCAAGCTGAATCGTTTCAATGGAGGCTGATTTCGTGAACATGAGACGTGACCTTGGTATAGATCTTGGTACAGCAAATACACTCGTGTACGCACGGGGAAAAGGAATCATTATAAATGAACCATCTGTAGTTGCTATTAACGCAGATACCGGTGAAGTTCTAAAAGTTGGAATGGAAGCAAAGATGATGCTTGGCAAAACCCCCGCATCGATAATTGCACTGCGCCCATTGAGAGATGGAGTCATAGCCGATTACGATGTAGCACTTTCAATGCTCAAATACTTCATTGGGAAGACCAAACCGACGATTTCTTTTCTCAAGCCAAGAATTGTGATAGGGGTACCCATTGGAATAACAGATGTGGAAAGACGTGCCATATTAGAAGCTGGTCTTGAAGCAGGCGCCTCAAGGGTTTTCTTGATAGAAGAACCCATGGCGAGTGCGATAGGAATAGACCTCGACGTTGAAGAACCAAACGGAAATATGATCGTCGATATAGGTGGAGGAACAACAGAGGTTGCTGTTATATCACTCGGCAGTATTGTCGTGTGGGATTCAATAAGAATTGCTGGTGATGAAATGGACGAAGCAATCGTTCAGTACGTAAGAGAAACCTACAGAATAGCAATCGGCGAAAGAACTGGCGAGAAGATAAAGATGGAAATAGGAAATGTCTACAGAGCCGAAGAATACGATGCACTTGAAACAACTGTAACCGGTATCGATCTTTCCACTGGACTGCCAAGGAGAACTGTTTTGAGAGGAGCTGAGATTCGTGAAGCATTAACAGTACCAGTAGCTGCCATAATAGACAGCATAAAGTCCACGTTGGAACGAACTCCACCAGAATTGGCAACAGATATCGTTGAACGTGGCATAGTCGCAACAGGTGGAGGATCGTTGTTGCGAGGTATCGATAGGCTAATCGAAAAAGAAACAGGAATTAAGGTTGTTAAAGCAGAAGATCCGCTGACATGTGTTGCAAAAGGCGCTGGGAAAGTTCTCGACAAAGTGGAAATATTGAAGAAACTTCAGCAGGTGGACTGAATGCCTGTCAGGCAAGTTAACCAGTTGGTCGCGTTTTTGTTTGTTTTTGCACTCATCTTTACACTCGATGTGGTTTCATCGCAGTTCATAAGTTCCATTTTGTATCGCTTTCTAAATCCTCTCTCGGTGATCCCATTCAAGAGCAGAATATTCGCAACGCATGTCGTAGAAGGTATTAAGATCTCTCTAAATCAGAACGGTTCAGAAAGATCTCATCAACCATTACAGCTTCCCTTGGGAGACCTTGTCGTCCTGGGTCTCAGAGGGGAATACATCGTTGCAGTTGGCGAATCAAAACCAGGTGACGTGGCAGTTGACCCAGATAAAGGACGCTTGGTTGGGATCGTCAGGAATTCAGACAATCAAGTGACCTGGATAGAATCAATCTTCTCTTCACAGGTGATCGTGCAAGTCACACTGGAATCATCTGGTACCAAAACCGATGGAGAACTTTTTCTCGGAAACAGAATCAGAGTTTATGAGAACATTGACGTAATTGGCTTTGAGGTTGAGATATCAGACACCTTCCCTTGCGGTACTCTTTTGAAGAACCTTGGATACGCGAAAATTGGCAGAGTCATTGATAGAGAAGGGATTTACTACATAGTTGACAACAGTTTTACCGTTCCCTCTCGTCTTCTGATCTTTCCGGGGTATTGATTATCTTTTGCATCAAATCTGATAAGATCTTCGCGTCTTCTTCGTCATAGGCATTCTTTTCTTCGAGCTTCTTTAGAATTTCAAATGGATCCTCTTGGGAACTTAAAGTCACTGTCTGCTTTGGCTGTTCTTTGGAGAGTATCTCTTGAACTATCGAGTCAAGTTGGGCTTCGATTTCTTTGAGTTTTTCATCGTTTTCAGCAACAGTAGTTGCGTTTTCTTGTACAGATATCTCTTCAATGAGTTTCTCAACTTCACCTATGCTGTTTTCAACCTTTGCCTCAAGGGTTTCGACGGTGGGTTCCTCAACATTTGTTGCTGCAACAGTTCTCTTGTGTCGTTTCCTCAAAAAATAAACGGCAAGAAAAGTCAGTGAAAAGCTAAGGGTGAAGACACCAAGTACAAGGAACAAAGGCAATCTCTTTTCCTTAGATGGTTCCTGTGAGGTCACAGTGGAGGTTGTCTGGGAAACTCTAGACCTTATCCAAACCATCCATTCCTCAGTTGGTTGACCTCCTCGACGAATCAAATCCAATATCTTCGCTGCGATAGGGTTACTCCTCTCGTACGGTTCAAGATACGCCTTTGCTTTCTGAAGATCGCCAATCGCAAATGCACAGATACCCATTTTTAATTTCAGCAGGTTATCGTAAGATTCCAAAGATGGTTCTATCTGAATCGCCTTTTCAAACCACTGTAAAGCTTGCTCGTACTTCTCTGAAGCATAAGCGTTCAAAGCAGATGTGTAATACTCGTTAACCCCATAGGTCAAGACTGCAAGCAAGACTACCACAAATCCAACCAAAAACCTGCTCTTATTGAGGCAGTTCATAGACCTCTATCCTCCTGTCTACGAGTGCGTAAACCTCCCTTGCCGTCGGTAAAATCTTTCTCAGTGTACCGTTGAACTTGTGAATCTCTCCCTTCACATTCATACTCTTTTGGTCAAAGAGCAGGGCAGAAGAATTTCCACAAATAAAGAGATATCTATCACCAAAACCCATGAAGATAGGATCTATCCAACCTTCGGCAACGATGAACTGAGCTTTCGTAGAAAGATCATAGAAAACCACTGAATAGCTCCTCAAACCCAAAATCAAGAGATTTTCCTTTCTGACACAAGCTGTGAAATCAACTGATCTGCCCTTGGCATTTATCTGTGAAGAATTCAAAAGTTCTTTTAAGGAACCATCAGTACTCGAGATAACATACACAGCTTCATTTGTGAGTAAATGTGGAAAATCACCATCTACAAATTTCGCATACTCACCCGGCAGATCAGCCAATCTTTTCCACTGATTTTCCCACTTATAGAATACCAATTTCTTCTCCTTTGCCACACCGAAGATACCGATATCACTGACCAACACATCTACAAAGTTGTTGAGCAAGTTCACATTGTCAACTCGAGAAAATCTGTTTCCATCATACAAAACAGCACTCTTATCACTGAAGAAACCAAGTTTGCCAGAAACAACATGTGCATATCTAAGTTCTCCTCTATACAAAAGTTTTGAACCTATGTCATACAATCCATCATCACGCTGTATCAGAATTTTTGAGTTGACTTGAAAGATATCGATCGCATTTTGCAGCTGCAGAGTCTTTGTCCTTTTCATGAACTGAGCAACTGTAAATGAATTCGGAACCTTAATCTGTAAGGATTGTGTGGTCTTTTGTATGCTTTCGGACTCCCTCGCTCCAGAAACTTTTTCTGGATATGTCTCAGCTTTGTACTGCGGAATCTTCAGAGGCTGGTAAGCCAGAAAAGTCTTTATTTTTTCCTGAAACCTTGAAGAGAGATAACAATCAAAGAATGAACCCTCCGCCACAAAAAACTCTACTCCGTCGATCTTCGCACTCTGCAATGTTACTACACCATCACCTACCTCACTAGCCAACTCAGGATAAAAAATCTCGATTGGTGTTCCTTTAACGTTTATTGACATAGGTGGGCTATTTCCAGCAACACACAAGTACTCTATGTCTTTTCTGGGACTGCCCAATAAATTGAGAAGTTGAGAAGACACAGAGATTTCCCTGTAGATTGGACCAATGGATTCAAGATAGAAGAGTAGATGTGACTTTATCGAATCCACAATCGATCTGTCCAAACCGAAATTGGTCGCAACTATATTGGAGGGTTTGTCGAAGAAAAGCGTCCCGAAGTAGATTGGATTCACTACATTTGTTCCTTTGTTTGGTGTACTCACCAAGACAATTTTTCTCACATTTCTGATCTCTGGGTGTCTTTCGACCGCCAAACGTGCTATCAGGCCGCCGATACCATGAGCGAGGATGTCAAAATCAAGGCTTTTCAATCTCATAAGCTCGGCTGCCAGTTTTTCGGCTTCGTAGAGTAAGTAACTGCTCAAAGTACTTGTACGCGAGAACTGCCGAAATCCATTCATGTACGATTTGGATTTCGTGCTAACTATTGGATATTCATAATACATAATCGTTCGATTTGGGAAAATCTCATCCCACAGATTGATTTCCTGTTTGAAAGTACTTGGTACAAAACCAAGAAAGTTCCTGTCCATGTCTGGGACAAGCAAAAGAACTGGTTCAACACTTTTCGAATTTTCCTTGATCAACTGTAGACCAAGCTTTTGCTTCTGCGGAACATCTGCTATTATCCCAATCACAGAAGCATGAAAGGCTTCGACTTCAACGTACGCACCTGATTCATCCATATCTATATGAGCACCGCCAAGAGTCCTGTAAATCGGCTCAGACAAATTGGGAATGTAAGCCAATTTCACATTGCCATACTCCTCGCCGAGATAAAGATTTTTCGGAAGCCGATAACGAATCACCACAGGTCTCATCGCAAATTCCTCTATTCTGTCAGTCGGAGAAACCTCGTAAACCTCAGATACAAAGACTGTTGAAAGCTGAGGATGTAAATTTGAAAGCGTTATTCTCTTTATCTCAAAACTCTTTTGTCTGTTGTATGCACCTTCTGGTACCGAGATCGTCAAAGCTTGTGTGACAATACTCGCAGCCTTTTCCGGAGTTGCAACAAAAACTCTTCTGAAAATCTTTAAGCCGAAAAAAACGACCAGAACAACAGCAATACCGGCCGTGGCTATTATCAAAAGTAACTTTTTTCTCGCCACAGTTTTCAGAACTTCCAATATCTTTTCCACCATTCTCACTCTCTCAGTTGGCAAAACTTCTGAGAAAACCTGTCAGTTCTTTCATCTGCAGTTTCTCTAACCTGTTGATAACTCCCTTAAATAAATTATCGGCAAAGATCTGGGCTTTCTGCACACCCATGATACTCACTACTGTGGGTTTGCCAAGAATTTTATCTCTTCCCACTGATTTGCCGGTTTGCTTCTCATCAGCCAGAAGATCCTTCAGATCGTCGATAATCTGAAACCATACACCAAGCAGAGTTCCCAACTTCGACAGCTTGTCGATCAGATCAAACCTTTCAGAAAGTATTGGTCCACAAGCCAAGCAGAAAGCAAAAAGTGCACCTGTTTTCTTCGCATACATTCTCAAGACGTTACCGAGCTCCTCACTTTTACCAGTGTATTCAACATCCAATGATTCACCTATCAAGACATCATAAGTTGCCCTTGAGAACACCTCGAACAAAACTGCCTTTTGCAGAGGAGTGGCATCAGACAAACTGAGTACCTCGAATGCCTTCAACATCAAACCATCCCCTGCGAGTATGGCAAAGTCATTTCCATAAACCATATGGCAAGAAGGTTTTCCTCGCCGAAGTGGTGAGTCGTCTATTTGCGGTAGATCATCGTGAATTAAAGAAGCTGTATGAAACAGTTCAACCGCTAACGCTGGATGCCAAACCAAATCGATCTTTACTGACATGTCCTCGCTGGAAAGTTTTATCAAAAGTGGTCTGAGTCGTTTTCCGCCAGATGAGAGACTGTAGTTCATCGCTTCCTCAACTTTCGTTGAAGAACCTATCAACTTTGCTAACTTTTCGTTGAACTGCTTGAGGAATTCTTCATTCTTCATCCTCTTGGTCTTCCTTTGGCTCGTCTCTGAGCATCTGTCTGAACTTGTCGATATCCAAGTTTTCAATGAATTTCTTGAACTCTTCATCTGAAGTCTCTTCTGGTATCTGCAAATCGATCGCGTGTTCATCCACTATCTCATTGCTCACATAGATTGGTATACCCTTTTTCACAGCAAGAACGATTGAGTCAGATGGCCTGGCATCTATTTCTATTAACGCGTGTTCATCCGAACCTTCGTCTTCTTCACCTTCGACATACGTCAAATCCCTTATCACCAATGTTGCATGGTAGACGTTGTCTTTCACAGAATGAATAACTGCCTTTTCAAGACGAGCATCGAGGGCTTCCAAGATGTTGACAATCAAATCATGTGTGAGTGGTCTTGGAAACCCAAGCCCTTCAAGACTTATTGCCAAGGCGTTTGCCTCACAAGCTCCAATCCATATGGGTACCACCTTGTTTGTGCCCTCGATACCAAGTATGACCACAGGGGAGTTGTGTACCTTATCCAATACCAATGCCTTGATCCAAGCCCTTCTCATTTCAGATCACCTCCGCTGGCTTTGAGCCGTTCTACCCCAAGACGCACGGTTTCTTCTACCTTTCTGGTGAGTTCTTCTTCATTGGAAAAGTTCGATGGATCGATCGGTGGGTGAATGATCATCGACACAGGACCCGGGTTCAGAAAGAGGCTGCGCTTGGGTACCAAGAATATTGTACCCCAAATTGAAACAGGCAGAACTTTCACACCAAGTTTTCTTGCCACCTTGAAGATAGCCGTCTTGAAGTTGCCAACAGTACCATCTATGGAACGAGTCCCTTCGGGGAAAATCAAGAGAGAATGCCCACTCGACAGAGTCCTCATGATTTTCTTGATCACCTGCGCACCTTCCACGGGATTTTTCCTATCCAAGAAAAATCCTCCCATGTACTTGACGAACCAATTCACACCAGGAACCTTCAATAACTCTTTCTTGGCGACCATTGGCATCGGTCCTATATATCCAAGAATCAAAGGTATATCCATCAAACTCTGATGATTTGCAACCACAAGGCAGTTGCTCTGTATGTTTTCCACACCCAAAACAGTTATCGGTGAAAACATCCACTTGAAAGCATTTCTGCCAAAGATCTTTATCTGTTTATCCACAAATCTTCTCGCTTTCTCTTTGCTAGCGAAAAGCTTTATCATGAAACCTATGAGTAGAACAATCGTACCGTAAACTAGAACATACAAGACGGCTGCTACGAGAAAATACACCGTTACGAGAATTCTTTTCACAATATCACCACCAGTTCAGACGATTCTCACTTTTTCAAAACTGTTTCTTAGAAGATCGACCAGCAAGATTTCACCCACCAACGAGTCTTTCATGCCACAGATGAGTTTGATCACCTCAGCTACCTGTACACTCGCCATCAATACAACTAAGGGTGGAAAAACCTGCCTTACCCTGTGATCGTTCACGCCCCTAAACAAATTTCTTAATGTTGGAGTCTTGCCATAGACGATTGTCGTGGCTTGACCGATATACCCTTCGACACCGGCATGCACAAGTGGGATCGACCTTCTCTGACACAGCTCATCGAGTACGAACTTCGACTTGAAGTTATCAAGGCAATCCACGACAACATCAACATCAGGTAAATTGAAGCTCTCATCTATAGTATCTTCAATCGCCAGCAACTCACAAGATGGACTTATTCTTTTCAGTTTGACCAACGCCTCTTCTACTTTTTTCTTTCCAAGGCTATCTCGATCGTACAAGATCTGCCTGTTCAAATCTGGCTCATCAACAGAAGCGTTGTCTGTAAAACAAAGACTACCAACCCCTGTTCTGACAAGCAATGACAAAACAGCGCAGCCAAGTCCACCTGTGCCGGCGACAAAGACCTTTGCTTTGTGGAGTCTTTCCATACACTCACCGAGTAATTCGTTGTGCCTTTCAAACATCTCTCAACCACCACTCACAGGCACAAAGATTACCAATTCACCTTCTCTCAACGAATTAACATCGGCATCTAAGATGTTGATCCCGTTGTTCAGAGCAACAACCCAACTCTTTGAAAGTTTGCCATCTTTTTCTGCCAGAAGATAGACACTCTCTTCCTTCTCGTCGACTATTAGTTCTACACGTTTGTTTAGACTCTGTGAGATAGATTGAAAGATCTTTTTTAGACTGCTTTCTTGTACCTCTATTTCTTTTACTCCAACCAATGTATCTGCGATATTTCCAAATCTAATCTTCACATTCTCACCCCGATTTCTATTATACTTTTCGATGGGTGATCTTCATAAAAGTTGCAGTTGTGGGTGGAACCTTCTGGGATGTCTACATATATGGTGAACAGCCACACAGTTCAGAAATACTAGAAATGTGCGGAGGTTCCGGGCTGAACGTAGCCTATGGATTGAAAAAGAAGGGATTTGATGTCCAGTTCTTCTCGAACATCGGTACAGATTACAGAGCCGAATTGATCCTTCAACACCTGGAGAAACTCGAGTTCAGCACCGAAGGTATCAGAAGAATTCCAGACCGCACAGGTTACCACATAGCCTATAATGAAAGACCTATCGCCGTTGACAGAGGAGTTAATAGAGTCGAGATACAGATAGATGAAGAACAGCTCGCACAGTTCGATTATCTTTTTGTTAACACCGAGGTCCCTCCAAAGAGTATCTACAAGCTCCTTGAGCTCTTCAAAGACAAAATGGTATTTCTCGATATCGGTCCGCTTGCAAACTTGGATTCAGAAAAACTCAATCGCAACAACCTTTTGATAATCGGCAATGAAAGAGAAGCTCAGAAAATCAACTGCCACGTGGTCAAACTTGGACCAAAGGGAGCAAGATGGGAAGAACTTTTTGTAGATGGAGATGGTGTAGAGTATCTTTACAGAACTGGATGTGGAGACGTCTTTGATGTCGTTCTCATCTCACATCTGTTGCGCTCGAAAACTCGCGTAGAGGCATTGAGAATGGCAGTGAATGAAGCACAAAGACTTGCCAAATCAGTGAAAGGAGCTTTTAGCAAGATGGAGAAATTGGGTGATGAACTGTGAAGGCATTATTTTACGACGGTGAAAAACTCAAATTGTTGGACATCGAAAGACCACAGATCAAAGCCGATCATGCACTCATCAAGGTTACAATGGCTGGTATTTGCAACACAGATCTTGAGATTCTCAAGGGTTATATGAATTTCAGAGGGATCTTGGGTCATGAATTCGTCGGTGTGGTTGAGGAAGGTCCAGAGCAATTGATTGGCAAGAGAGTTGTAGGAGAGATAAATATTCCATGCGAGAAGTGTGATCTCTGTTTGCAAGGATTACACAGACACTGCAGAAGTATCAAGGTAGTTGGCATAAGAGACTATGATGGTGTCTTTGCCGAGTATGTACTGCTACCTCTGAAGAATCTTCACGCGGTACCAGATGAAGTGGAAGATGAAAGGGCAGTTTTCATTGAACCACTCGCGGCAGCCTTCAGAATACTTGAGCAGGTTCAGATAACAAATTCTCAAAGTGTAGCAGTCTTGGGAGACGGCAAACTCGGTTTGATCATCTCAAAGGCTCTCAGCTTTTCAAAAGTGAATCATCTGCTCTTCGGAAGACATACAGAGAAACTTTTAAGAGCACGGTGGACAGCCACAGAACTATCAGAGAATTTCAAAAGGTATGACCGATACTTTGATATTGTCATCGATGCAACCGGAAGAAAATCTGGCATTGAACAAGCACTTTTTCTTGTGAAACCCGAAGGAACGGTGGTTTTGAAATCAACGATCGCTGATGAAATGACTATAAATCTGAGCAAAGTAGCAGTCAACGAGATAAAGATAATCGGTTCCCGATGTGGACCTTTTACCAAGGCTATATGGGCTTTAAAAGAGGGCTTAGAAGTTCGTGATTTGATCGAAGCGATCTATGATCTTTCAGAGTACGATAAAGCCTTTGAAAGAGCGGGCAAAGGATCGCTGAAGGTTATCTTTAAGATGGATTGATCCCGCAACCTTTGTGAATTGTCCTGTTTAAAAGTTCAACTCAGTCTCTGTCGTTGGTGAAGACGAAAGGTTGTCTTGAGCCGATTTTGATGGTAAAATAATCTTGTGAAAAACTGAACTAAGGGGGTTTGACATGAACCGCATTCCAAAACCAACCATCAAAAGGCTTGCTATCTATTACAGATGTCTTGAAAGGCTGAGGGAACAAGGTGAAGAAAGCATTTCTTCTAAAAGACTTGCCCAGCTGATGCAAATAAAAGATTCACAGGTGCGCAAAGATCTTTCCTATTTCGGAACTTTTGGAAGGCGTGGAATTGGCTATAACATACAATATCTAATGGACGAAATTCAGAAAATACTCGGAATCAACAAGAAATGGAGAGTTGTGATAATCGGTGCAGGTAATATAGGCCAAGCCATAGCGAGGTTCAAGCAAATAGAAAAACACAACTTTGAGATCGCTGGAGTTTTCGACGTTGATACCAAGAAGATAGGAACGAAGATAACCGATGATTTAACCATTTCCAGCATGGAAAATCTCGAAAGCTTCATCGATCAAAACCATGCTGAAATCGCCGTCATAGCGACGCCCGCGGAAGTTGCACAGGCTGTTGCAGAAAGATTGGAAAAAGCAGGTATAAGGGGTATAATATGTTTTGCCCCAGTAACCTTAAGTTGCAGTGTACCTGTTGAGTATGTGGACATAACGGTTTTCTTCAAAACCTTGGTCCATTATGTTGTGTCACAAGAATACAATATATAGTACCTACTTGCCACCATACACAATCTGTAGTATAATTCCCCCGGAAGGGGGTTTGATTTTTTATGTACTCAGATCTTATTCAAAGGTACAAAGAGATCGTACCGTCGGAAAACGCGACGAAAATACTCAAAGAGAGGTATCTCATCAAAGCACCAGATGGGCAGTTCTTGGAAAACTCATGGCATGATGTTGCCCGTCGTGTTGCTCGGGTGATTGCAACCGCCGAACTGTTGAATAACCCCAATTTCGAGCAATTCTCCAGCACTCAAAAACTCGAGTTCGTGAAATCTCTTGAAGAAGAATTCTTCAATTTGCTGGCAAGTAGGATTTTTATCCCAAACAGTCCCACACTTTTCAACGCTGGAATGGGTGTGGAACACAACCTTCTCTACAAACCGATTGAGCAGATGACCTTAGAGGACTACGAAAGAATAGTGAGCTCGAGAAATCATCTTCACATGCTCTCTGCTTGCTTCGTTGTGCCAGTTGAAGACAGTATAGATGGCATCTTCACTGCAGTTAAGGAATACGCCTTGATAACAAAAGCCGGAGGAGGCATAGGTAGTAACTTCAGTCCACTGAGACCTAATGGAAGTTTCGTTGCCGGAACTCATGGCAAGGCTTCAGGACCGATAAGTTTCATGCATGTCTTCAATTCAGCTGTGTCTGTTGTAGAACAGGGCTATCGCAGACGTGGTGCATTAATGGGCATACTGAACATCAATCATCCAGATATACTCGAGTTCATCTCTGCAAAGAAGGGAAACGATGGTGAAAAGGTGTTGAGGTTTTTCAACATTTCCATTGGTATTCCAATGAGACGCGAGGAACTTTTGAGGATGTACGAGAACAACGGCACAGTCAAACTGACGCATCCGAGATGGCAAGGGCAAAAAGATCTTAGAGTCAGAGAAATCTTTGAGAAGATGGCGCAGAATGCTTGGGAAACAGGAGACCCAGGAATGGTCTTCTTGGGAGAGATGAACAGATACTATGCCCTCTACCCAGAGAGGGAAATAATCTCAACAAACCCGTGTGGAGAAATAGGGCTTGGGGCTTATGAGGCGTGCAATCTTGGTTCTATAGACTTGGCGAAGTTCTGTGATGATTCTGGACATTTTGACTGGGAGGCTCTCGCCAGAGTCGTTAGGCTCTCGGTGAGATTCTTAGACAACGTGATAGATGTCAGTGTCTTTCCCATAGACAAGATCACCAAAGCCGTCAAAGACTCGAGAAGACTTGGACTCGGAATCATGGGATTTGCAGATCTCTTATACAAAATGGAGATTCCATACGACTCACAAGAAGCACGAAAACTTGCAAGAGACATAATGGCTTTCATGTCTTTGAATGCACATGAAGAGTCCTCCAAGCTTGGAGAAGAAAAGGGCAACTTCCCTCTTTACGAAAGGAGCAGATACCGCACAGAGGAAAACTTCATACCATTCTCGATGGACGAAAGCCAATACGATCAAGAACTGATTGAACATTTCAGAACATTGGCAAGAAAATACAAGAGAAATGTTGCTGTGCTTGCAATTGCGCCTACAGGATCTATCTCAAACATTGCCGATACCTCTTCTGGACTTGAACCAAACTTCTTACTCGCTTATGTGAGATATGTCAACAAACAGAGCAGTAATGAACGAGAGGCATTGTTTTATGTTAACGAAGTTCTCAAAAAGAAGATCCCAGCTGATTTACTCGAAAGAATAAAAGATAAGCTCATCGAAGATGGGACTATGAAACATCTGGACGTAGATGAGAGACTCAAAAAGATCTTCGTCGTTTCACACGACATAAAGCCCATGGATCACCTCCTCATGCAAGAGGCATTCCAATCTTATGTCGACAACAATATCTCAAAAACTATAAACATGCCCAACAACGCCACTCCCGAAGATGTTCTGGAAATCTACGTTGAAGCTCTGAAACACAAAATAAGGGGACTGACCGTCTATCGAGATGGCTCACTGCAAACACAAGTTTTGACATCGGCAAAGTCTGTGAAAACGAAAGATGCGCCTAAAATCAAATTCTTCATCCTCGATGAAAAACACAGACTGAGGGCGAAACCGAGGAAAGAAACCCTTCGAAGCGTTACGAGAAAGTACAAGACACCTTCTGGCACTACTTACATAACTGTCTCCTTCGACGACACTGGTGAAGCAATAGAAATTTTCTTGTCGAATGGTACTGAAACTGCTGAGGCTATCGGAAGACTTTCCTCAACGGCACTACGTGCAGGTGTTTCTGTAGAAGAGATCATCGAGCAACTGGTTAAGGTAAAAGGAGAGTACGTGAGAAATGTTGGGTATGAGATCAAGAAAGCCATAGAGGATTTCGCGGAGCTCTGGACACAGAAAGAAATCGTACAAGATGAATTTCTCAAGATAGACGGAACGGCTAAGACACCAGAAGAAATAGAGAAATTCGTGGTTGCAAATGGCCTTGAATGGAAGCAAGGTTACTACGTAGATTTGGACGGAAACACATACTGCCCATCTTGTCTTTCGAAGAACTCGTTGATAATGCAAGAAGGGTGCACCAGCTGCAAAGTGTGTGGATGGTCCAGATGTAGTTGAGATTCTGTCATCTTCTCAGATAGGGAATACTAAGTTCCATAAAGCGTTATCTTTTTCTATGGGGATGGGGGGCTTGGTTTATTCATAAGTGTTCAAAGTTCACAAGGAATTTTGTACTCACACTCACACACCAAAGTTGAGAATAAGTGAAAAAGTTGAAAGCAAGAGCCAGATGGAAAAAAACCAGACAGCAAATAAAATATGTTCTGGTTAGATTGGATAATGCATAAAAAGTACACAAAAATGATTGTCATCAATGACTTCACAACCATAAGACTACGATTCAGGGAAATATTTCTTGGCAACCAAATTCAGTTATTCTTTGATCTTTGCAAAATCACACCTTAAATCCAACATAAATGGATCGATATCTATGACTTTGCCTCGTTTCAGTGTCGGGAGCTCGAAATTCATCCTTTCAAAAGCTCTTGCTTTTCTCAATAATTTCACCACGATTGTTGAGGTTTGCTTCGGGGACTATTCATTCGGCAATTAATCTCTAAGGCCTTTCGTCTTCTCTTATGGGCATTGAACAGTATTTGTTCTTGTAAAACTGAATCACAGATATGCCAACAAGCACAACCAAGCCTATCAGTGCTATCTTAGGCAATATTTCGTACTGCTTGTTGAATCCTTCTGGCGATGTCAGATTCTTGTATATGCCATAGTACGCCCAAGCAATGGGAAGAGGAAAAATGACATTCTTGATCTTCGACAAAACCAGCCACGTGAGTAAAACCGCAACCGAAAGAATCAACACACCCCAGATCTCAGAAGATATACCGAAGCCTTTCCACTCAACACTCACAAGCCAAAGAGTTATATTCGCTACCGTTGCAATGAACAGCCAACCGGAGTACAAGCCGAAAGTTACCGGGAACAGGAATCTTCTCTGAGTCTGAAGCTTACCAATCTTCTGAACGATGAACACATCTGTTAAAAGCAGTCCAAAAATCGCTAATGTTGAAAGTCCTATCAGGTCAAAAGAGAACAACACGATCCAAACAATATTGAAGATGCAAGATAACCAAAACAGTAGACTGATCTCATCGATCATTCTGCCGTAATAACTGTCCTGGTGCCTTATTATCATAACCAAGACGGAGGAAATCAAGAGAATATAGATCAAACTCCAGATACTGAATGTGGAGGGTGCCGGTGTTATCAATGTAGGATACGAATCGGAAACGTCCTTCTGTGAACGCCCGTTGATAAAACCAAAGGCTCCCAGTGCATTCACAACAAGCGTTAGGACAAGCAAGATACCACTAATAAAAGCCTTCTTTCTTCTACTCGTACAAATAACCTCCTCAAAAGATTCATCCAGTTTCCATAGATTGGTCTTTATTTAATTATACATTGACACGCAAAAACTTTGATTTTATGATTATGCTGCTTCTCTGTTGTACAAAAACCCTGATTCCCAAGGCTTTCGACTATAACACACCAACGTCCAAAACTTTGGATAATCGTTCCGTGGCGAAAAACATTATCCTTTTCACTTCGGTTTCAAAGATGATAGACATGCATGCTTATTGAGTGATGCTTTTGACTTCTCTATAAGGGGGCACATTATGAATTATTACTTTTGGAACTCACCGCAGGATTTGAACTTATCTTTCTAAGTAAGCAAAGACCTGCTATGCCAGTTTCAACAACAGCTGAAATATACAAGACTATCGCTGTGAGTACTAGTATAAATGGCCAACCTTTGGATTCTATGTCACCCGAAGCAAGACCTGTTACAACAGCTATGCCTTGCCCTGTGAACAAAAGCAGAACTGCTGATAGCAATCCAAGCCCAATATGCTTCATGTAGTATTTTGTTCTCAGTGAGATCCAAAAAAGAAGAACCGCTCCTGAAAGAAATATCAGAAACATCTCTGCAGGCATTAAGAAGTCAAACAAAAATACACCACTTTCCATCAGTTTTATTACGGAGAGCAAGACAGGAAATACCAACGGGGTCCACGCAAGGATTAAACCTATAACAGTCAGCACTTTATTTACACTTAATCTGCTCGCCAAGAACTCATCTCCTACCTTCAAGTATACTCTTCTTTCATTCTAACGTCCTTGTGCTGATGTTCTTCTTTAGCCTGCACCTTTTAATCACATGAAAAATCGTACCTGCACTCTCAAATCTTCTGCACCTTTGAGCACTAACAACAAAGAATATGAATGGCAAGATATTCTTGTTGGTTACTTGAAATCTTTCTAAAGCATTGATTGATGATACTTGAAGCTGTTTCTTGAAAAGATATTGTCGTATCTGGTATAATGAACCGTTGAGAAGAATACTTTGGCTGCCGGGGTGGCGGAATAGGCAGACGCTGCGGACTTAAAATCCGCTGGAGGGAGCCTCCGTGTCGGTTCGAGTCCGATCCCCGGCACCAGTTTGCAGAGATTTTCACAGCCTCAAAGACAGTTCTTCTTCCCTTGAAGCGTAACGACATTCTCGTGTCTTCAGACATGAATAGTTTATATGTGTCAAAACAAGCGTCTTCACACTCGATTTATTCTGTGATTTATGTTATGATAAACACGTAGGGTTGGGACGACCCGAGCTTAACGGCTATACCTGTGGAGATTGGGTCTCTACTGTTGGGAAGTAAAACTTTAGCTTTTCAGCAGCAAGCTCGGTCAATGAAGCAGGAAGCCCGTGATTTTAGTCATGGGCAGTTCACGCAAGGCTCTTTCTGAGCTTCAAATGATTGACAAGGACTATCGAAGAGGGTATAATTATCCTTAGCGTTGCGGGGTGGAGCAGTCCGGCAGCTCGTTGGGCTCATAACCCAAAGGTCGCAGGTTCAAATCCTGCCCCCGCTACCAGAATTTGAAAGGGGAGGAACGATGTCCTCCCCTTGTTTTTTGGAAAGTTTCCAAACCCCTTCGCAACCGAGCTTCAAATTCATCAAAAAACTCTCGAAGCTTCATTTCGCAAACAGATCCAGGTCGCAGTAGGTTGTCGAATCAACGCCTTTCCACAGAGTTGCCCAGCTGTTGTCAGCGAGTTTGATCATTATGTCATTCTCTGGACAGTACTTACCGTTAACTGTAGTGTTCTCTCGGAAGTGAATCTCGACCGTGTGTCCGATGTAAGTTGAACCAACGAGGTCAAAATGCGCCCAGTTCGCTATGGAGAAGTGCTTCCCGTTCCACTTGTTTTTTGGTAGCCAGTGCACGACTCCTTGCCTTTTCCCGTCGACGTAAAATTCCACGTACGCGTCAGCGTCCTTCGCTGTCATGTAGTAGAAGCGATGCATGTCTTCGGTACAGTAGAACCGGACGTAGTCATCGTTGTGTTGAAAGAACGCACCGATGTAGGGGAAGTCTGTTCCCCAAGTCTTGTTCTTGAAGGTAGCACCCGTCGTGAGAATCAGTACCATAACCAACGTCGCAGCCAGCACCACTTTCTTGACCATGTTAATCCCCCCTCGACTCGCCCATCTGATCAGATGGGCATATATTCGAATATGTAGAACTTGGTCATTAAAAGTTCATTAGAAGCTTTGCTCCTCAGAAGGTGTACGTACCACTTGCAAGTTCCCTTTCCCAATTCCAGAACTGGTAACTCACCGACGGAATGCCACCGCACAGACTCTGCAGCCATCCAGCCATCTGAACTCCTCCGGATGTACTTATTCCACCTTTTATTCGATAACCGACCTGGTTTGAAGATCCTGTTGTGTATGTCTCTCCTTTGATCGAAGGTGTGAACCTCACGAACGGTCCTGCAACGTAATAAATGTACGCAGCGAGCGTGAATGGTAGTCGCCCGGTTGTATCAGTTGCAACTTTGGCATTGGCTTGGAAGCGTACATTTGAGTAATTGACATTGTAAGTTGGAGTAGTTCTCCAGCTGCCGTTTTCGTAGGTGACCTTTAAAGATGTGCTCACCGCGTAAGTTGAGGAGAAACTGAGTCCTATTGAACCTCTGATAAGTGCCTCCGCCTCGACATCCAGACTTGCCTCTAAGACCAACACCACTGGGATGGTGCCCACCCAAAAAACCAGGACTGTCGATTTTCTTGCGAGGTCCTTAGACCAGCTTGCCTGTAGAGTGCCACCCGAAGAGACCTCCAGTGAAGGAGTCAAAGAAGGTGAGAACGACACAGCCGTTTCAAACTTTTTGAGTCTGTAGCTCCAAGAGAACCAACCAGTCTGCACCCACTCGTGTTCCCATGTCAACGAAACATTGAAAGCGAGCGTGACGGTGATCTTTGGCGTTACCCTGAGTGGTCCAGAGCTGAAAGTGTACGAGAAAAGTTCTCCCGAGGAGACGCTGAAACCCCAGCTGCCCGAGAAGTTGTCTCTCATGATTTCCTCTGGAGGACGAACTGGCTTGGTCAAACCTTCACCCCTGATCTTTTGGTTGGAAAAGATTACCTTGAAAGATGCATAGTCACGCAGGTTGCTCAGCACAACAGCGCTCATGGTTGGATCTAACAAGTTCTTTGGTGCACCACCGGTTATGTTGATGGTCTCTCTCAGCACATATCCTCGTGGTTTTCTCTCCAGCACTGCTTTATAAGTGTTTTGCCCGCCGAAATCCACATTCCACGTCGTGCCAGCCTCTTTTTGCGTCGGCAGTGCGGGTGATATCGCCTCGATGATGGAACCCTCAGGCAGGACCACCTCTGTGATCTTTGTAGTCTCCAAGGAGTTCTTCTCAGAACCAAGGAACACGGAGATGAAAATCTTCTCGTCCAGCTCGTTCTTGAAGTACCTGAGCAAAGCCGCTGCGATCGACTTTTCGTCCCCTTCGAATCTTTTCCGTCCCAAGACGAACTGTTTGTTCTCGTAGCTCAAGAAACCCTGGGCTTTCATTCTCACAGTCCACTTGAAGCCATCGCTTGGGTGAATTTGAAGATCGCCGATCGTAAGAGAAGGAGTTGTCCCGTACAGGAAATAATACGATTTGCCAAGTTCGTTCGAAAGTTTCCTGAGGAGCGTCATATCTGTTTGGAGCTGGTCGAAGTAGATTTTATAATATTTCGATAGCTCCGAAGGTGGTACCGACTCGGTTCTCGTGATGATCGCTGAGCCATCGTGCTGGATCTCAATGCGCTCCTCAATGGTCCTTTTGAACTGCGCCGCGTTCAAAACGATCGAAGTCAGTACAACCACCGTGATCAGAATTTTCTTTAACATACTATCTCCTCCCTTCAAAATACATTGAGATCTTCGGTGAATCGCGAAGATTCTCATTCTTGAAGGGTAAGGTGTGCTTGGTGCGGCTCGATACGACTGTCGAGGAGGTTCCAAGGCTCGCAGAGTTCCTGACTGTTTTGTGAAGAGATGCTCGATTCGTTTCAACTCTATTGGGGACTGATTAAAAAACGATTAAAAGCGGAGAATCGTCGGCTTCGATTTGATTCAGTATATCCACCTTTCGACAGAACGCGCGGTACGGTTCACATTTTGAATAGCTCTTTCCCCGAGAAGCAACTTAGTTTGTTCAAAAAGTACCTCCAAGACATGCAATTGCGCTATTTTCGACCGTATTGCACCGCTTTGAAATGGGTTTTCTCTGATAGCAGTGAGCAACACAAAATCTGCATACTGAGTAAGAGGCGATTTATTGTAACCTGTAATGGCAATCACACAGGCTCCATTTTGTTTTGCGAGCTGTGCCATATCAACTACAACGGCTGTTGAACCACTTTGGGAAAACGCAATTACACAGTCTTTTTCATCACATCTCGACATACTCATAACTTGGAGGTGTGAGTCTGGCATGTACTTCACATCTAGTCCTATTCGCATGAATTTGTAGTATGCATCGAGTGCTGTTACACCAGAAGCACCTACACCGAGTAAATAGAGGCTCCTACACGCTGATATCTTTTCTGCACACTGACAAATTACCTTCTCGTTCAATTTCAACAGTTTTGAGGTTTCTTCTATTGCTTTGACATGATTCTCCCTGACCATAGACAGTACATCTGACTGATTTGTCCTTTCCTCTTGACGCCCAAGACTTCTTGCCAAGGCTATCTTGAAAGGATGAAAACCAGAGAAACCGAGTTTCTGGCAAAAACGCACGATCGTTCCTTGACCTACACCAATCTCATCGGCAAGTTCTGTTATACTCATATCAATCGTTTCATCCGCATGATCAATCACAAATTGGGCGAGTTTATTTTCTTTTTCAGTAAAATGCCTTTGGTTTATTTTGATGATTGTTCGAACATCATCTGTCATCCAATCGACTCCCGAGTAACCTTTCTTGAGCATGGATTGCTGCCCCAATTATACCAGCATCATTACCAAGAACTGAAAAATCGATTTGCGAAACTTTATACAGTGACTTGTCAGAGTATATCCGAACATGTTTTCTGAGGATCTCAAGTGCCCCTAAACCAAGTTCACAAAAACCACCACCGACTACAACCACTTCTGGGTCCAGAGTGAGAAAAATTCTATCAACTAATATGGCTAGATCTTCACATACTTTTTCCACAGCCAAAACTACTTGTGCATCTCCTTGCTTGAATCTATCTATCAACCTTTTCCTGTCTTTTTCGTGTGAGTATTTGTGCAGGATTTTCATGGAGATATATGTTTCTGCACACCCTTTCTTACCACAATTACAAGTTCTGCCATTTGGTCTGAGTATCGTGTGACCCATCTCACCAGCTTCCCAACAGTGTCCGAAAACCAGCTGATTATTTAGAACAATACCTCCCCCTAACCCTGTGCCAATTGTTAACAAAACTAAATTTGAAACATTCCGACTCCTGGCTTCAGCCAGTGCAGCCGCACGCGCGTCGTTGAGAACGAAACAAGGAACTTTGTATTGGTTCTCTATAATCCTCGAAAGTGATAATCCTGACCAATTAGGTACATTGGGAGATGCGTATAGAATTAAGCCCTTGTCTGAGTCAACTCTCCCAGCTGTGGCGATGGCTATAAACTGAGGTTTCTCATCATACGTGAGTAAGTCTTCTATCACCTTGCAAAGGGTATCCAAGGGTTTTCGTTTATTCAAAGGTCTCACACTTTTGAATAGTATTCTATTATTCTCTACCACACCTCCTTTAACTGTTGTACCTCCGATATCGACGCCCATCGCATAAGTCATTCTTTCATACCCCCTGAGAATGCTTCCACAAGGTACTTTTGAATGTAGAAAGCGAATATGAACGGAGGTATCACTGCAAGTGTTGTGGCTGCTGCGATTCTTCCCCATTGAACTCCCCATGCAGTTATGAACAAACTAGCGCCAACAGTAAGAGTGGTAGCCTTCTTAATACTCAGGATTAGAGCAAAGAGAAATTCGTTCCAAGAGTATATAAAGCTCAAGATAAATACAGCTGTTATTGATGACGAAAGCATTGGAACTATTATTCTGATAAGAGTCTGAATCCTTGTAGCACCATCTAGAAAAGCTGATTCCTCGATTTCTTTTGGTATGTCCTGCATGAAACTGGCAAGCAAAGGTAAAGCAATAGGGACATTAACAAGTATGTGTATCAGAATTATACCTGTTCTTGTATCCACCAGGTTGAGGTGTTTGAACAAAACATAAACTGATGGGGCAAATATTATAAGTGGTACAGCTCTTAGGTTGGTTATAAAAGCAATAAGTGATGGTGAACCTATTCGCAGTCTTACAATTGCATACGCAGCTGTAAGGGAAATAAAAACAGTAATAGTAGAAGAAAGTAGCGCAATAAGCAGACTATTAACGAGGAATTTTGAAAAGAGAAAAGTGGGACTCGTGAAAATGTCGGCATAATGTTTGAGCTTTGGAAGGAAAACCAAGGTAGGTGGTGACTGTGAGATAGTAGCATTGTCTTTGAGCGAAGTCATCACAACATTGATCAGTGGTAGATTAAAAACCAATATGATTAGAAGTAAGACGAACCAGTCTAGAAAGGTTCTCTTCCTTTTCATGTCCTCACCACTTTCTTTTGATCAGCTTAACAACACACAAAACTGGGGCTAGCATTATCAGAAACAATACTATCCCCGCTGTACCTGATAAACCGTGATCACCCATCGTGAACCCTGTTCTGTAGATAAAAATACTGATGCTCGTCGTCAAATTACCTGGACCGCCCCCTGTGAGTACGTAGATCGAATCAAAAACTCTAAATGACTCAAGGAACCTCAAGAATGCTGCTGTCGCAATGGCAGGACGTATGTAAGGTAAAAGAACGTAGCGGATTTTATTGATGGTTCCTGCACCATCTATGCTGGAAGCTTCTATCAATTCCACCGGGACCCCTAGTAGAGCTGCATAAATAATTAGGAAAACAAACGCTGTCCATTGCAACGCATCTATACCAACCAGAGTCCAAAAAATATTTTTAGGGCTGAAAAAATCTATGTCTATACCAAAGAGAAATTTCACGTAACCTGGCACAAGCCCTATGAAATTGTTAAACAGTATTCTGTTCATGAGGCCGAACAGCGAAGGAGCCATAAACATTGGATTTATGAGAAGGGTGAACAACAGTTTCATACCGCGAAACTTTGAGTAGAAGAAATAAGCTAGGATAAAACCTAAAATCAATTCAATGAGTGTTGTTACCGAGCCAAACGTTAAACTAAACTTTAATGAAGCCCAAAATGTCCTAGAGTACGGTAACCTTGCATAATTCTCAGCACCGACAAATGTTGAATCCTCAAGGATGCCAAAATACACATTCCTAAGACTTATATAAAATAAAGACACGAGAAGATAAGCAAAAAATACTATCAGACCGATCAAAGGAAGCAGGAATAAGGAATTTGTAATCTGCTTTTTTTTAGCGTAACTTATAGTTCTCCACTCCTTTCCTTCCAAGCTTCTTCACCTTACTAAGAAATCCCCCGCGCAAAAACAGCGGGGGATTGTACAAATACGTCACTTCACTCACTTTAGTAAGGCTTCACATTCTTTTTGAATTTGCTCGAGAGCATCCTCCAGATGAATTTGTCCAGTCCAGTATGCTGTCAATTTGTTCGACATAATTTCAAGAATGGCCATTGTTTGCGGGACCGTGGTCTCGACATAGCCATATCTTTTGACATGCTCGGCTATTACCGGAAACTCAGGGCGAATATCACCCATAGCTTTCAAGACTGTTTCCACAGGAGGAATACCCCCATTTACTGCATACATTTTCATAGCTTCTTCAGTTGTTAAGAAGGACAGGAACTTTAGGGCTGCATCCTTCTTCTTGCTGTATTTGCTAAGAGCTACACCAAGGCAATGAACATGAGTAGATGGCCTTGGCCCAGGCACAGGAGCAAGCCCGACTTTGTCGAAAACTAAGGGTGATTCGTTCTTATCAGTCAGTATACGGTAAGCGGCAGACCACTGAATCATCATAAAGGCATTGCCAGTCTTAAAAGCCTCGTTTGCTTCGCCAAATTCATATGTAGTTACTCCGGGTGGTACTGTTCCCATGTCATAAAGTTCTCTAAACAGAAGACCGGCAACTTTTGCCGCATCTGTCCTTATGCTGAATTTACCTTCTGTGTCAAACCACTGACCTCCCATGGACCAAAGAACATCGTTCCATATCATGATGTTGTAAACCAGATTTTTCATTTGTAGAACATTTCCATACGCTGTTGGAGAATCTGGATTATACTTTTTTGTGAAAAAGAGGGCTACTGCTTTGTAGTCGTCCCAGGTCCATTCTTCTGGTCTTTTAGGAGACAACTTTTTACCTAAGTACTTCACACTCAGCTCTTCGTATCTTTTGATCCATGCAGGATCACTCATCAGCCTATCGAGCAAATCCCTTCGGTAATACAAGAAATGGTTGCTGACGTCCAAGGGTAGGCCATAAACAAGTCCTTCGTAAGACATGCTTTCGACTGCTGATGCGATGAATAACTCTGGCTTCAGATCAAAACCTTCCAAGGCTACCAGATGGGGCGCAAGCCTACCTATTATGTAAGTCGTAACAAAAACTATGTCCACAGAGGATGATCTAGCATTGAGCAAAGTTTCTTGTTTTTCCCAAAAGCCTTCTCTTGAGAAATTCACAACTTCAACTTCAATCCCTATCTGTTTTCCAACAGTGGAATTCCAGTGAGCCACGACTTTTTCCATCGCCTCACTTTCTGGTCCTGGCCAATAAACCATAGTTACCTTGTTAACAGAAAAAGCTAAAACCACGATTGCTACAATCAGCAAAATCAACAATTTCCTCATCCATCATCCCTCCCCTTTATGAAAGTGGTTGAACCCTCCACGAATTTCTTAACAACCAACCAAGGTCTTGTTATGGCAGTTCCTATGACAACAGCGTGCGCACCCATTTGAAAAGCGAGTCGTACCTCATCAACGGTAAAATAACCACCTTCAGCTATTACAGGTATTTCAAATCTTGCACAGAGTCTTCCCACAAGAGCAATGTTTGGTAAGATAACATCTTTTGTGTAAGCTGTATATCCAGACAAAGTTGTTGCTATGTAATCCGGCTTGAGGGGAGCTATCATTTCTGCATCGTTTTCATCGGCGATGTCTGCTATGATACCAGCCGTAGGAAAAGCTGATCGTATCTGTTCGAAAAGTTCATACAAGGGAATTGGTCTTTCTCTTCTCGTACAGTCAAGCGCTACAAAATCAGCGCCAGCTTCTATAACACTTTTTGCATGTTCAAAAGTAGGAGTTATGAATGCTTCGTAATTTCTGTCTTTAACCAAGCCAATAATTGGAATGTGAACTGAATGTTTGACGGCTCTCACGTGTTTTGCATCATTTGTTCTAATTGCCACTGCACCAGCAAATTCAGCAGCTTTTGCCATGTTCACAACAAATGAGATGTCTTGCACAGGATCTCCGGGTTCTAACTGACAGCTTATTATTATGCCTCGAGGTAATTCTCTCACTTCATCTCCCACCTTTGGAGTTTATTTCCACATCTCATTATATATTTGGAGATTATTTCTGTCAATAGTCATAACAACATCTCGTAACAATTCTCTGTGGTGTCATAATGAGGGTTAATACCTTTCCTATAACAATGATGCTGACCTCGTTTTTCGTCAGAGCAAACCTGATCGTCTCCTCAGATCTTGATCCGACTGAACTGGCATTTGTCCTTCACATTTCTGCAGTCTTTCAACGTTTGCAAGAGCAAACACCCATCATCAAGGATAGAGAGGTTTCTATGCCATAAGCCTTTAAGTTATCCAGTTTCTGTAATATGTGTAATAAGAGATTAGCTTCACATTTCAGGCAAATACGTCCTTTCAGCCAACAACAGACGTCAATTTGCGAAATTGTGCAAAACCTTCTTAGTAACTTGTGCTTTTTTACCAAAAATGAAATTATCCTGTCTCTTGCATTCATCGCATGATCTGCGATCACGTCAAGCTTCATTGCTGTATACTTGAGAATAGATCCATTGTGTTCGTGCTACACAGACAGAGTACACAGGATTCTTTCGTTCGTACGGAACGCAAAAAGGGAGGAGTATACATGAAGCCTGCTTATATTCTGATAATGGATTATATAAAGGCCAAGATTCTTTCCAAGGAATTGAGACCTGGAGATAAGGTCCCGTCGGAAAATGAACTGGCGAGAATGTTCAACGTCAGCAGACTAACAGCCAGAAAGGCGCTCGAGAACCTTGAATACGAGGGTATAGTAACACGAATCCAAGGTTTGGGAACCTTTGTAGCATCTGTTCATGAACAGTTGAAGGGTGTAAGGATTGGGGTGTTGATAACAAACTATCAAGACACTCGCGCTTCAATGTTGTTTGGGATTGTAAGAACTTTCCAGAAATTCTCTATCGATGTTATCCCTTTCAATTTAGACGCACTTTTCACCAACACAATTCATGAAGAAAGAATGTTAAGAGAACTTCTGAAACTTGAAATAAAAGGTTTGATAATAGAACCTCGCATCAGTTCTCTTTCTGACACTTTGTTACTAGGTTTGATCAACGAAAACTTTCCTGTTGTGTTCGTCGACAGAATAATTGAAGGCTTTCCAAAGGTACCCGTCGTTTATTCCGATAATCGAAACGGGGGGCAGATAGTCGGCAAACACATGAAAAAACATCATGTAAAAAGCGCTCTCTTTGTGACAGAAGAACCATTTGATGTTTCCAGCGTCAAAGAGAGATTTGATGGACTCAAGGATGAAGTCACAGAGATCACGTGGAAGATGATCACTGACTTTGATAAGGACTTCCACAGTGCTGTGAAGACTGTCCAGAGAGAGGGTCTCGAGGCTGTATTTTTCTGCAATGACTATCTTGCGATCAGAGGCATTACATACTTGAAGGAATACGGGTACAAAATCCCTGCAGATATAAGTGTGTATGGTTTCGACGATCTGAGAGTCAGTCTCTATGCATATCCCAGATTGACCACTGTTCATCAAGATTTCCAGGCCATGGGTGAACTAGCCGCACTACAGTTGGTCAAAATTTTCTTAGGAGAACCACTTGAATTTGAGGAACGTGTACCTGTGAGTTTAATAGTGAGAGAATCATGTGGTTGTAACAAGTTGTAATGGTGAGTTTTTCTTTGTAGCATCTTGTATATACAAGGATAATCAGGTATAACTGGCTAAATTCAAATAATACTACCGTCAATTAGGTTTGACATATTCTATAAAACAATGTAGCATTTTCGTCGGAAACCTTACTTCTATGGAGGTGAAAGCATGAAGAAATTCCTCACGGTCCTCGTTCTCAGTTTGGCACTCTGCGTTTTGGGGGAAGTAGTTGAGATCACATTTTGGCACAGTATGACAAACCCTGTAGAAAGAGAAAGCATAGCTGGAATCGTGGCAGAGTTTAACAAAACACATCCAGGAATCAAAGTGAATATTGTCATCGTTCCGGGATCAGAAACCGAAATTACGAAACTCATGACAGCGGTTGCCGGTGGAACTGGGCCTGATGTGTATTATCTTGATCGCTTTACCGTGGCACAAAGAGCCGCATATGGGGTTCTCGAGCCATTACAGGACTATCTCGTTCAACTTGGTTACGACATCGGTAAATTGAAAGAGCAGTTCTTCAACTTTGCGACTGAAGAATGCCTGTGGAATAATAAGATGTGGGCTCTGCCATGGGACACTGACAACAGAGCTCTGTACTACAACAAAAAACTCTTTAAAGAGGCTGGATTGGATCCTAACAAACCTCCCGTGACTTTGAAAGAATTAGAGGAATATGCTGAGAAACTCACAAAGAAGGCAGCAGGAAGATATACTCAGGTTGGCTTCATACCGTGGGCATTCCAAGGGTGGCATTATACATGGGGTTGGGCTTTTGGAGGTACTTTCTACAACGCTCAAAGTCAGAAACTAGTCTTTGCCGATGATCCAAGAATTGTGAAAGCTTTTGAATGGCTCGGAGAATGGGCGAAGAAATACAACATAAAAGAATTAGAAGCTTTCGTTTCTTCGTTTGGAATGAGTTTCTCAGGAGCAAGCATAGGTGGGGCAGAACCAATAAACCCATTTTTGGCTGGGAAACTCGCGATGGTAGTAGATGGGAACTGGCTACTCGCTCAAATAATGCAATTAGCTCCAAAAGACTTCGAATTCGGTATAGCTTCCATACCTGCTCCAGAATACGGTGAGAAAAACAGCACTTGGGCAGGAGGATGGTCGCTTGTTATACCAAAGGGGGCAAAGCATCCAAAAGAAGCAGCAGAGTTTATCCATTACATGGCGACAAAAGGACAGATAAAATTCGCCGCTGACACCCAACATCTCCCCACTTTGAAAGAAGCCGTCCCAGGACTTCTGAGTGTTTCCCCATCAGAGCAGAAAATCTTCGCTGATCTGCTGCCAACCGCTCATGTAAGACCGCCTCTTCCAGTTGGAGCTTTACTCTGGGACGAGCTCACTAACGCAATGCAAGCAGTTATTTATGGTGAAAAGACTGCAGCTGAAGCACTTAAGAATGCACAAGAAAAAGTGCAGAAAGAACTCGATAAATGGTTAACTAAATGAGAGAAAAATGAAAAATCACACAGCCGCTCTTGTAAGAAGAGTGGCTGTTCCTTTCATAGGTTCAGGAAAGCAGATGTGGTCAACTACCGCCGCTTAAAGAAGTGGAGGCTTGAAAAGTCTTAGCCAGGGGGCATCAGCTCTATCGGGCTACATTAGACAGTCGGAGTGCTGTTCAAGTTCAGGCTTTCTCATGCAAGTTTAAAAAGTCCTAAGGAGGCTTGCTGTTTGTAGTGTATGTAATTTCAAAGACACAAAAACCACTAATGCCAATAGAAAGGCACGGCAAAGTAAGAAGGCTTTTAATGCAGAAACTTGTAAAGGCAGTCGAGCGAGAATCGTTTACTATCAAGCCGCTATACAATACACTTCAGGGAAGATAGATAACAGTGCAAAACATAAAGGGAGGGCAAAGACGTTAATGTTAGAAAGGAGGAAAGAGCGCATTGCTCTGCATCTTGCAGAAGGTGGAGTTCGTTGCGCTCGTATATGATGAAAAAGCACAAACAGTTTCTCACAGCTATGCTTTTCGTTCTGCCGGGAATAATAGGCCTTTTGGTCTTCAGAATATACCCAATTTTCGCTTCATTCTTCTTCAGTTTTACCGAGTATCATATAACCTTGCCACCGAAATGGGTAGGATTCGATAATTTCAAGGAGCTATTTCATGATCCTCTTTTCTTAAAAAGTCTTCAGAATACATTCGTGTATTTCATCGGTTTGGTCCCCGTTGGCTTAATAGTTGGAATCTTGCTTGCTCTACTGCTTGTGAAAGATTTCAAAGGTATAAGTTTTTTCAGAGCAGTAATGTACATGCCGTCCGTGGTTCCCATTTATGCATTCGCTGTGGTCGCTCTGAATTTTTTCAATCCATACCTGGGCCTTGTGAATGGATTTCTTGCGAAATTCGGTATCTCAGGTCCTCTATGGACAGCAGACGACAAACTTGTCAAACTCACAATAATTCTCATCGCACAATGGGGTGCAGGTCAACAAGCGATGATACTCATGGCAGCAATGAAAGATATTCCGAAGGAGTTTTATGAAAGTGCATTAATAGATGGGGCAAACAGATGGCAAGTTTTCAGAAAAGTAACTTTGCCATTGATAACCCCAGCTATTTTGTACTATTTCATCACTTCTTCTATTCTTGCACTTCAATTTTTCGAACTACCTCAGATCATGTTTGGTGGAGGGCCAAACAACGCCAGTCTATCGATAGCAATATATCTCTACAGACATGCCTTCAGATATGGGAACATGGGATATGCTTCTGCAATGGCATGGTTTATATTTTTGATCTCCCTTGGAATATGCGTCTTCTATTTCAAAACGTCAAGAAAATGGGTTTTCTACAGCTGAGGAGGGGACTTCGATGAAAAGAGGAGCAGACGTGAGAACTCTCTTACATGTGATATTCCTAATTTTGGTCACCATAATCTATATGGCACCTTTCTTCTGGATGATTTCCACTTCTCTGAAACCGAACTATGAACTGTATGAATTCCCTCCGAAACTGATTCCATCAGTTGTTGAATTTACCAACTATTCGAAAGCTGTGCACAGGTTCCCATTCTTTGTATACTTCAGAAACAGTTTGATGATAGCAGGAGGTGCTGTCTTAGGTGCTCTGATTTCTTGCCCACTGGTTGCATATGGATTGTCAGTTCTCAAATGGCGGGGTCGGGAAATAGTTTTCTATGCCATTCTAGCAACCATCATGCTGCCAAGTGCTGTCACGTTGATACCAACCTTTTTGATCTTCAGTAGGCTAAATATGGTCAATACTTTCTGGCCTCTAATTCTTCCGTCTTTTTTCGGACACCCGTTTTACATCTTTCTCATCCGTCAGTTCTTTCTCACGCTTCCGCGTGACTTATTCGAGGCTGCTAAGATAGACGGTGCTTCAGAATTTCAAACATATTTCAAGATAGCACTTCCGCTGATTAAACCCACTCTCGTAATAGTTGGGCTTTTCCAGTTCATAGCCTCGTGGAACGATTATCTTGGACCTCTGATATATCTTACAGATGAGAAGAAATATCCATTAGCTCTTGGATTGCCCCAGTTTCTGGATAGATATGGAACGCTCTGGAATCAAATGATGGCCGCTGCAACTATAGCCGTCGTCCCTACTCTGATTTTCTTCGTTTTCACACAGAAACATCTGTTGGAAAGTATAAAGTTTACTGGGTTAAAAGGATAGAAAATTCCAAAACAGCAGGGAGGAACTTATCGTGGGTGAGAAACTTTTCTACAGACTTCTCAAGAATATTTCAGAAATTCTTCCTTACACAATTGTGGAACAAAGACCGCTCAATTCCTGGGATTTCACCAATGGTCCACTTGAGGAAAAACCAACTGAATACGAGCGAAAGGTCGATTTTCCATTCAGATGGGACTTCGAAAAAGCGCCAGTCTGGTTTGCAAGAGATTTGGAACCTATCTCACCTCAGAAAGGACAGAAAGTTTACTTGAGACTGTGGTTTGGTGGAGAAAGTCTCATATTAGTAGATGGGAAATTATATGGTGAAATAAACGAACATCACAAATTGATCAACATTACAAACCTTCGTGATGAAAAAATCCATCGTGTGGAAGCACAAGTGATGCCAAGAGGTTTATTCGGTAAACCACAAGAACCACTTTTCACAGAAGCCTTTTTACTCATTGTGGACGAAGAAATCTCAGAAATACTGAAAACAGCGGAAATTGCCCTCAGAACGGCAAATATCCTTGAAGGACACGTATCAAGAAAGATCTTCGATATCTGTGATGAATTTCTTTCGGGTCTGTGGGTACCAAGAGATACAAGAACATACCTGAGAACTGCCCAGCAAGACATAGGAATTAAGGGAGAAATAGAGAGCGTCTGGAATGCACCGAAATTCGAAGATTTCACAGGAATCAAACTACAAGAAGAACTGAAAGAAGAATTGATCAAAGGATATAAAACCTTCAAAAGCAAGCTTGAAGAACTTAAAAAAGAATATCCACCTGCCGGAACAGTTCACCTCACCGGACATTCACACATAGACTATGCCTGGTTGTGGCCAGTAGAAGAAACTAAAAGGAAAATCGCCAGAACGGTGGCAAACGCAGTTGCGCTGTCAAGAATGTTCCCGGAATTTGTCTTCTCGCAGTCTTCTGCCCAGATATACTGTGATTTGAAAGAGAAATATCCTGAACTATTCGAGAGTGTTAAAGAGCTTGTAAGACAGAACAAATGGGAACCAGCGGGTGGCATGTGGGTAGAATCGGATTGCAACATTCCGAATGTTGAATCCATGATAAGACAGTTCTACTATGGTCAGAGATTTTTTGAAAGAGAATTCGGAAAGAAAAGCAGAGTTTGCTGGTTACCCGACGTTTTCGGCTTTTCCTGGGTACTGCCGCAGATTCTCAGGCAAGCCGGGATTGAGTACTTCGTCACAACAAAGCTGAACTGGAACGACACAAATGAATTTCCCTACGATCTCTGCATCTGGCGTGGAATAGATGGTTCTGAAGTTTTGTACTGCAGTTTTAACAATCCTAACGAAGGCTACAATGGCAAGATAGACCCCGATACGATATACAAAACCTGGAAGAATTTTAGACAGAAAGAACTGACAGACAGGGTACTTCTTTCTTTTGGCTACGGTGATGGTGGTGGTGGTCCTACCGAAGAGATGTTGCAAAACTATCGTATCCTAAAGGAATTTCCGAATCTTCCAAGACTCGAAATCCAAAGTGTTGAGAAATATTTCGAGTCGTTACAACTTCAGAAGAATCTTCCAATCTGGGACGATGAACTTTATCTTGAGTGTCACAGAGGCACTTATACCTCTCAGTCAAATGTAAAAAAACTCCACAAAGAGGCAGAAGATGCCCTTTATCTTGCAGAAATCGCTTCTGCCTTTTGTACAGATAACTATTCGACTGAATTAGACGAGCTGTGGAAAATCGTCTTGAGAAACGAGTTTCACGACATTCTACCTGGTTCGTCGATCAAAGAAGTGTACCAAGATGCTGAAAAAGAACTTTCATATGTAAAGAGAAAAGCCACAGAGATTTTCGAAGAAGCTCTTGATCATTTGACTATAGACAAAAGCGCAAATGTGATTTCTATCTTCAATCCTTCTTCATTCCCCAAGAAATGTGTTTTTTCTTTGAACGAAAACCTTAAACTATCCTTCGATGAAAGATCTGTACTCACCCAGAAAACCTTCGATGGTAGATACATTTACTTTATCGATCGTGAGATTGAACCGCTTTCAAAAATAGAACTGAACGTTTGCGGAATAAACAGCGACTGGTCTGAGCAGCCCAAAGAAGGTAACTGCTATTCAATGGAAAACGAGTATCTGAAAATCTCTGTGAAAGAAGATGGAACCATACAAATATACGATAAGAAATTAGAGAAATTAGCATTCAACGACCACGGGAACATTTTAAAAATGCACAAGAACATTCCTTATTATTGGGACAACTGGGATATAGCAGATGGTGTAGAAAGAACAGGCTTTGAACTAAAGGCTTCCAGAATATCAAGAATCGAGTCAGGACCTGTAAGAGAAATTATCAGAGTAGAATACGAAGCTGAAGGAAGTAAGATTACACAGGACTATATTCTCGTGAAAAACTCGAAGAGATTGGATATCAAAACAAAGATCGATTGGCACACGAGGAGAGCTTTGCTCAGAGCATATTTTCCAAGCACCGTTTTAACAAGAAAAGCAAGATTCGATATCTCAGGTGGATTCATTGAAAGGCCCACTCACAAGAACTCAAAACACGAACAAGCCCGTTTTGAAGTCCCTGCACATAGATGGGTTGATCTGTCCCAGACAGACTTTGGAGTGGCAATCTTGAACGACGGGAAATACGGTTACACAGTTGATCAGAATGTTGTAGGATTATCACTCATAAAAGCTGGAATATTCCCCGATTTCTTTGCAGATGAGGGCTTTCACGAGTTCACATATTCTGTATACATCCACTCCGACAATGAGATCAAGACGGTGGTCAAGGAATCAGAGGATTTGAACAAACCGCTTATTGTTGCAAGAGGGAGATTGACAATACCTCAATGCTTGTTAAAGATATCACCCAACAACTTCAAGCTAACAAGCCTCAGAAAAAACGAACATGGAGATATCGTGTTGAGATTGGTAGAGATACTCGGAACATCCGGCAGACTTCTGTTGCAAACTCCCTGGAATGATAAAACGTTGCAGTTAGCTAATATTCTCGAAGAAGAAAGACAAACTGTCGACTTCCCATTGGAATTTCATCCATTCAAAATCTACACCTTTATTTTCGAATCATGAGTTTTTGAGAATCTATCTCGCTCATCATAACTAGCTGAATGAGCACAAGAAGAGCGGCATTAGCCGCTCATTTTGTTCTGTACAATCTATCGCCTGCGTCACCTAAACCAGGCAAGATGTACCCATGCTCATTCAGTTGCCTGTCAAGAGCTGCCGTGTATATGGGAACATCAGGACAATGAATCTCGAACTGTCGGACACCTTCTGGTGCGGCGATGAGGGAAACAAAAATTACGTTCGCTGCTCCTTTTTCTTTAAGTATTTTCACTGCGTGTACACCAGAAAATCCGGTTGCAAGCATTGGATCGAGCACGAAAACTGCTGTCGCGTCTCTCACATTTGGCAACTTGCAGTAATATTCAACAGGCCTCAAAGTCTGAGGATCTCTGTAGACACCGATATGACCAACAGAGGCATTCGGCAAAAGTTCCAAGATACTGTCTACCATGCCAAGGCCTGCACGGAGTATGGGAACGACTACAACTTTTTTGTCCTCGATCGCATATCCTGTGGTCTTTTCAAGGGGTGTTTCAATTTCAAATTGAAGTGTCTCGATCTTTCTTGTTGCTTCGTAAGCAAGAAGAAAAGTTATTTCTCTAAGAAGTTCGCGAAATTCCTTTGGACCGGTTGATTTGTTTCTCATTATTGTAAGTTTGTGCTTAATCAGTGGATGATCCACTATGTTGAGATTGTTCATCTTTATACCCCCTATTGACAAAAATAAAAGGGGAGAAAAACTATCTCCCCTGTACTGGTCCGAAATTTTTCAATGGCCATATGCGCAATATGGGTCTTCCAATGAGGTGATCTACCGGTACAAATCCAAAGTACCTGCTGTCAAAACTGTCTTTGCTGTTGTCACCCATCATGAAGTAGAAACCTTGAGGTACTTCTACTTCTATACCATTTGAGGTTTTGCGTACGTACTTGGACAAGTCTATATCTCTGTAGATTTCATCGTAGGTTTTGTCAAACGGTATTCCCAACGGTACAGGGTACATACCACCAACAACGGAGAAAACAAGATTTGCCGTGTACGAGTTCTGCCTTGCCAGGTTTTGCAAAAACGCCCTGTACTCAGTGGTCTTTTCTCTCAAGCGACTTGCCTCGATGAAAAGTTTCAAAAGGTCGGGATTCTCAAAGATCCCCTCAGGTGCATACACTCTTTTCTCAAAACCATCGGGAATCTTACCGTTCACGAAAAGATGGTAATTCCCATCCTCACCCAGCTTTATCTGTAAAACATCGCCAGCTTTTCCAACAAGTCTCTTGACATACTTTACATGTCCTTTGAACTTTGCCGGGGCGAAAAGATCCATGAATTTGTCGAACCAGCGAAGCATTGTCTGGGCGCGTTCATCGATGAAAGGTGACCAAAAAACGACAATATCGCCTATCTCAGGTTCCCGAGCAGTATAGGTGATCTTCTCAATGAACAGTCTGTCGCCAATGTTGATCGTGGGAATCATCGAACCAGTTGGTACAAGCATCGTCTCAAAAACAAACAGCCTGATGATCGTGGCTGCAACAATGGCATAGAGCAGGGCTTTTCCCCACTCTATTGCCTCTTTCTTTAAACTTCTTTTCGGAGCCATCTTACTCCTTGGACTCCTTCTCTTTGCGTTCCTTGAGTTTGATCTTGCCCTTGACATCTCTTATGTAGTACAACTTCGCACGACGCGCTAACGATTTTCTCACCACTTCGATTTTTTCAACAACTGGTGCGTGATATGGAAATGTCCTTTCGACACCTACTCCGCCGCTGGCAATCTTTCTGACGGTAAAGGTTTTGCCCAAACCAGAACCTCTGATACTGATCACTATTCCTTCGAAAACCTGTATTCTCTCTTTACCACCTTCGACGACTTTGACATGAACTCTCACAGTGTCACCTGGTCTGAACTCTGGCAACTGCTTGTACTGATCTTTTTCAACTATCCTCACGAGGTTGTCCATGCTCATAGTTTATCCCTCCTTTTCTCCAATAAGCCTGTCGATGATTATCGCTGCTGCCGCCCTAACCGAAAGATGGTTGTAATCAGATCCCGCACGAATTGGCTCCAGCGCATAGTCACAGATCTGTAGAACTTCATTGGCTAAGCCCCAGCTGGTACCAAGAAATATTAGAACAGGTCTATCAGTGGTTCTAATCAAAGACCGTGCCTCTTGATAACTCAAAGAATTTTGCCTCTTCCTAGCTGAGGTGAAAAACTTCAATGGTTCCTTACCTGTGTCCTGTTTTATGCTTTCAAGAACCTCTTCTATGTATGATCTTATTTCAACAAGTTCAAGAGCCTGGGTTCTACTGAAATTCCTCTCTCTGCCATAACTATCGATCCAATATCTGAGTACCGTTCTGACAACTTCTTGTTGCGCAGGAAGATTTGTCACCACATAATACTTTTTCAGATTGTAAGTTCGCGCTGTCCTAGCAATATCATGCACATCGAGATTTGTAACGGCACTTGAGACAATTCTACCATCTTTCCCAAGGACAGGATAATGTATCAACGCTACTCGTACATCACTCAGCATTGTCTTTCAACTCCCTAATAAGCCAAATCAGAGCTTTTTTCTCTTGCTCTGAGAATTGCCTTTTTATGAAAAGATCTGGTCTACGTAGTGCCGTTCTCTTCAGACTTTCTGCAGTCCTATACAGCTCTATTTTCTCATGATCTCCACTCAGGAGAATCTCTGGGACCTTCATACCGTTGAAATCCGCCGGACGTGTGTAATGAGGATAATCCAGTAAATCGCTGTAAAAGGAATCTCTCTTCACAGATTCCTCTTCGACCACCTTTGGTACAAACCTACTCACAACATCACAGATCACCATTGCCGCGAGCTCTCCACCGCTGAGAACATAGTCTCCTATTGATAACTCAAGATCTACGATCTTGCTTACTCGCTCATCAACGCCCTCATATCTCCCACAGAAGATCAATAAATTCTCCTTCTGTGAAAGACTTTTCGCAACGCTGTTATCAAATCTTATTCCCTGCGGTGAGGTCAAGACTGTAAAGAGACCACCGTACTTTTCACTGCAGTAATTGTAAACCCTGAAAAATGGCTCTGGTTTCATCACCATACCAGGACCTCCACCGTAAGGATAATCGTCGACGACTCTGTGCTTATCTTCTGTGAAATCTCTGAAATTCAAAATCTCTATTTGCAGTACCTCGTTCTTCACAGCTTGACCAATGACTCCGTATTCCCTGACTGAAGCTACAAACTCTGGAAAGATGGTCGCTATCAAAATTCTCATTAAATCCACTCCGGCATCTTGACAACCAAACGCCTTTGTCTCTCAAATCCTATCACGTAATCGTGTATCATCGGCAGCAAGATCTCTTGTTCGTTGTTTTTCACCACTATAACTTCATTGGAACCTGTGGTGATGATGTCACAAATCTTGCCCAAAAAATCGCCGTTTTGATCATAGACATCTAAATCGAGTAATTCGTAGTAGTAATATTCATCAGGTGAATTCAACCTTGGCAAATTCTCGACTTTCACAACCAAATCAAGTCCCACGATCTGTTTTGCAGTTCTTTCGTCGTCAATTCCAACTAATTTGGCAAGGAATGTTTTTCCACTTCTCTTGATATGCTCTAACTCAACTTTGTACACTTCATTGCGAGAACTGTCGTATATGAAAAGTTCTTTCAGCTCTTTGAAGATCTCAAGCACATTTGTCGTTGGTTTAATTCTTACATCTCCAAATAAGCCGTGCGTTTTTGCGATTGTACCAACAACAACGTAGTCTTTCACCTTATCACCCTTAGAGTGAAATCTTCGTTGTCCAAAAGTGCTGATAGCAAAACTTTGAGAGACTTAATCGTTCTGCCATCCTTGCCAATTACTTGACCTACGTCTTCTTCGTTCACCACTATCTCGATGACTTTACTGTCATTTTCATCAAACTCTACTACAACGACGTCTTCAGGGTGTTTCACTATACCCTTGAGAATGTACTCAACTAACTCCTTCATCACTTTTCTCCTTTTTCGCGTATTTGATCTCGTGAACTTTCTTCAGAACCCCAGCTTTGCTCAGAATATCTGCAACCGTGTCACTCGGCTGCGCTCCTTTTAGAATCCACTCAGTTGCTTTCTCGACGTTTAGATTGATTTGTGCAGGTTCTTTGAGAGGGTTGTAATACCCAATAGACTCGATGTACGCTCCGTCACGTTTTTTCCTTGAGTCCACCACTACGATCCTGTAGAAAGGCATGTGCCTCTTTCCCATGCGAGTTAATCTTATCCTTACCACCTTTACACCTCCTGTCATATTTTGAACGGAAGTCTGAGCTTCCCGTGTTTTAACCTCTTCATCATCTCTTTCATCTCTTCATAAGATTTGAGGAGTTTGTTCACATCTTGAACCGTTGTGCCGCTACCCTTTGCTATCCTTTGCTTTCTGCTCGCGTTCAAAACCCTGGGATTTCTTCTTTCCTCTGGCGTCATGGAATTGATTATCGCTTCGACGCGTTTTAACTGTTGTTCACTCGCTTGTAGATCCACTTTTGGTGCACCAGGCAACATCTCCATCAGCGATGAGAGAGGACCAAGCTTTTTCATCTCTTTGAGTTGCTCTTGAAAATCTTCGAGCGTGAACTCGGCTTGTAACATCTTCTTCCCCATTTTTTCCATCTTCTGCGCATCGAGTTCTTTCTCTGCTTTTTCGATCAAAGTCAGTACATCACCCATACCGAGAATTCTCGCTGCAACTCTATCTGGGTGAAACTGTTCAAATGCATCTATCTTTTCTCCAACACCAACGAATTTCACAGGTTTTCCCGTGACATGACTGATTGAAAGAATCACACCACCACGCGCATCTCCATCCATTTTGGTTACGATGAAACCAGTGAGCTCAAGTCTTCTGTTGAACTCCGCTGCAGAATTAACCGCATCTTGTCCAACCATCGCATCGACGACCATGAGAATCTCATCTGGCTGTGACAGTTCTCTAACTTGCTCCAGCTCTCTCATCATCTCATCGTCTATATGGAGTCTGCCGGCTGTGTCGAGAATGATCACGTTGTACTGTGAGTTCTTGGCATGTTGGAGAGCTTCTTTCACTATCTTCACAGGATCCTTTCTGTCTCCTACGAAAACATTCACTTGAATGGATCTGCCGAGCTTTTCAAGTTGGTCTATCGCTGCAGGTCTGTATGTATCAGCAGCAACGAGCAGGACATTCCTACCAGATCTTCTCAGATGGTTTGCAAGTTTTGCGGCTGTGGTAGTCTTTCCACTTCCCTGAAGACCCACGAGCATCACAACAGAGGGATGGTGCTTCAAATTCAAAGGCACAGCAGAGTTCCCCATTATGTTTATCAGCTCATCACGAACGATCTTGATGAACTGCTGATCAGGAGTGAAACTTTTCAGCACTTCTTCACCGAGTGCCTTTTCTTTCACGGAATCTATGAATTCTTTTACAACTTTGAAGTTCACATCAGCTTCGAGCAGAGACAGTTTAACCTGCCTGACTGCTTCGCTGATATTCTTTTCGGTCAATCTTCCCTGACCAGTTATTGATTTGAATATTTTGCCTAACTTCTCCTGAAGATTCTCAAACACAGCAAACACCTCTCTGAATGTTAAACCATAAACCAGGGAAAATCAATTAAAAACAGTGCACATAAGAAACGGCTTGTCCACTTTTATATTACACATATGTTGCAATAGTTGGGTGTGTTATCCGAATGCACAAATCAAAGCAATTCAAATGTAATATACACTTCGAAGGTCCAGAAATAAATGACTTTCCAGATAATACATCTTTCAGGCTCGATAAAGCTCTACTTCTTTGGTCTGCGGGTTTACAAAGACGACCGTTGCCTCCTTGGCAAGATAGCCACTCGCATCACCTGGGTTTATCAAGACCGTTTTTTCGGTTCTTCTCATGTCTACTCTGTGTGTATGTCCATAAAAAATAAAGTCGTAGTAATTCGATTCCAGCAACGCATCGAGGGCAGAAGGTTCGTGCATCAAAAGTATTCTGTAACCATCGATCAAGAGTTCGAGTGGTCCTTTTCTGATCCTTCCAGAGGACTTTTGATTGAGCAGAATGATCTCTCCGTCGTTGTTGCCAAAGACACCATGCAGATCGAAGCCATCGTTCATAATCTCACTCAGCGCAAATGGCGAAACGATATCCCCACAATGAAACACATGGGTGACACCTCTTCTAATTGCCTCTTCAATGAAATGTCTTATCTTTAAGAGATTGTCGTGAGTGTCAGAGATCACCATCCACATCTTAACCCCTCCTTCAACGATCAGTTAGATCGAAAACCTTACCCCTTGGTAGAATCGTCCTATCAAATGATAACACCTTTGCAGAACAAAGCTCTTCATTGTTGGATCACAGGTGGACTCTGAATCATCGAAATATACACGCAGAAAGCTATCTGGGAATCTTTTCTAAACAGAAGTTGAGTCAACGATCGTTTTCTCTCTCCAGTGAGAGAATTCTTTGTTCTACGTGCAGAAGCTCGGGATCGAACAGATCGCCGATTTCTCTGTCAAGATCAATTCGTTCGACTATCGTCGCTGGCTGACCGGCAAGGACATATATCCTTTGAGATAGACAAGCTGCTTCTCTTATGTCGTGAGTGACCAATATGTATGTCGTACCAACCTTTTTCAGTATCACTCGTAGATCGTCGATCAACTTTGACTTTGTCACAAGATCCAAGCTCTGAAACGGTTCATCGAAAAGAATCAAACCAGGATTCGTTACTATAGCCCGCGCCAAATTCAGCCTCTGCCTCATGCCACCGCTCAGCTTTCTTGGCTTGTAATCTTTGAAACTCTCAAGACCAACGAGCCTTAAGACGTCAAGTATCTTCTCATCTTCCTCACACACAAAGAACAGATTTTCATATGCCGTACACCAAGGTATCAATCGATCTTCTTGAAAAACATAACCGATTCTCTGAAATTCTCTTTTCACCTCTCCACAACTTGGACTTTCAAGAGATGCGATGATTCGCAAAAGAGTTGTCTTTCCGCAACCCGACTTACCAACTATTGCAACAGACTCTCCTTCACAGACAGTTAAAGTTATGTCTTTGAGTACCTTCAGCTTTCCAAAATCTTTGCACACGTTGGTTAACTCAAGAACTTTTTTCACCAAAATATCTCTCCCAGATTGAAGAAAATATGAGCTCAAGCACAAGTCCAAAGACAACCGCACTCAGGGTAAAGGCAAATACCTTGGGGGTATCTACATAAAACTTTGACTGAAAGATCTGTAATCCAAGTCCATTGTCTCCGATCAAATACTCAGAAACAATAGCAGCCTTCCACATTCCACCAATGCTGAGGTTGATCGTACTGAGCAAGAAAGGTAGAAGCGAACCAAGATAGATCTTCACGAAAACCTTTTTCTTTTTCACAGAATAGACCTTTGCCATCTCAAGCAATCTGATATCCACCGTTCGTACTCCTTCAGCGATGTTGAAGATGGCTAAGGGAAGAAGAGTAATGAACACGATGAAAATCACACTCTTTGAACCTATACCCCATAGGAGTATCACAGTACTCAACCACGAAACGATCGGTACAGATCTAATGACCATCAACAGTGGTCGAAAGAGCTCATAAAAACTCCTAAACACACCTATTAGAAAACCAAGCACCAAACCAATCAGCAATGCGAGAAACAATCCCAAGAAGGCTTTGTAAAAGGTTTGCCATAGATAAAGAAACAATTTTCCAGAACTTGCAAGTTCAAAGATCTGCACAAGTACAGAATGTGGAGCAGGAAAGATCAAAGAACTCCCGACAAACAATGAAGCAATATACCAAACAGCTATCAGAAAAACAGTGCCGAGTAAAAACCACTTAAAACGCGAAAAAGTCGTCATCTGGCACTCTGGGCACAGCCTCTGGTTCTATTTGATTGACAACACTCAGATAGAAGATGATCTCTTCTTTCTTTTCTTTGGCAGAGTTGTACCTATAAATCGTTCTTTCCAGCGCCTGTTCTATGACAGCAGGGTTCATGCCACCCAAATACTTTGCAGAAAGTTCAGAGACCTCTCTTTTATTTTGCATTGCGTAATCAATTGATCTTTTCAGTGCTTCAAGTGCAAATAACAGCTGTTCTGATTTCTCGAGCAGATCACCTCTAACAAAGACTCCCGTTATTGGTAGCTGGGCAGGTTTGCCGGTGAGTTTTGACCAAATCTCTTGTAGATCAAAGGCAATAGATGCAGAGGCGTTCTTCACAGCAAGGGTGACAAATGGTTCAGGAAGAACAGCTATCTTTACCTTTCCCGCACTCATGAGCGCAACTATCTCATTTTGAACCGCATACTTGATCGATGTGTTGGACAAGTTGTACCTACCTATCAAAAACCTTGTCAAAACGTCACCAGTTTGCCCTTTTCCTTGTGGAGTGTAGATCTCTTTGCCATTGAGATCTTCTAAGGAACCAAGCTGTAGATCCTTTGTAACTACGTAGAAACCACTCCAAAGCGTCACAGCAGCAAGTCTCAAATCTACGTTTTTCAAATACAACGTTGTACCTATTGACACAGGCAGAATCACTATGTCAACAGACTTTGCAGTTATCTGGGCGTTCACTTGATCGAGTGTTCTCCAAAAATCGATCTTCAAAGGCACCTCTGATGTGACTCTTCCTTCAAGCAATCCAACTACACTGACTACAGTTGGACCAGCCGGAACAAGTACATTGAAAGAAAAAACACTCACCGATACCAACAACACCAAAATCAGCAGCATCTTCATTCTATCACCTCACTTTTATTTTATATCAAACAAATCATATAAGTAGACCATATGAGTCGATAAACAAAGTCATCAGTTAGCTAAGGTAAACAGCTCTACGCATCCGTCTGCTGTAAAAATACATTATTTAGTTCCAAAAGTTGACATGTCAAAAAACGAACGTATCAGTCTGCAGACCTCTGTGAATTTTACAATTACTACAGTTTATTGCAATGCTGACGAAAATCTAATAGATTAGTATCACCAAGTAGGCTTTTTTTCTAAAATATTCCTTTGTCACACAAGTGTTCAGTAGTTATATAATCCTTTGTAAGGAGGAGGTTTTTGTGAAGAGCTTGAGAGGAAAGATGCTGGTACTGATCTTAGTGCCAGTTGTGGCAATCGTTGCTGTTGTGGCGCTGTTAACTTTTCTTCAGGTCAAGACATCCTTCAGCTCAAATGTTGAGGAAATGGCACTGGAAGTATCAGGTAAGGCATCAGACATTATCGATGAATGGCTCAATGGAATCGTTAAAGAAGTTGAATGGCTTGCTGGTACGAACGCAGTCATGAACGCACTAAAAACCGGCAACTGGGACGATCTGATGAAAAACTACCTACCACCACGTTTGAAGAACAAACCTTACATCGAGATGGCTTTCATAGCCTATCCAGATGGTTCTGCTCCAACTACCTTGGGCAATGTTGCGCAAGTTTCAGACAGAGATTACTTTATCAAAATCATGAAACAAGGACAGGACGTTGCAATAAGTGATGCATTGGTGTCCAGGGCAACGGGAAAGAACGTCTTTGTCGTTGCGGCTGCGGTAAAGGATGAAAACAACAAGACAATTGGTCTTTTTGCTGCGACTGTGTTACTTGACACTATAAGCAAGGTCGCATCAGAGATCAAGATAGGTAAAGCAGGTTACGGTTGGGTCGTCGATTCAACTGGTTTGATCCTTGCACATCCAAACAAGGAAGTTGTTATGAAGCTGAAAATCACAGAGGCTTCTAAGGAAGGCTACAAGGGATTAGAAGAGATGGCAAGAAAGATGCTTGCTGGTGAAAGTGGACTTGGTAAAGTGATCAAACCAGATGGTGAGGTAGATCTTGTCTTTTATACACCAATAAACACCGCAAAGGGTTGGTCCTTTGGTGTCAGTGTTCCTGAAGAGCAAGTACTTGCACAAGTGAACAGACTGACTATGATAGTCTTGTCGCTCTTCATTGGATTGATAGCTATAGCAGCGCTGCTCATATTCTTTGTAGCTTCCTCGATCTCCAAGCCAATAAAGGTGCTTGCAAATAAAGCAGTAGAATTTGGCAAAGGAGATTTGACTGTGAAGTTCGAAGCGAAAGGCAAGGATGAAGTAGCACAAATGGCGCAGGCACTCGAACAGATGGCTGAGTCATTGAAAGAGTCAATGAAGGCAATAACAGAAGGTTCAAACCAGATACATGCTTCTGCAGAGAACCTTGCTTCGACAGCAGAAGAAGTGAGTGCCACATCAGAAGAGTTATCCTCACAGATGGAAGAAGTGAACAAATCAGCACAGAACGCATCTGCATCGATACAAGAGGTAACAAGCGGCATACAAGAAGTTGCAGCAAGTGCACAGAATGTATCTAAATCAGCACAAGAATTGACAGAGAAAGCCTCGCAGGTGAATAGTGCAGCAAAAGAAGGAGAAAAAGCAGTACAGTTGATAGCTCAGATAATCACACAGACAAAAGAGAAAGCCACACAGACAGAGAAAGCAGTCAGTCAACTGAGTGAAAGGGCAAAGAACATAGGAGAGATAGTACAAACGATAAACTCTATAGCAGAGCAAACAAATCTATTGGCATTGAACGCAGCGATAGAGGCAGCACGAGCAGGGGAAGCAGGAAGAGGCTTTGCGGTGGTAGCAGATGAGATAAGAAAACTTGCAGAGGAGAGTAAGAAAGCTACAGACAAGATAGGACAGATCTTGAATCAGATACAACAAGGGGCACAGCAGGCGAGTGTAGCGACGAACGAGACGGTGAATGTAGTAGAGAGGGCGA